>NZ_JAHKSI010000001.1:1200000-2400000 GCF_019720915.1 Alkalihalobacillus sp. TS-13
TGATGTTGGTAGTTAGAGCGAATTTCTCAATTACATTTGCAATCGCTGCTTTTTGTGGGCTTGCATCTCTGATAATCGCTGCGCTTATCCATTACCGCCCAGGAGAAAAAAGTCATGCACCTCAAAGGAAATGGGATTTATATGAAAAGACTGCGTTGGTTCCAGCATTATTACTATTCTTTATCACGATGGCATTTGGAGGAATCACCTCATTTCTTCCGTTATATGCGGAACAGTTGAATATTAGTGGGATAGGTTGGTACTTCACTGTATTTGCCTTCTCATTGATGATTGTCCGCCCGTTCTCAGGGAAGTTATATGATCGATTAGGTCATAAAGCTGTATTTTTGCCAGGAACCTTTTTAATATTGATTGCGATGATTGATTTATCTCTACTTGCAAATGAATGGATGTTGATCGCTGCAGCTCTCTTTTTCGGTGTAGGATTCGGTTCTGTCCAGCCAGCACTTCAAGCTTGGGCTGTACAATCAGCACCTAAGAACCGTAGAGGAATGGCTAACGCTACATTCTTTTCGTCATTTGATTTGGGTGTAGGCACAGGGGCGATGTTCTTTGGGGTTATCGCCTCCTGGTATGGATACAGTGAAATTTACATGGCCTCTGCGATTTCAGTGACAATTTCGATGGTGCTGTATTTGTTCATAACAAAAAATATGAGTGTTGGAAATGAGACAAGTGCTGGCCAGCTTTCAAGGTAAGATGAAAGGGACTGTTCTAAAAGAAAAGTGTCGGATTCCTCCAACACAACATTTTGTATCAAAACCACGATTTTTCTCAAAATGTTGTTAAGTTCGGAGAGAATTAGACACTTTTTGAACAGCCAACTCCGTATTTGTGTTGACGGCTTTGGGAGAAGGCGCTTAATCATCTGCCTCAAGCTGTTATCTACAAAAGTAAAGGGGTAAAGGCAAAAAATATGAAATTACCTACAAAATTTTTTCAACTTCTGACTGCCTTTGCATCAAACACGAAAGGACCGAATGGAAGTACAGAAGCCAGGATTCCAAGGGCAGCTTTTGTAATGGACCAATTTTGATTGAACTTCAAGTAAACAACCATCATGCAATAGAGGACGAACAATCCGCCGTGGATCGCGCCAACAATAGTGACCGCCATTGGAAAGTCGAACATATATTTTAAAGGCATTGCGATACCAAGCAACAGCAGAAAAGAAACTCCCTCAGAGTAGCCAACTACGCGGAAAGCTTTCAACATATTCATCACATGGATCAACTCCAATTATTTATTTTTCCATAGAGCCATTATAACAGGGACAAAACAACTATTTTCCGTAGTTTTTATACGATTTATGACAATTCGGGTCACGTTTGGATTTTGGATTATTTTATAAAAGTTCGTGCAAGTGAGGAAACTTATGGATCGCCCGCGGAAAACGGGTATATTTCCAAACTGTAAAACAGCCTTTTAAATATAATATTTAAATAATAGACTTGATTATAGACTTTGTTGAATTTTAAACGAAATTTGCGACACTCCTACGGGAAAAGCGAGACAGGTGAGACCCCGCAGAGAGAAAATCGCGAGGTGGCCCGCGGAATGGGTTAATGCAGGGAAGTGATGTCTAGCTCAGCGACCAGTCACTTGGATCATTTCAAACTTCCTGCGGCGGCGACAGCCTAACCGGGTCGCTTCCGTTTTTCGTCTTCCCGCGGAAAAGAAGTGAATTTCGTAGAAATCAACAAGAGCCACAAAAACAATAACATTCTACCCTTGACAAACACAGTGCTTCTTAATAATATAGGTATAAGTTTTTTAAAAAGTTAATTAGATTAGTTGAGATGAGAAAAGAGTAGAGTTTGAGAGAGTTGAGGCGAGCTAAGGTACGTTTTACAAGTGACGATTCCTTGGGCACCCTTATGTCCATGGGATTTTTTTATTAACCATAGGTTTTTGTTAATCGGTTGTTGTTGATTGCTTAGGAACAATTCCATAAAGAAAACTTGGCAAAGCCAAGCCTTTGGCGTAGGCTGAGCCTTAGTTGCGCTTATATTGAAGAAAGTATTTAATACTTCCTTTAAATGTAAGAAAAATTCGTTTCACTCCGGTGAAATTCAACAATCAAGAATAACAGAGCCTATTCAATAACCTTCATAACCTATACCTCAGCTCTATCAGTACTCCATAATGAGGAGCGTGATAGAGATGTCATTCACTAACCTTCAAATAAGAATGAAATTCATTCCACCTTGAACTTCTTTTGGTCCACACGTATGCAAAAAACACGGATCGAAAGGAGACTACAAATGATTATAACCCAATTAAAAAATGCGATGGATGGTAAGACCTTTTCAGAAGATGAAGCAAAATCCATCATGGATCGGATCATGACCGGACACGTTACGTCAAGTCAAATCGCAAGTCTATTAACAATTTTAAAAATGCGTGGAGAAACAGTTGATGAAATGACGGGTTTCGCAAAGTCGATGCGTGAACATGCTATTGCTTTCCCGGTCAACTTGGAAGATACCGTAGATACTTGCGGAACAGGAGGGGACGGCTCTGGAACATTCAACATTTCAACTGCCTCAGCGATTGTCATGGCTTCACTAGGTGTGAAAGTCGCAAAGCATGGAAACAGGTCATTTTCTTCTAAAAGCGGAAGCGCAGATGTGCTCGAATGTCTTAATGTCCCTACCCAATCTGGTGTTGATGAAGCGATCAAAGCTTTGGAAGAGTATTCGATGAGCTTTCTATTTGCACCGCTGTATCATCCAGCAATGAAGCATGCAATAGCTCCGAGAAAAGAAATCGGATTCCGCACCGTATTCAATATATTAGGACCCTTATGCAATCCAGCTGGGTGTCAGCGACAATTGATCGGTGTCTATGATGCACAATTAGCTCGTAAAATGGCAGAAGTGGTTCAACGATTAGGTATTAAGAAAGCAATGATCGTCTCGGGTGACGACGGTCTGGATGAATGTTCGGTAATGTCATCCACAATGGTGCTCGAGGTTACTCCAGATGAAATCAAGACTTACAAAATTCATCCTGAAGATCTTGGTCTTCAAACAGGTAATTTAATAGATATCCAGGTGGATTCACCCGAAATGAGTGCAGACCTCATACGAAAGGTTTTCAACAACAGCTCGAATCCAGCAGCCAAAAACATCGTCATTCTGAATGCAGCAGCAGGTCTTGTCGCTGCAGACCGAGCATCCGATTTTTCAACAGCTGTACCGCTCGTTAAAGAAGCGATCGAATCAGGACAGGTTGAAGGGCATTACCTTAACATGACACATGTGCAGGTGAGGTCCTATGCTTGAGCAGATCGTGGAAACCAAAAAGCAAGAACTATCAAATTATCCTAAGACCTTTGAGAAGGTAACATACACGCAGCGTTCGCTGAAAAATGCGATATCAAACAGCAATCGAAAGCTTGGGCTGATCGCAGAGGTGAAAAAGGCATCACCTTCAAAAGGGATCATCCGCGAAGATTTCCATCCAGTCGATATTGCGAAAACCTATGAAGCAGCAGGGGCAGATGCCATTTCTGTTTTGACTGATAAAACCTATTTTCAAGGTCACTCAGATTATTTGACGCAAATAAAGAAAGCAGTCAATCTACCAATATTACGGAAGGATTTCATCATTGATTCCGTTCAGGTCGAAGAGAGCAAATCGATGGGTGCGGACGCAATCCTGTTGATTAAAGCAATCCTTGATCCAGTGCAAATGAAAGAGTTGTATCTGTATGCAAAAGAACTGGGACTTGAAGTATTGCTGGAGGTCCACTCTAAAGATGAGGTTAAAGAGGTTTTCAATCAATTCATCCCTGAACTTCTCGGCATCAATAACCGGGATTTGAACACCTTTAAAACTTCAGTCGCTCATACTGGGGAAATAGCCTCCGTCATTCCAGAAGAGGTCACTTTTATCAGTGAGAGCGGTATCAAAACCTCTGAAGATGTAAATTTCGTTCATCAAGCTGGAGCGTCTGGAATTTTAGTCGGGGAGACGCTGATGAGATCGAAGTCGATTTCAACTTGTATTGAAGACCTATTCCAGGAGAATTGAGCAATGCCTTATTTGAAAATTTGCGGTATCCGTTCTCAGGAAGATTATGAAACTGTTCGAGAATATAGTGCTGATTATGTTGGGTTCATTTTTGCGGACAGCAAGCGTCGCGTCTCACCAATAGACGTTAGCAAGTGGATCGAACCTCATCATCAAATGAAACATGTCGGGGTCTTCGTCAATCCTGATCTTACTGAAATCGAAGAGACACTTTCACATGTCAAACTCGATGTCATTCAGCTTCATGGCGATGAATCGAACTCGTTCATCAGTGAAGTACGGAGAAATGTCAACATTGAAATATGGAAAGCGTTAGCCCATGGTGAAGGGACACTCCGACAGTTAGATGAGTACGACCATGTCGTCGATGGCTTTGTCATCGATACGAAAGTGAAAGGAAAATGGGGTGGAACAGGCATCAAGTTTGATTGGAACGCCATCCCTGCTTATACCAAAAAAGCGGTGGAGATGGATAAAGATTGCTTTATCGCAGGAGGCATTACCCCCTCCAATATCGAGGAGTGTTTATTGTTCAATCCGATGGGAATCGACCTATCAAGCGGGATCGAGGAGAACGATCGGAAAAGCCCTCAACTTATCAATGACCTTATAGAGAGGATGAATGTTTAAATGCAGACACTTTACCCAGATACAAAAGGGCGGTTCGGCCAATTTGGCGGTCGTTATGTACCCGAAACCTTAATGTTTGCACTTGAGGAATTAGAGGCAGCTTTCAACAATGCGATGGAAGATGAAGATTTCCGGGAAGAGCTCGATCATGAATTGAATCATTATTCAGGGAGACCTACTCCGCTAACATATGCAGAAAACAGTACGAAACGATTTGGTGGAGCACGAATTTATTTGAAACGTGAAGACTTGAACCACACGGGTGCTCATAAAATCAACAACGCCATTGGGCAAGTGCTCCTCGCAAAGCGTATGGGGAAAAGTAAGGTAGTTGCTGAAACAGGTGCTGGTCAGCATGGCGTAGCAGTAGCTACAGCTTGTGCAAGGTACGGTTTGAGTTGCAAGGTGTTCATGGGTGAAGAAGATGTCGAACGCCAATCATTGAACGTGTTCCGTATGAAATTACTTGGGGCTGAGGTGATCTCCGTCCAAAGTGGAAGCAAGACATTGAAGGATGCAACAAATGAAGCGATCCGGTACTGGGCTGGAGCTGTACAGGATACATTCTACTGTATCGGCTCTGTTGTGGGACCTCACCCGTATCCTTATATCGTCCGTAATCTGCAACGTGTCATCGGCGTTGAAACGAAACAACAACATAGCACTTTTTTAGGAAAGTTACCTGACAGGATTGTCGCTTGTGTCGGTGGAGGAAGTAATGCAATGGGCATGTTCCATCCATTTATAGAAGATGAGGTTGAGCTTATTGGTGTAGAAGCAGGCGGACATGGAATTGAAACCGGTGAACACGCAGCATCGATAACAACAGGATCGATTGGAGTCCTCCATGGATCGATGACATTCTTGAACCAGGATCTGAATGGCCAGATCATCGAACCATATTCGATTTCAGCAGGGCTTGATTATCCAGGAGTAGGTCCTGAACACGCTTTTCTAGCAGATTCGAAACGGGTCACCTATAAAACGATTACAGATGATGAAGCAGTAGAGGCGTTGAAGATTTTATCAGAAGAAGAAGGAATCCTGCCTGCTATCGAGAGTGCTCATGCACTTGCACAGGCTTATAAAGAAGCGGCAGAAATGGATCCGAAACAATCCATCGTCGTCTGTCTTTCAGGACGAGGAGATAAGGATGTCGGGACGATCATGAAAGTGATGAAGGAGGGCCAACAATGAATGCACGTTTTGAACAATTAAAGTCGAAAGCGAAACCACTGTTCATCCCATTCATCATGGCAGGAGATCCATCACCTGAAGAAACAATCGAGTTGGCACTTCTCTTACAAGAGGAAGGGGCAGATGTATTGGAGCTCGGAATTCCTTATTCGGATCCTCTTGCAGATGGACCTGTCATCCAAGAAGCTGCGAAACGGGCGAAAGGAATGACGATTGAAAAAGCAATGCAGCTGGTAAAACAGATGCGAGAGCTAGGGCTTGAGATTCCAGTTCTGATATTTACGTACATCAACCCATTTCTACAATTGGGGGAAGAGAGCTTTTTCAACCTGACAAAAGAAAATGACGTTGATGGATTACTGATACCAGATCTACCTTTTGAGGAAAGTGAATCACTAAGACAGCGTTGCCAAGAGGAACACATCAGTTACATTTCATTAGTTGCACCAACAACATCACCAGAGCGGTTATACCATATCGCTCAAGAATCCCAGGGCTTTTTATATTGTGTATCTTCTCTCGGTGTCACTGGGGAACGGAAGGATTTCCATCCAGAAACGAAGCGCTTGTTAAGAGAAGCGAAATCATTTACAGATATTCCGGTAGCATTGGGTTTCGGTATCTCAACACGTGCACAATTCATTGAAGTCGGTAAGGTCTGTGATGGCGTCATTATCGGGAGCTCGATCATCCGGAAAGTCCATGAGCTCCATACGGAAAACCCAGACAATTGGAAAAAAGAATGCAGATCCTATATTTCTTCATTAACCAAAGAAAAGGCTGGCGTACAGTAAAGGATACAAAAATTGAGATGAGCTGAGCAGAGACAGGAATAGACAAACAGCATGATTCTTTTCCATGTCTCCTTTCAAAAGGAGGTAGCGTTTTGAAACGATTTACCAAATCAAAACAGCCGGAAGAAATTAAAAATTATGATACAGCAGGCGGCATACAGATTACCCGTACGCAAACATCACTTGATCCAGGCGAGGCTGTATCCAAAATTTTAAAAGATATTGACCACTACCAGGGAGCGCTTTATTCAAGCCGATATGAATACCCAGGCCGTTATTCTAGATGGGATGTCGGTTTCATCAATCCACCTCTAGAAATAAGAGCGAAAGGATTGGACTTTACGATCAATGCTTTGAATTATCGAGGCAAACTATTACTTCAAATGATCTCGGAGCGATTGAGTACCAGGAATGAAATCGGTTCGTTTAAAAATACCGATTCACAAATCAAAGCTTCGATTGTGAAATCTGATGCAGTTTATCCTGAAGAGGACCGCAGCAGACAACCGTCTATTTTCAACGTCGTCCGTACACTTAAAGATTTATTTTATTCAGATGAAGATTCTTTTTTAGGACTATACGGAGCCTTTGGCTATGACCTTGTTTTTCAATTCGAGTCAATTGATCTTAAACAACAGAGAGATCCCGATGTAGAAGATATAAAACTCTTCTTACCAGATGAAATCGTAGTGGTGGATCATCAATCTGATCATGCTTATCAGCTATCCTACGATTTTCGATTCGTGTCACTCAAAACGGAAGGATTGAAACGGAACGGTGCACGTAATCCTGACCAATCAATCAACGGTACAAAATATAATGAATATCAACCAGGTAAATATGCCCAATTAGTGGATGAAGCTCGAAAACGGTTTAAACAGGGCGATATGTTCGAAGTCGTACCTTCACAAACCCTATATGAAAAATGTGAAACTACCCCTTCCGAAGTGTTCGATCGACTACAGCAAATCAATCCTAGTCCATACGGGTTCATCATCAATCTAGGCGATGAGCATCTGGTCGGGTCTTCACCTGAAATGTATGTACGTGTCGAAGGAAATCGGGTTGAAACGTGTCCGATTTCTGGGACGATCAAACGCGGGAAAAACGCATTAGAAGACGCTGATCAGATCCGAAAACTATTGAACTCGAAAAAAGATGAAGAAGAATTGACTATGTGTACCGATGTGGACCGGAATGACAAGTCGAGAATTTGCTTGCCAGGATCGGTTAATGTCATCGGCAGAAGGCAGATCGAAATGTACTCACACTTGATCCATACCGTTGATCACGTTGAGGGGTATTTAAGGCCCGAATTTGATGCATTGGATGCATTTTTGACGCATATGTGGGCTGTAACCGTAACCGGTGCCCCGAAAAAAGCAGCAATCCAATGGATCGAAGAACACGAAGATTCTCCAAGAGGCTGGTATGGAGGCGCTGTAGGTTGGTACAGTTTCAATGGAGATTTGAATACTGGATTGACTTTGAGAACGATCCGGATAAAAAATCAGACCGCTGAAATTCGGGTAGGTGCAACATTGCTTTATGATTCGATTCCTGAAGATGAAGAACAGGAAACACTGACAAAAGCAGCAGGACTTTTAAAAGCGATCCGTGAACCTATCAAGGATGAGGATGCTCGGAACAACCAGTTGCCAGGAGAGTCAAAGAACGTGTTGATTGTGGATCATGATGATTCGTTTGTCCATACATTAGCGAACTACTTTAAACAGACTGGTGCACATGTGGTCACCTATCGAGCACAAAAAGCGAGAGAGATGCTGCGATATCAAAACAATTTTGATCTGGTCGTTCTTTCTCCTGGACCGGGAACCCCTGCACAGTTTGACGTGTGGGCAACTATCCGCTTATGTATCGAAAAAAAGATTCCCATCTTTGGTGTATGTCTAGGTTTTCAAGGAATCGTCGAGTATTTTGGAGGGAGTTTGGATTTACTGGATTACCCGCAACATGGAAAAACTTCAACCATTACTCAAATGAATTCAAGCAAGATGTTTGAGGGATTGCCGGATAAGTTCCAGGCGAGCCGCTATCATTCAATCTATGCAGAACATATTCCTGAAAGCCTTATATTGACTGGATTATCCCAGGATGATATCCCTATGGCGATCGAACATAAATCTCTCCCGATAACCGCCGTACAGTTTCATCCAGAATCAATTGTCAGTTCTGATGGAGATGTCGGTATCCGCATCATCTATAACGTGATGAAGCAACTGGATAAATCACTTGAAGAACTTTCAGTATGAAGGAGGAGGCTGTCCTGAGGGGCAGCCTCCTGCTTTTCATGGATGTTCTGAAATTGTAACGGACACCAGGGCCGTTATTTGTGACAAATATGCGGTTTTTCTGAATTTAACGGACACCAGGGCCGTTATCTGTGAACAAATCAGCTGATTTACTAAGATTTTAACGAAATAAGAGCTCTGGTGTCCGTTATTTTTATAAATGAACGATTTTTTGGAAAATAAGGTCTCCTGTGTCCGCTAAGGGTCTTACAGAAATTGTTTTAGCAAGAAGTCTTGAGAATTCCCTCTATGCTCAATATTATGAGTCAACCTCTTTCTTTCAATAGCAGGATTTCATCGACCCACAATTGATAGAGTCTTGTAATAGAGTAAAGGGTTCCGTTTTGAGGTGCATAAAGAATAAATAACATTAGAAATGTCCCGTGCCAATTCACGGGACATTTTACTTTAATATCAAGGGTTGTGAAACATTAGGCAAATGACATTTTAATTGACACGCTGTTTTCATTCGTACACTAGTTATTGTACGATCCAAAGAGTTTGTCAAAATGAGTACCGGTTTTGATGACGTTTTTGATGTTATTATTTCCTTGAAAGTTCTGTTCTTGTGGTAAAATAAGGATAAATATATGAGTTTTGGAGCAAGGAATAAAGCTATTTTCTTGTAATGGGAGGTTAATTTAAGAAGAAAATAATGGTAAAATTAGTAAGATCCTTTTTGGAAGGTTAACCTAATTAATTGAAAGGGTTACTATATCTTGGAGTATGACATTTTAATTTTTATTATGAAAATGCTTTAGGGAGGGTGAAATGGAACCGAAAATAAATATCAATAATTCAACACATTTTTCCTGGCTGTCGCGTTGGCCGCAGTGGACTAGGTATGCAGCTGCTCTATGGTCCCTACTATACGGGTTACTCGGGCTGTACTGGTTATTAGGTGGCAACGGATTTCCTTTCGGTAAAAACGATTCACGGGCAGAAATGATGGGATCATTTTTATCAAATCTTAATGTTGATGCCGGGGGACCAGTCATTGCCATAGCTGGATTGATAGGTACAGTGGTAGCTATAGCGATGATAATGCCATGGGGAAGTCGTTTTCCTCGTGCAATATTTCTCTCCTTTGCTTGGATAATGAGTGTGACGCTTATATTTATAGTTCCAGATTCGCGAATTGTGCAGAACTTTGCTTATTTGTTTTTGCTTCACTTTGATCTGCTGGATTGGAGAGTTATTAATCAAGTTTTTTGTATAGTTGGTGGGTTCATATGGGGCGCTTCTGCAATAGCATATTTTCGTCTTACACAGAATGCTTGCGGCAATTGTGGCAGGAATGACGCTACAGAAGGATCATCAGCAAAAGCAACAGCAAAGTGGGGAAAGTGGTTTACCTATTTAGCCGTTATTATGGCATTGCCATACGGTATTGTCCGATGGGCGTGGGCGTTAGGAATTCCTTTGGGGACAAACGACTCATCAATGGTTGGGAATGAAGACAATGTAATAGTTGAAGCCATACTGGGAGGATTATGTATTGGCGGTGGAATTCTAACTCTTGGACTTATTCAGAGATGGGGAGTGATTTTTCCACGGTGGTGTTTTTTTCTAGCAGGTAAACAAATTCCAATTTGGTTTGTTATGGTTCCTGCAATGTTGATGTCGGCTATTATCACGATAACGGGGCTAAAGCTTAGTCCACAAATCATATTTATGATGGTTAATGGCTCAATTACCAATGAAAATTGGGGACAATTTGTTCCTTTTTTGTTCTGGTTGCCATGGGGAATATCTCTAGGGATAGCAATTTTAGCCTATTATTTAAAAAGGCGGGGACGATGCAAACATTGTGGTAAACTTTAACTCCTCATTTTAATGGTCATTTAACATAAATAAAACCAAATGTGACGAATTTAGATTACTTATAGATTGTATACATGAGAGTTTTTATTTTCCTTCACTTTACTATTCGTTGATATGCAACCATAGGGCGCTTTTCTTGAATAAGCAACACTAGTTTATACATTTCCCAAAGTCTATTAAAATGCCAAAAATCCCTGCATTTTGATCGAAAGCAGGGATTTTTGGCATTTTAATGATCGCAGTTTATTTTTAAATCACTACACTACATTTTAAGTGTAATCATTCACAAACGTGATGATTTTTTAGCCCTGAATGTAGCATGTTATAAGTCCATTATTACATTTCTAACCTATTAGAATCAGTCATTTGGTATTCCGTTTATGTACATTTAAGAAAATAAAAAGAACGTATTTTTGTATAACGTATTATTATAGTACAACAAGAAACACCTAATAAAACCCAAGATATTAGGACTTTTTATTATAAGGTTAACCAGGTCATCTGGTTAGCCTATTTAGGTTATTCTTTAGGTAGCCGGGGTAAGACGTAGCGTCCGTGGGACTTGATCCCGTCAGTAATACTGGTCACCACCTACTTTTAATATGGTGCCTTAAAATAAAGTTTGATCAAAATCAAGATTTTTTATATCAAACAGACTTATATTTATAAAAAGATTGTATCGCATTACGCATGGAACGAATGACACCTTTTGCATTAATATCAAATATTAAATCCAATCTTTCATCAATAATGTCACTAACAGGTTCAAAACCCATCCATAATACCATCATTATTAATTAGAATATCTAAGGTTCCAAAATTCATTTACTGCTGTCTCAAACAATTCCAACTGCAAATGCTTCTGAGTGGGGAGCAAATCAGATCGGACTATTTTCCCTTGTTAATAAGCAGATTACAGAATATAAAATCCCTACCCAACAAACTGAGCCACATGGTATCACTTGTGATAATAATGGGGACGTTTGGTTTGCATTGGAGTGTAATAAATTAGGTAATATAACAAATTATTGATATATAGCACTATGAAATCTGTTAGAATTTTGAGATTGTTCAAGAAAGGGTGCTTTCCTAAAGTTAGGATAACACCCATTTTGTTCAATAAGGAAGTATTATTTAATCAAAGTCTAAGAGAGGAAACTTTGGTCAGTACGGTATTAAAAAAGCGAACCCAATCTAAAAGGTTTCGCTTTTTGGTGTTGAATGGTATTTTCGCCACATATGAACAAGACAGCATATCACCAGCATGCTCTGCATCAACCAAATCCCATGAGATAATGAGGTCATTTTTTCCAGTAGTGGTATAGCTCCAAACCCCGCTAAAAACCCACATCTCGTTGCGAGCGTGTTGAGACCGAACAAGCGGCCGCGAACATGTTCGTCACTGCGCTGAAGGAGTGTGTAGTGACATACTTGCACCAGTGCTTCAGCAGCTCCTACAAGGAATAGAACAAGAAACGTGGCGAGTGTTAAATCATAAATAAACGTGAGTGATACGAATGTTCCAAACAAAAGTAAACTGACGATATAACGCCGCTCGTTAACATCTTGTTTTTTTATAATCAATGAACATAGAAATGATCCAACAGCTACAGTCGACCACATCATCCCGTTATATAAATCCCCGTATTCCTCTATAGATGCGATGAGCGGTAGGGCGTATTGATAAGCAGAAGCTGCAAATGGATACACAAATCCAACTGTCAGCAAAAACATGTACATACCTGACTGTAAAACGTTTCGTAAGGTTTGTTTCTGTTCAACGGGCTGAAGCGATTTGGTTGGTTCTGACCAGTGGATATTTAACAATACAATGGCTGATCCAATATACATCAAGCCGTCAAACACAAGCAAATACTTATAAGAAAAAAAGGTCGAAATCAAACCGCCAGCGGGAAAGCCAACGATACTCATCGTCGCTCCAAGACGTACAAGCAGCGAGTTGATTTCCGTAAGGCGCTCTTCACCAAATATCGTAGGAATTGATGCTCGAAAACTCACATCAAAAAATGTATACGTAATACCAAGTAAAAAGGCAACAATAACAATAAACAGTGGATGTTCTATGAAAATTAAACTTAACACAGCGATTCCGCTTGCAATTTCTGAAATAATCATCGTTAGGCGCTTCGAAAAACGGTCGGCAACAATGCCTGCAAGATAGCTTGACATCATGCCACCAATTTGTCTCCCTAAAAAAAACAGCATCATATACAGCTCAGGATACGTACTCATTAACAGTGCGCTCGTCAAGCCGATAAACTGCATACGTGAACTAAAATCAGACAATGCTTTCGTATATAAATAATAGATTGGTTTCATCATAGCCTCCAAAAGTCTGGCGGCTAAAGAAGTGTACGTCCCCCTTATTAAGGGCGTACACTGATGATTGTATGCATAGTAATACCTCCTAAAAATCATAAACTAAAAAATAAGAGCGGAAGGGACGTGCTTCCATTGCTCGCCTTTTCTTCTCTTTTATTATATGTTCCGATTACTAAAAAGAATAGCGGAATTTGACAAACTGTTTGCGGAAGCACTTCTGTTAAGAGGAACGGTAAATATCGAACCCGACAGCGGTACCTCTGTAAAGATTGCGGCAAGAGTTTCAATGATATGACCAATACACCTTTTTCGGATAGTCGTTTTATTCTTATGGGAGTGGGATTAGCTTTGTAGAGGTACATTTTCTCGATTATCGGGATGTTGCGCTTGTATCATTATTATTAGGTGTAACGTGTTTTACCATTCTTTTTTCCATATGGGCTGTCGTAAACACATATCATAGAAGAAAAACAACAATGAAAACTTGAGTTTTAGTTATTCCGTAAAAGGGGGCTTTTCTTCAAGAAGGAGAACAGCTCCTATTGAAGAAGTGGGTTCACAAGAGAGTATAACCTTTATATAATAAGTTCTCCGTTGTTTGTAAAGACAAAAGACTCGTCAGTAACGAGTCTCTTTATTATATATTCAATGCCAATTATGATGGCAAAACGATTGTCATTATGTTCAATATTTTTGATTTTGCACCTTAAAACTGAACAGTTTGGTAATAGAGTGAGATCTCCTTTCTATTTGATATGATAGACTTACTTAAAGGCTAATTTGGAGGTTCTTCTCTTTTTATTAAATATACTTGCTTTCCCGAAGGATTCTCGTATATTTCAATTGCTATCGGTTTCTATTCATCTTCTTATCAGAATTATCAACAACCTATTATTAACAATCTACTTAAATGAGGGGAAGGGTTCTGAGGTGCAGCCATTTACTGAAAAAGTGATCACGATCATTCAAGATATACCTGCGGGTAAAGTAATGACATATGGACAGATTGCTAGACTAGCAGGGAGCCCACGGGGAGCTAGACAAGTCGTGCGAATCCTTCATACCATGAGTCAAGCCTATGAACTGCCATGGCACAGAGTCATCAATGCAAAAGGGGAAATTGCTATAAAGGATGAACAACAAAGAAGTCGGCAACTGACTGCCTTGGAACAAGAGGGAATCAAGCTTACTGAACAGAATAAAGTAGATCTATCCGTATACCGCTATGAATCTGACTGGAATGACGTTGATATCATTTAGTGCGTTAATTAGGTATATAGCCTATTTTAATTGAAATAAGTTTAAACTCTTATGATTTTGTGAACGGTGTTATACACACAAAATGTAAGGGGGAATTGCTATGAAACGTTGGCTATCCTTTTTACTCGTAATTATCGTACTTGTAATTCTCAACGCATGCAGGGCTGATAATGATGAGGATAGTGATTCAAAAGACACTTCATTAAGCGGAAAAGAAAATGAAGGGAATACCAGGGATGAAGTCGTACCTATTTCAGTCGAACTGAAGAACGGAGGAGGGGAAAAAGTTGGGACAGCTGATCTGGAACAACAGTTTTCAGGCGTTGTAATCAAGATTAAAGCTTCCAACCTATCACCTGGTAAACATGGTTTTCACATTCATGAAAAAGGAGTTTGTGAAGAGCCCGATTTCAAATCAGCTGGTGATCATTTCAACCCTACCGATGTAAGTCATGGTGAGAAAGAAGATGGTCCACATGCCGGAGATCTTCCAAACCTTCAAGTGGGAGAAGATGGAACGGTTGAAACGGAGATAACCACTGATATGGTTACACTTAAAAGTGGAGAAGAAAACTCATTGATTGGATCTGATGGCACCACATTGATCATCCATGAAGAAGCAGATGATCATAAATCACAACCTTCAGGCGATGCTGGAGATCGGACAGCATGTGGTGTAATTAGTGATGGTTCTTAGATTACTATGGAAAGAGGTTATCATATAGATAGCCTTTTTCTATGTAAAAGCTGCCACAATAGTACCCATTATTGTAAGGGAAACAACATGATACCCAGCGCTTATGAAGAATAGCACAGTATTACGTCCTTCAAATATCGTAGGGGAGATTTCTCGTACGACAGAAAATCCTATTCCCGCTAAGAATCCAAGTGTAGCTCCACTCCATAATGTAATAGGGTCGAAAAGTTGTATAAGCAGTGACAGGACGTATGCAGATATAATCCCCCCTAAAAACGTAAGCAGGTGACCTAAATTTGCGCTAGATGAAGAGAAATCCTCTCTGGTTTTATTGACCGTTTCTATCCATATATTCGCAAATAAGAGAGGGGAATACCAAAGTGCACCGATCATGAAGTTCGCCACTGCAGCAAGTGCAATTCCAAGAATACTGATATCTGCTATGTCCAAATGATCATACCCCCTGCCTAAATAGTATATTGGTACCAATATCTTACTAGTATTATAGCACGAACTTTGTCTATCCATATGAATATTTTTAGAATTTTCTGCATAAAATTCATCACTCACCTTTTTCATTTCAAAAAATTGAAAAGGAAGGAGGAGTGGCTGATATGGATGGGAATCTCACATATTTTGCAGCTTTAGTCGCTGGTTTCCTCCTATTGAAAATGTCATTGGAAGGTACCTTCTTAGAAAGCTTCGACTCGCCATTGGACATTATCGGAATTATAACAGTTATCGTGTTTGCAGCAGTCCTCATATTCAAAGCCGTCAAGTTGCTGGTAAAAAAAGCATAACGCTTGCGTTCAATCATGAGAGGCAACCATAATTAAAGTGGTTGTCTTTTTTTAGGCTTTGTTCAGTTATTTGTTGATTTCTACGAAATTCACTCCCTTTCCGCAGGCAAACGAAAAGCGGAAGCGACCCGGTTAGGCACGGGGGTCACTGGAAAACTGACGAGGAGGCTGTTGCCGCCGCAGGAAGTTTGAAGTGATCCAAGTGACTGGTCGCTGAGCTAGACATCACTACCCTGTATTAACCCACTTCCGCAAGCCTCCTCGCTCATTAGCACTGTAGTCGTTAGTCGAAGATCCTTAAATCGCTGCGGGGTCTCGCCTGGATCGCTTATCCCGCAGGAGTGTCGTGAATTTCGCTTAAAATCAATAAAGTCTTTTAAAAAGATTCCATTTTTAGGTTTTTTGTTGAAATTGTTGTTTTCTACAAAATACTCGCTTTCTGCTGCTAGCCGGGTTCATTAGACTTCTTATCTTCATTGTAAACAACAGCATTTATTTACTTTTATTTGAAAGGGGAACTCAGTCTTGATCAAACAAGCTACACTGAATGAGCTGGATAAACTTGCTGAACTATTCGATAAGTATCGTGTCTTTTATGGTAAAACCGCTGATATAAAAGGGAGTAGAACATTCCTACAAGAACGAATAAAAAACGAGGAATCAGTGATCTATCTAGCAATGATGGATGATGAAGTTAACACCATTATGGGCTTTGTACAATTATATCCGATCTTTACATCAGTTGGTTTGAAAAGACAATGGTTGCTGAATGACTTATACGTAGAACCCGCTTACAGAAGGAAAGGGGTCGGTGAAAAGTTGTTATCAAAGTCCGAAGAATTATCCCGACAGACTGCTTCAGCTGGGATTCTTTTGGAAACTGCTCACGAAAACACAGGTGCACAACAACTTTATGAGAAATTCGGTTATGAAAAAGACACAGATCACTATTATTATTTTTTGACCACATAATCTCTCTCAGGTTATTTTTATGTGCACTCATAGAGTGTATGGAATGCATACATCAGGTACAATATTGGTAGATGCGTCAGGAAATGAGGGTATACGATGTGTATTTTATTTATCGCTTATAAAAAGCACCCAGAATATAAAATCATTGTTGCAGCTAATCGGGACGAATTTTATGAAAGACCTACTGCCAAGGCACATTTTTGGAAGGATGAACCGACCATTCTGGCAGGTAGAGATCTACAGCAAATGGGAACGTGGATGGGGGTTTCCACAAAGGGTCGCTTTGCCGCTTTGACGAATTATAGGGACCCTCATGAACCAAAGGACAATAAAATTTCCAGAGGACAGATTATCCGTGACTATTTATCATCCGCCTCTGCACCAGAAGAGTTTTTACATACCTTACAAGAACAGCGCAGCAGCTATCAGGGCTTCAATCTCATCATCGGAAACATGGATTCCTTATGGTACTACTCCAACATACAGGATGAAACAAAATCAATGTCCCCAGGGATTTATGGACTGAGCAATCATTTCATAGACACACCTTGGCCAAAAGTTGAAAACGGAAAAAAAGATCTGGTGAGGTGTATCGAAAAATCAGATTCAATCAACAAAGAGTGCCTGTTCCAACTTTTGAAAAACAGTGACCCCGCAAATCGAAGTGAGCTGCCTGACACCGGTGTAGGAATCGAATGGGAGGAAAAGCTGTCACCAATCTTCATTGAAACGGAACATTACGGAACACGTTCTTCAACTGTTTTTACAGTAGATAATAATGGCGTCGTCGATTTTACCGAACGCAGTTTGATTGAAGGGAAAATTGAAACAGTGAACGTGACTTTTGAAATTAATGAAAGAATTTAATACGTCCAAAGGCTCTGTTTGTGTAAACAGAGTAACCGGGATCAGTCTGTCTTTTTATAGAATTCTTCGCATATAACCTACGATGAATAGAAAGGTGGATTATTCTACCTTTCTTTAATTATATCTTTTATAATGCTTTCTTTCCTGATCATTTCTTGATTGAATTAGGATGGACCTTTTCCGTTTACTCCGAAACACAGGCAGATGCTTGTGTTTTTTTCAATCCAATAAAACGGAGGCGTGTCCTATGGAAAAAGTATGTCTGTAATTAGAAAAAATCGAAATATCATTTTTAGATCGCGTAATCTTACAAATCCCAAAGCTGGCTGTACATCAGTTTGACAGAATCGGAATTGTCGGAATGAATGGAGCTGGTAAAAGTACATTGTTGAAACTGATGGATGGTCAACTAGTCCCTGAAAAAGGGCAAGTGAATAGGTTCATAGAGTTCGCCTACTTTGATCAAGTTGCAACCCCAATTGAAGCTGAAGTCGATTATGAAATGAGCGGTAGGCTTTCAATCCCGAAGACTGCTATTGAAAACTTCAGCGGCGGAGAGCTTACAAGGCTTAAACTCGCTCAAATCTTCTCTACCTATCAAGAAGGATTGTTGATCGACGAACCGACCACCCATCTCGATGAATCGGGCACTCAATTTCTAATCGAACAACTCAACTATTATTACGGAGCACTTGTCCTTGTAAGCCATGACCGACATGTATTGGATCAACTGGTCACAAAGATCTGGGAAGTTGAAGAAGGAACTGTTACGGAATACCCAGGGGATTATTCCGATTATGTGGCCCTAAAAGAACTTCAGCGGAACCAACAACAAGAGAAGCATGAAAGGTATGAAAGAGAGAAGGCGCGGCTATTAAGAGCTGCCGATGAAAAGATGAGAAAGGCGGAATCAATTACACAGGCGAATAGTCATTTATCAAAAAAAGAAACGAAAGCCAAAGCGAATAAGATGTTCATGACAAAATCAAAAGAGTCCAGCCAGAAAGGAGTTCAACGCGCTGCAAAAGCGATCGAGCAACGTGTATCTCAGCTCGAGACAGTTGAGGCACCGAAAGAAGAACAGGTGCTTCGTTTCAACCAGCCACCCACGTTGAAGCTGCACAATAAGTTCCCCATCATGGCCAATGGGTTCACACTGATGAATGGTGGAAAGACGCTCTTTCATGAAGTGAGTTTTCAATTCCCATTTGGCAGCACCATCGCGATCAAAGGCCCTAACGGTTCAGGCAAAACGACGTTGCTGAAACATATTTTTGAAAAAGGAGAAGGTCTAGACATTTCGCCCCAAAGCGGTCATAGGCCTTTATCAACAGATGAGCTATCAGTTTAAGAAGGATGAAACAGTACTGAATTACATTAAGGTGAGAAGTGATTATGTTGAAAGCAGGATCAGAGCCGTGCTCCATGCTATGAATTTCAATGGCACTGACTTGAAAAAGAGTGTGAAGGTATTGAGCGGGGGAGAAGCGATCCGCCTTGAGTTGTGCCGGCTGTTCTTGGGGAGATACAATATCCTGATCCTTGATGAACCGACGAATTTCCTCGATGTATTTTGTATCGAAGCGTTAGAACGTTTTTTGGGAGCTTATGAAGGAACAGTATTACTCGTCTCCCATGATCGAACGTTCATAGACCGGGTAGCAGATTGCGTCTATGAAGTCGAAGATAATAAATTGGTTATGAAATGATTATATAAGAACACAAATCAACTGATCTTGTAAAAGTCAGTTGATTTGTGTTTTTTGCCTATCTCATTTTCTTTGGATAACATCTTTTGAATTCATGAATGATTAATGCATCTGAGCTTTTTTTATAAGTATGCTAAAACAGAATGTGTTTATTTAAGATTAGATCAACTTTTCTTATTATCATCATTTTCGTTCAACAGATCGTCATCAGAGGGTGAAAATTCCTCACCGACTTCAGTTGCATATTTTTGAACATCAACATCCGCTTTTGACGGTCGCAAAGGATTGGTGACTTCAATGAAAATATGATACACGAATTCTGAAATCGAAATAAACAGGGCAGCCAGTGCAGCACCCCAAAATTGGTTGGCTGCTGTATCGATATAGGGATCCGCAAAAAGCCAAAACACAATGAAAACCAAACCGAGATCCACAATCGTGGCAATGAAATTTCCGAGTTTCTTCAATACATATAAATCCCCGATAACATAACCGACCACCGTAATCAACACTGACATCCAAAGGATATTTCCGATCGGTACACCGAAAAATACGGTCAGTGTTACATAAGCAATACATATGGTTATCAAGAACTTTGAAAGTATAGCTACAATGTGTCTTATATTCAATGTAATATTCTCCTTTATTATGAATTTACCTATCCCTATTTTTACCAAAGTCTTTCGTATTATTTATTCTGCAGGTCATTTTTCCTGCATGTAGGCATATTCAAATAAGGATTAGGCTTCATTCAAAGGAAAATATTTCCTCCTCAGATGTATAGAACCTTTATAAACGATAAAAAACGAATGACCGCCAATCCCTTATTTGGGATTTGGCGGTTTTGTTAACTTCTAAAATTTGTAAATGTTAACTAGAGTTGTATATCACATTATTTTAAAAAAATTATTCTACAGTGATGTTAAGCTAGGAACAACGAAATTCAAGGTCTTTGAAGTGCTCCAGGAGGCTTTTCCATCCAACCTCTGTCAATCATTATATTAAATCCATCTTCAGCATATGCCATCACTTCAGTCAAGAGTTTAGAATAATTAGCAACTAAATCTCTTCTCATTGAAACAGACAAAGCATGTCCAAAATACGTAAAACTCGTAGCATTTAATGTAGTAACCAAAAACATGATTAATTTTTCAGAAAATGGAGAAATCTTTGAGTCAGTCACTTCCATTTCAACTGGAACCGTCCCCAACAAATCTTCTTCTTTTAAAAGATTGTTCAAATAATCAACTTGCTTATTAGCTAAATCTTTTCCCCTCTTTAAGTACTGATTGATTTCTTTATCGTCTACGACTTGGATTAATCCATATAATAGAAGGATTCCAAAATAGTTTCTTTCAATGTTAAAAAAAACCTCTGTGAGTTCCACTGAATTTATTGGTCTTCGCTCACCAAACCACCCTGTCAAGAATGATTGTTTTTCTATAAATTCTACCTTATGAGGATAAGGGATTATTGGGGGACGGTCATATATACCTTTTGATAACATATAGCGTACTGACTTCTTATAAAGCTCATTAGTTGAAGCTTGAATTTGAGAGAAAAGTTCAAGTACATCATCTCGTGCTACGTTTGAAGTAAGGATTCCATTATTGCACAAGCCTATTCTGCTCATGCCATATACAAAACTTAACGCATATAAATCACCAAATAGTGCAGGGGCCGAAAAGTTAACATCGTTGTCCGAAAATCCCAGAGGGATTGGAAACTTTTCTTCTTTAAATATATTTTCGATGTTTTTCATATGCATTTGAGAAAAGTTTAAAGCCTCATTTACTATTGAAATGATTTCTTCGTCTTGGAGATGTTGCAAAAAATGCTTAAAAAAACAGATAGATGCACTATCATAAATATATGTACTCCATAAGCTTGCAATTTCTGTAGATGATAACTTGCTTTTGTGATTTTCCATGAATCAATTTCATCCTTTCAGTAAGAATAGTTTTTTATAGGATAAGATATTTTGGTTAAACTTATTCTTATGTTTACACCTTAAAACAGTTTATAGGCAATAAAAAGGGATCCTCAGTGGAAGATTCCTTTTGGGACGTTTTTTCAGCCTTATGGATTATTTATTTCCAGAATAGTACAACAACCTGCTGTTTATTCAAGAAAAGGGCGCTATCCTGGAACAAACAAGGATAAGCGCTCTTTTTCCTTTTTAGGGCAATTTAGTGAAACAAGCATGTAATAATTAATGGTAAAATAGTGAGGATTTTTTAAATTGAATAAGGGGGAATATATTGTGAAATCCATAAAGGTTCATCATTATGATGCGTTCAGTAAAGAACCTAATAAAGGGAATCCAGCTGGTGTAGTTTTAAACGGAGATGACTTAACTGATAAAGAGATGCAAGAAATAGCTTTCAAAGTAGGTTTTAATGAGACAGCTTTTTCAGTTAAATCGGATGTAGCTGACCTTAGAATACGTTTTTTCACACCAGGACACGAAATGAACTTATGCGGTCACGCAACAATGGCTACTGTTTATGCGTTAAAAACAAAAGGGTTATTGAGAGATAAAACGGATTTTACAATTGAAACAAAGGCAGGAATTTTGCCAATAAAAATTAATTCAACTACTGATAGTGAAATATTTATAACAATGAAACAAGTTTCACCTCAATTTGAAGAATTTAAAGGTTCAAAGGAAGATTTAGCAAATTCGATTGGATTAAAAGAATCAGATATTCGTGAAGATTTACCGATAGTATATGGAAGTACAGGTACTTGGACACTATTAATTCCAATAAAACATCTTGATGCTTTTAAAAAAATGAAACCTAAGAATAAGGTGTTCCCTACTATTTTGAAAGAAATACCCAAATCATCAATACATCCTTTTTGTTTGGAAACTTATGATTCCAATGCTGATATGCATGCCCGACACTTTTCATCACCTTATTCCGGCACAATTGAGGATGCAGTTACGGGAACGGCTTCAGGGGTTATGGGAGCCTTTTTTGCTAAATACATAAAAAACAACAATTTTGAAGAACCACTAAATCTTATAGTAGAGCAAGGTCATGAAATTCAAAAAGATGGTCGGGTTATGGTACAGCTTTTAAAAATTAGAGAGGTTTATGATGTTGAAATTACTGGAAATGCCGTGCATGTTAAGGATTTCGAAGTTTTTATAAAAAATGAATAACATGCTACAACTAAGTTGCTACGTTTTAAGAGAATTAAGTGATTTTAGGATTGAGACCATATTTGAGTTATTCCATTAAAGAGCGCAATTCTGTAGTAAAGAATTGCGCTCTATCTTTATTTAAAGGGCAATTTAAGCAGTTTGGTCATTGGCGAATCTAATTACAAAAAATGTAATCAATGTAAATGAAATTAGGAATGAAAGTGCAAATGGAAATGCTCCTGTACTCTTCCTTTGTCAATTGATCAATCGGTTACTTGTAAATGGATACTACAAGTACTGTGATACGAGGATTAAACGTGGCGATATTGAAATCGGAGCAAGAGTAAAATTGAAAAGTTATAAAGTGAGAAATGTCCCACTGGCGGATTTTCTAATAGTAGTTACCAACTTTAATGTCGGTGAACATTATAAGAAAAACTTGCTGACGGCCTTTGATACATAAAGAAAACTTGGTAAAGCCAAGCCTTGGCGCAGGCTGAGCCTTAGTTGCGCTTATACTGAAGAAAGTATTGAACATGATGTAGTTTTTCCTAAGGTCATGCAGCCTTTTCGGATACCTCTTTCATGAAGTGACCTGAACCCAACCAAGCTGATAATGCAAACATGAGGTAGATTGCTTGTGTTGGATCGTTACCCTGTAGTAACAATTGCAAGCCGACTCCGATTCCTAATGAAGGGATGACGATCAACAATGTCCGCATGATCCTTTCAAACCCTTTATTATGCGGGAGCGGCCAGATCCTAGAGAAAATCACTCCTAGTGCCACCCCGAGAGCTGAGACAATGATAATCTGGAAAATCACCGTTGGGGTAGGGAACGGCCAACCAGCAAGAAAATGACCGATTAGATAAAACAATTCCAAGAATAATGCAATCCCAAGGGCTTTTCGAATGACTTTCAAATCCAAGTATGGTTGAAACATATATAACCCTAAAGTGACTATTCCAAAGAATACTGTCATGAAAATTCCTCCTTTGAAAAGGGATTCTGATAAACCGATTGTTTTATGTATGGGGCAGATCCAAAACATCAATTTTGTTTTGATCTGCCTTTTTGGTTTGCACGAATGTTCGTGAATAGAAACGGACACCAGGAACGTTATCTGTGAAATAATGAGATGATTTACTACTACTTTTTCAAAATTAGTGCTCTAGTGTCCGTTTTTTTTATTAATAGACGACTTTTGGTGAAAATAAGGTTTCCTGTGTCCGTTAGCGGTCTTTCCGAAAGTGAAAACAAGCAGTCTTGAGAATTTACCCTTATGCGGAGCACCTATGGATCATGCTCAAATAAGTCATCCTGTCTTGTCCATCACTTTCGGAACGCGGATATCTTCCACCATCTGTTGGATTTCTTCTGGTGGCGCTGCTGTACGTCTCGATACAATGAAGGAGATGATGAAGTTCAAGAGGGCTCCGACTACACCGATTCCTTGTGCGTTTATACCGAAGAAGCTCTCGATTACTGGGGTTTCAGTCCCGAATACTTGCGGCGAACGCATTAGCAAAATCATGATGACTGTAAATGCTAAACCGATTGAAATTCCCCAGATGGCGCCTTCACGGTTCATCCTTCGATCAAAGATTCCGAGCAAGATCGCAGGGAATAGGCTAGCCGCTGCCAGTCCGAATGCAAACGCAACAACTTCGCCGACAAACCCTGGTGGATTGACACCGAAATAGCCGGCAACGATGACAGCAAGGAAAATCATGATCCTCCCGATTTTGAGACGTTGCTCTTCACTAGCATTCGGTCTGTAGATCCGATAATAGATGTCATGTGAAACGGCACTAGACATCGCAAGCAAAAGTCCTGAAGCGGTAGAAAGTGCAGCGGCAAGTCCTCCTGCTGCAACAAGCGCTATGACAATAGGTGCGAGCTCAGCAACTTCCGGTGTGGAAAGTACGATGATATCCGGGTCAATCGTCACTTCATTTGCTGCTGCATCGGAAGAAAATGCTAAAACACCATCACCATTCTTATCTTCAAGTGTCAGTAGACCTGTTTCCTCCCATTTCGTTACCCAGGCCTCTTCACGGACCTGTTCGATTGACTGATCATTGAAACTGTTGATCAGGTTATATTTTGCAAATACTCCGATTGCTGGAGCAGTTGTATAAAGAAGTGCAATGAATAGCAACGCCCAACCGGCTGACCACCGTGCTGCACGAACATTTTTCACCGTATAGAAACGGATGATCACATGGGGCAGACCGGCGGTCCCGATCATAAGGGCAAGCGTGACAGCGAATACATTCAGTCCTGACATATCAGTAAAAGGTGCAACATATTCTTTTAGGCCGAGTTCAACTTGTAAAATACTCAACTCTCTAGCGATGTCACTGAATGTAAGGGCTAACTGAGGAACAGGGTTACCAGTCAATTTGAACGAAATCGCAATGGCTGGTATCAAAAAAGCGACGATCAGAATCGAATACTGCACTACCTGTGTCCAAGTGATCCCTTTCATCCCCCCAAGCACAGCGAAAAATGCCACAATTGCCATGCCGATAAGGACGCCGACAACAATATCCACTTGTAAATACCTACTGAAAACAATCCCAACACCACGCATCTGACCCGCTACGTATGTAAGGGAGATGAAAAGTGTTGCGACAGCCGCTACTGCCCGGGCACCGTTGGAATAGTACCGGTCACCAATAAAATCCGGTACGGTGTACCTACCGAACTTCCGCAGATAGGGTGCAAGAAGAAGTGCAAGTAGAACATATCCTCCTGTCCAACCCATCAGATAAATCGTCCCGTCGTAACCTAAGAACGAAATCAGGCCAGCCATCGAAATGAAGGAAGCTGCCGACATCCAGTCTGCTGCAATTGCAGCCCCATTGGCTGCTGCTGGTATATCCTTTCCGGCTACGAAAAAGTTACTTGTATCTTTTACTTTTGAACGCCAACCGATATATAAGTAGATGGCAAATGTAAGGATGACTAGGGTCAAGGTAAGAGATTCTACACTCATGTCGATACCCCCTTGTCCTTAGACGAAGATTCTTCTGTCAGGATCACTTCCTGAACATCATACTCCTTGTCCAGCTTGTCCATTCGTATTGCGTAATAAAAGGTCAATATCAAGAATATGATGATCGATCCTTGCTGTGCAAACCAGAATGCCAGAGGAACACCAAAGAACTGAATCTCACTAAGAGGTTTTGCAAGGATAATAGCAGCCACTAAAGAAACAAGTGCCCAGATCACTAGCAAAATACGGATCAATCGAGTATTCTTCTTCCAATATTCCTTTTGCTTGTACGACAAATCCTGCTGTGTTTCTTTCATTTCCAGCACCTCCATAAATGGTTCCGTGACAAATCGGACTTGTTACCTCCGCTACAAGATCTCTCATCAATCACCACCTTTCAGATTACACCACCCTGAGAGCGCTCTATTTCTCTATACCCAAGATTATACATCAGTTATTTGAAAGTTCATAATATTAAAAAATAATCGATGTTAATTAGTAATACGATCACTATTTTCCAAGTTTCACTTCATTTAAGAGATTCCTCACCAAAAATCAGCATGTATCTTATAACCAGTCAATATAGTAGAAGTAGATAGGCGAATAAAGGAAAAATACGAGTCAGCGATTTTCGTAGTAAAGGAGAGGTGTCAAATGCTGCATATCGTCGCTTGCATCAAGCAAGTGCCTGATACGAAAATCATCAAGATGAACCCAAAGACAAACACGATGGATCGGGCAAGTGCACCAGCGATTTTGAATCCATATGATGCACATGCCGTTGAGGAAGCAGTTCGAATCAAAAACAGATATGGCGGTACAGTTTCGGTATTGACGATGGGGCCGCCGCCAGCAGTAAAAGCAATCAAGAAATGCATCGAAATCGGTGCTGATGAGGGTTACATGATTTCAGATCGCAAGTTTGCCGGTGCGGATACATTGGCAACCAGTTATGCCCTGACAAAAGCCCTGGAGAAGATTCAGAAAATCACTCCAGTGGACCTTATTCTATGCGGGAAGATGACAATCGATGGTGATACTGGACAAGTTGGACCAGGAATCGCGCGCCGTCTTGATATTCCTCCGTTGACCTCAGTGAAGAAAGTGGAGGAAGTCAACCAAGACGCAGGACATATCATCGTTCATCGAAAAATTGAAGATGGACATGAGGTGATCAAATCCAGCCTTCCATGTTTGTTGTCTGTTGAAAAAGAAATCAATGAAGTTCCTTACTCACCGTTCCCGAATATGATCAAGGCAGCAAGATATGAACCAAATATCTGGTCAGTGGATGATCTGGAAGATGTAGATATCAAACAGCTCGGATTAAAAGGTTCGCCAACCATTGTAGCGAAGGTATGGGCACCGCCGAAACCTGAAGGTGGAAAAATGCTTGAGGGAAGCACCAACGAACAAGTTGATCAAATCCTATCAGTCATTTTAGAAAAGAAGGAATTATTTGATGCGAAAGGGGGATCTTGATGAATCTTGAAGATTACCATGGCGTTTGGGTATTTATTGAGGAACAGGAAGGAACGATTGCTCCTGTTTCCCTTGAATTATTAGGAGCAGGAAGACGATTGGCGGATAAAAGAGGTGTAGAACTCGCTGGCGTGATCATCGGCAATCAAGTGAAGCCTCTTGCCTCAACTGTTTTTGAATATGGTGCTGACGTCGTCTATGTTTATGACCAAACTATTTTCAAAGATTATCGAACTGAATCTTACATGAAAGCCCTTCTGCATTGTTGTGAAACGTATAAGCCGGAAATCATTCTATTCGGGGCAACCTCCACCGGAAAGGACCTGGCGAGTGCAGTAGCGACTGACTTACCGACAGGATTGACAGCGGATACAACTGAATTGGACGTAGAGGAAGATACGGGACTTTTACTGGCCAGCCGTCCTGCATTCGGTGGGAATATCATGGCGACAATCCTGTGTAAGAAATACCGCCCGCAAATGGCTACTGTCCGTCCAAAAGTAATGAAAGCGTTGGAAGCTGAAACAGGCAGGACCGGAAAATTAGTAGAAGAGAAGATTGATATAAAAGAAGAGGATATCCGTACAAAGGTATTGGATATCGTTAAAGCGACTACCAAAAAAGTCCGGATCGACGAGGCAGATATTATTGTCTCAGGTGGGAAAGGCCTTGGCAGTGAAGAAGGTTTCCAGCTGATCCATCGCCTGGCGGAAACGCTCGGTGGCGCTGTAGGAGCAAGCCGTGATGTGGTTGAAGCTGGTTGGATCGAGCACCATCATCAGGTTGGGCAAACAGGGGTTACGGTTACGCCAAAGATCTATTTTGCAATTGGCATTTCAGGAGCGATCCAGCACCTCGTAGGTATGAAAAACTCCAGTATGATCATTGCAATCAACAAAGATCCCGAGGCTCCGATTTTCGAAGCGTGCCATTATGGAATTGTAGGGGACGCCTTTGAAATCATACCACTACTCATCGAACAGTTCAGCCAGGCATTGGAAAAAGAGGAGGTCAATCATGTCGGAGAGGTTTGATTGTATTGTTGTCGGGGCAGGACCTGCTGGAATCGCATGTGCCTATGAACTTGCTAAGGGCGGGGCGAAAGTACTCCTCATCGAGCGTGGTGAATATCCGGGTTCCAAAAATGTAATGGGGGGTGTTTTATACCGTCAAATGATGGAGGACGTTATTCCAGAATTTTATAAAGAAGCCCCATTAGAGCGCCCGATCGTTGAACAGCGATTTATGATGATGGATAAAGAATCTGCCGTCACATTTGGATATAAAGGATTGGAATGGGGGAAAGAACCTTACAATAACTTCACTGTGCTGCGCGCGAAATTCGACCAGTGGTTTGCATCTAAAGCAGTGGAACAGGGCGCTTTGCTCATCAATGAAACGGTAGTGACGGAATGTATCGTTGAAGAGGGAAGGGTTGTTGGCGTCCGAACCGATCGTCCTGATGGGGATGTATACGCCGATGTCGTCGTTCTTGCTGATGGTGTCAATTCCTTATTGGCAAAATCCCTTGGTTTCCATAAGGAGTACCGACCGGATGAAGTAGCTCTGGCGACAATGGAAATTTTGAAATTGGATAAAAAAATCATCGAAGACCGTTTTAACCTCGAACCAAACCAAGGTTGTACCATCGAGCTGTTCGGTGATGCGACAAAAGGAATCCTCGGTACAGGCTTCCTCTACACAAATAAAGATTCGTTAAGTATTGGTGTCGGTACGTTATTATCCGGGCTCATCAAGCATAAAATCAGACCATATGAATTACTTGAATATGTAAAGAACCATCCGATGATCCGACCTTATCTTCAAGGAAGTGAGCAGCAGGAGTATTTGGCTCATCTCATTCCTGAGGGAGGTTATAAGTCGATGGGCAAAGTCGTAGGCGATGGCGTCATTGTCGTTGGTGATGCCGCCCAGCTCGTCAACGCGATTCATCGAGAAGGCTCCAATCTTGCTATGACATCCGGCAGGATCGCCGCAGAAACCGTCCTTTTAGCAATGCAGGCTGGGGATTTTTCAGAAGCGTTATTGGATCGGTACCGCGTCAAGTTGTTGAACAGTTTCGTAGGTCAAGATATGAAGAAATACAAAGATTCGACTCATCATTTCGATAAGTTCCCACAGTATTTTGATCAATATATTCCGATGGTGAATAAGGCTGCAAGCCAGATGTTCACGGTCGATGGAAAATCGAAATGGGAGAAGCAAAAGAAAATATTGAAGGACATCGGATCACCTCGGGAAAAAATCAAAATCGCTCGCGATGTTTATCGGGCTTGGAAGGTGATGAAATAATGAGTGAAGAGAAGAAGAAGGGACAGTCCATCGAGGAAAAGCAGTACCTTGTCCGTTTCAACGCTGACACGAAATCTCATCTCCATGTAAAAAATCCAGAGATCTGTCTGACAGACTGTCCGGATAAAATATGCACGATCTTCTGCCCAGCAGAGATTTACAAATGGGAAGACATACGGATGCACATCGGCTATGAAGGCTGTCACGAATGTGGAAGCTGCCGGATCGGATGTCCGCATGAAAATATCGACTGGGTCTATCCCAAAGGCGGTCATGGAATCATTTTCAGGTTGGGGTAATGTTGCGTTAATGTATATTAGGTGTGGGGGCGTGGAGATAGCTCTCACATTTTTTTATGCACCAAAATTGTTAGTTCTGTTTAAAGTGCCGCTGGCTGTAATTGGTATCGACGTAGAGTGCTCCAATTTTGTATATACTCAGCTTATATTTGTAAATTTGATCGGTATTTTTGCAAAAACAGCAAGTATTTTTGTAAAAGTAGTGTCACGGAAAAAATTAGGGGGGCAGAAGGAGGAGATAGGAGAATATTTTTATTATTATGTATCAATCTTCTTTGTACATTGTTTCACATATGTGTTCAAAAAGAGAGGGAAATCATTATGATTTTTCTCTTTTTAATTGGCGACCATGCATAGTTGATCTTCTTTAGCTATCTTTTCAAGCTGGACGGTGAAATCGATGGCCTCGTGGATTGATTGGAAGCATTCTGAGACATAATACGGTTGCTTATAGTCGAATCCACCGCATTTCTTTGAAGGAAAGACAACAACATTCCATTGGTATGCGCCAGTCATTTTATCCATTTCAGTACCTTCAAGCGCGATGAGCCAGTGGGTGTATAAATCACACTTTGATTTTTCCTGCACAGAGAGCAAGTCAGCTTTACCAATCACCACAAGTGACCTTTGATAAAACTCACCATAATTAGGGGCGTTTTTCATCGGCAGCACTCCTTTTTCATTTCTATAACCTGTCTGATTTCACAGGTACGAGTATAATTATTTGATATTACTATCAGTATATGTTTCAATTTTCATAAAGATTTTAATTTTTTATAATTTTTAAAAATTCCCACCTGAGTCGCTATTCCCTCAGGAGTGTCGCGAATTTCGCTTGAAAGCTTGTATTAATTTATCAGCTTATTAAGCTACTTAAAATTTTCATTCAAAAAAAGGAGTGATCTCTTGCTTTTAGAAAAGATGCCTTCGGTTAAACTCACAGACTTGAACGGAGAGGAATTTTCGACTGATCGATTACGTGGTAAAAAAACTCTCATTTTCATGTGGGCTTCCTGGTGACGGTGCAGAGAACATCTGCCTGGATGGCAGAACTTTTATGAAAAATATCAAAGTGAAAACTTCGAGATATTATCAGTCGCTGTCGATTTACAAGGGCCGGAAGTCGTCAAGCCACATATCTCAGGAACAACTTTTCAAACAGTAGTCGATACGGAAAATGCTCTTTCGAATCTATTCGATTTCAAAATTGTGCCTAATGGGATTTATATAGACGAAGAGGGAACAATCCGCCTCATGAAACAGGGATTCAAGGTTGACGAACAGGAGCATGTCCAAGCAATTGAAAAACTGATCAATAAGGACGTTGAAACAGTTGAATTAGAGGACACTTATTACGAACCGAAGTCCGATCAGCAATTATTACAAATGGAGCTCGCAAAAACGAAATTCAAGCTTGGAATGGAATACTTGAGTCAGCATAAGAAGGAAGAAACCTTGAAAGAGTTAGATGAAGCGATCCGGTTGGATCCCGATAACTTTCTTATTCGTAAACAACGCTGGTATATCCGTTATCCAGAGAAGTTCAAAGACCCGATTGATGTAAAATGGCAGCAAGCTCAGTTGAAAAAAGAACGAGAAGAAGAAGCGAATTGTGGTCCGGACGGTTGTGAAATTCCAGGCACAGATCAGAAATAGATTGGGAGCTCTCAAATTGGGGGCTCTTTTTTTCTCGTTTCTCAGCTAGTGAATTACTCCACAGGTCACAACAATCAAAAAGGACCTTCTGCTACAAAGGTCCCCCCAAAATCTATTATTCTTCAAAACATTCAATCCTAGTAGCCATATCCTCCGTCGCAGCATCCACCATAACCGTCGCCATATCCTCCATGGCCGCCATGGCCGCCATGACCGCCGTAGCCACCGCCTAATGCTGTAGCCCCGATGATTACCAACAAGATGAATAACACAACAATCAACGCAAACGTTCTTCCGTGGCCGAAGCCTTTACCGTCACTCATTTTCTCATCCTCCTAAAGTTAATCGACACAATAGCAATATATGTGGACGGAAAAATGAAGTGTACAAAATTGGACGAAATTGGACAAAAATAGGCATCAGGATACTTGTCCTTTAAACTTATACCTACTTTGGGTAGGTTAACAGCCTATTTGGTGATTTGTGCTCATTCCTCTTCAAAAAGCTTTTCACCTTTATGGAGTCTCATTGCAATTTGGGCTGTGTGCGGCATTTCTCTGGCAGTCGGAGCATGCCCAGCTAAATATCTCGTAATAGCGAGAATCATAGTTTCTTGTGCTCGGTCTGCTAGTAGTGAGTTCTCTTTTGACCAATAGTCATGTTCAACGATTCCGGCTTCATACATCTGGAAGGAATGGAATTCAGCATCTTCCCTTAACAATGCATGACCGAGTGTATTGAACAGAGGAGCTTTTTCCCCGCCTTGAGACAAATAGGTCATCACCCAACGTGCACTTTCTGTTACCTGTTGCTGTTTATTCATATGCTCCAGCAATTCAGAAGGATTTTGTGGTTCTGAAGTTCCTTCCACAGGTTTCGGTTTTCGGGCTGCTGGCATGTTCAAGAACCGGTCTAGATAGACGCTCATCGCACCATGGAATACAGCCCGTGTCAATTCGGCGGTTGTTGAACGACGTAAACTTTGGTGTACGGCATGCGCATGTGTGAACGTATGCAGGACCGTGATCCAATCACTGAAATCATTCTGGGTGTGAAAACGAGCAATTCTTTCCGCAGCCGCCAACGCAACCAATTGTGAGAGGCGAACAGGAGAAACTCCAGTTTTCAGCACCTCCAACATCATTTCAACAGTTTTAATCGGTTCATCAGATAATAACTGTTCCAGCATTGCTTCTTCGTCAGAAGTTCCTTCATCCATTGGGGCAGCCTCTAGGATACGCGGCAGTTTTTCAAATGCTTCGTTCAAAGGGGCTACAAGGTTTACAGGGGATTGCCAACTGTGGGATTCTTCACTCCGAGAAACATCGGATACACCTGGCAGCAACGATGTCAATACATATGAACGATATTCTTCCCCAATATGATCCAGCACCTCGAAGGCTTTATTATGGAAGTCGAGGGTATGGCCGGTATTGATATAAAAGTGATCCGTTATCGCGGCCATCATCATATCCGCGAGACCATCATCCGACCATCCAGAATCGATGGCCGTCAAGAGGATCCGTTCAGCACCTTGTGAATCACGGACTTCCACACAATGACGGTACCATTTCTTCAACGTGTCAACAGACTGATTTTCCATCTCCTCTGTTACCGGGAGGGATCCAAGTAAAAAGCGAGTCCCCATTCCCGAGCTTTCTCTGGCAACGTGGACAAGTCCTTGATACAACGCAAGGATTTGACCTTTTTTATCTAGCTTCGGTAAAATATTCGTCATTGCAGTCAAAATCGTGAGACCTGAACGCCATCCGCTTTGGCGATGCTTCGTACCGAATTCTACACCAACTTTTGCGATTTCTCCAGAGGAGACGCCTGCCTCCATTAGACCGACGACAGCTTTCCCAATGACAAGGCTGAGGCTCTGTTCAAGACCTTCACGAAGCCGTTGTTGTAGTTTTTCAATGGTCACTTTATGGTGGGGGACTGGTTTGACCCAGACCTCGCCATCCTTCACTTCTACAGGATAGGTAGGGACGTCATCTGCCCAAGGGTCTAAGGTTCCACCGCTTTTTACATCAAACCGCGCATGATGCCAATGACAGGTCAGAATACCATCGCAGAGACTCCCCATGTGGAGAGGAAAGCCCATGTGGGGACAACGATTATCAACTGCATGCAGTTCATCTTCATGAAAAAACACCGCAATACCATGCTTACCTTCTTTGACGATTTTTGCTCCATCTTTTTTTAATGACTCCAGGGGACCAACAAGAATAGATTCAGACATGAACGCTCACTCCTTATAAAGATTACGAATTCTCATCTACTACCATATATTACTGATAAATTACCGTAATCCTTCATAAGTTGAAAGTTTTCTCAGTCAAAAGGCTGAGATTGGGATCCGGTTCAGGAGATATTCCGCTCTGTCCATCTGTACAGCCCCCATAACACGATAATGAATACCATATATCCGAAAAACGAATAGGTGTGCGACCAGCTAAGGCAATGTGCTAACAAACCTAGATGTTCACTAATGATTTCAGCGAGCATCGCAATAAAAGAAATGATCAGGATGAAAAAGAGCCGAAGTAATTTTTTAGATATTATCGTCAAAGAATACATTGCCGTCATTGTGAAAACCGGTATGCCGATCAGGGTGAAACGGATATCAATCGTAAAGATATGGGGGAAGGGCCGTTGCAAAAAGGTATAGAATCCCAGACCTGAAAAGAACAACTCCATGTAGGTGCAGATAAGTGCGGAAGCCAACATCACAACAACATAAGGAATTCGCTTTTTACCCTTTTCGGAGGAAGATCGCTTTCTTGGCAAATGTCGTGAAAGCGAGTTTTTCGAGTGATTTACAGTAGGCATGCTGAATCTCACCATCCACACTTTTCGGATTTTCAATCAGGTAATCGACCACATTAACATTATTGAACCAATCTACTTGTACTGGCTCATTGTGCAAAATATCTTTCCATGCAAATTGAAGCTCAGGACTATACAAATGAGATGCATTAGGTTTAAGCCTGCAATTTTTCAATTGAGGATTATACAACCGTCCAGGTATGGTTTCTTTTACACGTTTGAAAAGTTCGGGCCAATAATCAGTTCTCGATCCGGTGTGGGGAGTTCTCTTTGCCCATTGGAACAACCGCTCATATCTTTCCTGATCGGAAAATAATAACGAGTACATTCGTTTACCAAGCTCGATTCTCTCATGAAGAGAAGTAAAATGGTGAAGGGTTTGTCCAGTCAGTTTTGTTTTTCCAGTTTGATCATATGGGAACAGGATATGATTCAGGCTTAACACATCCTGTAAACTGAATTCGATCGTCTTTAAGATCTGGTTCTGTTGCTCATTGATCATCAATTGTTTTTCCAAATAGCTTTGCTCGTTGATGATCAGCGAAACTGTCAACAAGCGGCGGTTTCCTGTCCGCCAAAAGAAAGCCCAAACCGACTCCATAAAGGTAGAAACTGAAAGGCAAGGCAATAAGTGAAATAATGGCCGCTTCAGCTCCAGGCTTTTTTCATATAAAAGCAATTGGGGAAACACATCCTGAAAAATCAACCAGTTGCCCCGTTCGAGGAATATGAAGAACTTTTCTTGCTCATCCACCGTAAGAAGTTTTGAAAGGAATTCTCCTTTCAGGTCCGTCATATTCCATCCGCCATTCCGCGACACCATATGGCCCAGGAAAGCCCAGCGGATGTAAGGATGTTTTTTAAAAAAATCGAGATATGCTCTCGTTCTTGTAATGTTGTTTATATTCAATTGTTGGGTCGTCCTGGTGATTTCTTCAATCAGATTCCTTTCAGTTTCAGTCAATAAAGGGAAATATCCATTAGAACCCACGGTCAACTTTTCCTGGAGCTCATTTTTCAGTTGAAGTAGTTCTCCAGCAATCTTTTCTGATTTTGCCTTTGACTTGATAATCTTGAAAATCCTCATCCGCTCCTCTCATACGAATTGGAACCGATTCAACAGAATATGTATTGGTATAGGGGAGGTAGATGACCTTGAAAGATGGAATCGAGCGTGAAATCAATCGGATCATTTCGATTTTAATAAGGGACCAGACGAAAGACGGTTCGTGGGATTACACCTTCGAAACGGGTATTGCAACTGATGCTTATATGATCATTTTATTACGTACGTTTGAAATAAATGATGAAATGTTGATACAGGCCCTTGTTCAACGAATTGCAGGAAATCAAGAGGACAACGGTTCTTGGAAGTTATTCCATGATGCAGATGAAGGAGACTCATCATCTACGATCCAGGCATACTACGCATTATTATATTCAGGATATGTCAGTAAACAGGAGCCACGAATGCGTGCCGCGAAAAAATTCATCCTTGAGAACGGTGGGATTGAAAGAGCGGAAACGTTTACCAAGACCTTGTTAGCAATGACAGGTCAATATACGTGGAAATCACTCCTACCATTACCAATTGAAATCATTCTGTTTCCACTTAGTTCTCCGCTCAATTTCTATGATTTTTCAGTGTTTGGAAGAGCGAATATTGCACCGCTCCTAATCCTTTCTCATTTCAAATACAAAAAAACGACATCACGTACTCCCGATCTCAGTGATTTATTCGCCCGTGGCACGAACACAGAATTCGAACACCGGAATGAGGATTGGCGTAATCTGTTAACCTCTATGAAAGATCAATTAAAACAAATGACCGATAAGCCTGCTGATTTAAAAAGGAAGGCAGTGAGGGCAGCTGAACAATACATGCTGAAACGTATCGAACCTGATGGAACGTTATTAAGTTATTTCAGTTCGACCTTCTTGATGATATTTGCCTTGAATGCGCTAGGGTACACATTAAAGAATCCAATGATGGTGAAGGCAATCAATGGATTAAGGAACATGGCCGTTCAAATTGGTGATGATCTTCATATACAATATACAACCGCTAATGTCTGGAATACGGCTTTAATATCACATGTTCTCCAGGATGCGGGAGTACCTTGGTCCCATAATGTGATCCAGAGGGCCAATCATTATCTGTTATCACGCCAGCATACCCAATTCGGGGATTGGGTGCTGAGGAATGCAAATACGATGCCTGGAGGATGGGGATTTTCAACTATCAATACGATCAATCCTGATGTCGATGATGCTACCGCCAGCCTACGATCCATTTGTGAGTTGACAGAGGTTCAGCCGAATTATCAACAAGCCTGGACCAGAGGGATCAAATGGATTTTGTCGATGCAGAATGACGATGGGGGTTGGCCTGCTTTTGAACGCGGTGTCGATAAAAAATGGCTTTCTCTTGCTCCGATCCAGGGTGCTGAATATCTATTACTGGATCCATCTACAGCAGATTTGACAGGAAGGACGTTGGAGTTCTTCGGTAATTACTCTTCAATGAACAAAGAACATCCCGCCATAAGAAAGGGGGTAAAATGGCTAAAGAACAACCAACGAAAGGATGGATCCTGGTACGGTCGCTGGGGGATTTGTTATATCTACGGGACGTGGGCAGCATTGACGGGAATGGCTGCATTCGGAAAATCAACTATCGATCCTTCTATAAAAAAAGCTGCGGATTGGCTGCGATCAATCCAGAATCCTGACGGTGGATGGGGAGAGTCGTGCAAAAGCGATATCGAAAGGACGTATGTTCCTCTCAGAGATAGTACCTTGACGCACACCGCCTGGGCTGTTGATGCCTTTATCGCTGTTTCCGATAAAAGTACACCAGAGATTGAGAAGGGCATCGCTTATCTGATCGATCAAGGGGAGAAAGAAGACTGGACGAATAATTACCCCAAGGGACAGGGGATGGCTGGTGGTTTCTATATCCATTACCATAGCTATAGATACATCTGGCCTTTACTCGCAATGAGCAATTATCGTAGAAAGTTTTTGGGGCAATGATCAAGGCAGGATGAAGCAGATATTATTGAAAAAAGGCCGAAAAAACACTACAGGGATCTTTTGATGCCTTAAGTTCAATATTGCTTATATGGATTTCTTGAATATCTGTCCTGTGGTCAATTATCGGTTCGATCGGTTCGATTTTTTTAATGAATAGACGCTTTAAATCGTTTTCGAAACCAGCTTGTGTACAAACAATTTGCATTTTATCAATCGTAGAAGAAGTGTCCTGAGCATCAATTACGTCATGATGGGTCTGTAGTTCTATGGGAAATCCATAGGGTGGTGTAATTATGAACGTACGTCTTTCCCCAGTTTTCACTGCCCAGTCCAAGATTTCGGCTCGCTGACATAATTGATCATGCTCATCTTTTGTAACTAAGAACCCGATATGATCAAAAATAATCCGTTTTCCGTATCCGAAAAGTGACATTCACATTTCCTTTTTTCATTTCGATGATTCTGAAGAGTATATCCTTGTTCTTGAAATCATTCCAAGTCAAGGGGAGATTGAAAGATTAGAATTCACCATCCAATTTCCCGATTCGTTGATGAACCCGAAATCCTAGTTTAAGATAATGATTTTCCATGTGTTCCAAATATGGCGTCCAATAATGATAGTGGAATAACATATGACTCCTCCTAAACATGACTTACGTAGTTTATCGAAATATTGTCTATGAGCCTTCCTCCATAAGCTGTAATCATTCTCAAACTATAGTCTGAAGGAGCGACTGTCACAATTCTAATACATTTCCGTTACACTCTATGTTGCAGATAGTGTTATGATTGATGGGAAAATACACAATGGAGTGAACCATAGAAATGAAAAAATTAAGTAGTTTATTCTTGGTATTTATCCTTAGTGTCCCGTTTGTCGGAGCATGTTCCAATGATGAGCATAAGGAATCTCATGGAAAAGTACATCAACCAGCAAATGGCGACTTGCGTGAAAAAACCGCATCGACAGAAGTACTACCGAAATTTTTGGATGACAAGTCTGAGGATATGCAGAATATTTACAAGGCAGTGGCAATGCATCAGGATCTGCTTGAAAAGATTCCTTGTTATTGTGGTTGCGGCGAGTCAGCAAACCATAAAAATAACTATGATTGTTTTATTCACGAAAATAAAACAGATGGCTCTCTTGTATGGGATGATCATGCAACAAGATGTAAAGCTTGCCTGGATATCGCGGTGAAGTCGATGCTTGAAAACAAGGATGGAAAATCAGTAAAAGAAATTCGCAACATGATCGATGAACAATATAAGGACGGGTACGCTAAACCGACCCCTACACCAGAAGTTTAAAAGCTCCCTCAGAGGGGCTTTTTTATTTAACTCGCGACGCTCTTTGGAAATACTGTGTGAGGCAAGACCCCCTGGGAGGAGTCCAAGAAGATTACGTCTGTTAGTTTTATTTTCGATTTCTGCGAAATTCACTCCCTTTTCGCGGGCAAACGAAAAGCGGAAGCGACCTCTCTAGTCACGTAGGTCACTGGAAAACTGACGAGGAGGCTGTGGTCGCCGCAGAAGGTTTGAAGTGATCCAAGTGACTGGTCACTGAGCTAGACAGCATCTCCACGGGTCTCACCTGGCTCGCTTTTCCCGCAGGAGTGTCGAAAATTTCACTTTAAATCAACAAAGTCCTTTAAAAGAACAAAAAAATCCACTCACTTTCCTTATCGGGAAAACCTATAACAGACATTAGAGCCTTCTCCATTATAAGCTATCATCAATTCGATTTATTGAAACAAAGCCTTTATAACAAAAACTTTTTTGAAAAGTCTTGCCAATTGATTGTAAATGTAGTGTATAATCAAACATAGAAAATTTCATACATACAAACAGAGTTGGTGTCTTTTTTAACGAAGACTTGAAAGGGAAGTTGGTTAGAATCCAACGCGGTCCCGCCACTGTAATTGGGAGTTCACTGTAATATGCCACTGTAAATGATACGGGAAGGCGCAGCGAGCGATGATCATGAGCCAGGAGACCTGCCAACACTGTGAGCACTAAAAACCTACGCGGATAGGGGGTGTGTCAGACAATAGATTTCGTGTAAGAAAACTTGAATCTATGGGAATCGACATCTCCATGTGGAGATGTTTTTTTGTTTTATCAACTAACAGGAGGCTTTATGTAATGAAAAAATTGTTCTTATTTGTATTTACGTTATTAATGTCAGTCGGCTTGATTGCTGGATGTGGCGGAGATCAGTCACCAGCTGACGAAAATACTTCCAACCAAGAAAGCTCTGAAAGCAGTCAAGGTGATTCCTTTCCAGTCACTATAAAGGATGCGCTTGATGAAGAAGTTGTCATAGAGGAAAAGCCTGAAAAAATCGTATCACTCATTCCAAGCAATACAGAAATAGCTTTTGAATTAGGACTTGGTGAAAATATAGTCGGTGTTTCTGACTTTGATAATTACCCTGAGGAAGCAAGCAGTAAAGAGAAAGTTGGCGGACAGGAACTGAATATCGAGAAGATCATTTCCCTGAAACCTGACATTGTACTTGCCCATGCGTCCAGTGCACACAACTCCACTGAAGGATTCAAACAGCTGAAAGATGCCGGTATTCCTGTTCTTGTTGTTAACGATGCACAAAATTTCGAACAGGTCTATGAGTCTATCGAAATGATTGGAAAATCAACTGATAAACAAAAAGAAGCTGATCAAATTATAAGTGAAATGAAAGAAGAAATCGAAGCAATTAAAGAAAAAGCACAAGATATTGCAGAAAAAAAATCAGTATTCATTGAAGTTTCACCCGCACCAGAAATCTACACCCCAGGGAAAAATACATTCATGAGTGAAATGTTGACGATCATCAATGCTGAAAATGCAGCCGCTGATTTGGATGGTTGGGCGAAGATCGATCAAGAAGCAGTCGTTGAGAAAAACCCAGATGTCATCATCACGACTTATGGATACTATACTGAAAATGCAGCAGAACAAGTCTTATCCAGAGAAGGGTGGAAAGATGTTACAGCTATAAAAGAGAAACAAGTCTATGATGTCCATTCAGATCTTGTAACACGCTCTGGTCCAAGACTTGTTGAAGGAGTAGAGGAACTTGCAAAGGCGGTTTATCCAGAAACATTTACAGAATAATAGAATACTAGCTTACCTTTCGGGTTTCGCTTTTCTGTTCATAGCTATCATTTTGGGTATTTCAGTCGGTACTGTTTCTGTGCCTGCGTCAGCAATCATCCAAATCGTAGGTCATGAAATTTTTCCGTTCATATCCATCGATCATATCGACTCGATGTATACAAGTATTGTCATGAACATCAGACTTCCAAGAGTTATTCTTGCTGGTATTGTTGGTGCTGCTCTCGCGATTGCGGGAGCAGCATTCCAAGGTCTATTGAGGAATCCTTTAGCAGATCCTTATACGTTAGGAGTATCTTCGGGGGCGTCTGTGGGGGCAGTCATCACACTTTTTTTCCATTTGTCGATACCAGTTGTCGGATCCTTCACACTGCCTTTATTAAGCATCCTATTTTCGTTCATCACGATTTTTCTCGTCATCAGTTTTGCACGTAAAATTGAACGTTCCATGAGAGTGGAGACAATCATTTTAACGGGTATCATTTTCAGTTCTTTTCTTGGAGCTGTCATTTCCCTAATGATTGCATTGACGGGGGATGAATTGAGACAAATCATCGGCTGGCTTTTAGGAAGCGTGTCGATGAGAGGATGGGAATACATCAAAATCATTTTACCGTTCTTCGCCATCGGTTCTGCCATTCTCCTTATAAACGCAAATGAATTGAATGCGATGTCTTTCGGAGAAGAAAGAGCCCATCATCTCGGTGTAAATGTCCATCGAAGGAAAATGGTCATTTTGACAGCTGGCTCGATATTAACAGGAGCAGCTGTGGCGGTTTCTGGAACGATCGGGTTCGTAGGATTGGTCATTCCACATTTGACCAGGTTGTTATGGGGACCTGACCATAAGCACTTATTACCCTTATCCATATTAACCGGAAGCGGATTTCTGATTCTTGCAGATCTAGTAGCAAGAACAGTGATTTCGCCGACAGAGCTTCCGATTGGTGTCATTACAGCTCTAGTCGGAGCACCTGTATTTGGACTGATCTTAATCAAGCGTAAGACGGAAAGAAGTGGTTAGATGCTAAGCGTAGAAAACCTATCTGGTGGTTATGGCGATGCACCGATTTTAAAAGAAATAACCTTTAAGGTGGAAAAGGGAGAAATGTTCGGTGTCTTAGGACCAAATGGCAGCGGCAAAACGACCTTACTCAAGATGATCAGCGGAATTTTGACAAGTCAAGAGGGGCGTGTCTTCATTAATGGTAAACCGCTTGAAAGTTTTTCATCCAAAGAGTTGGCGAAGATTGTGGCTGTCCTTCCACAGCACTCTGACCAGGGTTTTTCTTATACCGTAAGAGAAACGGTTTCCCTCGGACGATATGCACATCAAAAAGGTTGGTTCCAATCGTGGAGCCAGCAAGATGAAATCATTGTCAACCAAGTGATGAATCAAACGGGGGTAACGGCTTTTCAGAATAAAAATATCCAATCTTTATCAGGTGGGGAACGCCAACGGGTATTTTTAGCGCAAGCATTGGCACAGGAACCCGATATCTTGTTGTTGGACGAACCAACGAACCATTTGGATCTTTCGTTTCAAAAAGAGCTGTTGGACCTGTTAAAGCAATGGACGGAGGAACGGGGACTTACGGTCATCTCGATTTTCCATGACCTGAACCTTGCGGGATTATATTGTGATCGGTTATTACTATTGGATAAAGGTACAATCAATATCCAACATAACCCAAATGAAGTCTTGCGGGAAGAACGGATCGAAACCGTTTATCAAACCACGATCGAAAAGCAGCCACATCCAAAGGTACCCGCACCACAAATGGTATTACTGCCGAAAAAGTTGTCCAAGAAATCAACTGAAATCCAGATTAACTCAATGTATTTGACAGTATCCGATGAACGGATCGTTCTACAAGCACCAGTACCGTTACGAACGATGTCATCAGGTGTAATCGGCTCCGGAACAGGCTGGTACCAGACCTTTATCAACAGACATGTCGAACTTGACTATAATTGCAGTGACCATAAACAAGAAATGACTGAATATCTAAAAGAACATGGGTTTGAGCCCTCTGATTCTGTTGGTATGATGACAGCAGTTCACCTGAAAGACGCAGCGTTCCACACGTACAAAGGAGATGGTTTTTCCATCTTTGTCATCGTCACTGCCGGAGTAGGAAATGCAATTGATGCTTCAAAAAGTATACTTCACGATTTTGAGATGCAGCCAGGGACTATCAATACTTGGATATTCGTCAATGGAAGTATGACAGAAGAGGCGTTCATCCAAAGTGTGATGACAGCGACAGAAGCTAAAGTCAAGGTCTTGCATGATCAGGAGATACAAGATGAAGCAAACGGTACATTTGCGACCGGAACGTCCACTGACAGCGTTATGATTGCTGCTACACAAACCGGGAAAAAACTCGGTTTTGCCGGAACGATCACACCTCTCGGGAAACTGATCGGAAAAGCAGTGTACGAATGTACAACCGAAGCGATTCTGAACTATGAAAAAAGGAAACAGACATGATCCTGTTTCATTTAGTTGCGATTACACTTGCATTCGTTATTGATGCATTGGTTGGTGATCCGCCTAAATGGCCGCATCCAGTCCGATGGATTGGCAGATTGATCGCCTTTCTGGACACAAAATTGAACAAAGGTCGTTTCCGAGTACAGAAAGGAGTCTTCATGCTCCTTTTTGTTGTATCACTTGTCGGGTCAATCACAACCTTGTTAGTATGGTTTTCTTATCAAGTTCATCCTTATATAGGCATACTGGCAGAGGGGATCATCATCTCGACGACCATAGCCCGTAAGAGTTTGAAACAAGCCGCAATGAATGTCTATCAACCTTTAAAACAAGCAGATCTAAGCAAGGCTCGGAAGGAACTTTCATACATTGTCGGACGTGATACCGAGAAATTGGATGAAGGTGAAATCACCCGAGGTGTGGTTGAAACAGTTGCTGAAAATACAAGTGATGGAATTACAGCTCCCATGTTCTGGTCACTGATTGGTGGAGCTCCATTTGCGGTGGTCTACAGGGCGGTCAATACCTGTGACTCGATGGTCGGATACCGCAATGAAATATATTATCAATTCGGATGGTGTTCAGCAAAAATGGATGATATCGTCAATTGGATTCCAAGCCGATTAACTGGATTGGTAATGATGATTTGCAACAAACCGACACACCTCAATAGGAAAAGCGCCTTTAGGATTTGGAAACGGGATGCGAAAAAGCATCCAAGTCCAAACAGTGGATGGGGTGAGGCAGCCATTGCTGCTTTGCTAGGCGTTCAACTTGGCGGAATAAACTACTATGCCGGGGTCATTTCTAAACGATCACTGATGGGAGATCCTATTGTACCCTTGGGAAGTAATCATATCTTACAGACGAATTCAATCATGCAAACTACAGTTGCAGGCTTCATGTGTTTGTTATGGATAGGAGGGATGTTGTATGGACTGGCCATCTCATGGTTCTAATCCAAAAAATCTATACGAAGCGATCGCTCTCCCAATGCCAGAGGAGATTATTGATTTCAGTGCAAACATCAACCCGTTGGGACCGCTTTCTGAATTGAAGGAAAAATGGAAGGATATGTTTCTTAGAATCATAGATTATCCTGATCCACATGCAACTTCTCTAAGAAAGGGCATTGCTGAAATTGAACAGGTGGATCCGCAGTCCATTCTGATCGGTAACGGTGGTGCAGAACTGATCAGCCTGATAACAAGGCTATTGGCAGGGAAAAACGTTCTAATTGTCCAGCCGGCTTTTTCAGAGTATGAGAAGAGCTGCCGCGTAAATGAATGCAACATCAGCTATCACCAGCTTGAGGATCCCTTTTGGCAATTGGATATTGATCAGCTTCTACCTAAACTTGAAGAAGTCGATGCTCTTTTTCTATGTAATCCCAACAATCCGACTGGGGTACAGTACCGGTTTGAAATGGTATTAGCATTGATTGATGCTTGTAAAGAAACACAATGCCAAATCATATTGGATGAAGCTTTTTATGACATGCTCGAGGACTATCGATCGTTCATCCCTTATATCAAGAAATTCGAAAACTTGATCATCATCCGGTCGATGACGAAAATGTACGCAGTCCCAGGACTGAGATTAGGTTATATGGTAGCTCATCCTGAAATCATACATCGAGTCGAGAAATTCCAAACACACTGGAGTGTAAATTCACTGGCGCTGGCTGCTGGAGAGGTTTTTATACAAAACACATCCTTTTTACATGAAACAAGACAATACATAAGTGAAGAACGTCGAAAATTATTTGCATTTTTCAGCAAAGAAGGGTACAGATTCTCTCCTACAGAGGTTAACTTTTATCTTTTTCGAGATCCTGATTGTGAAGATCAACTACCGTTATTTCGGCATTTGCTCGAACAAGGAATTGTCCCAAGGCATACATTCAATTTCTCAGGTTTGGATGGGAATTGGCTTCGTTTTGCCATCAAATCTTCATGTGAGAATAATGAGTTGATCAAGGTGTTGAAAAAATGGAAACAACCTCACACATGATATTCATAACTGGCGGAGTTCGAAGCGGTAAAAGCAGTTTTGCTGAGAAGATGGCTATGGAAAAAGCGATTTCCAAGGGTAGAAACCTTCATTACATTGCAACAGGTTTACCTTCAGACACAGAGATGAAACTGCGGATTGAAAAGCATAAACAGCAAAGACATCAATGTAACCAGAACTGGAACACATGGGAGCATCCCCGAAATATTGGCTTGCTTGCTGAAAACTTTACGAACAAAGACATCTTGCTTCTCGATTGTTTGACGACGCTTTTGAATAATGAACTCTTCAGTGATGAAACTGCTCAAAACAACAGGATGATAGGTTCCATTTTAAGCGGAATCGAACGATTAAGGAAAAACTGTGATTCACTGATCATCGTCAGTAATGAAATCTTAAATGAAACCCTCCAGGCGAATGATCTTGTTCTTTCATATAAAAAAATGTTAGGGCACTTGCACCAAGAGATCGTGAAATATTCGGATCAAGCGTTTTTAGTCGAGTCTGGTGTTCCGATTTTGATGAAAGGAGGAGCCGATGAAAGGAATCATGATTCAAGGGACAGCTTCTGATGTTGGCAAGAGTTTGTTGACCACCGCTATTTGTCGATTGTTTGCAAATGTAGGATGGAAGGTCGCTCCCTTCAAATCACAAAACATGTCTAATAATTCTTATGTCACCATTCATGGAGAAGAAATAGGGCGTGCTCAAGGAATTCAGGCTGAGGCAGCAAGAACGGAAGCATCTGTTTGGATGAACCCAATATTGTTGAAGCCGCGATCTGATCAGCAGTCTGAAATCATCCTTCTTGGAAAATCGCTCGAAACAATGTCTGGAAGAGGATATCGGGATCAGTTTTATGAAAAGGGAATAGAAGTCATTCAATCTTCACTTGCGTATTTGGAGCAACATTATGATGTCCTAGTCATTGAAGGTGCAGGCAGTCCGGTTGAAGTCAATTTGAAATCTCGTGATCTCGTCAACATGAAAGTGGCTGAAATGGCTGATGTGCCAGTCGTGCTGGTCGCGGACATCGATCGAGGCGGAATATTCGCAAGTATCATTGGAACGCTTGAGTTACTGGCACCAGAAGAACGGGAGAGGGTCCGTGGATTGATCATCAATAAGTTCCGAGGAGATATTAGCTTATTCAATGATGGGATTCAATGGCTTGAAGAAAAGACAGGGGTTCCTGTTCTAGGTGTTATTCCCTATATCGACCATCATGGGATTGATGGTGAAGACTCCTTATCTTTACAGAAACAATTACCCAAATCCCAGAACAGAGAAATCGATTTAGTCGTCTTGCACCTTCCTTATGTCTCGAATTACAGTGATATCGAATCGTTCGCTTATGAACCGGATGTCTCTATCCGTTGGGTCGGACATGGAGATGAGTTCGGAAATCCTGACGCCGTCATCATTCCTGGCACGAAAAGCACAATTAATGACTTAGATTACTTGAAGGCCGTTGATCTCGATCGTCAGATAAAAGATTTTTCCCATAAAGGCGGGTTTCTGATGGGCATTTGTGGTGGTTATCAAATGCTTGGTGAGTTCATCATTGATGAAGCCGGGTCGGATACTGGAATCATTGGTAAAAAAGTTGAAGGATTGAGACTTATTTCAGGACAAACTGTTTTTCATCCGGTTAAAGATACGAAGAGAGTGAAGGGATCAATAATCTCCAGGGCTAACGGAGAAGACCTATTGGTTGAAGGTTATGAAATCCACTTAGGAAAAACAACACACGCTGAATCAGAGCAAAATTTCATTGAACTTGAAAATGGCCGGACGGAGGGGTTCTGTAATGAAGATGGGACCATTATCGGAACCTATCTTCATCATTTATTCCATAATGATGATTGGAGAAATGAATGGTTGAACCGGATTCGTGAACGTAAAGGATTAAAGATTAGATCACCTATCTATGCTGCTCATCTGAAAGAAGAACGGTTTGATTCCCTTGCCGAACGACTAAAAGAGAACCTTGACTGGACTCTTTTGAAAGCAATCATCTTTGAAGTGGAGAGCAATAAATGAAGCATTTGTATGGTTTTATGATCAATTTGCAATTCTTTACGATGATTCCCATACCTGTGGAAATTAGGATGGATGATGACCACTTGAAAAAAGCAGTAAAAACCTTCGCGCTGTTAGGGTTGTTTCAAGGTTTTATATATTCATTAACTATCTTTATTCTCTTTTATTGGACACCTCTTTCAAATTTTGCAATTGCATTCATACTCTGGCTCGTGATGATCCTTTTGACAGGCGGAATCCATCTTGATGGCTGGATGGATGCGAGCGACGCTTATTTTTCATATTCCAGTATCGAGAAACGGCTTGAGATCATGAAGGATCCGCGGACCGGCGCATTCGGAGTAGTTTCAGTCATTGTATTATTAGGTGCAAAATTTTTGTTCATTTATGAAATCGTATCTGGGATTACACTTACATCTTATCTATTGATCATTATTCTTCCTTTTTTAAGTAAAGGGCTGATGGGGCTTCTTCTTATGACAGTACCTCTAGCCAAAGAAGAGGGGCTTGCTTACCATTTTAGAAAAGCTGGAGACTCTTCTATGCGATTGGTTTATTCTGTCTATTGGATAGGGATCACCGGACTCGTTTCGTTGATTGATTTTGGAACGCTTTTTCCCATTATGATCATGTTCATCGTTGTAATGGTTTGTTTCATTCTCCTACGTTCAAAAACTGTCAAATGGTTCGGCGGCATTACTGGTGATGTGTTAGGAGCATCGGTTGAAGGAGTTGAATTGATGTTATGGATGACAATCTGGTTATTGCATTATTCCGTCATGGTATAACACAAGAAAACAAACGGAAAGCGTATCTCGGCTGGTCCGATTCGCCTTTATCGAAAGAGGAATCATTGTCCATCCGTCCAATAAAACAGTCCTACGATCTTTATTTCTCAAGTGATTTGGAACGTTGTATACATACAACAAAACTTCTCTTTCCAAACGAGAATGCGATATGCCTGTCTGAATTTCGTGAGATGAACTTCGGTAAGTGGGAAAAGAAAACCTATGAGCAACTGAAGGATCGCAGGGAGTACCAAAGATGGTTAACGGATCCATTTTCACAGTCACCACCTGATGGAGAACTTTTCTCAAACTTTCAATGTCGGGTTCAATCTGGTTGGAACAAGATTTTGAATCGAATGTTTGACTCCAATTGTTCGAGTGCTGCGGTCGTAACCCATGGAGGCGTGATCAGGCTGTTATTGAGTGAATTATCACCGGTTCAAAAAGCGTTCTGGGAGTGGACTGTATCACATGGAATTGGATTTGAGCTTATTTTTGAAAAAGAGGCATTGAGGAGGGGAGAGCGATGCACTTTGTTACAGGAGGTGCCTATAACGGCAAAAGAACATGGGTGAAAAATCGGTATACCTTATCCAAACACAGTCATTTCCATTGGATTTCAGCGTATGACGGTAAAAAGTTGCTGGAAAATCCGTTACAGATCAATTCTCAACTGTTGATTCTTGAGGGGATTGAACTATGGATCAAAAATTTGATTTTAGATACGGATATCGATGAGACAAGAAGTCGCTGGACTGAAAAATTAACTGAATTACAGAAATGGGAATACGAAACTTCAAAAAACAAAGTCATTCTGATTGGAACCGATATTTCTAAAGGAATCGTTCCTTTGGATATAAAGGATCGGACATGGCGGGATGTAACAGGTTGGTGTTATCAAGATACGACTAAAAAAGCTGATCGTGTCGATTTGATCTGGTATGGCACCCATCAACGAATCAAATAGGAGGAGAGTGGGAAGATGAGAATTTATACGCGTACAGGTGATAAAGGTCAAACAAGTCTGATTGGAGGTAGAGTCGATAAAGACGATGTCAGAGTAGAAGCCTATGGGACAGTTGATGAGGTAAATTGTTTTGTCGGACAAGCGATGACAGAACTAGATCCATCTTTATTTCAAGATGTTCTGGCAGACCTTGAAAAAATTCAGCATGAATTGTTCGACTGCGGTGGTGACTTGTCAAACGTTTCGAAAAAGAGGGAACTTAAACTTACAAAGGATGCAATCCCATACCTTGAAGAGAAAATCGATTCATTCATTGAAGAAGCTCCTGAATTGGAACGTTTCATCCTACCCGGCGGTTCAAAACCCGCCGCCACAATTCATATCGCACGTACAGTGACAAGACGGGCAGAACGATTGGTGGTACGTTTGATGAAAACAGAACAAGAGGTTCCAAGTATACCGCTGCAATTCTTAAACAGGTTGTCAGATTACTTTTTTGCACTTGGACGAGTCATCAACTTCCGTTTGAATGTCAAAGACGTAGAGTACATTCGAAGTGCGAAGGTCTTTAAAAAAGGGAAGCGCAAGAGTGAGGAAACATGACCAGCAAGAAACTTAGCTTAATAGCATTATTCACTGCCTTATCCGTTGCTGGTGCAACTATTAAAGTACCAGCAATCATCGGAAGTATCGCTCTCGATGTTTTTCCGGCTTTGGTTATTGCTATTTTGATTGGTGGCAGCGCAGGGGCAATCGTGGCTTGTTTTGGACATCTCATTTCAGCTTTATTTGGTGGTATGCCGTTAGGTCCGTTGCATATCATGATTGCTCTTGAAATGGCAATATTAGTATGGCTTTTTTCAAAACTTTATAAAAATAGAAACAAGGTGCTTGCTGGATTCATTTTTATAATCGGGAATGCCCTTATTGCTCCGTTACCATTCATGTTCTTGATCGATAAACCTTTTTATGTTTCTATCGTCCCCTCCTTATTGATCGGTTCATCCATCAATGCAGTGATTACATTCCTCCTTGCTCCTCATTTGCAAGTCATCTATGTTAACGCTAAACAACAGGAAGCAGAACGATGAGAAACGCGATCATCATCCCTATTGATAAAGATGAAAAGCTGATCATAGCAAGTGATAACAGTGGGGCGATAGGCGAAAAAGAAATGGATGCAGTAAAGGTTGGTTATGATATCGTCTCTTATTACTCGTTTCGAGTGGCAGTGATGGAATGTATGGCTGCGGGAGGAACCCCAATATCAGTCCTATTGCATAACTTTTGTGGTGATGACGAATGGGGAAAACTTGTAAAAGGAGTAAAGAAAGGCTTATCAGATTTAGGAATGGAACATGTATCAATTAGCGGCAGTACAGAAAGTAATTTTCCTTTGGAACAGTCCGCTGTAGGAATTGTTGTAATAGGAAAAGGAAAACCTCCTGCACAAGATATTATACATGGTGGTTTTGAAGCAGCTGTTATTGGAAGTCCGTTAATTGGACATGAAGTGATTGAGCAAAATCAAAAAGTCGCTTCATTATCGATTTTCAACAAGATCTTGGATTTAGATGACGTTTACGTATGGCCTGTCGGTTCAAAAGGGATCCTGCATGAATTGAAACAAATCAATTCTCAATGGTCAGCACAGACAAGTAAACACATAGACTCAGATGTCGATTTGAACAAACCTGCAGGACCATCAACATGCTTCATCGCATTGTATCCCTCAGAACTCAGCTATTCCATAAAAGAATTAACCGGAAGCTTGTACCATCCATTAAATCTAATGACCTGAATCATTAACAAAATGATTTCAGGTTTTTTTCAACTTTTTTTCTTGGCTTTGTTAAATATATTGTTGATTTCTATTTGCCACACCCCGGTGGGAAAAGCGAGCCAGGCGAGACCCCACATTTCGGAAGTGGGTTAATGCAGAGAAGTGATGTTTAGCTCAGGGACCCAGTCACTTGGATCCCTTCAAACTTCCTGCGGCGGTCGACACATTGTTTGACATCCTTATGAGTGAGCCCACGCAGAACCAAGTCTTGGTTTGGTTCGAGCCTCCTCGTCCGTTTTCCAGTGACCTACGTGACTAATCGGGTCGCTTCTGCTTTTCGTTTGCCCGCGGAAAGGGAGTGAATTTCGCAAAAATCAACAAAAAAGTATAACAAAGCCTTTTTCTTAAAGTCCAATCAAAACATTAAAATTTGAAAGAACCACAATCTATTGTCAGGAAATATTTGCATACATACTCCTTCCCGATGAGGCTGATTCTCGTAGTACTTTCATTATCGGTTTCACCAAGTCTCGTTTTATTAAAATGAAGCTACCGGGAAATATTGGCCAATGTATGATTTCTCAATTAGTCTGTTGTTCATTCCATTAATTTTATTACTTAGCTGGCTTAAAAGCGGAATTCAAAATGAACATGATAATGGCAAGCATAATGCCATCACTCTTTGAATAAGAAATGAATACAATAGTATAAGCTATAAATAATATTTGCTCTGATCGGTTATTTTAAATAGGACAAGAAAACGACAAAAGGAGATGGATGCAAATGAATGGCAGTTTCTTTGCAGACCAACCGATGACGTTTAAAAACTTGACATACTCCCATTTGACCTTTGATGAGGTATTCAATCACATTATAACCTTTATGAAAAAGGAACCGCTGGGTAACTATAAGCTGATGATCGGGACGGATTCCCATGTTTACCAGAATGAAACGATATTCATTACAGGATTGGTCATTCAAAGAGTTGGGAGAGGGGCATGGGCTTGTTATCGGAAATTACGCTACCCAGAACCAATCCGAAATTTACATCAAAAGATTTCAATTGAAACGTCACTGACCGAAGAAGTTGCATTTCTGTTCAATGAATCCTTGAAGAACAAATTAGTCCACATCGTTCTGCCTCATGTATATAAAGGATCGAGCTTCTGCATGGAAGGACACCTCGATATAGGAAAAGGAAAGCGTAACAAAACGAGGGAATTCGTTGCAGAAATGGTAGCAAGAATTGAAGCTCACGGCATTGAAGCGAAAATTAAACCAGAATCACTTGTAGCATCGAGTTATGCAAACCGCTATACCAAATAGATATTAGTTGTCCAGAAAAATATTTTAATGTTTTCAAACAAAACAGGTTCGATTCACCGGAGCTGTTTTTTTATTTTCACAAGAGTCCAAATGCCTATGATTGCGGCATTTTCGACTAAAAACAGCCTGCCAATATTTGTCGAAAAATAAATCTATCTTTTATTAATTTTAAGGATTATACTATTCTAGAATTTACTACTATTTTTAGGGGGAAAGATTGAGTTGAAGCGTTTCTTGACAGCATTTTTCATTACCGTATTTTGTGTTGTGACTTTACCTTTTAACGCTTCTGCTGCACCAGCAGAAAAAGAGCTTCAGAGCTATTTGAATGAAATTGGATGGACGAAGGAAGAGTTAACGGAATATCTTGATTTCCATGATTTTACCTTAGAAGATTTTGAAGACATGGATGATCTAAAAGACTTCCTTGGTGCGGTTTTGACAGTAGACATCATGAATGAATTGCTTGAAGAGTATGGAATGACGCATAAAGAAGCAACAAAACTACTTGTTTCAAACGGTGAATTGGAAGAAGGGGAAAGCATTCTGGATGTATACACGTTCAGAGATGATCTCGATAGCGATCTCTACTTCTACTCGTTAACACCTATTACAGATGAAACGTTGGTTGAGCTGCTTGATCAATATAATATGACGTTAGAAGAATTGGAAGCTCTCTTAGCAGAAAATGATGATGAACTTGCTAACTATGACACGATTGAAGATCTTGAATTCATGCTGGATTTCTATATAAATGGTCCTGAGATTGATATGATAGAGTTTGATGATCTTCTTAATCAAATTGGCTTCACAGATGAAGAGTTCGAAAAGTTATTGAGTCATTTCGAAACATTGAATTATGAGGATCCAACTTTTCTAGAAAGATTGGACAACCTTGCCAATCGAATGATGGCTTTTGAAGAGTTTGATACAGCTACTGAATTGAGTGGAGAGCAGATTGCTGAACTTCTGGATATTTTTAGCGAATTGCTCGATTTATTTGAGCTTGATGTAAAGTTTTATCTAGTCAAAGGGGATGAAGTGAAAGCAATCTCATTAAAGGCATTGATGTCCATGGAAGACACTCAAGGGTATGACCTTAAAATTGAACTTTACAACAAGAATGGAGAATTTCTTGCTGATTTCCTCTTCACGGCAGAGATGTTTGGATCAGAGTTTGTAAAAGAAATAGGCAGTGATTTGAAACAGACAGAAAAAGTCGTTCAGAAACCGGTAGCCAAAACAGTAAAAGGTGCAAAATTACCGAAAACAGCTTCACATTATGTAGAGAATACAGCTGCTGGTATTTTTGCAGCAATGTTCGGATTCATTCTATACCGACGTTTCAAAGTGAGAAACGTATAAATGAGAAAGAAAAAGAGAGGAAGAATCAAGCAATTGGTTCTTCTTTCCCTATGTAGTGGACTGATTGTAGGTGGTCTCTGGTTTTCAAGTACAAATGCTTATAAGTTTTTAAAAGGATACTTGCTATTTAAAACCGGACAAGTTTCAACCGTAGAAGCTTCTCTAAACAACAAAACTCATAAGACAGAAACCGAGTCAGAACAGGTAGAAAAAGAGAATCCACTTTATCCTGAGAGACCTAAAAAAGGTGAACGGATTGGGGAGTTGGTTATACCGAAACTTGAGGCTTCTTTACCAATCTATCATGGAACGGATGAAGATGAATTGGAAAATGGTGTTGGCCATTTTGCAGGAAGTGTTTTACCCGGTGAAAATGATAATGCTGTGCTGGCTGGCCACCGTGACACTGTCTTTCGAAAACTTGGCGAAGTCGGAGTAAACGACATTCTTATCGTTAAGACTTCAGCAGGCGAATTCACATACAAAGTTAGTAAGGTGCGTATTGTGGATGAAGATGATCGTACTGTCATAGTCCCAAAACCGAGAGCAACACTAACCGTTTCGACTTGCTATCCATTTGATTTTATCGGTGCTGCCCCAGAACGATATGTGCTGATAGCTGAACTGAAAAGAAATTCATCCCGAAGCCGTTGACAATGTTCGACGGCTTTTTTATTCCGATTTTTATAAGTAATAGGACCTACTTTAAATTGTCAGAATACCTTTAATTTTAAAATAATGGTTCTTTTAAACTATTTTGGAAATTAGTGATATCGCTCTATTTTTCCAAATCTTTCTTTCAAGTATAATTGAACCAAGAACAAAAGGGTATTTTTTCCTAGACAAAATTTTCACTTTAACACGAAAGTCAAGTGAATGATAAAAGGCAAACCCGTTCGAAAGTCGGGGACGCAAAGCCGCGAATCTAAACCATTACCAATGGCATGACCGTCGGGCTGCTCACAAACACTTGGCTTTTTATGTCTTTTTTTGTAGACGTGATTTCCGCAGGTAACTACAAGCCTATTACTTGTTCACTGTGAGTTCTTGCCTAATCGATTTTATGCTGGAGTTTCACAGTTTTCGCTTTCTAAGCGTACAGATAGATTCTATTACATTTTTAAGGAGGTCCAAATGCGCATCGGTGAACTTTTGATCATGAATGGTTTGATAACCCAAGAACAACTGGAAAAATCACTTCAATTACAGAAACACTCATTTAAGAAAATCGGTGAAATCCTTGTGGAAGAAGGGATGATTACAGAACGTCAATTAGTAGAAGCATTGGAATTCCAACTCGGCATTCCTGTAATCAATATGGATGAAGCTGCCCCGAGCCGTAACACCTTACAGCTGATCCATGAATCGGTAGCTCGAAAGCACTGCATGATACCAATTGAGCAAAAAGATGGAAGAGTGAAGGTCGCGATGATCGATCCCTTGAATCAAGAAGCGATCAAAGATGTTCAAGTGGCTTCTGGTATGGTTGTCCAACCGTGTTTGGCTACACGTAGTGAATTGGAAATGGCGATAATCGACCATTATGGTTTGTTGGATTCTGTGAAAGAATTATCCGATATCATTGACTATGGGTTACAACAAAACGCAAGTGACATCCACCTTGATGCTGATAAAGAGGGTCTTGTGGTCAGGTATCGTATCAATCAGATGCTTGAAAAACAAAAGACTATTCCAAAACAGTTGCAAGAGGCTGTGATCGCAAGAATCAAAACCATTTCAAATATGGATACATCAGAACGAAAATTACCTCAATGCGGATACATACATAAAGATTTTTATAACAATGACTTTGATTTTCGTGTTTCAACAGTTCCTACTATTGATGGTGAAAATGTAGTCCTAAGTTTATTGAAACATTCCGAAGACTTTTTCAAACTGGAAGATTTCAGCTTTACCAATATGAACAAACAAAAATTAGAAGATTCGTTGGATAGGGGGAAAGGCTTGGTATTGATTGCAGGACCTGCAGTCAGCGGAAAATCAACTCAACTCTATGCCATATTGAACCATATGAACATCGATAAGCGAAAAATCGTTTCTGTAGAAAGTCCTGTGGAACGAAGGATAAAGGGGGTCATGCAAGTAGAGGTTGATGAAGCTCTAGGCTTCACGTTTCCATATGGAATGAGGACAATCATGAATCAGGACCCGAATCTCATCATGGTCAGTGACATTCCAGATTCAGAGACTGGTGAAGTTGCAACAAGGGCAGCATTATCAGGCAGACTAGTTGTTGGATCGATTCACGGATATGATACGATTTATACGATCAGGCGGTTATTGGATATGGGAATTGAACCCTATCTGATCGCCTCCTCACTTTCATGTATTGTAGCCCAAAGACTCGTGCCGCGTATATGTAAAAGATGTGCAAAGAGTATGCCTGCTTCTGATGAAGAGTCGAAGCTTTTTGAGGCCCACGACTTGTTAGATTTAGAAGACCAAAAAGAAAAAAGCAAAATCGGTAATTTCCGCTCCTTCGTTACTACGAATAAAAGCTCTAAAGTAGCAGTAGTTCGAGGTGACGGTTGTAAGCTCTGTAACAATTCCGGTTATAAAGGATTCATCGGGGTCCATGAAGTCTTGACGATCGATGATGGACTTCGGGAACTGATCCTCCAAAAGAAGCCGATTGAAGAATTCAAGGATTACCTTAAAGAAAATGAGTACAAAACAATTTTGTATGACGGCCTATCAAAAGCACGAGAAGGTCTAACAACAGTCGAGGAAGTACTAAAAGCAGTCAATTGAAGTATGCACGAATAAAATTCAGGGGGAATGCAAATGTCTTATACGTTTCTAGTAGTCGATGATACCAGTTTCATGCGAAAAATGGCAGCAGATTGTCTTAAACAATATGGCCATACCGTAGCTGGGGAAGCAGTCAATGGAAAAGAAGCTGTACATAAATATAAAACCCTCCAGCCTCAAGTAGTCATGATGGACCTTACAATGCCTGAAATGAATGGGATTGAAGCCATTAAAGAAATTTTAAAAATAGACGCTGAAGCAGTCATCCTTGTTTGTTCCGCCAGTAACCAGAAAGATATGATCCAGGAAGCTTTGGATGCAGGAGCAGTCGGATATTTAATGAAGCCTTTTAAACCGGATTACATGAACGAAATCATCAAAAAGTATGCTGAGCCCCACTTGAAGAGTGCAGAAGCTGAAATTTCTGAAACAGCAGCAAGTAGTAATACAAATGAAACTGAGGAAGTTATATCAGAGATCGCAGCCGCAGTTGAAACAATGAAAGAGGAAAAAGAAGAAGTGGAAACTGAAGCGGCAGCCAGAGAAACCGTTGCACAAACTAAGGAAGAAGGCACACGCCCTGTTGGACAGCCTGAAACATATAAAGCATCTCCAGAACGTGTAAATGAACAAAATCCGAAACCGGCACCAACCAGAAACAGTAAAATTAAATTTCTAACAAGTTATATGTGCAATTGGGAGGAAGAGGTTCAAGGTGAAACAAAGAGTTTTGCTTTCACGTATACAGAAAATGATCAGAACGTCTGTTTAGAAATGATCGATGCATCCAATGAAAAACAATCCATACCTCTATCTCTCGATGGTTTCCGTGATCTTCACGGGTGGCTTGAGCAACGACTTGAAGAAGGTAAAAATATGAGATAATTCAACAAGGGACTGTCCCAAAAATGTTGTTAAGTTCGGAGAGACTCAGACATTTTTTGACAGCCCCTTTATTTTTTCCTGCTTTCTGTAAAGGGCTTTCCTATTCATTGTAGAAGAGTAGATAGACTGGCTATTTAGGAGGGAAGAAAAGTGCTGAAAAATGATAATCTCATTGAAAACACATTAAGACGAATCAATAACGTTGAAGATTTTTCCGGCGTAGTTCATATGGAAAAAGATAAAGACACTCTCATTCTTACGCAGGCAGGGTATGCTAATCGAGCAGAAAAAATTGCGAATAATATAGATACCCGATTCGGAATCGCTTCAGGATGTAAACTTTTCACAGCTGTAGCGATCTGCCAATTAGTAGAAAGTGGAATGCTATCTTTTGAGACAAAGATAACGGATTGTCTGGATTATGATTTCCCGAACTTTGATTCCGAAGTAACAGTTCACCATCTTTTGACCCACAGCGCGGGAATTCCAGATTATTTCGACGAGGATATAATGGATGACTTTGAGGAGCTTTGGATCAAGCAACCTATGTATCTTTTAAAAGAATTGAAAGATTTTCTCCCTATGTTTCAAAACAAGAATATGGCCTTTAAACCTGGTGAAAGATTTCATTACAATAATGCGGGATTCATCCTTCTCGGCTTGATTGTGGAGAAGAGGACTGGAGTTGGTTTTACTGATTATATAGAAGAGAACATTTTCAGAAGATGCGAAATGAATGAATCAGGATATTTTTCATTAGACAGACTCCCTGAGAATACTGCCCTAGGATATATTGAAGAAAATGGAACTTGGAGGACAAATACTTACTCCATTCCTATTAAAGGGGGATCAGATGGAGGTGCATACGTCAGTGCACCGGATATGAATAAGCTTTGGGATGGCCTATTCAGCTATAAGCTCTTAGGTGAACCGACTACAAACATGTTATTAAGTTCCCATATTGAGGTTAAGCCTTATGTCTATTACGGATACGGGATTTGGATTAATAAAAAGGAAAATGATGTTTTCAAATATCATGTGATGGGTTATGATCCTGGAGTCAGTTTCCATTCTGCGTTCTATCCAGAGAGCGGAATCAAACTGTCAATTCCATCTAATAAAAGTAAAGGGCCCTATAAAATCATGAAAATGCTTGAAGATGAACTACTATCCAAAGGATAAGGCAAGAGCTTTAGACTTAAAACATAGCAAGAGAGCTTGGAACGCAAGCTCTCTTGGTTTTTATACAATCGTTTCTTTTCAATTCTTTTTCTTCTGTTTTTCAATTTCCTCCGTAATTACAAAAGCAAGATCTTCGTTACCGAACATTGATAAGACACCGAGTAATGTCTGATCTCCGATTTCCCCAGCTTCTTCTTTTGATACAGTAAGATCAAATGCCTGTTTAAGTGATGGATTGGAGGCTTGTTTTGGATAAGCTCTCTTATAAAGTTCTTCAGGATCAAGATCATTGTTAACACACCATTGCGCAAAAACAAGAATCATCATCTGTTCATCCCGTTGATAATTTTCAATTATCTTTTCTTGCATATCTTTAGAATTCATCTAAAATTCCCCTCTGCATTCACTTTACTATATGACCCATTATATCGAATACCGAAACAAAGTGAAAAGGGGAAACACTATTGTGTAAATAAAAGTCTTTTTTATACTTTTTTGTTAATTTTCGCGAAATTCGCTCCCTTTCCGCGGGGAGACGAAAAGCGGAAGCGATCCGATTAGTCATGTAGGTCACTGGAGAACTGACGAGGAGGCTGTTGCTGCGCAGGAAGTTTGAAGGGATCCAAGTGACTGGTCGCTGAGCTAGACATCACTTCCAAGCATTAGCCCTAAATCGACAAGCCTCCTCACTTGCACAGGTTATCAACACAAAAATGAAATCATTTTCGTGTCTGCGATAAGAATTCTAAGAAGCTTTCCTTCTGCTGGCTTCGACGTTCACCATAGGACGTGGTGGTATTTAGTCGAAGTTCATTATTTAGCCGAAGATCCTTTCAAAGAGTGTGGAGCCTCGCCTAGCTCGCTTTTCCCGCAGGAGTCTAGCAAATTTCGCTTCAATTAAACTTAGTCAAAAATAATCAGTATTATTTAACAAATCCAAATAAAAAAGCGTATCCTCAAAAAGCTCAAGGACACGCTTCACTGCATCCACAATTATCTAATTCTTATTCAAAAAATCAATGAACTCACGTACAATTTCGATATCTCCTGTGACTAAGAGAGCAGGGAGGAGCATTATGAATCCAAATACTGCAAGGTTAGAAAATACAATGATCCTGAGTGCTTTTTTGAAAGCTTTCATTGTTTTCACTTCCTTACTTTTGCTTTTTCACTAACATCAATACTCGGATTCGATATAGTTTCTGTCCAGATAGGTTTCAACAAGCTCACTAATTTGATAGGATACTTGAGGTAAATCATAATTCTCGAAAGCATGTTCACAACCATTTTTGTAATTCATGGTTTCATCATAGTGTGCCATATGCCGGCGGATTGCAGCCTCATCATCTTGCCGTTCTTGTTGTCGTTTGATGACAGTGTCTCGATCTGCATAAATGAATATCCGGATGACGTTTTCTCCGTACATATGCTTCAGTTTATCTGCACCTTCAGGATTCAGTGCTAGATAAACTAATTTATGGTTCTTGAAAGTATTCACAATGTCCTGTTCACGGATACCATAGCGGAAACCATCTATATCGACACATTCCAAAAATTCATTCTGCTGCTGCATCTTTTGAAAAGTTTCTTCACTTACAAAATGATAGTCTTTACCTTCTTCTTCATAATGACGGGGATTCCGTGTCGTGTACGATAACACCGTTTCCATATCAAAAACAGTAGCAACCATCTTCGCTAGTGTTTTTCGGCCTGAACCATCTGGACCCGTATAAATGAATATTTTCTCATCTTCTTTTACTTGATACATATAAAACCTCCTTTTAAAGTGTTAGAAATTTCAGTTATTTTATTATACCATAAATTAGCAACATTCGCTCACATTGTGTTTGATCTAAAACCTTGCCGGGTATATTGAAAGTGCACCAAAATCAAAAGGAGGCTAATCATGTCACACGAAAATCACCAATCTTTAATCAACACTTTACACGAATGCATGGTAGCATGTAACCATTGTTATGATGCATGTTTGAAGGAAGATGACGTAAAAATGATGGTTGATTGTATTCGAATGGATAGAGAATGTGCAGATATGTGTTCTTTTCTGGAACAAGCACTAGGAAGAGGGACTCCATTTACGGCTGAATTAGCTAAAGCATGTGCTGATATTTGTGAAGCCTGCGGAAATGAATGTAAAAAGCATGATCATGACCACTGTAAAAAATGTGCAGAGGCATGCTTCAAATGTGCGGACGCTTGTAAAAGTCTAGTTGCTTAATGCAAAAAGAGATTTGGGTACATACGATATCCAAGTCGTCAAAATACTGGGACTGATCCAAAAGAAAAGTGTCAAAACCTCTAACACAACATTATTTCAAAATCACGATTTTTTCTAAAAAATGTTGTTAAGTACTGGGGGGCTTAGACACTTATGGTCAGTCTCTTTTTAGATTATCAGCTCATGAATAATTGGACATTGAAAGGTAAAAAATGTTGAGGTGACAGTTCGGTTTGTTTAAACAATGTTGAATTGATGGAGAAGAGAATATGAAAGAGAATAAGTTAGCTCTGTTGGCTTTAGCTTCAATTCCACTGTTGATGACCTTAGGCAACTCGATGTTCATCCCAGTCCTTCCAATCATCGAAAAGGAGATCAACATTACTGCTTTCCAAGCAAGTCTGATCATTACAATTTACTCGATCATCGCCATTATCCTCATACCAATTGCAGGTTATCTATCCGATCATTTCGGTCGAAAGAAAGTCATCATTCCCAGCTTGATTTTAGTCGGTGCAGGGGGTGTTATAAGTGGATGGGGAGCCATATCTTCAAACAACCCTTATACTTGGATCATGCTTGGACGGCTCTTACAAGGGGCAGGTGCAGCTGGTGCGTTTCCAGTCGTGATACCAACAGTAGGTGATCTTTTCAAAAGGGAAGATGAAGTTAGTGCCGGACTTGGCCTTATTGAAACATCCAATACATTTGGAAAAGTGCTCAGCCCAATATTAGGAGCTTTACTTGCAATCTGGGCCTGGTATATCCCGTTTTGGTCTGTGCCGTTTTTAGCTGTAATCGCAATTATTTTGATGTTGTTATTTGTAAAACCACCAAAAGAAACCAATGAACCTAAACCATTCGCTGAATTTTTAAAGGTATTGAAACAGATTTTTGCAAAGAACGGCAGGTGGTTGTACGGGGTTTTCATAATTGGTGGTTTCAACATGTTTGTTGTCTTCGGTTTTCTCATTTATCTATCATCATCATTAGAGACCCGATTCGATATTACAGGAGTCATGAAAGGCATTTATCTGGCGGTTCCGCTTCTAATGCTATGTGTTGCATCTTATATCACTGGAAAAAGGGTAGGAAACGATAAACGAAGTATGGATCGGTGGATTCTGATTGGGAATTTGATATCTACAGGGGCATTATGTACATTGTTGTTTATGAATTCATTAGGTATGATCATTTTATTTCTCTCTGTTTCTGGGATAGGTATCGGAATTGGTTTACCGTGTTTAGATACATTGATTACAGAAGGGATCGAGAAGGAGGAAAGGGGGACGATCACATCATTTTACAGCAGCATGCGATTTATTGGTGTAGCTGCAGGACCCCCAGTCGTTTCACTTCTGCAAAAGTCATCAGATAACCTCGTCTTTCTGACACTATCTTCTGTTTGTCTGCTGGCTGTTACCGTCACTCTTTTCACCTTACAACATAAACCAGGAGCTTTAGGAGAGCAAATGTAAATAAGGAGTGACTTAATGGATGGTCATCCAAAAGTCAGCTCCTTGTTTATCGCAATTATTTTTGTCCGTTATTTTTCAACAGTACTTTAAGGCCTTCTCCCATATCGGAGGCAAGGATATAATTCCTGTCTACAAACACTCCCCAGAAATATGCTTGTTCGGGAACATACTTTCCGATTTCAACCGGTTCTGACGGATTTGTGATGTCGACTGCTCGTACTCCTCCTGCATAATGGGATAGATATAAAGTGTTTCCTTGTACTTTCGGATCATGGACCGTATTCGCAAAGGTGACACCATCCTCTACATTATCAACAAGATCAGTCTTGAACGTACTTAACAGTTTAGGTTCTGTTTTATCCTTGATATCGAAAATTCTAGTATAACCATACGATTCTTCGTATCCTTCTCTAGAAGGAGCATAAACTTCCCGCGTTTCAATCAAAACATTTCCACCCTTTGCAATAGCTGATGAGTGCGCTGATCCTTGAACATCAGGTGCAAAATCGGTACGTCCTAGATATTCTACGTCGTTCGGATTCGAAATATCCAACATAATCGTTCCTAGATCCCAGAATGATAGGAATGCAGTCTGACCGTTCTCGTCTGTCATGGTACTGTGATTGAAGACCGGCCGTGTCTTGCCGTCAGGAGACTCCCAGTGATAACCATTGAAGTCGTCTGGTACTTCTTCCAACATCCTTGGATCAAATTCATAAAGGGTATTCGGATTAGCTGGGTCCGAAACATCCACTAATGCAAAATCCTTTTGCTCTCCGTGTGTATAGTAATCCGCATAGGGATTCGCAGTCAACACGAGCGGCTTGTTTCCTTGAACTGTTAGATACAATTCATGGGTGCCTGGAACCCTTTTATCAAGTTCCCAAAAACCCAAACGTTCAGGTTCATATGGATCTGACACATCATATAGTAGGAACCCACCTTTAGAAAGTGGATTATCACGGTTTAGCTGTTGAATGCTTACCACTGCTAAATCACCCTTAAAGTAAGGAGTGTTTACAGTTTTTACGATAACTTTTTCTTGCCAGGTTCCTGGAATTTCTTCAGCAAATCTAGACACTTCAACTGGGTTCGATGGGTCCTTGAGGTCAAAGACTCGGACCCCGCCATTTCCGCCACCTGATGTATGAGTTCCTAGATAAGCGAAGCCTTTATACGCATACACATCTGCAGTTGAATTCTTTTTCCCATTGTACTCTTTGAGTGGAACCGCTGCAGCTTCATTCCAATGATCCAAGTTCTTTGCTCCTTCTACCATCGGAATTTCATTTAAATCTGCCTCGTGAGACCCTTTTTCAATCGAGATGTCGTCTAGGGTATCGTGTGCTGAAACAACTGGTGCCACTAATGAAAAACTCATGATTCCTGCTAAAGCCGTATGTAGGACTACTTTCTTATTCAATATAATTCCTCCAATTCAAATGGTTTCCAACAAAATACCATATGTTTTCTGAAAAATCAGCAATTTTCTTATAAATAAGCTGAAAGGCAGGGACTAAAAGTTTTACATACCATATACAGATGCCCGGATAACCTGAAAAACTACTCCAAAAAACAAGAGAACAGGGCGTATAGTCACAGTTTTGAAACGGGACGACGGTTTGAAATGTTCTTCGCAGTGGAATGAATAGGTGAAAGGGGAAGACTAGTAAACTTCGAGGTGTCTTATTATGAAAAAATTAACGAACGAACTGTTGGAGGAGCTTTTAACGGAATGTAGACCGTATTCCCGAGATGGAACAGTTGTAAAAGATATACCAGGACAAGGTACGATCGATCAAAATAAATTAGGTGTCTGTATCATCAATATGGATAATGAAGTATTCTCAGCAGGTGATACAGATATGAAGTTCACTCTGCAAAGTGCATCTAAAATTATCAGTCTGATGATGGCGCTGGATGACTTTGGAAAAGATGAAGTATTTCAAAATGTCGGGATGGAACCGATGGGTGATTTCTACAATTCAATCAGTCATCTTGAGTCACACGATGTAACGAAGCCCTTCAATCCGATGGTGAATGCTGGTGCGATCGCCGTTCCTGCAATGATCAAAGGAAAAGATCTGGAAGATAAATTCAGTCGAATTCTTAAGAGATTAAGACAAATTACGAATAATAATTCCATCAAAATGAACGAAGAGGTCTACGAATCTGAAAAATTGAAAGGTGATCGTAATCGTTCACTCTCATATTTCATGAAGAGTACTGGTGCGATTGCTCATGACATAGACGAAACATTGGATTTGTATTTCCGTATCAATTCAATTGACGTTCACACAACCGATCTTGCAAAGCTCGGTGCTTTTTTTGCAAATGGCGGCAGGTTACTGAAAACTGGGGAACAGATCATTCCGATGGAACACATCAATACGATTGAGGCGATCATGATGACGTCCGGAATGTATAATGAAGCAGGAAAATATGCAGTAGAGGTCGGTTTCCCAATAAAAAGCGGCGTCAGTGGATGTATCATCGGTTCAGTCCCTGGGCGATGCGGAATCGGCATCATTGGTCCAGCCATCAATGAAAAAGGGAACAGTACCGCGGGAGGAGCACTTCTCCAAAGAATTTCTCGCAACTTAGAGCTCAATATTTTTTCAGTGATCCGTAATGTATAAAAGGTGAATCGTTACCCTTCAGAACGGGGTGACCCAAACCAAAGTGTCAGATATCAGACGCTTATGGGTCAGTCTCGTTTTTTTACTTTTTCACCTAATTTTTAATAAAAATACCATCAAAAAACCCCATGTTCATTAACCACGAAATAAAAAACCTCTGGTAGTAAAATTTCCTTTCATTTTACATAGTTTTCTATCTGATTTTATGCTAATTTAGAATACGGGTTTTTACTATTAGAAGACTCATCTCATCAAATTTGGGGTATACCATAATACAGGATATTTTAGGCATCGTTTCCTCAATTTATGATGCTCCGAAAAAACTTTGTATCTAATGTACACTTTATTTGTACTAGAGGCATGAAAACGATACACTAATAGCAGCAAATTTCTTTAAAATACCCAACGAGATTACAAAATTCATCATTAGCAATTTGGAGGTATTAACAAATGAGTACTAACCGATCAAATAAGGGACAACCTTGGGAGGGTTTTGATGGACCCAATCTTGGCTATGCGATCGAGCTTTATGATCAATATTTAGACGATCCCGAGTCTGTTGATCCAGAAGTCAAGGAACTTTTTGAGACCTGGGGTGCACCGCCGGCGTCTGCAGAAAGCGTAACAGGCTATCCATCTGATACATCACAATCACTGAGTGATGCCACGACCATGAAGAAAGTGGTCGCTGCTGTCAAGCTTGCGGACAATATACGGACGTATGGACATTTAGCCGCAAAAATCAATCCACTAGATGAGCCACAAACGGATGCATCATTTCTCGACCCAGGTCAGTATCAACTCAGCACTGAAGATTTGAAAGCGATTCCTGCAAAAGTCGTTTGGGAAGATGCGCCAGGAAATATACAAGATGGTTTTGAAGCAATCGAAAAGCTTAAGCAAATCTATACAAAGTCTATGGCATTTGAATTCAGTCATGTCCATGATGATAAGGAACGGAAATGGCTCGATGAAATGGTGGAGTCTGACGCAATCTATCCGTCACTTTCACCTCAAGATCGAATTGAGCTTTTACATCGGTTGACCGAGGTAGAAGGTTTTGAAAGGTTTCTACACCGGACATTCGTTGGTCAAAAACGGTTTTCGATCGAGGGCCTTGACACGATGGTGCCGATGTTGGATGAAATCGTTCACGCAGGTGTACATGATGGTGCACGCAATGTCATGATCGGTATGGCTCACCGTGGACGTTTGAATGTATTAGCACATGTATTAGGGAAGCCATATGAAAAAATCTTTGCTGAATTCCATCATGCACCAAATAAAGACCTTGTTCCTTCTGAAGGTTCAATGGGTATCAACTACGGATGGACAGGTGATGTGAAATACCACCTAGGTGCAGACCGTGAAATAGAAGAAGAAAATCATGAGCCGGCTTGTATCACATTAGCAAACAATCCAAGTCATCTTGAATTTGTGGATCCAGTAGTCGAAGGGTATGCTCGTGCTGCCCAGGAAGACCGCGGTTCAGCCGGTTATCCACAGCAGGATGTTTCTAAATCGTTTTCGATCTTGATTCATGGTGATGCGGCTTTTCCTGGTGAAGGTATCGTTGCTGAAACATTGAATTTAAGTCAGCTTCCAGGGTACAAAACTGGTGGGACCGTCCATATCATCGCAAACAACCTTTTAGGATTCACGACTAAAAGTAGTGACTCCCGCTCAACAAAGTATGCTAGTGACCTTGCGAAAGGCTTTGAAATTCCGATTGTTCACGTCAATGCTGATGATCCTGAGGCTTGTCTTGCTGCGATCATTTTTGCGTACGAATATCGGAAGAAGTTCCAAAAAGACTTCCTTATCGATCTGATCGGTTATCGACGTTTTGGACACAACGAAATGGACGATCCTTTTGCGACGAACCCGCAGCTCTACAATAAAGTGAATAATCACCCTACCGTGCGTCATTTATACGCAGAAGTTTTACAATCTGAAGGGGTCTTGACAGAAGACCAATCCAAACAGATGGAAAAGGAAGTTCAAGACAAACTCGACGATAAATATGGAAAAGTTTCAAAAAATAAAGATGATGAAATCGAGGAGATCCAAGCTCCGGAACAGATTGTCAATCGGTTGCCTGACATTCAAACTTCAGTGCCGTTTAATGAACTTCAGGAAATCAATTCCGATCTGCTGAAGTGGCCAGAAGGATTCACTGTATATCCGAAACTTGAGAAAATCCTGAAACGTCGTGAAAAAGCCCTCGCTGAAGAAGGCGGTAAAGTTGATTGGGCATTAGCTGAAACGCTTGCCTTTTCGACGATCCTGAAGGATGGAACACCGATTCGCTTGACAGGACAAGATACAGAACGTGGTACATTTGCTCATCGACACCTGGTGCTTCATGATCCGAAAACCGGTGAAACCTTCTCGCCATTACACATGCTGTCTCAGGCAAAAGCATCTTATGCCATCCATAACAGTCCGTTATCTGAAGCGTCAGTAGTTGGATTTGAATATGGATATAATGTCTTTGCGCCTGAAACGCTTGTACTATGGGAAGCACAGTATGGAGACTTTGCAAACGCCGCTCAAGTCATTTACGATCAGTTCATCTCGGCCGGCCGTGCGAAGTGGGGGCAAAAATCAGGGCTTGTCCTATTACTGCCACATGGTTATGAAGGACAAGGGCCAGAACACTCCAGTGGACGTCTCGAACGGTTCTTACAATTGTCTGCAGAGAACAACTGGACAGTGACCAATTTGACGACAGCTGCTCAATACTTCCATATTTTACGAAGACAAGCGGCGTTGACAACAAAAGATGAAGTGAGGCCTTTGATCATCATGACACCGAAAAGTCTGCTTCGTAACCCACGTGTCGCTTCAACTCCTGCTGACTTCAGCGAAGGAAATTTCGAAGCAGTATATAATCCATCCAATGTCGGGACGAAGAAAGCAGACGTCAAACGCTTGATTCTCTGCAGTGGAAAAATGGCTATCGATATCGATGCAGCGGTCGAAGCCAATGATCAAGATTGGGACTGGGTCGACATCCTTCGAATTGAACAGCTTTATCCTTATCCGGAAAAAGAGATGGTAGAATTACTTGATCAATATAAAAATTTAGAAGAGGTCGTTTGGGTCCAAGAAGAACCGAAGAATATGGGGGCATGGTTCTATATCGAACCGAAGATCAGAGCTTCAGTATCTGATGACATGAAAGTGACTTATATAGGCCGTCCTGAGCGCTCCAGTCCAGCCGCTGGAGAACCTGATGTCCATAAAAGAGAACAGGAACGTATCGTAAATGAAGCGTTGAGATTGAAAAAGACAGACACAGTTACCACTGAAGGAGGAAATGTATCGTGAGCGAAATCAAAGTACCAGAGCTAGCAGAATCCATCACAGAAGGGACAATCTCAGAATGGTTAGTCGAGGTTGGCGATAAAGTCACAAAAGGGGATTACCTCGTCGAATTGGAAACTGATAAAGTCAATGTCCAGGTTAGTGCTGAAGAGGATGGCGTAATCACGGATTTGTTGAAAGAAGCTGGCGATACAGTAGAAGTTGGCGAAGTGATTGCAAAACTTGGTGAAGGTGATGAAGCACCAAGTGAGGAGGCACCAGCCGAAAAAGAAAAAGAAGACCCTAAAGAGAAACAAGTAGATAAGAAAGCAGAGCAACCTGAAAAAGTAGAAAGTCAAACGAAAGAAGAACCAAAAGAAACAGAGCGTCCAGTCGCTTCACCTGCTGCCCGTAAGCTGGCTAGAGAGCTAGGAGTTGATTTGAACGAAGTGAAGTCGACGGATCCGATTGGCCGTGTAAGATCCGAAGATGTGAAAAATCATGCAGAATCTCCTAAGAAAGAAAAAGCTGAACCGAAGCAATCTAAACCTGAAAAACAAACCAGCCAACCAAAACACGTTTCTGAAGAAAAATCTGATAAGCCGGTTGAACGTGTCAAAATGTCCAGAAGACGTCAAACAATCGCGAAAAGACTTGTGGAGGCTCAGCAAACTGCAGCAATGCTGACAACTTATAACGAGGTCGACTTGACAGCAATCAATGATCTACGTAAGCGTCGTAAGGAACAATTTTTACAGCAAAACGATGTTAAGCTTGGGTATATGTCCTTCTTTACAAAAGCAGTTGTTGCAGCATTGAAGAAGTTCCCTAGAATCAATGCAGAGATCCAAGGGGACGAAATGCTTCTCAAGAAGTTCTACGACATCGGTATTGCAGTAGGTGCTGAAGAAGGGCTAGTCGTACCTGTTGTAAGAGATGCAGATAAATTGAGCTTTGCGCAAATTGAAAAGGAAATCAAGTCATTGTCTAAAAAAGCCCAAGATAAAAAACTGACAATTGACGAGCTTCAAGGCGGTACATTTACAATTACGAACGGTGGCGTATTCGGTTCACTCATGTCATCTCCAATTTTGAATACTCCGCAAGTAGGTATTCTAGGAATGCATAAGATCCAATGGCGTCCGATCGCAATTGATGAAGAACGTATGGAAAACAGACCAATGATGTATATCGCGCTTTCATATGACCATAGAATCGTCGACGGCAGTGAAGCAGTCCGATTCCTTGTAAAAGTAAAAGAACTACTGGAAGATCCAGAATCGTTGTTATTGGAAGGATAAATATTTTAAACGACCCAATAGGCAAATTGCCTTTTGGGTCTTTTTATGCTGCTTGGCCTTTTTTGTAGATAATGACGCGTTTTTATAGGAAGGCATCTTATTTTGTAGATAATTCCAAAACCCAGGTTCTTTAGAAAAAGAATAGAATACGACGCGGTCGTGAATAATGAGGGATGACATAATTACTCTGGAGGTGGCACGATGAATGAAAGAGTGAGGGATGCATTTCTACCGATGACATCCGTTGCTAGTGGGAAAGGACATCTCATCATACCTGATGTTTACTGTTATACCAACCAAATCGTCAATTTATGTTTTGTAATGAATGATAGAGATGATTGGGTCTTAGTTGATGCTGGAATGCCAAAATCGAAATCAAAAATCCTAGAAGCAGTTCAGAAACAGTTTGGTAAAGACAAGCCCCCAAAAGCGATCATCTTGACACATGGACACTTCGATCATGTGGGGAGTGTTGAAGAACTTGCAGAATATTGGGGAATATCGATTTATGCTCACCCCCTCGAATTCCCTTATTTAACCGGGCAAGAGGATTATCCGAAAGGAGATCCGAAGGTGGACGGAGGGATGGTCAGCGAAATGTCATCACTCTTTCCTAATCACTCGATCAACATTGAGGAGCATTTGAAACAACTTCCGAATGATGGTTCAGTTCCATTTTTGACAGATTGGAAATGGATTCATACGCCTGGGCATACTCCAGGGCATATTTCATTATTCCGTGAATCCGATCGAGCGTTGATCGTTGGTGATGCTTTTGTCACTGTAGACCAAGAGTCCCTCTATAATGTTTATACACAAAAACAAGAGATCAACGGTCCGCCAGCGTATTTTACCATGGGTTGGGAAAAAGCCAAAGATTCTGTAACCAAACTAGAACAGCTTGAACCTTCCATTGCAGTCACTGGCCACGGTATACCGATGTCAGGTAACAAGCTTGAAAATGAACTGAGGTATCTCGTCAATCATTTTGACAAAGTTGCTTTACCGAAAATCTATCAAAACAGAGCGAATTAAATAAGGATAACGTGCTGATCGAAATAGTCAGCACTTTTTTAAGGCTTTTTCCGCCCCTTTTGAGAAGATTAGAAAAAAGGACTTCAGGGAATGGGATGATACATTCAAAAATATTTTCTGATAAAAGGGAAGGAGAGGTTTACATGCCAATAAAGTCCGTTGTATTAAACTGTTCCTTAAAATCAAGTGAAGAAGAGTCGAATACACAGGCATTGTTAGAAGAAGTCATCCAAATTTTCAATAATAATGACGTCCATACTGATATTTTCCGCCTGTCTGACTATGATATTCACTTCGGTATAGCAGAAGACATGGGGAATGGAGACGAATGGCCATTGATTTTTCAAAAAATCAAAGAAGCAGATATCTTATTAATGGGAACACCGTTATGGTTAGGAGAAAAAAGCAGTATCACCTCCATTGCGATCGAAAGATTATATGGTGGGAGCAGTCTTACGAATGAGAAGGGTCAAGGAATCTACTACAATAAAGTAGGTGGTGTGGTAGTCACCGGTAATGAAGATGGTGCGAAGACCGCTTGTCGTTCCATCCTTTATGCCATGTCCCATATTGGGTTTACCGTACCACCCAATGTCGAAACCTATTGGGTTGGAGATGCTGGTCCAGGACCCTCCTATATCGAAGCTGAGGGTTATAAGAATGAATTCACACAACAAAATGCAACGATGATGGCATATAATCTTATTCACTTTGCCAAATTTCTTAAAGAGAATCCGATTCCTGCTGAAGGGAACGTGATGGAGTAATAAGAATAAGGGATTTTCATTAAGACAAAATAAAAAGCCAACAGGGGAGAGGGGAGAATTATTAAAAACCTGTTGGCTTTCATTTTTACTCAAGTTGACTTCCAGTTCAATTTCAAGTTAAGAGGATTTTACCCATTCTGCAGCTTCATTACTTGAAGGTGATGGTGGAAATTGTTCACCTGCTTCAAGCTTCACTTCGGTATTGTCCTCATTTGAGCTATTACTATTGACTAACTTATCCACCTTGTACGTACCTGATTCAGGAGCCTTTTCACCAGTTTTGTAAGTTGTTGCCATCATTACCACCTCCAAAAATATTTTAGAAAAGTTTTTTGCCTTTCCATATTTAATTGCTTACCCAACTATAAATAAATTTTAAACATCTGATTCCGAAAACATCTCCAATTAATGCTTTTTCAATATATTTATGTCGTTGGTTACCTCGAGATCTCACTCAACGCGTTTCCAGCAACTTGGTCTGCTTGTTTAGAAGCAGCTAGATCTCCAATAGAAACAATACCTTTGAGTTTGCCGTGGTCTATAATCATCAATCGTCTGATCTGGTGATCTTGCATGAGTAAAGATGCATCCTCTACTGGCATATCTGGTTTTCCGGATATCACTTTTTCTGTCATGATATCCTCTACACAGATATTATTACCTAAATCCCTGGCCAGACCTTTAATCACGATATCCCTGTCAGTCACACAACCTATCAAATTCCCATCTTTTTCTACTGGAACCATGCCAACATCTTCTTCATGCATGATACTAGCAACTTGGCGAATGTCATCGGTAGGATTACATGTCTTGACGTTCTTCGTCATGAACTGTTGAAGAACAGCCATTGTTGATTCCTCCTTTTAAAATTGGTATTAGTTACTGTACTATTCGATTATGTAATTCTCTATAACCGATACACAAGGATTTAAACATATAAAAAGGCTTGTTGTTTTTAGTTTGGAAATATACTCGCTTTCCATGGGCGAACGAAATGCGGAAGCGACCCGATTAGTCACGGAAGTCACTGGAAAACTGACGAGGAGGCTCTCGTCGCCGCAGGAAGTTTGAAGGGATCCAAGTGACTCGTCGCTGAGCTAGACATCACTTCCTTGCATTAACCTACTTCCGAAAGCCCCCTCATTTGCACAGGATCTCAACACAAAAATGAAATCATTTTCGTGTCTGCGATGAGAATTCTTAGAAGCTTTCCTTATGCTGGCTTCGACGTTCACCACAAGACAACAAACTTATAATCCATCCTTGTAGTTTGCACTGAGTAACCGCAGGCGCAGGACGTGGTGGTATATAGTCGAAGGTCATTATTATACTCGAAGATCCTTAATTCACTTGCGGGGTCTCGGTAAGCTTGCTTTTCCGCAGGAGTCTCGCATATTTCCACTGTCATAAGCTTTCAATCTCTTTCTTTACAACATTCCATTAGCAACAAACATTTGAAAACAGCAAAAAAAATGACCCCATAAGTGTGAGTCACTTAGGGATCATACAAAGTTATTTAACAAAAAGTATCTTTCGGTTTTGGTACGGACATTCCAAAAAGTGGTCGGAGGTAGAGGGCTACAAATGTTCCTGCTAGGGCCATCACCATCCAGACCCATCCATGAAGACTGAACGAAGCGATTCCTCCGAAATAAGCTCCGATGTTGCAACCGAACGCGATTCGGGCACCATAGCCCATCATCACGCCACCGATGATTGCCGCAGCTGCACGTTTTGCTCCGATTTTTTTAAGAGCAAACGCTCCGCCAGCAGCTGAAGCGAGGAATGCTCCCAAGATAACACCGAAGTTCAATACACTTGTTGAATCAGCAAGCACAGATTGATTCAATGCGGCACCTTTTTCTCCAGACCAATATGCCCATTGAGTAACATCGATTCCAAGTGCCAGTGCTGCCTTCGAACCCCATAACGCAAATGCTGATGTTACGCCCCAAGGATTACCTCTCACAATCAAAGTGATTGCGTTAAGTACAGCTAATAATATTGCTGCAACCCATAACGGCCAAGATCCACGAAGGACACGTGCAAAGCCTTTTCCACTTGGTAATGGCTTCATAGAAGGAGGGCGACGTTTATTACCGATAAGGATGGTACCTCCAAAAATGGCAGCGAAAATAAGAATTTGAACGAACCATGCTCCGGTATAACCCAGACCTGTGCTAGTTGCGAGAGAAATGGCTTCGAAAGAAGGAGTCTGATTCACCCAAAAATCCCAGTGCCAAGCCCCAAGGACAGAACCAACGATAAATGCAATTAACGTAATGAACATCGCAGAGCGTCCGCCACCAACTGCATACAACGTACCAGACGCACAGCCACCTCCTAGCTGCATGCCGATACCAAAGAGGAAAGCACCGACTACAACACTCGTACCAACAGGAGACACATAGCCTGCAGGTGTATTACCAAACATCCCAACTCCCATACTTAAAATCGGTGCAAACAACGTACAAGCGACAGCCATCATGATCATATGGGCACGTAATGCTTCTCCATTACCGACCGCCAGCAGGCGTCTGAACGCTGAAGTGAAGCCGAACCGTGCATGAAATAATGTATAACCTAATAAAAGACCAATCCACATCGTCATACTTTGCTGTAGACCAGCTGAAGAAAAAATTGCAATACTTAGTGCTAGTGCAGTGATAAGTCCCCCTGTAATTAACAGAGATTGGGGAGAAGGGAGACCTGTAGGATCTATTGACTCTCTATTATTTTGAATAGCTGGTTGTTGCATCGCCATACTATTACCTCCATTTCCCATAAGTTTTATCGGAATTAAATACAGTATATTATAATACGGTGAATAGGTGATTGTAAAGCTATATACTACACAAATCGGAGGGGGACTATTAACAGTTAATAGTATTTCATCAACCAAAAAGAAGTTGCCACTAAAGTGACAACTTCTCGGGGTTTCCTATTGTTGTTGCGGCGAGTCATAACGCCCGAACCAATCGTAACGATTTTTTGAAATCCACCTATAGAGCGGACTGAAGATTTTATCAATGAAAGGTAAGTATAGTATTAAACTTATTGGAAATGAAATGGGCAAAAGCGTCAATACTCGTCTGACCGTGTCAAAACCTTTAAGAACTTTTCCTTTTGATGTGATCATATGAATTTCGTCATACACGTTGCGATTCTGAGTGATGAACAATTTATATTCGGTTTTTTCAATCTCCTGGAGTGGAATCCAGTAAATCCTTTCAAACCAATCCAACCTTTCGATTATACGTCTAGCATTCGAACATAGAGGACAGTCTGCATCATAGAACACCACATGCTTCATTATTAATCACCCTCGAATTCATAATATATTTCTTGTATTCCCGCTAGATATCAACATGCAAACTAATGATTTATTACTGTATCCATGGTTAGAAAAAATGATTGTTTATTCGGATTTCCTCATCCCTTAGGTGCAAACGGTCACAGGGTAGCACAATTCGGCTTTAATAAAGAAAGATTCAATTTACAGATTGAAACTTTTTCAATCGATCATCATGATTTGAAGTCGTTAGAAATGAAGTTTAGAACGTTAATTGATAAACTTGTTTTATTCCCATTAGAAAAAGGAGCGGTTCAACTTGCAATATGTGACACTGAATAATGGAGTAAAGATGCCACAGTTAGGTTTTGGAGTGTGGCAGGTTGAAGATGAAGCGGCAGTTCCAGCAGTGAAAAAATCACTTGAGGTTGGCTATCGTTCTATTGACACAGCTGCCATCTATGGAAATGAACGTGGAGTAGGAGAGGCTCTTAAACAAAGCGGCATCCGACGAGAAGAGCTGTTCATTACAACGAAAGTGTGGAACTCGGACCAGGGGTTTGAAAATACGCTTCGTGCATTTGATGAGAGTCTTGATAAACTTGGACTTGATTACGTTGATTTATATTTGATTCACTGGCCGACTCCCGAGTTTGATGAATATGTGGAAACGTATAAGGCACTGGAAAAGTTGTACCATGATGGCCGTGTAAAAGCGATTGGCGTCTGTAATTTCGATCAGGATCATTTACAACGTTTGCTAGATGAATGTGAAGTTACACCCGTACTGAACCAGATTGAATGTCATCCGTTCTTAGCCCAAACAGAACTAAAGAAATTTGGACGTGAAAATGGCATTTATGTAGAAGCTTGGAGCCCGCTCATGCAGGGTGGAGAAGTATTGAAAAATGAAATGATAGGGGAGTTAGCTAAGAAATATGATAAGACTCCTGCCCAGGTGATCATTCGCTGGCACTTGCAAAACGATACGATCATCATTCCAAAATCCGTAACACCATCCCGCATTGAAGAGAATTTCGATGTATTTGATTTCGAACTCAATCTAGAAGAAATAGAGAAGATCAATTCGTTGGATCGAAACGAACGAAAAGGTCCAAAACCAAGTGAAATGAATGTGAGATAATCTCCTCCGTTGGGTTGAATATATCAATAAAAGAACGATCCATGAGCAAAAATGGATGGTTCTTTTCAATTTTCAGGTGGTTTTTCGCAAGTTCTGATCATTCTCGTTTTTGTAGATAATAGGAGTTTGACCGTTCTCTTTTTATAAAAGGCATTGTTAAATAATACTGTTCATTTCTAATTAAGTTTGATTTTACCAAAATACACGACACTCCTGTGGGAATAGCGAGCCAGACAAGACCCCACAGCGAGGAACTCGAGAGGAGGCTTGTGAATCGCCCGTGGAAAGGGAGTGAATTTCGTAAAAATCAACAATAAAAATGGCACCTTCCAATTGGAAAGTGCCATATTCCAAAATATCATTTTACTTCAACTGTCCATTCGTTGCGGTCCTCAAGCTTTCCAGTCTGGATACCGGTGATTGTATCATACAGCTTCTGAGATAACTCACCTATATCGTGATTGTTGATCACCATCTTCTTTCCAAGCCAGTTCAATTCTCCGACTGGTGAAATGACAGCAGCGGTTCCAGTACCGAATGCTTCTTCTAGTTCGCCATCTTCGTGATGTTGGTATAATTCTTCAATGGATATCCTTCTTTCCGTAACCGGGACACCCCATTCTTTCAATAACTCAATGACGGACATTCTGGTGATTCCTTGCAGAATGCTTCCATTCAAAGCCGGAGTGACAACTTCACCATTTATTTTAAAGAAGATATTCATGCTCCCGACTTCTTCAATGTACCGCTTTTCAATCCCATCAAGCCAGAGAACATCCGCATTGCCCTTAGTATAAGCTTTCGCTTGAGCTTGATAGGCAGAAGAATAATTCCCGGCAGTCTTTGCCATACCTGTACCACCTTTTACAGCACGAGTGAACTTATCCTCGACAAGGATTTTCACTGGAGTAAGTCCTCCTGAAAAATAAGGTCCGACCGGAGATAGGAGGATCATAAATTTATATGTTTTAGAAGGAGCGACAGAGAGATTAGGTTCCGTTGCAATGATGAACGGACGGACATATAGAGATGTACCTTGCGTCGATGGTACCCAGTCTTTTTCCAATCTGATCAATTCTTTCAAGTATTCCATTACTTGCTCTTCATCAATCGATGGAATGCTTAAACGTTCACTGGAACGATTCAGCCGCTCCAAATTTTTCTCTGGACGGAACAGTAATATACGATCGTCAGCCCGATAAGCTTTCAATCCTTCAAATACGGTTTGTCCATAATGGAAAATCATTGCCGCAGGATCCAATGTCAGGGGCTCATAAGGAACGATGCGCGGCTCAAACCAGCCTTTTCCCACTTCATAATCCATGATGAAAAGGTGGTCAGTAAAGTTTCTACCGAATCGTATTTCATCGGCTCTCGGCTTTTGCTGCATGTGTGTGCTTTTTACAATAGTTAGTTCTGGACTCATCATGAAAAACTCCTTTGTCGTTTTAATAGGGAAGTGGATAGATTATGTAACATTGTACGCAATAACTATATTTATTTAAAGTGTTAAGTTACTAAAATGGGAGTAAATTTTATAGAATCCACAATTGAAACTCGACTTCATGTAAAGGCTGTCTGCAAGAGATTTAGATAAATCATCGTTTTATGTCCATTTGCCAGCATTTATTGAACATTTCCCATAATATATGTAGATATTTTCGCTTTTATCAACATTTGACTTTTTTCGACACACTCGTTTAGTTATTTAAATAGGAGTAAAGCCGGGGGCTATCTAGTTCGAATTGGCGATTTCCTTCTATGTTTGTTTAATGTATCAGAAAAAGTGGTACAAACTCATGCAAAACCTCTAGTTATTAAGAAAGGTGGATATCATGAAACGAATCCAATTATTCAGTTTCATTCTAGTCCTTGGGCTATTCCTTGGAGCTTGTGGGTCAGAAGAAAACCAGGAAAACAACAATGACTCTGAACAAAGCCAAAATGAAAGTGGCGAAAAAGAAGACAAAGAAAGCGAAGACAGAGAACCTGATAAAAAGTTGAGTTCTGAGGTTGAAAACTTCCTCGGTACAGTAGAATCCATGGAAACAACACTTGACCAATCCTCTGAAGATATCAAAACAATCAATGAAAATGGAAAGACAATTGAGGAAGAATGGGATCTGATTGAAAAAACAGTTGAAGAAAATCATCCAGAACACTATGAAAAGGTCGAAGAAAGCTTGTATCCACTTATTAATGAATCACAAAAGGATAAACCTGATGTTGAAAAAGTGAAAGAACTCACTCGATCAACCATAGACAGTTTAAAAGAATTACAACAAAATGTTGAAGAAGGATAATTGAAAACAAATTTTATAAAGTACCTTAGCCTGCCATAGGGATATTCCTGAACGGCAGGCTTTTTAATGATTAAACTTCTGCAATGACAGAAATCGAGGAGGCTTGCGGAAGCAGGGAAATGCAAGGAAGTGATGTCCAGCTCAGCGACCAGTCACATGGATCCCTTCAAACTTCATGCTGCGGCCGACACATTGATTGACATCCTTGTGAGTGAGCCACGCTGAACCATGTCTTTGTTTGGTTCGAGTCTCCGTCAGTTTTCTAATGACCTTCGTGCCTAACCGGGTCGGTTCCGCTTTTCTTTAATCCGCGGTAAGGGAGTGAATTTCGCAGATATCAACTATAAAGCATGTGCTTTTTCAATACAGAATTTTTATTATTTTCAAAATTTAAACTAGACAAGTTCATGTGGGTAAAAGTTATAATAGTTAAAATAATACCATTCTCATCAAACAGGGTGAAAACTCATTGCGAAAAGGAGGATAAAGAATGAACCAATTAACGAATTCCAGAAAGGGAAAAGGCGAAGTAACCATCCTGGATGTATGGGCTGCAAAGAAAAGAATTTCATCTCTCATTCATAAGACACCATTACTGGAATCACATATACTGTCAGACAAATTAGGACGGCCTGTTTATTTGAAACTTGAAAATGTACATAATACAGGATCATTCAAAGTAAGAGGAGCAGCTAACAAGATATTAAGTTTAAATGAAAACGAGAAGAAAAAAGGAGTTGTCACGTTTTCAACAGGAAACCACGGTATGGCTGTCGCTTATGTCGCAAAAAAGTTAGGTATTGAAGCTGTCATATGTATTTCCAAACGTGTGCCCAAAGCAAAAGTAGATTCGTTGAAAAGGCTCGGAGCTCAAATTGAGGTTTATGGGGATAGTCAAGATATGGCAGGAGACCGTTGCTATGAACTAGAAAGAAAAAAAGGGATGACGGTGATCCCCCCATTTGACGATCCTTATGTCATTGCCGGACAGGGAACCATCGGTCTAGAACTATTAGAAGAAATTCCAGGGCTCTCAAATGTCATCATCCCGCTATCAGGAGGTGGTTTGCTTTCTGGAATCAGCATGACACTGAAATCAAACGACCCTGGAATCAAAATCACTGGCGTTTCGATGGAGCATTCAGCAGTCATGCATGAAAGTTTGAAAGCCGGGAAGCCTGTGCAGTTGGATGAACAAAATACACTTGCCGATAGTTTGCTAGGCGGCATAGGTTTTGACAACCAATATACATTCCACATGGTTCAGCAATATATGGATAACCTCATCCTTATACCTGAAGAAGAAATCGCTTATAGTATGGCCTTCATGATTGATCAACACCGCTTGATCATGGAAGGAGCCGCAGCAACGGGTATAGCAGCCCTTCTAGGTGATCATGTTGCTCACCAGAATGATGCCATTGCCGTCATTATTAGTGGTAATAATGTGGATCTATCTGTATTTCACAAGATCATCCAAGATTATAGCAAAAAGGACAATTCGAAAAACCTCTGAAAAAAATCAACAGAGGAGGTCAAATGTGAGCTTGACAGTCAAGGACTTCATAGAACTAGATATCATGGAAAGTGCAAGGGTAAGAACAGGTCAAGGAATCCTTAGTGAACGCTATGTTCAATGGATTTCAGCTATTGAAATGCCTGTAGAAAATTTTGTCCGCAAAAATGAAGTTGTCCTAAGTACAGCTATTGGCTGCGGGCAGGATCTAGATTCATTAAAACAATTTGTACAAGACATCATTGATTCTAAAGCATCTACTCTCGTCATTGCCTTAGGACGACACATTTTCGATATTCCTCAAGAAGTCATCGAGTTAGCAAAAAAAAAGGATTTCATCATAATCGAAATACCCTGGGAAGTGCGTTTTGCAAATATAGTTGAGGAAGTAATGGCGATACTGAACGGTGTCAATCGGGAGGAACGTCAAAAATCAGAGAAAGTCCAGCAAGAACTTTTGAATTTGATTTTACAAGAGAAAGAGCTTCCTTTTATTTTGAGTTCAATTCAAAAACATACAGGATACCCCATCCTGTTGACGGATGAAGCAGGAGCCATACAGGGGAAAAGCGGTAATTTTATAGAATTAAGGGAAAGAAGAGGAAGAAGTTATTTCTTTCCTGATGAAATGTCAGGTAATCCAGAAGAACCATTAGTCACTCACGACCCGATGTTCCAAAAGTTCCAAGAGTTTGAAATCGCTGGGCAATCGGTATTGAGATTGCCGATTCTCAAAGTGTCAGGAAATCCACAAGGATACTTATTTGTTTTAATTCCTCCTGATGCTTCTATTGAATCTTTATTAACGGAATTCAGGGTTAATGTTTTGGATCATGCAGCAACAACGATTGCCCTTTGGCTTGCTCGTAAAAATGCTGTAGAAGATACCAAAATGCGTCTCCGGAGTGATTTTGTTCAAGAGCTGGCAAAAGGAGAGTTCCACTCTTTAGACCAAGCAAATTCCAGGGCACAATTACTAGGCTACAACCTCAAGGTTCCTTATATTTGTATTGTCGGATTGCCAGAAAATCTGAAAACCCTATTTGAAAAGTGGAAAAAAGAGTATCATTCCTACGAACATTGGTTCAAAAGCATGATTCGTTATATAGAAGAGGAAATTATTTATGCGGGACAGTCACTGGCGCGGGAAGTAATGATGACCTATCAAGGTGAACATTTGATCATTTATCTTGAATCAACAGGAGATGAGGTAAGTGAGAACCCTGCGGATTTTTTGGATCTCGTTGATCGACGATTGCGCAACCTGCTACCAGGTGTAGTGATTTCATGGGGGAGCGGGGACTATCAACATGATTTGAATGGGTTCAAAGAAAGCTATCATCATGCACAGACTGCGTTAAAGATCGGAAGAAGCAAGAAGGGTATTGGTCAGCGGATGATGTATGAGGATACACGAGTTGACCGGGTACTTCTAAGTCTTTCTCAAAACAGCGAAATGAAGCAGATCATCATGTCAACGATCGACCCTTTAGTACAGTATGACGAGAAAAGAAACATGGATTTGATAGGAACGTTCAGTACGTACAACCAGTATCAAGGAAATGTAAGCAAAACTTCAAGGGCATTGAATTTACACAGACAATCACTATTATATCGTCTCCGAAAAATCGAAACACTGACCGGGCTTTCTTTGATTGATCCGGATAATTTATTTTTATTAGATTTAAGTATCAAGACCTGGAAAATCGGATTGTCGAAGGATCTTTAAAAATTAATATTGAAATAGGAACCAAAAGGGACTGTCCTTTTTAAAAAGTGTCAGACACCTCCAACACAACATGCTGGATCAAAACCACGATTTTTTCCAAAATGTTGATAAGTTCGGAGAGACTCAGACACTTTTTGGACAGCCCCTTTTTCTATTGTTAAGGCTGCTTACAAAAATTTGTAAAGAATTACCCTTTTAATTTGATGTCTTTTAATACTATAAGCGCTAGAAATATACGAGACGCCTGCGGGAAAAGCGAGAGGTGAAACCCAACAGCGATTAAGGATCTTCAATTATAATAAGGACCTTCGACTAAATTCCACCACGTCCTGCGCCTGCGGTTACTCGGCGCAAAACTACAAGGATGGAATGGTAGTCCGTGGTCTTGTGGTGAACGTCGAAGTCAGCAGAAGGAAAGCTTCTAAGAATTCTCATCTCAGACACGAAAATGATTTCATTTTTGTGTTGAGATCCTGTGCAAGTGAGTGAGGAGGCTTGCGGAAGTAGGTATATGCAGGGAAGTGATGTCTAGCTCAGCGACCAGTCACGTGGATCCCTTCAAACTTCCTACGGCGGTCGACACATTGATTGACATCCTTATGAGTGGCTTGTTTGGTTCGAGCCTCCTCGTCCGTTTTCCAGGGACCTACGTGACTAATCGGGTCGCTTCCGCTTTTCGTCTCCCCGCGGAAAGCGAGTATATTTCCAAGCCTACAATGGAATTGTGAAAAACAACACTTATTATTAATAGAGCCATTGATAAAAATTGACTAAGACAGCTTCGAAAATTTCATACATTTTTGCAGATGAAATTTTCACCTCTTAATCACTATAATGAAACAAAATCACAATATTCATAAAATTAAAACAACTACTCAGTAAAAGGGGGATCCCCTCATGTCATTCGGAACAGAAGAATATAAAGATCGTATACGGAAAACCAAAGAAAAAATGGCCTCCAAAGGTATTGAAGTATTGCTCATCACTGACCCTGCAAACATGTATTACTTATCTGGATATAACGGATGGTCTTTCTACGTTCATCAAATGTTGGTGATCATCGATGATGAGGATCAACCGATTTGGATCGGTCGAGGACAGGATGCAAATGGCGCTAAGCTGACCACCTGGATTTATCATGAAAACATCATTCCGTATCCCGACGATTATGTTCAGTCAGATTCAAAACATCCCATGGATTTTGTAGCTGAAATTTTAAAACAGATTGGGCAGGAACGTCGCTCAATCGGGGTGGAAATGGAGAATTACTATTTTACTGCCAAATGTTACGAGCATCTGAAGAAAGGATTGCCCAATGCCTCTTTTCAAGATGCCACATTACTTGTCAATTGGGTTCGAATCATAAAGTCCGATACTGAGATCGAGTATATGAAGCGCGCTGCAAAAATCGTAGAAAATGCAATGATGGCAGGGATTGAGATGATTGATGAAGGTGTAAGGGAGTGTGACGTTGCAGCAAAGATCTTCCACTCTCAAATTTCCGGTACCTCTGAATTTGGTGGTGATTATCCGGCAATCGTCCCGTTACTGCCTTCCGGAGAGAAAACGTCGACTCCACATATGACGTGGACAGATGAGCGTTACAAGAGAGGTGACGCTGTCATATTGGAACTGGCAGGCTGTTATAAACGGTATCATTCTCCTCTTGCCAGAACATTGAATATCGGTCCGCCTACAGTAAAAGTCATGGCACTTTCAGAAGTCGTGGTTGAAGGATTAAATGCCTGCCTCGACATGATCAAACCCGGCATTTACTGTGAGGAAATCGAAGAAACGTGGAGAAGGACCATCGTGAAAAGCGGAATCATCAAAGAGTCTCGCCTCGGTTATTCTGTCGGCCTCAACTATCCTCCAGACTGGGGTGAACATACAGCAAGTATCCGTAATGGCGATAAAACCGTTTTACAACCGAACATGACTTTCCATCTCATCCCTGGAATCTGGTTGGACCATTACGGGTTTGAAGCAAGCGAGACCTTACGGGTGACGGAGGGCGGCTGTGAGACATTCGCATCGCTTCCACGCCAACTGATCATCAAAGATGGATTGCTCACAAACTACTAATACATGTAAAGGAGTTGAGAGTTCATGCTTATCCTTACTGAACAGGAGCTTAGAGATCATGTTCAATTGAATCTGGAAGCGATTTCGATCGTTGAAGAGGGATTCGTAAAATTGGCAAACGGGGACGTCGCAATGCCGCCGATCATGCGAGTCGACCTTCATGACCAAAATGGGGAAGTGGATGTAAAAACAGCCTATGTGAAAGGGAAAGAAATGTTTGCCATCAAAGTTTCTTCAGGCTTTTTCAATAACTTTAAGCTAGGACTTCCGAGTGGAAACGGATTGATGATGCTGATCAGTACACAGACTGGAATACCTCAGGCACTTTTACTAGACAATGGTTATTTGACACACATCCGTACGGCAGCGGCCGGAGCGATCGCAGCTAAGTATCTTTCAAAAGAAAACATTGAAACGGTCGGCGTCATAGGTGCCGGAGACCAGGCAAGATATCAAGTTCATGCCTTGAAGCTCGTCCGCAATTTTAAGAAAGTGCTGGTATATTCCCGCTCACTCGATCGGGCAGCCCAATATGCAAAGGAAATGTCTGTTGAGCTTGGAATAGAAGTCAAGGCGGTTAATAACGCAGAAACCGTTGTCCGACAAAGTGATATTGTCATAACGACAACACCTGCAAACGCCCCCGTTATCAAAGCGGATTGGCTCCATCCCGGTCTGCACATTACCGCAATGGGATCAGACGCCGAACATAAACAGGAATTAGAGGCTGAAGTCTTGGCGCAAGCTGATCGATTGGTATGTGATACGAAAGCACAATGTGCAAGGTTAGGTGAACTGCATCATGCACTGACCAGTGGTGTTCTGAATGACGATTCTTCTGTGATTGAAATAGGGCAACTTACGTCTCAGCAATTCATTAGGCGGGAGGATGATAATCAAATCACGGTGTGTGATTTGACAGGGACTGGAGTACAAGACACAGCGATCGCTCTGTTCGCATACAACGAATTGGTTAATCAAAACAAAGGCTTGAAGGTTGATAACAAGACATTCGCATAAAGAAAACTTGGCAAAGCCAAGCCTTAGCGTAGATTGAGCCTTAGTTGCCCTTATTATATTGAAGAAAGTATTTATACTTTCTTTAAATGTTAAAAAATCAATAGGAGTGTGATCTTATGGAAAATAAAAATGTCAAAGCAGGAACAAAAGCGGTTTGGGCAGGGGAAAAAGACTATTTGGTACATGGAGCGACCCAAGTACCTGTTGTCCTAAGTGTCGCCTATGGATATGACGACATGGATGAATGGTACGATGTAGCGATTGGAAAGAAGAAAGGCCATATCTATGGACGTAATACAAATCCGACAGTCCAAGCTTTCGAGGATAAGGTAAAAATTCTTGAGGGAGCAGAAGCTGCTACAAGTTTTTCAACGGGTATGGCGGCGATCAGCAATACCTTGTCGACCTTCCTAGTACCAGGTGACCGTATTGTTTCGATAAAAGACACTTACGGAGGAACGAATAAAATCTTTACTGAATTTCTGCCAAGACAACAGATCGAAGTCGTTCTCTGTGAAACAGGCAACCATGAACAAATTGAAACGGAAGTCGCAAAAGGATGCAAGATACTCTATTTGGAGACACCTACAAATCCTACCGTAAAAGTTTCAGACATCGAACGCTTGGCGAGAGCCGGTCGCGCTGCTGGAGCCCTGGTCGTTGTCGATAATACGTTTGCAACACCTATGAACCAGAATCCACTTTCGTTAGGTGCAGATCTCGTCATTCATAGTGCAACAAAATTCTTAGGCGGTCATGCCGATGCACTGGGCGGAGTCGTTTGCGGACGGGAAGAGCATATTGAACAAATCTATCATTATCGTGAAATCAATGGGGCGACAATGGATCCGATGGCAGCGTACTTGATGTTACGCGGAATGAAAACGCTCCACCTCAGGGTTCGGCAACAATGTAAAAATGCGATGGAACTTGCAAACTACCTACAAGCAAAACAGTTAGTTGAAGGCGTTTATTATCCAGGTCTCAAAACACATCCGCTACATGATGTTGCAACCAAACAAATGAAAGATTATGGAGGAATGCTCAGTTTTGCAGTCAAGGGTGGTGTGGATACCGTCCGTCATTTACTCCCGAAATTACAGTTTGCCAATCGTGCTGCTAATCTAGGTGCAGTTGAAACGACTGTCGGTCCTGCCCGTACGACGAGCCACGTCGAATGTACCCCTGAAGAACGCGCGGCAATGGGTATTCCAGAAGGGTTGATCCGAGTTTCTTGCGGCATCGAGGAAATTGAAGATATCATCGCAGATTTCGAGCAAGCTTTCAATCATGTTGAAAGTGCCCTCGAAGTTTGATAGATACAAAGTCAAGGCAGGAGGTGATTGTTCAATGTCCAATAAACATCCGATCGTGCAGCAAGCTGACAGGATGTTGAGCCAGCTGATCAACTGGCGCCGCACGCTTCATCAACATCCAGAGCTCAGTTTTCAAGAGTTTTGGACCTCCCGATTTGTTGCAGACACACTTTCTCAACTCCCTGGAATGAGAGTCGAGAAAGGGATCGGGGTTGAAACGAGCGTCATCGGAATATTGACTTCAGGTGAAGGTTCGACCATCGCGTTACGTACGGATATCGACGCACTACCGATTAAGGAAAGGAACAATACGAGTTATATCTCCAGGAAAGAAGGCGTCATGCATGCTTGTGGCCATGATGCCCACACCGCCATGTTACTCGGAGCAGCAACAATCATGTCTGAACTTTTTCAAAATGGAAGTTTAGCAGGCACAGTGAAGTTCATTTTTCAACCAGCTGAAGAATGTACGGATAAGAAGGGGCTCTCTGGCTCTCCATATCTAGTGAATGAGGGAGCCTATGAAAATGTTGATGTAGCAATCGCCCTTCATGTCTGCCCATGGCTCCCAGCCGGTAGTATCCAAATGAATGATGGCTATAGTATGGCGAACGTGGATGTGTTTGAAGCGAAGATTTTCGGTACAGGAGGCCATGGCGCATATCCTGAACGTGGAACAGATCCAATCTGGATGCTTGGACCTGTCATGCAAGCACTATACAGCATCCCCTCGCGAAAAATATCGACATTAGATGCAGCGGTCGTGAGCATCGGGCAAATACATGCTGGTACAGCAAGTAATATCATTCCCACTGAAGTAGCCATTACAGGCACATTACGCAGTTATGCTCCTGAGGTACGTGATCAACTAGGACTTGAACTTAAGAGAGCATTGTCGGTAGTCGAACCACTTGGTGGAGACTTTTCCTTATCCATTGAAAAAGGTGAGCCTGCCTTGTACAATGATCCGCTCGTGAATCAAGTGATAAAAGAAGTCATTGATGAAATCTATCCACAATTCAAGATTACAGAACGTCCATTCGGATTAGGCGGAGAAGACTTCGGTTATGTGACCCAAAAGATTCCAGGAGCAATGTTTTTTCTAGGCGCAGCTCATTCAGATGGGATTCAAAGGGATCTTCACACTCCGATCTTTGATATTGATGAATCATGTTTACCGATAGGAACAGCTATTCTCGCCCAAACAGCAGTAGAAGTTCTAAATGGTGAATCATTAGTTAAACGTAACGTGGAGGTACGATCTTATGAAGCATAAACTCGCATTTATCGGTTTTGGTGTAGTCGGCCAGGGACTCGCTGAAATATTACGGGATAAAAAAGAAACATTAATACAAGATGAGGGAATGGAGCCTGTCATTGTAGGCATTTCGGACTTGATGAAAGGTTCAATCTACCATCCAGAGGGTCTTGATATCGATTCGGTTCTGCAAGTCTTGAACAAGACAGGTAGCCTCGCAAATTATCCAGGTAAACCTGGTCTAATCACTGGTTGGGATAGTTTTGAAATGATCCGGGACTCAAATGCAGATACAATCATCGAAGTTTCATACACAGATGTCCAAACAGGTCAGCCAGCAATCGATCATTGCCAGGCAGCATTCACGAGTGGTAAAAATGTCGTCATGACGAACAAAGGACCTGTGGCGCTTGCTTACAGTGAACTTTCCAGGATGGCTGAAGATTGTAAGGTCCATTGGGGATTTGAAGGAACGGTCATGAGCGGAACGCCAGCCTTAAGGATGCCCCTTGAAACATTATCCGGAAATACAATAACGGAAATACGAGGGATTTTGAACGGAACCACCAATTACATTCTTACGAAAATGGAAAAAGAAGGCGTCTCGTATCAAGATGCTCTTAAAGAAGCACAGGCCCTTGGCTATGCAGAAGCTGACCCTACAAGTGATGTAGAAGGCTATGATGCCAGGTATAAGGTCGTCATTTTAGCCAATCATGTGATGAAACTTCCATTGAGAGTTGAAGATGTATCATGCAATGGAATAACCGGTATCACACAAGAGGATATTGAGCGTGCAAAAAGGGAAGGGAAACGCTGGAAACTGCTTGCGACACTTCGGAATGAAAAAGGGAGGACGGTTGCCTCCGTTTCACCGGAAAAAGTCCATTTAACAGATCCACTTGCCTCAATTAATGGGGCTACCAACGCATTGACGTATGAATGCGACCTTCTTGGTCCGGTCACATTGAGCGGTGCAGGCGCCGGAAAAGTCGAAACAGGCTTTTCACTGTTGATTGACTTGATCCATATCCATCGGGAAAAGAAGTTTGCCACGATCAAATAAAAGAGAGGCGGTCATTTCTATGAAAATTCAATTTGCTGGTCGAAAAATGCTCGTAGCAGGACAATGGATGGATCGTGAACGCGTCATCGAAGTACGCGATCCACAGGACAACAGTTTGATAGATACTGTACCTGCTGCTTCAGTCCACGACATGCTCCAATGCATAGAGGAAGCAAAAGAAGGAGCGAGAATAGCCGCTTCAATGCCTGTTCACGAACGGATAGCCGTCATTAATAAAGCTGCCGATCATATTGAGGCGAACAACGAAAAATACACGTACACCATTTCACGTGAAGGCAGTAAAACGATTCGTGAGGCAAGAGGGGAGGTGGACAGGTGCATCCAAACACTGCGGATCAGTGCCGAAGAAGCAAGAAGGATACATGGAGAGACGATCCCTTTTGATCAAAGACCAGGCAGTGAGAATCGGGTCGGATATTATTACCACGTTCCAATCGGTATCGTGGGAGCGATCACGCCATTCAATGATCCATTGAACCTTGTCGCACATAAAGTCGGACCAGCGATTGCTTCAGGTAATGCCATCATCGTAAAACCAGCATCTGCCACACCACTTAGCGCATTGCTGCTTGCGGAAGCATTTGCCGAAGCGGGTCTCCCCTCCAAGATCCTGTCGGTCATTACAGGTTACGGCCATGAAATCGGAGATGCACTTGTCACCCACCCGGCCATTCGGATGATCTCTTTTACAGGCGGGTTGGAAGCAGGGGAAGAGATCACTCGTAAAGCAGGGCTGAAAAAAATAAGCATGGAATTAGGATCGAATTCACCGGTCATCGTATTGGAAGATGCCGATTTACAGGAAGCAATTGAAGCATCGGTTTCAGGAGCTTTTTCCGCAGCCGGTCAAAACTGTCTGAGCGTACAGCGAATCTATATGCACAAGAGCTTAGTCACCTCCTTCCAAGAGGGATTTGTAGAAAGGACAAAACAATTCTCGATCGGTGATAAGCAATCCGAGCTGACAGACATGGGGCCGCTTATCAATGAAAAAGAAGCGATCCGGGTTGAACGTCTCGTTGAGGAAGCCCTAGATAAAGGAGCTGAGTTGTTGGAAGGTGGAATTCGCGAGGGAGCATTCTATTCACCTACGGTCTTAACGAATATCCCTGAAGATTGCACCATTGCTAAAGAAGAAATATTTGGTCCAGTCGTCCTTTTATACCCAGTAGCTGACCTCGAGACAGCAATCGAAAAAGCAAATGACGTAAGATACGGATTACAAGCCGGAATTTTTACAAATGACGTAAGGAAAGTTCACATGGCAATCGAAAAATTGGATGTTGGCGGAATCATGATCAATGACAGTAGTGACTACAGAATCGATGCAATGCCCTTCGGAGGTATGAAAAACTCTGGGTTGGGCCGTGAAGGAATCAAATTCTCGATCAAGGAAATGACGGAAACGAAAGTCGTTTGCTACAAATTGTAAAGAGCCGTTGTTTAGAAAGGGGGAGGACCGAACGTCAACCCCTTTCTAAATTTATCTCACTTACTATCCATGGTGCTCCTACTTGTTTCTGCAGATTTTTTGAAAAGAAAACATGACATGATTATTACAACCAAATAAAAAGGGTGATTTATTTGAAGAAGAATCGAAGAGAAAAAGCTTCTTATAACAATCCTGTTTTTAAAGTATCTGCCATCGTCATAGCGTTTTTTACCATTTGGGGAGCACTTTCACCAAACAGTCTCGCAAAAAATGCCCAATCCGTTCTCAATTTTACAAGCTACTCCTTCGGTTGGTTTTATCTGGTTTCAGTTGCAGGCTTTGTGGCATTCTGCATTTTTCTTGCCGTCAGCAAGTACGGAAAGATCAAACTCGGTAAAGATGATGAAAAACCGGAATTTTCTCTTTTTACATGGATAAGCATGTTGTTCAGTGCAGGCTTTGGCGTAGGAATCGTTTTCTGGGGTGTCGCCGAACCGTTGACCCATTTCACTAATCCACCACTTGAGGGTGTTCAGCCGCAATCTGAAGAATCAGCACGACTAGCTATGCGATATTCCTTTTTCAACTGGGGAATCCACCAGTGGTCCGTCTTCACGATTGTCGGATTGGCGCTTGCGTACTTCCAGTTCCGGAAGAAGAGTAAATCTCTCGTCAGTGAAACACTTGAGGGTATTCATATAAAAAGAGGAAAAGAACCGCTCAAGAAGTCCGTCAATATACTTGCAGTCATTGCTACCGTCATAGGGGTTTCCACCTCATTGGGCATGGGCATTTTACAAATCAACGGCGGTTTGAACTATGTATTTTCAGTCCCGAACAACGCTTGGATGCAAATGGTGATTGTTCTGATCTTACTCGCGCTTTACCTTGCATCGGCTACTACCGGTCTACATAAGGGGATCAAATTTCTAAGTAATACGAATATGATCCTGGTCATAGTGCTAATGACATTTTTCCTTTTCAAAGGTCCGACAGTCTTTATCATGGACAGTCTTGTGCTAGGGATCGGGGATTACCTTCAGAACTTTGCGGAAATGAGCTTTTTCATGACCCCTTACAGTGGAGATACATGGGTTCAAAATTGGACCGTCTTCTATTGGGCATGGGTGATCGCCTGGTCTCCGTTCGTCGGCTCGTTTGTCGCTCGGATCTCACGTGGAAGGACGATCAGGGAGTTTATCGTTGGTGTATTGGTCGTGCCACCAGGTATAGCGTTCATGTGGATGGCGATTTTCGGCGGCACAGGACTCTATATGGACTTATTCCAAAATACTGCCATTGCTGAAGCGGTTTCGAAGGATGTAACGACAGCGGTCTTCGTGTTGCTGCAAGAATTTCCGTTATACTTTTTCTTTTCGATCATCATTATGGCTTTGATCTTGATTTTTCTCGTCACATCAGCCGACTCAGCTGTTTTTGTACTCGGTATGATGACCTCTGGCGGAAACTTGAATCCATCCAATACTGTAAAAATGATCTGGGGCGTATTGATGGCAGGGATCACGGGTGTTCTCATTATCAGCAGCGGACTGACTGGTTTGCAAGCAGCATCACTTGTCTCAGCACTACCCTTCACCGTGATCTTGATTATGATTACGCTCTCACTTTACCGATCGCTGAGGAAGGACCGTGCAGAATCGCAGTTTGAAATGGAACATCCAGAGCAAATGCAGGAATTCGATAGAAAAGCACAATGAACAAGAGGGAGGGGAGGACATGCTCCTTCCTTTTTCATGGTTTTAGACTCTTAAACTTGATTTTTTAGACTTCCTGAAGGATTTTTAGACTTATCTATAGATTATTAGACTTACACCTTGCATTTCTAGACATAGAGGAGAGTGTCAGGACAATGCTCTGTGTTCCACGACTGTCGTCAGCTTCAGGAGGGTGGACGGCTCTCCATAAACCAGCGCAGCATCGATGAATTCCTCGAGACTTGCAACCGATTCGGTTACGACTTTCACCAGATAACTGTATTGACCAGCTAAACGATAGCATTCGAATACGATTGGGTGTTTTTCACAAAACGCTCTGAACTGTTTGCCTTGCTTGGTATCGAAAAGAATGAATGCGGTCACAGACTTTTCGAGTTTTTCAGGATCGATGACAGCGCGATAGCCAGTTATTACCCCCTTTTCTTCAAGCTTCTTCACTCTTTCATTTGTTGCCGGAGTTGAAAGTCCCACTTTTTTTCCGAGCTCTGTCATAGATATCCGCCCGTTCTTTTGTAGGATAAAGAGGATGTTGCGATCGATTTCGTCCAAAAGATCACCAACCTTTTAAAAATAAGTTTCCCCATATAATTACAACGATTTTTAAACAATATGATGTAAATTCCCTTACTATGTTTATGTACCCGAACCTTTGAAATTCATAAAATATAAGTACTTAAACAGAGTGGAAAAGAGGGTTAGAATTGTTCTTACATGGGACCAGCACAATCAATCACAATGGTCATCTCGAAATTGGTGGTGTCGATTCCGTAGAGTTAGCAGATCAATATGGAACGCCGTTATTCGTCTATGATGTAGCGTTGATCCGAAAGCGGGCTAGAGAGTTCAAATCTGCATTCCAAAAAGCGAATGTGAAAGGGAAGGTTTCCTATGCAAGTAAAGCCTTTTCTTCAATCGCATTGATCCAAGTGATTCAGGAAGAAAAGTTATATCTAGATGTGGCCTCTGGTGGAGAGCTTTATACTGCGGTTACTGCAGGTTTTCCAGTTGAAAAAATCCACTTCCACGGAAACAATAAAAGCCCTGAAGAATTAAGAATGGCACTTGAATTAAGGATTGGATGTATTGTAGTCGATAATTTTCATGAAATAGATCTACTAGAGCGGTTTTGCAGGGAGCTCGATATTAAAGCGACAATCCTCATACGTGTTACCCCCGGTATAACGGCTAGTACACATGATTACATTGCAACAGGGCAAGCAGATTCCAAGTTCGGCTTCGATCTCCATAACGGCCAGGCTGAGGAAGCAATCAAACTCGTGTTAAATTCAAATTCATTTGAGCTGTTAGGGGTTCATTGTCATATAGGATCGCAAGTCATCGAGACTGATAGTTATGTGGTAACGGTTGATGCTATTTTCGATCACATCAAGCGTTGGAAAGACCAAATCCCCTTTCTACCCAATATAGTCAATTTAGGCGGGGGATTCGGTATCCGTTATACAGATCAGGATCCTGCATTACCTCCACACGTTTATGTCGATAAAATAATTGAAGCAGTAAAGAGTAATGTCCGCAAATTAAATATAAAGATGCCTGAAGTCTGGATTGAGCCTGGTCGTTCCCTCGTCGGTGAAGCTGGAACAACGTTATACAGAATTGGTTCGCAAAAAGAAGTTCCTTCAATTCGTACGTATCTCGCTATAGATGGAGGGATGAGCGACAATTTAAGACCAGCCCTTTATCAAGCAAAGTATGAAGCTGCTCTGGCGAACAAAATGATAGCAAAACATGATCAAAAAGTGACTGTTTCCGGAAAATGCTGTGAGAGTGGAGACATGTTAATCTGGGAAGTCTTGTTGCCAGAAACGCGTCCAGGTGACCTTCTCGCTGTTTTTTGCACAGGGGCATACGGATACTGCATGGCAAACAATTATAACCGCCTCCCGAAACCAGCAGTCGTTTTTGTAGAAAATGGAGAAGCACAACTGGTGATTAAACGAGAAACATATGAAGATCTAGTGCGATTGGATCTGCCATACACTACGAAAGCACGAAAAAAACCTTAGCCCAGGACATGGACTAAGGTTTTTAATATGATAAGAAAGGAATTTTTATATTCCTTTAGAATTTCACTTCATCCTGATTTGTAACGACTAGGAGTGTTTTTCCTTTATCTAATTCTTCTTCGAGTTTTTGAGCTTTAGATTGATCAAACCCAATTTCCTTCATTTTTGAAATTGATTTATCAGGTTTTCCTCTAAATACGTTTTTAGTAGCCGTGCCGATTCCAGTCACTTTGACCCCGATTTTATTTGCATCGTTTTTCTTTCTTGCACGTCTGTCATGATCATTATCGTGCGCTAGCATGTAAAGGTTATCATCTCTGACACCATCTTTACGTAATTTGTCGATGGATTCACTCAAATGTTCGTCATTATGGAAAATCTTATAGTTAGGTTTCAAATGAATCGCCTCCTTAAAAGCCGAAGTACCCTATATAAATATAGTTTAAACAAATCACTTGAGTACAGGAACATTTGTTCTCTAAGTGAGAATGGAGGTATATTTTGGAAAGATGTGATTTCATGTCCAGGGGTCTAAAGAAGAAAAGGACTTTAGAAGTTGAAGAAATCATCTCTCTTTATAAAGAAGGGGAGAGCACCACAAGAATAGCTAAACTTGCAAATGTCTCATCACGATACATAAATAAACTATTCAAAAGCATAACGTACTTGGAAAGCGGTATTTAAGAAAATGGGCACATCCTACTTCGGATATGCCTCTTTTTAAATGGAAATAAATATTGTTTTAGATACATTAATTTGACGATATTTGTTATTAAGTAGGGTAATGGAAGATGTTTTTCAAGAAATAGACGGTTCATCTTGGATCCGTGACTAATATTATAATGAAAAGTAATTATTAGAACCCTGAATAAAATCAGATAGTTATTTATACATATAATTAACATTGAATTTTTTGGGGGCTCATATTGTGTATATTTTTGATCAAGGGCAATTCCTTAATGAGGATAAGGGCTTGGTTAGTGTACGAAATAAAGGATTAAATTATGGATTGGGTTGTTTTGAAGGAATAAGGGCTTTTTGGAATGAAAAGCAAAAACAACTTTTTGTTTTTCGACTTATTGATCACTATAAACGGTTCCAAGAGTCTGGCTCTTCGCTGCTTCTAAATATCCCTTATACTCAGATGCAATTAGTAATTTGGACAATACAATTATTAAAAATAAACAATATCCGGGAAGATGTTTACATCCGTCCTATTTGTATTAATGGAGAAAATATGCTACGCCCTGAATTGGCAGGTCCTTTTAATCGTGTAATGATTTATTGTACTCTTTTAAAAGATTACATTGCGAAACCAGCTTTAAACGTAAGTGTCTCTTCCTGGACACGGATGGGCAGTAATATGATCCCCCCTCAAGCAAAATCTACAGGTGGTTATTTAAATTCAGCCTTAGCGTCTACAGAAGCTAGGTTAAATGGCTACGATGAAGCTATTTTTCTTACAAAGGAAGGAAATGTAAGTGAAGGGGCAGGAGAGAACATTTTTATCATCAAAAATAATCAATTGATAACCCCACCTATATCAGATGATATTCTACCAGGAATTACTCGAGATACCGTCATGCAATTAGCTAAACACGAATTGCGGTTACCTGTTTTTGAAAAGAGCCTAGCGAGAACTGAGCTATATTCAGCCGATGAAGTTTTTTTTACAGGTACGGCTATCGGAATAAAGCCTATCATACAAATAGACCGAAGAATCATTGGAATAGGACAAGAGGGACTGATTACAAGAGAAATTCGATCTATATATGAAAAAATTGTTAGAGGAGACAATGTGAAATATTTAAACTATTGTACGCCAGTGTATTAAAAAAAATGAAACTAACCGCATGCTTAAGAATACTTTTTTATCATGTTTTGAGCAGCTGACCGTACGGGTTAATAATTAAATCATACAAATTTAAGGTAGATAAATATATGTATAATATTTTCCATTTGGAATTAACTTCAACACTGTAAATTATGTATACACTTTTTCTTCATCACAAATGGATATGTACACACTTTTGGTTCAACGTACATAATAAGAGGAAAAACTAATGACATAATTGTATTGTCTTTATAAACCACAAGAAATACATATTCTTTAATATAAGACAACACTTTCATGTCAAATTTACTTGACTTGAAAGTGTTGTTTTTTTTGGAAAGTGAAGACAAAGAGTTGTTTATATAATAACTCGTTCCTTTAATAAAGAACATTGGTTGAATCAGGAAAAAATTGGCTTTGAAAATGCTTATCTTAAAACATGCTTGTCACTTTAAACTTTATTTTGCACTTTTTTAAGGCGCTATTTTGCACTGTAAATAAATATATATAGCCTAATTTCCTCTTCTTTTAAAAGAGAAATTAGGCTTATGATTTTCTACAATCGCGCCATATAATTAAGTTCAATGCTAATCCAGCAAAGGACAACTTTATGTGGAATAAATAGTGGTAGACATCTAAAAGAAGTACATTTCCAACTCTTATTCGGCTCTATTCCCCATAGCAATGGAAATACGATTCAAGCTATTAATTTGGATAATAATTAGAATCAAGTCTACATAATCTTTTTCTCCGTAATATTCCCTTACTTTATTGTACAATTTTTCTGGGACACGTTTATCTGAAACTAAAGTGACGTGTTCAGTTAACTCTAAAGCGACTTTTTCTTCCGGTGTATAAAAATCACACTCTTCCCATGCATTTAAACAGTAAATACGTTGTTCTGTTTCTCCCATTTTACGTGCATCATTTGTATGTGCATTAATACAGAATGCACAACCATTTAGTTGAGATGCCCTAATTTTAATTAACTCTCTTGTTGTCCTGTTAATTTTTGTTTTTTTTGTGTACTTCTCCATCTCCATCATAATCCCTAAGCCATCAGGGGCAACATCATAATATGCAATACGTTGAGTCATAAAAATTCCTCCATATACTTTTAAAATGAATTTCAGTCACTAATTAAAGACTATATCAATCGTCGATTTGTATTGTCTACAATATATGATATAATTATCTTTGTCAAATAAATGGAATTAACCAAAAGATTTGACTAGAACTCTAAATGCTCCTAAGATACAATTTTATAATCCATAATCAAAAGTTGGTGAGTTTATATGCAATATAGTGTCGGAGTTGAATATGCTTTACATTGTCTGGTTTATTTAATTGATGTTCCTTCCAGGCAAAGTGTTGGGATAAAGGATTTGGCAGAATTCCAAGGACTTTCTGAGACATTTCTTTCAAAAGTTTTCGGTAAATTATCTAAGGCTGGTATTGTACGTTCTGTCCCCGGTGTAAAGGGAGGATATAGGTTATCTAAGTCCCCAGAAGATATTTCCTTTTGGGATGTAGTTGAAGCAGTTGAAGGTCCTAAGCCTATTTTTCAATGTAAAAATATTAAAGATAATGGTTATTTGTATAGAGAAAACTGTTGTTCAGCTCCCTCCTCTTGTACCATCAATTTAGTTATGCTCTCTGCGGAAGAAAAAATGCGTGATTATTTGCGTAGTAAAACACTTTCATGGTTAAATGAAGAGCTTGATCGTGTCTTACCTAAACAAATTCGTGAAGATACTCATAAATATTTTTCGAAGAGTAACATATAAAACAAACCTCTCTTAATTAAATGGAATTAAGAGAGGTTTTTTCTTAGTTCAAGGAAACGTAAATTATAGGAATACCCGTATTGAAATTTCGTAAAATAGATTGATAAACGAAAAGGGGGAAGAAGATGAACACATTTCTTATCTTTGTAAATGCCGCGGTATTATTATTGCTTATGTTTGGTTTGTTCTTAATGCAAAAGAAGCATGTATCTTTTTCGAAACGCGTATTCTCAGGCTTAGGTTTAGGTATTATTTTCGGATATATTATTCATGTAATCTATGGAACTGGGCATGAAGTTACTGTCGGAACAATTGATTGGTTTAGCATTGTTGGCAGTGGTTATGTAAAACTATTGCAAATGGTTGTAATGCCGCTGATATTCATTTCAATTGTCGGAGCGTTTACGAAATTAAAATTGACTAAAAATATCGGGAAAATTAGTTTCCTTGTCATTGGAATACTACTTGGAACGACTGCTATTTCGGCAGCAATTGGAGTTGGTTCCGCGTTAGGATTTGGACTTGATGGCATAGAGTTAACTTCTGGTGATGCAGAAAATGCTCGAAATGAGCAATTACAGGAACGTGTTGTAACTGTAGAAAATATGACGATTCCTCAACAAATCCTTGAGTTAATTCCAAGTAATCCATTTCTAGATTTAACAGGTGCTCGTGCAACCTCTACAATTGCAGTTGTCATTTTTGCCGCAATTGTCGGGATAGGCTACCTTGGAGTGAGACGAAAAGACCCTGAGCATGCAGAATTTTTCGCGAAAATTATCGATAGTTTATACACTGTGATCATGAGAGTTGTAACGTTAATTCTCCGGCTCACACCATATGGTATCCTAGCAATTATTACAAAAGTTGCTGCTACAAGTGATTATGATGCGATCATAAAATTAGGCAAGTTTGTTGTGGCTTCTTATGTGGCATTAATTTTGGTGTTTATTATTCATTTACTGTTGTTATCATTTGCAAAACTAAACCCTGTAAATTATGTAAAAAAAGGGCTGCCAACTTTAACATTTGCCTTTACGTCACGTACAAGTGCCGGAACACTACCGATGACAATTAAGACACAAACAAAGGATTTTGGTGTGTCGGAAGGGATTGCAAACTTTGCTGGTTCCTTTGGACTTTCAATTGGTCAAAATGGATGTGCTGGTGTTTATCCGGCAATGTTAGCCGTTATGGTAGCTCCAGCCGCCGGTGTTGATCCTACAAGTCCATCATTTCTTATTTCTCTAATTTTGGTAGTGGCAATCAGTTCATTCGGTGTCGCAGGTGTCGGGGGAGGAGCAACCTTTGCAGCTCTCATCGTACTATCCGTCATGAATCTTCCAATTGCGATTGTTGGGCTGTTAATCTCAGTTGAACCTCTTATCGACATGGGCCGTACTGCTGTAAACGTCAGTGGAGCAATGACATCTGGTGTCCTAACAAGCAGAGCCACAGGTGAATTTGAACACGAAGTTTACCAGCAGCAAAATGTTGTAGAAGTGTAAATTAAATTGGTAACAGTGCTCAAATGTTAGTACCTGACCCCATACATTTTTTAAAAAACTCGCTCAAGTTGACAAACCAGTTAAACCATAAATGCTCCGAGTGTATTACCTGTGGTAGAGCCATGCTTAGAGAAAAAAGAATCCCAAGTGAAAAGCACTTGGGATTCTTTTTAGTTGCATTAGCGATTTTGTGTATATCCAACTAATAAGGTGATCCAGTAGCCTAAGGCAATTAAAAATTAGTCCCTAATGTGGATTTAAAACAAAGTGAAACCCTTTAAATAGGAGTTTTTCTTATTAAGCAATCGGGCACTTTTTAATCCATATTCTAGAATAAGGAAGAAAAGATAGTTCACCTATTGTAAAATCAACTATGTTAAGGAGGAATAATACATCAATAAAATCGCAATTGTCATTGGAAGTACCCGGCCAGGTCGAATTGGTGAATCCGTTGCCCGATGGGTATTTGAAATTGCAACGAAGCGCAATGATGCAGAGTTCGAACTGGTAGACATTGCAGATTATAATTTACCTTTGTTAGATGAACCGATGCCTGCGGTTTCAGGGCAATACTCGAAGGAACATACGAAAAAATGGTCAAAATAGCTTCTTTTGATGGTTTCATCTTTGTTACGCCTGAGTATAACCATGCAACTTCTGGTGCTCTTAAGAATGCTTTAGATTACTTGTATAATGAGTGGAACGATAAGGCTGCAGGATTTGTTGGATACGGTGGAAATGGTGGTACAAGAGCTGTAGAGAACCTTAGGCTTATTATGGGAGAGCTGAAAGTTGCTGACGTACGTACTCAAGTCGCACTTTCACTCTTTAATGATTTTGAAAATTTCAAAGAACTGAAACCTGCTCAACATCAAGAAAAAACTGTAAATGAAGTGATTGATCAAGTTATAGCATGGAGCGGTGCATTGAAGACTTTGCGGACAGATAAAAGCAATTCCTAATACAAATAGAAAATGACAAGATTTGATGACACCGTTAAAGGATAGATATAGGAAAATCAAAATGGCTCGCACTTTTTCAGTGCGAGCCTTTAATCTATTTAAGGAGTTATACGTTCAAACTGTTTACATTCACCTGTCCGAGAATTGTAAGAAAACGACTTCAAAATGAGATTATAGGTTGTATTACGAATCGTTATGAAATAAAACATATTCAGTTTACTTTATTCCCAATTATTTTTAGTCATACATAATTTATTAACCCCATAAAATGATATATCTTGTTTATATGGGGAGTGTCAGGATGGGTGAATATCAAGTAACAGAAGCAATGCTTGAAAAGTTTTATAGGCTTAATCAAAAGAAAAAGGAAATTGAATCTGCTATGAAGGAAATGAAAAAGCAATTCCATAATTACTTTGATGAGACGGTAGGCGAAAATGTTAAAGGGCAAGTAACAGTTGGGGATTACATATTACAAAGGCAAGTTAGAGCAATTGAGAAATTTAATGAAGCGAAGACGGTAGAGAAATTAGAGGAACTAAAATTAGAAGATTTAATGGTGAAAAAACCGGATATTGACAAAATGAAAGCAGCGATTAACCTCGGTATTTTAAAGGAAAATGACTTAGAAGATTGTCGGGTTATCAATATTTCTCCAGCTATCTCAGTAAAAACTAAATGAACAATTGAATGATAATTCATGATACTAGGAGTTACTTTTGCTTCAACGTACAGACATAAATCTGTTGTCTTTCTAAACCGCTCAAAATACAATTTATTTAATTCAAAACAACACTTTTATGTCAAATTTATTCGACATAAAAGTGTTGTCTTTTTTAGATAATGAAGACAAAGAGTAGTCTTTGTATTAATAATACCAGTGGAATAAAATGATAGTAAAATGCATTTCATTTAGAAAAATTTTAAATATATGTTCATTTTTTATCAAACTTTGCAATAATTGAAGATCAATCAAGAGGTTTGCAGCATTTCCTTTATTCAGCAATCGGGGGCTTTTCTGTAATAAAGCTAATGTAGATCAATCTGAATACGATCTTCAATGGGCTCTTTTCTGAAATGGGGTTGAAGTAAGAGAATGAATAATAAAAAAGGACATTCAAAAACAGTTTTATAAGCAGCTATACGATGATTATTGCAGAGGATATTCATTTCTTCGATATTTGGGGCTTATTTATATTACTGGAATTGATACACTTCCTAAGATACAACAAAAAGATAAATGGGATAAAAATGAATTTGATAGAAAAAGAGAAATACTAAATAAGATAAAAACGAAGATTATAAAAGAAGCAAAGCGATTGTTGTCATTCTTTCAAAAAGGACTATTTAAAAAAGTTAAGGAAAAGATTATAGTGATTATCGAAGAGAAGAAGATAAAATGGAACAAAGAGTAAATTGTATGTTGTGCTAACTGGTGCATTTATACAATAAGGATTTGCAATCATCTTCAACAAACGGCTAATCTTCAAGATGGCTTTTTTTATCAATTAAGAATGTGTCAAATAACTAACCTCTCGACAACACTCTTTTTGTGTTGATTGAAATTAATCCAATCCCTTCATTATGTTACAATCTTTATATCATTTTTCCCCGGAAGGAGAGCGGTTGTGGATATTAACTTGACTCACAAAAGAATTAAAGAATTGTGCGGAACAGTCTCCTTCAAAAGGGGGGACGTTTTCTTTCGAAATAACAAAGTAACGATTAATCAAAATAATGCTGAGAGCTGTGAAGCAACTGTGTCGGCAGCGGAAGATTTTTTTGTAACGATAAAGAAAGATACAGAAAGCAGCTTTAAAATAACCTGCAGTTGTCCAAAGCTTGCTTCCTTTGATAAAGAATGCCAGCATGTAGCGGCTGTGCTGCTAGCGATTTATGAACAGCAGCAGAGTGGATCACCGCAAGTTAATGATTTTGAAGAGCATGCAGCTGTGATGGAAAATACACTTGCAAATGGGTTGCTGACGCTTTTCAACGATGAGCCTGTAAGGTCAAGCGGACATCAGCTTCATTTTGAGAACAGGGAAGTGCTTCAATCAGAATTTACATGCCTACCAGTTCATTTAGGTAAAGGCCAATATCTGTTTGCCTTAAAATTAAAAATTGGACCTATACCTGTGCTTGATATCCGTCAGTTTCTCCAGTCAGTAAAAGTAGGGAAACCCAGCCTATTATCCCTATCATTTACCTATGCACCCAACCTACACTGCTTTACACCCGAATCTGATGCTGTCCTCCAGCAGCTGATTCAAGTAGTACATGATGAATCCGTTTATATAAATGCTTTAAAGGATGATTATGACTACTCTGCAAGCAAAGATATGCTTTTGATTCCTCCAACATCCTGGGAAAGGCTAAAGCCTGCACTGGCACATGCAGAAAAAGTGAAGCTGCAGATAACCGGCAAAACATTTGATCAAATGGCGTTTTCGAATGATCATTTACCTTTAAGGTTCGAACTATCGGAAATAGAACGAAATTGTTATTTGAAGATCAATGGTCTTGACCGCCTGATTATATTAAATTCATATAGTTCAGTTCTATTTGGTGGAAAATTTATCACATTAAAAAAAGAGGATTGCCAGCGTTTGTATGACCTTACTCAAATGCTGGAGACCGCCGGGAAAAATCAGATTCCGATTGCTCAGGAGCAAATGGAATTTCTCTTGGAAAAAGTAGCACCAGGCTTGAGAAAACTGGGAGATGTCCAAATTTCTGAAAATTTGGCACAAAGATTTATGAAAACACCTTTGGTTGCCAAATTATACTTGGATCGCTTGAGAAATCGTCTTTTGGCCGGTCTTGAATTTCACTATGAAAATATCGTAATTAATCCGCTCGAAAGAAGAGAACCACGTGGCGGAGCACGTATTATCAGAGATGTTGAAAAGGAGGATGAGATTCTTCAGCTAATGGAGGAAACTTCATTTGCAAAGACGGATGGCGGCTATTTTTTGCAAAACGACCAGCTGGAATATGAGTTTCTTTATCATGTAGTTCCCAAGCTGCAAAAACGAGTACAAATATATGCGACAACTGCTGTCAGAAACCGTATATTCAGAGAAAATGCCAAACCGCAGATCCGGATAAAAATGAAAAAGGAACGTACAAATTGGTTGGAATTCAAGTTTGAAATGACGGGAATCTCTGATCAGGAAATCCGTGATATTTTGTTTGCGCTTGAAGAAAAGCGGAAATTCTATCGTTTGAAAAACGGGGCGCTGCTATCATTGGAAGCAAGGGAGTTTGAGGAGATCCAAAGGTTCTTAAGAGCTGTTCCGGAGCAGGCTGAAGATCTGGAAAGCGGATTGAATATGCCGATTATACAGGGGCTTAAAATGCTGGATACAGTTAGTGATCAGGATACATTCAGACAGGAAGAATGTTTCCGCTCTTTTCTAAAAACTCTTGAGGATCCATCCAGCCTGCAGATACCAGTGCCGGAAAGTCTGGACCAGATACTACGTGATTACCAGAAACACGGTTATAGATGGCTGAAGACACTGGCCCATAATGGTTTTGGGGGCATATTAGCAGATGATATGGGGCTTGGCAAGACGCTGCAAAGTATTGCGTTCATACAATCTGAGTTGCCAAACATCCGCGAAAAGAAACGGCCATCCTTGATTGTGTGTCCATCATCCTTAACGTACAATTGGCTAAGTGAACTGATGAAGTTCACACCTGAGATACAGGCGGTTGTGTTCGACGGCAATCAAATTGAACGGTTGCAGCTTCAGAAAGAATTAGAAGGCATTGATGTCGTGATTACTTCATATCCATTGCTGCTTAAGGATATTAAATGGTATGAGATGCAGGATTTTCACATTGTATTTTTTGACGAAGCACAGGCGTTTAAAAATCCAGTAACCCAGACAGCAAGGGCAGTAAAGAAGTTGAAGTCAAACCATCGTTTCGCGCTGACAGGTACACCTGTCGAAAACTCGCTTGAAGAACTGTGGTCCATTTTTCATGTCACCTTCCCGGAATTGTTCCAAGGCTTAAAGGATTTTAGCAATCTGACCAGAAAAACAATTGCAAGAAGGATCCGCCCATTCGTGCTGAGGAGACTTAAGGAGGACGTACTTTCCGAGCTTCCTGAAAAAATGGAATTGATTGATTCTGCTGAACTGCTGCCTGACCAGAAAAAGCTATATGCAGCTTATTTGGCAAAACTGAGGGAAGACACGTTAAAACATTTAAATAAAGATTCAATCCGGAAGAACCGAATTAAAATCCTTGCTGGTTTGACTCGCCTGCGGCAAATTTGTTGCCATCCAGCCTTGTTCGTGGATGGATATAAAGGCAGCTCCGCAAAATTTGAACAGCTCAAGAGAATTATAGAAGAATCAAGGCTATCAGCTAGAAGGGTGCTTATCTTTTCACAGTTTACAAAAATGCTGGATCTCATAGGAAGAGAGCTGGCACTTGAGGGATTGCCGTTTTTCTACTTGGATGGACAGACTCCTTCTGAGGAGAGGGTAGAGGTTTGCCGCCGCTTTAACGAAGGAGAAAGGAATTTCTTTCTGATTTCACTTAAGGCTGGCGGCACTGGATTAAATCTGACTGGAGCGGATACAGTCATCTTATATGATTTATGGTGGAATCCAGCGGTTGAAGAACAGGCTGCAGACCGCGCCCATCGCATGGGACAGAAGAATACAGTTCAAGTCATTAAGCTGCTTGCGCGAGGAACGATTGAGGAAAACATGAATGAACTGCAGGAGAAAAAGAAAAGCTTAATTGAAGAGATCATCAACTCTGATGATAGGACGGTTAGAAGCCTGACCGAAGAAGATATTCGTGAAATATTAATGATATAGGAGATAGAGGATGTGGGAAAACCTATATAAAAACCTATATAAAGGGTCGGAAGTCACTGCCCATACTAGTTTAGAAAAAGAACCCCTGTCTTTCTAAAAAATCAATGACCCAATTCCATATGCTGAGTACGATAATCAGTACAAAGGTCAAAGCCATTGTGCCGATTGCAAGATAGCCGAAGATGCGAATGGGTGCCGGAAGTTTTTTCATGTTCACTTTGGAAAGGTTTTTGGTTGGATACCCTTCAATACGACCGAGATGGTCCATCGCATCGTTATAAGCTGTTGAGTCGTCGTCTCTGCTTCGGTACTGTTCCAATTGCTTTTCGGTGCGCTTTTTGACCTTTTCCAATTCCTTCTCCATGGTGGATACCTCCTTATGTATGGAAACTCCCCTGTTAAAGAGGGAGGTATTGCCTTTCTTTTTACTCAAAAAATCACTTACTTCTTTTTTCGAACGTTTGCCAAGCTTTATTCACAGCCTGTTTATCATCTTCTGATATTTATTCTACCATATAATGTCATGTTTAGTGTCGCATAAGAAGTATCATCTTTAGGGCAAAAGTTGTTAATCACTGTATTTAGGGACATCATTGGAGAAAACAAGTTTAATGAATCGTATGGAGAAACAACAATTCCTTTTTGGTCATTGAAGTCAAGAGCAGAGAAAATAATTAAAACTGTACCAACATATAGTAAGTTTCAACGAGACGGTAATTTTGTACAACAGTTTCAAATTTTAAAAATAGTGGTTTTGAATTTGAAAGTTGATCTGATCAATAGTTTGCCGACATTACAAAAGACAACAGAATGATGTCATTAGTTTATTATTTGAATTCCCTCTTTAACCTATCTTTTATTTGTTAACATAATATCTATTATAACTACCAAAAGAGAAAACTCAAAGTTTCGTCTCATTACCATAGTATACTTATGATAGTGAGACGAAATCGAATTTTCAATTCTTTTTCAGTCGCTTAAAGTTTTAAATAATTCATATTTGCAATGACATTCTGATCATTATCCTCTTCAAGATACTCCTGATCATCGTTTTCTTTACTGGAACTCACCACGCCTTTTTTTGTACGTAATTTTGTCTGGATGACACCACTTTGCTCTTCGTGAGCGTTTATGACACCATAAAGGTGTACAGCTTCAATTTTATTAAACAGATCTTCCGGATCTACGTCTTCACTTATATCTAAAACACCTCGAATGTTGAATGTAAGACTTTCTTTCGTATATTTCAACTCAGCTTGCGTAAGTCTATATTCTCCATTAACTACAATCAGCTTCCCTTTATATCCCATCACTTCGACTGTAGGATCCTTACATTTTTCCATAACACGTGGCATCAATTCCTGACTGCATAGAATCCTGTCCTCAGCGTAGATTTCAGCTATGCATTCATCAAGTAATTCTTCCGTAATGTCATTCTCCATTTGGATCGTCCCGGTAACATAAAGTTTACCTTTATCAAATCTTTTGATCGTTGCTGAATCAATCCTGAGATCGTCATCTATATAAATCGATCCAGCAGGAATGACCTTCATCTTACTCTTTGCTGATTTCACAAGTCGATCACCCATTGAATCTAGAATTTCTTCGTGAATGAACACCTCATCAATGAACTCGATTTTCTTTAATCTTTCCTGTAGTAGTTTAGGATCGATCGAATTTGAAACCGATGATTTGCCTATGATTACAAGATGACTATCTGTATTGAGCGCCTTCAAGAAATGATCGTCAAGCTGCAAAGAATTGACAACGACCTCATCAGCCTCATCCATATAGGAAACAACATCACCAATTTGGTTGTCGATTTTGTTCTGAATCGCTCCTTTTAACCGGTTTGGACAATAGATATCACCGTAAATTGTGATTCCGCTGATTTTTTCCATCGTGTCTAAAGTGACACCCGGTTTGATGATTAACGTTCCTTTCACCCCAAAATGAACAGGTTCTTGGAGGCCCTCACCATAACTTTCATCAAATTCGATGATCCCCTTTTTCAGTTTGATATTTTCTGGAACTTCCAGGGAAGTATTGATGTTTTTAATAGATATTTTTGAAAGTAACTTGGAGATTTTTTTACTGAAAATAAGTAAATTGATGTTCTTGATCATCGAAACCTCCTCCAAACTATCTTCAGTTGCACCGGTCAGATCTAGAAAGTTGATATTCTTGATTGTTTTTCCCATTATTTTACTCCTCCTTATTGATATCAGATTTGTTTCCGTAATTGCGTCAATGCTTGTTGAAGACGATATCGGACAGTTGAATCCGGAATGTTCAAATGAGAAGCGATTTGTTTGCTGTTCAGTCCCAGCCAGAACTTTTTATAGACGATTTCAAAATCTTTCGGTTGAAGATGCTCCAGTAATTCACGTATTTCAATTCGTTTCCCATCAAAGTTCATCCAAGGTTGATCGGTTTCTTTCAGGGGCACTTCATGCCGGTCTTTACGCCTTTTATCATAGAGGATATTCCTGGTTACCTTATACAGCCAAGCTCTTTGTTGATAACTGGACAGTCCTTCAAGCTTTTCCATATGACCTAGAGATCGCAGAAATGTTTCTTGGAGGAGATCCTCCGCTTCCTTTTCATCCCTTGCTATGGAACGTGAAAACCTTATGAGCTCTTTTTGGTGTTTGTTGTACAACTCTTCTATCAACATATGATTCTCGAAATCCCCCATCCGCCCCGACTTCTCTAACGTCTTCACTTATATAACGATTCAAAAAGGAAAAGTGTTGGATTTATTTTATTCAATTTTTACAAAAAAACGGGACTGTACCAAAAGTGCCTGAGTCCCTCCGAACTTAACAACATTTTGAGAAAATCGATGTTTTGATAGGAAATGTTGTGTTGGGGGTGTCTGACACTCTTTTAGGACAGTCCTACTCTATAGAATCCATTCATATTAATTTGATGTTCTTCATGATGAAACCGCTTCTTGGCAATGTTGGCATTTTCGAAAGGCTGTAGGTTAAATCCTGTTCAGTAACCTCATAATCAATTTTGTTTACGATAAAATCGAGGCTCGCTTTCATCACTTCAACGGTGATCCCTTCTCCGGGACACCGATGTCCTTTTTCTGGATCTCCTCCACCTTGGGGGATAAATTCAAATCGGTCTCCGTCCCAGTCTTCAAAACGCTCTGGCCGAAATTCATGAGGATTACCCCAAATCCTCGAATCATGATTCGTTCCATACATATCAAGCAGGACAAGCATGCCTTTCTTGAATTCACATTCGTTCCATATAAAACCCTTTTTCACCCTTGCACCTACGAATGGGCCAAATGGATAGAACCGCCGAACCTCTTCTGTGAACATTTCAAGGAATTGCTCGTCACCCTGCTGTAGTTTTTCCTTATACTGTGGGTTTTCATGTAGTCCTAATGCAGAAAAAGTGATAAAAGTTGCAATGGCTACAATTGGTCGTAGCACATTGATCAGTTCAATAGCAGCCATTTCGGTATCCAACTTTTTGCCGTCGAGCTGACGGTGGAATGCCATTTCATATATAGCGGAACCTTCCTCTGCCTCAAGACTGCCGTTTCGAACATCTTCAATGACCTTTTGAATCCATTTTTCAGCTCTCTTCCTTGCTTTTCTACCTTTACGGTGGCGAGGACCGACTGCTCCAAACGCATCAACCATATCACTGAAGTCATCTGCTCGTTCTTTAACCTCTGATTCCTTTAACGGTACCCCTGCCCAATCACAAGAAATCTTGCATAACGTGTTCTTTGCCTCTTCGAACAAGACGACGTTTTCATATGTGCCCCATTTATGTGCAGCTTTTTCCCATTCCTTCTTCATCAGCTCAACCAGCCTCTTTTGATGGGGTGGCGTCATCAAGGACATGAAAAGAAGTTTCCGGTGTATATGTTTCTCACCATCCATTGATTGTACTGCATTTTCACCAAACAACGATTTTTGAACTCTTTTCGGGGCAGCCCCCTTTCGCTGAAACCGATCGGTATCATAAAAAATCCTAGCCGCTTCTTTCCCGCTCATGCAAATTACTTTTTCGCCTAATAAGCGTGTTTCAAACAGGTCTGATTGATACTCCTCAATCCGATTTCCGATAAATCGATATCCTTCCTTCATCAGAGCAAAACTATTATCGATACTCTTATCATGTGGGACTTTTGCATTCGATGACATAAAAAGATCTGCTCCTTTTCATTTTAAATTTCGATGGCAAGAGTTACGTCATACTTATTAAACCCATTTTCACGAAAATAAAACCTCTTAAACATATTCATATTGATGATGAAACAACGAAAAAACCGTCCAGGCTATAACTGAACGGTTCAAATAAATATCAAGCCCACCACATTTCTGATGGTTTTTCTTCAATCAACACTTTTTTCAGATTGGTTACTGCCCGGTTGAATCCCTCGTCGATCGACATGATCGGGTCTTCGTGTTCAATGCTCACGACATGGTCATAACCATAAATCCTTAGTGCACTGATGATGTTCGACCATTCTTCCAAACTATGACCGCAGCCTACCGAACGGAAGGTCCAGGCTCTTGTTTTCACATCACCGTATGACTGCATATCCGTCAGTCCATACATGTTGACGTTATCTTGATCGATATACGTATCCTTCGCATGGAAATGATGGATGGCCTCTGCTTCACCAAGTATTTTGATTGCAGCAACCGGATCAATTCCCTGCCACCATAAATGGCTCGGATCCAAATTTGCCCCAATCGAATCATTTGTTGCTTCCCGGAGTTTCAGCATTGTGTAAGGTGTGTGTACCAGGAAACCGCCATGTAGTTCAAGCCCGATTTTCACCCCATACTCTTTTGCCAATTGGCCGATTTCTTTCCAATAAGGGATAAGCTTATTTTCCCATTGCCATTCATATACGTCTCCATAATCACCTGGCCATGGAGTGACGGGCCAATTTGGATGAGTCGCACCATCATGATCACCTGCTACTCCGGAAAAACAGTTCACCACAGGAACATCCATCAATGAAGCAAGCTTGATCGTTTTACGAAGTGTTTCATCAGATTCTTCTGCGAAATTTTTATCAGGTGATATCGGGTTTCCATGGCAGCTGAAGGCACTGATTGTCAAATCCCGATCCTGGACCTTTTGGAGATATTGTTTCCGTGCGCCTTCATCCTCCAACAGTTCATCTAATGGACAATGCGCACCTCCTGGGTAACAGCCTGTCCCGATTTCTACAGCATGTAATCCGCTCTCTTTCACATGATCAAGCATTTCTTCGAATGATTTTTCAGCAAATAAGACTGTGAATACACCTAGTTTCAATGTTTGACACCTCTACTCTTCAGAAATTTGGACCCATCTTTTTGTCTCATGGCTTTCAAGGATCGCCTCGATCAACTGCATGATCCTATGACCTTCAGCAACGGAAGCGAATGATGTTTCATTTTCCAAATCAACATTGTCTTCCTTTTGACTGATTGCTCCATAAAAATCCAGCATCAAGTTCTTCAATCCATCCGGCCAACCCTCCTGATGTCCGCCGGGATAATGGGCTAGGCTTGCCGCTTCTGGAGAAAGGAGAGCTGGATCTTTCACCAGTTCCTTGTTCGGTTCGTTCCGTTGCCCAATCCATAGCCGGTTCGGCTGTTCCTGATCCCAGGAGTAGGTTGCATGAGCTGTCGCGATATCAAAATAGAACTTATTTTTACGTCCAGGGCTAACCTGGGAAACGGTGAAAACCCCGTGGATGCCATCTTCAAAATGGACAAGGACACTCCCGTAATCCTCCGTGTCGATCTGGACTTCCTCTGTATCGACGGAATCACTTTTGCCAAACGTCTGTACTTCCGCTTTCGGTTTTTGACGGGTAGAATGAACTGTCTTCAAATCGGCGAATACTTCTACGATTTTCTTACCGAGGATATATTGGACAGTGTCACACCAATGTGAACCGATATCAGCTATTGCCCGTGACGGTCCATTCTTTTCCGCATCCATACGCCAGCTATAATCTGTCTCATATAAACACCAGTCCTGTACATATCCTCCGTATACAAGATTCACTCTACCTTGGTGACCTGAAGTGATATCATCTTTCATCTGTTTGACGATCGGGAAGTGTCGGTAGTTGAAACATACGCCTGCTACAAGATTATGTCTATTGGCGAGTTCCTTCAATTCCTTCGATTCTTCACTGTTCATTGCAAGCGGTTTCTCAGAGAGCAGATGTTTCCCAGCCAGTAGTATATCTCTATTAAAAGGAAAGTGTAAAAAATTCGAGGAGCAATTGTGAATGACTTGCACCTCGGGGTCATTGATCAAATGATCCACATCATCATACGCATGATCGATGTGGTATTGATTGGCTACTTTTTCTGCTTTAGAGAGTTCGCTTGAGGCGATTGCAACTACATTGACATTTGGCAGTCTTTTCAAGGCTTCCAAATGAGACATTGCTGAAAAACCTGTCCCTATGATTCCAGCTTTGATCCGTTTCATGAGCTCCCTCCATCTTCAACTTTTGACTTGATCGATTGAAGGTTTTTGAGATTGATAGCCAGACTTTCGTATGGGTCCCTCTCAAATTCCTCTTGCTCAACTGTGAGCCATTCAATGCCATATTCATCAGCCGCTGTAACGATAGAGTCAAAATTCAACTGTCCATTACCGACTTCTGTCCCTTTTTTATCTCCATTGACCATTTTCATATCTTTAATGTGAAGTGAAACGATTCGATTTCGGTATTTATCGATGATATCGAATGGATCATGGTTAGCAAAAGCAGCCCAATAACAATCAAGCTCCATTTTTACAAGTGATGGATCCGTATTTTCAAATAACAACTCAAACCCCGTTCGCTCTTCGAATCTATTAAACTCGAAATCGTGGTTATGGTAACCAAAGGTAAAGCCTTCCTTCTTACATATCTCACCAATCTGATTGAAAGTCTCAGCGACGGCTTTGTAATCATCTGTGGATTGACGTCTTTCTGCAGGGATTCCAGGACAAATGATCAATTTGTTTCCAATCCCTTTCTGATAGTCGAGCGTCCTTTTTAGTTCATCATCTTGTAGTTGATCCAAAGCAATATGAGCACCAGCACTTACAAGACCATTTTCGTCCAATACCATCTTGACATCACGAGCAGACGTTTTGAAAAAACCAGCGAATTGAACACCTTCATAGCCTATCTCCGCAACACTTTGTATAGTTCCAAGAAAATCTTTTGCTGTTTTTTCGTGAATCGAATACAATTGTAAACCGATTTTACTCATGGATACCTCCCTATAGCTTGTCTATCAGACTGATATGGTTCGCTCGAGCTTGACTGCTTCACCTTTTTCCGCTGACTCGTATAATCCATTGATGATCTGTTGTAGATAAACGCCTTCTTTAGGCGTACTGATCGGTGGAAGTCCTGACAGACATGACTCGACGAATCGTTCAATTTCAAGCTCGTGATACCCTTTCCGAGGTAAAAAGGATGGAGTGGTGTCGATGAGTACATCATGTTTCTCCTGGTAGATCTTAAGAGGGAAAACATCGGCACCACCTTGATCTCCCATTATCGAAACATTCATTTCATCATGTTTTTCCACATTTGCTGCGAATGCTGAATCCAAAAGGATTGAAGCGCCATTTTTAAAGGTGATCATGCCCCGAGCCATATCCTCGATGGTAAAGTTCTCCCAATCCCAATCCCCCATCATTCCGACACCTTTCCTCTTTCCGAGTTTTTGATAAGTAACTCCAAATACGGTATCCGGTTCAGGGTAACCCATCAAATAGAGAGCGGTATCGAGCATATGGACACCAATATCAATCAGAGGACCCCCGCCCTGTAGTTCCTTGTTTGTGAAGACGCCCCATCCAGGAATACCTCGACGCCGCATCGCTGTTACTCTGGCAGCGTAAATGTCACCTAAGTCATCATTGTCAATGAAACGTTTCAATGCTTCGACCTCTGGAGCATGTCGGAAATGGAAGCCATAGGTTAAAATCTTTCCTTCTTTCTCTGCCGTTTCAGCCATATCAACTGCCTCATCTACAGTCATTGCCGGTGGTTTCTCACATAAAACGTGGCAACCCGCCTTCAGCGCAGCGATTGTTGCAGGATGATGGAATTTATTCGGTGTACATATACTAACAGCATCGATCTCCACGTTTTCGAACATTTCGTCATATGTAGAAAAAGCATACGGTGCATTGACCTCAGCTGCCAACTCCTGCGCTTTTTCCTTGACGACATCACAAACGGCAACCAGCTCGACTTTTTCTCCACATTTCAAATAGCTAGGAATATGTACTTCCTTAGCAATCCCACCAGCACCGATGATTCCTACCTTCAATTTTTCAGCCATAATCTTCTCCTCCTACTTGATTTGTGTAGTTTCATTCAGGATTTCTTTCGTTGCGACCCTACGTCCCTGTTCATCAGATATTTTCGATGCTTCATTGATCAATGTCAGACCAAGTACATCCGATTCGGAAATCGTAGTCGGTTCGTTATTTACGATTGCAAGTACCCATTGATCAAAAGGAGAATGATGGGGTTCTGGGAGAGATTCTGGTATGACCCATTCTCCATTCAGCTTACTGCTTTTCATACGGATTTCTTGATCTTCAATTAAAAGGGTTCCTTCTGTTCCATAAAGCTCTAATTGAAACGGACTGCCGGTGGATAAAAATCCGGTTTCCAGTACGCCAAGCGCACCAGAATCATATTCAATCAAGGCGACTGCATTATCATCGACGTCATGGCCTTCCGTTTGTAGAAGGCGAGCTGAAACCGAATCTGCTTTTCCAGCAAGACGGTTTGTCAAATAGATCGGATGAGCACCAAGGTCAATCAGTGCACCTCCTCCACATTCCTCCTTATTGAAAAAGTGTTCAGGCAGCCAACCCGTTGATTTCCCTTCAAGTGGCACTGCACCGTTATGAGCCAATCTGCATCGGATCGTGGTCAGTTTTCCTAAGAGACCTTGATCAACGACATCTTGTGCATAAAGGTAATAATTTTCTGTAAGGCGTGGTAAGGAAACCATGAGCTGTACATTATTTCCCCTTACCGTTTCATAGATTTCCTCACAGTCTTTCACAGTGAATGCGAGAACTTTTTCCGTAAAAATGTGCTTTCCATGTCGTGCCGCTGACAGAATGATTTCTTTATGGCGATTGGTTGGTGTATCTACAATCACCGCATCGATTTCTGGATCAGCCAGCACCGACTCGAGATGACTTCTGAATGGGACCCCAAGCTCCTCAGCCCATCTCTTACCCCGCTCCGGATTTTCATCCCAAACAAGTTTGATTGAAACGTTTTCATTTTCATGCGCGAGTTTTGCATAATCATCTGCATGGACGTGCCATCTGCTCAGCAGGGCAACATTAATCATAGGATAACCTCCTTCTAAGGACTTAACAAAAACGTATGTGGATAGCTTATTTTAATATCATAAGGTTGTCAAGATTTCGAATTTTCAAAAGACACAGCTTCTGTATGTGTTCAAAATCATTCAAGCCGCGAAAAGCACAAAAAAGACTTGTCGCCCAATGGGGCCACAAGTCTCTACTATTCAAATTCTTATTCATCTCTATACTCAACATCGGCAAGCTCTTCTTCGGGTGGAATGAAAGCTTCGAGTTCATCTACTTTCTCACCATCCACCATGTGGGCATAACCAGATGTTTCACCTTCTCCATTGTGATTAATGGCAATATCGAGATCATTTAATAGACCTTTATAATACATCATTGCCTTTTCCATTGTTTTACTTGGGTCTTTCCATTGATCCACGTGTGCTTGCGGCCATTCGCCTTCTGGAAGGTCAAGATGTTCATACCTTTTCAGTTCTTCCGTGTGGATCAGAATGCAAAGGTTTGTCAGATTTTCGAAGTCCCTTTCAATTGCTTCTCCTTCGACAGTAATCCCTCTGAGAGAAAACCTCAGGATTCCAGCTCCCATTGTTTTGTAATACATAGGATCATCCAAATATTGTTCAGGTACACCTGCTTCTACGCCTTCGTTAGCACCGGCAATCATATCTTTTGCGTTCGTCGGATGTGTTTCAGGGACATCTTCCGGATTCGTCAAATCCTTCCATTCTTTACTTAAACCACCTTCAGCAGAGACCGCTGTATCCTTATCACTTTCAACATCATCTTCTTTACCCAATTTATCATTTTGTACGAGCTGTTCTGTTTCTGCTTCATCTGAATTTTGTTGTGTTGCGGATTCTTTCGTTCCAAATCCTTGACTCAAAAATATCGAACCGAAGACGAACAATACGGCGATCGTAGCCACACTGACAAACATCAACTTAAACATCGGTTTTCTTTGCCCTTTTGTTTCCTTCATCCGGTCAAGCACCTCTTCCTTTGCACTATTGGAAAATCTAATGCTGCCATAAAGTTCTTTGTCCATCGTTTCTTTGAGGTTGTCAAACTGATCCTTTTTCATCGTTCTAAACCTCTCCTTTCAAGTTCTTTCCTAAGTAATTCCTTCCCTCGGCTTATTCTTGTCTTGACGGTACCTTCTTTCAGGTTTGTGATCTCACTTATTTCTTTGATTTTCAATTCATCGTAAAAATACATGTAAAGGATACCACGATACTTTTCATGAACAGACAACAACGATTTGGTCACTAATGATTCGTCGTCTTTTTTTAGCAGCCTCAGTTCAGGTGAGTGTTCTTTTGACACATGGTTTTGATCATTTTTAAAAGGCAGCCATTTCTTAAATCGACTGCTCTTGAGTACATCCTTTGAACGGTTGATAGTAATCCGGTAGATCCATGTTTTATAGCTTGATCGTCCTTGAAATGAATGAATGTTATGATAGCAGCTTATGAAGACATCCTGTGCAACATCTTCTGCCGTGCTCATGTCTTTGACGTATGTAAAAGCCAACTTCTTTACCATGTCCCCATATCGATCCATGAGTTCAATAATGGTTTCATTACGGGTTTTTTTGCGCAGTTTTTCCACTTTGTTCACCTCTGACATCACGAAATCACATCCTTTCATTGATATTTCAGTAATTCATTTCCACAAAATCGCAACTTAGACGACCGACTTCGAAAATAGTTTCATTTTACTCACAAAAAAGAGACTGTCCTTAAAGAAAAGTGTCAGACACTTATGGGACAGCCCCTATAATCCATTCTTATTACAGCCATTTTCTCAAACGCTTTATATAGCGTTTTGATTGAAAGAGCAGCTCTGTTTTTATGTACTTAGGAACATCAATTGCATTGATTGATTTTACTGAAGGATAGACACCATCTTTGTTGAACATGACATCAAAGTTCCCTCTATAAATGGTTTTTCCCGATTGCTTGTCCAGCACTTCAGCATCGACATTCGCTATTTTATTTACAAATTGTTGATCACCCGAATCATTCTCTAACGTTTCTACCTCCACAACCTTGAATAAAAATTGCGGCATCCGGACCATCCTTCCCAACGATCTTCTTCTATTCATCTTATCACGAATGAAGGATAGGCAGATGAAAAATGCTTGATTCAGAAGTTAGAATGAATAAACAAAAATAATTACCATACGCTAAAGGAGGACGAACGTACTCCGTCGAATTAACTAGTAAAACTAACAATGGGGGTTGTTAGATGTATAATCACCGTAATGACATACCATTTAATCAGGTGCCAGTTTTTGAAGACGTAAAAAATGATAATAAGTTGAATGATTCTGTACTTGATTATCAAAATGGAGCCGTGCATTCAGAGCCATTTTCCTATGACTATTCCATGGCTATACCATTGGATCAAGTTCCCTACAAACCGCATGATGAATGAAAAAGGATGACCTAATGAGTCATCCTTTTTCGTGATATTAGAATTGGGTTGCGATTTGTTTTGCTTCTTCAATCGCTTTCGATTTGATTTCTTCTGCCTTGTCTGGCATTGCTGCATGACCTTCAATGATAACGGACTCCATATCTTTCACTCCCAGGAATCCCATAACATTGCGGATATAACGGTCACCCATCTCCAGTTCGGCAGCCGGACCCTCTGAATAGATTCCTCCGCGCGCCTGGATATGGAGGGCTTTTTTATCATCCAACAGCCCTACTGGACCATCTTCTGTATATTTGAAAGTAGATCCTGCGATTGCAACACAGTCAATATACGCTTTCATTTTTGGAGGGACACTGAAATTCCACAGTGGTGTGACGAACACATATTTATCTGCCTTCTTGAACTGTTCAGTAAGCACGTTTATCCGTCTCACTTTATCCTGTTCATCAGCGCTTAATTGATCATAAGCATGCCCTTGCTGAAGCTTCCCCCATCCGTTGAAAACATCAGTATCAATATAAGGGAGATCATATTCATAAAGATCTAGACGAATCACCTCATCATCAGGATTCGCCTCACGGTAAGCATTAATGAATTCCTCACCTGCTGCTAGTCCAAATGATTCTTCTGCAGTTTTTGGGTTTGCTGTGATGTACAATACTTCTGCCATTTGTATTTCCTCCTGTCGTTTATTGGGTTACTTTTAATAAGTAGCTCCTTTTTACATAGTGATAGTACCATGCCAGCTGAATAAAACAAAATAGTTTGCTCATAGTTTTTATTGAAGGCTGTTTTCGCATATTGTAGTGTTTGAAATTGGAAATATACTCGCTTTCCGCGGGCAATCTGCAAGCCTCCTCAGCTCACTTGCACAGGATGTGTTGGCTTCGACGTTTACCACAGGACGTGGTGGTAATTCGTCGAAGTTCATCATTATACTCGAAGATCCTTAATTCGCTTCCCCCCGGGGTCTCGCTCAGCTTGTTGTCCCGCAGGAGTCTCGCATATTTCCACTGTCATAAGTATTCAGCACCTTCCTTAACAACATCCCATTAACACAAACTTTTAGAAAATAGCTTAATTGAATGATGAAAATTAGTGCAAAAAGAAAAAGCTGGTACTCCCAGCTCTCTAGAATATAGGCAGACCGTCCAAGTTATTATCCCTTCGGTTATCAGGATTAGAGCGGATATATGTTTCACCGTCCTCTTCCCTTACTACACTGACACCTTCAATCATTTCATTATCAACTTCCTTGATTGCATCTTCATACGATATTTCTCTACCGGAGCTTGTTTGAAACATTTGAATCTTGCCATTTTCATCTTTACGTACTCCAGTAAAATGTTCTTTATCCATTACCAAAACCTCCTTATATTTCCTATTGTTTTCGAGATTCAGAATAATATTCGCGGGACACTCGTCAATGCTCATAACAAAACCGCCACTGCTAAATCAGTGACGGTTTTTGTCGAATTTATATAGTAAAAATGATTGTCGCTGTCATCACCACAAATGCCAGCAGCAGTCCAATAATGGTTCCAACGATTATCGATTTCTTCGTATATCCTTTAAATGCTTCTGAAGTAACAGAGCGATCGATCTTTCTATTTTGAAACCATAGATTCCCATTTACAAATAGAAACAAGATGAATACAAACCCTACCATGAATGACCAGTCTGATTGTAAAGCGCTACCTTCAGCATCACGCATAAAGTACGATTGAAAGAACATCCACCCGGAAACTACTGCCTGCAGCACGAGCTGTGATTTATATTGACGATCCCATTCACTCCCTATTTTTTCTTTTTCATATTTTGCAACCTCTTCAAAAACAGGTAACCAAGAACTTGTTTTATCTTTAAATAACTTTATAAGGACTTGACTGAGCAATATCAATCCTACGATAAAAGACATCACTGATAATGTGACGTCAAATAATTTCAACATGACCATAAACAAGAATAAAGTCACCGACGTGATTATATTAATAGCAATGAATTGCCTTTTTCTCATGTGCTTAATTTGATAATCTTGCATTTTAAAATCTCCTCTAATTCTGAACCATGTTATTTACTTATACAGTCAAGGCATATAAAGGTGCCTTCATTATGTAGATAAGCTTTGATTTCTGCCATACCTCTGACTTTGGGATACCGTAATTTCACAAACACTTCTTCATTGGATTTTATTTCTTTTTCGCATTTCGAGCATTTCGATTTAATCATAAACACGTTTTCTTGATCTCCTTCTGTAACTTTAATACTAAATACGAATGAAACGAAATAAGGTTTCACATTGTGGGATCTAGATGGAGGTACTGTGATGAGTATGGAGTTATTGGCACGTAAACTTGGCGATGTGAACGGAGATGGAATGCCTGATCTCATTTACCTGACAGGGACGCTTCCTTTTTCGGATAGTCCTTTTCGAGAAAATATCACATTATGGATTCAGGATGGAAAGACCAGAAGGATATACCAACTACCGTTAAAAACATCCATGGGGTATCAGCCATCCCTATTCTTAGGGGATTTTACTGGAAATAAGATTGACGATATCTTTATCAATATATTTTCAGGCGGATCCGGTGGGCTCACCTATAATTATGTATATTCATTCGTAAAAAATAACCCGAAAATCCTCTTTGATTATGAAGTTTTCAATGACTTGTATCATTATAAAGTTGTCTATCTAGACGGCTTTAAGGTGAGAGTAACCAGGATTGAAACAAAAAGTTCATTCATAATAGATATCCAGTACAAAGGCAAGGACTATTTAGACCAATTATATAATGAAGAGGGAAAGCTCAAGAGTCCTGTTGAGGGATCTGTCAATGCGCTTGGCGGGTTATATCCAGTCGATTTTCAAGGAAATGGTGTATACGATCTGCTGGCTTATCAACGGATTATCGGGCTATATAATGCGGATGGACTAGGCTGGTTGAATACGTACTTGAGGTGGAAGGAATCAACCTTTGAACCGTACAACCAGACCATCCAGATTTTTTAATTTGGCTTGTTAGTTTTTATTGTTGATTACTACGAAATTCACTCCCTTTCCGCGGTTGATCCGCGAGCCTCCTCGCGAGTTCCTCGCTGTGGGGTCTCGCCTGGACCGCTGCTCTCGCAGGAGTGTCGCAAATTTCGCTTATAATCAACAAAGTCTTTTAACAGAACTTTAATTTAGAAAGAATTTATGTTTGTGCCTTTCTGCGAAATTCACTTCCTTTCGGCGAGGGAACCGCAGGCCTCCTCACTGAGATCTCGCTTGGTTCGCCTTTACGCAGGTGGGTCACGAAAATCGCTATAAGAACTCCTTAGTCGAATAAAATGTTTTAATAAACGTTACTTAGGTAATAGATACTTCATGATTCCTAATTATTTAACATCTCATACGTACTCGTTATAAAAGGAGATTGATTATGCTGAAAACAGAAAGCCGATATCTACTAACAAAAGAAGCCATCGAAAAGGGGGCTGATCTCCCTGAATGGTTATTAGAAGAATATAAGACGTTCAGCCAGGTTGTTAACGATCCTACATTCCCCTGTTATTTCGGCAGGACTGCCCAACGCAAAGGTGAACTGCGCTATTCTTACATTGAACATAATAAATGGTCCCACTTGCCAGAGGCTGTCGAGAGTTTCTTAAGCTTGTTCGAGGAACCAAACCCGAAAAGACATGGGCTTTTCATTTTTGTGGAACCTGAAAGTACAGAAAAATCACTCGAATACTACCGCTCATACTTCTGGGATATCTTGCAGTATTTGCATCATTACGATCGTTTTCGATGGCCGCATGAAGCACCAAAAGACCCTGACCACTTTTTGTGGGACTTCCATTTCGCTGGTCAGCCGATCTTTACCTTTGGCAATGCGCCTGCCTATAAACAACGGAAAACGAGGAATTTAGGAAACAGTTTGATTTTAGGCTTTCAACCTCGTGCAATTTTCCAGGGACTCGAAGGAACAGAAAAAGGCGGAATCATGTCACGTGAAAAAGTGAGAGCACGAGTAGAAAAATGGGACGGACTTCCGAAACACCCTGATATCAGCCATTACGGTGATCCTGATCATAATGAATGGAAACAATCGTTCATTGGAGATGATATTGAGCCTATAAAAGGAAAATGCCCTTTCCATCATAAAGACAGTTAATCGCATTGTATTGCGAACAATTAAAATAACATGGTAATCGAAACCAAACATGCGGTTTTGCGATATTGGACATAGGGAAATGTACAATATCGTCAAGATGGAGGTTATGGATATGAAGGGAATAGCATTAGGAAGCAGTATTCATTGCAGCACAGAATTTTCAACGCTCAAGAAGGTACTAATGGTAAAGCCATCTTTTATGGAAATTAATGAAGCAATCAATGAAACTCAAAAACACTACCAAGAAACCAATATTGACACCTCACTTGCTTTACAACAGCATGAAACATTCGTACATGAACTGAATCAGCATGGAGTGGAGGCCTCCTTACTTCCTGCTGAACCGAGTTTACATGAGCAGGTATTCACAAGGGACATCGCCTTTACAATTCACGATCAGCTATTCCTAGGTTCAATGAGGGAAAGAGTACGCCAGGAGGAAACGACAATTTTGAAAGACTGGCTTCAAGAGAATTCGATACCTTTTCAAAATGCGATTCCTGGATTTATTGAGGGCGGTGATGTCGTTATCGATGGTTCCACCATTTGGGTTGGAAAAAGTGGACGAACTTCACTTCAAGCAATTGAGCATCTTCAAACGCGTCTTCCTTCTTTCCACATTGAACTGTTAAAGCTCAGGAGTGATATTCTTCACCTTGATTGTGTGTTCAATATTATTAGTGATCATACAGCGCTTGTTTACCCAGAAGCTTTTGCACCGAAGGATTTTAGAAAAATCAAATCAAGGTTTGAGATCATACCTGTAACGAAAGAGGAGCAGTTTCACATGGGGCCGAACGTACTTTCTATAGGGAACAAAAAAATCATCAGCCTCCCACAGAATGATAGATTGAACCATGAGATAGAATCAAAAGGATTTGACATCATCCCGGTCGATTTGTCTGAAATCATTAAATCTGGCGGATCGTTTCGATGTTGTACTCTGCCACTGCAAAGAGAATAATATAATACAAGATAAAGGGTTGTCCCAATTAAATGGACAACCCCTTCCTTTCAGAATATCGTATTAATCGATATCGTTTTTCAAGAGCGAATACATATATAAATCATCAAATTTGCCACATGTATATTCGTAATGCCGAAGCAAGCCTTCTCTTATAAAACCATGTTTTTCTACCAGTTTTTGTGACGGGAGATTGTCAGGTTCGATCAAAGCCTCAATTCTTTCCAATCGGTAGTGAACATACCCATATTTCACCATAGCACGTAATGCTTCGCCAGCTATCCCTCTACCCCAAAATTCTTTGCTTAATTCGAATCCGACTTCAGCTCGATAATGTTTGGGCACCATATTGAGAAAACCACAGCTTCCGATGACCTTTCCGGCATCTTTAAGGGTAATCCCCCACCTGATACCGCTGCCTTCTTCAAGGATAGAGGTATACCACTTGATTTCATCCAATACGTCTGCAATAGTCTGAGAAGGTGGTAACCCCATGTGTTTCACAACTTCTCCATCAGATAGATAATTGAACATATCTTCAGCATCATCTGATGTTACATCTCTTAAAATCAATCTGTTTGTTTCTATTTTCGGAACTTCATTCACCATTTCTTTCACTCTCTCTATTAACTAACATGAATACTCTCTCAAATATTGAAGATGCTCTAATGCTTTTTGCAAATCAATATCTTGCTTTATATGATCAGGACTCCAAGGAATATAAATGTCAGGCTGAATACCAACCCCACTCATCCCTTTGCCTTCATCGACTTTTGATAATTTAGTAGTTGGATACCAAAGCTCGAATTTATTATCCCAACCCATCACAGCAAGATTGGAATAGTCATTCAAGCCCAATGTCGGCCACCCAATTACAGTAACTTTTCTTGAGTTCTTACAAATCTCCACAAATGAATCGCCCGAACTTCCACAATACACATCTGTCAATAAAATAATACTTTCAGGACCAGACTTTGTTTTCAATAATAAACTTTCTTCCATATCACTGAAATCCAATTCAACAAACCCTTTACCCTTATATTCTTCTAATGTATTGATCATCATATTGATTTGATTTCGTGTGGACACATCTTCAAGAGTCGAGAAAGCATTCTTCAGGAATTTAGTTCTGAGTTCAACATTACGTATTGTACAATTCGTCAGCATTACACCATCATCAAAGCTTTTTAAATCAATGACTTCTCCATCAAAGAGATAAGGAAGCAATTCAAGGTAGGCTAGATCGCTTCCACCTTTGTTTACTCGCACATCGATAATTAGGTTTTTGTGATTTACTAAAAGGAGCTCGTTATCACTGATTAATTTTATTATTGCATCATGATTCATAAAGTCTGTGAGTTTTAAAAATAATGTATCCTCGGTCATCACTTCTATAGAATACTCAGCTTGGACTGGTTCTATTTCATACTTATCCACCTCAATATCAAATGCTTTTCCAGCTTCATCCGTTATAGAAGCACGGTTGTACAGAGAAAGTATATCATTCCAGTTCTCTCTTTCTGCTTCTTGTTCCATCAATCTTCTTTTATGGATCTCAACCAAATCAGAGATTGCAATCCCATCTAATGCTGTAATAACATCCCCAGGTTTTACTCTTTTCTCCTTCCCAGTTGATACTACATAAAGCAAATCATTGTATCTTCTGACCTTAAACCCGACTTCATAAAGTGTATTTTTCATTTCCCCTATATATTTAAAACTCATATGCAAGTCGTTAAAATCAAGCAAGTAGTCTTGTACGATTTGCACAAACATTTCATCACTATTTTCTGCAGCGTTCAATTTCTTAATCTGATTCCGGTAAAAGGAAGGGTTATCCCATCCCTTTTTATCTACGCATCCGGAATAATCGTTATGGAGAATATGAACTACGTCATCAAAAATAGTTAGATACATCTAATTCCTCCTTATTACCACCTATGAAGCTAGGTCTTTACTAGATGAAACCGGAACATCGATAAATTTAAAATAAGGAAATACTATACCAATAATTGCGGCCGAGGAGATAAGAGTACCGATTAATATAAACAATGGTCTTATCCCCCATAATTCACTAACCACACCTCCAACTACAACACCCAAAGGCATTACTCCCCGGATTATCACTAATCGGACAGATAAGACTTTTCCCATCAGACGATCAGGGACGGTTTGTTGGTTAATAGTTGTATTATGTACATTGAAAAATGCCATGGCAATCCCTGCAACAACTTCAACCGAATTGAACAAAGCCTAGAAATATACCTAACCAAACAATTCGTCGCTCTTGAAAAAAATACATGATCCCTTCTGTGAATTGCTTTAACCATGTAGAGCGAATATCCTGTAACTTCCGATGTTCTTTAACCCATAATAATGAACAACCACTGATCGTTAATGAGCTTATTACCAATAACAAAGTTAACTTTATCCCAATGTATTCAATTACAATCCCGCCAGAAACAGGTGCTAAAAACATCATTAGACGAGAAGTACCATCAATATAGGCATTTGCTGTACATAATTGTGCTTTCGTAACAACTGTAGGGGTTATTGCCTGACTCGCTGGTACATATAAAGGGGCTAGTAATCCAATGACAATTTGAACAGCATAAATATGCCAAGGTTCCAGGACTCCACTTGTTAAAGATAATAAAGGAACTAAAAAAATAGCTGCCCTTGTCCACTGTGATAGAATCATAATCCATTTTCTACTCCATCTATCAATGAAAGGTCCACTAACAAGTTGAAGAATGATGGAAGGAAGAAAATAGAGTAACCACATACTACCAAGAGCTAGCTTTGATCCTGTCATCTCATAAATCAATATAGCGTTGCAAAATGTCCCAAAGGCTCCTGCCAAACCGGATATCGCAGTTCCCAACCATAGTGAGACAAACCCACGGTTATTTAAAACACTTTTCTCCATAAGTCCCCCCTTTATTTGAATGGTAAAACATTGTTTGGTCAAATAAAATAAAGCTAAACATTACCCTTCACCATAAAATTCTGCAAAATGTAGAAAACCAATCTTTTTAACCAGATAGTTTCGTAATTCACCCTGGGTAGCTTTTTCAATTGGAGGGGTAGTCAAGGTATAAGCTTTCGCATTCAAGTCTGAAAACTTCTCTTTATCTATTTCATTATGATAGTCATCTTCGATAATTCCTGATGTAAACGCAGCTTTTGGATAACCCATTAGGAACACTTGAGTCCTCATGGCCATAGTTGGTGTTGAGTGCAAGAGCAGGAACACCACTACTATTACAACCATAACACTTATCGATTTTTTCAATATCTCACCTACCTCAACAATTAATCTATCAAACTGCTCTACCTTACCTTTGTTAAAAGGATGAAAAGAAAGATCCTGTCAGCGTTCATTGCCCCTTTTGAAATTACCGGTTACCTTGGCCATTATTAATTGTGTGTCCTTTTCATTTTCAGCAGCATTCATTTTCTTTATAAACTTCTCACCATCTTTCCCTTTTAATGTTTTTACTTGTTTCCCATAATACTCTATAAAAACAGTATTATTTTTGGTGACCCGACAACTGAAAGGTTGTTCATCTAAACGATTTCTTTTATCAATATTGTCCATTCCGCCCCCCCATATACTTCGACTAGTGTATCCGATTATCTTATTTTCAACATTGAACCTCACAAATTTATTTCTCTTTAACCGATAAGACCACATCAGCATAGAATTCATCATTTAAAACTACTTCATATCGCCATAAACCACCTTCTGGAACTTCAAAATTGGCTGTAAAACGTTTTAAATTTGAATATCCAGGAGATGGATTGTTTACCGTCTTGGGAGAGACCACTGTTAGCTTTTCATCTGTCTCTTTGTGGTAAGCATGAATCGCTATCTTTTTCCCTTTAAAAGTCTCAAATGGTTCAGTAAAAGAAAACAAATACCCAAATGGTTTTCCTGCTACAAGGGATTGGGCTGAATGTACATTTAAGAGAACCTTACCATCTTTTTTGTATTCCTCCCGAACTTCCCAATCTTCTTTTGCTGGCAATTTATCTAATTCAGGTACATTTGTAACAGGTTTGTCTGGAATCGAGTACTTAACCTCTGGTTCACTTTCCTCTTTAGTTAATACAGCCCTATCTTTAACAAGGTTAATAAAAATGATAAAGACCAAGCCAATAACAACAAGGAATATAATTTTTTTCATGGTCACCTCCCAAAACAGATTAATCCGCAAGCCTGCCTCTTTAAATGAACAAAGAAACCAATTTCTCTTTTTAAACTTTAACATATTTTTCCTTTAAGTTGGTTTAAATTTCGCATAAAAAAGAGGACTGTCCAATAATTTGGATCGGTCCTCCAATACTTTATGCTTTCGTCCTGTACTCTACATTATGCTGTTTCAATGTTTCATCTTGACCAAACAAGAAGTGTTTCTCCATATTCGGTGAGTATTTTGAATTCGGAGCCACACGCCCGACTGCTTCAGCAACCGCGCGAATCATAGCCGGAGAGGCTCCACAACATAACCCGATAAACTGGATATCAGTATCATAATGAGCTTTCTTCGCCCATTCCGCAAGTTCATAGCGATTGTGATACAGTGGGTCCAAGGAAGTAGGAAATGTCGTTTCAGTTGGTAGTGAGCAGCTGCATCCACCATCAGGCAAGTTGAAAAAGGTAGGGTGCTCTTCAGTCGTCCTGTACGGGAGCGGAAGTGCTGCAAGATAACCTTCTGTGTTTTCCCGAATCTTTTCAAGGTGTGGCTGCATCGTATCAGGTCCCCTGAAGCAGTTCATTCCTACAACTAGCGCACCGTTTTGCTCAAGAATTTTGCAGGATTCTTCAACTGTGAAATCATCCCGAAGAACGCCCTCACCCATCAACCCTAACGAAATCACGGCATCCAGTCCGCTCTTTTTTATTTCTTCAAGGGCAATCAACGCTTCTTCATGATAGTAGAACGTTTCACCTAAGATGAAATCTACACCTTCATCGACACACCAATCCACCATTTCCGCAAACATTGATCTGACCTCATCCTTTGACGTATCATCATCGGGATCGAAAACATTCGTATTCGAAATGTTCCCCGCTACCAGTGCGGGTTCCTCAGGGTGCTCTTCAGCAACTTTTTTTGCCGAACGAATGGCTTGCCTGCTTAAGTTTTCAACAAGATCCTCTTTACCGATGATTCTCATTTTTTCACGGTGAGCATTATATGTGAAAGCGACGATGACATCAGATCCAGCGTTCATGAAATCACGATATGCCTGTTCCAGTGCCTGTGTGTTTTCTAATGCAACCTCAGGAACAAATGAACCTGCCTGAAGGTAACCACGTCGTTCTAGTTCGAATAAATAGCCTTCTCCACAAATCACAGGTCCATCTTCCAAACGTTGTCTTACTGTACGTTTTTCTCCACTCAATTGTACTCACCTCATCAACTTTTCTTTTCCCATGAACTCACGCATTCTTCGAGTATTTTTCGTTTTTCTTGTTCACTTAACGTCATCCGTTTGATTTTTTGACGGCAGTCGAATAGATGGTCCATGTAATCTTCATACGTTGTGTCGTAGGTCTGTGCCAGTTCATCTCTTATTCTTTTTGCTAATATTGGACTTGCACCGCCTGTCGAGACGGCAATGGTTAGTCTGCCTCTTGATAGTTTTGCAGGAACATGGAAGTTTCCATTGTCTGGATCATCGACGACGTTGACTAGTTGATGTTTTCCAGCTTGTGCAGCAATGCGCTGATTCACATCAGGACCATTTGTTGCAGCAATTACAACAAACGCGTCCTGATAGTCTTTAGCTTCTACTTGTTTTTTAATCCAGTTTATCTGCCCTTGCTGTACCAGCTTTTTTATATTGGCAGTCACTTCGGGACTGACAACCGTGACACTCGCACCGGCTTCAACAAGTGACCGGATTTTACGATTCGCTACCTTCCCGCCTCCAATGACGACCGCGTCTTTACCGTAGAGATCCAGCATGATTGGGTAATGCCTCATACGCCAACACCAATCAATTCCTGTGTCCGTTCGGAGACTACTTCCTGAAGGTTCGGATGATAACCGAGGTAGTCGCATAAAATAAATTCCTGATTTTCTCTTGTCAGTTTTCGGATTGTCTTTTCCATGCTTTTCATCAAAATCCCCGTAAACAAGAGATAGGGAACAACAAACACTTGTTTATGACCATATCGCTTTGCTTGTTCAAGTCCTTCTTCAAAGCTTGGCTCAGCTGCAGCTAAAAAGGATGTTTCAACTCTTTTGAACCGATGCTTTTCATATAATCGATCTGCAATCTCTCGTAAATCCCTTTTCACGTCCAGATCACTGCTGCCTCTTCCGACTAGAAGAACCATTGCATCGTCAATCGGTTTTGCCTTGTCATAGATCCGTTCGATTAAAATATCAATGATTTTCTCATGTACTCCGAACGGACGGCCATAAGTGATTGAGACAGCTGGCCAACGGCTTTGCAACCGTTCCAGTTCCATAGGGATGTCCTTTTTCGCATGCCCTGCTGTAAGCAACAATATCGGTACAACTACGATACTGGTTGCGCCGCGCTCAACACAACGCTTGAAACCTTCTTCGATCGTCGGGTGTGCCAATTCGAGAAAGCTGATCTCCTGAATCGGAGTGGACTGGTGTTCCATACTTTGTTTCATGAATTGTGCAGCCTGGTTCCTTGCTTCATCCACTCTACTCCCATGACCGACGTATAAGATTGCTTGCATCTCTTTTCTCCACCTTTAAAAAGCGACTTTCTTCTGCAATTCACTTTCTGGTTCAATCAAACGTTCGAACCAATTGAGCTTATCGCGGAGACGGACGACCTCTCCGACGATGATCATACTCGGGTTTTTAATTTCATTTCGTTCGACAACATCGACAATCGTGTCTAATGTTCCTGTCACGGTCTGCTGTTCCCCTATGGTTCCCCAATGCACTAGGGCGACAGGCGTCTCACTGGGGCGTCCGTGTTTTGTAAGTTGTGCACAAATATACGGTAGGTTTTTGACACCCATATAGATCGCAAGTGTATCAATCCCTTTTGCAAGGCTTTCCCAGCGCAGATCATCCTCTTCTTTATCCTTGCGGCGGTGGCCAGTCACAAAAGCGAACGTTGAACTATGTTCACGGTGTGTAACCGGTATACCCGCATAAGCAGGAGCGGCAATCCCTGAAGTGATTCCAGGGACGATCTCGAACTCCAGTCCGTGCTTTGCCAACGCCTCCGCTTCTTCACCGCCCCTGCCGTATACGAACGGATCCCCGCCTTTCAATCTCGTGACGGTTTTGCCTTTCAGCCCATTCTTTACGAGAAAATGATTGATCGTTTCCTGTTTCATCAGATGATAGTCTGGTAATTTTCCGCAATAAATCAGTTCTGCATCATCTTTTGCATAATTCAGCAACTCTTTATTGATCAAGCGATCGTAAAGAATGACATCTGCTTCCTCTATGCATTTCATTCCTTTGACCGTGATCAATCCTGGATCCCCCGGTCCGGCACCTACTAGATAGACTTTACCCATTTCATCCTCTCCTTCACGTGGTCAACTGCCGCTTAAAATCGTTTCTTGTTCATGCAGGACGAACCCGTTTCCCTTTCGGATCTTTTTCTTCTCATATAGTGAAATATCATCCACTTCTGGTAATCTAAAAAAATACTTTTCAAGCTCGACTTCTACCAGACGGAAAGCCGCCTCATCATTCTCCGCTGCAATGATGACCGGAATCACATCCGTATCCGTCGTCACTTCAAACCTGTATAAGTCCACTCTACATCGCTCCTATCATGAAACATTCGCTGTCACATTTCCTAGAATCCGATCCAATTCTTCTTGAAGCGGCTCGATACCGAGGCGTCCTACAAAATCATAGAATGATTCACCTGGCAGCTTTTCCTTTTTAAAATAGGTAAGGAATTCTACAAGAACCGCAGGAAGGTGTTCTCCGTCAATCTTACCTTTCAGCTTTTCATTGAATTTCCCGCCGTGGTTCAAAGTGCCTCCGACATAGATTTCAAACGCTTCGATCAGTCCTTTTTCCTTCGATTTCATTTTGATGCCTTGTAATCCGATGTCAGCAATTTGCCGTTGACCACATGAATTCGGGCAGCCGACCATATGAAGCCTCACAGGGACATCTACCCTGATCTGTTCATCCAAATATTCCGCGATCTGGCGCATCCGCTCTTTTGTTTCCACCAATGCCAGGTTGCAAAATTCAATACCTGTGCATGATACAGAATACGCGATGAAACGCTTCGGTTCGATCGTGATTCTTTCAAATATCTTTTCTTGTAAAAGCGCATCTACTTTCTCATCTGGAATGTTTGGTATGATGATATTTTGAGAGTTGCAAGTTCGGATCTCGCCATTACCGTATTGTTTAGAAATTTTTGCGATTTCCAATACTTCATTTGCGTCCAACCGGCCGACCGGAACGTTGAAACCGATATAATTCAGTCCGTCCTGCTTTTGTTTATGCACACCGTAGAAGTAGCCAGCATTCCAATCCTTTTGGACATCCTCACCTTTTGAAGGCAAAGGACCCGTTAACTCTACTAATTTTTCCTTGAATTCTTCAGGTCCCCAGTCAGCCACAAGGAACTTCAGTCGAGCACGATGACGTTTTTCCCTGTACCCGAAGTCTCTGAAGATTGTCGTAATTGCAATTGCAGTCTCTTTCACGTTTTCAGGTCGTATAAAGACATCCAATGTTTCTGCGAGATATGGTCTTGCTGCCAGACCACCGCCGACTTTGACATGGAATCCTTTCACTTCTTCCCCATCGATTTCTTTCACAGCCGGGGTGAAGGACAAGCAATTGATTTCAGCATTCGAGGCATTATGGATATTCGTACTGATCGAGACCTTGTATTTACGCGGAAGGTTTGAAAAGTCCTTGTTGTGCTGAAAATACTCATAAATTTCTTTCACAATCGGTTCTGTATCGAACAACTCATTCGGATCGATACCGGCAAGCGGATTTCCGACAATATTACGTGTGATATCACCGCAAGCACCTGCAGATGATAAACCTACCTTTGCCAGCCGGTTGAAAATATCCGGGATGTTCTCGATTTGGAGCCAGTGGAACTGAATTGCCTGCCGTGTCGTTACATCGAATACACCTCTTCCGTAATCCTTACAGATCGATGCCAACGTTTCTGCTTGTTCATAATTCAAGACCCCAGACGGAACATTGATCCGCATCATGAAATAGCCGTCTTGTTTAGGCCGTTGCAAGTACAGTCCTGCCCATTTGAATGAATCCCACTCTTCCTTCGGGATCGATTCGAAACCATTTTCAGCGTAATACGGAATATCTTCAAAGATTTCTAGACCGTCTTTCTCAAGCTTCTTCAACTCTGTCTTATTCAGCTTTTCATTGTCTGCCCAGAACTTTTCGTATGCCATTCGAGCATCCTCCTCTTTAAAATAGGCTCTTTTTTATAAAGATTGTTGTTTTCATAATTCCATTGTAATGGCGTTACAAAACAGCCTTAAAATAAGTTCTTTTCTTTCAAATAGCCGATTACCTGATCAGCACATTCTTCCACGGAATAGCAGTTTGTTTCAATGACCAGTTCTGGCGCTTCTGGTTCCTCATATGGCGAGCTTACACCTGTGAACTCAGGTATCTCCCCTTTCCTTGCCTTCTCATAAAGTCCTTTTGGATCGCGTGTTTCACATTCATCTAATGGACATTTTACATAGACCTCTATGAATTCATCAGATTCGACCATTTCTCGAACTCGATCTCGATCCGCCTGAAAAGGTGATATGAAAGCTGTGATTGCAAATTGCCCACTATCGACAAACAGTTTCGCTACTTCTCCGATCCGACGGATATTCTCTTGCCTGTCTTCTACTGAAAAACCGAGTCCTTTGTTCAAGCCGTGACGGATGTTATCTCCGTCCAATACGTAACTTCTTAAGCCTTGTTCATGAAGTTTCCAGTCGACCGCGTTTGCTAGCGTGGACTTGCCTGATCCTGATAATCCTGTAAACCAGATGATGCTGCTTGTTTGTTTATTTAAACACCGGCGATCATGTTTCGATACAGCCGCTTCATGCCATGTAATGTCTTGAATTGCCATATATCTCACTCCTTCTGTTGGTCATGTTGTTATCGGTTCCCGTTGTAATCCTTTGATCAAGACTTCAGCCACTTCTGGACGGCTGAATGTACTCGGCGGTGTCGCTCCATTACGGAGCAGCTCCCTCACCTTCGTCCCTGACAACACGACATGATGCTCTTTGTCATGTGGACAAGTTTTCGTCGAAGCCATGTTTTCGCACTTTTCACAGTAAAAGCTGTGCTCAAAAAACAATGTTTCAATTCCTAATTCTGCTTTTGTAAAATGACTGAATATCTTTTGAGCATCATAGGTTCCGTAGTAGTCACCGACACCCGCATGGTCCCTGCCGACAATGAAATGCGTACAGCCGAAGTTCTTGCGGACCAGTGCATGGAAGATTGCTTCTCTCGGACCAGCATAGCGCATGGCTGCAGGGAATACTGCTAGAAACACTCGATCACTCGGATAGTAATTTTCAAGTAGGACCTCGTAACTTTCCAATCTCACATCTGCCGGAATATCGTCCGCTTTTGTTTCTCCGACAAGCGGATTCAGGAACAGACCATCTACCGTTTCGAGAGCGGATTTTTGAATATATTCATGTGCCCGGTGGACGGGATTTCTCGTCTGGAAACCGACAACAGTTTTCCAACCAAGTTTTTTAAACTGTTCACGCGTTTGTTCCGGGTCAAGATAATAATCTGAGAATCGATCTTTCACTGGGCGTTTGACGAGATGGATCGATCCACCTATGTATACATTTGGCCGCTCAAGTAATTTTTTCACACCAGGATGAGCAGTTTCTGCCGTTTTGTATACGTGTGCAGCCTCGCGCAGCTTATCGGGAACGTACTTTTCACTGACTTTGATCACTCCATATACCGTTCCATCTTTCACGAGCTTGATCCGTTCGCCGATTTGTATTTCTTCTGCTTTTTCCTCACTGACAGGTAGTGTAATCGGGATGCTCCAAGGTAGACCGTTTTCAAGCCTCAGATCATTTACGACACTTTCATAATCTTTTTTTCCAAGAAAACCTTCGAGTGGACTATACGCCCCGATTGCGATCAACTCAAGATCGCTCAAGGCTGTACCATCCAATTCAATTTCTTTTTTCAAAGACTCGTAATCAAAGGAGAGATCGATTCGATTGATCAATTTCCCTCCATGTGGAATGCTTGTGCTCATTTAAACTCCTCCTTGTTCATGTATGGTACGTTTCTCTGCCTTGATCGTTTTGATCAGACTCAGTGAACCGACTGTTGCGATGAAAACACTTCCGATCACACTGATTGTGTAGAAATCACTATCTAATAGGACCTTGACCATCCCGTAGGCAATCACAAGTGAAAAGACAGGGGAGACGACCCAAACTTTGACCATTTGCAAAATGATGTTCTTTTGGAGGAACGAAAATCCCTTCTGTCCAGTACCGATCCCGATGATGGCAGATGTTGTGATTTGTGTTAGCGGGACTGGAATGCCGAAAATAGATGCTATGATGACCAATCCGGCACCGGTACCTGATATCGCACTTCCTTCTAGAAGTGAGAATTTCGTAATACGTTTTCCATTTGTCTCTAACACCTTCCCTCCAAAGAAGATGGCTCCTAAAGCGATGAATGCACCTCCGAGCAATGTTCCATGTGAGATTGAAAGTATTCCAGCTCCGACCAGTGGGCCAATCGCATTTGCAACATTGTTCATCCCTGCTGAGAAAGCTTCAAGAAAACCCATGAGGATCAACAATCCCGTTAAATACCTCTTCCATCTCCCCTCAAGGAAAGTACCATATCTTTCTTGAATGTATTGGATCAACTTCCCCGTTATCAACGCAAACAGAAAAGCGATGATTGGAATTAGTATCCAGAACAACACCACAGTCAACAAGGAGTCCACATACAGCGATTGGTAAGCTAAACCTACTCCAACTACTGATCCGACAGTTACTTCACTTGTCGATAACGGTATTCCGATCAGATTGGCAATCCCTAGAGAAATGGTTGCTGCACCAAGAATGATGACAGCCGTTTGAATCGTGATGAGGTCAGAGGGTACAATCCCAGAACCGATTGTTTTTACGACTTCACCCCCACCAATGACCGCTCCTAGAAAAACACCTGTTCCACATATGGCCAATGCAATGATTTTCTTATTGATCGCACCTGAGCCGTAAGAGACACCCATGGAGGCAGCAGCCCCGCTTGCTCCCATATTCATGGCGAAAAAGAAGGCGACGATAAACGCGATCACAACCATCTAAGAATCCTCCTCATCAGGATGGATGAAGACCGCATTCAGTCTTTTTCAAATTCGTCCATCTCCCCGCCCGTAAATCTGCTCCATCCTCCGTCGGCAGGGTGCATTTCTCACAGCCGATGCTTGGATATCCCTGGTCATGCAGGACGTTATAAGGGAGGTCATAGGTATGAATGTATCGCCAGACATCTTTCCAGGACCAGTGAATCAATGGACAAACTTTGATAGCTTGGAACTTTTCATCTTTATTGATGAATTCCGTGTTTCTTCTCGTAGGTGATTGGTCTCTTCTAAGCCCCGATATCCATGCCTTGTGACCGGATAATGCTTGTGTAAGTGGAACAATCTTGCGAATATGGCAGCATTGGTTCGGATCTCGTTCCCAAAGGCTTTCTCCATATGCTTCAGCTTGTTCTTCGACTGTCAGTTCGGGTTTCTTCAGATCAATTTGTAATTTGGGATAGCGAGCTTTCACCCTTTCAATCAGTTCATAGGTTTCGGTGAAGTGAAGTCCAGTATCAAGGAAAACGATTTTCGCTTCAGGATTCACTTTTGAAATCAAATCAATCAATACGATACCTTCAGCACCGAAGCTGCACGCATAAATGATGTCATCTCCATATAAGTCATAAGCCCACTCTAAAACGTGTAAAGCCCCTTTAGTTTCTTGATCGATCGGAATATCCAGTTTGTTGTCAGACCAAGTTTCGTACGATAATAATTGTGCCAATTTCAATCCCTCCTATCCTTTCTGTAAAAAAGAAAGAGGCAACTTTAACTTGTTCAAAGGTTAAAGTCGCCTCTAGTTTGTCTAGTCAGCAGCCTTTTCGTTTTCTTCAAATTTGTAAATGTTTCATGTAAAGAAAATTTAGCAAAGCCAAGACTTAGGCGTAGGCTGAGCCATTAGTTGCACTTATACTGAAGAAAGTATTTTATACTTTCTTTAAGTGAAAAAAAGTCTTCCAATTTGGAAGACTTTTAGGCTAATCTGCGTTTCACCTTATCTACCAAAATGGGAATCCATTTTGCTGGATTTAGCACCTTGCATCATGCAGGTTGCCGGACATCATTGGGCCAGGTCCCTCTGTCACTCTGGATAAGATTTAATTTGATTATTATTCTAACTATTCCAATAAGGAAAGTCAACAACCTTTTTTACATGTTCTGATTATTTTTACGGTTGGACCTCCTAAATACACGTATAGCAATAGATCGAGCGGTTATTAAACTTCTACTGTTTTTCTTTCTTCAAGTTCAAATGCTTCATGTAAGCATTCCACTGCAGAAATCATCGCGGAACTAGACACAATTGTAGAAACCTTGATTTCGGATGTGCTGACCATCTTGATTTTTATCCCACCTGAAGAAAGAACGTTAAACATTTTTGCAGCAACGCCTGGATTGGAAATCATTCCTGAGCCTACGATCGAAACTTTCGCAAGGTCGCCTTCATACGTAATATGATCATAATTCAATTCTGGTTGATATTCACTCAATACTTCCAGTGCTTGATTGAGCATCTCTGAATCCAATGAAAAAGAGATATCCGTCGCTTCTTTTCCGTTTGTGTTCTGGATAATGATGTCCACATTGATTTTTTGATCAGAAAGGATCGTGAATAATTTTGCTAATGTATTGATATCATCCTGTAAGTTATGAACGGTCACTTTTGTTACATTACTCTCAAACGCGATTCCTCGCACTGTAAGATTGCCTTCCATTGAAACTTCCTCCTCTATCATGGTCCCGGTTTCTTTTTCGATACTTGAACGAACCTCTAGCTTAACGTTGTAATTTTTAGCGAATTCGACGGACCGAGGATGTAGTACTCCGGCGCCAAGGTTCGCCATTTCAAGCATTTCATCATAGGAGATCGAATCCAGCTTCCTTGCCCCTCCAACTACTCTTGGATCGGTTGTGTATACCCCCGTGACATCCGTATAGATCTCACATTTTTCCGCTTTTAAAGAAGCGGCCAAAGCTACAGCTGTCGTATCAGACCCACCTCTGCCGAGGGTCGCGATTTCCTCTTCATCAGTCAAACCCTGGAATCCAGCGACGATGACAATGTTTCCTTCGGCCAGGTGTCCATTGATTCGCTTGTTGTTGATGTCTAAAATTCTTGCATTCCCATGTGCAGCTTCCGTTTTGATACCAGCTTGCCAGCCAGTAAGTGAGACAGATTGATATCCTTTTTGTTGTAAAGCCATTGCCAACAACGACATCGAAACTTGCTCTCCTGTAGATACGAGCATATCAAGTTCCCTATTTGAGGGATTATCAGAAATGTCATTTGCCATTTGAATCAGATGGTCCGTACTTTTTCCCATTGCTGAAACAACTACGACTACGTCTTTGTCCTGATTGTAAGTCTCAATAACACGATCAGCCACATTTTGAATTCGTTCAATCGATCCTACAGATGTACCACCATATTTTTGTACGATTAATGCCATGATTCCATTCCTTTCATGTTAAGAAATAGGCTTTGTTAGTTCTTGTTGTTGATTTCTACGAAATTCACTCCCTTTCCGCGGGCCTCCTCACTGGCACAGGATGTGAACACAAAAATGAAATCATTTTCGTGTCTGCGATGGGAATTCTTAGAAGCTTTCCTTATGCTGGCTTCGACGTTCACCATAGGACGTGGTGGTATTTAGTCGAAGTTCATTATTGTAGTCGAAGATCCTTTAAAAAAAGGTGGGTTCTCGTCTGGACCGCTTTTCCCGCAGGAGTGACGTAATTTTCTCTTAAAATCAACAAAGTCCACTAACAGGAGCAAGAAATAAAAAAATCGACTCATTAGTGTGACGGACGTTCATCCGCAACCATGTTTAAATGGTTGAAATAAAACAAATCGCCAGACTTAAGAGTCGATCCTCAAACGTCTGCCACACTTATTCCCTTTACGTGAGATAGTCCTCCATACGCCAGCAGGGAGCATGGTCGTATGACAGCCCTGTACTTATTCAATACAGGTCCAGCCAGATGTTTGTTGAGACGACAATCCAGCTTCGGCGAATTCCCCTTTCCTTTTGCACTCATTAGAGCCCAACCTCTTCATGCAAAATACTAATGGTCTTCGCGCCTCTACCATCACTTCAAACTAGCATGAAGTGTGGCCTTTAAATTTAATTGTTTGTTATTCTATCAGAAACACGACAATGAAACAAGCTTTTTTTCAAAATGGGAAATTCGTTGGAGGAAATGTGCTGTATCTATATAAAAAATAGAGCTGAACGTCAAATTCTGTGTCATCTAGCACCATTAACAGTTGTCTTGATTAGACTCTAGTTATTGTGTACGTGATGAACAGGGATTATCTACAAGAATGAAGGCTCAAGTTACAAAAATAAGAAATTACCTACAAAAATAAGGTTCTTATCTACAAAAACAAGAGGATGCCCTTTTGGACAACCCCTATTAGAAATCATACTCTTCTACGATTTTCTTCGTGATCAATTTATACCCTTTTTTATTGGGATGCAGGGAATCACTGAAATATTCAGTGGACTTCTCCTGGAATAGCTCGTTTGTCGATATGAATTTCACACGAGGATAATGACTGACGATCTCCTGGCTGGTAACATTCCATTCTTCAATCACTTGCTCTATTTTTGTAGATGAAGGATATGGGTTATAAAGGCCGAGAAATAAAATAGGTGCGTCCCGATTTTCATCCCGAATAATTGTCATGATATCCTCTACATTCTGTTTATAATCCGCTTTTCCCGCTTTCAACCGTTCTTCATGAATAGGAAGCAGATTGTTGCCGTTACTTTTGATGACATCATTCGTACCAATAAAAATGATGAAATAATCCGCGTCGTCTAAATTGTCTTTAACATCTGTATGTTGAATCTGATATAGCAGCCCATCTGTTTGCTGGTTGGGTATTCCATAATTCTGGACAGTAACTGCGCCATCATGATGGTTTGAAAGCAGTGTTTGAAGATCATCGACATATCCGCTACCCATATCATCACCCACACCATAGGTAAGCGAATCCCCCAATGCTACCAAATTTGTGCTTTTCTTTGTATTGGCTTCTTGCTTCTGATTCATTGCAATAATTCCTGCAATTACTGATATGAACAATATAATGCTAATGATATATACTAATATTTTTTTCATAGGCTCCTCCTAGTGGTTAATCCTTCCCTTTTACTATCGGGGTTAAACCAACTGTTCCATAGGAGAAGCTGTTTAGAACGCTATAGATGATTACATGCTCTTATAGAAAAATAAATTATTTTCCTATACTTTTTCTATGCGCGATTTATTTTCTTTCTGAAACAAATAAGCCTCATCTAAACCGAGCACTGATAACTTATGGGGGTTCGCATAAACGGCAGTTCCTTCTGGTATCGCAATGATTGAAGTATCAAAGCAGTCAACGTATTCGTAGAGTTTCAGATCACTTTTCTCTTGATAGTGACACCAAACCGAATACCCATTAACAAGATTCAAACCATGAAGGTCGACCGTTTCTTTTTCATCCATGACTGTGATTATTTTCCCTAAAATGTTCGCACCTGCACTTTGACCGTAAATTGTTCCTCCAGCTTCATGATAGTGAGTCAACACCTTATCAAAAGCTGTATCTTTAAACTTTTTCAATATACACATGGGGTCACCGCCACTAATGTATACAGCTGAAAATTGCATGATATCATCAAACGTTTTCCCTCTGAGATCAGTCCACATCATGATTTCACTCACTCCTAGTGGATCGAAAACACTTTTCACATAATCCAGACAACGATCATAGGGTCTGAACTCGGGATCACCTGCAAGAGGAATATCAAGCAGCGGTTTCTCAGGATCAATCTTTCGGATAAAATATTCGTTTACCTCACGTGTCAGTTCAGCATTTCCGCCACCGGAAAGGAATAATTCTCCCATAAAAACCCCCTTCTAAAGTTTGGTCGTATTATAACTTCCGAGGATTTGAACTTGGTGCCCGTATGTTTCAAGGATCGTCATCGCTTTGATCATATCCGGATTATCTACTCCCTTTTGTGTTTCGACAAAAAAGCGATAGGTTCCTAACTTCTTTTTGGTTGGACGAGATTCAATCCAAGAGAGATTGATTGATAATGATCCAAAAACATTCAAAATCGTGACCAACACCCCAGGTCGTTCTTCGAAAGGAGTGATGACCAGCATCGCTTTTTCTGAAGAGGCAATTTCGTCAGGAGGGTTCGAAACAACAACAAAACGGGTATGATTTTCCGTGAAATCTTGAATGTTTTCTTTGACTAACTCCAACCCGAAAGCTTTTGCTGACCATTCTGAGGCAATGGCTCCGAACTCCACCTTAGCTTCATCCCGGACAGCTTTTGCTGCAGCAGCGGTACTGTTGAAATGTCGACTGGATGCCCCTAAAGACTGAATGTAATCACGACATTGCGCTAAAGCAGGGGGAATCGACCAGACCTCTTGGATCTTATTGAGATCCGCTCCTTTCACACCTAGCAAGTGTAGAGCTACAGGAAGTATGACTTCCCCTTCTATGAAAAGGTCATTCATCAACAAGCCATCTATTGTAATATTGATCGTCCCTTCAATTGAATTTTCAATCGGGACAATTCCTTTTTCAACTTTCTTTTTTCGAATTGCATCCAATACATCTAAAATGGATTCACACATCAGACCATCCATTTGTTTAGATGAAAAATATCGAACAGCAGCTTCCTCTGAAAAAGTTCCTTTAGGTCCTAAATAGGCGACTTTCATTATGCGACTCCTTTAACAAATGATGATTAATTCCTATACTCTAGCCTAAATTCAAATGTAAATCAACTATAACCTATAGCACCTTTTTCGTTTGCAAAATTTACTCCCTTTTTACGGGCAAACGAAAAGCGGAAGCGACCCGATCAGTCAAGTAGGTCATCTGACCATTAAAAGAAGGTCCCAAGTGATGACCGGAACCTTACTTGTTGCTATCTACTTAAGCTTTTGCTCGATTTCAGTATGTACAGATTCGATTTTCTCTGGAAGGACAAAGAGATATTCGATAAGACCTTCCAGGAGTTCCATCAACAAGACTGCAGTCTCATCATCGATTTCCCTTTCTAGTTCAAGCATTTCGTAAAAAGGACGATCCGGATGAACCAAATGGCTCAGTGATTGGATTGGTTTAGATAAATCGACATGCTTTGGTAATTGCTCGAATTGCTGAGAAAGGGACTGTTCTTTCGTTTTATCTCCAAGATAGTTTTTGAGAACACTTTCAATCACTCGCTTTGACATGACTGCAGTTGCAGAATTGTCTTTCGACTGACTGACATTCAGGGCAGAAGTATAGGATCTGATAAGATCTTTAGGGATGTTTTTGTTCCCTTGAATTTGATCCAAGCGACCTTGTGAAGCAATGGGGTCATAGATATAAATTTCAGCTTCCTGGATGGTCTGGTCTGAGCGGTCATCCAGCATGATGACAAACACGGATGGTTTCTTACATTCGGAACAAAGACCTTCTGCGAACAATCCAGTTTTCTTTACCTGATAATAATTTGCCTTCAAAGTAAAATTCCCTGTTTTCCCACACTTCGGACAATGGCTTTTAAGTGACTTGGCAACCTTTAAATAACCATACTGGGTATAAGAAAGAATGGATGCTGGCAATATTTTTCTCAATTTGGACCTCCTTGTATGCTTAGACAGAATATGTAATGTCTTAACTTAGTTCGAGATATTGAGACAAAGTTCCTTTTAAAATTACAATAAAAAAATGAAATTGTTATCCTTTGAAACTATTTTCAGAATAAAAAGGCGCCTTCTATCTTTGAAGACGTCTTAGAAATCCAGAAGGTTTTATTTATTCATGTATTAATACTACTACTTATACCCTGCTGATTTTTATTAGTTGAAAAATAATAAATAATAAACCCTAATACATTAAGTAAACCAAAAGCAATAACCCAAAGGACATTCAACCGTTTTTGATGATATGCACCTTATGTTCATGGCACGCCAATGAAAAATGTACGCATTCTTTATCTGGCAGAACTGATTCCTTTTGTATAAAATCGAAATAATTCGATCGCTCATATATACGGAATGATTCACCCTGAAAAATTTCAGACTCATTCCAAACCGTATAATCATCATAAATGATTGAATATGTAACATAATGTGAAAAATCGATCTATTAGGTGGTTACATTGCTGTCTGGATGTGGGAAAATTAGAAGATCAGTTATATTATCACTCCCATTTACGATTATCCTTAGTCTCGCATAATCATCCAAGGATAATCCAGGTAGAGCCCATCTCGCTTTTAGTTCTTTTGATGGGTGGTTTAACATTTCCTTAGCAGCTAAACTATTCCAGGAGTTACGATATCTATCTAAAAAACTGTCTGAAATCATTTAATAATTCATTTGGCACTTCCCCAACTCCTTCCATCATTCCTTATTACATCTTCTATAGTTCTACAGTAATCCCTTTAGTGGCATAAAAAATAGGACTGCTGTTTACAGTCCTAAATTAGTCCTTTTTTTGTAGCTGCGACCTCCTTTTTGGCATTCAATGATGCCTCTTTACTGACATCATCCGCTGCCTTTTTAATACTGATATATTGGTTTCTTCCATGGGTGTAGAAGTTCTCTTTCTTTTGATCATACTTCTCTTTAGAAAGTGTAGGTATGGAGATTCCTTTACGCTTGCTTTCTTTATTTATTGCGTAACTGATTCCACCAACAAAACCTGTAACGAAACAAGAACTGATAATCCCTAATAATTTCTTTTTATCTGAATTGTTCTTAATATTTTCCATTAGATTTGCTCCTCCTTTAAAAATTTTTTCGCCTTACGTTTCTGATTCCAGTAATATCCCAATGCAAGCGCACCATATATACCGCCCAAGTCGCGTTTATGGACGACATCCTTTCCTTCGGAGGTGTTTTTCTTCACTGTACTGGTGGCATCCACAAGTGATGATGATAACTTTCTAGACGTTTCTCCAATATCCCCGACCATATAAAACAAAGGGCTTAACGCTCTCAGTTTTTCATTTACATCCCCTAGCGTGTCATTGCTTTTATAGATAAGGTCTCCCGTTTGTTTCGTGATTTTATTCAAATGACCAGGTAATTGTTCGACTGTTTGATCTACACCTTTTATAACAGTAGCTAAATTATTTAGTACACGTGCAAGAAAAATGGTCAATACTACAAATGCCAGGCTAATGATCAAAACGCCAATTCCTACTAAATCCATATCATCCCTCTTTTCTATTATTTTTTTCCTTATAAATTCGAAAAGCTGCATTTCCCCATTTAACAAGTTTTACAATTTGCTTGGATTGTCCATTAGCATGGGAAGAAAAATGATCTGCAGAGCGATTTATAGTTCGGTTCGCAAGTTCAAGGAGTCCACCTACATGCTGTAAAGTTTGTAATAACCCAGATGTAGAATGAAGCTTGTGATGAATGTCATCGACGATATGACTTGTTTCCTTAACAAGATGCTTTGAACTGCCTGTTATTTCTTCCATTTGTCCTTCCAATTGATCTACTGAATGCTCGAGGCTATTAACAGCACCGTTGACACTGTTAAGTATTCGTACAAGATAAAATACAATCACAGCAAATGACACAGCGATCAACAAAATCCCGATATAAACAAACACCTATCACCACACCTCCTTGAACCTCTTTACCCGATTCTTATACTAGAAAAACGTTTCTAATAATAAGATTAACTCCCCCTTCTGAGGGGAAGGAGATAGAAACGGGAATATCTCAAATCAAGAGAGGTGGATCATGAATATCAAATATTATGCAAAAGAAATTAGTGGAGAGTTTCAAAAAGATGATGTCCCACTATTAGCAGCAGCTCAGGCTTATCATTACTTGTTATCGATTGTGCCGATGTTGATCTTACTACTATCCATCGTACCATATTTGAATATAAGTGGAGAAGAAGTCATGAATTACATGAGCAAAATATTACCAGACGAAACAACTTCCCTTTTTAAAGAGAATATTGTCAGTGTCGTCGAAACACCGAACGGAGGATTGCTTACTGTTGGTATCTTAGGAACAATCTGGTCTGCCTCCAACGGTATCAATGCATTTATAAAAGCTTCGAACAAAGCGTATGATGTAGAGGAAAGCAGATCTTTCATCATAGTCAGGTTACTCTCGATTGCACTGACTTTCGGAATGATCATTGCATTCGTAGTCGCTCTAATCCTTCCTGTTTTCGGACAGGTCATTATAAAAATGGTGCATTCCTTCGTCCCAATGCCGGAACACATCAAGTTGTTATTGAACATTTTACGATGGATCATCAGTATCATTGTCATCACAGGAGTTCTGATGGTCCTTTATCGATTCGCACCAGCTAAGAAATTACCTGTAAAAGAAATAATTCCTGGCGCTTGTCTAGCATCTATTCTGTGGTTGCTAATTTCACTCGCATTTTCGTTTTATGTCAGTAATTTCGGGAGCTATTCAGCAACATATGGAAGTTTAGGTGGAATCATCGTAATGATGATCTGGTTCTTTTTAACAGGATTGATTTTGATGGTAGGAGCAGAAATAAACGTGGTGAATCATAGAAGAAAAATTCAGGAGGGACCTTCGCAATCAGGTGAAATGGAATTGACTCAATAAAAATGAATTGAAAAATTAGAGGGATGGTTTCGTTGCCATCCCTCCTCATTCTGGACGGTTTTATAACGGTATTACGGAGCAAAAGAACATATTAAATTTTTTAATTTTCCATATAAAAGAGGCGTACCCTATCATGAACAGCACCCTGTAAAGTAGACAGTTAAAATAATTAATACAACGTTAAGCGGCTTTAGCCCTGTACTCCATAGGACTAAGGCCGTTTCGTCCTTTTTGTAATCGTTCATAATTGTAACCCTTGTAATCAAGGGCTAAGAAAGAGATCAGTACACCAAGAATTGTCCCGCTTAATAATGAAATCAGACCTTTCTTCAACTATTATCTCCCTCCTCTAACTTGATTTCTTCAACCTTATTGATTATTAAATCAGCCAAAATATTATAACCTTTTTCGCCAAAATGCAGCCCATCATTTTCTAATCCTTTCAGTATTTCTTGAAAATGATTCTGAGCAAGCATTTCAGTGAAAAAATCGATTCAGTAGCAACCATTCGTTTCAGCAACTTTTTTTACAATTGAAGCATACTCACTTAAGGTCTTATTATTCCTTACAAATTGCTGTTCTTCATCTACTGGAGAAGGAGAAATCAAAATGGTTTTTTTAGGGCTAATACTATGTACTATTTTAATCAAGTTATTTTCATAAGTCTCTAAGTCGATCATTTTATGAAATGCAGCATCGTTAGCTCCAAAAAGAATGGTAACTAAATCAGGGGCATGATTTACCACATCTTTTTCAATTCTTTTTAAAGCATCAAAAGTGTTGTCACCTGCAACACCAGAATTAATTATTTCAAAATCATTTAATTTTGAAGAAAGCTTCGTAGTTAGAATTGGTTTAACATATCCTTCGTTTCTAGCAGTAATGCTATCTCAAAAACATAGCAATTTATCCATTATGACCTCCTGCTGAAAAAAAGGCTGTAAGTACTTGATATCCTGTTCTTTGGCACTGACCGGATGTGCAATGCTAACGCCTTTATATTTAACCGTAGCAAACTAACATTATCACCCTAATATCTTCTCCATACGGATATCAGCCCACATTCTATCGTTCCAGTAGGTAAAATCTTGGATCCTACTGATTTCCTGATAGCCCATCTTTTGATAAAGCTTTTGGGCCTGTGTATTAAATTCGAACACGCCTAGTTCAATACGTTCAAGGTCTTGCAGCCTGATTTGTTCCTCTAAATACTTTATCGCTTGATACCCAACTCCCTTGCCACGGCCTTTTGGATCACCAATCGTTATCCCTATCCACGCAGTTCCCGGTACTTTTTTGAAGAGATGGCCGGGGTCGATCATGTAGTTCATTTCGCCAATCAACTGATCATCATAATAAATCAGATAGATGTGATGGTGTACCAATCGTTCTGTAAGATCTTTCATAGTCATCTTCCCTCTATACGCCAACTCTTCCTCGTTTTTGTTTGGTCGAGTCAATGGAATCAAAGTAGGATCGTTTTCCCATCGATTTAGCGTATCCACAAGGGATAACGTCGGTTCGGTTAGTTTAATAAAATGAATACTCACGGCGGTCTCCCTTCCAATCTATATAAAATCTCTTATTTCCAGTATAACGCATTGCCTAAAAACACATAAAAAAGAGACTGTCCCAAAAGAAAAGTGTTAAACACCTTTAGGACAGTCCTTTTGTTTTGGATCATTCTTCTTCTTTTTTCCGTTTCCAGGCGTCTACAATTGGTCCTTCTGTTGTTACGTCTATGATGAATGACCCATTATTGTACCGATCTGCTGGACGAAGATGCGTCGGATCAATGACTTCTTCTTTTCCTTTTTCGGCCTCGATCCAGACGAGGGACTCTTCATTTAAAGGTATTGCTTTCACGATTCGATGCGGGTTCGATTTGAGTTCACGCAGCATGACAACGCCACGTTTCGCTCTGGATGTCCGTTCAAATTCATTTTCCAATCGCATTTTCTTCACAGCACCACGATTCGTGACGACGACAACTTCTGTGCGTTCGTCCTTATCTTTAACAAATCCGCTGACAACTTGATCATCGTCCTTCAGGTTAATCGCTTTGACACCGGCAGCGCGCTGGCCGACCACACTTACTTCTTCTTCCTCATACCAGAGGCCATATCCCTTGTGCGTCGCAATGAAAATTTCTTTTTTACCATCCGTGACAAAAACATCAACGAGTTCATCTTCTTTTTTCAATTTCAGGGCCATCAGTGGTTTCGAATAACGTTGTGCCTTATAATTCGAAAGTTCTGTCCGCTTGACCATTCCATTTTTCGTAAAGAACAACAGATACTCATCTGCCTTGAATTCCTCTACGACCATTGCATCCACCACTGTTTCATCACGATCGATCGAGACGATGTTGGTGACGTGCTGCCCAGCATCCTTCCAGCGGATATCCGGTAATTCATGGACTGGTATGTGGAGATAGTTCCCTTTATTCGTGAAAACGAGCATCGTATTGGTGGTATTTCCATTGAAAATTTTCAAGACACGATCGGTATCCTTCATGCCAGGTGGTTCCCCATTCGATGCGGAATAGGAACGAGGGCTTGTTCGCTTCACATAACCTTCCCTCGTCACAGAGATGACGACATCTTCAGAAGGAATCATCACTTCCAGGTTTATCTTGATTTCCTGAATCTCTGCTTCAATGACAGAACGACGGTTATCAGCGTAGGTTTTCTTCACCCGCGCCAATTCTTTTTTGATGACAGATAGCAATTTACGTTCGCTATTCAGAATTGCAAGTAGTTCTTTGATTTGCTTCTCAAGTTCTTCTGCTTCTTTTTCCAGTGTCTTGATATCGGTATTTGTCAATCGATAAAGCTGTAAGGTAACGATCGCTTCAGCTTGAGCTTCCGTAAATGCATATTGATCGATCAAATTATTCTTCGCGTCTTTTTTATCTTTAGATGCTCGGATTGTCGCAATCACTTCATCTAAAATCGAAATCGCCTTGATCAATCCTTCAACGACATGTTGACGATCCTGGGCTTTTTTCAATTCATATTTGGAGCGGTTCGTCACCACTTCCCGCTGATGCTGGATATAGGCATCGATCAGCTTTTTGAGTCCCATCAATTGCGGTGTGCGGTTATGGATCGCGACCATATTGAAGTTATAGGAAATTTGCAGGTCGGTATTCTTGAATAGATAATTCAAGACACCCTGTGAATCTGCTTCTTTTTTCAATTCGATTACGATTCGCAGCCCAGTCCGGTCCGTTTCATCTCGAACTTCCGAAATGCCATCGACTTTTTTATCGATGCGAAGCTCATCCATCCGTTTCACGAGATTCGCTTTATTCACCTCATAGGGTATTTCTGTTATGACGATTTGTTGACGGCCGCCGCGTTGATCCTCGATTTCAGTCTTCGCACGGATGACGATTTTCCCTTTACCGGTTTCATACGCTTGCTTGATGCCATCGACACCTTGGATGATACCACCAGTCGGGAAGTCTGGTCCTTTGATTACGGTCATCAGCTCATCGACTGTACTCTCCGGCTTATCGATTTGCATTGTAACGGCATCGATCACTTCTCCAAGATGATGAGGCGGGATTTCCGTTGCATACCCTGAGGAGATCCCCGTTGAACCGTTGACAAGCAAACTCGGGAACAATGCTGGAAGGACGACTGGTTCTTCCTGCGTATCATCGAAGTTCGGTGTGAAGTCGACGGTTTTTTTATCGATATCACGGAGCAATTCTGAAGCGATCGGAGAAAGCCGTGCCTCTGTATAACGCATTGCAGCAGGCGGGTCCCCGTCGATGCTTCCGTTGTTTCCGTGCATTTCTACGAGTACATTCCGCACTTTCCAATCCTGACTCAGACGTACCATCGCGTCATAGACGGATGTGTCACCGTGCGGATGGTAATTACCGATCACATTACCCACGGTTTTCGCTGATTTACGAAACGGTTTGTCAGACACGTTTCCATCCTGATACATCGCATACAGGATCCGCCGTTGTACAGGCTTCAATCCATCGCGTGCATCGGGTAAAGCACGTTCTTGAATGATGTATTTACTATATCGGCCGAAACGATCGCCGATGATATCTTCCAATGGTAAATCTAAATATTTCTCTGCATTCGTCAAAACTTACTCCCCCTCAACAACTTCAAGGTTCTCATTTTCTAAGATGTTCGTCTCTTCATCCAATCCAAAGGCCACGTTCGATTCGATCCATTTCCGTCTTGGTTCGACCTTATCACCCATCAAGACAGATACACGGCGTTCTGCACGTGCAATATCTTCTATTTTCACTCTAATCAGTGTACGCGTTTCAGGATTCATGGTCGTTTCCCATAATTGATCTGCATTCATTTCGCCAAGACCTTTGTAGCGTTGGATGGTATAGCCCTTTCCGACTTTCTTGATAGCCTGCTTCAAGCCATCTTCGTCCCAGGCATATTCGATGATTTCTTTCTTGCCTTTTCCTTTACTCACTTTATAAAGAGGAGGAAGTGCGATATAGACTTTTCCTGCTTCGATCATCGGTTTCATGTATCGGTAGAAGAATGTCAGCAACAGCACTTGGATATGAGAACCGTCTGTATCCGCATCTGTCATGATGACGACTTTGTCATAGTTCGAATCCTTGGTCGTGAAGTCTGCTCCTACTCCGGCACCGATTGCGTTGATGATCGTGTTGATTTCTTCATTTTTGAAAATATCCTGTAACTTTGCTTTTTCCGTGTTGATGACTTTTCCTCGAAGCGGAAGGATCGCCTGGAATCGGCGGTCACGCCCTTGTTTAGCGGAACCTCCTGCAGAATCACCCTCTACGAGATATAATTCATTTTTATTCGCATTACGTGATGAAGCGGGTGTCAACTTCCCGCTGAGCATCGAGTCTTTCCGTTTATTCTTCTTCCCATTCCGTGCATCCTCACGAGCTTTTCGGGCCGCTTCACGTGCTTGAGCTGCCTTCAAAGATTTACGGATGAGCATTTCGCTGATTTTCGGATTCTCTTCTAAGAAATAGTTCAACTGTTCGGATACAACCGCATCCACAGAAGAGCGTGCGTCACTCGTACCGAGCTTACTTTTCGTCTGGCCTTCGAATTGAAGCTTCTCTTCGGGGATTCGGACAGAAACGATTGCTGTCAGTCCTTCACGAATATCCGAACCATCTAAGTTTTTATCCTTTTCTTTTAACAGCCCAGTCTTACGTGCATATTCATTGAACACACGTGTCATTGCCGTTTTCGAACCTGATTCATGTGTGCCTCCATCTTTCGTCCGGACGTTGTTGACGAAGGATAGCATGTTTTCTGAATAGCCGTCATTGAACTGAAACGCGAATTCTACATCGATCGCATTCTGAAATCCCTGGAATGATACGACGGGATGCAGCGTATCCTTTTCTTCATTCAAATAATCGACGAATGCCTGGATTCCTGTATCGAACTGGAATACGATATTTTCATTTTCGTTATCACGCTGGTCAATTAATTCGATTTTCATTCCTTTTAAAAGGAATGCCGCTTCTCTCAAACGTTCACTTAACGTTTCATAGTTGAATGTCGTTATTGAAAACATGGACGGATCCGGCTTGAAATGGATGATCGTCCCTGATTTTCTCGTTGATCCTATTTTTTCAAGTGTAGTCGCTGGCTTTCCACCATTAATGAAACGTTGGTTATAGATGACACCGTCCCGATGGATAGTAACCTCTAGCCATTCGGAGAGCGCATTGACAACAGATGCTCCTACACCATGCAGTCCGCCACTCGTCTTGTATCCTCCTTGACCGAATTTACCTCCGGCATGAAGAACCGTCAAAATAACTTCCGGAGTCGGCTTCCCTGTCTTATGCATACCTGTAGGCATACCTCGCCCTTCATCCTTGACGCTGATGCTGTTATCTTTATGTATGGTTACAGTGATGGCATTCCCATACCCTGCTAATGCTTCATCAACTGCATTATCTACGATTTCATATACAAGATGGTGCAAACCGCGACTGTCAGTACTGCCGATATACATACCAGGTCGTTTTCGGACAGCCTCTAGACCCTCCAATACCTGGATTGCATCATCATTATATGAAAGCTGTTCTCTCGTAGCCAAAACCCTCGTGCCCCTTTCAATACTCAGACAATCATTTTGTATTGTAATGTTATCAGAACATTTGTTCACATACAATCTCTATTTATGTTTATGTTCATGAAAAGTATCGGTATGAACCGTACGTATGTGAAGTTTTCTTCTCACAATGAATCATTATATCATACCGTTCAACTTGTCCCATTTCACAAGTTATCATTCGTTTTTCCCGAAATTCGTCTTTTTCATTCAGAAGTCAATGGGATGAATAAAATGAACCACCCTGTCTGGAGTGGTTCAATCCCTTTACATTGTTGCATGTTCGACTTTAATACAACGATCCATGATGATTGTCATACCTTTACCTTCAAGGATATCAACAACCTCTTCATTGAGAAGTCCGAGTTGGGCCCAAAATACATCAGCGTCAATTCCTTTCATTTCCTCAGCAACCGCCGGAAGTTCTTCACTGCGCCTGAATACGTTGACGATATCAATCGGACCTTCTATATCTTTAAGTGAAGAATAAGCTTTAAGCCCCATAACCTCATCGATCGTCGGATTGACCGGGATGATCTCATAGCCGTTATCTTGCATGTATTTCGAAACCTGGTAAGACGTTCTGTGTGGTTTATTGGAAAGACCTACAACAGCAATACGTTTCTTCGTTTTTAAAATTTCATTGATGGCAGCTTGATCTGGATTTTGGAAACCCATTTCGAATCCTCTCCTTTATCCTGTATCGTTATTTAATAACCTTTCACGAAACACGCAATTTCAAACCTTCCACTTTATAAACTTCGCTTAAAATTCTTCAAAACCTTCTTTTAGTTGTCTCACTTTTCGTTCAACAACATATATTGTTAATAAGAAAAAAAGTTGCCTTGAAGAAAAAGGAGGACGACAAATGCCTACGAATATTAAAAAGAAGCTTTCCTGCTACACGATGATTTTGAACTTCTTTTCTCTAATTGATGATCATGAACGAGATGAAATTCTACAAAAGCTTATGCAAAGAAATCCCCACTCCTAAACATGATCGGAAGCGGGGATTTTTTATTGGTTAGTTGATTTTATAGACGTTACGATATTTATCTGTCAAATAGTTGATCAGATGCTGCGCATTCAATCCTTCCCCAGTCACATCCTTGATGATTTCGATTGGTTTTTTCATTTTCCCATGCTGATGTACATTCTTCGTCAACCATTCTTTGATTGGTAAAAGGTTGCCTTCTTTAAGCTTCTGATCGAAATTAGGAAGATCCTTCAACATCGCTTGCTTCAGTTGTGCTGCATAGATATAACCGAGTGCATACGACGGGAAGTAACCAAAGTCTCCACCGGACCAGTGGATATCTTGCAGAACGCCCTCTCCATCATGCTTCGGTTGGATTCCGAGGTATTCTTTCATTTTTTCGTTCCAGATATCAGGTAGATCCTTGACTTGAATCTGGCCGCTGAACAAGCCTTTTTCGATTTCATATCGAATAATGATATGCAATGGATATGTCATTTCATCTGCTTCAATACGGATCAAGGATGGACCAGCGACATTGATCGCACGATAAAAATCATCCATGGAAACCTTATCGAATTGCCCATTCGCATACGACTTGAATGTTTCGTAGTTGTTTTCCCAAAACGCTTGATTACGTCCTACAAAGTTTTCCCAGAACAAGGATTGGGACTCATGGATTCCCATTGAAGTACCTGTACATAAAAGGGTACCAATGAGGTCGTCACTTATATTCTGTTCATATAACGCATGGCCGCCTTCGTGGATCGTACCGAAAACAGCTGTTCTAAAATCCGCTTCATCATATTTCGTTGTGACACGGACATCTCCTGGATTCAGTCCAATTGCGAATGGATGATTCGTCTGATCTAGACGGCCAGCCTGGAAATCATAGCCCATCTGTTTTAGTACATACATACTGAAATCCCTTTGTTTATCCGCTGGAAAATGCTCGAATAAGAATGAAGTTTCAGGCTGATGCTTCGAGCTGACCACACCTTGCACAAGCGGTACGATTGCTTCTCTCAGTTGATTGAAGACACGATCGATCGTTTCAACGTTGACACCTGGCTCATACAAATCAAGCAAAGTGTTGTATGGATGCCCTTCATGTCCCCAGTAGCTTACGAAGTTCTTTTTGAACTGCACGAGCTTTTCCAAGTACGGCTGCAGGATTGAAAAGTCTGATGCAGCTTTTGCATCCTCCCATACATTTTCAGCCTTTGATTGCGTGATGACATATTCTTTATATTCAGCTTCAGGAATCTTTTCGTTCCGTTCATATTCCTCTTTCGCTTCTTGTACAGCTCTTTTCGTTATAGCACTCAAGTTTGGATGAAGTGAAGCATCACTTAACGCATCCAAACATTCTTTCATCTCTTTCGAAGTGGATAATTTGAATACTTCTGAAGACAACATACCGATCACTTCGGAACGCTGCTCCACACCCCGTTTCGGTGCTCCAGTCCTTAGATCCCAGATCATTAAGCCGATCGCTTCATTATAGCTTGTGATCCGTTGGGTAAGCTCTTGGAACTTTTGCTCCATTTTATTTGCTGTAGTACTTGTCATCTATTTCATCCCCCTACTATGTAAAATGTTTTAAGCCCACCCTACTAATTTGACATCATATTAAGAAAATCCTTTAATGTTTATAAAATATTCCTGTATTTGAAATTTTGAATTTCAGTACGGTACGTGAAATTTTATTATTTTTCAAGATTAGCGGACATCAGGGCCGTTATTTGTGGTAAAATCGTGTATTTTCAAACGTTAGCGGACATGTCAGCCTTTATTTAGGTAAAGTGTGTATATTTTTCACTGATATTCTCCAAATAAGAGCTCTGGTGTCCGGTAACTCTGTAAAACAACGGGTTTTGCGCAAAATAAGGTCTCTGGTGTCCGGTAACTTGTTCCAGCAAATAAAAAACTGAACATAGCTGTTTAGCCAGTTCAGTTTTCCTGTATCCATAACATTGACGAGTATCTGCTCATATCCCGATGGTTTCTGGTTTCAAAAGCGATCGCGTCATGAAGTTCATCACTTATGCTCTGGCATGCACCCTCATAACATGGTTCATTCAAGGTTTTTAAAGCCTTCATTGCCTGTGTCACCCGTTCGATATCGTTATATCGATCATACATAAAAATCCCCCCACCTAGTTTGATTATTCCTAGTATGGGTGGATTGCTCAATTGTTAAACGTCGACATGTCTACGAGGTGGCTTTTTACCAAAAAATTGATAGTAATGGCATTTCAAATCACCGTTATAGAGCTTCCTCTTTTTCGACGCCTTTTCTCCGTATAACGTTTCGAAGCCATCATGCGATGTAAGAATATAGAGCGACCAGGTATCGAGCTTCCTGAAAACCTCTCCTAAATCCGCATATAACGCCTCTACATAATCTCTTTCATTCAACCGCTCACCATATGGAGGGTTTCCGACAACATATCCATACTCTGATTTGGTATGGAAATCCTTCACCTGCATTTGTTTGAACCGGATATCACCTTCAAAACCAGCTTCATTCGCATTGTTCTCCGAGAGTTCTATCATTTTGTGATCGATATCCGAGCCCATTATATCGATTTGCAGTTCGAAGTTTGCAACGTCGTGCGCTTCTTCAACGGCCTGGTACCATAGTTTCTTATCGAGCCATGACCAGTTTTCAGACGCAAACTCTCTGTTCAATCCTGGAGCGATATTTTTCGCGATCATCGCCGCTTCGATTGGAATCGTTCCAGAACCGCAGAATGGATCGAGAAACGGCCTGTCCGGCTTCCAGTTTGTCAATTGAATCAAGGCTGCCGCCAACGTTTCTTTCAATGGTGCTTCGTTGTGCAAATAACGGTATCCTCGTTTGTGCAATCCTTCTCCGCTCGTATCGATCGTCAACGTCGCTATGTCTTTATGCAAGGCAACCTCTACCCTGTAAAATGCGCCGTTTTCAGGCAGCCAACCTTCAACACCATACGTTTCCTTCATCTTTTCAACGATCGCTTTCTTGACGATTGCCTGACAATCCGAAACGCTGAATAACTTTGATTTTACAGAACGGCCAATGACGGGAAATTCAGCATCCTCCGGCAGAAAATCTCCCCATGGTAAGGCTTTCGTCTGTTCAAACAATTCTTCAAAGGATAACGCCTTGAAGGAGCCGATCTTTAGCTTAATACGATCGGCTGTACGAAGCCATAAGTTCAAACGTGGAATCGCACGTTCGTCAGCTTCGACAATGATCCTTCCGTTTTCAACTTGTACTTTTTCATAACCCAATTGCCGTACTTCATTGGCGACAATCGATTCTAATCCCATCGCTGCAGTAGCGATCAACGTAATCGGTCTCATTTTTGAATACTCCAATCTTTATGTATGATCTCCCCATTATACTGAATAGAATCGGACATTTCTAATTTTCGAAAACTCCCTCCCTTTCTGCTGGTATTCACCTGCCTTTTATCACTGCTAACTTGTCGAAAAACGTCAAATGTTGATAAAAACAACAATATGTACATATATCGTGGGAAATGTATATAAAACGTAAATAATGTTCAATAAAAGCAGAAAGATGTACATATAGTTTTCCCAATATTCATCGGAGATTACCTTAATCACTAATGGAATGTCATAATTATGTAAAAAAGCAAAATAAAAAAGCCCTCTTAAATGCGGGCTTTTGGTCATCTCGTTTTGTAAGCCATGTTCTGTTCCCCGTACTCAAGCAGAGCTTAAGCTCCTCGTACGCAGGCGGTAATCATCTATCTCCAGATGTTCTCCAACATCTGCCCTTCTCTTCGTTCAGTTTCCTCCGAGAAGACTCCCCTACCATAATTTGGGTTTCTCGCTCGTGGGGTTTACCTCGTTCCACTCCTGCAGTTTCCTGCAGGACTTCGTCACTGTGGCACTTTCAAGGTAGTCACACCATATCCAAAGACGTAGGTGTTTTCCCTGCCGTTAGTCCAGTCGGAACCAGACTACCCTGACTTATTTATTGATCAGGCACGAACACTACAGCCATCGCAGACTGTGCGAGCATGGACTTTCCTCTATACTTCAAAAGTGAAGTACAGCGATTACCCAAACGATATGACCTTTTTAGAGTCGAATTACATTATATCGTACGTTTGATTGCTTTTCAATGTCAATTATACCCAAATCAATCGTAAAGTTTACTTCCGAAAACATGCTTTTCAAGATTGGATAGACGTTTCAAGATATCGTAGTTCGTGATTCCAGCACCATTGCTTTGCGTTTTCGTCTGTTCACCTGAACGCTGAAGTTCTTTTCTCAACTTCACATTTTCTTCATTCAAACGGTCAATTTCTTTATGGAACTGTTCATAGTCTTTGATCACAATGTCTAAAAACTGATCGACCTCATCTTGATCATAGCCTCTGAAACCTGTTTTGAAATCCTTTTCTAAAATCTCTTTTGACGTCAATTGTACTCGCTTATTATCCATAATAAATGCGTCACCCCGTTTATAATTTCTATCATTCGTTTCATTTATAGTTGGTCTTTACCCAACATTATACCAAGATTCACATAATATTCATCTGTTATTAGGTTACCCAATCATCACCATTTGATTTCTGTGATTCCTCAATATAATCATTTACGTCGAAAAAGGAAATTGACAATATAGGATATTCGTTACCAAGTTCTACATATTTGTGCGCCGTTCTTAAATAAAATTCCGGCGATCCTGTCTGATCAGCGTCATAGAGCACTAATAACCCATCTGTCTTTTCAATGATGAACTGATTTCCTGCTTGTAATTGGCCTGGATTTTCATATGGTCTTTTCGAAATGCTGTCCACGAAATCTGCTTGCGATACAACTTGTTGATAATATTGTCGGGTGTTCTCTTTCCATCTCTGCTCCTGATCTTGAAATGGAGTCAAAACAGCAAGCTGCAGATCAGGATAAGTTTCCTTCAATTCAATGACTGCCTCGCCTGCCCACAACTCAACCCCGAGCTGTCCACTGATGACGACCCATTCCAAGCCTTCTTCCACCAGCTGGGCGATACGATTTTTAAGTACACCTTTTATGTAAGGTACAGCTTCATGCTTGTTCGAAAAAATACCAAGTTCATGTCCTTTGTATCCTGTCACTGCTAAAACCTTGATCATCCAATGACTCCTTTTGAAAATCTCTGCTGATTCTAGGTTGCCTTTCAATCCTACTATAAAGTGAAAATCCGTGTCTGTGCCAATATTTGGACTCCCTTTAAGTGTACCATATTATAAATACATAATTTGTTGAAAAAGCATCTATTTATCGAAAAATATATGTTTTTTTGAATGGAATTTTGTCCGGATTTTAAAGATTCGTTCCTGTATTAATAAAAGGTTAGGTATGGGGATTTCCTTAAACAGATTGACGGTTCATTTCTAAGTTAGGACCTGATTACCTAACTTTGAATGGTGATTTTGGTTTATGGGACTTATTTCCAAAGCGTTGAAGGTTCAGAACCTCTTCATCAATCAACACATCAAATCCACAGAAAAAAACGAACCGAATGAGCTCGGTTCGCTTATACTGATCCTACCAGCCCCAAGGGCCTCCGCCGTGGTGGTGTCCTCCACCGTAGCCGTCGCCAAATCCACCGTAGCCGCCGCCGTGGTGACAGCCGCATTTCGGCTTTGGCGGGACCATGCAATGCTTGTGTTGAGTCGTACAGCAAGATTTTTTACAATGCTTCTGCATATGCTTGTGCTGTACGATATTGTGGTGTACGTGTTCCTCGATCACTGGATGGATATGAGGCACGACTTTGTAATGGCAAAAATGCTTGACACACTTCTTCGGTGGATGAACCACCGGACACATCATTTGAGGTTTATGACAATGCATCTCATAGATTCTCCTTTATGATTTAGTTTCATGCTTTGTAATAATGTATGAGAGATCTATGAGACTTGTCTAAGACATTCGCCTTCTTTCACCGATATCCGATGAAAATGGTCAAGCACCTAAGTTCATGATATACACAGTCAAGCCGATCATAAGAAAAAATAAAACTACAATAATGTTGCGCACTGTCGGAATCCCCCTAAATATGTAAATGCTCCACCCCCTATTTTATGGTGATTCGACAATTTTTTCAATATTTCTATTACAAAAGACTAAATAAATTTGAAAACTCCCGGGTAAGCACGAAAAACATCGTTTTTTGCGCTTGCCCGGGGAATATCGACCATTTCTCACGATTTCATTTCCCTACTTTTGCCCTACCCAAGTTTCCTTAAGATACGATTGATTCGCTTATTAAATTGGATTCGCTCTTTATCTTCATCGCCTCTTAAAATACGTTTTACCGATTTCCATGATTCATAACCTTTCCGGGCATAAAACAAAGCTTTCTCGAATTCCTTAAAGTGATGTTCAAAGATTTTCGAAAGCTCAACGTAGGATTCTACATCTTCTTCCGACTCAATAAAAGACTCCCAATAAAAGGCTGCTTTATCGAGATCTTTTTCTTTCTTATAAAGGCTTGCCAACGCTTTTTTTGCCTTTAAATCAATTGTTGTATCAATGAGTTCACCATAACGGTGTTTCGCTTCCAGCCTATCACCAAGTGCCTCATACCATTTTGCAATCTCAAACCGCTCAAGGTTAGAAAGCGAAGTATGGCTCTTGTCTAACAAAACATTGGAGAGATGGGTATACAACGATATGAGCGTAAGGACATCTAGCTCATTATGTTTAAATACGCCTTCTAAAATCGAAGGATCCTTTTCCCGCAAATATTCAAAGTATAACATCGGCGCAAGATATCCTGGTGTATCCTCTGTCCTCTCGATACTAAGGAGTTCTTTTTCTACAATCGACAGGCGCAGTGACTCGAAAGACTTCTTCCAAACCCTTCGTGAACCATGAAGCAAATCGAAATGACCAAAAGGCGGAAGCTTCGGAACCATATCACGGACGAAGGTGTGACGGGTCTTCACCTGAGGCCAGTCAAAAGCTTTTCCGTTATACGTCACTAAATTGGACATGTCTTGCATATCCGTTAAAAAATGATGATATAAGGCTACTTCGTTCCCGGGTCCGGGCAGGAAATACTGACGGACATGAATGTCATCTTCAAGTATTCTTGCAACTCCAAGCAAAAAGATCGTATTCCCTGCTCCACTGCCCAAGCCGGTCGTTTCCGTATCAAAAAAGAGGAGGTCTGCAGCTTCTCTGCCGTCAGCTGAAAGTGGATGACTCTGCTCCCTTTCGTTCCATCGCTTGATCGCATCATGAAGATCTTGAACGGTGTAATGCCCGATTTTATGGTCTTTTGAATAGTTTTTTTCTCGGATAATGCAATGCTGCTCTTCAAACGCTACTGCTTTTGCTTCGAATCGTCCCCATCCGGAATCATATTCTTCGACTGTCTCATTCACTGGTTTTTGTTTCTTTTCTGAAATGGATTCTGAACCGACATGTATCAGCTGTTTTTTAAAACGATTCAATTTATTTTGAAGTGACATAATTGGAATCGTTCCTTCCCTCTTTCAAAAATTTCAACGCCAAACTTTTGACATCTGTATACTGCACTTCATTTCCTACACATGATGGACACCCTTTATCACATGGGCAGCGCACAATCACGTGTTCCGCTTCACTGGTGATTTCAGAAATATGTTCATAAACGTATTCACTTAGACCGATGCCACCAGGATAGCGATCGTAAAAGAAAATCGTCGGCAGCTGTGAATGAGAAGCTTTCACTTGCGGGACGACATGAAGATCGCTCACATCACACATGACGAATAATGGAGCGACATGGCGCATTACATTCGAAATACCTACAAGGCCTTCTTCAAGTTCTTGTTCAGATAGTCCTTCAACCATTTCCTCAGAGAAACTGATCCAAGAAGCGGAAGTATGGAGCTCTTCTTCAGGCAGCGTGATCGGGCCGGAACCGATGTTTTCATGGGTCCCGAACTTGATCTTTTTGAAAATCGTCGCCATCGCATTGACCGTTACATCTCCAAACGCGACTTGAGAATCCCTATAGGTCTTCTGTTTATCTTCTTCAAGGACTTTCAACGAAACCGCTAAGTTTGCATCCGTATAGTAATCGACATCTACTTCACGGACGTACGCCTTTTTCTCTTCGTAATCCAGTTTCTCAACTTGATATTGAATTCCTTGATGCAAGTAGATCGCTTCCTCGTGAAGCAATGTCATCGAACTGAACCGATCCATTTCACCGATCACTCTTACATTGGCTACATCAGTCTGATCGATGATGACCACATTCTCCTGTGAAGCGGAACGTAAACTGATGTTATGAGCAGGAAACGAATCGTTCATCCAATACCAGCGCTCTCCTTGTTCATGAAGGACGCCCTCTTCAGTCAAGAAATACATAATGTCATCGATTTCTACTCCATCGAAGCTCTCACCATTTTTAAAAGGCAGTTCATACGCTGCGCATTTCAAATGATCCACTAAGATGATCAAGTTGTCAGGGTTGATCCGAGCGGTTTCTGGATTACGGTTGAAAAAGTAGTCAGGATTCTGGATGATGTATTGGTCAAGTGGTGTAGAACTTGCGACAAGAACCACGACCGATTCATCCTGTCTCCGGCCAGCGCGTCCTCCTTGCTGCCATGTACTTGCAATCGTTCCAGGGTAGCCATTCATGACACAGACTTGCAGTTGTCCGATATCCACACCTAATTCGAGAGCATTTGTACTGACAACACCCATGATCTCTCCGCTTCGAAGCCCCTGTTCGATTTCACGGCGCTGCTTCGGAAGATATCCACCGCGATAGCCACGAATCGTCTTGTTACCTATTTTTCGTTGAATCAATTCTTGCAGATAGGTTAACAATATTTCAACTCTGACCCGGCTTCTCGCAAAAACGATCGTCTGGATTTCATTTTCTAAAAACAAAGAAGCAAGCCTTTTCGATTCAAGCGTTGCACTCCTTCGTATGTTCAATGGTTTATTGACAATCGGCGGGTTGTAGAAAACGAAATGCTTCTTTCCAACCGGCGCGCCGTTGTTATCAATCAACCGCACTTCATCCCCTGTCAGCTTTTCAGCAAGCTCTTTCGGGTTCGCAATCGTTGCTGACGTGCAGATAAAGCTCGGGTTACTTCCATAATACGCACAGATCCTTTTTAGACGTCTCAATACATTGGCGAAATGGCTTCCGAACACCCCTCTATATGTATGAAGTTCATCGATGACAATGTATTTCAGGTTTTCAAACAAGGATACCCACTTCGGATGATGAGGTAAAATCGCTGAATGCAGCATATCCGGGTTCGTCATCACCACATGACCGGCTTTACGAATCACCTGTCGGATATTTGAAGGTGTATCTCCGTCGTATGTATAGCTTTTGATGTCGATACCGATTTCTTCAATAAATTCGTTGATTTCACTCTTTTGATCCTGGGCCAAAGCTTTTGTCGGAAACAAATACAAAGCTCGGCTGTTATCATTCTCTGCAACCTCCTGAAGGACAGGAAGGTTATAACAGAGCGTTTTTCCCGAAGCGGTCGGGGTGACAGCAACGAAGCTTTTATGAGAACGCGCTGCTTCAAATGCAGAATATTGGTGCGTATATAATGAAGAAATCCCTCTGTTTTCTAATGCTTTACGAATCTTCTGATGGATCTGATCAGGAAAATCGACAGATCGCCCTTCTTTTTCAGGAATCGTTTTCCAATGGGCGATATTCGATGCAATCGTATCATCTTGATTCATGACTTTAAGGATTTCAGGTAAACTCTTACGAATTTTCATTCCGTTCACTCCATTCTAATATCTCTATTTTAGCGAATAAACGTTCGCAAGAAAAGGGGGGTGTTCTGTTTTCACACAACTGCAAAGTAAATGATACAAATCCCTCCCGCTTCCGAAATGAAACTCCCGTGCCACTCTTAATCAGCATATTTTTCATCTTTTATCCTTATCAATTGATCAAAACAATAAAAATGTAAAAAAGCTCCCAAATAGGAACTTTTTACTGCTAATTCGCACGCTCATAATCACTTAACGATTTTTTGTACAGGTCATGCAAAGTCAATGACTACATTGAATTGCTTAATGCGACTTGTTGTTTTTTTAATACATCTTCCGTAAAAGTGAATAAATGCTGCCAGAAGAAGCCCTTCTGAAAGTTGATTTTCTCCAATTAAAAAATGATTTGAAAATAAAAACGATTGTTACGTTAAAATCGTCAACATCTATATCAAGGATAGTAAAATCATCAAAGATTATTACACTGCTTCTCAAGGCGGCCAGATCGCAGGTAAATATGGAATAAACGCTAATCGGGGAGGTCAGATTAACTTCAAAGGCGGTCAAAACGCAAATCAGGCAGGACAGATCGCTAAAAAATGTGGAAAGAACAAACTGAAGAAATATAATGTTGAAAATTGAGGAAGCGAAAGTATTTCGGGAGAGTCGTTGAACCCTCCCGTTTTATTTCGTTTTACTTATTCATGTTCATTTTCGATTTGATTGATCATTTCTGAGGTGTCTTCATGTTTCGTATTGATTCTTTCATCACCTGGATTTTTCTGTTCATCATAAGCTTTTTGCGCTTCAATTGTCCTTTTTGCATAAGGTACCGCTTCCAAGCGCTCAATGGAGATCTCGTCACCGGTATCGATACATATGCCATAAGTGCCTTCTTCAATTCGTTGTAAGGCTTCATCGATTTCATTTATCAATTGTTCATCATTTTGGTTGAGTGCCATTTCTTTGGCATGATCATACTCTGCAGTACCAGCATTTGCCATATGGTTATCATTACCCTTCAATGGTTCAGAATCAACGTTTTCTTCTCTATTTTGATTTCGTCGAAAAACTTCCTCTTTCATTGATAGTAATTGTGATTTGAAATCTTCTATTTGTTTATCAGTTACAGCCATGATTCCTCCTCCTTTTTTGAACCTTTCCCATTCACAGATGAAGGTAAACACGCTTCCAGAGATGGAGATAACAAATAAGGCTCCCAAGGACGTGGTGGTTGTTAGTCGAAAATCCTTAAATCGCTGTGGGGTATTGCCCGTCTCGCTCCCCCAGGAGTGTCGCGAATTTCGCTTTATCATTTAGAGCATTATAAAAAGACGCTTAGTGAGCGCCTTTCATTGATATCTATTATAAAGTTGAAAATCAGTCATCTTCCGTTAATGCAATTGACAATTTAGAGGTCATTTTCACATTCTCAAAATCGATGCCCAATTGCACAGCTGTTTGTGCGATTTCAGGGCGTATTCCCGATAAAGTTGTAGAAACACCTAACAACCGTAACGAATAGATCAATTGGAATATTTCGTGTGCGACCATCGTATCGACCATGAAAACACCAGATAAATCAATATACAACCGTTCAATATTCCGATCTTCACATTGCTTCAATGTACTTTCAAGGATCGTCTTGGCTCTATGCGTATCGATGTCGCCGACAATCGGGAGCAGACCTACATTATGAGATAAATCAATCACAGGAGAACTAAGTTCATTGATCATCGATTTTTGAGCCATCAGCTGATCATTCAGATAGTTATTCTTTTCTTCTGTAAATCGAACCATAGCAATATCAAATTCTTTTATGATCATATCTTTCCATAAATTAATTTGTTCATTTGTATATTTACCTGGAGATACTGCTACGAATTCATCGATCAGGTTCATATATTGTTTCCGTACACGTATGAATTCTCTCATAACAAAATGAGTCGGTGTTTCAATGTGTTCTTTATCCCTAGCAGTAGCAATCACCCATTCCTCGAAATCCTTGAAGAATTCTGATTCTTCTTTTTTAAATATTCCAATCAAATTCAGATGAAACTCATAATTTTGCTGTTTCAATCTTTGAATGACTTCAGGATCAGTAGAAGAATACACGCCTGTCGGATCGCTTTTATCCATGGAATTATACCAATCTTCTGTAAGTTGTGGTGCTTTATTTAGAAGAAAATCATGTAGTTCTTTATTTCTCTGCACGATGCCATGGCCTCCTCTTAAAATGGGTTGATATTTTCTCATTCTCTGCCTATTTTAAATTAATAGGACCTTAAGGACAAATTTTATTTCGAGAAAATCCAGTCCGTCTTAAGAAAATGGTCATGTGTGCTTCGAAAACCACATTTATAAAATTCTCGCTATTTCACTCTCACTTTTTCTTTTTTTTCAATTTGAATGACTTTTCCATCCTGAACGATCAAAGTGACAGACCCGAATTTCATGGATTTCAGCATTTCGTTCAATTTTGGTGTTATAGATTCCAATTCATTTGCCATGCTTATTCTCCTCTCTTTTGAAATGGTACTCTTGGATAAGGTAAATAAAAAAGCCCCCCAGAAAGAGAGACCTAATTACAAGTACATCAAATGTGTATGTACCTTATCTCTCAAAATGGATTTCCATTTTGCTGGAATTAGCACCTTGCAAAAGCAGGTTGCCGGGCTTCCCAGGGCCAGTCCCTCAGCCACTCGTGATAAGTGAATCAACTTATTTTTTTGAATTTTACAGCATAATCAAAGTGACTGTCAATCATAAATTGAAATTTAGCCATAAATTCCTATAGGTATAGTATGAATTATTCACTTGCCATACTATTAGATATGTAACGCTGGAAAAGTCATTCCGTGAGATCAAACAACTTCAAATCAGCGATGATCCATGCTCCTTAAACTGGTGGATAGTGATGTATCAATATATATGTGTATCCACTATACAACCCTTATGATTGTAAAAAATAACTCAAACAACGAAAGCCCTGCCTCTCTTCCGTCCTTACGACTCCTCGGTCGCGCCAGTGTGAATCAGTTACCGTATTTACTCTAAACTCCCTTCTACTCGAATTGTTTCCGTTTCTGAAATAATAGATAATTGGAGATTTAAAAGAGGGGTTGAAAATGTGGATTAAACGTTTTTACAGTGCACACTTTGGCAAGAAGCACATGAGACCCTTTACAACCGGATCATAAAGGAAGCTTAAATCCATTTTTCTATGAAAGGTCATTGCCTTTTGAGGACTAAATAAAAAGGGTGGCGTACTAACGTACGTCACCCATTAAGACTCAAGTTTTTATACTTAGACTTTTTGTACGTTAGAAGCTTGCGGTCCACGGTTGCCTTCGACGATTTCGAAAGAAACGTTTTGACCTTCTTCTAATGTTTTGAACCCGTCACCTTCGATTGCAGAAAAGTGAACAAATACGTCGTTACCTTCTGAAATTTCGATGAAACCAAAACCTTTTTCTGCATTAAACCATTTTACTGTACCAGTATTCATATACTGTACCTCCTGAACATCTTACAAATTCACCAAAAGTTTACCGTTATATTTATCATTCTGACTGTATTAAAAATACCGTACCCGCATGACTGTGTGACAATCAAGTTCGTCTACACAATTGCAGCTACGACTTTAATCTATCCACCATTTATATAACTAACTTTGTCGGCGTTATTAATATCTTAATTCATTTTTTTCATAATGTCAATACAATGCTCGAAGATATGTTCGATTTAGAAACAGATCAATTACTCATTTCAAACCAATAAAATGAATATAGTTAATAAATCAGGATTCGGAGGTGAAGGTATGATCGCCAGGTATCCTTCTGACCGGGGGAATGTTAATGGTGAAGCTTACAGGAATGTGATGGTAGTTGAAGGTGATGGTGAAATGATTGTCGATGCAGACGAAATTTCCCTTACGATCGGTGTCGTCACAGAAGACCAAGATGTTTTGAGTGCATCCGAAGATAATGCCAGAAGATCGAATCAAGTCCTGACTGCTTTGATGAATACTGGCATTCCCTCAACCCAAATAGAGACAATCGTATATAATGTCCAGCCCATCTATGATTATCAAAACGGGCAGTCAGTCTTCAGGGGATTTCGAGTAGAACATTTATTTAAGGTAAAGATCAACGATGTAAAATTTGCTGGACTTGTATATGATACAGCTATCAAAAATGGAGCTAATATCACTAGGGATCTTATGTTTGAGGTCACAAACCCTTCCCGCTATTATCTTAATGGGTTAGCAAAAGCATACGAAGATGCCGTACGGAAAGCCATGACACTTTCTCATATTATGAAGCTCCAGTTGAGCCCAGTTCCATTGAAAATCATCGAAGTCGTCGCGAGAGATGTTATCCCTTTATATAAAACCCAGATGCTTCAAGCCTCAGCCGCTCCTCCTATTCAGCCTCAAAAAGTGGTGATACGTGCAAAATTGAAAATTTGGTTTTGCTATTTCTAACAATCTTATTGTCCATTCGACAGACCTATACTAAAATAGAGATACGTTGACTATAGTCCGCTGTCATTTTATGGGTTATCGGGGGATTCTTTTTATGAAACTTGAACAAGCTGTTGGACTGGTAATCCGAAAACATCGGACAGTCGAGAAAATATCTCAGTTCAAACTTGCCGAACTGACTGGCTACGACCGCTCTTTTATCAGTTTACTTGAAAGAGGACGTCGCATGCCGACACTCAAAACCATGTTTGTATTAGCTGAACATTTGAATATCCCTGCTTCCCAATTGGTGGAAGAAATCCATCAGCTTGTCAAAAGTGATATTATGGAATATTGAACATAAATTTCAAAATGAATCGTTACATATTCAATATGGGACTTGCGAAGCTCTTTTGCCTTAGCAAGTCTCTCTTATTTATGCGGTTCTTTTGATCTGATGCTTTTCCAACTCTTTATCGAGGCTTCCTGTTAAGGTGTAACCGAACATCTTGAAATCGGCCCTTAAAGACCAGAACGGGTGACCGAATGTGGCTGGTTTGTTCCCTTCTATGAAAAAATGGCTGATCCACGCAAATGAATACGCAATGACCGGGGCAGCCAACAGATACCAGAAATTCATGAATAGGAGTGAAACACAAATACATACAAAAACAAAACTCGTGCCTACAAAATGCCAGGCTCTAGTAGCAGACTTCGAATGCTGTTGAAGATAGAACGGCCAAAACTCCTGGAAACTTTCAAATTCATTTTTCACATTGATTCCCTCCTATTGTTTACTTTTCATCAAAGAAACCCGACGTTTTATAGTTCGTAGAGTGACGATTCCTAATGATCAATCAAGCCACAGTCCCGCTAAGATCAGTTCTCTACGTCTAATAACCCTTCTAAATATGTAAAACGCTGTCAAAGGACCTCCTCATCTTCTAAATAATTTCTTCTTCCATCAAAAAAACCCTTTAATTTTAAGTACGGTACGTGAAATTTTGAGGCGATGAATGATTTTCGCAAAACGTTCAATGAACTTTATCTAAAAATAATAGAGGGTGTCCTTTACATCATCATTGATGTGTCGGACTACCCTCTAATTCTTATCTGCACCAGAATCATTCACTTTTTCTTCCGTTCCTCTTAAGTTCGGCTCTTCATTTTCCCATTTACTAAGCTCTTTTACAGAATGCCTTCGGATGAAGACAGTCGCTATGATCGCCCCGGTCATAAAAATAATCAACATGATCAAGGATGGTATGTATTCAGTTTTATCCTCTGGAAAATACAAGAATTCCATCATAAGCAAAACATCCCTTTCTTTTCGATTCTATTATAACAGATGCTCCCTTTATATTGGAATGCCGGCGTCTAACAATTAAGTGAACAAAAAGAGGGGCTGACCCAAAAAACGTCAGACCCTTATAGGTTAGCCCCACCATTATAGTTGATCTTCAATCGATTCGAGAATATATTCGATGGATTTAGTCATGGACGTGAACCGTTTACGTTTCGTATCCTTCTGAAACGCTTGGACCGCCGAAATTGTCATGTTTTCATAGGTGTCATTGATCTGGATCGGATAGACATACTTCGGCTTTTCTGCAATCGCCCATTTCACGGCCAGAGGCTTCCATTCATCGGCAAGGTGCTGTACTTCATCGACGAATGGTTTGACTTCACCATAAAAATCCACCTCATATCCTTCCCCCATTGTATTCTCATCAAATTGTCTATAAGCCTTGTCATTGAGTGATCGCAGCTTTCGCGTCAACTCCATCAATCGCTGTTTTTCCGTGCTCATTGTTTCACCTCTTCTGAACTTATCCTATCAAAGGAAGTTCAGAAATGCCATTTCAAATAAATAGTGCCTTAAAAAAGACTTACAAGCCAGTTTCGTTTCTTTGGTTTCACTGGGCTGTATTCCGTCCTGATCTCATTCGTAGCCGTCACCTGCAACAGCAATTGTTCTTCGAGATCGAGCATTTTTTCCTCGAGTTCTGTCAATTTCGTCGCCATCTGATCCATGTCTTTCCTATGCTGCATGACCTGATATGACAAGACTTCATCAGCTTTTTGAGAAACCTTCGATTCTAGAACGTTCAATTGATCTTGGAGCTGTTTAAAATAGACATCAAGTTCTTTCAGTCCGTCCCCGCTTTTCACTGCCTTTGTTTCATTTGAACTTCTGTTCTGTAATTTGATGTCACTCATCTGCAAGCCCTGTTTCAATTGTTTTTGTATTTCTTCCAATTGTTCGATGTCTTCTGAACGGAATAAGTAGTGACCGTGATCATTTTTAGGACATGGAATGTCGAAGTACTTTACCCATCGTTGAATGGTAGTCGGGTTGACATTGAGCTTCCTCGATACAGTTTTCGTTTTCACCAAGCTTTCCATTTTTACGGACCTCCCGGGAATAATGGTACCTGTACTATTCGCCGGGTCATTCTCCTTCCCCTCCACTCCTGACAAAACTAGTTCCCTTTCGGCAAAGAAAGTGGATTTTCCTCTCTACATCAAGGATTCGACAGCAGTTGATCCGCTGTATAGTTGTCAATCCTTGAACCATACTAATCATAGGAGGTGACTTGGGTGAGTAAACGAAGAGGGACATCTAAAGAGGAAAAAGTCGCAGGCCAGCCGAACAAAAAAACAGGTTACGGTGATAAAAAACTAGAAGGGCCGAACCGTCCATCAACATAAACCGAAGATCGAAGTGTCAGCTATCTTTTTCACCCATTCTTTGAGTGGAACAGAGGCTGACACTTTTATTTGTTCTCCTTTATTCGGAAGAATGCTTTCCATTTTGCCAAGACATGAATCTCAAGTCGTTTATGTTCATACCAATCATTCAATTTGACCTGCCCGGGCAATTTCACGTGTTTAAAGTGCTTTTCAACGTTCCGTGTATATGTTGACCAATCCTTGTATTCTTTACGTTCATGATTGATGATCGGATAAAGCATACGGAGTGGTAGATGATGCCCTTTTCTCGTTTGTTGGAACAGATAGCGTTCAAAGTCTGCTCTGCTTCCAGTCGGCTCAGTCATTCTAGCAAATCGAACAAATCGATCATATAACCCTGGTTTTGATACAATTCCCAGAAGCCCCTTTCCAAGTCTGATCCGGTTCGATACTTTGCGGAATCCATGTACCGATATTCCAAATAGATCACCTTCAAGTGTCGGAAACAACACAGTACTGAAATGCAAATGGTCTTGAAGCCAGTAAGGAAAGGTTGAAAACACTTTCCTTTTGTACTCTTCCTTGTCCAAAACGGGATTTTGGATCACATGCTGCTCGTTAATGATCAATGCCGTATCTAGTCTTTTCCGATCCCGATCTTGCCAAAAACGCTTCCATTCCTCCACCATGAAACTTGAAACCCCAAATTCCTTCAACAAATGAAATAAAGGCAGTCCTAATTGTTTCGATTCCTCATACAATAGTAGCTGTGGATACGCGTCTGCAAAGATTAACCAATTGGCTCTTTCATAGGTATAGAAAATCCAACGGCGTCCCTTGCAAGGCATGAGCATTCGGAATTCTGTCAATTGAAGATCACCCATATTCCATCCAGCATTCCGTGAAACCATACTTGCAAGGAACGGCCAAAAAAATTCTTTATTACGAAAATGATAATTTTGGTAAGCCTTGGTCCGCGAGATATTATCTGTATTCATCCTTGCAGTTTTCTGCTTGATCTCTTCAATGAGTCGAAATTCGGACACATTTGATGCAAACGCTTCCTTATATAATAGACGTTCCATATAACCACCCGATCTGCAAACGTTTGTTCTTAAAAACCAATAGTGATACTCGACATTCACCAAGAATATGGTATATTCTTAATGATGCCCTGCACCTGATGATGTTATTTTTGAAACTAAATCGCGTTTCATTCGTCTAGGATGTTGATGACTCTGCAAGGCTTTGAAAAGGAAGGTGAACCGGATTGAACTTTCGCTATCCAAATCGAAAAAGTGGACCCGTACAGCAACGAACGCAATCCTTCAACAAGGTTGATGTGAATAAATCGTATGCCAATCGCGGGATGACATTCGAAGAGGATATCAACCATACGAATGAATACTATCTGAAAATCGGCAAGGCGGTAATCCACAAAAAACCGACTCCTGTCCAGATCGTTTCAGTAGATTACCCAAAACGGAGCGCTGCAGTGATCAAGGAAGCCTATTTCAAACAACCTTCTACAACTGATTACAATGGGGTCTATCGAGGACGATACATCGATTTCGAAGCGAAAGAAACACGTAATAATACATCATTTCCATTAACGAATTTCCATCAGCATCAAATCGATCATATGAAACAAGTCATCGAACAGGATGGAATCTGTTTCATTCTGGTAAGGTTCAAAAATTCTCAGGAAGATTATTTGATGGAAGTTCCGCACTTATTTCATTTTTGGGATCAACAAGACAATGGAGGTAGAAAATCCATTCCAAAAACCTATTTTGGAGAAAAGGCTCATTTGATTCAATTAGGTTACAACCCGCGTATTGATTATTTGAGAATTATCGATGAATTGTTTTTTTCTACAAAGTAAGGGGTAAGAAACATAAGGTTCGATTCGAATGATTATTACGTCAGGTTACGTTTAGAAAGGTAGGAACAATGATGAGTGACAATAAATACAACTCACGACAACAACGACGTCAGGGCACGTCTACACAGAAAGAGAAACCATCCAATACTCAGAAGAAAAGTATGATGAAAAAAATCACTGCTCTTCTTCTTATATTCGGTCTAATAGGTGTGACAGCAGGTGCTATCGCCGTATTTGCGGTCATAAGCCAATCACCTGAGCTTGACCCGAAAGCTCTCGATACACCAGCATCATCCAAACTTTTCGATAAAGATGGTAACGAATTCGGTATGATGTTCAGGAATGAAAAACGAGTCAAGGCACCACTCGATGACATTCCACAGGTCATGAAGGATGCTGTCATCGCAACAGAAGATGTCCGATTCTACGATCATTTCGGTATCGATGTACGCCGGATCGGTGGTGCGGCAATCGCTAACATAACAGGCGGTTTCGGATCCCAGGGTGGAAGTACGATCACCCAACAGGTCATCAAGAACGCATTACTGACCAACGACAAAAATATGACAAGAAAGATTAAAGAAGCATACCTTGCAATCAAGCTTGAACAACGATATTCCAAAGATCAGATCATGGAAATGTATTTGAATAAAATTTATTTTGGCGAAAGTGCATATGGGATCGGGACAGCTGCTAAGACATATTTCAATAAAGATATACAGGATTTAGAATTACATGAAGCTGCACTGTTGGCTGGATTGCCTAAAGCACCATCCACCTACAGCCCATTTGATAACCCTGAAAAAGCTGAGAAACGACGCAATGTCGTCCTCTCTCAGATGGCGAAGTACGGTTTCATTACTGAGAAACAAAAGCAAGAAGCTGCTTCGATTCCTGTCACAGATTACGTAAAAGAATCGAAACCAGAAGAAAAACAAAAATCCTACGAGACTTTCAAAGCACAAGTTATTAAAGAAGCTGCCAAAATGGCTGGATTCGAGGATCCAGGAGAAGTTTATACTGCTGGACTTGAAATTCATACTACTCTTGATCCTAATGCACAGAATGCCGTTGAAGAAGCTCTTTACACTGACAGAATCATCAAGGATGAAAATATCCAGAGTGGTATTGTCCTCACCGATACGAAAACCGGTGCGGTAAGAGCAATCGGAAGCGGCCGGAAGAACACAGCAAGTTCGTTCTATGCGACACAGATGGACTCACGTCAACCAGGTTCATCAATCAAGCCGATACTTGATTACGGTCCTGCGATTGAACATCTGAAATGGCCGACTTATAAAAAGTTGAGTGATGAAAAACTTGTTGTGAATGGCCATGAATTCCACAACTGGGACAGGAAGCATCATGGCGATGTGACAATGCGCAGAGCATTGTATGATTCTTATAACCTTCCAGCGATTCGTACATGGCAGGAAGTCGGTCCAGATAAAGCGAAAGATTTCGCTTCTAAACTCGGAATAGAAGTCGACGATAAACATTACAGCCCAGCCTATGCAATCGGTGGATTCAATAAGAGTCCTTCACCGATGGAAATGGCTGCTGCATACGCTGCTTTTGGAAACAAAGGGGTTTATAATAAACCGTTCACTGTAACGAAAATCAAATTCCCAGACGGCCGTGTCATCGAACACAAAGCTGAACCAAAAGCTGCAATGGAAGAGTATACAGCTTACATGGTGACTGACATGTTAAAAGACGTCATCACTAAAGGGACTGCCAAAGGATACGTAAATCTGGATTTCCCTGTAGCTGGTAAAACAGGTACAACGAATTATCCTGCTGAATATGGAGAAGAATTCAAAGGTAAGACAAGAGACGCATGGTTTGCCGGTTATTCTTCAAACCTATCTGCGGCAGTCTGGACTGGATATAACCACAGTAAAGATGACGATGGAAACCCGCAATATTTGACTAAGGATACGGATGATTATTCTAAACTGCTTTTCAATGACATCATGGCAAAAGCAAGTGCCGATCTAGATAATACGGATTGGAAACGTCCAGATTCTGTCATCGAGGTTCCTATTGAAAAAGGTACTGACAAGCGAGCAAGTGAATTCACTCCGAAGGATGAAATCGTCAAAGAACTTGCTGTCAAAGGTACCGACCTTCCGAATGTCTCTGAAGAGTATAATAAGCTTGAAGTACCACAAGGACTGAAAGCCGAATATGATGAGAAGAAAAAAGAAGCGAAATTAAAGTGGAAATATCCCAAGAAGTTCATGGAAAAAGGCATCACATTCAAGATCCTCTACTCGATCGATGACGGCGGATTCCAGGAACTTACGACTCAAAAAGAAATGGAGCTAGTCGTTCAGAACATGTCTCCAGGTGCGAATTATAAATTTGCAGTCGTTGCGGTCGATGAGGAGAATGGAAAAGAAAGTGAACCTGCAACTGTACAAGTGAAAACACAAGAGAAAGAAGACGACTCCGGATCCCCTCCTTTCGGTGATGATGAGGGGGATGGAAACGGTAATGATAATGGAAACGGTGGAGGACCTGATCAAGGAGAAGGCCCACCACCACCACCAGAAGGTGAAGATGGAAACGGTGGAGATGGAAATGGAAACCCTGATGAGGGCGGAAATCCGAATGAGGATGGAGATGACAACGGCGGCGATTCCGGCTTGCCATTCGGCATTGGTGGATTCGTCCCACCATCGCCATATAATAAACAAGCTTCATAAAAGATTTTGGCATTGTTAAAGATAATGTTGATTTCGATTAAATTTGATTGAAGCGAAATTTGCGACACTCCTGCGGGAACAGTGAACCGGCGAGCCTCCCCAGCGAGGAACTCGCGAGGAGGCTTGCGGAAGTGGGTTAATGCAATGAAGTGATGTCCAGCTCAGCCGACCAGTCACTTGGATCACTGCATACTTCCTGCGGCGGTCGACACATTGATTGACATCCTTATGAGTGAGCCCACGCAGAACCAATTCTTTGTTTGGTTCGAGCCTCCTCGTCAGTTTTCCAGTGACCTGCGTGACTAATCGGGTCGCTTCCGCTTTTCGTTTGCCCGCGGAAAGGGAGCGAATTTCGTAAAAATCATCAATAAAGTATAACAAAGCCAAGATCTTAAAAACCCTGAGTGGACATTTCACTCAGGGTTTTTCATCTTATCATCTTTTGATATTGAACCGATCTTTGATCAGTGGCCAAAGAGGTTTATATGGGAAGGCAAGATTCCAGAAAGACATACCTGCTATATCTAGCTTTTTGATCAAGTCGAATTTAGCTGACATACTTCTCAAGTCCTCAAACCAAACGATATGTTCCTTACCGTTTTCATCATAATACGTATAGTAAGGAGCCTGGTCTTCCTCGTCATACTGAATCTCAGTTTGTCTAGTATATGCTAGACGAGTCGCCTGAGGCACACTCAAAGCTTTCGCGAAAGGTCCTCCCTCCACATACGGTAATGTCCAGTCATAACCATATAAGTTGATTCCCATTACCAGTTTTTCTTTTGGAATTTCCGCTAATGCATATCTCAGTACTTTTTCTACCTCTGGAAGTGGACTTACTGGTAGCGGCGGTCCTCCGCTCCAGCCCCATTCATATGTCATGATGATGACATAATCAACGATCTCTCCATGTGCTTTATAATCGTGCCCTTCATAAAGGACACCTTTTTGATCGGCACTTATCTTCGGTGCGAGAGCAGTAGATACAACATAACCTTGTGGCCGCATTTTTGCTACCAGCTTCCGCAAAAATTGGTTATAGGGCTCTTTATTCTGACTTCCTAAAAACTCGAAGTCGATGTTGACACCCTGGAATCCTTTGTTTTTCATCACTGTTTCAATATTGTTGATCAGTGTATTCTGGATCTGGTCATTTTTCAGGACAGCTGTTGCTAAATCAGTATCGAACTCTGCTCCTTCTTTAATATTCGTCACGGTCATAATTGGTTTCACGTTGTTCGCCTTCGCTACTTCGATCAATGCATCATCATTATCCAAAGGTCTAATGTTGCCTTGTTCATCAACGTGATAACTGAACACAGACAACCAGCTCAATGCATTTCCAGCAGTCTTTGCATTCTGCACCGAATTTTCAAATGGCTCGGCATATGCGTTCACCAGTGCGGTCGTTTTCGGTCTTTGTGGCACACGGAGCACTTGACCTGGGTATAAAATATTTCCCTGAATTTGCGGATTCGCATTCTTCAACTGTTCAATCGAGACACCCGTTTTATTCGCTATACTGAAAAAAGAATCTCCCGGCTGCACAGTATACCTATTTTGCGTTGGTATCAGCAGTGTTTGACCGATTGCTAGCTGATCTGGAGCTTCCAGACCATTCAAATCGACAATTTGCTGCCAAGGTATACCATACTGATGAGAGATTCCCCATAGAGATTGTCCTCTTCTCACAACATGGATTTGCATGGATATAGTCCCTCCTGCCCGACATAATCGTGCTATTATCCTATGTTGTCAATTGTTGTCCATATGCTGTTTTTTTCGTTCTTCCAGCATCCACATCTTTTCAATTTCATCATAGAGCTGGCTCAATTGGATGAAAGACTGGTAATGATCTGGATTTCCCATAAGGAATGAAAGGCGTTCATAAAGATTTACAGGCTGTATTTCCATTAGGGTCAACTCTTCTTTCAAATGAGTTAACCGTTTCACTTTCTTTTTATTGGTCCAATAGATTAATGTAATGAACCATCTGATTCCAGCAATCATTTTTGGGCGGGCTGCCTGTCGGTTACGTTGGGAAAACATTTTAGAAATCTCGACTTTTTCCTCTCTCCAACGTTCAAACAAACTGGTACACAATACTGAGCGATCAATATTTCTTTGCTGGAATTGCTCTGTTTCATCAAGTAGATCCAGCAAAAAAGGCACTTCCATCAATTCAACGGTATTCATCGTCTCGTCATAGGTGAGATCGTCGTTACCGAATAAAGGATGTATGAATTTATCCGGAAGCTGAATTGTCCTGTTAGACATTCTCTTTCACTTTCTTCATCCTTTTTTGACCTTCGCGACATAAGTAAAGGAGAGGACAGGTAGTACACCGGGGGTTTTGAGACTTGCAGTGGTACCGTCCGAAAAAAATTAGACGATGATGAGTCTCGGACCACTCTTCCTTTGCAATCTTACGCATCAATGTTTTCTCAACCTCAAGCACACTATCTTTCCATTTGCAGATCCCCAGCCGTTTGGATACCCGCTCTACATGTGTGTCAACTGCAATGGCAGGTTCCCCAAATGCGACAGACACGATGACATTCGCAGTCTTCCGTCCTACACCAGGCAGCTTCACCAGTTCATCACGATTTTGAGGAACCACACCTCCATGCTCATGAATAAGGATTTGAGAAAGCTTCCGGATGTTCTTAGCTTTGTTTCGGAACAGTCCAATTGAACGGATGTCTTCTTGTAATTCTTCCAATGGAACAGCTAAGTAATCTTCCGGGCATTTATATTTATCAAATAGACCTGGTGTCACTTTATTGACAAGTGCATCTGTACATTGCGCCGACAACAAAACCGCAATCGTCAGTTCAAAAGGGTTCGTATGGTGCAATTCGCAATGGGCTTCAGGGAACATATTTCCTATTTCATCTAAAACTTCTCGGATTTGTTTCTTTGTTAACATGAATGATCGCGTCCTTTATTACGATTGTTCGAGCCAGTTATAGTACGGAAAATCCGTCTTTCCGTTTGATGTGCTCTGATGCGAACTTGATTTCTTATATCGCTGTTGCCGAAACTTTTCACCATATTGCTTCGCTTCGTCGACGGTACGAATTCCGTTCTTCTTCCACTCGAATAAAATTCGATCGATGTATCGAAAGTTGAGTTTTCCGGATAATACTGCTTCCTTCAAAGCAGCAATGATGATCGAGGAATCGTGTTGATCCTGATCAAGCCACATCGATAGCGTTTCACATTCGATCGGTGATAATGGTCTGCCGAACTCTTTTTCCATGATTGTGTAGATCTGCTGCTCTTCCTCCTGGCTTTTTTCACGATCTTCATCAATCTGATCTTCTTCTAAAACTCTGATCAACTTCTCCCATAGGGGCTGGAGTGTATATGTTTCAGAATATATCTTTTGTACAAAGTCTTCCTGCTCTTCTATTTTCAACATCCCTTTTTGAATGCAAGTCCTTAAAATTTGCATACATTTATGAGGCGTAATCGTCATTCTCGCTGATAATTGTTGCGGTGTAGGAAAATGGTTTCCACCTTCAAGGAACGAATGCATATGTAATAAAACCATCAATTCTTCTTCATCAAGTCCAAGTCGGCAATAATTTGCCAAAAGAACATTGGGTATGGATATCGTCCCCATCTCTATCCAATTTAAAAAACTATCTTTTTTCATCACACACACCTCCCCTTCATTATAACAAATCAACCAATACCGATGATTGATTTCCTTCAAATCGGTTTTTTATTTTTTCTAAGGCTGTTTTGGCATTGTTTTTGGAAATATGCTCGCTTTCCGCGGACAATCTGCAAGCCTCCTCAGCTCGTTCCTCGCTTGCGGGGTCTCGCTTAGCTTGCTTTTCCCGCTGGAGTCTCACATATTTCCACTGCCAAAAGGTTTCAGCATCTTTCTTTACAACACAACTTTCCATTAGCAACAAGCTTTTAGAATCAGACCTTTTCTAAAGACTTCTCTCTTAGAAAAGGTTCAGTTTTCTCTTAAGTATAAAACTTCGCTCAGTTGTAAAAATTGTCGAAAAACGATAAATGTTGATAAAAACGATAATATGTACATAAATCATCGGAAATGTTCAATTAAAACTGGGACATGACATAAAACAAAAATCTTGTTCCATAAAAAAGTACATGAAATTGAACTCTCCGTGTTTGTACAAAGAGAAGAAAAGCACTTGGTGTACTAGAGTCTAACATGCAAGCATGACGACTTCTACACTAGTGCTTTTCAGGGTATAAAACGCTTATTCGATACTTATTAAGGATATAAACGATTGAGCAGACGCGGGAACGGAATGGACTCACGAATATGCTCGATGCCTGATAACCAGGCAACAGTACGCTCTAGACCAAGCCCGAACCCAGAATGAGGGACACTGCCATACTTCCGTAGTTCTAAATACCATTTATATGCATCATCTGACAAGTCATGCTCTTCGTAGCGTTTACTCATCAGCTCGAGGTCATCAATCCTCTGGCTCCCACCGATGATTTCACCATAACCTTCCGGCGCGATCAAGTCTGCGCATAATACAATATCATCGCGTTCAGGATGCGGCTTCATATAAAATGCTTTGATGTCCTTTGGATAGTTCGTAATGAACACTGGTTGATCGAAGCTTTCGGCAATTGACGTTTCATGAGGAGCTCCAAAATCTTCTCCCCACTCGATATCATCAAAACCTTTTTCCTTAAGCAGTTCGATTGCCTCATCATACGAAATCCGCGGGAAAGGAGCTTTGATTTTTTCAAGGTTCTCAATATTACGCCCTAAGGTTTCAAGCTCTACCCGGCAATTTTCAAGCACAGATTTTGCTAAGAAGGCGACGTATTGTTCCTGGATTTCAAGGCTTTCTTCATGTTCCACGAACGCCATTTCCGGCTCGATCATCCAGAATTCGATTAGGTGGCGCCGAGTCTTCGATTTTTCAGCCCGGAAAGTCGGCCCGAAGGAGAAAACCCGACCAAAAGCCATTGCAGCAGCTTCCATGTAAAGCTGTCCACTTTGTGAAAGATAGGCCTCCTCATCAAAGTATTTGGTGTGGAATAACGTTGTTGTCCCTTCTGCAGAGCTCCCAGTCAAAATTGGAGGATCGATCTTTACAAATCCTTCCTTATTGAAAAACTCATATGTAGCACGGATAATTTCGTTTCTGATACGCATGATGGCATGTTGCTTTCTAGAACGTAACCATAAATGACGGTTGTCCATCAAGAATTCGGTACCATGTTCTTTCGGTGTGATCGGGTAGTCGACAGATTCATGGATCACTTCCAATCCAGTAACGACAAGTTCGACACCTGTTGGAGAACGGTCATCTTTTTGGACGGTCCCTGTCACATACAGGCTTGACTCTTGTGTAATTGATTTTGCTGTCGTCCATACATCTTCCTCGACTTCTTTTTTTACGACGACACCTTGGACAAATCCAGTGCCATCACGTAATTGTAAGAATGCAATTTTTCCACTAGAGCGTTTATTGGCGAGCCAAGCTCCGATTGTCACTTTTTCGCCAATATGATCGCGTAATAATTGAATTGTGGTTTTCACAATATTCCCTCCACCCATGTTAACTCTACAATTTACTTTTTGATTTGCTTTCCTTATTTTACATAAACAAGAGCCGATAAACAACCGGCCCTTATTTTTGATGTATTTCCATGAAATTCTTGATACGTTCCAGCGCTTCCTCCAAAACAGGAAGTGATGTCGCATACGATAAACGTACGTTATCTGGAGCACCAAACCCGCTTCCTGGAACTAGGGCGACCTTTTCATACTCAAGTACTGCTTCCACCCACTCATCAACAGTATTGAATCCTGTGAGCTCAATCGCTTCTGTCACATTAGGGAACAAATAGAACGCCCCCTTAGGCTTGACACATTTGAATCCTGGAATCTTGACCAATTGCTCATAGACTTTGTTGAGACGATCCTCAAAAGCCTTCTTCATTTCTTCAACCGGTTCCTGAGTACCGTCATATGCTGCGATCGCCGCATGTTGAGCAATCGAAGTAGGGTTTGATGTACTGTGACTCGCAAGATTCGTCATTGCCTGGATCACATCACGGTTACCAACAGCATACCCGATTCTCCATCCTGTCATCGCATGGGATTTCGAGACACCATTGATGATGATCGTTTTCTCTTTTAATTCAGTAGATAACTGTGCAATCGAAACATGACGCTCTCCAAAATAAGTCAGTTTTTCATAGATCTCATCCGAAACGATCATTATGTCATGTTTGAGACACACATCACCGATCGCTTTCAATTCTTCAGAAGAATAGATCGCTCCAGTAGGATTTGATGGAGAATTCAAGATCAGAATTTTCGTTTTATCGCTGATGACATCTTGCAGTTGTTCAGGAGTAAGTTTAAATCCATTCTCTTCCTTACCTTCGACGTGTACCGGAGTCCCGCCAGCAAGCTTCACTTGTTCAGGATAACTCACCCAATATGGTGTCGGTACAACCACTTCATCTCCTTCATCCAATAGGACCTGGAATAACGTATATAAAGCATGTTTTGCGCCAGTCGTTACGATGACTTCACCAGGGACATAAGATAGCTCCTGATTCTGTTGAAGCTTTTGGATGATGCTTTCTTTCAGTTTCTGCAAACCTCCAGCGGGTGTATATCTTGTATACCCTTCATTCATGGCATTCTGCGCACTTTCCAGGATATGGCCAGGTGTGTTGAAATCTGGTTCACCTGCACCCAAACCGATGACATCGTGTCCTTCCGCTTTCAATGCATTTGCTTTTGCTGTAATCGCTAATGTGCTTGATGGTGTCAATGCTTTTACCCGCTTTGCTAATTTCATTACAAACCCTCCAATAAATTACTTAGTTGAACTATAACTTTTGGTTCATTGTGTAAGCTTTGAAAAAAGTTCCGTCTTTGAATCGTATGTAATGGAACGTATATCTGCTTCCGCCTTGTTTATATACGATTTCCCAAACAGGTGTGAATGAAGAAGTTTCACGGTATTTTTCCAAACCTATCCGAATTGAAACAACTTTATCGGCATTTAATTCTTGCTGTATATATTGTTTCACTTTCTCGACATTCCAACCATCTTCAGTTCCCAGTACATGAAAGTCATTTTCATCAGATAGTGGAACGAAAACATAGCTGTCTTCATCGTCTACCTTAGCACGGATCACATCGAAAGCGCCATGTGAACCGTTATAATGCTCGATGTCCTCAACTTGAGTGACATCATATTCAGCTTTTGCTATCGCAACACTTTTCTGTTGCCCCTTGCCATACTCATTCCAAACATAATAATAATACGATACACCGATCACTAACGTCACAAATAGAAATGCTCCCAATAGATATAACGTTTTCTTCATCCGTTACCCCTATGTTCGATAGATGGTGAAGACCATCTTATCTTCATCGTCTTTATCCAAAGCCAACCCGAACATCAAATCCTGATGTTTAAGCGTCCGGTTCAACGCATCCACAATTTTGTAGAGATCACTGGAAGATTGAACCTTCACAGTAGAAAGTATTTCTATCTTACTTTCCATTTGTCATTCCACCTCATCCTGTTGCCATTATAGTTCGATCGATGCTCTTCGGCAAAAACATCGTTTGGCTTTCCTGTTTTATCCTTCAATAACTCTTTTGTTTAGGGACAAAATAAAAGTATCAACCAAGCAGTTCTTAAAACGACTGCATTATATATTTCCTTCCCTACACCTTTTTAGGCTGACTTTTTGAAGTCAGCCCCTTTTTTTCTTACCTACTTGTTTATTTTCAACGATTCCATCGCCTTTTTCAATACTTTTCATGAACATTTTTATACGTTTTATTACCTTGATCAATGCATTTTTTAAAAGGCATTTTGATTAACCATTAATGATGGGCTATTACGAAATCCATTCCTTTTCGCGGGCTCACCGTAAGCCTCCTCATGTGCTAATGACACAGTGAAAATATTATTTTGTCAGCTTCATTTGTATACGACTTTCGGCTTGATCAATGGGATCTGGGTGATTTCATATTGTTTCTTGTTCGTTTTCACCATTACGATCCCCTGTTCATTCGGCTTTAATATTTCCGTCCATCGTTCCTCTAGTCTGGAAAGCACTTCTTCGCTGGCACGATAGCCTTCTTTCTTGAAAATGACCGCTACTTCAGGCTTCACATGATCCAACAGGGCATCACTTGTTCCAAAGTAATGACCGAAACCGGCGACTTTGATCAGTTCCGCATCTAATGAACCATCAACGATGATTGCCTTATCTGCAGCACCATTCGCTACCCCCATATAAAGGTAATGATGCACACCGTACTGAAGGTTCAATGCCATACCACCTTTTCCTTTCCCTTGTCGTTCCTCAATATATTTGACTCTAAGGGATATCTTATTAAGCAGTTCAACCCCTTCTCCAGCTTCCAAGGGTTTGACGACGCCTTCTGGTATATGGTAACGCTCAATGAAATCCTCTGCGGCGATTCCAGCCACCATTATCCGGCCAATTTCTACATTTTTTAATAGCCAGGGCAGGTTACCAGTGAATTGTTTGCCTATATTCGTCAGAATCAGTGTATCAATACGATCTACCTGGAAAATTTCCATCTGGCGCTTGAATTGTGCTGCGGAAAGTTCACTTCCAGTATTAATCAGGACATTTTCTCCTTGACTGTCTTGAATGAGTGTAGCCTCTCCGCTTTCAAGCTCCAAAAAAGATATTGCTAAATCCTCTTGGTCCAGATTGAGGTCCAGTTCTTTAATCGCATTTCCAGGCAACTCTTCATTCATAAAAAATACCGGCTCATCTTTAACCGGAATGTTGGTGATAAGGAGAATGACCAAGAATAAGCTGAAAATCATCATTGGCCTTTTATACACAATAAATCCCTCCGCAAAAACGGTAGTCTTTATTTATAGTGTATGCTGACCTTGATAACTTAACCTATAAAGTCTTCGAGGTCATCCAACAGTTCATCCATCTTCCCTTCCTGTACCGGTACATCCGGGAGGGAACTGAGAAAAATCTTTCCATATTTTGTTGTGACGATTCGTCGATCGAACACAAACACCGCGCCATGATCGGTCGAGGAACGTACCAATCGTCCAAAACCTTGCTTAAACCGTATGATCGCCTGTGGAAGTGAAAGCTCCATGAAAGGGCTCTTTCCTTGTTTACGAAGCTGTTCGCTACGAGCTTCAATTACGGGGTTATCAGGCGGGTTGAATGGCAGACGCACGATAATCAGACAGGAGAGATCGTTGCCTGGTATGTCAACACCTTCCCAAAAACTGCTGGTACCGAAAAGTATGGCACGATCCAACTGCTTGAAATGCTTCGTCAACCTTGCCCGGCTACCGCTATCGATTCCCTGACCAATCAATGAAAAATCTTCTGGTTCTGCAAGCTCTTTAAATCGATGATATGTCTTTTTCAACATATCATAGCTTGTGAATAAGACAAGCATCCTCCCGTCTGTCACATGGGCTATTCTATAAATTGATGCCGCAATCGTCGCTGCGTAATTTTCCGTTGAAACATCTTTGATCATCGGCAGGTCAGTAGGAATCATGATTTTCGCCTGATCACGATAACTGAAAGGAGATTGGAGTTGAACAGATGCAGTTTCATCATTCATTCCAAGTCTTTTCCGAACAAAATCGAAACGGTTTCGTATCGTCAATGTCGCAGATGTCAAAATAACACTTCTTTTCTTTTCAAAGAACTCTTTCGAAAGCCTGGAGGAAATATCGATCGGTTGATTATAAATGGATACTGCATTCCTTGCACCGGCGGGATCCGTCTCAATCCAGCATACTTCTTCTTCATCACTACCAAGGAGCATATGTGCAAGCAGGTTTCGCTCCTCATCTAATTTATTGAGAAGACCACTGTAATCCACAAGGATCCCTTTTTGATAGACATTAAAATGTTCCTCATGATCCTGTGCTTTTTTGAGGAGATTACGACACTCACGGATGAGGTCATTAATCTGAAGCTGCACCCTTGCGAAAACTTCCTTCATTTCACCATACCAATCCTGGTCAACATCGAAATTGGTGAAACGGAAATTAATCTTTCCTACTTCCGATTTTTTTCGCCCTTTGGAAAGTACATATGTTTTGATCATACTGAAAAGCTGATCGATTTCCACCTTTAGATCTTTTAGGGCATCCGTAATTTTACTCTTATCATAGGTAATGTCTACAGTATCCAATATTTCTGTAAGTTTCAAAAAGAGGTTGACTGTTGTTTCTTCTGAAGTCCCTAACCTTTCCAGTGTCCGATGAAACGCAAAATAATCAGTCTGCATACCGAAGTGATCACTTGCAACATCATCCAAGTGATGCGCCTCATCAATGACGACTTCCTTGTAAGAAGGAATCAACGAATGGTCATTCACAAGATCAGTAAAAAGCAATGCATGATTGGTTATGATGATATCTGCATCGTATGCTTCCCTTTTGGAACGATGATAGAAACACCTTGAAAACCAAGGGCACCTATGGTTTAAACACGAATTCGCGTCGCTTTTCACCTGATGCCAAAACAACTGACCCCCAGAAGGAAGATTCAATTCTTCAATATCCCCCTCTTCAGTCGTCGTCAACCAGACAAGCAACTGTGCTTTCGCAAGCAGAACATCATAATTATTATCATAAATTTGATCAAGTTGTTGCTCAAATTTTCGTAGACATAGGTAATGGTTACGACCTTTCAATACACTTGCATTGAATTTGAATGGGATCATTTGCTGCAACAAGGGGATGTCCCGGTCAAGCAGTTGTTCTTGGAGCTGGACTGTATGAGTGCTTATGATAAGCGGACGACCTGTCTTTTTCGCATGAAGCAACCCTGGTATCAGGTATCCCAGTGACTTTCCGATTCCCGTTCCCGCTTCGATCATTGCGTGCCGTCCCTCACTTAGCGATTTTCCGACGACATCCATCATTTCAAGTTGTCCGTATCTTTTTTCGTAATTCGGCAATGTTTCAGCAAAACGTTCTTGAATATGTTGATGAGTCAGTGATTCATCAACATATTCTTCATCAAGAGCCACCTCTTTCATTTGCCTCAACACCAGTTGGCGGTACACATCGAGGTCTGGCACTTCTTCCTCCAATTGCCCTAATTTACGATTGACACATTCTTGGACGAGATCCGCGACATCACTGTGCAGACCTTTAAGCAATGGATGCAGACGCTGTAGTGTCAGTAAAGGTAGATGATCAAGGAGTTTCAATAATTCCACCAACAATAATCCAGTCGCCTCTGCATCAGAATCGGCTTGATGAGGTTGTGAATGATCCAATGCAAGGGATTCTGACAACTGGCTGAGTTTATACGAATCCAAATTAGGCATGAGGATACGTGATAACTCTACCGTATCGAGCAACATCCCTGTCCATTCGAGATAACCTGCATTGTCCAGCTCTGCATTCAAAAAGGTCAAATCAAACTTGATGTTATGAGCAACGAGGCAAGCACCATCCAAAAGCTTTAATAGCTCTGGTGCCACTTCATCGAAAGTGGGCGCCTCATCCACTGTTGCTTGATTGATTCCAGTCAAAGAAGTAATGAAAGAAGGTATCACCATCTCGGGGTTTACATATGTCGAAAATCGATCGATGATAGTACCGTTTTGGACGACCACCAAGCCGATTTGGATGATTTTATCTTTATTTTTTGGAGAATGTCCTGTCGTTTCAAGGTCAAGGACAACATATTTATTGTTCATGGTTTCACCTCAAGAATCGAAGCAAACGAAGAAATCTTTCCTTTTTAACTGCATTCGTCTGCTACATATAAAGAAAACTCGGGAAAGCTAAGCCTTTCAGCTTATTTGCCCTTTTTAATGTGAGTTTTGATTTCATTTGACAGTATTATCTTAGCGAAATTCGCGACTAACACGTCCTGCGCCACCGGTTACTCGGCACAAAACTACAAGGATGGAGCGTAAGTCCGTGGTCTTGTGGAGAACGTCGAAGCATCACACCTTGTGCAAGTGAGCTAGGAGGCTTGCGGAAGTAGGTCAAGACATAGAAGTGATGTCCATCTCAGCGACCAGTCACTTGAATCACTTCAGACTTTTCTGCGGCGGCAGGGGCCTCCTCGTCAGTCTTCCAGTGACCTACGTGACTAAGCAGGTCGCTTCCGCTTTTCGTTTGCCCGTAGAAAGGGAGCGAAATTTCGCAAAAATGATTAATAAGAGCACTTAATTGCCTTTAAAAAGCGGGTGCGCATGCAAAGATCGCACTCCGCTTCACTACCTTATCTCTTGTTATATTTTACGCTTTAACATTTGTTCGTGCAATGAAAGAAGATTGCTGCTTTCACAAAGAACCTTAACATTATACAAAATAAAAAGCTCTCACGTGGAGAGCTCCTATAGGATTGTTGCTTCTGGTTCATATGATATCTGTTCGATGATCGTGTTGTTCTCATCCATAATCGCAACAGCTGGTTTATGGCTACGTGCTTCTTCCTCGGGAACCATCACGTAATTCAAAATGATGATGACATCTCCAGTTTGTACAAGACGTGCTGCGGCTCCATTCAAACAAATCGTGCCGCTTCCCCTTTCACCAGCTATAATGTATGTTTCGAAACGAGCGCCATTATTATTATTTACGATTTGCACCTTTTCGTTCGGAATCATACCAACAGCATCTAAAATATCTTCATCGATTGTGATGCTACCTACATAATTGAGATTGGCTTCTGTAACTCTGGCTCTATGGATTTTACCTTTCAACATTGTACGTAACATTGCCTGTCTTCCCCTTTCATTTGCTATCGAACGGCCTCTATGATGATATTGTCGATTAAACGTGCGTTTTCAAAACGATATGCTACTGCGATGATGGTCTTTTGCCCAAACGAGTCGACAATCTCTAACTCTGGATAAGATAATAGTTCGACGTAGTCGATCTTTCCATATTCCAATCCATTCATTTGATCCAACATGTCTTGTCGGACTTCAGAAACCGTCGCCCCTTTTTTTGCTTTATCACTTGCTATTGTAAGGGCTTCAAAAAGTTTTGGAGCGATTGCCTTCTCCTTTTCGTTCAAGTTTACATTTCTTGAGCTCTTTGCGAGACCATCTTCTTCACGGACAGTCGGACACGTTATCAACTTAACCGGAAAAAAATACGAACGAATCAGGTCATCCACTACTGCAACCTGCTGTGCATCTTTCTGACCAAAGTAAGCCCGGTCAGGTTGGATGATATGGAACAATTTCGTCAGGACTGTCACGACACCATCAAAATGACCTGGTCTCTTTTCTCCGCAGAGTACTTCCGTCCTTTTTGTTACAACCAGTTTAGTCCCAGCATCATTTGGATACATTTCTTCATTGGAAGGATAGAAGAGTATATCAGTCCCATTCTCGCGTGCAATCTTCTGATCCCTTTCAAAATCACGCGGGTAGCGATCTAGATCTTCACTCGGACCAAATTGGAGGGGATTGACGAAGATACTCGTTACAACGATATCACATTCCTGAGAGGCGCGACGCATCAATGAAACGTGACCTTCATGTAAAAATCCCATCGTCGGAACAAACCCGATCGTCAATCCATTTTGTTTTTTTTCCCTCATGTACTCTTGCATTCTTTTCCTTGTTTCAATGATGATCATATTTTTCCTCCGTAAAGGGATGCCAACTGTTCTTCTTTCATCGTGAAAGTATGTTTTTCTTCAGGAAAACGCCTTTCTTTTACTTCCTCGACGTAATTTTTTATCGATAATCCGATTTGTTCGGATACATTCGTATATTGCTTTACAAATTTCGGTACGCGATGTGCCCCGTAACCGATAAGATCGTGGTAAACCAAAACCTGACCGTCCGTCCCTATTCCCGCCCCGATTCCGATCGTCGGTATTGACAAACGTTTACTTACTAATTCTGCAAGCTGACGGGGCACGCATTCCAACACCAATGCAAATGCACCTGCATTTTCAATAGCCAGAGCATCCTTGATCAATTTTTCCGCTGCTGCAGCATCTTTTCCTTGGACTTTGTAACCACCCAAAACGGCAACAGATTGCGGCGTCAATCCTAAATGACCTACCACAGGAACACCAGCATTTGTCAGCCGATCAATGACCTGGACTACGTCTCCCGCCCCTTCGACCTTGACTGCATCAGCATTTGCTTCTTGCATGAGACGGGCAGCATTTTTTAAGGCATCAGATGTAGATGTATGATAACTCATGAAAGGCATATCAGTTACCACGAACGTTTTTGATGCCCCCCTCCTCACCGCTTTCGTATGATGGATCATATCCTCCATCGTTACTGGTATGGTCGAATCATATCCGAGTACGACCATACCAAGAGAATCACCCACCAAAATCATATCGACTTCTGCTTCTTCTGCAATTTTTGCGGAAGGAAAATCATAGCTTGTCAGCATCACGATTTTTTCATACTCTTCTTTCATCTTCTTAAAATCACCAATCAGTTTCATACTTTTCCTCCTTTTTCAAAATCAGAGGCAGATGAAAGCGATGTATAATCTTTATGCATTGGCTTTGATTGTTGATTGTAAGCGAAATTTGCAATACTCCTGCGGATCGCCCGCTGAAAGGGAGTGAATTTCGCAAAATCAACAGTAGACACGAATGAGCCGTTGCATTAAAAAAACCTTCTTTCAGACAATGAGAAAGAAGGGAGTTAAAACGCTTACAAACTTTCATCCCTCTGTCCATGTCCTATGTTCGGATCAAGGCAGAACCATAACAATCACGAAATCAAAACGTATACACATGTCAATAAGTGCAGTTCGTTGATACGATACCGCCTATATGATCATTATAGCAGATAATGCACTACTGTGTTAAAAGAATACCTGATAATAACCAGGTGACTTAGCAGTGGCACAATTGATTGATACAAGAGTCTAAATTTATACATCCACAAAAAGTGGACACCTAAGTCCTTCTAACTAGATGGCCACTAATTACTAATTCACTATATCATTCACGATTCTAGCCTCCCGGTACCATTAACAGTCAAAAGGATCAAATCGTGATGGTTTTCTTAGGATTCTCGAGGGATATCAATATCTGCAGAGTACACACGATGTATCGTTCCCTTGTCATCTTCCACTAATAGGACACCCTCTTCCGTAATCCCTTGAGCGTTTCCGTATAATTCACCTGTGATTGTCCGTACTCGTACCCGCTTTCCAAGACTTGCTGCCGAACCTTCCCATAATAGTTTGATCGGAGTAAAACCATGATCCAGATACAGATGATAAAGCTTCTCCATCTTTTCTAATATCGCGCGGACCAAATATGCCCTTTCAACTTCTTTTCCACTTGCAATCTTCAGAGATGTAGCAATAGCAGCAATGTCATCAGGGAAAGCGTCCTGAGGTGTATTGACGTTGATCCCGATACCGATGATGACTGAATTGACTCGGTCTGCTTCTGCTTGAAGCTCTGTAAGGATGCCGACTACCTTCTTCCCATCAATCAAAATATCATTCGGCCACTTGATTTGTGCATCAACCCCTGTGACTTCTTCAATCCCTTGCACGACGCTAACCGCAGCAAGCAACGTAAGCTGTGGTGTTTTTTGTGGAGGAATTTTCGGCCGCAGGATCACACTCATCCATACCCCGCTTCCTTTCGGAGAATGCCAGGCTCTTCCAAGTCTTCCTCTGCCGGATGTTTGTTCGTCCGCAATTACGATCGACCCTTCATGTGCTCCTTTCAGTGCATGCTGATGGGCAATCTCCTGGGTAGAGGCGACACTTTCTTCATAATGGATCTCATGACCGAGCTTTTTTGTGTCAAGTTGATGTTTGATTTCTCCTGGTATAAGGTTATTGGGTCTTGTGGTTATCCGATATCCCTTTTTTTGCACAGCTTCAACGACATACCCTTCTTTTCTCAGTTCCTCGATATGTTTCCACACAGCCGTTCTTGAACAACCCAACACTTCACTTAATTTCTGCCCAGACTTATAATTTTCTGTGTCTGACAGGAGACTGATCAATCTTTCCCTTGTGGTTGTTGCCATTCCTCAATCCACTCCTTCACTCCTGAGGGGGTGTTCTCAATCTTCCCCTCAATGACACCTCGCTCGATTTGTTCGATATACTCTGCAATCCAAGGACCTGGATTCCTTTTTAAAAATCGTTGCAGATCATTCCCATCCATTGCCAGTTCAGATCGGTTTTTGATAGGGAGCTGCGTATGTAAAGTTTCCAGATCCTCCTCTTCCAATTCCAGTTCGTCTCCAAGGAACCGCTTTACTCGTAGTACTGATTTTAGAACGTCTAAACCATACTTATAGATTGTTAGCATAGAAGCACAGTCGACTAGACCTTGAATAAGAGAAACAATCAGAACCGTTTTTGCCTTCACTTGATTCGGCAGTTTCCATACACGCAGCCATTCATTTGCATCCTCCACACTATTACGGATAAGAAATGCTGCCCAGCGTTCCTCGATGGATTTCAGGCTTCCCCATCGATATTTTCCAAGGTAGATTTGTAGATCGAACGGTCCTCCTGGCAAATGTTGATTCACTTTAGACTTTTCAAGCAAGTCCAGTGCGTGCTCACAATGCTCACCGCACAGCATCTTTTCAAATTCATCCCGTATACGTTCGACTGAGATTTTTTTAAGAAGATAAGCATTTTCCACTAGTGCGGAATAGGTTTCTTCTTCAAATTCAAATCCAAGTATCGATACAAAGCGGATTCCTCTCATCATCCTCAAAGGGTCTTCTTTGAACCTTTCTGCTGGTAAACCAACCGCCTTCAGAAGATTGTGCTTAATATCATCCTGACCGCCGTATGGATCGATTATACTCCCATAACGATCGAGAGCCAGGGCATTGATTGTATAATCCCGTCTCGAGAGATCTGCTTCGATCGAATGATGGAAATGGACTTCCGTTGGTCTGCGGAAGTCTTCATAACGGCCTTCTGTACGGAAAGTTGTCACCTCAAAGGATTGATTGCCATGCCGGACGATGACCGTACCATGTTCAATCCCCACAGGAATCGTTTTCGAGAATATCCTTTGTACTTCATCAGGCATTGCTGACGTCGCTATATCAATGTCACCTGTTTGACGTTCTAACAGACGGTCTCGTACGACACCTCCGACGATATAGGCTTCGAATCCATTATGCTCAAGTTCCTCAATAATTTCATTTGCAAGTGTAAAGGACATTTTAAGTCTCCTATACCCGGACAGACTTCAGGCCGAGCGTTTTTGCATAAACTTCCAGATAATCATTCAAAATCATTTTCGAATGGAAGTGATTTTGAACATGTTCCACTGCGTTTAAGGACATTTCCCGATGAAGTTCTTCATCCTGAAGGATTTCCAATGTCCTAGCAGCTATCTGCTCGATATTTCCTACTTCACATATGTAACCTGTCCTGCCCTCATCGATCACTTCAGGTATCCCACCGATATTCGTGCCGATTACCGGAACACCACAAGCCATCGCTTCCAAGAGAACCAATCCAAAGCTTTCTTTTTCCGATAAAAGAAGTTTGACATCACTGATCGAGAACAATTCTGCAATGTTCTCCTGTTTTCCTAAAATGAGGACATCCTCTTGAAGGCCGAGTTCTTTCGATAATCTGCAAGCAACTGTCAATTCTGGTCCATCCCCGATCAACAAAAGTTTAGCAGGATGCTTTTGCCGAACCTTATGAAAAGTTCTCACAACATCTGGGACTCGCTTGACTGATCTGAAATTTGAAACGTGGATCAGGACCTTTTCATCTTGTTCGATTCCGTATTTGCTGCGGAGCTCTGGATTATGCTTTCGTTGATATATTTCTTCATCAATGAAATTGTACACACAATCGATTTCTTTTTCTGTGCCGAAAAGAACCTTTGTTTGTTCGATGAGACTTTTTGATACTGCTGTTACTGAATCGGATTTTTCAATTCCGAATCGGATCAACTCACTTAAACTTGGATCATATCCTAAAACCGTTATGTCTGTACCATGCAATGTCGTAACGATCTTAAGGTTCTCTCCGACCATCTGCTTGGCAAGATAAGCGCAGATTGCATGAGGGACAGCGTAATGGACATGCAGCAGATCAAGGTTTTCACGTTCAGCAATTTCAGCCATTTTACTAGCAAGTGTCAAATCGTACGGTGGATATCGGAAGACCGAGTATTGATTGACTTCAACCTCATGAAAGTGGATGTTATGATAAAATTTTTCAAGCCGGAACGGAATGCTTGAAGTGATGAAATGGATATCGTGTCCTTCCTTAGCAAGCATCTTTCCAAGCTCTGTTGCGACAACACCTGACCCTCCAATTGTCGGATAGCAAGTAATGCCGATTTTCAGTTTTTTCATATTCAATCTCCTAACAAATCATCGATCACAAGCGGACGTTTTGAGGAAAATCCTTCTGCACACTTAACACCTGCTTCTTTACCGAAAAGTGTATCACGTGCTTCCACAGCTTCGATGTAGCCGTTGTTCAACGGGGTTTCTACACCTTCATCGCTTGCAATGAATTGACTTTTATACGCTTTCAAACTTTCCTTTTTCTTATCAGAAACTTCCGAGATATCGACAGTGAAATGTGGATGCTCATAACCGTTGATGAAATAATAATACACTTTACCAACTCGGTGTGCTGGCAACTCTCCCTCAACCTGATACTTGCGTATACCAGCTGAAAAAACAGCTTCTTCGACTAATCGGCTGCAATTCCCGTGATCAGGATGACGGTCCACTGGATGAGGCAGAAAAACGATACTAGGTTTATATTTTCTTATAACTTGTGCGATTTTTTGGATGTATGATTCAGTCAAGCGTAAGCCCCGATCCGGAAGCTCCAGGTTGAGACGTCCTTGCAGCCCCATCACTTTAGCAGCCTTCGCAGCTTCTCTCTGACGAATCACTACATTACCGTTCGAAGAAAGTTCAGCCAACGTTAGATCACATATGCCAGTCTTGTATCCTTTTTGCGCATGAAGAATCAATGTCCCCGCCATACCAATTTCAACATCATCGGGGTGTGCACCAAACGCCAGGATATCGAGGTCTCCTGTCATGATCTATCCTCCCGTTCATGAATCACTTTCCGCCAATCGAAATCACCACGTCTTAGTGCATGGATGAACAATTCCGCACTAGCCATATTCGAAGCTAAGGGAATCTGATAGACATCACAAAGCCGTATAAGCGCAGCAATATCTGGTTCATGCGGCTGGGCTGTCAATGGATCCTTGAAAAAGATGATAAGATCCATTTTATCATCTGCAATCATCGCTCCGATCTGTTGATCCCCACCGAGAGGGCCGGACCTGAAACGGTGTACATCCAATCCTGTCGCTTCTGCGATTTTCATCCCAGTGGTTCCAGTAGCAAATAGGTTATGTTTTTTCAAAACAGGCTGGTAAGCGACTGTAAAATTGACCATATCCTGCTTCTTTTCATCATGAGCAATCAGTGCAATATTCATAATCTTCCTCTATTCCATCAAGTTTTCAAGGCCATAGACTAGAACATCGAGTTTCATCACTGTTTCGACTGCCATTTTCACACCTGGCATGAACGCGCTTCTGTCGATCGTATCATGTTTGATGGAAAGTGTTTGTCCAGTTGTGCCTAATAAAACTTCTTGATGTGCCACTAAACCAGGCAAACGCACACTATGGATTCTTAATCCATCATCTTCCGCGCCTCTAGCACCTTCCATATCTTCTTTTTCATCAGGATGTCCTTGTACTTTCGACTCCCTTACTTCGTTGATCATTTGTGCCGTTTTCACCGCTGTTCCAGATGGTGCATCGAGCTTTTGATCATGATGCTTTTCTATAATTTCAATATCCGGCATGTATTTAGCAGCCATTTGGGCGAATTTCATCATCAAGATCGCTCCTACAGCAAAGTTCGGCGCAATAACTGCACCTAACTCTTTCTCTTCTGCCACTTTAGTGAACTTCTGAATTTCTTCATCGGTAAATCCTGTCGTGCCGATGACTGGTCGTATTCCGTTCTCTAGAGCCGCTTCCAAGTGTTTTTTTCCTGACTCAGGTTTCGTCAGATCGATCAGTACATCTGCTTCCATTTCATTGATACATGTTGAAATATCATCATAGACTGGGATGTCCAGATTAGGTTGATCCTCTAATTCATTTAATGTTTTCCCAGCATTTTTTGTATCGACTACAGCCACCAATGTAAAGTGGGTTGTTCCATTCACCATTTTCACGGCTTCTTTTCCCATCTTGCCTCTTGGTCCTGCAATGATAATGCGGATATTTTCCTGACTCATTCTCCTGCCTCCTCGATTCTTGTCCAACGATCTTTATCTCTTGTATTGAATTTTTCCATGACGATATGGAGTGCTTCATCTAAATCAATATGTAACGAGTTTGCAAAGCAAATGATGACGAATAAAAGGTCTCCTAATTCTTCTTCAATCGTTTGTTCGCGTTCAGTGGATTTCTTCGGCTTTTCACCATAATGATGGTTAACTTCGCGTGAAAGTTCCCCTAATTCCTCAGTCATCCTTGCTAACATCGCTAACGGGCTGAAGTAGCCTTCTTTAAATTGTCCTATATAGTCATCTACTGCCTTCTGCATCTCTTTCATCGTACGTTCATCCATATCTACACCTCATTTCATACTACTCTTCATGTTAGCTAAATCGAAACCGTTTGACAAATGATTAAGACATGGATAGATTGATTAAGGAGCAATTATAAAAGTTGAAATTGCTGTTTTTTTCAATGTATATGAAAAAATCTAATCATAGTTAGTATTTCCAAACCTTTACATCAAACAACATGAATTGTGAAAGGAGGCTGCCTATGCTGAAGATCAAGATTAAAAACGTATTATTCATCTTGCTTGGTTCAGCAATTTTCAGTTTTGGCATCATTCATTTTAATATTGAGAACAACCTTGCAGAAGGTGGATTTACAGGGATTACACTTATCCTTTACAACCTATTTGCCATCGATCCCGCAATTTCCAACCTCGTATTGAACGTTCCATTATTCTTGATCGGCTGGAGGTTACTAGGAAGAAATTCATTCATTTATACGATCATCGGGACAGTGGCCGTTTCTTTGTTTTTATGGATTTTCCAATATCATTTCAGGTTATCGTTTCCGTTGCATGAAGATCTGACATTGGCTGCCCTGTTTGCGGGTGTGTTCATCGGTGTTGGATTAGGTATCATTTTCCGTTATGGTGGTACCACTGGCGGGGTAGACATCATCGCCCGACTCGTCAACAAATACATTGGATGGAGTTTCGGAAAGACAATGTTCCTATTTGACGCTCTCGTCATCTTATCCGCAACGATTACCTATTTAAATTATAAGGAAGCGATGTACACACTTGTGGCTGTATTCGTAGGAGCGAGAGTCATCGATTTTATCCAGGAAGGGGCGTATGCTGCAAAGGCTGCCATGATCATTTCAGAAAAGAATGCGGAAATTGCCAACCGTATCATTCAAGAACTCGATCGGGGAGCGACAGTATTAAATGGAAAAGGGACATTTACCGGACAACAAAAAGAAGTCCTATATTGTGTCATTGCACGTAATGAAATTTTCCGATTACGTAACCTCATCCAGCAAATCGATCCGCATGCATTTGTTGCAGTAAATGATGTCCATGATGTGCTTGGCGAAGGATTCACGCTGGATGAAAACAAAAATCCACTACATGATTGATTTAAAAAGGGATTGCGCGTCAGCGCAATCCTTTTTTAAAGATAGACTCTGTTATACTTATTGTTGAATTTTTGCGGAATTCACTACAAGACCACAGATTTATTTTCATTCCTTCTAGTTTTGCGCTTAGTAACAGCAGGCGCAGGACGTGGTGGTATTTAGGCGACGTTCAATATTATACTCGAAGATCCTTTAAAAAGTGCGGAGTCCCGACTGGCTCGTTGTTTCCGCAGAGTGTGGTGAATTTTGGTCAGAAATCAACAGTATTATTTAATAAAAAAAAGTAAAAAAATTCGCTGACAGACGATGCCCATCAAACGAATTTCATTTGCGATCAGTCAGATTGGTTCATCCCTAGAAAGATGAATACAAATCGCGCGAGTTCTAACAAAGCGACTAATGCAGATGCAACATAAGTCAATGCTGCTACGTTCAGTACCTTCTTGGCTTGCCGTTCTTCTTCATTACGGATTACACCTAAATGTACAATCTGGTCCATAGCACGATTGCTTGCATTGAATTCAACCGGCAACGTCACAAGTTGGAAAAGGACAGCTCCTGCCATCAGTAAAATTCCTGGGAGTATCAAATTTGCAGCGTTCATTAAAATACCGATCAGGATCAGGAAATAAGATAGGTTTGATCCGATTGACGCAACAGGTACCAAAGCATGGCGGACTCTTAAAGGTGCATAATTGTTGGCGTGCTGGATGGCGTGCCCAACCTCATGGGCTGCAACTGCTGTTCCAGCGATCGAGTGGCCATAATAATTATCCTCTGAAAGCCTTACCACTTTTGACCTGGGATCATAATGGTCTGACAACTTCCCTCTTACTGGTTCTACTTCTACATCAAAAAGACCGTTATCATTGAGGATTTTCCGAGCCACCTCAGCTCCAGACATTCCATATGCAGAAGGAAGCTTCGAATATTTGCTGTATACTTTTTTCACTCTGAATTGTGCCCATAGAGGTATCGCAAGCAAAATCAGAAAGTATAATAAAAACATGGCAGGTCCCACCTCTAGTCATTTTTTATTACATATCCTAACGGAACCGGTTATATTCTTTCTCTTTTGAAAACGTTTGGTATTCTTTCTTTTCTCCTGAATATTTTCTCCAACCCACATAAAATAATGTAGAAATAATTCCTCCGCCGACGATAAAGATGAGCCAAAGAATCGAAGGATCAGCACTATCTTCTTTCGTCGATTCAAAAGCATCGATCAATCCCGCTTCAATGACATGGATCTGTTGGATTTGATGGTCGGTCGTTACGATCAATGCTCTATTTTCATCCAAGTAAGTGATATATGAATCGATACGGTTCAATAGCTCAGGCGGCAAGTCGACGCTTAACGCCGCATGGATTTTACCGTACTCTGATAAAAATTGATTGAAATAAGCGTAAAAGCTTTGAAGTTCTTGATTGGCGGCCGCATCTTTCATTTGTTCCAGCGGGCGCATCAATTCATTTTTTGTCGATTTCCAAAGCGGCTGGTGAGTAGAGTAGACTGCATCTACCAACAGATGCAACTGGACCAATGCATCCACCCGTTCTTCGTGCGTTCCTGAGACTTTATTCAAAACCTTGACGGATTCCTCATAGCTCGTGGAAAAAACCCTTAAGTTATGCATCGACAATTTCTTTTGTTGATCCGATAAACTGAGGTATTCATCTTCAAAGTAACGCAAAACCTCTTTGGCATCGGCGTATTTTTCGGCTTTAGTCAATTGAAGTGCTTTATAAGATAAGTCACTCAGCTTTTTCCAATGATCACTTCCGTCTTCAGCAGCGAATATCGTTGTAGGTAATTGAATGAGTAACATGATAATTAGCGCAACCAATACCCCTCTCATAAAACTTGTCCCTCCTCTAAAGAAACTAGCTCCTCATACTTTGTACAAGGGGAGATGATGTTCTGATAAAACACCATCTCTTCTTTATAGTTCATCTTATGAAGAATGGGACAAGAGTAGAACGCTAATCTATTTTTAAACGAGAAGTAGAACTAGACCGTATCGTCAATTGATAGACGATCGTGATAGACAGGATGCTAAGCCAGAATGTATAGTAACCGATTTGGGTGGTATACATATCCAGCACAGAGTATGCAGGCTCCATATCAAAGAGATAATCTATCATTTCATTATGTATGACCCAAACCGCGGCAACATATATGTGCCACCTTTTGATCTTATAAAATGGTGAATACAACAGCCCTTCAATTGCCATACCAAGGTGTGAGAAAATCAACATGAAATTCACCCAGGTCAAAGACCCACTGACGTATCCTCCAACAAAATTCATCGCAACTGCCCAAATGCCATACTTGAATAGAGTGATTGCCGCTAGTGCTTCTATTAATGGCCAGTTCCTTCCCAATAAGAAGGCAATCAGCACAAAAACGAAAAAAAGGCTCGCAGTCGGACTATCTGGGACAAACGGCAGAAAGTACCACGGAGTCATTTTCAATTGTTCAGCATACCATATATACCCGTATATCGTCCCTAAAATATTGATGATTAGCAGCATCCATAGGATGGAACGATGACGCAATTGCATTAAGATAGTGTTCATGGTCGATCTCCTTAACATTATGTATCTTTAATATGGTGTTAAAAAAGCTGACTTTTTCAAGTCAGCTTAGTGTTGGTTGTTATTCGTTTTCAAGTTCAGAAATAAACTTTGCTAGTTCTTGTAGCTCTTTATCCGAACCTTGGAATTGATCAGCCGGCATGCTTCCTACACCATTTTTCGCAATATCAGCGATTTGTTCTGGTTTCATTCCAGTTCCGATCAGTGATGGTCCGCTTCCACCCTGAAGATTATTACCATGACAACCTATACAGGTTTGTTCCTGATAAATTTTATAACCCTCAGCTTCCTTATCAATTTCCACTTCAACCGGTTTACCCTGTTCTTCAGCTTTTTCCCAGTCATGGTTGACAACTGATTCCCAAGTCAGAAAGACGATTGAAATCAATGCCAATAGCATCATAGTAGTCGCTACAGGTCGTTTCTTCGGACGACGCTCCGGTCCACGATCCAACCATGGTGCAAGCAATAGGGCGCCAAATGCCAAGCCTGGCATGATGACCGTTCCGATCAGTGTGTAATCCCCTGCTGCATATTTATATTTCAATAATTGGTATAAAAATAAGAAATACCAGTCTGGTAACGGAATGTAACTCGCATCCGTTGGATCCGCTTTACGCTCAAGCGGTGATTCGTGAACGACTGTCAGGATGAGATAGCCAATCAAGAATACGGATCCGACCATCCATTCTTTTAAAAGGAAGTTTGGCCAGAACGCTTCCGTTTTCCCAGGATACTCGGAGTAATCCTTTGGAATGTTAGGCTTACGTTCTGCAGGGATTCGGGAATCCCCGACAAACTTCATACCTTTGCCACGATGCATCTTTCTCCCTCCTTATCCTATCGCATCTTTTACAGTGGTCCAGAAATTCCTTGCTTTCGAATCATGATAAAGTGCGCCCCCATCAGGCCAAGAAGAGCACCAGGCAAGAAAAATACATGGATTGCGAAGAATCGCGTCAATGTCTGTGCTCCGATGATCGTAGCATCACCTGCTAACAATGTTTTCAATGCAGGTCCAATTACAGGAACGGTCACCGCGATTTCAAGACCAACCTTCGTTGCGAAAAGCGCTTTCATGTCCCAAGGTAACAGATAACCTGTGAAACCGAGTCCAAGCATGACTCCGAAAATCAATACTCCGACTACCCAGTTCAATTCACGAGGTTTTTTGTACGCACCCTGGAAGAAAACACGTAAAGTATGTAGAAACATCATTACGATTACTAGACTAGCACCCCAGTGGTGCATTCCACGGACAATAACACCGAATGCGACTTCATTTTGCAGATAATGAACGGATTCATAGGCATTGATTATGTCCGGAACATAATACATCGTCAAAAACATTCCAGAAAGAATTTGGATTACCGTGATGAAAAACGTCAATCCGCCGAAACAGTAAACGAACGCTGAGAAATGGTGAGCAGGGTTGACATGCTCAGGCACTTCATGGTCTGCAATATCTCGCCACATAGGCGTAATATCAAGACGTTCATCTACCCAGTCATACATTTTTTGTAACATCAATTACGCCCCTTTCTACTGTGGTTCTGCTTGACCTAAATAAATCTTTCCATCCTTGACCTCTTTCTGATACACATCAAGTGGTGCAAGCGGTGGCGTACCTTTCACGTTCGTGCCATCCTTCGTATACCGTCCTCCGTGACAAGGACAATAGAATTGGTTTGGATGAGAAGGGTCTGTCCCCCAGTCTACTGTACAGCCAAGGTGCTTACAGATTGGTGATAATGCAACGATGTCACCATTCTTGTCTTTGAACACCCAGGCAGCTTGTGTGACTTCTGATTCATACCAGCCATCTTTTTGGTTAACTTTAAACGTAAATCTTTGCGGTTCTTCAGTAATTTCACTCTCTTCGACAACAGCTACCATATCTTGGCCCGCCCCTTGTTTCAAGACAGGATCGATCGCAAACCGTACCATCGGTAAGAGCATGCCCGCAGCCATGAATCCACCAACACCGGTTAAGGTATAGTTCAAAAATTGTCGTCTGGAGACTTCATCTTTGTTGGCCATTGGTTTCCCCCCTTACGCAGTAGACTAAGTCCAACCGGACAATTGATTATATTACACATATATTACTAGGACATTAACATGATAGCGTAACTTAACAACCTCGTCAATAATATGATTGTCCATTTCAATCAATCTATTCGCTTTAAAATGTGTTTTGCCACTTTTTTGTGACAATTTGTAGAATATGCTTGACTTGTTCAGAAACGATTTCCCTCTGATATTCTTCATCCATATGTTCTAATGGCACGGGCGGAATATTGACCAGACGATCTCCGAACTCTTCCATTCCTGTCCACCTTGCGTCCGACGTGATGAACACGGGGTATGGCATTCCTCCATTTTCAAGTTCATCAGTAAGGACAGTAATCCGCTTTAGAACATCTGTATCAGACTCGCCAACCAAATATGTAACAGCAGGAAAAAGGAATACACGCCCCTTCAATTGTCGCTCGATTTCCTCAGATAAGATCAAAGGAAATTCACCTTTGAGTATATGATTCTTCATTTGTGATCCCCATGTAATCGGAATCAACGGTACGATTGCTGTGTCTACATACTCTGAAGCTTGTAAGTACATGTCCAGATCCTTTGAGCACCATTTCATCATCGTTCACATCCTTCTTCAAGTGCATTCCCCCTCAGTTTACCATTAGCAATTGGGTTAAGAAAAGATTAAGGTTGAACAATTCATCCAAAGGATAAAGCTGACTGTGTTTAAGCTCGTGAACTTGTATCTCGTTTTTCAGCACTGTTTTGTCCGTATGAAGTGTTATTTTGGGCTTTTCATCTCGTTTTGAGACATCCTATGCAAGTGAGGAGGTTTTCGGAAGTAAGTTAATGCAGTGAAGTGATGTCTAGCTCAGAGACCAGTCACTTGGATCACTTCAACTTCCTGCGGCGGTCGACACATTGATTAAACATTCTTATGAGGAAGCCCACGCAGAACCAAGTCTTTGTTTGGTTCGAGCCTCCTCGTCAGTTTTCCAGTGACCTACATGACTAATCGGGTCGCTTCCGCTTTTCGTTTGCCCGCGGAAAGCGAGTATATTTCCGACGAATTCAAAAAACAACAATTTTTACTAAAAGGGCCCAAGCAAAACAGTCCTAATACTCAAAAAAAACAAACCCTCTTTCTCTCTTTGAAAGGGTTTGTTCATTATGGCGAGCAGCTACATAATCTCAAAATTCTGATCATCATAGCTTATTAAGTTCTTTAGTCAACCGTTCAAAGGAATCGTAATCCTTCCGATCAAGCGCCTCATCGATTTGCGATTGTAACGATTTCTTACGGAAATGGCTGAATGATTGATCAAGGATCATTTCTGCCCATAATCCATACTTCTTATCTGGTACCATGTTCTCTGGAATATGGGGGTTTTCCTCTAGTACAGCTACGTATTGCGGGGTACGGTATGCTCCTTTGAACTTCAATTCGATATAAACGTCCTCGTCCTGATTCAAACGGATATCATGAAACGATTTTTCTGCGTCCGTAGTCAGGATATTCTGTTTATAGAACCTGAATGGTACACCGTCTACACAGTTAGTGGACATGATGATTGCCTTCGGACAGTATTCTGCGTTCTCCACGAAATGGACATTTTCCATCAGCGCTTCATCACTTACCAAATAGTTCAGCAACCATACACATTCACGCTTTTTCAGTTGATAGTGGTTTAGAAACCATTTTAGAAAATCCTTTTTTTCTAGGACGGTAACGGTGCTGCTCATTGCAATCCCTCCATCATTCCCATGTCATTCGAGATCTTACAATTTCCTACAGCTCAACAAATTCACATGATTCATTTGATGATTACTTACTATGTTCTATCTCTAAACATTCAATTCCTTCTTTATTGTGAAATTTTTGTGTGATTTTAAGAATTTCCTGTGATGGAAAGGGCACCAAAATTTTCACAAATCCTTTAGCCTGTTGATTTCTTCTTCCAAGTGGAAACGGTCTGGATCGATTTCCATCGCTTTTGTGAATAAGATCTTTGCCTTGTCTCGCTGACCGATTTCAAGGGAATACCATCCATAATCCTCTAGGAATTCAGGCTGTTCTTTAAGCTCAGTATATGCCTCTTCATACTTTTCCAATGCGTTTTCATCATCTTCTAGTTCCCTATACGCAACTGCTGTTTTCCAGTTCGCATCAGGTGAAAGGTCACCGTAACGTTCAATCTCAACTGCCAGGTCTATAAGAGCTTCGAACATTTCATCCTGCAAGTATTGTTCCATCAGAACAGAAGTCGCTTTCATGTTAGATGGATTCAGACTTAACGTGTTCTTCAGCAGCTCAATCCCATTTTCCTGATCATTCAAGCGGAAGGCCAGTTTTCCAGCCTGAAGGTATAATTCCTCATTGAATTCATCCCACCGGATCCCTTCAAGGCTAACATCCATCGCTTCCTTTAATGCCCCCTCCTCCTCATACGCCTGTGCCAATGCCGGGTATAACGTCGTATATTGTGGATCCAATTCCTTCAAGTGATTGAGGGCTTGTATTGTCTTCTGGTATTCACCGATCCTGCTTGCTGTCAATGCATACCCGAACCAATCATCCGGGTTTGACTCATCCTGAAGTCCTTTTTCGTAATATTTCAAGGCTTCCTCAAATTGACCGGACCCTGTCAAAGATTCTGCCATCCGTAATAAGACAGGAGTCTGATTGAAATGTTCATGTCCGGATTTGAGCAATTCTTCATAATAAATCCTACTTCTATTAAAATTCCCTTGATGCAAATAAAATTCCCCAAGTCCGAAAGTAATAACCGGTTCATTTGGAGCAATTCGTTTAGCAGTCAACAATTTTTGTTCTGCCACTTCAGTAAGTCCTTGTCTTTCATATAAATCAGCGGAAAGCACGAGAGCTTCAAGATATCCATCATGATCAGGTGTGATGGTTGAAAGCTGCTGGAGTGCTTCTTCTTCCCGTTCTATTTCCATATATAGTTCGGCTGCAAATAATTTCAACTCATCTAAATCCGGATAAAATGCAATCAATTCCTCTGTGACATCGATTGCTTCTTCCATGAATCCAAGTTCGCTGTATAGTTGTGCAATCTCTAGCAACGTATCATGATCAGCGTTTTCTCGTACGTTTTTCAATAAACCGAGTCCCTTTTCAATCTCTCCCCGGTCTATACTCTCAATAGCTTCCTGCACACTGGGCATGATGGACATCCTTTCTTTCTATAACAAGTCGTTGGACATCGCACGGAAGATACCTGGACGGATGATTCTCAACTCTCTTCCAGCACCTTGTTCAAGGTGGATTTCATTTCCCGCTTTGATGACCTTTCCATTTTGTACAACAATATCTGGATTATTACTTCCATCATACTTGAGTATTTGTTCCTCATCAACCGAAATGTTTTCTTTATAAATCAGATAATCCACATCACAGCCGGATACCCATGAACCCTTTTTAGGATAGATCCCAAGTCCTTGTAGTTGTTCTTTTGTAAAGCGTTCACCTTCATCAGGGAAGGCATCTATTGTACAGATCGACTTCTCTTTACAGATTCTGTTCCACTTCTCTTTCAATTGGACTAATCTTTTTTCATGCACTGGAAGTTGCGACCAATCAGCAACGATTGGGATCGTGTATGGAAAGTTCACATTCCTGATCCATTCCCAAATGACAGTCTCCAAATCTTCCTCTTGTTCTACAATTGCATTGATGAAAGGGATTTTGTGTTTCTGGCAGGTTCTGATCAGTGAAGGGGAAATACGAGTCATAGGCATCTGAAGACCAATTACGTAGTCGATGGGAAAGATAGCGAGTTGTTTTCTGAAATCTTCTAAACGAGGGACGAATTCTTTTGTGTATTTCAACGGAAAAGCGGTGACAATAGCGGTACATCCCTGAAGAACAAGTTCTTCACACTGCGTGAGCAATGTTTCCTCATTAATTTCGTTGATTTCAAATTGTCTAAGAATATGCCCAGGGATCACATTCAATCCAGCAGAATTTACAGTTAAACACTTCATTTTAAGAGGTCTTTCTGAAACGTAACACACGACGTTATTTTTGATATGCACATGTTTTTGCCGAGGATCTTTATCAGTCGTCCAGACATTTTCTAAAATATATTCCATACCCTACGGTCCCCTCCTCAAATAGAACAACGGTGTTATAGACAGGCTATGAGGTGAGGCCAAGTTTCAGAACTTTTTTGCTTCAAAGCTATCCGTATGGGCAATTTTAATAAAAGGTTCTGTTAGTTTAGATTGTTGATTTCTACGAAATTCACTTCCCCTTCCGCGGGCAAACGAAAAGCGGAAGCGACCCGATTAGTCGGTGTAGGCCACTGGAAAACGGACGAGGAGGCTCGAACCAAACAAAGACTTGGTTCTGAGTGGGCTTACTCATAAGGATGTTTAATCAATGTGTCAACCGCCGCAGGAAGTTTGAAGTGATCCAAGTGACTGGTCGCTGAGCTAGAAATCACTTCACTGTATTAACTCACTTCCGCAAACCTCCTCACTTGCACAGGATCTCAACACAAAAATGGAACCATTTTCGTGTCTGCGATGAGAATTCTTAGAAGCTTTCCTTCTGCTGGCTTCGACGTTCACCATAGGACGTACTTGTACTGGATGTACTGACTTCGACGTTCACCATAGGACGTGGTGGTATTTAGTCGAAGTTCATTATTATAGTCGAAAGATCCTTTTAGTGTGGGTCTTGCCTGGCTCGCTTTTCCCGCAGGAGTGTCGCAAATTTCGATTAAAAATCAACAAAATCCTTTAACATAGCCTAACAAATAAAAAAAAGTCCAGTTAACATGCAGAAGACCTGCAAGGTAACTGGATCAATAGTCCATTATTATATGGATAGGAGTGGAGAGAAACCATACTACAATTATTATAACAAGCTATATTGAAAAATCAATATATTTTTTGAAAATTTATATAATTGTATCTTTTCTGATAAAATCACCCGTTCGAATCACTGTCCAGCCAATTGGATAGACATTGTATAATCCCTTCGTTCTGTTCAGTACTTCCCACCGTAATACGTACACTTGTAGGAAAACCTAAAGCATTTCCTGAACGGACGATATAACCGTTCTTCAACAGATAATTGAACACTTCATCTCCCTGTTTCGTTTTAAAATCGATCAGGATGAAGTTCCCTTGTGATGGGAAATAGTCCAAATCATATTTATTACAAAAATCCTCATACATTTTCATTCCTTCACGGTTCCGCTCACTACACATCTTAATGAAATCCAAATTATCCAGCGCCGTGATTGCTGCTCTTTGTGCAACGCGAGAAGTATTGAAGGGTTCACGGACCGGATCAACGACTTTAATCAGATCCTCATGCGCCACACCATATCCGATACGTAAAGAAGCTAATCCGAATGCTTTGGAAAAAGTCCGGAATAGGATCAAATTAGGATAATCACGTTGAAGCGCCAATGTATCGGGATAGTCGTCCGCGACAACGTATTCCTGGTAAGCTTCATCACAAGCTACAATGACATCAGGCGGTACCTTTTCCAGGAATGATACGAGTTCTTTTTCCGTGACATACGTCCCTGTTGGATTATTTGGACTGCATATCCAGACGATCTTCGTATTCCTATCGATCGCTTCATACATTCTATCAAGATCGTGCTTTCCATCCTTTGTAAGAGGTATTTCTATGATCTCAGCACCTTCTATCACCGAATTGTGTTTGTATTGCGGAAAGGTCGGTGAAGCCATGACGGTGTTTGATCCAGGCGATAAATATGTACGGCAAAACATCTCGACCACTTCATCTGAACCATTTCCGAATAGAATTTGTTGCGGTTTTACATTCAAATAGTCGGCTAGCTTGAATCTTATTTCTGCTGCATATCCATCCGGATAGATTGATACACTATTCAACTCATCCATTACGGCATCTTTTACAGCTGGTGCACAGCCAAACGGATTTTCATTCGATGCGAGTTTCGTCACTGATGTCAATCCGAGTTCCCTTTTGACCTCTTCAATAGGTTTACCTGGTTGATAGGCTTTCAATGATAAAATCTGCTGTTTCGCTTTCATACAAACACCCCTGTCCCAAATCATATTAAGTAGATTGCTTCGAAAATTTCAGTTGTTCCTTGTCTGGTGTGTACACCCTCATCTCGTACCGTTTGATTTTACCCAAGACTTGAAAGTATCCAATTGCTCAAGTATAAATTGATCCTCTACCTTTTCGAGGGTCGCTACACCACATTCCTCCAGTAAGACCATCCAGATTTGTTGTCTGCTATTTTTCTTGTCTTGCTTTATTCTCTCGAGCAATAACCTCGGCCGGTTCAAGGTAGGATGCCAATTCGCGTATCCTAATTGGCTGATCCAGTCATAAAATTTTGCAGAGACGATCGAACGGTCCAATCGCTTTTCACTCAACTTGATTGCATAAAGCATCCCGATCATGACAGCTTCTCCATGCGAAATGCTTTGATACCTGCTTTCAGCTTCGATAGCATGACCGAGTGTGTGCCCGAGGTTCAAATATGCTCGTATTCCAGCTTCACGCTCATCCAACCGTACGATTTCTGCCTTCAGTTCAATGGCGCGTTTGATGACTTTTTCCAGTATGTCTTCTTTTACGGGAAGAGTCTCAACATTAGATGATAGATATTCATAGAATCTTGCATCTCTAATAAGCCCCATCTTTACAATCTCGGCAAATCCGGATCGCCATTCCCTGGCAGGCAATGTTTTAAGGAAATCGATATCGAACAGGACTGCTTCGGGTTGATGGAAGGCTCCGATCAGATTTTTACCTAAGGAATGATTGATACCCACCTTTCCCCCTACACTACTGTCATGAGCTAGCAGTGTTGTTGGGATTTGGATGAACCTGATACCACGAAGATATGTGGCAGCTATGAAACCAGCAAGGTCTCCGACAACTCCGCCTCCAAGGGCTATGATCAGAGATTTACGATCCAATTGACAACGCAATGCGTAGGTAATGCCCTTTTCATACTCCCGCAAAGATTTACTTGATTCACCTGCAGGGATGACCCATTCATTCACCTGATGATCTTCTAGTTCCTTCTTGACTAGTTCGAGATAAAGCGGTGCAACATTACTATCAGAAATAATTAAAATGCTGCTGCACTCTGGGACAGATTCCTTGATAATATTATTTAAATTTGAAATCATCCCTTGTCCGATAAAAACAGGGTATTGTTCGTTATCCGTTCTTACTTCAATGGTTTCCAATTTAAAACTCCTCTGACTGAATCAAATAATCCAAGTATTCCGTTTTTTAGCTAGCCCTACAGAATCGATCCTGTGTCCATCCATTCACTTTTTCCTATAGAAAAATGTTGCAACGGATTCAAGTCCAAATTGATTCGGATTAAAAATCTGTTCGGTGCTTCCAACAAACAAAATACCTCCAGGACTTAAAGCTTGACTGAACTTCGCGTAGAGCTGCTTTTTTGCATCCTCAGTAAAATAAATCATGACATTCCGGCAAACGATAAGGTCGAAATTAGACTTGAATGGATCGGCAAGCATGTTATGTTTTTCGTAATGAATTTTTTCTTTCAGTACATCACTTACCTTAAAACCAATTCCATCTTTTTCGAAATATTCCTTCTTCATTTTTTCAGGTACATCCTTCAGGCTTTTTTCGAGATAATAACCAAGCTTTGCCCGCTTTATCGCTAATTCATCAATATCGGTAGCGAGGATTGAAAATTTCTCAGAAGGAATACTCTCTCTTAATATCATAGCAAGAGTATAGGGTTCTTCTCCAGTAGAACATGCTGCACTCCACACATTCAAGTAATCTTTCCCATTTTTCAATGCAGGGATCCATTCTTTTTGAAGCACTTTCCATCTTGATGGATTTCTGAAAAACTCTGAAACGTTGATTGTCATCCTATCCAGGAATTCCTTGAGCAGTATGTTATCCCTTTCCATTGCATCATAAAAATCAGAGAATGTGTCATAGCCCTTCTTTTCCCTTAGAGCGATAAGTCGGCGTTTCATTTGCGCCTCTTTATAAAGATTTAAATCAATTCCCGTCACCTGCTTGATTTGTGTTGAAAACTGTGAATAATCCTGATCCATTTTTTTCTTCTCCTCATTTGTGTTTTCTACTATATATATCGGTTAACAAGCTAATTATTTATGAAAGAATGAGACAAAAAGAAAAATGGAATTCGATATATTTTGATTATGTGGTTATAAAACGCTGTTTTGCAGTCATCTTACAGAGAATTTCAATAGATACTGGGCACAATTAAATTTAATTATTGATTTTAAGCGAAATTCGCGACACTCCTGCGGGAAAAACTAGCCAAACGAGACCCCGAACTAAAAGGATCTTCGACTATAGTAATGAACTTCGACTATAATTTGGATCACTTCAAACTTCCTGCGGCGGTCGACACATTGATCAAACATTCTTATGAGTAAGCCCACTCAGAACCAAGTCTTTGTTTGGTTCGAGCCTCCTCGTCAGTTTTCCAGTGGCCTACACCGACTAATCGGGTCGCTTCCGCTTTTCGTTTGCCCGCGGAAATGGAGTGGATTTCGTAGAAATCAATGATGGGTAAAAGCCTACAAAAAAACCAGCCGATTGTATTCGGCTGGTTCACAGTGTTGCTTATACCCACTTAGCAATTGACTTGTCGTAGTTCACCAATTCTTCATCTTTGAAGAACAAGTTGATTTCTCTCTCGGCACTTTCAGGAGAGTCAGAACCGTGGATGATATTCTGACCTACTTGGACAGCATAATCACCGCGGATTGTGCCAGGAGCAGCATCAGATGGATTTGTTTTTCCCATCATGTTGCGAGCTGACGCGATTACGTTTTCACCTTCCCAAACCATTGCAAAAACTGGTCCGGAAGTGATGAAATCTACAAGCTCACCGAAAAATGGACGTTCTTTATGCTCACCGTAGTGATTCTGGGCTAATTCATCAGAAATCTGCATCAGCTTTGCACCAGCCAATTTATATCCTTTTTTCTCGAATCGGCTTACGATTTCTCCGATAAGGTTACGTTGAACGCCGTCAGGCTTTACCATCAAAAAAGTCTTTTCCATTATTTTTACCCCTTACTTATGTATGATTTTCGGACGTCCTTGGTTGTCCGAAATGATTTTATCAAATTTTAAGCGTTTTCACAACTTTTAATAGTTTCTGCGGCCGATATATTCAGAGATTTGTTTCAGAGACCGCTTGGCACGGTTATCTGGAAGCTTTTCTAGAGCAAGGAAGGCTTTTTTCAAATAACGATCGGAAATTTCCTTCGATTCTGCAATCGCCCCCATATCCTTGATTTCTCTGATCAATCCTTCTATCAAACTTTGTGGTATTGGTTGATTTTCAAACACGTTTTCCAGTCTCTCTTTGAAAGCAGGATCCTTCATTGCAAAAAATACAGGCAAAGTGATGTTTCCTTGTTGAAGGTCGCCTCCTGCAGGTTTACCGAGCTGTTTCTCCGTAGAAGTGAAATCCAAGATGTCATCCGTAATCTGGAAGGCCATCCCGACATAATAACCGAACTGTTTAAGCTGTCTCTGGACATGAGGATCGGCATCTCCTGCAAGAGCCCCCAATTCACAACTGACAGAGATCAATAATGCGGTCTTACGCTTGATTCTTCTAAAATAATCCCGCAAATTCTGATTGAGTTCATATTGTTCCTTGATTTGTTCAATCTCTCCCAGGCACATTTCCATGATTGCTCCGGATAAAACCTTATGCGCCTCCAGGTTATTCAAATAAGTAATATACTCTAAAGACCTAGCAAAGATATAATCACCTGTATACATCGCTACACGGTTATCATACTGGGCTTTGATAGTGGATTTTCCACGTCGTAATGATGCATCATCAATGACATCATCGTGGACAAGAGAAGCCATATGGATGAGTTCTAACGCTACAGCCGCTTTTTTCACGCGATCCACATCGTATTTACCAAACTGGGCAGACAACAACACAAAAACAGGGCGGATCCTTTTTCCCCCTGCTTTCAATAATTGAATCGATGCATCTTGAAGAATCGAATGTTGTGCTTCAATGGTCTTTTCCAGGTCATTTTCAATTGTTGAGAGGTCATTACGCAAATGAGAATAGATTGTTGTTAATTTCATAACTTCACCTTAACCCTGACGTTCTTGTGGTGCAACGGGTTTATAACCAATATGGGTTGCTGCTACGCCACCTGAATATGGAATGACTTCCACGTTCACGAAACCAGCCTCTTCGAAGAGTACAGCTAATTCCTTTCTCCCCGGAAAGTCTTTAGCTGATTCTTGCAGCCAAGAATATTGTTGATAGCTTTTTGCAAAAATACGCCCCAATGCTGGCATGAGATAACGGAAATAGCCATAATAGAGCTGTCGGAATACTGGTATAGTCGGTTGCGAAGTCTCAAGGCAAACGACTTTGCCGCCAGGTTTGACGACGCGGTGCATTTCCTTCAACACCTGATTAAGATCAGGTACATTCCTCAAGCCGAAACCGATGGTCACATAGTCAAATCCGTTATCATCGTAGGGCAGTTCCATGGCATTCCCGTGTTGCAGCTGAATATTGGCTAAACCTTCATCTTTTACCTTCTCTTCACCTACAGACAACATATTTTTACTGAAATCCAGTCCGATAGCTTTTCCTTTTGGACCGATCGCCTTCGCCATGGCAATCGTCCAATCGCCTGTTCCACAGCAGACGTCCAATGTAGTTGAACCCTTTTGTACATCCATACGTTTCATGGTATCACGACGCCACGCGACATGTCGCTGGAAGCTGATGATCGAGTTCATTTTGTCGTAATGATTCGAAATAGATTCAAATACTTGGTGCACACGCTGTTCTTTCGTCTCTTGCTGCACTTGATCACCCTTCTTCTGCATATTTCTTCATCCTGAAACCTGATTGCTCGATGTATTGTTCGATTCGTTTTTCTAACATTGAACTCATGACAGGTTCTTCAGCCCACAATTTTTCCAAACGAATCTTCGAATGCAGGATATAAGCATCGACCACTTCGAGAATTTGATTCTTCAAAGATAGCCAGCCTCCTTTTGAACGGTTCAATTGTTTCATGATTTTCGCGACTAATGGAGTATATGTGTTGTTCTGTATGCTCTTTCTTTCCACTAGCATCCGTTTCATGAACGTAAATTCGTCAGCTATGCCTTTCCATAATGGAAGGTGGAAGTGATCTGCAGTTTTCAACAATAGTGAGGATTCGATCCGATGGATGTTTTCCATTGAATTTTCGATAGATTGATTCTCGTTTTTATAGTATTGCATTTTATTTTCATTGATTTCTTGAATCGCTTGAGCAAGGGTCCGGATCATCGTTAAATCTTTTATTTCAGATAATAGATAATAGTACAGACTACTATAGTAATCCCCTGCTAAAACCGTCAATTGCCGTTTTTTCCTCTCATGATCCTCCGTCAGATCGTGTGAGGAAATCTTCTCGTGTGTATCCAATGCGACCTGGACAAGCATGGTTGAAACAGCAAAGTATTCCAGTTCTACATCACTCAACTCTTTTTCCTTGAGCATGATATATGTAAGGAGAAGCTTGTCCTCATCTATGACAGGTTGCTCGATGAAACGCATAAGATAAGGATGTTGTAATTTTTGGTTTATTTGTAGTAGCAGATCCGAAATCTTCCGACCTATGTCGTTGTTATTCATTGATTTTTTGCCCCCACCATTTCATGAATCTATGAAGAACAAAACGGATTCAAGAAATCGTCTTGTATTTACAGTATGTATGAAATCAACCAACTTGGTACTGCTTATTATATCATAAAACCCCTCATATCATGCGGTCGTCTTTTAAGATTTGATGGTTAAGGGGCACTGAATTATGTTTTACCAATGGCTGACTGAGTGTCGGTGTTTTGAACAAATGAACACTGACACTCAACGCTATCGTTAACAACCGAAAATCAGTCTTGATCTGTATGCATCTCGCCATGTCTTGTCTGAATGACAGCTTTCCCTCTTACTTTTACGGCAGAAGTATGCTCAGTGAATTGTGCAATCATCACTTCATCCTTATCGAGCTTTTCTGAATGGTGGAAACGTGTATCCGAACCTCGCGTTAAACCAATTACGTTAACACCGTTCTCTTTTGCCTTGATCACGAAAAATTCGTTCTCTGATGTGGCCATAGTACTTCCTCCTCGTTTATGACTTGATCAAGCCCATCACTTCAGCACGGGCAGCTTGGTCTTTTTCGAAAATTCCTCGTACTGCGGAAGTAATCGTTTGCGAACCTGGCTTCTTAACGCCCCGCATTGTCATGCACATATGTTCAGCTTCAATCACAACCATCACTCCATAAGGGTAAAGTGAATTCAATAAAGAATCTGCAATCGTAGAGGTAATTCTTTCTTGAAGCTGTGGGCGTCTGGTTACCGCTTCGACAGCTCTCGCCAATTTACTGAGCCCGGTCACTTTTCCGCCCTTCGGAATATAGGCGACATGCGCTTTACCAAAGAAAGGTACAAGATGGTGTTCACACATCGAGTAAAACGGGATATCCTTCACTAATACCAATTCCTCATGGTCTTCACCAAAAACCGTTTTGAAATGTTCAGCAGGATCTTGATTCAATCCTTGAAAAACTTCTTCATACATTCTTGCAACCCGTTTAGGTGTATCTAATAGCCCCTCACGTTCAGGGTCTTCACCTATCGCTTCAAGTATCATCTTAACAGCTGTTTCTATTTTTTCGTGATCCATTTCTAATCTCCTTCATTCAATACAGTATCAAACAGATAATAGCATAATAGCCTCTTAATAAGCAAAAAAGAAGAGCCGATGGAATCGACTCTCCTTTCACGCCCTATGTACGATTACTTTACAGCGTCTTTAAGGGCTTTACCTGGTTTGAATGCAGGTACCTTGCTAGCAGGGATTTCAATTTCATCTCCTGTTTGCGGGTTACGGCCTTTACGAGCAGCACGCTCACGTACTTCGAAGTTACCGAAACCGATGAGTTGAACCTTGTCCCCGCCTTTTAATGATTCTTCAATCGCTCCAAATACAGCATCAACTGTTTTAGAAACGTCTTTCTTAGAAAGTTGGGTTTGCTCAGATACTGAATTGATAAGATCTGTCTTGTTCACACGACTCACCTCCTCTCAAATGGTTATTGATTTTTCGTTAATCGATTTTTAGTCATTATAACCAATTATTCAAAGAACTAACAGCGTGAATACGTTGACATGCCTTATATTAAACGAAAATGTTTAGGAATTCAATATTTTTTCTAGATATTTGTATAAATGTCTGTAAATTTTAAACATTTTTACATGTCGATGTGGTCATATTCGTAAAAAGACAATGGAAAAGGGCTGACAACGCTCCATATCAACGTGTTATAAAATGATAACATTCATCTGGTTGTTGTACAAAGATTTTCTATGAAAGCGGATCCTTTTCTGTCGATACCACCTCTTTCACAGATAGTAGGTCAGTTTTTATTGTTGATTTCTAGGAAATTCACTCCCTATCCGCGGGATAAAGAAAAGCGGAAGCGACCCGCTAAGGCACGTAGGTCACTGGAAAACTGACGAGGGGGCTCGAACCAAACAAAGACTTGGTTCTGCGCGGGCCGACTCATAAGGATGTCAATCAATGTGTCGACCGCCGCAGGAAGTGTGACTGGTCGCTGAGCTAGACATCACTTCCTTGCATTTGCCTACTTCCGCAAGCCTCCTCACTTGCACAGGATGTCAACACAAAAATGAAATCATTTTCGTGTCTGCGATGAGAATTCTTAGAAGCGTTCCTTATGCTGACTTCGACGTTCACCACAGGACGTGGTGGTATTTGGTCGAAGTTCATTATTATAGTCGAAGATCCTTTTAGTGCGGGATCTCGACTGGTTCGCTTTTCCCGCAGGTGTTGCGCAAATTTCAAAATATCCAATATTGATGTAATGTATTTTTCATAATCCAGAGCAAATAAAAAAGACTCCTCTTATTGGAGTCTTTTTTATTATAAGATGATCGCAATCAGACCGCCTGAACCTTCGTTAATGATTCTCTCTAAGGTTTCTTTCAATTTGTATCTGGCGTTTTCTGGCATCAACGAGATTTTTGCCTGAATACCTTCTCTTACAATCGAATTAAGTGATCGGCCGAATATATCTGAGTTCCAGATTGATAAAGGATCATCTTCAAAATCTTGCATCAAGTACCGAACCAGTTCTTCACTTTGTTTTTCTGTTCCGATGATCGGTGCGAATTCTGATTCTACATCGACTTTGATCATATGAATCGATGGTGCGACAGCTTTCAATCGAACACCGAACCTGGAGCCCTGGCGGATGATTTCCGGTTCATCTAAACTCATATCAGACAATGCCGGTGCTGCAATGCCATACCCTGTCTGTTTCACCATACGTAGGGCATCTGAGATTTGATCGTATTCAGACTTTGCATGGGCGAATTCCTGCATCAGTTGGAGGAGGTGATCCTTACCTCTGATTTCGACCCCTACCACGTCTTTCAAGATTTGATCGTACAAGTCATCTGGAGCATATAGATCGATTTCTGCAATCCCTTGCCCCATCTCGATACCTGCGAGTCGTGCTTCATCAATGAATTCAAAATCAGTAAAATTACCGACAACTCGATCGACATCACGTAATCGTTTGATATCTTTCACTGTTTCGCGAACAGACTCTTCATAGCTGTGTCTTAACCAGTGCTCATTGTTCAACACCATGACCCAGCTAGGAAGGTTGACATTGACCTCGAGTACCGGGAATTCATAAAGGACTTCTCTTAATACATTGTTTATATCATGTTCGGTCATACTCTCGACACTTAATGAAAGTACTGGAATATCATGTTCTTCAGCTAACTGCCTTCTCAACTTTTCCGTTTCCGGGTGATGTGGATGAACCGAATTGATAACCATGATGAATGGCTTTCCGACTTCTTTCAGCTCTTCGACGATTCTATGCTCGGATTCAACATAATCATAGCGTGGAATCTCACCGATGGATCCGTCGGTCGTCACGACCACACCTAGTGTCGAGTGTTCCTGGATGACTTTCCTCGTCCCGATCTCTGCTGCTTCATGAAACGGGATCGGTTCCTCATACCATGGTGTATGGATCATTCTAGGGCCATTTTCGTCCTCGTAACCTTTTGCGCTAGGAACTGCATAACCAACGCTATCAACTAATCGTATGTTCACTTCCAGACCTTCATCCACTTCAATTTTCACTGCATTGTTCGGGACGAATTTCGGCTCTGTCGTCATGATCGTTTTACCTGCTGCACTTTGAGGCAGTTCATCCTGTGCACGTGCTTTATCTGTTTCGCTCTCAATGTTCGGCAGGACGACGAGTTCCATGAACTTTTTGATGAAAGTCGATTTACCGGTTCGAACAGCCCCCACTACACCCAAATAAATATCGCCGCCAGTCCGTTCTGCGATATCTTTGAAGATATCTACTTTTTCCATTAGTTCCCCTCCCCATTCCAGAGTAGTGTTTGGGTAGTTATAGACAATATATGTCTATGGATGTTGTCCAATGAATATGACTGATTCTGCATTATTTTCAAAAATATCATTGCAAAAGATCAAAATTTATCTCTTACAAAGTCCTATAGGAAGAACATGCAGGAACTCATATTCGCCATCAGCTGCTCTCACCGTTCTCGATGATACTTCCTGTTGAACCATTTGATATTTTTGACGCACAAAAAAATCCCTCCCTTTCTACACTTTATTGGTAGAGAGGAGGGAACATACCTATTTTAGTAAAAAAACAGGTTCACCATCTTCAACAGTATAAGGAACAGAAAAGGCAGGGACGAATGGAGAATCTTCAACAAGGATATCTCTGATGTCATCACCCTTCTTATAGTTATGCTCCTTCTTTTCAAGAGCCTGATAGAGATCCATCGAATAATCAATATAGACATTATTCTTATTATCGACAATCAATGGAAGGTGATTTCCTGTAAATGGACTTTTGACTGTCGGTTGTTCTTTATAACCTAATTCTTTATGTTTCAAAGTATATCTTTCGTTTGCGAGAACTTTATCATATGGTGGATATTTATGCTTTTGGATATACAGTCTCAACTTCGTTTTATAATCCTTCACTTGTTCCACTGTTTCAAGGTCTACAAGTTTGACCTTCGGATCCTTTTCAACATCGAAAAGGACATATTGATAGACTCCTCCATTTTCATAAGAATTGCCTGGAGGCTCTTGCATGTAACGAGGAACTAGTTTCCCAAAATCAATAGGATATTTAACATATATAGGCGTACCTTGATCACGGTTTGCGATGGGTAGGACGCCATTATCTTTTCGGTATTCGATGACCGCATTTTGAACATTATTCAATTGATCTTCATAAGGAACTCGATTTTGTCCAAGCCTCTCTTCAGGATAAAGACATCCGGTAAGGAGAGTGAACACCAGAATAACTGACATCAATCGGATTAAAAGTTTCATTGTATCACCTATTTCACTGTGCTGTGGTATGTAAGCTAGTCCAAGATCAGTTTATGATCATACCGGGTACTGGACCGCTGAAGACGACCAGCAGGATCAGAATGCCAGCAGTGACCATGCAAACATACGCGAATAACGTGACGATGAATTTGAAGATTCCACTTAGTTTCGTACGACTCCATGTTATCGAAATGACGGCGAAAAACATCAAACCAATCGCGCCGAGTGCAATCCACATTTTCAATAAACCATCAGACATTTCCATACCTCCTTGATACCGGTATAATTATAGCACAATCTCATCCTTGTCCAAATGTAAATCTGATGAACATACGAAGGATTGTCCAAAATATGGGGGTAACTTCGTAAAGCTAGAGTGAAAAGTTATATATACATATTTCTTCTTATATTGAACATTCTTTTTGTTTTATGGACATTTCCCAGCTTTTATTGAACATTTCCCTTGATATATGTACATATTTACGTTTTTATCAACATTTGACGTTTATCGACATTTTCTGCTATTAATGCGAAGAGATATCCGCTCACACTTCAATAGCGATATTTAAGCGGAATTCGCGACACCCCTGCGGGAAAAGCGAGCCAGGCGAGATTTTGTGGTGAACGTCGAAGCCAGCATAAGGAAAGCCTCTAAGTGTTGAGATCCATGTGCAAATGAGCTAGGAAGGGAGTGAATTTCCTAGAAATCAGTATTTAATAAAAGCACAAATTAAAAGCTGAAGAAAAGGGCGCCCCTTTCTTCAGCAATGACTAAATAACTATTTCCCACTGCAGCTCAAACTGTCCATTCCATGCTAGTTTATGCAAGATTTATGGATACTGTATCGCTCAATCGCCTAATTTTCTAAACAATTATTTTTTGTTGAACATTTTCGCGATCGAGGTCATGTCCAGAGGGATATTATTATTTATGATCGCTTTCACAATCTGATCTTCTTTTTCCTTAGAAACTGGGACACCAGCCATACGAGAAACTTGTGAAATCAATTGTCTGATCGTTTTCTCATCACGTAAATTAGCACTTTGTACAGAATCTGCTAATTTGAAAATATCATCTTTTTTTACACCCGTCTTTTTCTCAATGTCATCCATGAAATTTCTGTCCATCGAAGTCCTCCTCACACGTAACATTCATAATATCCTATGCGAGATGAAAGACTTCGTGAGTTCTATTCAGGATTTAATTTTCATCGAGTGTATATCGATCTGAAAGCATAGCGCTTAAATCCTCAACTTCATGGGTACGGCTTCGTCTCATCAATGAATCCACTGCTTCCTTAGGAGTCTTGGAATCGAACAAGACCTGGTACAGCTCATTTGTAATCGGCAATTCAACGCCTTCCTTTTGTGCAAGCTGATAGGCCGCTTTCGTCGTTCTAACACCCTCGACGACCATTCCCATATTTTCAAGAACTTCCTCAAGCGAGTTGCCCTTCCCAAGCAGATTACCTGCCCGCCAGTTACGACTATGTACACTGGTACATGTAACGACAAGATCCCCGATGCCGGAAAGTCCAGCAAACGTCAATGGCTTAGCACCCATGAACGTTCCCAGTCTTGCAATTTCCGCTAATCCCCTAGTCAACAAAGCAGCTTTGGCATTATCTCCATATCCAAGACCATCAGAAAGACCCGCCCCCAGTGCAATGATGTTCTTCAACGAACCACCAAGTTCCACACCCACGATATCTGGATTCGTGTAGACACGGAAATTAGGATTAATGAACAAATCTTGAACTTCTTCTGCAGATTCCTTGTCCTTTGAAGAGACTGTGACCGTCGTCGGTTGTCTCAAGCTGACCTCTTCAGCGTGACTCGGTCCAGAAAGGACAACAACCGATTTTCTGAGCGTTTCTGGAATTTCGTCTTCGATCACCTCAGACACTCTGAATAATGTATCAGGTTCAATTCCTTTACTAGCATGAACAAGTGTAACTGGTTTCGTGAAGATCCCCTTCAATTGACCGAGAACTTCCCGGATTACACTAGTCGGTGTAACAAGCAGTACTGTGTCGGTATCTTTTACAGCATCCTTTAGATCGTTTGTCGCTACTAAATTTTCAGGGAGCTTGATGTCCGGCAGGTATTTGCTGTTCGTATGCTTCTCATTGATTTCTTCAACTTGTTCAGATCTACGAGCCCAAATCCGAACATCATGATCATTATCAGCAAGTACCAACGCAAGGGCTGTCCCCCAGCTCCCCGCTCCAATAACAGCAACTTTCTTCATCAACTGGTCACTTCCTTCTTTTGTCCAAGTTTACTTTCTGTTCCTTTTACGAGACGTTGGATGTTTTGTCTATGACGCCATAACGACAATAATCCGATTATGGTCGCCAATATTATATAGTTCGTATCATAGTCCCCGAATATCAAGGTAAGGACAGGTGTTAAAAACATGAAAATAAGTGAACCTAATGAAACATATCTTGAGATGGCAATCGTTAGAATAGCAACAATTCCAGAAATTAATGCTGGTATGAATACGAGTATCGCAAACACACCGATTGTCGTCGCGACACCTTTACCGCCCCTGAAACCATAGTAGACCGGCCAGTTATGCCCAATGATGGCAAATAAACCAGCAATAAAGGCAATCCATCCTTCGACACCGACAAGATAACTTAATAAAACTGCGACGATCCCTTTGGAAGCATCCAGAAGAAGAACAGTAATAGCAGGACCCCAACCTAATAATCGCAATGTATTGGTAGCACCAGCATTCCCGCTCCCTTGGGTACGAATGTCGATTTTCTTGATTTTCTTTGCAATCTGATAGCTGAAACTGATCGAGCCTATCAAATATCCAATAATACTGACTACGATAATGTTGACGAATTCCATGAGTTCCCCCTATTCATTTTTTCTACGAGCAATGATACGAATTGGAGTTCCTTTGAATCCAAATGCTTCACGGATACGATTTTCAATGAATCGTTTATAGGAAAAATGAAGCAGTTCCGGATCGTTGACAAACAAAACGAAGGTAGGCGGTTTTATCGCAACCTGTGTCACATAATTGATTTTAAGACGTCTTCCTTTGTCTGTAGGAGTCGGATTCATCATGACCGCATCCATCACAACATCGTTGAGGACGTTGGTCTTTACTCGCATTGCATGGTTTTCTGCAACGGTATTGATCATAGGCATGAGCGTATGAAGACGTTGTTTCGTCTGTGCAGAAACGAATACAATTGGTGCATAATCTAAGAATAAGAAGTGATCCCTGATTTTTTGTTCGAATTCACGCAGTGTCTTATCATCTTTTTCAATGGCATCCCATTTATTGACGACGATCAGGACTGCACGTCCAGCTTCATGGGCGTACCCAGCAATTTTCTTATCTTGTTCAATGATTCCTTCTTCTGCATTCAAAACGACGAGCACGACATCTGAACGGTCGATCGCTTTTAAAGCCCTTAATACACTATACTTTTCGGTGGACTCATATACTTTTCCTTTTTTTCGCATTCCTGCAGTATCGATGATCACGTATTCTTGACCATCACGTGTGAACTTTGCATCGATAGCGTCCCTTGTCGTTCCTGCAATATCACTGACAATTGCACGTTCTTTCCCAACAATTGCATTGACTAAAGATGATTTCCCCACATTCGGACGACCGATCAATGAAAATTTGATAGTAGATTCATCATAATCATCTATTTCATCTTTCGGAAAATGTTTGATGACTTCATCAAGCATATCCCCTAAACCAAGACCATGAGCACCAGAGATCGGTACTGGTTCACCGAAACCAAGTGAGTAGAATTCATACACTTCACTCATACGTTCTGGGTTATCGATTTTGTTTACCGCTAGGACGACAGGTTTTTTTGAGCGGAATAATATTTGTGCCACTTCTTCGTCAGCAGCGGTTATCCCTTCACGACCATTAACCATGAAAATGATGACATCAGCTTCATCAATTGCTATTTCTGCTTGCTGCCTCATTTGTTTCAATAACGGTTCATCACCAAGATCGATTCCCCCGGTATCGATGAGGTTGAATTCTATATTCAACCATTCCGCATAGCTGTAAATACGATCTCGTGTCACTCCAGGTTTATCTTCAACGATAGCTAAACGGTCTCCAATAATACGGTTGAATATCGTAGACTTTCCTACATTAGGTCTTCCTACAACAGCTACGACCGGTTTTTTTCGCATATGATCACTTCCTTTTCTGAGATGCAGCCGCTATGCAGCTGCACGTATATTCCGGTTTTGTATGTATGTTTGGTATATATACAAATGAACTCTTTGAATTTTAACTTTGTTAAAGCCATTGTTGATTTTAAAGGAATTTGCGACACTCCTGCGGGAAAGCGAACCAGGTGGACCCCACAATACCACGATTAATAAACATCTTCGAGTATAATAATGACCTTCGACTAATTACCACCACGTCCTGTGGTGAACGTCGAAGTCAGTACAAGTACGTCCTGCGCCTGCGGTTACTCGGTACAAAACTACAAGGGGATGGATTTAAGTCCGTGGGCTTGTGGTGACCGTCGAACGCTGAAAGGGAGTGAATTTCGTAAGAATCAACAATTTGAATCAACAGATTTAAAAATGTAAAAAGAGAACTTTTTCGACAAAATCAGAACTCATTTATTTTAGCAAAAAACTGATAGAGCCACAACATGAAGAAATTCAGATAGCCTTATTGAATATTTTCTTTTACATGCTTGACAGGCTTGTCAATCTTGACTTTCAATGTACTTGTAAATAGCTCATACAACGACCATAGATAAACAATCATGCACGAAAGACTGATAATATCAAGGAATATGAAAGAGCCGATCACATAATCCGGTGCGAGATCCTTGAATAATGTAATATAGGCGATTTCACCATGAGCATATCCCGATGTAAGTACTGACAACCTAACGTGAAAGTCTTTTGCCATGAGCAAGACGATCAGGGAAAGTGGAATGGCAATGAAAAAATTCAAATCGATGAAAATCCATACTGGGTCATATACCACTACAAAGTGCATTCCTACATAAGATATAGAAATGATAGAACTCATGAAAATGGAATACCAAAGCTCTCGGAATTTTTGCATTCCTAAGTAAGCATAGCTGATCAGGATAATGATAAATAGGGATAAATTGACAAGTTGTCCATCAAGGTCGAGCGTAATAGCAGAACAATAGATCAAAATTAAAAGCAATGCCGAAAACACGATCCTTTGTCTTGTTTTTGCTAGAAAGAATGTGCTGATCGTCCAACCCATCCACGCGAACCAGTAAAATAATGTGCCTTCCATACAAAGATCCCCACCTGAAATTCAATTCATATCTATTCAAAGTATGGAAAAAAGCTGTTGTTTCTAAACCCTACCCCTTAATGAATAGGATAAAGCAATTCCCGCAAAACTATCACTAAAGGAGTGATACAAGTGGGAAAAGATCGACAAGAGAGAAAGTTGAAGCAATCCAAACGTGTTGAAGCTGACCGGGACCAGAATATGCATTATGACGGAGCTTCAAAACTCGATACAGCTGAAGAAGCCAGAAGAGATAATCGAGAATAGAATTTTTAGGGGCTTTTCTAGATTGTAGGGTTTTTACTTATCTAATCTAAGAAGCAGTCCGATATAAAAAAGTGTCAGATCAAAAACACGAAATCCCCAATATGTTATTTAGTATGGAGAGACTCTATGCGAAAACAGCCAAATTAAAAAAGGCTGATCCCTTCTTCCCAGATGGAAGTGTGAGATCAGCCCCTGTTCTTATACTTATTTATACTTTTTCAGTTGGTCACCAATCATATCTCCGAGTGAAAAACCTGTATTTCCGTCAGTTTCTTTGTTGTACTCTGGATCGATTTTTGAAGGACGGTTTTCTTCCTCCAATGTAGCTCGGATACTTAAGGAAACTCTCTTCTCATCAGGGTTGATGTCCAATACTTTCACTTTAACTTTATCACCTTGATCAAGGACCTCGCTAGGTGTTCCGATATGCTTGTTGGCAATTTCAGAAATATGCACAAGCCCTTCTACTCCTGGTGCAACTTCAACGAATGCGCCGAAAGAAACGAGACGTTTCACTGTTCCTTCGACGACTTGACCTTTTTCAAGGACATCTCTTACATTGTCCCATGGTCCAGGTAGTGTTTCTTTGATGGAAAGTGAAATACGTTCGTTATCACGATCGACAGAAAGTACCTTGACTTTCACCGTGGCACCTTCATTAACGACTTCAGATGGTGTTTCGACTCGATGATGTGCAAGTTGTGAAATATGGACAAGCCCATCAATCCCACCGATGTCGACGAAAGCACCGAAGTCGGTGAGGCGTTGCACGGTACCTTCCAATACTTGCCCTGCTTCCAGTGATTGAAGCACGTCCTGTTTTTGAGATTCTTCTTGTTCTTCTAATACAGCACGATGAGACAAAATAAGTTTATTATTTTCTTCTTCAAGTTCCACAATCTTGACTTCCAATGTCTTTCCTTTATATGAAGAAAAATCTTCTACAAAGTGTTTTTCAACAAGAGATGCTGGGATGAACCCGCGTACGCCGAGATCGACCACAAGGCCGCCTTTGACGACGTCAGCGATTTCGACCTCTAAGGTCTGGTTTTTTTCTTTCGCTTCTTTCAATTCAGACCATGCCTTTTCCGCAGAAATTGCACGCTTTGAAAGAACGAGCTCTTCTTCTGTTAGTTTGATCACCTTTAGAGTCAATGTATCTCCATCAGATAAGACATCACTAACTTTTTCGACATGCAAGCTTGAAAGCTCACTGATCGGCAAGATTCCATCTATCTTATATCCTGCATCGATCAATGCATGTTTTTCCTCAACCTTTGTAACGGTGCCTTCTACAATATCACCGACATCCAAAGGTTTAATTTCTGAAAGTTCTTGATTCATTTCATCAGTCATTGGCTTTACCTCCTTAAGTGTCTAAACGAAGAGAAAAACATTTATTAGACCCTCCACATATGTGAAAGAGTATGTATAAGGTTCATTTCCCTTTTCTCTAACTTCTTATAAATAGCGGGTTTTGTCAAGTAACTAAACTCCGATATTATTACTTATTCACTTCGTATAATTTCCGGATTTCTTCCATGATTTTTTCTGTTGCTTCTCTAGCTGAAGCCTTTTGTTCTTTCAATTCAGAAAAATCAATCGGTGTTCCATACACGATTTTCACCGGTTTGAACATTTTGAAAGGACCAATGATTGCACAAGGTACGACTTTCGCATCTGTTTTCAAAGCAAAGAAACCTGCTCCCGCAAGCCCATCTGCAATCGATCCGGTCTTGCTCCTTGTTCCTTCAGGAAACAGTCCAACTGCTTTTCCGCTGCGCAATATTTCCAACCCTTTTCTTAATGCTTGTTTATCACTCATACCCCTTCGGACAGGGAAAGCATGGATTTTCGGAAGGATACCTTTCAATACTGGCATTTTAAAAAGCTCAGCTTTTGCCATGAAGTGGACTGTACGGCCGGATGAACAACCGACCAGAGGAGGGTCTAGATAACTGATGTGGTTCGAACAAATCAGGACTCCATCCTCTTTAGGAACATTTTCAAGGCCGATCACTTGCAATTTATATCCAGCTGCGAAAACTCCATTAAAAAAATTACGCCCTATATTATAGAGATTCACCGGCCATCAAACCCTTTCTCTTTCTCGGACGATCTGAAGGATCGCTTTCACGACCTCGTCAATCGACATCATCGTCGTATCAAGTTCAATTGCATCTTCCGCTTTCATCAATGGGGATGCTTCCCGTTCAGAGTCCAATTCATCGCGTTGTTCGATTTCCCGCTTAATTTGCTCTAAATCAGAGGGAATCCCTTTTGATATGTTTTCTTCATGTCTTCTTTTCGCTCGTTCGTCAACGGAAGCGATTAGAAAAATTTTTACCTGTGCATCCGGAATGACATGAGTTCCGATATCACGTCCATCCATGACAACTGAATGTTCTTGACTCAATTCTTGTTGACGTTTCACCATCTCTACGCGTACGGCAGGATGTTTCGCAACTTCAGAAACGTTGTTCGTCACTTCAGACGTTCTGATCTCTTCTGTCACATCTTCTCCATCCAGAACGACGTACTGTTTATCTGACTTTTTTTGCAGATCGATTTTTGTGTTCCCTAAAACATTTTTCAGAGCAATTTCGTCCCTGACATCGATGCCGTTTCGAAGTGCTTTCAAAGTTATGGATCGATACATTGCACCTGTATCAATATAAACAAACGACAAAATGTCTGCCACTCTTTTGGCGACAGTACTTTTCCCTGCCCCAGCAGGTCCATCAATTGCAATTCTCATCAAGTTACTCATAGTTCCTCCTGCTTCTGTCAACACATCTGTTTTTCTTAACAATTCGAGGCTATCATGCATTTTTCTACCCAACTCATAGAGAAACTTGGCGCTTTTGAGGAAACCTGAAGGCTCCAAGTGCCAAGTTCAACGGTGACATTATCCCTCAAATTCATTGATACCGGGTCAATTTTCAACCCTTTCATCATACCATAGGAAATTTGAACGGTCTATCGTTTCAACTGTCTCACCAGTACTTCCATTCGTAATACCTTCATATTCATACAATTGATTGAAATAGGCACCAATGTCCCAATTGAATATGAGATATTGGGCGACAAAGAGAAAAATGATCTGACACACAATCAATTTGATCAAAATACGTTCCAGCAATCTCATAATTGAATCGCATCCTCATAATGGTCTTTTCTCTATCGTTACCAAAACAAGGCTGCTGTTATACGGATAAATAATAATGGTGAATTTCGATCTATCCTTTATTCGCTGTGGGGTCTCGCCTGGCTCGTTTTTCTCGCTGGAGTATCACAAATATTGCTTCAACCAAACTCAAACTAAATATCAACATCATTATTTAACAAGCCAATCGTTTAAAGCACCTAATCATAATAACCCTTTCTTCTTGAACATCAGTTGTTCTTCAAAACAGAACCGCAGCATATGTTGTTTGTCCCTCTCTGTGATTTTCATGAACTGCAAAGGAGCTTTATCCCTTTTGCCGTTCTCACCCTTAATGATGCGGATGACTTTCGCCTTTTGCTTCACATACCTGTGCTGATCTTTTAAAGGCAATACCATCCAGCACTTTAATTCCATGCCTTCCTTCAGTCTGTGTTGCTCAGGCAAAATAATAGCACATCCACCAGCGCTTACATCTGAAGTGATCGCTGTAAATGGTTGGAACTGATAATCTGTAGGATGAATGGCAATATCAATCGCTGTATCGACACGAACAAATTCACGCCTTTGAATTTTTTCCAAATTCTTTTCTCCAGGAAATGTTAAAATCAGTAAAGGTATATGTTCTTTTTTCCGATCGGTCATTTCAGTGTGGAACTTATATGTTATTTTATCTTTTGTCGTGAAATGTGCATAGAACTTTGTCCCTGTCATGAAAAATTCCGATTTATTTGTCCGGAGATTGGATGGATATGTAACAAGCAGATGATCTTCTCTTATATCTTCAACCTTACATTGAAACTTTTGTGCTTCTTGTCCGGGTTTCCGGATATCAAGAAAAAGGGTTTCACCAATTTTGATCATGAAAAATCCCCCTCACCCTTTTATTTGGCTCAGTGATACTATAGTGTCGTTTTGAGATTTCAATGGATCTGGAAACACTACAACGTATCATATAAGAGCCTTTTCATTTAGGTCAATTATCTCATTTTAACAAGAAAAGGAAAAGCAAAATTTGCTTTTCCTTGTTCTTATTTCATTAGAGGTGAGGACAAATTGGCAATAGGAAGTCATTCGATTTAGTGGCTTCATTCAGGAAAGAAAATATATAAACGCAACTAAGCCTCTGCCTCCACCTTGTCAAGGCTTGCCAATCAGCAAATTTCCTTTACCTACATACTGTTGACCGGTGTATTAGGATCATCCAGTTTTTTTACTTTTTCTTCCATTCCCGTGCTGGCATTAATGAAGATTCGGAAAGTCTCATTGCCCATTGTTGCTAAGAACTCATAGCAATGAACCTCTTCACCAAGATCATTGGTGATGATTCCCTGGTGAGTTTCCATGATTTTAAGCTTCGGATTCAACTTACCTTGTGCTTCTTTTTGGGAAATAGCAGGAGAAGTAATTTTCCGATCTTTTTCACCAATCAGATAGTTCATTCCTTCATAGCCAATGATATCCCCGTTATCTAGGGCTACTTTGATCGTTACTGTTTGGGGATAGATCCGTACATCGTCCTGCATTTTCACATAGGTGTAGATTCCGATGTTTTCATATTGGTTACTTGTGGTCATCTCCATCTTATCCATTGCATGCTTGTTCAAGAACTCTCTTGCTTTTTCACTTCCCTGATATAGGCTGATCTTAGCCTTTTGAACGTTTCGATCTTCTAGTATCCAAGTAGGGTGACCACCTTTTTTGGTCATTTCCATATAGATATTGGAATCACTTTTCGGCTCGTTGACAGAGATCCGGTATGCCTCATATGGTGATCCTTTTCCGTTTTCCTCGACAGTCACTTTACTGTTCTTATCCAGCTTCAGGAATTTGATAGCAAGATTCTTAGCTTCTTCTTTCGTGATTTGCTTTCCACTCAGGGCCTTATATTTATTATCCTCAAATTCGCTGATCTTCGTCATCTCCGGACCCCAGTTCACTTCTGAATATCCTTCGACAGATTTATCGACTGTTTTCAGCCCGTTGATGACGGTATTGTCATTCGGGTCATTTTCTGTTGCAAGTGCCAATTCGACATCCATCCATCTTAGATTTTCTTTCATGACAGTTGCTTGCACATCTCTTAATTCATTTTTGATTTCTGTAGCGTTCTTATGCAAACTTTGAAGTGTTGCATACTCTTCATCAGAAAGGGGTTTCTTCTCCAAATCCCTGATTGCGATCCGATAACTGAACTCACCGATCTTCGTCAGGAATTCTTCCGTTTTATTAAATGGAAGCAGCGCTAACGGAAGTTGGCCTACATCGTTATGGGCCTCCGAAGTCAAACGCCAAACCTCTGCAAGTGAAGGAGAGATCTGTTGTCGTGAATTCATAGCTAACGTGGTTCCGATTTTTTCTTCTAACGCATCGAAATGGAAATTCAAATCATGGAAAGCTCGTTGGTAGTTGTTTTCAGCGTTGATAAGGATCGCATTTTTTTCTTGATGTTCCTTGTATCCCCAAAACCCTGTACCAATTACGGCAATTGCCAATATCGTTATTAAAATTGTTCTGATCATGTCTCTTCACCTCCATTATTTAGCAAAGATATGTTTTCCGATTTGGGTAACTTGTGAACGTGTCCATATCCAACCGGATGTTGCAGTATCAGGGTTGAAATAATAAATACATCCGTCCGAAGGATCCCATCCATTGATTGCGTCATGAACAGCTTTTTTGGCTTGTTCATTTGGTGTAAGCCAAATCTGCCCATCTGCTACCGCAGTGAACGCTCGCGGTTCAAATATGACGCCTGAAATGGTATTTGGAAAAGAGGTGCTTTCAATTCGGTTGAGAATGACTGCTGCAACAGCGACCTGCCCAACATAAGGCTCACCACGGGCTTCGCCATAGACTGCATTCGCCATCAATTGAATATCATTTTCCGAATAACCGCTCGGTACATTTTTCCCTTGTTGCGGCTTTTGTTGTTTAGGTTGTGCTTTTCCTTCCTGACCTGATGGTTTCTTAGCAGGAGCTTTCCCCTTCTGTGTCTGTTTTTCTAGAGGTGTACCACCATAATGTGTGAACTTCTTCCCTTTTTGAATGTTCCTTTTCACAAATCCTTCATGGTACTCTGAAGCATTCGCGAGTTTCAATTTTGACGTTGGACCGGCAAGTCCATCCACTTTCAACCCAAACTCATACTGGAAGTTTCGAAGTGCCCAGTATGTACCCCAACCAAATACCCCATCAATCTTCCCGTTATAAAACCCTAAATATTGCAATCTCGATTGAAGTTCAATTACATCTTCACCCGTTGCGCCTTGCTGGATCACTTGAGCAGTGAACGCGTCTGTTTTATCAATATGCACAGCGCTCAACAACGGAATGACTAATAGTATCAATGATAAGCATACTTTTACGAACAAATTTCCACTTTTCATCATTACAGCCTCCTGTTGCATCCTGTATAACTTTTCAATGTTCGTAGTTTCTGTCATTCAAGTGATTTTATACAAAGAGAAAAATTAATAGAAAAAACCTGATCATCCAAGTGGACGACCAGGCATATCTGAAAATAGAAATCAATTTATTGCTCCATGATTTTGTTGTTCATAATTTTCCTGTGAAACACCTTGTGCATACTTGATTTTTCTCAAACCTAACCACCATAAAAAGATCATGAAAGGAAGCATGAAGATCATCCATTTTTGCATCAGGGATAAAATGATATAGTCATAAAAACCATGAAAGAATATCGGTACTACTAATGACGCTAATATGAACAATTGTTTTATACGCTTGTTGTCAGAGGATTTACCACGCGAAAGATAATATCCCATGATCACCCCGAACAACGCATGGCTTGGAACGGGTAACAATGCTCTCATTAACGCGGTTTCAACACCATTGGTAAACAAATAGAGAACATTTTCAGCGGTTGCGAATCCTAATGAAAGTGACACACCATAAATGATCCCATCATATGGCTCATTGAATTCAATATGTTGGTATGCTGTGAAATAAAGCAAGAACCATTTGAAAAACTCCTCAAGGAAGCCCGAAACGATGAAAGCATCAGCCCACTCAGCAACAGGCATCTCTTCATAAATACCGAACTGCAAAACCATTACAGGAAAAACAAGAAGAATCCCAATTATGAAGGTTCGTAACACCATTAAAATTGGCTCAGGTTTATATTTTTCTTTCAAATAGAAAAATGACAGCAAGGCGAGGCCTGGAGCGATCCCTGCCGATATGACCGTAAACATTTACATCGTCTCGTTTCCATCCATTTTTTACTATCGTATCATGAACAACGATCTTTTTGTTAGGCTGTTTTCTAAAAGTTTATTGCTAATACACTTTCCATTATAATAGCGTGGGAATTTACTCGCTATTCCCGCAAGAGTCTCGTATATTTCCACCACTTACAGATTTTTCTCATTCTCTAAATCACAAAGTAAATCACAAAGCTTTTTGTTATATTAATTGTCAGCCCAATTTTAGACTCACGTGTACAAAACATGGTATCTTAAATCTTGAATAAACTTTTTAGAACGAGGTGTAAACTCAATGAAAGAAATTCTAGTGATACATACTGGCGGAACGATCGCAATGAGTGAGGATAAAGAAACAGGAAAAGTAATTCCGGGTGATATCAATCCCCTTCACGAAACATATGCCCTGCTTTCCCAAATTGCCAAGGTAACGATGGATGATTTTCTGAACCTTCCTTCACCTCATATCACTCCGGATCACATGATCAGTCTTTCAAATTATATACACAGGAAAATCAAGGACAATTCCTTTGATGGAGTTGTTATCACTCACGGTACAGATACATTGGAGGAAACGGCCTATTTGCTCGACCTTCTTCATGGTGATGAAATACCTATCATCGTAACAGGAGCAATGCGCTCGAGTAATGAGCTCGGTTCAGACGGACCCCATAATCTCATTACATCCGTCAGAACGGCAGCTAGTGATGAAGCTAAAGGGAAAGGGGTTTTAGTCGTATTCAATGACGAGATCCATGCTGCAAAAAATGCGACTAAGACTCATACAAGTAATATTGCAACATTCCAAAGCCCACAATCAGGTCCTATCGGGATCGTCACAAAACGTGGTGTCTTCTTCCATCATAATCTCGCTCACCGGGAACATTATGAAACAATAGGGCTTTCAAAACATGTCATCCTTTTAAAAGCTTATGCAGGCATGCAAAAGGATCTCCTTCAAGCTGTCCGTACCATGAAGTTAGATGGACTTGTCATCGAAGCACTTGGTCAAGGGAATTTACCGCCTGTTTTAATGGAAGAAATCAATCATTTTATACAAGACCAAATTCCGATTGTCATGGTTTCACGCTGTTTCAACGGAATTGTCCAGGACATCTACAGTTACGATGGGGGAGGTCGGAAACTTAAAGAATCCGGGGTCATCTTGACGAACGGATTGAATGGACCAAAAGCCAGACTAAAGTTAATGGTTACTCTGGAAATGGGCTACAGCATGGAACAGTTATCAGAAGCTTTTTCATCAAATTGACAGAAAAGGGACTGAACCAAATTGGTCAGTCCCACTTTTTATTCCTATTCATTATTTCAGTTGCAATCAAACCACCATGGAACCGGCCATTTTCTATGAAAATTTCATTAGCGTTATTCCCGGCTGCAATCACACCTGATATGAAGATACCGCTAACGTTCGTTTCCATAGTGTCAGGATTGAACAACGGTCTTCCCGTTTCCTCTTGTATCTCCACTCCCATATTTGTCAAGAAAGAATGGTCAGGATGGTAACCAGTCATAGCAAAAACAAAATCATTCGGGATTTTTTTCTGTTCTCCATTCACCTCATAAATCAAAGACTGTTTTTTGATTTCGATTACTTTGGCGTTGAATTCCATCTTCACCTTCTCATGGCGGACTAAAGCTTCGAATTCCGGCAAGATCCATGGCTTGATACTGTTTGAATACTCAGAGCCTCTATATAATACAGTAACTCTCGCGCCGACTTTTTCTAATTCAAGGGCTGCATCTACTGCTGAGTTTTTCCCACCGATAACGACTACATCACGATCAAAGTATGGATGTGCTTCTTTAAAATAGTGAAAAACCTTATCCAGGTCTTCTCCTAGGACACCCATGTAATTTGGATGGTCGTAATATCCGGTTGCAATGATAACGTAAGGTGTTTCATATTTCTGTTCTTCATCATTCTGTTTTTTTGATCGGACGACAAAAGAGCCGTTTTCCTGCTTATCTACAACTAGAACTTTTTCAAATGCATGCACCGTAAGATTTTTTCTTTTCACGACTTCACGGTAATAAGAAAGTGCCTGGTTACGTTTAGGTTTCCTTTGTTCAATGACAAAGGGGACATTTCCGATTTCAAGCTTTTCACTTGTACTGAAAAACTGTTGATGTGTTGGGTAATTATAAATTGAATTGACAATGTTCCCTTTTTCGATAACGATTGGTTTCAGACCTTTTTCCTCTAAAGCAATCGCTGCTGAAAGACCGCAGGGACCACCGCCGACAATGATCGCGTCAGCTTGCATGGTTTCTTTCACTCCTAATGGCTACTATATCTATATTATTCATCTTATTTGAGCTGTTAAGTAAAAAGATTGTTGTTTTTCAAAATTCTATCGTATGGCTTGGGAAATTACTCGCTTTCCGCAGGAGTCCCGAATATTTCCAGCGCTTACAGGTTTTCAATAACCTCATCACCTTCATTTCTTTAGACGAATCATTATCTAAAATGAGGTTTACAAACAAAAATCCCCTTATCATACATAATGATGATAGGGGATTTCATCGTTTGTTTCAACCGAATTGCTTTAGATCCATCCTCGGAAACGAGATGCTTCTGCCATTTTACGTACACCTATCATATAAGCGGCGAGACGCATGTTGACTTTACGGTTGGTTGCGGTCGTTAAAATATTATTGAAAGCTTTTACCATCACTTGCTCAAGCTTTTCTTCAACCTCTTCTTCAGTCCAGTAGTACCCTTGATTGTTTTGAACCCATTCAAAATAAGAAACCGTTACACCGCCTGCACTTGCAAGTACATCCGGTACGAGCAGGATGTCTCGCTCTGTGAGGATGTTTGTCGCTTCAATTGTCGTTGGACCATTTGCCGCTTCTACGACAATCGAAGCTTTTATGTCATGTGCATTATGTTTTGTAATCTGATTCTCAATCGCTGCTGGAACGAGAATATCACAATCCAATTCGAGAAGTTCCTGGTTTGTGATTGTATCTTTGAACAATTTCGTCACCGTTCCGAAACTGTCACGACGATCAAGCAGATAATCAACATCCAAACCTTCAGGATCATGCAATCCGCCATAAGCATCTGAAATACCGATCACCTTCGCGCCGGCATCGTACATGAACTTCGCCAGGAAACTTCCAGCATTTCCGAATCCCTGGATGACGACTCTCGCACCTTCAAGGTTGATTCCTTTTTTCTTCGCGGCTTCTCGAATGCAAATCGTGACCCCTTTAGCGGTTGCTGATTCACGTCCGTGGGAACCACCAAGAACCAATGGTTTCCCTGTGATGAACCCTGGTGAATCGAATTCACGGATTCGGCTGTATTCATCCATCATCCATGCCATGATTTGAGAGTTCGTGAACACATCTGGCGCTGGAATATCCTTTGTAGGACCGACGATCTGACTGATTGCACGCACATATCCTCGGCTCAATCGTTCTAATTCTCGGAACGACATATCGCGTGGATCACATATGATTCCGCCTTTACCCCCACCATACGGTAAGTCGACAATACCTGCCTTCAAGCTCATCCAAATAGATAAAGCTTTTACTTCCGTTTCAGTTACATTTGGATGGAATCGTACTCCACCTTTTGTTGGTCCAACTGCATCATTGTGCTGGGCGCGATATCCAGTGAATATTTTTATAGAACCATCGTCCATCCGGACTGGGATCCGGACTGTCATTAAGCGGACTGGTTCTTTTAGAAGCTCATATACTTCTTCCGGATACCCTAGCTTATCTAATGCATCATTAATTACTGTTTGTGTAGATAACAATACATTGTCTTGTCCATTTTTTTCTTGTTCATTATCTGAAGTATTGTTGGCAGACATGGTTTACCTCCCGTGATAATACCAAATAAGTATGATTTCAATTTCTCAATGCATAGTATACACCCTACTTGTCGTAATGAGAAGTGATATCTGCAAGTTTTCCGCTTATATTTTGTAACCGCTTTCTTCCATATTCTCTGCTTATTTATTATCAATACCCTTAAAGGTGAAAATTTAACTCAATTTTTGAATCAAACTAGAAGGTAGGTTACAATATTCAAAAGGGCTAGGCCCTTTTCATATCGGCCAGCCCAGAACTTTCATCCATTGTTTTTCAAAAAAAATTCATTGATTTGTTCCATGGCTTTCTCTTCCATGATCAGCTTTCCATACTCTCTCACGCGCCACTTTGTGATGGTGGAAGGACTACCGAACTCAGATAAAAGTGCGACGAACATATCAACATCTAGAAATTCATATTCCTCTTCTTCGAACGAAACGAAATAATGTCCGTTATAATAAGTAATTTCCCCACCTGTGATACCTAATTGGTGCACTCGTGAAGTTAGTGCGATGATGTCATCGAAATGTTTGAATTCATAAATGACGTCATCACTTATATCCATTGTCACTTGAAGTTCCAGATATTCATCATCGTAATCATCATCCTCACTCGTAGGTTGACCTTTCGTCACAATGACAACCATCCCTTGGGCAGGCAGCGAAAAAACTTCGACGGCTATCGGACCATCTGCTTTAAATCCAAGTTCATCATCTGCTTCTAACATCATGTCCCTGAACAGTTCGTGTACTTTTGGTAAGTCTTGCCACATTTCTTCCTTCGAGATGCCGCGCTCGTCTAAATCATCCAAAGTTAAAAACACTTTTATTTTGTTATATGTTAAACGCTCCAGTCGCATATATGGTCCTCCTCAACAGCAATACTCCACCCTTTCTTTACACTATATGATGGCGATTTACAGAAGGTTCTTCGTAGTCAGGTAGTTCTGAAAAGATCTGCATCAGGTCATTATTATGGTCGAAGTTCCTTAATTCGCTGTGGGATCTCGCCCCGCTCGCTGTTCCCGCAGGAGTGTCGCAAATTTCGCTTCAATCATACTTCGTCAGAATTCAACTGTATTAATTAACTAAGTTTTTTATAAAAAGTGAACACATGAGATTCTGCTGGTGCACAAAGTCTTAATGGAAGTTTTGTATAACCGAAACCATTGCTTATGAATAGTTTTGTCTGTGGATATTCTTTAAAGCCTCCTCTTTCTGCGATCCCCCATTTGAAAAGGCGAATTTGTCCTCCATGGGTATGTCCGCTTAGGACGAAGCCGATTCGATGCTCGTCTTTGACCTTTTCGATGATCGACGGATTATGGCTGATGAGGATTTTAAAACATGTATGGCTATCGTCTGCATCGGAAACAGCTAAATCCAGATCTTCCCTCTCCAAGGTTGGATCATCTACTCCTACAAGAATCAAGGTATCATCTCCAGATTCAAATCTGGCACAAGTATTATCAAGGATCGTCACACCTTTTTCCCTTAGGAGGACATCCAAGTTGCGAAAATCCACCTCATAATCATTATTCCCCCACACGAAATAATTAGGTGCGATCTTTGAAAGCTGGTCCAAATTTTTGGAAACACGCTCGAACGGTACGTCTTTTTCCATCAAATCTCCACCAATTACTACTATGTCAATCGGATCTTTTATTTGGTCAAGCAGTTTCTCATCGATCACCCTGGTATGGATATCAGATATAAAAAAAACCTTTAAGCCATTGAAGCTTTCAGGAAAATTTTCTAAAGAGAGCTCATGCTTTTTTACAACTATTTGATGGGCTTCATGCCACATATAAATGAGTAGCAGCAAACCAATGCCCATCACTACAAAAAAAGTAATGATCATTCTGCACCTTCCTGTCTCCGTTCGTGAACATTAAATTGAGATAACGAAATGATACCATAAATAACGGAACAAGGTAAGAATATCAACATAAGAAGCTCATTCATTTGATAAAGTAGGTACACACTGCATATTACAAGGACAATGTAAAGTAGCTGCACAATCAATGAGCGGAGTCTTTGGTTTCTGAAATCGGTGATAATCGTTTTGAGCGCAATTCCATATGCTATTACACCAATGAGGATCAGAAAGGCTGAATAAACGAAAACCATTGGATTCATAATCAACTTTGCCACCCAGCCCATGAATTGGTCATAAGATGAAGTTGGTATGTCATTCACGACGGTATATAAGGAAAAATATCCGATAAGTAATGCCATGATCCGTTTAAACACAAAAATCCCTCCCCTATACCGTATGAAAAGGGAAGGAATTTCATGTTGTCAATCTTCCTTGATATCAAGAATCCGGAATCCAGATGCCTCAAGCTTTTTTATGAATTTATCAATGTTCTGCTGCTTTTCAACTTTCATGACGATTCTTCTTATGAACTTATCAGATTCGTCAAAGGTCGCAAGTGAAATTATATTTTCATGGAATTGTTTCGCAATTTCTGCAAGCCGGGCAATACGTCCTTCTGCTTCCGAGGATGAAAACGAGATCCTGACACCTTTTCGGTTCATACCAAAAGCACTTTGGAATTGTTCAAGTGCATCATATCGGGTAATGATCCCTTTCAATTCTCCAGCCTGGTCGACAACTGCTAACAAAGGGCGGTCCTTGACAGATAAAAGGATTTTTTCAAATATTTCTTCTTCATCAATGAAATCATTTTTATGGTCCGCTACATCTCCAGCTACAGTGGACTTGAGGAAATCCTGACGATCTGAACCGGATTCGAAGTATGCCTTATAGATCTTGTTCAATGTGACAATACCAGCATATTGTTTCCCATTGACCACAGGCATCCCATCGATTTGATATTGGTTCAACTTATGTAGTACATCTTCCAGCGTATCTGAATTTTGAGCGACATATGTTTTCGCTTTCGGTATCATGATACTTCTGACAAACATGATTATCCCCCCTAATTAATTACTACCTTATTGTTTTCGCTTCGATAATAGGTAATTCCTATTAAGCGTTTAAAATTTTTATTTTTTATCAGAATATTTCAACAATATAGGTTGAAAAATATGTAAATTTACATTAAGATTAAACTAAGAATTTGAGTTTAAAAAATTCAAAAAATTAAAGTTAGGAGAGGACACACCATGACCATATCCAAGTTTACGAATAAGTCTCTCGTACTAGATCAGGATTTGGAATACAGCCAGAAGATCGGACTCCCAGTTGAAGTATTTTGTATGAAAGAGTATGAAACAGTAGCGTTTGGCAGGATACAATTGATTACGAAAGATCATGTGCAAATAAATGACCAACTCTTTTGCAGAAGCGAGAATGCCTTTTTCGGCTGCCCTTGTCCAATGTAGTATCAATATTATCATTTGTGATATAAGTTGACATCATGTTCCCGTTTCAGCCAATCAAACACTTCATGTCTAAGTTTCCATGGAACTGGTTTTTCCCACAGTTCTTCTCCTCGTTCAATGGTTGCTATTCTTAATTCTTCGTACTCGTTTTCAGCCTTGGTATGCTTTTTCTTGTAATGGATCATTTGGACAATACTAAAAATCCCAATTATACAGAGCGTGAGTAACAGCTTATCCTGCGTAAGGTATCCGATCACATTTCGATTCATTAGAAACATGGTGCCAAAGGCAGGCAGCTTGTAGAAATAGATGTATATCAAGCTGAAAAAAAGCACGACGAATAAAGATAAAGACCATTTCAAAACCAATTGCTCAAATCGTTTCTCTTTTGTCCTGCGTTCTATGAGGTTCTTCACTACTTCCAACGTCACTTCAGAAACTAAATACTGTTTAAACTTCCAATACTGTAAACCATCCATTTAGATTCCCTCCTATTCAAAACTATGCTAGGAGGGAATTAGGTATACATCAGTCACATGATGTTTTTTAATTGACGATATTAATGGGCTGAATACCGTCTTTTTTTATTTCCTGAAATGGCATTTCATAGGTTAAGTAATACACGATAAAAACAATCATACATATAAAGGCGATGGCGATCCCACGGGTAATCCATAAATAGGTTTTATCTGGTTGAGTCGCCTCTTTCGTTTGCCCTTTACTCCGGGAATGTTTTTCGCTTCTTGGAGGAAGGTTCAGAATATCTACCTCGTCGTTATCCATAGCAATCTCATCATTATTGACTTTTTCACGTAAAATCGACGCTTGATCTTGCACCTTCACTTAGATGCACCTCCTTTGATCAAAGGCTTTGTGCTTTAAGCTAATTCCATAACACACATGCTTCACTTTCAGAAAGACTCATCGTTCCATTCCTGATTCTTAGAACGTACAGAAAAAAGGTTATTCCGGATAATCAGTCCTAATAGGAAATCGATCGCAATATGGATGAAGATAGGAATCAGTAAATTCCCTGTAATAATGAAGATACCACCTAACAAGAAACTGAGTACTGTCGCAAATAGCAATAACACAGGTTTGATGATATAACGGATATGTAAGAGCGCAAACAACAAACTTGCCGGGACATACCCGATATTCGTCTGTAATACGCCACGGAATAACAATTCTTCACAAATCCCAATGACAACCGTGATCACTATCAAATGGATAAACGTAATGTTCGAGAATATTCTTTCATTGATTCCACCATCATCGATCAAACGTCGCGGTGCCTTTTTCCATAAAATAACGTCTACTAGCACAATAAGGATGATAACAGGGAGCGACCAAATGAGAATAGCTCCCCATTCCATCCTGAAAAGAACAAGCCAGTCCGCAATATCCTGGTTAAAGAAAAAGGACAAGATCACCGCCAATAATAGAAAAATCCCCTGCGTGAAATAAAGATTCAAATACAGTTCACGTTTGGATAAAGATTGTAAGAGTTCTTTCTGATTCAATTGTTTAAACATGGATGTTCTCCTGATGGAAGATTAGAGCCAATTCTTCTTCCCAACTGTTCTTTTCACTTTGCTCCGATCTGGAAATTGAAGCTTTGAAGTGTTCAATTGATACTCCACAAATATGGCAGCAATTCAAAGGTCTTACAGTCAATTCTTCTGAAAAGGACTTTAAAATGGATTCCCTTTTACATTCCCTCGACTGGATCCATTTCTTCATATATCGGATCCGGTCTTGTTTTTCTTTAAATCTCATTTCAATGAAACCTACTAATTTATTTCTCCATTCAAGAAGATCCCTTTTGTCTTCCCAAAAAAACAATTCAACATGATATTGGATGAAACGTTCAGCTGTTTCGGTGAGATCCAAGTGACGAATTCCTTCTTGGAATGATCCTCGTTCTGGTTCGTCCTTGTTTACGAAATTGATCAAGTCATCGATATCACGTTCTGATGGTAATTCTGAAGAGATAAGGCGTTCAGGAATGAAATCATCATCTTCATGATAAAGTATCAAAGCCAAACTTTGTTCTCCATCTCTTCCGGCTCTTCCGATCTCTTGCAAGTAAGACTCCATATTAGAAGGAAAATGGAAATGGATAACGAATCGGATATCAGACTTATTGATTCCCATTCCAAATGCATTCGTGCAGCATATCACATCGAGTTCGTTATAAATGAACTGTTTTTGTATAAGCATTCTGTCATCGTTATCCATACCCCCATGATAATAAGCTGTCCGTTCTAAACCATTCCGCTTCAATGTGTTCGCAATCGTTTCAGCTGCATTTCGGCTTGACGTATAGATGAGGCCAGGTCCTTTCAACATTTGGACATATCGGATCAAGATGTCCATTTTTTCGATGGCACTGTCAACGATTTCCGTTTGAAGAGCAATATTCGGCCGATCGACGGAGTATATATGCATTTCCGGTTCATCAAGCGCTAACAACTTGATGATATCCTCACGGACTTTCACAGTTGCTGTTGCAGTCAAAGCTAAAATGGGCGGCCGCCCCATCTTTTTAGCTGCTTCCCCCAGTTTCAGATAATCCGTTCTGAATTCGTGCCCCCACTGGGATATACAATGTGCTTCATCAATTACAAACAAGGATACTTTTATTTTTGAAAGGGCATTCGCAAATAGATCTGACTGCAGTGTTTCCGGGGATACATAAATGATCTTATACCTTGATAGATTCCTTAGGATCGTTTTTCTGAGATCATATGGCATTCCACTATGAAACGTACATACCCTTTTCTCTCCATTACGCTTTAATTGTTCTACTTGATCTTCCATCAAAGAAATTAGCGGAGATACGACGATGACTGCACCTTCTACGAGATAAGCCGGTAGCTGATAACAAATCGACTTGCCTGATCCTGTAGGCAGCATTGCAAATACATCTTTATCATCTAGTACATCTTCTATAATTTCTCTTTGTCCACTACGAAAGGTACGAAACCCGAACTTTTCATATAAAACGTGATCAATCGACACTTCTCATCCCCCCTCCCTGTTTCCCATTTGCAGATGACTCTTTAGCCAGTGTCAACCGGATTTGAAAGTAATTGAAACCTTCACCCAGTTTTTGTTTGATAGCCTTCAGCCTTTTTGTCCCTAATAATCCAGAAGCCTCTACGATCCGCTTCTGATCCGTTTCTTGTATGTATCTATCAATATCCATTTCTGGAATATGAATTGCAAGTTCGACAATATGATCCTCAATCGTACTAGGCTTCAAATTCCTAACGGAGGCTATTTCTTCTAAACTGAGACCCTTTTTGATCAGTCGATACGTTTTACGTGTAGATTCGGTCAGTGCAAACCGCTGTTCCATATCAGCTATGAATGTAGATAAAACAGGAAATGCAGTGCGATCTTCAACGATCATTTTCATCATGTGATGTAAAGATGCTTGGAAATGGACATGGCATTCCATTGGATCAATATGCAATCTATCTGCCACCTGGTTAGTGGTCAGGCCGATCCTTCCAGTTCTTGTCAGTCTTAAAACAACATTCTCAGCCTTCCTAACACCCAACGGTTGCAGAAGCAATTTCAGTTCTTGAAATAGCAGAGAGGCAATCTTTGATCGTATCTCTTTCTCCTTTGGAAATGAACGTTTGACCCATTGCAACGTGTCAGGATCATTTTGAATCGGATAGAAATGATGATCTCCTTTCATTATGTGTGAGAGGGTTTGGACAAATAATGTAATTCGACGCCAGAAAACACTACTAAGATCGCCGTAACGCCAACAATCCAGCCATTCAGGTATAGGATGTTGTTCCAACTGGTTTCGAAGCTGCATTTTCCCCAAATTTGTTATAAGAGCATGATTTCCGTCATAAACTTCAATCAATCCGTCGTTATGTAAATCGTTCATATTTATTTTGAAATCCCTGTAACTGTATCCTTTTATGATTCCAAACAAGTGAGAAAGTTGGAACAGCCTGCCATCTTGTACAGTTTGTGATGATTTTTTTCCATTGAATAAATGATACAGTCCAGTGGTCGTTCTTTCTCCATCCAGCCGTTCAATACCCAATAAAATGATGGAACCTATATAGTTCACGTTCACTCTCACCTCCCATTCTTGTACACTCTATTGTATCAAAGAGAGTTAAAATTTTGCTCGTTTTAGAAAAATTGGCTTATGTAGTTAAAAAACACTTACAAAGCCTTATTTGAAAAGGATTATCAATAATTTAATTGTTGAAATCTCTACCTAACAGTTTTACAATAGTAACAAGGATAGAAAAAATGGATTCATTTGGAGAATATGAACTGTTTTTTGAATTGATAATAAGATAGGTAATGAAGAACAGGTTCATAAATTTCTAGGAGGGTAATTTCGATATGCCAAAGTACACGATTGTTGACAAAGAAACTTGCATCGCATGCGGAGCTTGTGGAGCTGCTGCACCTGACATTTATGACTATGATGATGAAGGTATTGCGTTTGTTACCTTAGATGATAATGAAGGAATTGTAGAAATTCCAGATATTCTTCATGAAGATATGCAGGACGCCTTCGAAGGTTGCCCGACTGATTCAATCAAAATTGCGGATGAACCTTTTGATGGGGATGCAACAAAATTCGAATGATAATGTGGATAAAACGACGTCTTCCAGGTTTGGAGGGCGTTTTTTTCATACCATAACGATCATATTAAAATTGATAATCATTGTCAATTACGACTTTCAAACCATCCTGTGCATGTGAAAAGGCTCGCGGATCCCCCCTGGAAAGGGAGTGAACTTCGTAGAGTTCAACATTAAAACTAATCGTGCCAATTTAAAGTACGTCAGTTTTCAAATGAACTTTGAATTGCTATAATAGGATATTGTAAGTTGTACATATTCTAAGGAGGTCTATAGGATGGCAAAAGTTGTCGACGCATTTATTGAAATTCCGACTGGAAGTCAAAACAAATATGAGTACGATAAAGAAAAAGGTGTATTCAAGCTGGATCGTGTTCTTTTCTCCCCGATGTTTTACCCGGCTGAATACGGATATCTTGAAAACACACTTGCTCTGGATGGGGACCCGTTGGATATCCTCGTATTAGTTACGAACCCTACTTTCCCAGGTTGTGTGATCGAATCCCGCGTAATCGGATTCCTGAACATGATTGACAGCGGTGAAGAAGATGCAAAGCTTCTTGCAGTGCCAGTGGAGGATCCGCGCTTTGACCATGTTCAATCACTTGAAGATGTGTCTGAACACACACTAAAGGAAATCTCGCATTTCTTTGAACGTTATAAAGATCTTCAAGGAAAGAAAACAGAAATCGGATCATGGGAAGGACCAGAAAAGGCATCTGAATTAGTTGAGGAATGCCTGAAGCGTTATCAGGAACAAAAATAATAAATGTGTACTTTAAAGACTTGTGGTTCAAACCACGGGTCTTTTTTATGTCTTGTGAGAATACCTTTCACCATGAGGAAAATCGATTCACAGATAATTTATTAATTCCAATGTAAGCGCAACCAACTCCTATCCCTCGCATTCCCTTATTTAACAGACTTTATAATTGTACAAATTTTCAGTTGACATACATTGTGAACCATAGGACAATCAGAAATTAATAATAGAAGATGGGGTGAAGAATGTGTTTCAAATCGTTATAAGTGATCCAATAAGCAAAGCGGGGTTGGAACCGCTTGTAAATACGCCAGGTATGAATCTTATTGAAAAGAACATCGATGAAGTAACCTCGAAAATGGAAATTGACGCGATACTTGTACGAAGTGCTACAAAAATCACACGTGCACTCATCAACGAAATGCCGAACCTCAAAATCATCGCACGAGCTGGAGTCGGTATCGACAACATCGACTTAGACGCAGCGACAGAACAAGGGATCGTGGTTGTAAACGCCCCAAATGGCAACACGATTTCGACTGCTGAACATACCTTTGCGATGATGCTATCTTTAATGCGGAACATCCCTCAGGCCAACCGATCATTACGAAATCTTGAGTGGAAGCGTTCTGCTTTTACAGGGCATGAAGTCCATGGAAAGACCCTCGGGATCATCGGTATGGGGAAAATCGGTTCGGAACTTGCTAAAAGAGCACTTTCCTTCGGTATGGATATACATGTATTCGATCCTTTCTTAACAAAAGAGCGGGCTAAGAAACTCCAGGTTGAGCTCGTGCCATTGGATCAGCTCCTTAAAAATGCTGACATCATCACTGTCCATACTCCTTTAAATAAAGATACGAAAAACCTCATCAATGAAGAATCGATTAAAACAATGAAAAAAGGGGTTTATATTCTTAATTGTGCACGTGGCGGAATCATCGATGAGGAAGCTCTCGTCAAAGGATTAGAGGAAGGACACATTGCGGGAGCGGCACTCGATGTTTTTTCAGAAGAGCCTTGTGTCAATGAATCCTTGCTTTTACATCCAAATGTAGTGGCAACCCCTCATATTGCTGCTTCAACCACAGAAGCACAATTCAACGTTGCCCAACAAGTCAGCGAGGATGTATGTAACGTATTACAGGGAAATCCAGCTCGGAATGCATTGAATTATCCTGCCGTTTCCCGTGATGTCCATGATTTCATCCACCCATTCATCGAACTGGGAAATCGTCTAGGAACATTTTTGTCACAATGCATAAAAACCCCAATTAAAGAAGTACAGTTAACCTATTCAGGGGAACTTTCAGACCATGAAACCTTACCAATCACAAGAAGCGTGTTGTCAGGTTTCCTCAATTCAAGAGTCGATCAACCTGTCAATATTATCAATGCCAACCTGATTGCCAAGCAGAGGGGAATCACTTACGGAGAAACGAAAGCTTCAGAAACCTTCGGCTATTCAAGCCTGATCGATGTGAAAGTTGTCGGTGAAAATCAGATGGTATTCATTCAAGGGACCTTGTTGCCTGGCCTCGGCGGAAGAGTTGTCAATCTGAATGGCTTCGATATCGATTTCACTCCGAAAGGACATCTCTTGTTCATCACCCATAATGACCAGCCTGGTGTGATCGGTAAAGTCGGAGAAGTACTTGGAAAACATCAAATGAATATTGCTACGATGCAGGTTGGGCGTAAAGAAGTCAGTGGAGGCGCAGCCATGGTACTGACTTTTGATGAACCGCTCAACAACGAAACGATAAAGGATCTGCAAGAAAATACTGGCATCACTACTCTCCTTGCGATGTCATTGGAGTAAAATAAATGGGGTTGACTCTTAAATAGAGCCAACCCCATTTTCTTCTATGTTCAAAATTAGGCTTGTAACGGCGGGAATCGTGTTTGTGTTGTTACGGCCGAAATCAGCAATCTATCGGTCAAACGACACGATCCAGCATATTTCGATCGTCGCCGAACGACGCCAACTCTACACCCAACTCAACACCGACACAACTACAATGACGAAGAGCCTATTTTAGTGGAACTTCTCTTCGCTCTCCTTTTTCAAATGTCATCAAGTGTGTATAACCTGCTTCTTTTGCAAACTGGACGGCACGATCGTAGGCAAATCCGACATGTTCAGGGTAATGGGCATCGGATGACAATACGATCGGGATTCCTTTGCGCTGACACATCTTCAATAGATCCTCATGTGGATACATTTGTTTGACAGGTTTACGCAGACCGGCTGTGCTGATCTCGATGCAGGTCTTTGACTCTTTCAATGCGTCTGTCGCACGTTCATATTGTTCTAGCAGGAAGTTATTGTCGTCAGGTACATAATTGAAGATCTTCACAAGATCCATATGTCCTAGGATATCGAACATGTTGGATTCAGCCAACGTGACAACCTGGTCAAAGTATCGTCGGTAAACATCGAATAAATCCCTTCGATCCCATTCTTCCTTGTACTCAGATAGGTCGATTCCGAAATCATCTATCCAGTGAATCGAGCCGATAACATAATCAAAATCGTATTGATCGATGAATCGCTTCATTTCTTCGTGTTTACCAGGCGTGTAATCCATTTCTATCGACATTTTTACGTCTATGTCCTTGTTCCAAGCCTGATGGAACAGATCTACATAATCCTCCATGTCATAATAGCGTCTCTCATCAACCCAGGGATTAGATAGGATGTCAGCAGTCTGATAAAAGTGATAGGCATGTTCCGAGATTCCGAAGTGATTGATCCCTTCCTTTTTCGCTTTTTCAGTGAATTTAGAGAGATAATCGAGAGTCAATGTCCCTTTTTCCAAATGGTTATGATAATCTGTCCTCATTTTCTTCGTTCCCCTCTCCGCTAGTATATTGCAATTATTTAGGTTACTTGTTTCATAATCATTAATGTTTGGCCAACGACGATCAAATCAGAATCAAGGTTATTCCATTTCATTAAATTCTTTACCGAAATTTCATACTTTTGTGCAAGTGCCCAGAGTGTGTCGCCCTCAGCGATGGTAATCGTGAATTTCTCTGTGTCATCGAGACGCGGTGCATCAACTTTTATGGCCAAATGGCGATCTCCAAGAAAAGCAAGCGGATCAACTGCATTGGTTTTATGTACATTCCATTCATCCTTATGCACCTCAAAATGCAAATGATCTCCTCTTGATTTGCCAGTATTACCGATCAAGCCGATGACTGTACCCTTTTCCACCTTTTCGCCTTCTTTTACAAAACGTTCACTCATATGGGCATAAACGGTTTCCAAACCATTCGAGTGTTTTACGAAAATGACATTTCCATAAGAATCTGAATAATAGGATTTTGCTACTGTCCCATCTTGAACAACTCGTATGTCTGTTCCTTCGTCAGCAGCTATATCTATGCCGAAATGAGTCCCTTGTCGGGTACCGAAATGGTCTGTCAAAACACCATCGACTGGCCAATCCCAGATTTCATCAATTTTCACCTCAATTGTAGAACTCTTAGCTGATACATTACCAGAATTCATGATAAGAAACAAAACAAAAAATGTCCCCACGGACAATAATAGTACTTTTTTCATAAAATAACCTCCACAGTCTATTATCCTGTAGGTTGGACAAGCCAAGACACGATAATATCGTATGGAGGAAAGTGGTTTTTTATAACATTTTCCGTAGCATTTAATTCGATTATAATCGTTTAAGCAGCTTTCCCTACAACCTTGGTGAATCCGCTACCGGTACATCCGGAAGCTTCTACGTTCGCTATTACCACAAGAGTGGGGATTTCCTGTCCTCTGTTACTCATGGAACAAGATTTATCGTCAGGTTCCACTCTCATTCTCGAATTTTCGAGGAATGAAAAATGAAAATGTCGTCCCATTGCCCACCTTGCTGTGAACGGATATTTTTCCGCCATGCGCATCAACGATATTCTTTACAATTGCAAGACCTAGACCTGTCCCAGAACGGCCCCTTGTACGAGCTTTATCTGCCTTATAAAAGCGTTCGAACACAAATGGCAGATCCTCTTTTGGAATACCTGATCCAGTATCTTTGACCTCAACGTTAATTCCATCCGAAAGGCTCGTAACATCAACAGATACTTCTCCGCCTTCTTTCGTATGCCTCAAGGCGTTATCTATCAAATTCGTCATCACTTGTTCCAAACGATCTGCGTCTGCCTCTATAATACTCTTCTCATCAGGAAGGTTCAACTCAACGGTAATATCCCTTTCCCTTGCGAGTCCCTGAAATTTATGCACGACCCTATTGAAGAATTCTCCGCTATCGATTTCCATAACTTCGAGGGATACATGACCAGCTTCCATTCGTGCGAGATCCAGAAGCTCATTAACCAAACGCCCCATTCTCAACGATTCATCATAGATAATTTGTGCGATATCCTTCTTTTCTTGCTCAGTACCTGCAATATCATCAATGATCGCTTCACTATATCCTTGAAGCATCGAAATCGGCGTTCTAAGCTCGTGGGAGACATTAGCGATGAAGTCTTTCCGTAATTTATCATGTTGACGTTCATCTGTCATGTCTCGGAAAACCGCAACAGCACCACGAACATTGGAATGATTGTATAACGGCGTCATCAGTACGACCCAGATTCTGCCTTGAAGCTCAATTTCCGTTATCTGTTCGCGTTCAAGATTTACGACACTGCGGAATAAATCATTGATCTGTTCAGGTACTTCCTCACCTTTCCGCTCTTTCATTCCTCGCTCATAATACCAAGCCTGGATGAACCGTTCAGCAGGCGGATTGGTAACAAGGATTTTTCCTTTCCGGTCAAAGGTGATGACACCATCAGCCATGCTGCTTAAGATACTTGATAATTGTTCTTTTTCTTGGCTTAATGCATTGATGTTGTTCTTCAAGTTCCTGCCCATTCTATTGAATGACAGGGCGAGTTCACCAATCTCATCATGTGTCAGGATCGGAACCTTCGTATCGAACTTCCCTTGTGCTACTTCTAATGCAGCTTCCCTCATACGTCTGAGCGGGGAAGTAATCCGTGTGGATAAGAAAAAGGCAAAGATCGTTGTAAGTATGATTGCGATTCCCGCAGATAAAAATATGATTTGCTTTGCTTGCTGATTTGTTTCCTGAATCAATTCAAGGGATTGGTAAATGAAAACCGCACCATGTTCATTTGCAGAAAGCTCGACAGGCTTACCGACAATCAACAACTCATTTTGTTCTGTCTGATCCCCGTTCTGTACTGGAAAGTCGCCTTGAACAATCACTGTTTCCCCATCCTTCAGAACTTTTGATAATTTCGGGTCCTCCCGGAAGAGTGAATAAGGGAGCGTAGATAATTCCGTCTGATCGGAAGAATGGGAAAATTGTGTACGATCACTTAGAATCACAATATTACTCGAATGCGCATCAACCAGTTTTGAAATCGTATCTTTAGATTCAGTGAAGGGCTGGTCACTTTGAATGATTTCCACGAGTGAGTCTTCGAGCTGCGACAATTGCATTTTTGCATTATCGACAATGAAATTTTCAAAAAACTGCATCAATAGAACAGTTAAAATGAAAAGGACGACAGACACGAGTAGAAGGATCGTCCCCCAAAGCTTTCCTACTACACTCCGCCAAATCATTCTTTTTCTTCTACCTCGAATTTATAACCAACACCCCAGACAGTAGAAATCATTGAAGCTGCATCAGGAGAAACCCGGTTCAACTTTTCACGTAGACGCTTCACATGTGTATCGACCGTACGCAAGTCACCGAAGAATTCATAATTCCAGACATCTTTCAACAACTGTTCTCTGGAATATACCTTGTCTGGTGTCTTTGCGAGATACAAGAGCAGCTCATACTCTTTCGGCGTAAGGCTGATTTCTTTTCCATCAGCAGTTACACGATGCGCATCGTTATCAATCGTCAGATGAGGGAATACGATCACATCTTTGCTCACTGTGTCTGTATGTAAAAATTTCGTAGCAGTTGAGCGTCTTAACAGCGCTTTCACGCGTAACACAACTTCCCTTGGACTAAATGGTTTGACTACATAATCATCTGCACCTGCTTCGAATCCTTGGACACGGTTTGATTCCTCGCCTTTAGCTGTCAGCATGATGATTGGTGTCGCTTTGTCCTTTCGCAGCTTTTCACAAACTTCAATTCCATCCATCTCTGGAAGCATCAGATCAAGCAAGATGATATCAAATTCTGCTTCACTAGCTTCTTGCAAAGCTGTTTCTCCATCTTCTGCTTCGACGACCGCGAAGTTTTCCCGTTCAAGATACATACGGAGCAGTTTACGGATCCGTTCTTCATCATCAACAACAAGCACTCTTTGTTCATTTTCCATAATTCACATACCTCCTACATCTTACATACCACATATTCTTTCCAACTGCTAAGAAAACCTCCACGAAACGTGAAGGTTTTCTGTTACGCATAGGAATGCAAGCCTACGATTACGATATTTACTGCTATCAAGTTGAACATGATGATCACGAAACCGAGCACACATAACCATGCTGATTTTTCACCATGCCAGTCCCTTGTAAGTCTTAAATGAAGATAAGCAGCGTAAAAAAGAAAAGTAATCAAAGCCCATACTTCCTTCGGATCCCAGCCCCAGAACCTTGTCCAAGCTGCCTGTGCCCATATCATAGCAAAAATCAATGCGCCCAATGTAAACACAGGGAACCCGATTGCGATTGCACGATAACTGATTTCATCAACCAGATCTGTATTGATGTTTTTCAGTAAAGGTTTCAAGGCTGCGCCCAATCGTTTCCTCAAAGCCAATCTAAATAATACGTAAAGTGTAAATCCGGAGAATAATGCCCAGATGAACGTATTCAATTTCTTCGGTGCATCGACGCCTTCCATCCATGCAGGTGCTTCGAAAAGCGGTCCGAATGCTCCCTCTGTCAGTTTCTCACCATCATGCGGGCCAGCGATTGCTGGCATATGGTAGACAAGTTCAGCTTGATTACCACTGTCGTTGACCCATTCAAAACTTACTTGGTAATTTGCAGCTCCAAAACCGATGGAAACGAGAATGAATCCAAATGTACTGATCAGTGTATAAAGTACAAATTCCAACCAGCCTGTCTTTTTCGATCCTTTGCTTTGATCGATAGTTGCCACTAAGTAGATCAAACCGGCAACAAAACTGATCGCTAAAATTCCTTCCCCTAGAGCTGCTGTCGTTACATGGATTTTCAACCAATTGCTTTGTAAAGCCGGAATCAATGGTTCTATCTCTCTTGGGAACATACTGGCATAAGCAATTACTAGGAGGGCAATTGGCATTGCGAACACACCAAGGACATTCAAACGATAGATTGCGTATATAATAATAAAACCGAAGACCATCATCATTCCGAAAAATGTCGTGAATTCAAAGAGATTACTGACTGGAGCGTGACCCGCAGCGATCCACCTTGTAACGAAATATCCTAATTGACTGATGAATCCGATAATAGATAGGGAATATCCCCACTTCCCCCATCTATTTGACTTTAGCCCTTCCTTTTCTTTGACCGTCAATGAGACGACAAAGAGGATGGTAGCAATAAAATAAATGAAAAATGCAATATATAATAAAGTACTGCTTAATTGTGCCATTTGAGTTCCTCCTTTCTATGCTTTATCCTTCTGTTCTTGTTGATCGTTTAGCTTATTTATATCAAGTTTCGCAGTGATATCATCAAGTTCACGTTTTATGCCGTGCCAGTTTTTATTCGTATGAGCTGCCATCCAAACCTCTTCATCCTTCACTTTCAGCCATACACGGCGATGGTTCCAATATAAACCTTGGACGACCCCCAGCATGAAGATGATTCCACCTATAAAAATGATAGGAAGCGTATAATCCTTCTTCACGGTCAACCCTGTTATGAACTCTGTGTCAACACCATCAAAAGCAATCTTGTATTGATTCTCACCGGAAGGATCAAGGTTCTGACGTATCGCGATAAAGGCTACTTCGCCGTCTGGTGTTTCAGGCGTGAACATTTTGAAAATGAACGCTGGATTGTTCGGTACATTCGTTTTCGTTGATGGTTTTTTCGTCTCTGAATCAAAATAAAAATCAGGATAATAGCCTTGTAACTCTACACGATTCCCATTGCCGAGATCATATTCTTCTTTTGGTTCCTGTAAATCGACTGAGAATGAACCGATCTCCTTATCTGTTTCAGATTCTTGAAATTGGAAATGCATCGCACTCATTTCTTGTCGATAGTCTACTTGATAGAGTGAATACCCATCAAAATCAAGCGGTTTATTGACTTGGATCGCATAGTCTTTGACCTTAGAAAGCTCCGGCTTTGCACCTGGTAGTTTTTCACCAGCCTTATAAAGGACAACGTCACTCTGATAGTTTTTCGGTACTGGCTGCTGTACTCGATTCAAAGCATCAGAGAATCTTTCTTCTTTGTTATCATAGACTTCATATGTGAATTTATCGTGTTTTAAATAATATTCTTGATCCGTACCTTTGATCGCTTTCGTCTCACCTTCACGAATCCACATATCTTCATCCAAATACATACCTGGTACGATTCTGAGCATGGCTCCTAATAAGAAGATGATCAATCCGATATGGTTCACATACGGTCCCCATCTGGAAAAACGCCCTTTTTCAGCTAGGATACTATTCCCCTCTCTCCGGACACGATAGCGTTTTTCTTTCAATCTGAAAAGGACTTCTTCCATGAATTGTTCTTCATCTTCTGGTCGCTTTGTTGCAGCGAATATCCTTTGTTTTTTTAGGAAGTTATCGTGTTTTGCGACCCGCTGGTTTCGAAGTGAACGAAATAGCGGAATCCCTCGGTCGATACTTGCGACCGTAATGGATACACCGATCAAACCTAGTAAAAGGACGAACCACCATGAACTATATAGATTATGGAACCCTAATACATAATAGAGTTCTCCTAGAAAACCATATTCCTTTTCATAATATGCTGCAGGGTCGGTTGCCTCAGAAGTCGGTATATACATCTGTTGCGGGAAAATCGTCCCGACAGCAGAGGCAATCAGGGTGATGACGATCAGCCATACCCCGACTTTTACACTCGAGAAGAAATTCCATATCTTATCGACAGCATTCGCATTATAGGTTTGCGAACGTCTTGCTGTCCCTTCGTATCTCATGTTCAATAGCTTATCTGGTGATTCTTCTTGAATCGGCTTACCACAAGCTTCACAAATGATCGTTCCGTAGGGATTCAGATGGCCGCAATCGCACTTAATCTTTTCCATTTGAACACCCCATTATGGCTTGATTTTTTCCATGTAGTTGCGGACATGTGTATCGTTCAGCTCACCTGTGATTTTATCGATCACTTTACCTTCCGGACTGATCAAATAGGTGGCAGGTAAGTTTCCAACTCCGTATTCATCTACGACTTCTCGTTGCTGGTCCAAAAGAATCGGAAAAGTTAGATTCAATCTATTCGCGAACTTTTCCACCGTAAACTTCGGCTCAGCGATATCAACTGCCAGGACAACTACACCCTGAGCTTTATATTTGTCATACTGCCGTTGTATGGCAGGCATTTCTTTCTCGCATGGTGGACAATATGTACCCCAGAAATTCAAGAAAACGCCCTTCCCTTTATAATCTTCCAGCTCTACTTCCTTACCTTCTAAATCCTTCAGGACAAAATTCGGTGCTGTATCTCCAGCTTTGACAGGTTCCTTTTTGTCATTGAAAACGGTGTTATAGAGTGTAAATCCCAGGGCCAGGGCAATAACAACCAATATGACTGAACGCATGATTAACCGTTGTCGTTTTTTCATAATGGCGATCGCTCCAATCTAATCTTCTACCCTTCCTACTATAACGTTTATTTGTCCAGTATTCATGGGTTTTATTTGACGTTTATGTGACAGCTAGATTCCGTAATTGCTTGACTTCATGCGGTGTCATCGTTCTGGAGTCCCCAGGGTTGAGCCCTCTGAGATCCAGATTCCCATAGCCCTCACGTTTCAGTTTTTGGACAGGGTAACCAAGTGCTTCGAACATCCTTCTGACTTGGCGGTTGCGACCTTCATGGATTGTCAGTTCAATGATTGCTGTCTGTTTCTTTTTATCAAGGCTTTTCATTTTGACTTTCGCCGGTGCTGTCTTGCCATCATCAAGCATGATTCCCTTTGAAAGCTGACGGATCTCCAGCTTGGAGGGGATCCCCTTCACCTTGGCGACATATCTTTTTTCCACATGATATTTCGGATGCATAAGTGTGTTTGCGAAATCTCCGTCGTTAGTCAGTATAAGCAAACCGGAAGTGTCATAATCAAGACGACCTACAGGAAAGATCCTTTGTTCAATATCAGGAAAATAGTCCGTTACAACTTTCCTGCCTTTTTCATCCTTCACGCTTGAAATAACACCAGTCGGTTTATAAAACAAAAAGTAGACAGGTTCTTCTTTATCAATCGGTACCCCATTCACTTCAATTTCGTCAGAAGGTGACACTTTCGTCCCTAATTCTCTTACAACGCCTCCATTCACTTTCACTTGTCCATCTTGGATCAATTTCTCGGCTTTCCGTCGAGAAGTAACCCCAGCTTGTGCAATGACCTTTTGTAATCGTTCCATACTTTCACCTCAATCTCAATCATACTCTTCGACATTTGAATTCTCAAGTTTTGAAAGAGAGCAGTTCACTTTATTTATAAATTGTACGGGGTTATGCAGCAGCCTACTCAATATCCATTAGCCTCAAATAAAAAAACCCCACCAACTAGCTGGTGGAGTAAAAAATCAACTACCAAAGACGAGTGTCACTACGATGATTGCACAGATGATTCCGACAAGGTCCGCAAGCAGCCCGACCTTCAATGCATCCCCCATCCTTTTGATGCCCACAGCACCAAAATAGACAGTAAGAATATAAAGGGTGGTATCTGTACTTCCTTGCATTGTAGAAGCCAATCGCCCAATGAATGAATCAGGTCCGTACGTGGAAATCAAATCCGAGGTCATGGCCAGTGCCCCTGTCCCAGAAATCGGCCTGATCAACGCCAGGGGTACGATTTCCGATGGGACCCCGATTGCTGTGAGAAACGGCTTGATAGAATCGATCATGAACGCCAAAGCCCCTGAGGCTCTGAATACGGTGATTGCTACGAGCATCCCGACTAGATAGGGGATGATCGATACAGCAATTGAAAACCCTTCCTTCCCACCTTCAACAAATTCTTCGTATGTCGAAACTCTTTTGAAAGTTGCGTATATAAGGACAAATCCGATCAGGCAAGGAAGGATCCAAATGGATATTGCCGACACAAGCCCCATTTCAAGATCTCCTCCTTCTTTGCCGCCTCTGGTAAAAATAACGGTCGATCATAATGGCTGCGAATGTCGAACAAGCAGTCGCAATAAGCGTAGTCCCCACAATATCGGTCGGCGACAAGGAATCATAATTCATCCGGATCGCTATGACGGTCGTTGGAATGATGGTAAGGCTTGAGGTGTTAATCGCGAGGAACGTAATCATAGAACGACTTGCATCATCACGGTCGGCATTCAATTTCTTCATCTGTTCCATCGCTTTTATTCCCATAGGTGTAGCCGCGTTTCCGAGTCCGAAAAGGTTTGCAACCATATTTGATAAAATGTATCCCATCGCAGGATGATCCGCCGGGATATCCGGAAAGAGCCTTTTTGCAACCGGCTTGAACAAGTCCGAAAGCTTTTCAAGTAATCCCGCTTTTTTTGCAATGTTCATGAGCCCCAACCAAAAGACAAGGATGCTGATCAATCCTAAACTGATAGTGACAGCTTCCTGAGCGCTTTTGAACAATACCTTATTAACTTCCTCCATCGTCCCATTGATCGCTGCATAAAGGATTCCGAAGACAAACATGAACACCCAGATCAGATTAACCATATGGCACCGTTACGATAAAAAACTTCGTCACAACCTTCTTGATCGTTCGCCAAAAGGTTTCCTCCTCCAGTTCCCTATACGTACCTTTGAGAAATAACGGGAGTTCTCCTATTGCGGAACCCTCAAGATAGATCGTAAGCTTTCCAACAGGACTCGGCGGATTCTTTCCCCATTTGCCATTTTTAGGTGGCTTGATAAGGGTGATTTCATTTTTAATAAGGTCACGCTCATCTTCGGTCAAAGGATAATAAAATGTTCTCGCTGCTTCTACTTTGTTCTTATAAGCATCGTTTTCAAGACCACTAATTGGACCTTTTTCTACAATCGAGACAAGATCATATGTATTGAATGCCCAATCAAAAAGGTTCATATGATCGTTCCAATCGTTGCCATCATTCAAAGTGACAGCGATCAGTTCAAGGTCATCCTTTTTTGCTGTTGATACAAGTGTTCTTTTCGCACGTTTTGTATAGCCTGTTTTTCCACCGGTAGAATATTCATACATCCGTAACAGTTTGTTTTTATTCTTGAAAATACGATCCCATTCCTCCCCTTCTTGAGGGGCTCTGTGGGTCTTTGTAGAAGAGATTTTTCGATATGTTTCATTCTCCATCGCATACTGAGACAATAATGCCATGTCATAGGCGGTAGAGTAGTGATTCTCATGATCATCGAGTCCATGTGGATTGGAGAAATACGTATTTTTCATACCGATTTCCGCAGCTTTTTCGTTCATCATATAGATGAACCCTTCCAAGCTGCCACCAACATGTTCTGCAATTGCTACAGCAGAATCATTACCTGAACGCAGCATCAACCCATAAACGAGATCTTCCAAGAGGATCTTTTCTCCTTTTTTTAAATAGATAGAAGAACCTTCTGCCTGAAGAGGCCGCTCACTTACCGTAGCCAATTCATCCATTTTTCCTGACTCGATTGCTAAGATGGCAGTCATGATTTTCGTAATGCTTGCGATCCTCATTTTCTGGTTTTCATTTTTTCCATATAAAACACGACCAGATTCCTGCTCCATCAGTATGGCACCTTGAGCATCTACACCAGGTCCTTCTGCATATGCGAGCTGATGTAGCGGTATAGTTGAAAAAAATATCATGAAGGCTAATCCAATTAGGATTCCAGCTCTAATTATTGCAACAATCATAACATCCCGTCCCTTAGCCAGTTTTGTACAAGTTTATGCTCTAAAAGACGGGATATGAAAAAAATTAAGTCTACATAATGAGGTTATTGTCTACTTAGGTGGGGTCTTCGAGTGCTTACGTTCCTCTTGAGGTATAAAACGCGGGGTATCACTGAATTGATGATCGTAGTCCGATTGCTGGGATAAAGCAGCTTCTTCTGCTGGAATCCTGACCAACAGTAAGAGTAAGGCATTCAATATCGTGAATAGAATTGCAGTCCAAAATGCATTGAACATTAGCGGAATGACCAGCAACTCAAAAGAAACAACAACATAATTTGGATGACGCAAGAAACGGAATGGACCTTTTTTTACGATATTAGCATTTGGAAGAATGATAATCTTCGTATTCCAAAACATGCCGAGTGAACGGATCGTCCAGACCCTCAACCCTTGTAACACGATAAACAATAGGAACAATACAGGAAAAAAAGGTGATAGCTCAAATCCTTTAACATATGCTTCTAGGACTAATGATAACAAGAAAGTCGTATGAAGAATGACAATCCATTTATAATGCTCCGCGGCAAATTCCTTCGCCCCTCTCGCCTTCATCTTTTTTTCGTTTCGTCTAGCCACCTTCAGTTCAATTAGACGCTGTGCGATGATGAGAGAGTATAACAAAAAGAAAATCATGGGCCATCCCCCTTATAAACTCATTCTACCCATTCTATTAGGACGACTTCTGAACTGAAACCAGGTCCTAATGCGGTGACAAGACCTTTCTCTCCAGTTGGGATATCTTTTTGCAAGAACCGATTCAATACATAGATCACGGTCACAGATGACATGTTCCCGTACCGCTTCAATATTTCCAATGAATCATGAAACATCGAAGCAGGAATGTCCAACGAACTCATATAGGCGTTCAACACTTTTATACCACCGGGGTGAGCGATGAAATGCTTGATATCATCCATCTTGAGATTCTGATCGATGAGAAATTGATGGATGGTAGGATAAAACCAGCTATCTACGATATGGGGGATGTCCTTAGAAAAGATGACATAGAGGCCTTCATCTTTAATATCCCATCCCATTATCTCTTCTGAATCCGGCATCAATGTGGATTGACTGGCTAACGTCCTGGGAATGGTTTTTTCAATCGTCAATTCATGCTCTTTCACTTCATTCCCCACCATTAATACTGCTGCTACACCATCTGCAAAAAGAGATGTCCCGATCAGATTGCTTTTCGAATAATCTTGTTTTTGGAACGTCAAACTGCACAATTCTACACAAACAAGCAGGACTTTCGCTTGTGGATAGGCAAGGCAATAATCATGCGACCGAGCCAGTCCTGAAGCGCCCCCTGCACACCCTAAGCCCCAGATCGGGATCCGTTTCGTGTGAGGGGAAAATGGGAGTTCATTCATGATCCTCGCTTCAATACTCGGTGTTGAAAATCCAGTCGTCGAAACAAAGAATATAGCGTCTATTTCGTTATAGGGGATCTGCTTTTTCATGTATGTATTGTTGGCAAGGCAATCCTCGATCGCTTTGACACCATACTCAACTGATTTTTCAATATAGATGTCATTTTTCGATTGTAACGTATGGTTTTCCTTATACCATTGAACATCATTGACAAAGTTCCTTGATTCAATCTGTCCATTTTCGAACACACGTAATAAGCGATCAATATGGGAATAATGATCACTGAACAGCTCTCTTGCAAATTCGACTGTATGGCCTTGTCCCAAGGTATGTTCTGGATCACAGGTACCGACGGATAAGATATATGGCATTTGCCTCACACTTCCTTACAGTGCATTTTTATCAGTTTGTACTTATCGTAACAAAATATGTGAAACCGGTACAATCGTCTAGTCCGCCTACTAGACGAATGCATATAGTATGGGTGAATGGCTTATTAGGGATAGGGGGACATCGGAATGTCAGATGGATTTGGTAAGGGGTTCATCTTGCTCGTTGTTTTGTTCGTGCTATTAGTGATTATCGGTATTACCGTCTATTCAGGATATCACGGCTAAAACTATACATCGGATAAAGAAAACTTGGCACAGCCAAACCTTGGCGATGGCTGAACCTTTAGAAAGTATTTATACTTTCTTTAAGTGAGTACTGTTGATTTCTGACTAAGTTTGATTGAAGTGAAATTTGCAACACTCCTGCGGGAAAAGCGAGCCAGGCGAGACCCCACAGCGAGGTACTCGCGAGGAGGCTTGCGGAAGTAGGTAAATGCAAGGAAGTGATGTCTAGCTCAGCGACCAGTCACTTGGGTCACTTCAAACTTCCTGCGGCTGTCGACACATTGATTGACATCCTTATGAGTAGGCCCACGCAGAACCAGTCTTTGTTTGGTTCGAGCCTCCTCGTCCGTTTTCCAGTGACTGCGTGTCTTAACGGATCGCTTTGGCTTTTCGTTTGCCCGCGGAAAGGGAGTAAATTTCGGAAAAATCAACAAAAAGGATTACAAAGCCTAAGTGAAAGTAAAGAAAGGCTGACCAGTGGAATCATTTTGATGCCCCTGTCAGCCTTTTTTGTCTTCAAAATACAATCGGATTACACATTTTGTTCAGTTAATTCGTAACGACCTTCATTGATAATCTTATTCACAATTTCTTGTATAGATCTTTCATCGACACCATTGAATAGGGCTGCAAACTGCTGTTCATCATTTATGTAGACACGGTGGCGTTTTGCATAAGCTGGATTTGTTTTAAGCGCCAACAATGCAATAATCTCCCGTAAATGGATGATCCGGCCATCCATCTCAAAGAGTTCTTCTGTTTCAAAACTCGATAATTCCGAAATTTTCTCATCGAAGTATCTAACATACAAAACAGCTAATGTCTTTTCAGATTTTCCATCCCGGAAGGTCACTTCAGAACGGTTGAAAAACTCCTCTGGGGAATTCGATTTCGACTTTTCAAGTTCTTCTCCATTTATGGAAGTAATGATCACGGTTATTCCTCCTTATCATTAGGTTCCATCACAGATTCAAAGTTTTCAAAGAACAAATCTGCTTCGTCTTCAATGGAACCATCCTCAAATTGTTCTGGTAATTTCGGCAAGTCATCTTTCGATTTCAATCCAAAGTATTCAAGAAACTCTTTTGTCGTTCCATATAGAATCGCACGGCCTGTTCCTTCTGCCCTTCCGACTTCCTTAACTAGATGTTTAGCTGAAAGTGTCTGAAGTGGCTTTTCAGTTTTCACACCACGAATGTCCTCAATTTCAGTACGTGTGATTGGTTGTTTGTATGCGACGATAGCAAGGGTTTCAAGGGCCGCCTGGGATAACGAACTTGTGGTAGGCGATTCAACAAACCTTTCATAATAAGAAATATGCTTCGCTTTTGTCGTAAATTGATAGGCACCTGCAATCTCGACGATTTCAATACCACGGTCGTCAGTCTGGTAATCTTCAATCATTTCCTTAATGAGTCCTTCTGCTTCGGAAAGCTCGATTTGAAGAATATCAGCAGCCTGTTTCCCATCTAACCCCTCATCACCGACGACAAAAAGAAGACCCTCTAAAACAGCTTTTTGTTCATTTCTTGTCGTCAACTAATATCCTCCTTCATCAAGTGAATTGAAATTTCATTAAAGTTCTCATCTTGTTCACAACGGATTTGCCGTGTTTTCATCAATTCAAGAACCGCCAGGAAAGTTACTACCATATGGTCTTTACTCGGATAAGGAAAGAGATTTTGGAACGTCTGCCTCCCTTTTCGAAAACGGAGTTCAGTAACGATCTCTGACATACGTTTGTCGATCGGGATTTCCTGACGATCAATTTTTGTTTTCGGAGCTTTCTTCATCTTCTTTTTATCAAATAGAGATTGGAACGCACCGACTAGATCATAAATCGTCATATTTGAAACAGGATTGACCGGTTCTTGTTTTGCCTCAAAATGATCAAGATTGCTCGGCGGCTTTGAAAGCGTCAGGCTCCTCTTACTCTCGTGTTCTCGTAGATAGGATGAGGCTTCTTTAAATTTACGATATTCAATGAGTCGGCGCACCAACTCATCCCTCGGATCCTCGTCCATTTCCATTTCAAGCTGTTGATCGAACTCATCTTCTTCATATTTTGGCAGTAAAGTTTTACTCTTGATTGCAATAAGCGTTGCAGCCATAACAAGATATTCACTAGCTATATCCAGTTGGAGCTCTTGCATCGTATGTATATACTCTAAGTATTGTTCCGTAATTTTAGCGACTGGAATATCATAAATATCGATCTCGTAACGGTTGATCAAATGAAGCAATAAATCAAGCGGTCCTTCAAATCCATCCAATCGTACGTTATATTGGTTCATGAAATTCACCATTCTCACATTCTAGTATGTAGGGATTCATACTTTATTTAAAGCTCTGTTCATCTTAGTTTTTTGGCTTTGTTATACTTATTGTTGATTTTTGCGAAATTTACTCCCTTTCTGCGGGCAAACGAAAAGCGGAAGCGACCCGGTTAGGCAAAAACCTAAAATATTTAGCTTTATAAGTATGAAATATGACGATATTATAGCATACAGCAGGTGCAGCCACAATTTGGTTTTACAGGCAATGTCTACGTTCAACAAATCTTTATAATCAATAATCGTCTTTCTGCAGTGCTTTTTCGTCAGATTGTCATGTATGATAAACTTGAACTACTTTAATTTGGAGGTATCTTTCCATGTATCCAAAGCCATATGTAGATTTTTTAGTCCACTTTCATGGACTCCGTGATTATTTTGAATGTCATGAAATTTTAGAAGAACATTGGAAATCAATTCCGAAGCACGATCCGAAAAAACATTGGGTCGGGCTTATCCAAATTGCCGTATCCCTCTACCACCAACGAAGACAAAATTATTCAGGTGCTTTACGGATGATGAGAAGTGCTTTACACATCATTGAAATAGAACAGAACGAAATCGAAGCATTAGGCCTAGACGCTAGACAATTACGGGAACAACTCTGCAAAAGGGTTAAAGATATTGAAAATAAACAGCCTTATGAAAGCTTCAACTTGCCTATTAAAGACAAGAGATTGATCACTTTATGTGAGGCTGAATGTAAGAATATCGGTTGCACGTATGGTCTGCCAAGTGATTTGAAGAATGAATTCCTTCTCCATAAACATACACTCCGGGATCGCCAGGAAGTTATCGATGAACGATTAGCACAGAAAAATCTCAGAAAAAAGAAACGGGAAGGATGACCCTTTCCGTTTCTTTCTAGTCGTTTTCGAGTTTGACTTCCTCTTCACACTTCTCAAAGAAGGAGCTTGTTTCTTCATTCGCAGTCAACTGATAGTTATCTTTGAGTATTTTTTTCAGTGCATCGACCATCTTTTTACCGATACCTTGATGGCGATGTGACGGATTGACGCTGACATGCTGTAATTCGGCTGTCCCATCGTCCATTTTCAACCCGATGATTCCGATGATATCTTCTCCTTCTTTCCACAGAAAAAGTTGATGATCAGATTCAGTTTCATATTGCTTGACCGTTTGTTGCAGCTTTTTGACGTCTTTCTGATTCGGCATGAATGACAGAAGACCCATTGCGATTTTTTCATAATTTCGTTTATAACGAATTAGCATAAATTCTCCCTCATTATCGAATTAACTTCCCAACAAGTGACAACATCAAGAGGAAAGCAACGATGATACATACAATGATCAGAATACGTTCTTGCTTTTTATTCTTCTGGTTCGTCATCTTTCTCAGCCTCTTTTCTTAGCAGACCCCGCATGTATATCTGTCCTGACTCTGTTTCCAAAAGCTTTGGAAATTCACATCAGACTGCAGCAAAGCCTATTAGAAAAGTTCATGATGTCCAAGGTCATCTATAGTATAGACGAAATTTGATGACTTTGCTAATTTTGCTCTTTATAATGATCAATAAACGGGTTTATTAAGCTTTTTGAAGGCAGTTTTTGCATAATAGATTGTTGTTTTTGAGTTTGGAAATATACGCGCTTTCCGCGAGCAAACGAAAAGCGGAAGCGACCCGGTCAGGCACGTAGGTCACTGGAAAACGGACGAGGAGGCTCGAACCAAACAAAGACTTTGTTCTGCGTCGCCGACTCATAAGGATGTCAATCAATGTGCCAACCGCCGCAGGAAGTTTGAAGTGATCCAAGTGACTGGTCGCTGAGCTAGACATCACTTCCTTGCATTTACCTACTTCCGCAAGCCTCCTCGCTCACTTGCACAGGATGTCAACACAAAAATGAAATCATTTTCGTGTCTGCGATGAGAATTCTTAGAAACTTTCCTTCTGCTGGCTTCGACGTTCACCACAGGACGTAATTGTACAGGATGTACTGACTTCGACGTTCACCATAGTACGTGGTGGTATTTAGTCGAAGTTCCTTTTAAAAACGTTGGGGTCTCGCCTGGCTCGCTGGAGTCTTGCATATTTCCACTGTCTCAGCATCCAGCACCTTCCTTACCAACATTCCATTAGCTACAAGCTTTTAGAAAATAGCTTAATTGAAAGAACGGCAAAGATTGCCCATTTCAATAGCTGATACAGCTGCTTCCCAACCTTTATTGCCTGCTTTCGTACCTGCACGTTCTACTGCTTGCTCGATTGAATCAGTCGTCAGAACACCGAAGATCACAGGTGTCCCTGAGTTCAATGAAAGGCTTGAAACTCCTTTTGCCACTTCATTACATACATAATCAAAATGTGGTGTAGAACCCCGAATTACAGTTCCAAGGGTGATAACAGCATCATATTTGTCGGACTCTACCATCTTTTTTGCAATCAATGGAATTTCAAATGCACCAGGGACCCATGCCACATCGATATCTTGTTCATTGATACCATGGCGCTTCAAAGCGTCCTCGGCACCTGACAGCAGTTTACCTGTAATGAATTCATTGAATCGACCTACTACAATTCCAACTTTCAATCCTGTTCCAACTAAATTTCCTTCGAATGTTGTTCCCATTATTAGAGCCTCCTGGTTAGTTATTGAATGAGATGGTGACCTATTGCATTAGCTATAGTTAGGTTGACCAACCCTATTTTTTTAAAAGTGAAGCATATGACCTAATTTACTATGCTTTGTTTTTAAATATCTCTCGTTTTCATCTCGGTGTGGCAACTGGATCGGAACTCGATCGACGACCTCTAAACCATATCCGCTCAATCCCTTGATTTTACGAGGATTGTTGGTTAAAAGTTTCATTTTCGTTATTCCGAGATCCCTTAGGATCTGAGCACCAATTCCGTAATCCCGAAGATCAGGAGCGAAACCTAGTTTTTCGTTAGCCTCGACTGTGTCCAATCCTTCTTCTTGAAGCTTATAAGCTTTCATTTTATTCAGCAGTCCGATTCCTCTGCCTTCTTGTCGCATGTAGAGGAGAACACCGCTCCCCTCTTCTTCAATCTGAGCCAGTGCTGCGTGGAGCTGCGGTCCACAGTCACAGCGATAAGACCCGAATACATCGCCCGTCAGACACTCCGAATGAACCCGCACCAACATTGGTTCATCTGGAATGACTTCACCTTTCACGAGCGCAACGTGTTCTTTTTGATCGAGAATGTTCGAATAACCGATAGCCCGGAATTCGCCAAATTCTGTAGGCATTTTGATCTCGATTTCCTTCTTCACAAGCTTATCTTTACGGTTACGATACTGGATCAGATCTTTGATCGTAATCATTTTCAAATCATAGTCATCTGCAATTTTTCGAAGCTGGGGCACGCGTGCCATGGTCCCGTCTTCATTCATGATTTCACATATGACACCAGCAGGTTCAGCACCCGAAAGACGAGCAAGATCGATGGCAGCTTCTGTATGCCCTGCTCTTCTTAAGACTCCACCCTGTTTCGCAATTAAAGGAAAGACATGCCCTGGGCGCTTGAAATCAGCAGGGGCTGCGTTCGGATCTAACAAAGCTTTCATCGTTGCTGCACGCTCTTGTGCTGAAATCCCCGTCGTAGCCGATTTATGGTCGATACTAATTGTGAAAGCTGTCCCGTGGGGGTCTGTATTATGATTCACCATTGGATTAAGGTCCAATTTTTGAGCTAGTTCTTCTGTGATCGGTGTACAAACCAGTCCTCGCCCATGTGTAACCATGAAATTCACGATTTCTGGTGTTACCCGATCTGCAAGTGCAATGAAGTCTCCCTCATTCTCTCGGTCTTCGTCATCACAAACGATGACAACCTTCCCTTGCATCAATTCATATATCGCTTCTTCTATTGGATCGAACATCACCATCACCATCCTATATTGATCAGAATCCATGTTCTGTCAAAAATTCTTCAGTCAGTCTACTTGATTTTGTTTCGTTTGTCCTTCTTTGCAACAAGTTATCCATGTATTTTACGAGCATGTCACATTCGATATTTACGAGATCACCTGTATTTTTCTTTCCCAATACCGATTCTTCCACAGTATGCGGAATAAGGGAAAGGATAAACGTGGTATCTGTCACACCGAAGATCGTGAGGCTTGTACCGTCGACTGCCACGGAGCCTTTGTTCATAAAATAAAGTTGAAGTTCTTCTGGAGCTTTGATTTCATAATAGATCGCATTATGCTTCGGTGTCTTTTTGACGATTTCTCCGACACCATCGATATGGCCAGATACAAAATGACCCCCGAATCTCCCGCCTGCTGCCATGGCACGCTCCAGGTTCACTCCATCACCTGAACTTAATGATTTCAAGTTCGTATACCGTAACGTTTCCGGCATCACATCGACAGTAAAAGATGTTGGTTCATAAGAAGTCACAGTCAAGCATATTCCGTTTACGGAAATACTGTCACCCAGATGAACATCTTGAAGGACCTTTTCAGCTTCGATACGAAGGACATAACCATCCGCAGATTCTTTGACTGATTGTATTTTTCCAATCTCTTCGATAATTCCTGTAAACATTAAAATCTCTCCTTCGGGATCGAAACGATTTTGAGGTCTTTCCCGATTTTTTCATTTGATACCATTTCAAGTTCCACCGCATCTGATATCCGTTCAATACCTTCCCCGCCTATGATCGATGGACTTGATGATCCGCCGATCAGCATTGGGGCGAGATAGGTTACAATTTGTTGAAACGCCCTTTCTTTGATGAAACTTGCATGGACCATTCCACCGCCTTCTACAAAAAGGGATGTGATTTTTTCCTTAGCAAGTCGTTCCAGTAATGTTTGTATTGTTATTTTCTCTTCATCCATCTTTAAAATTCGGATGTCACCATTTTGCAAAGATTGAATTTCTGTTTCAGAAACTTGACTGCCAGTCACAACCCAAGTTGGTGCTTCTCTATCGTTCAAAACCTTGGACTGCGCAGGGATACGAAGATGAGTATCGAGAACAATACGGATCGGATTCTTTCCCCCTGAAGGAAGTCTGGTTGTCAGAGATGGATCATCCTCTATGATTGTATTGATTCCAACAAGGATCGCATCGTGTTCATGCCTATATCGATGCACATCCAGCCTTGCCTCTGCTCCAGTGATCCATTTACTATGGCCAGTTTTGGTCGCAATCTTCCCATCGATACTAGATGCCGATTTCAATGTAACGAAAGGCAGCTTAGTCGTCATGTAATGGTTGAAGAACGGATTCAATTCTATTGCACGCTGTTCATTCAAGCCTACATGGACCTCAAGCCCAGCATCCCTCAGTCGTTGTATTCCACTTCCGGCTACTAAAGGATTCGGGTCTTTCGTCGCTACATAGATTGTTTTTATTCCTCGTTCTATAACAAGATCAGCGCAAGGCGGGGTCTTCCCATGATGGCTGCAAGGCTCGAGTGTTACATACATCGTCGCACCTTTGGCTTTATCAGCAGCCATTTGTAACGCATGTACTTCTGCATGCCCTTCTCCTGCTTTCAAATGAGCACCTAATCCGACCATCTCTCCGTTGTTGACGACCACAGCACCCACTTTAGGATTAGGAGCAGTTTGACCGGCTGTTAGTTCGGCCATTTCGATAGCCAAATTCATATAACTGGCGTGTTCCATAGAATCTCCTCTTTCCACATTGCCGATGGGATGACTTTTTTTAGGTTCAAAAAGAAAAACCCCAAAGATGCAATTAAGCATGTTCGGGGTTTGAGTGCATTAGAAATAAACCTCGCTTTTCTATACACTGAACGCTTGTTCAGAAAAAACGAGTGGAAATAGAAGCAGATGGGACAGTTCGGTTCAAAGAATCCGTATATTGTCAGCGATTCCGGGCAACAACGAATGACAAATTAAACCCAGGCACCATGACGAATTCGGGTTACTTTGAGTATCTCAACTACTTTCCGTTATATATTCCTTCTCCCATCCAGACTATACTGTCGGCTTCGGACTTTCACCGAATCCACCGTTACTGTAAGCAACGGGTCACGGACTGAAAAGCGTAATGGCTTTATCACCGCCGGTTGGGAATTTCACCCTACCCCGAAGGAAATGTTTTTGATTGTACTTACATGTTACCCTTAATTTTTCTGTTAAGCAAGGAAAAGGTGATATTTGAACAAAGACGAAGAAATCGTGTACGTGCATCGCCCTTTTCCATTTTATTGATGGATTGGTTGTTGCACTTAATTAGGCTTCTAAAGCTTTCATAAAGCACTTATAGCCGGTTTTTCACGCTCAAACGGTCTTATGAAGCTCTCTTGTGTACATCACAGTTCCGTTTTCATCATTTCATATATTCAGATACCTCTTTTATGTAGGTTTCCGTTATTGTTAATATAAAAAGGCTATTTTCTAAAAGTTTGTTGCTGTTGAAAAACGCTTTGCACTAATAAATATGTGTATGGAAACTGTCAACGGTTGAAATATACGAGACTCCTACGGGAACAGCGAGCCAGGCGAGACCCCAACGTTTTTAAAAGGAACTTCGACTAAAAACCACCACTTCCTGTGGTGAGCGTCGAAGCCAGCAGAAGGAAAGCTTCCAAGAATTCTCATCGCAGACACGAAAATGATTTCATTTTTGTGTTGAGATCCTGTGCAAGTGAGGAGGCTTGTGGATCGCCCGTGGGAAGCGAGAGTATATTTCTTACTGCTTAGAAAACTTTACAAATAGAGCCTATAAAAAAGATCGACCCTCAATGAGTCGATCCCTTCACTCTATTTTACTCTTCCCAGACTTTAACTTCTTTCATGACATCGCCATTTTGCGTGCGTAACACTGATTCCAGCCCATCTGTCACTTGACCGAAAACAGTATGTACACCGTCTAAATGCGGCTGGTTTTCATGAACGATGAAAAATTGACTTCCTCCAGTATTCTTTCCAGCATGGGCCATTGATAGAACCCCTGGTTTGTGCTTGTGTGGGTTACCTTCGGTTTCACAATCAATTGTGTACCCAGGACCGCCTGTTCCAGTTCCATTCGGGCAGCCTCCTTGAGAGACGAAACCAGGAATGACACGGTGGAAAGTCAATCCATTATAGAATCCTTCATTTGCAAGTTTTTCAAAGTTCGCTACTGTATTGGGCGCTTCTTCAGGAAAGAATTCGATCAAGACTTTTTCACCATTCTCAAATTCGATACTACCTTTTTTCATTTAACACACTCCTTTACAACAATAGTTCCATTGTATGTCTTTTCTATTGAGAAGTAAAGGTAAAACCCCTGTTGCGTACAGGGGTTAAGAGCTTGATATGAGTGTTTTTTTAAGTGGTCTATCGTGTTGGATCAGATCCCGATAAGACTCTCTTTCGACGACCAGCTGCGCTTCTTCATTTTCCACGAATACGACTGCGGGTCTAGGTAATCTATTATAGTTGTTCGCCATTGCATAACCATATGCTCCTGTGCAGAACATCGCTAAAATATCTCCCTGGGACGTTTTCGGAAGCTCGATGTCATGGATCAGCATGTCTCCCGACTCACAGCATTTACCTGCAATCGAGACTGTCTGCATGTTCTTTTGCTCCAGGCGGTTTGCAACGACCGCTTCATATTTTGCTTGATAAAGTGCTGGTCGGAGGTTATCAGTCATTCCTCCATCGACAGCGACATAATTTCGGATACCAGGAATTCTTTTTTCCGATCCGATTGTATATAATGTCGTACCTGCCTCACCGACCAATGACCGGCCTGGCTCGATCCAAATTTCCGGCATATGGAGATTATGCTCTTCAACTTGTTTTTCCACTTCATCAATTAAAATGTTAAGTACATTTTCAATCGAAATCGACGTTTCATCTGATGTATGAGCAATCCCGAACCCTCCGCCTAGATTGACGACTTCCGCTTCAAAATTATTCGACTTTTTCCATTCTGAAAGCTGATCAAACACTTTTTGAACAGCCATCACGAAACCATCCGCCTCGAAAATCTGTGAACCGATATGACAATGTACACCAAGTACTTCGAAATGATCTGAATTAAGACATTCGAGCAAAGCTTGATCTGCTTGTTTACTTACAATATCAAAACCGAACTTAGAATCTTCCTGCCCAGTCAGAATATAATCATGCGTATGGGCTTCAATACCAGGTGTTATCCTCAAAAGGACAGGGATCACCTTATTCATCTCTTCCCCTACCTGCTTTAATAAATCCAATTCGTAAAAGTTATCGACAACGATGCAGCCTACTCCCTCTTTTACAGCCATTTGAAGTTCCTCAAGAGTCTTGTTGTTCCCGTGAAAATGAATCTTTTCAGTCGGAAAGCCAGCTTGAAGTGCAGTGTAGAGTTCCCCAGCTGATACGACATCAAGATATAGACCTTCCTCATTCATTACCTGGACAATTGCAACACTTGAGAAGGCTTTACTTGCATAGGCAACCTTCGCTTCAACTTTCCTTTTTTTAAAAGCAGATTGAAAAGCCTTTGCTTGTTCCCTGATTTTCGCAACATCATATACATAGAGCGGTGTGCCGAATTCTTTTGATAAATCAATCGTATCTACTCCGCCGATTTCCAAATTTCCGAGTCTATTCATTTTTCCAGTTCCTAAAAATGCCATTGATCGTATTCTCCTCTCTCTATTTGGAGAGAGCGTATTAACTGATAAAAATACTAAAAACCAGCCTATGCAGTGGTACATACAAACTGGTTTTCAACCCGTACCCTCATCAGTCGGAATAGCTCTCCACTACTTTAGTAGTGACAGTCCGTCACTTGTTCAGTAACGGCCCAGCAACCTTAATTGGGATTAAGGAAGCTTCGGCAAATCGACCTTTTATTGCCCGTCATCGCCCCCCCTGGCTATGAACAACTACTCATTCTCTTTGCGCCTCTACCCCATTACGTTGAATGAGGCAATTATTAAATTAAAAACAACTTTAGCATAACTACTTGTTTGAATCAACACCTAATTTCAAGTATCTGATTGCTTTTTATGCTGCTGTGGGCGTACAATACTTGGCCGAACCTTTGATAATGGAACTGACACTCGGACCAATACTTGCATGAGCGCTTGTGGATTAAATGGGATGAAGGGCCATAAATATGGAGTATCCAAATTCTTAATGCTGCTCATGTAAAGCAATACGGCCGTACAACCGATCATGAATCCGGGTACGTCGAAAAGGAAGACGAGGGTGATCAATATCAGTCTCACAATCTTATTAGCAACACTCAATTCATAACTCGGCGTGGAAAATGAGCCGATTGCTGCAAGTGCAACATACAATATGACCTCTGAAACGAATAATCCGACATCGATTGCAATTTGTCCGATCAACACTGCTGCAATCAATCCCATTGCTGTTGAAAGGGCGGATGGGGTATGAATTGCGGCCATCCTCAGAACGTCGATCCCAAGTTCTGCAAATATGATTTGAAGATAGATCGGAACATTCGAGTCTTTGGTTGGTCCTATAAAATCCAAGTGTTCCGGAAGGAGATTTTTATTTAGTACGAACAATAACCAAATCGGTAATAAAAAAATAGAAGTGAGCATCCCTCCAAATCGGATCCATCTCAGAAATGCACCAATCATCGGTGTCTGTCGATATTCCTCTGCATGCTGGACATGGTGGAAGAATGTCGTAGGGGTGATGATGACACTCGGGGACGTATCAACAAATATGAGAACATGCCCTTCCAAAAGGTGAGTGGCGGCAACATCTGGACGTTCTGTATAACGGACCAGGGGATATGGATTCCAGCCTTGCTTCACCAGGAATTCTTCAACCGTCTTATCAGCCATCGGAATCCCATCGATACGAATTCCTGACAGTTCATTTCTTATCGTTTCAATCAAGCCAGGGTCTGCTACGTCTTCCAAGTAAGAGATGCATACATCTGTTTTTGAACGATCACCTACTTGCATGATTTCATTACGTAAGCGTTCATCCCTTAAACGCCGTCTAGTTAAGGCTGTATTTTCTACAATATTTTCAGTATATCCGTCACGGGAACCACGGACGACTTTCTCGACATCAGGCTCTTCTGGTGACCGTCCTGGATAATTTCTTACATCGACAATGAAGCCTTCATTATGCCCATCGATTAATACAGCTACTAATCCTGAAAGGACCCGGTCAATAACCTCATCAAGGTTTTTAGCCGTAGAAACCTGTTGATGCGCAAGATGATTTTTGATGACATCTTTCGCTTTAGCGCTTGTCCGGTATTCATGATCAGCTTCAAGTAATTCTTTTAAAAGCATGATGATGAATTCACTGTCACACAAACCTGTGCAGTAATATATCTGGACTTCTTTATTCAAGATGTTCATTTTGCGAACACCGACGTCAAAGCTTTTTCCAATCCCCATCTTATTTTTCAGGAACTCTTCATTCTCGGCGATTTTTTTATGGATCGGTGTTTCTTCTTTTTTGGGATGCATTTCGAGCACTCCTTTCTAAGATGAGTTGGACTGCTTGTCTTGTGATCGGGGCTCCTCTTTCAGCGGTATCGACGCCATACATTTTACCGATATCTCCTATACCAACGATGAACGGGAGATCCAGTTCATCGAGGACGTACACTGTGTCACCATCCAAACGGCCAAATTCCATATCTGGCAAACCACTCTTATCCACACCGTAAGAGGACAACTCGCCGAAACGATCGATACTGACATCAACATGTGTCCACTCGGCAAGATGGGTTTTGGAGGCGACTGCAATTGCCCCAAGAACTTCGATGTCTGGATGGTTCGCTACTTCACGCATCGCCCTTTCTCCAGGACCTTCCCCGCGATATCCACAATCATCAAACATGACCAGCACAGGATCATATGGTGTTGAGAGGATCATTGTGACAAGCTCCTCTCCTGTTATCCTGGTCGGATTTCCCCAGGATTGGGAGATACAACGCCCTCCAATGTCTTTGGCGACTTGCTCCACCGCTTTTAAAGCGTATAAATCTCCATCGGTAATCATGATGACTTGTTTTTTCATGTCTAATCATCCTTTAGGTTTAAAAAGAACAGCCACGATGAAACCGAACAGTATAGCTGATGAAATTCCAGCAGAAGTCAGCTGGAATATCCCCATTGCTATACCGATAAATCCATGCTCATCCGCTTCTGCCATCGCACCATGAAGGAGAGAATGTCCGAAGCTGGTAATGGGAACTGTTGCTCCTGCACCAGCAAACTGGATCAATTTGTCGTAAAGTCCGAATCCATCAAGAGCAGCACCTGCTACAACAAAGCTTGAGGTGACATGAGCCGGTGTAAGTTTGAAAATATCCATCAACAGCTGGCCCACTACACAAATGAGCCCACCTACTACGAATGCAATAAAATACTCAATCATTCATACCACCTCCATCAGCAGCTTCCAGAACGACTCCATGAGCAATTGTGGGAATCGTTTCTTTCTGCTGGACCATCGTCGGATTCATCAAAGCCCCTGTGGCTACAACAAAAATCCGCTTCAGCTTTCCTTCTTTCAATTCTTTGAGAAGGTGTCCATACGTCACAACAGCTGAACATGCACACCCGCTTCCTCCAGCAAATACAGGTTGGTCAGGGCGATATACCAATAAACCGCAATCCTGATGGTTGGATGATAAATCATGATTTTTCTCTTGTAACAATTGAAGCAAGATCGGTGAACCGACTGCTGATAGGTCACCTGTCACGATCAAATCATAATCACTCGGTTTACGACCTGTATCTTCCAAATGTGCAGCAATCGTATCAGCTGCAGCCGGAGCCATTGCTGAACCCATATCAAAAGGATCAGTAATACCTAAATCCATAACCCGGCCTATGGTAGCCATAGTAACTTTGATCGGTGATGGCTGTGTACTGACAATGGATGCACCTGCCCCTGTTACCGTATAGGTCGCTGAATCAGGTTTTTGACCGCCGTATTCCGTAGGATATCGGAATTGTCTCTCTGCAGTGGCATTGTGACTGCTAACCGCTGTCAGCACTGTATTGGCAAAATCCCCATCGATTAATGCAGAGGCTAAAGCCAGAGTCTCCATAGATGTAGAGCACGCCCCGAACAGCCCTAAGTATGGAATCTGGTTTTTACGTGCTGTGTAGTTGGCGATGACAGTCTGGTTGATAAGATCTCCTGACAGAAACAAATCCATTTCCTGTGGTGTTTTTCCGGCTTTTTGCAAGCAGATATCAATCGCTTGCTCCATCAAATGACGTTCTGCAAGTTCCCAATTAGCTTGTCCACAATGGAGTTCATCGAACGTAATATCATAGGTTTCACTCAACGGTCCTGCCGCCTCATCTGGACCGACAGCAGTACCAGTTGCATTGATATATAACGGTTTTGTATATGTCCACGTTTGTTTACCTGTAAGCTTCATTTGTTGTTTATCCTCCTAGGGCTTAAAATACTATCTGGAATAAGTAACGGATCATTCCGATCACATAAGCCGCAACAGCGCCGAATACAATTACAGCTCCTGCCAGCTTAAAGAGGTTCGTTGCCACACCGAGCACAATCCCCTCACTTTTATGTTCCAGGGCCGCACTCGTTACTGCGTTTGCGAACCCTGTGACTGGAACGATGGATCCCGCACCAGAAAATTGTCCGATCTTATCATAGATCCCGATTCCAGTAAGCAATGCTGCAGCAAGAATCAAGGTTGCTACTGTCGGGTTTCCGGCAGTCTTCTCCGTGAAATTGAAGAAGGTGATATAAAAGTTCGTGATCCCCTGTCCGATCGCACATATAAGACCCCCGATCAGAAAAGCTTTTATACAATTCCATACATACGGTGGTTTCGGTTGTAAGGGTTTGATCTTTTCCTTGTAAGCTTGTTGCTCTGGTGACAATTTATTTTTACCCATGTCTTACAGCTCCTTCTATACCTTTTGAAAAATTACAGTTGCACGAAGAAAATCCAATGGAACAGAGAACCTACTACTTTTCCGAACAGAATCGCCATCAGGAGGATGAGAACTTGTTCTTTGAATCCGACACGTTTCATCAAAATTGGAAGTACGTTCAGCACTTCTGTTAATGCAGCCGCCAGCATGCCGATAAAAGTTCCGCTTGCAATACCGATCGGAATCAGAAGCCATTGGCTAGAAGAGATGGTGAGATCTCTCAATCCATACCAACTTGAAAATAAGACGCCCGTAATGATGCCGATTTCGTAGCCTTTTAATTTTGAATACGTTTTTGTAATCTGCATCAGCCTTGGAATAATACCGAAAACCGTCAGAATTGCGACAAAACCTGCTCCCACAGCAAGCCCCCCGCCCAAACCTATCAACATGACGATAATGATTTTAATTGTCATGAGCTTTCTTCTCGTTTTCTTTGTTCTCATTCATGATGACGTACTGATCCAGATCCTGTTGGTAGTTGAACATTTCCACTTCAAGTGGGCTTGGTTCTTCATTAAAACGTTTTTTGAAAATATGGTTGAAAAAGAGCACCATCCCTAATCCAAGTCCCAAAGAATACGGAACTTGTAAAAGAAGCGGGTAATCGTTCTCCCGTCCTGTGACCAGGTAGTAGATCTTTTGGTGAACCTGCTGCATGCTGACATCCTCATGGAAATTCATAATTGCAAGTGCAGCACCAATGAATAGCAAGAGCCAAACGACCACAAAATAAACCCCAGTAATTTTCGATTGCTTATACTGGACTTCTACGATCGATTGAGGCGTACCGACAGTTTGAATATCCAAACTCGGAAATCGCTCTTTAATGGCCTTTAGAACTTTCATAAGATCGATGATAACGATGGTCTTATCTTCCACTGTGATTTTATGAACCGTCATATGACCAATTTCTTGAATGACATCTTCAGGGCCGACAAGTTGAGCAAGATCTTTGATTCGTATCGTCTGTCCAGGAGAAGCAAGAAGCCTATGCCGCATACGTAAATAAACCGCTTCAACTTCCAAAGAAAGTCCCCCCCTTATGTCAATTCGTTTATATGTAGTATGTTTCTTCCAAACCACTCTCATTCTGTATGCCCAACCTATCCATTAATTACCTTTTAGGTTGGAGCAGTCAATTAAAAGTCAGGAATAGCATGTAATGAAGAAAAATGACGGATGAAGAGGGAAAATATTGTCAATAAGTGGAGAAAAAAGCGGAATTTATAATTTTTGTTGCGGACTATAGTCAACATCCCATGATAATCTACACGATTTTTTATTTTCTATATTGTTGATGTTAGCGAAATTCACTCCCTTTCCGCGGGCAAACGAAAAGCGGAAGCGACCCGATTATTCACGCAGGTGACTGGAAAACTGACGAGGAGGCTCGAACCAAACAAAGACTTGGTTCTGCGTGAGCTCACTCATAAGGATGTCAATCAATGTGTCGACTGCCGCAGGAAGTTTGAAGGGTCTAAGTGACTGGTCGCTGAGCTAGACATCACTTCCTTGCATTACCTACTTCCGCAAGCCTACTCACTTGCACAGGATGTGTTGGCTTGTCTAGCCTGGCTCGCTTTTCCCGAAGAAGTGTCGTAAATTTCGCATAAAGAAGTTTTATTAATGATTTCCCAATATCGTTTTAAAAGAGCTTTTAAAAACAAAAACCCGGATAGACGATTCACTCGTCCATCTGGGTTTTCATCTCACGGAGTATTTTCTTTTCCAGCCTTGAAACTTGCACTTGTGATATTCCAAGCCTTGTAGCTACCTCAGACTGCGTCTGATCCTTATAATATCTTAGATAGACGATCAATCTCTCACGTTCATTCAAAGTCTGGATTGCTTCCTTCAAAGCAATCTGATCAAACCACTTTGTATCACCCTGATCTGAAATTTGATCAAGCAATGTAATCGGATCTCCATCATTTTCATAAACGGTTTCATGAATCGAGGATGGGGCACGGACAGCTTCCTGTGCCATCACGACATCTTCAGGACTGATCTCTAGTTTCGTCGCAATTTCATTCACGGTTGGATTGCGGCCAAACTCTTTCGATAGTTCATCCCGCACTTTTCGGACTTTATTACCGAGTTCTTTCAAGGATCGGCTTACTTTGACCGTGCCATCATCCCTTATGAACCGCTGGATCTCTCCAATGATCATTGGGACTGCATAGGTCGAAAATTTTACGTCATAACTAAGATCAAATTTATCTACAGATTTTAGCAGTCCGATACTTCCAATTTGGAAAAGGTCATCCGGTTCGTACCCTCTGTTCAAAAAGCGTTGTACAACAGACCAGACCAACCGCATGTTCTTCTCTACGATGGTATCTCTTGCTGTCTGATCGCCTTCCTGACTTCGTTGGATCAATTCTTTCATTTCCTTGTCATTGAGGTACGTGGTTTTTTTATCTTGTTTGACGTCCAAATCCATAGGCTATGCTCCTTAATTACAAAGCGCTTTGTGATTTGTCAAGTACTTCTTCAAACGGATGGTAGTGCCGAAGGACTTTTCTGTTTCAATTTCGATTTGGTCCATGAAATTTTCCATGATTGTAAAACCCATCCCGGATCTTTCAAGTTCTGGCTTTGTCGTGAACAAAGGCTGTCGCGCTTCGTCCAGATCATCGATTCCGACTCCTTCATCACGGATCATCAATTCAACACACCCATCTTCTAAAATGCATTCGATGTAGACCATTCCATCAGCGTTGTTATCGTATCCATGAATGATTGCATTCGTAACTGCTTCTGAAACGACAGTCTTGATTTCAGTCAATTCATCTACTGTAGGGTCGAGTTGTGCGATGAAGGATGCAACTGTGACCCTTGCAAAGGATTCATTTTCACTACGTGCAGAGAATTCCATTTTCATGACATTTTTCATTACGCCACCCCCAGCGTGTGTAAAGCTTTTTGTTCACTATCTTCAAGACGGATGATCTTGAACATGCCTGACATTTCAAACAGTCTTTTTACAGAAGGGGAGATCGAACAAACAACCATTTCTCCTCCTTGGCTTTTAATCAATTTATATCGCCCAAGGATTACACCTAATCCTGAACTATCCATAAAAGACAAGGCTTCTAAATTCAATACAATATCATGAATCTGGTTTTCTTGGATCGTTTGGTCGACTTCTGTTCGTAACTGTTCTGCTGTATGGTGGTCTAAATCGCCTGCTAATCGGATACACAGTACACGGTCTTTAACTTCCAGTTTTACACTAAGACTCACTTACCTCTCCTCCTTCTTCTAGGTAGTGAGTCATTTCGATATTTTTATAATGGAATCCTTCTCGCTGACAAAACTAGTGTCGAATCGATTTATAATCCAATAATGCGAGAAAATTTACGGTGTTTGCGAAAACTTGCCTACCGCACGTTTGAAAAGCCCCCACCAATTCGCCGCTGCAACATTTTCGGATGCGACCAAAGGTGATTCAGTAACGGTTTTCCCATTGTTTTTGACAACCAGAGTTCCGAGACGGTCTCCTTTTTCAATTGGCATTTTCACCTGCTTATTGATTTTGATTTCCGTTGTGAGTTTCATCTTCTTCTCACCTTTTTTCATTAAAAGGGAGATCGGTTCTGAAGTCGCCATTTGGATAGTCTTCGATACACCTTTTTGGATTGGGATTTCATCGATCATCTGGTGTCTTTCGTAAATCCTTTCCGTCTCATAATTCGCAAATGCATAATCGAGCATTTGTGTCACCTGGGCATTCCTTTCCTTTGTCGTTGGAGCCCCCATGACAACTGCAATAACACGCATATCGTCTTTTTTGGCTGTAGCAGTCAAACAATATTTAGCTTCGTTCGTATAGCCAGTTTTCAATCCATCCACTCCGGGGTAGAATTTGACGAGCTTGTTGGTATTGACAAGCCAGAATTTTTTATCGGTATTTTGACGCAGGTAATCTTCATATTTACCTGTGTAATTCGTAATCTGTTCATATTTCAAAAGTTCTTTAGCCATCAATGCCATGTCTCTTGCTGTGCTGTAATGGTCTTTTTCCGGCAGTCCTGTTGCATTTTTAAAGTTGGTGTTCTTTAACCCTAGTTCCTTGGCTTTTTCATTCATCAGTTTTACGAAAGCGTCGTTCGTCCCCGCGATAAACTCCCCAAGAGCAACAGAGGCATCGTTTCCTGATGCTAACGCAACGCCTTTAAGCATCTCTTCGACAGTCATGATTTCTCCTTCTTCAAGGAAAATTTGCGAGCCGCCCATGGAAGCTGCATATTCACTTGTTCGAACCTTGTCTTTCAGGTTGATTTTGCCTTTATGTAAAGCATCCATCACGAGAATCATTGTCATGACCTTCGTCATACTTGCAGGAGGAAGCTTTTCATCAGCATTTTTATCGAATAGTACTGTACCTGTATCTCTTTCAATCAAAATTGCAGAGGATGCTTTATCAGCAAGAGAATTGACTGTAACATGATCATCATTAGCAAATGCTGCTGGTGAAAGGACCGATAGCCCTACCACTGCCGCAATCATACATGTAAAAAAGCGTTTCATAGACATAATCCCTCCATTCTTAGTATTTTTATTTTTTCCAATTTTGAACAGTTTATACTATGGGAAGGATTTTAAGGATAGGTCCTAGGAAGATTTTAGACATACGAAGTTTGTTTTTAGACTATTTTAAAACTTTTTTGATTTATGGAAGGATTTTTAGACTTATTCCTGATTTTTTAGACTTAGGACAAGATTTTTAGATATAATACAAGATCTTTAGTGATGTGATGAGTAGATGAAATATACGTGACTCCTACGGGAACAGCGAGCCAGGCGAGAACACGCACATTTTAAAAGAATCTTCGACTATAATAATGAACTTCGACTAAATACCACCACTTCCTATGGTGAACGTCGAAGCTAGCCTACTTCTAAGTATTTTCATCGCAGACACGAAAATGATTTCATTTTTGTGTTGAGGTCCTCTGCATGTGAGGAGGCTTACGGATCTAGGGCTCATACATGAAGTGATGTCTAGCTCAGCGACCAGTCACTTGGATCACTTCAAACTTCCGTGGCCGCAACACATTGATTGACATCCTTATGAGTGAGCCCACGCAGAACCAAGTCTCTGATTGGTTCGAGCCTCCTCGTCAGTCCTCCAGTGACCTGCGTTACTAACGGGTCGCTTCCGCTTTTCTGTGCCCGTGGAAAGCGAGTATATTTCTTACGCCTTAAAAAACAACAATCTTTCAAAAAGAGCCAAATAAAAAGCCGTTCATAAGTATTGATCAGCTTATGAACAGCTCTGAAATGCAGTTACCTACATGATTTCTTTATAAACAAGTGGCGGTGCGGTTACTTTTTCAGCGGAAATTGCATATGCACCGTTCAATTTCTTCAATACTTCATCCACATTTTCTTGATTACTGTGCAATGTCGCGATTGTTTCGCCTTTCTTCACTTCATCGCCGACTTTCTTATGAAGGACGATTCCAACTGCCAGATCGATCTCTGATTCTTTGGTTGCACGACCTGCACCTAACAACATTGCGGCAGTACCAACCTCATTGGCCATGATTTCTGAAACATATCCTTCTTTTTCAGCAACAAATGGAATCTCGTGTTTTGCTGTTGGCAATTTGCTTAGATCGTCAATGACCGATTCGTCCCCTCCTTGAGCCTTCAAGAACGTTTTAAACGTCTCAATCGCTTTGCCGTTTTTCATGACGTCGATCAACATTTGACGAGCTTCTTCCTTCGTTTCAGCTTTTTTCGCAAGCATCACCATGAACGAACCTAATGTCAAGCAGAGTTCTTCAAGATCTTCGGGGCCTTCTCCACGTAATGTGTTTGCTGCCTCTTTAACTTCAAGCGCATTCCCAATTGCAAAACCGAGCGGCTGGCTCATATCTGAAATGATTGCCATCGTATTACGTCCGACATTATTCCCGATCTTCACCATCGCTTTTGCTAGTTCTTCTGCCTTTTCAACTTCTGTCATGAAGGCACCAGCACCTGTTTTCACATCAAGTACGATCGCATCTGCACCTGCAGCAATCTTCTTACTCATGATCGAGCTTGCAATCAACGGAATCGAGTTGACTGTAGCCGTTACATCCCGAAGTCCATAAAGTTTCTTGTCGGCCGGTGTTAGGTTTCCGCTTTGACCAATGACTGCGATTTTATTCTTATTTACAAGTTTGATGAATTCGTCGTTGTCGATTTCGACATGGAAACCTGGCACGGCTTCAAGCTTATCGATTGTACCGCCTGTGTGGCCGAGGCCGCGTCCTGACATTTTTGCAACAGGAACACCGACAGCTGCTACGAGTGGTGCAAGTACAAGAGTCGTCGTGTCGCCGACACCTCCAGTGGAATGTTTATCAACTTTAATGCCTTCTATGGCTGCAAGATCAATTTTGTCCCCAGAGTCGACCATTGCCATTGTAAAATTCGCACGTTCTTCTTCAGTCATATCATTGAAATAGATAGCCATTGCCAATGCAGACATTTGATAATCAGGGATGTCTCCGTTTGTATATCCTTCAATAATGAAGGCGATTTCACCTTGCTTTAGTTCGTTCCCGTTCCGTTTCTTTTCAATCAAATCTACCATTCTCATGCTATATCAGTCCTTGTTTTATACTTTTTCAATCACTGAACGCAGCAATTGCTTAAATTTCGGCTTCGTACGGTTCGCTACTTCTACAACCTGTTCATGTGTCAGTGGTTCCAATTCCTCAGCAATCGCCATGTCTGTGATGCAGGAGATCCCTATCGTCTTTATATTCATGTGGCGGGCGACAATCACTTCGGGTACTGTAGACATGCCGACCGTATCTGAACCAATTGTCCGTAACATCTTCAATTCAGCACGAGTCATATAGGTCGGTCCACTGATCGATGCATAAATACCTTTTTGCACGGAAATGCCTTCTTGTCCAGCGACTTTTTCCACTAAGTCGATCAATTCTGGTGTATAGGCTGTACCCATATCCGGAAAGCGTGGTCCGAGTTCACTATCATTCGGTCCAATTAAAGGATTCGATCCAGTCAGATTCAAATGATCTTCGATGATCATCAAGTCACCGGCTTGGAAATCCGGATTCATGCCGCCGCATGCATTCGTAACAATGATCTGTTCAACACCAAGTCCTTTCATGACACGGACCGGGAAAGTAACCTCTTGTAAAGAGTATCCCTCATAAAAGTGAAAACGACCTTGCATCGCAACAACCTTTTTTCCACTCATAGTTCCAATGACTAATCTTCCTGCATGACCTTCGACCGTTGAAACAGGAAAATGTGGGATTTCACTGTAATCGATCAATTTAGCGTTCTCAATTTCATCTGCAAAATCCCCAAGACCTGATCCTAAAATCAGTCCGATTGTCGGCTGAACATCTGTTTTACTCGTTATAAACGTTACGGAGTCTTGAATTTTTGTGTTTAAGTCTGACATCCGCGATTCCCCCTTAAATGCTTTTGACGATTTGTTGGACAAGATCCATGAAGTTTGCTTTCACTTTTTCAGTGGTTTCAATGACCTCATCATGGGTAAGAGGTTGATCGAGGATACCTGCCGCCATATTGGAAATGCAAGAAATCCCGAGTACTTCCATACCACCATGGCGAGCTGTAATCACTTCTGGAACCGTGGACATTCCTACTGCGTCACCTCCCATGATACGAAGCATCCTCACTTCTGCAGGAGTTTCATAAGATGGGCCTGAATTAGCAATATAGACACCTTCTTGAAGAGAGATGTTCAATTTCTGTGCCACTTGTTTCGCGGTATTTTGCAAGCCCTCAGAATAAGCATCCGACATATCAGGAAAACGGACTCCTAGTGAAGCGTCGTTCGGACCGATCAGTGGGTTATCACCAATATTGTTGATATGATCTGTGATGATCATCAAGTCTCCTGCTTCAAAAGATTCATTGATTCCTCCTGCAGCATTCGTAACGATCAATGTTTCAACTCCAATTTCCTTCATGACCCTTATCGGAAAAGTCACTTTTTCCATTGGATATCCTTCGTAATAGTGGAAACGCCCTTTCATCGCGATGACAGTTTTCCCTTCAATGGAACCGATGACAAGTTCCCCGGCGTGCCCCTCAACCGTCGAGACGGGAAAAGATGGGATATCAGAATATGGAATCGAAATTGGATTTTCTATTTTATCTGCAAGAACACCAAGACCAGACCCTAGAACCAATCCGATGGTTGGCTTGTCATCCAATCTCTTCTCAATATATTGTGCTGATTGTTGAATCGATTTCGTTAAAGACATGACGACCTCCTATGATAAATCCTTTAAAAAACTTTTGCCGAATTCAGGCGCTTTAATATTAAAGTTATCTGCAATCATTGCTCCGATATCTGCGAATGTTTCCCGCAGAGGAAGCTCTTTTCCAACTTGGATACCTGTGTGATAAGCAAGCAGCGGGACGTATTCTCTTGTATGATCCGTACCATGATGGACAGGATCATTCCCGTGGTCAGCAGTAATCAGAACCAAATCATCATCATTTAGTTTTTCAAGCAGTTCCGGAAGACGTGCATCGAATTCTTCCAATGCCTCACCATAACCGATTGGATCACGACGATGGCCGAACTTTGCATCAAAATCAACAAGGTTCAAGAAACTCATTCCCGTAAAATCACGATCTGCTGTTTTCACGATCTGATCCATTCCATCCATATTGCAAGTTGTTCTGATCGCATCTGTAACCCCTTCACCATCATAAATATCAGAGATCTTACCGATTGCGATGACATCATAATCAGCATCCTTCATTTCATTCATGACTGTACGTCCAAAAGGTTTAAGTGCGTAATCATGTCGATTTGAAGTTCGTTCAAACGCACCTGGTTTACCAATGAATGGACGTGCAATGACGCGTCCTACCATATATTTTTCATCTAACGTGAGTTCACGTGCAATTTTGCAAATATCATACAATTCATCAATTGGAACGATGTCTTCATGTGCCGCGATTTGAAGCACTGAATCTGCTGATGTATAAACGATCAATGCGCCTGTTTCCATATGTTCCTGCCCTAGCTCAACCAGAATTTCGGTTCCGGAGGCAGGTTTGTTCCCGATGATTTTTCTGCCGGTCTTATCTTCAAGTTCAGCGAGCAGCTTCTTAGGAAAACCGTCCGGGAAAGTTTTGAATGGCTGCTCGATGTGAAGCCCCATGATTTCCCAGTGACCGGTCATTGTGTCTTTCCCATTGGATGCTTCTTGCATTTTTCCAAAATGAGCAGATGGGTTTTCAGCTTTTTCAATTCCTCGGATCTCTCTGATGTTGCTGAGTCCAAGCTTTGCCATGTTCGGCATATTGAGACCATTCATCTTTTCTGCAATATGTCCTAATGTATCTGCTCCTAAATCATTGAATTTTGCTGCATCCGGTGCTTCACCGATTCCGACCGAATCCATGACGATCAAAAACACTCGTTTGAACCTTGAGTCCGTCATACTATTTTCCTCCCTAATCTTTACGCTATTTTATACCATTTCCATTGGTAAGTTCTATCAAACAACTACATATAAAGGTCAGAAGTCTGACCTCTAATAGAAAGTTTAAAGTACCCTTTTATAAAGGTACTTTTTTGATTGTATCATGTTTTTAAATCGTTTTCACGAAATTTCTCATGCTCTTGGATGGTAGGTAGAATAAATGTCTTTTAGTCGTGTTTTCGTAACGTGTGTATAAATTTGAGTCGTCGAAATGTCCACATGCCCTAGCAACTCCTGAACAGCACGCAGGTCTGCCCCATTTTCAAGCAAGTGTGTTGCAAACGAATGTCTTAATGTATGTGGTGTCAATTCCTTTTGGATGTTCGCTGCTTGTGACAGTTTCTTTAAGATCTTCCAAAAACCTTGCCTCGTCAAACGGTTTCCATGATGGTTCAAAAACAAAGCATCGCTAGTCTTCTTTTTTAAAAGCTTTATGCGGCCATTTTCAATATATGTGGTCAGTGCTTCTGTTGCCATTCTTCCTACAGGAATGATCCGTTCCTTATCCCCTTTACCGACACATCTTACAAACCCCATCGTTAAATGGACATCGGATAAATTCAATTGGATAAGCTCCGAGACACGGATTCCAGTCGCATATAATAATTCGATCATCGCACGGTCTCTTATTCCGAACGCTGAATTACTTTCAGGTGCCACCATCAAATTCTCAACTTCCTGTGATGATAAAATTTTGGGTAATTTACGTTCAGTCTTCGGTGTTTCAATATGTACAGATGGATCTTTGTCCGTTACTCTTTCACGTATGAGAAACTGATGGAATGATCGTATGGAAGCTATTGTTCTTGCAATTGTCGTTGAAGCGCGGCCAGCATCCTTCAAATGGTAGAGATACGTCATGATATCGTTCCTGCGTACTCCATTCAACTCTTTATGATTCAATTCCTTCATTAAGAAGATCGTATATTGTTTCAAATCCCGTTGGTATGACTGTAAGGTGTTTTCAGACAACCCACGTTCTACAGTCAAATAGTGCAAATAATCCTGAACCTCGTCATTCATGAGCAAACGCTCCTTATTCCCCAATTTCATAAAACAATTGTAATCGTTCGATCCAATAGATCTCTTCTTCCTCTTCATGATAAGATTGGAAGACCTTTACTGCTCGTCCTTCGGGTTCATCGTAACGATGAAAGTCCTGATATTGTTCGTTCAACCATAGAAGTCCGTAATAAAATAGTAACGTGCAGCTTGCGAAAGCGAGAAATACTTTACATGCGTTCCATATTAAACGAAATAACGAAATCATCGTTTTTCCTCCCAGTTTGTCCTTCCTACAGGATATGCCTGTAATCCTGCAGAATATACGTCAAAACTGGAAACATGCTGAAGAAACGCGGTATTACCCACTCTATTTTTATGAGTTTGTCTTCAACTAAAGAAAACTTGGCAAAGCCAAGCCTTGGCGCAGGTTGAGCCTTAGTTGCGCTTATACGGAAGAAAATATTTTTATACTTTCTTTAAGTGTGAAAGAAAACTGACCCCCTCGTTCATTTCATTGTGGGTCAGTCCATTAATAAATTTTTATTTGGTCGTAACTTCTTTTTCATTTTCAACATTTGCTTTATCATGGCATCGATGACAGATTCCGTGAAAGGTCAACCGGTGATCTTTCACTTTGAAATTCCAATCCTTCTCAACGATTTGCTCCACTTCTCCAAGTAGATCCTCCTGGATTTCGTCCACTGCTCCACATTCAATACATACTAGATGATGATGGAAGTGTGCTGCACCTTCTTTTCGAAGGTCATACCTGGAAACACCATCGCCAAAGTTGATCTTATCGACGATTTTCAATTCAGTAAGCAGTTCAAGCGTCCGATAAACCGTTGCTAACCCGATTTCAGGAGCTTTATCTTTAACGAGCAGATATACATCCTCTGCACTCAAATGATCTTCTTCACGCTCAAGCAAAACGCGAACCGTCGCTTCACGCTGTGGGGTAAGTTTATAGCTTTGTGAATGGAGCTGTTTTTTAATGCGGTTGATACGATTTTCCAAGACGACCCCTCCCACACTCTATGTATATTCTTATTATAAGCATGGGGAAAAGGGGTGTCAAATTATAATTGTTTTAAATTAGGTATTATAATGATTATTACCTAATAATATTGTTAATTGAAAATACCTATTGTCGCTTTGATCAATGTAGGTGATAAAAAGGCTTCAATAAAGGACGCGCTTGCAATAAGAACCATGATTATGATCACCGTAGCAGTATACCTGAACAATAAAGGCATCAGTGGTGTCATCATTCTGTTTGAGAATTGGGCTTTGATGAGTGTCATAGAGATTGCTACTGCAGCAGTCGTCACCAAGACGAACGCAGGAATGAGGATCAGGTTTTGCGGCAATACCGATACGAAGGATAAAAGGAATCCCTGCCAGCCCATCTGATTGACTAGAAATCCAACTGTAAACCCGACAACCATCCCTTTTAAGAATAATAAAACAAGGATGACGGGCACTCCAATAATCGAAAGCCCCAGCAGCCAAATCAACCCCATATATTTAATATAATGGAAGAAGCTTTGAGTGAACATAGCGGATGCACTTGCCACTTCCCCTTCAGAAACTTGTCCGAAAAAACGGTTCAAATAATGGAATAGATCTTCTTTTTGCATCAAACTCAGACTGTTGACAATAACAGCTCCAAACACAATCCCCATCATGAGTAAAACCACCGTAAATGTATATAAGGATGAATGTTCTTGTATATGCTGTGAGAATGAACGTTTCATATTATAGCTCACCCTGTGCTCCATCATATTTCCTCCCTCACGCTCTCTTACTTTCAATTTATGAGAGGAAATCATAGAGTATGACCGAGTAATTTTAATTTATAGGATTCCTTAGTGGAGCTTACCGTAATGGCCTCCCCCGCCTTCTTTCAGATAAATTGTTCCATTTCTTGATTCTATGATTTTATCTACCACTTGATTTGGTAGAACTTTACGGAGTTCTTCAGCTGAAACTGAATGGATAACCTCCATATCTGTCCCGAAAAGTCCTCTCAACTTTTCTAGCATTCTTGGTCCGAGACCCGGAATGAATTCAAGAGGTGCATGATGGGTGTATGGTGGTCTATTAACAGGAGAAGATGCAGCAGTAGCATCCGATAATTCCTTGATTCGATTTGAAACACCTTTAACAATACGTCCTTTTTCACAATGAAGGCATTTGAGGGTTCCTCCTTCTGGGAACAAGGCTCCGCATGTCGCACAGCATGTCCGATAGTATTTGCCGAGTTGAGGATGGAGACCGAAATTACCGGCTATCTTTCGTCCTTCTTTCCCCTTCAACGCAAAAATGAGTTCTTTAAATGAAAGGTCTTCCATGTCGATTGCCTGATATTCGCGTCCGATTTTTTCTAGTGAATGAGCATCGGAATTTGATAGAAACGTATGCTTCTCCAATTCTCCCACCTGTCCTGCCATTTGTGTATCACAGCTTAATCCTAGTTCGATCGCATCTATCAAATCAGGTCTAAAGACTTCTTCCATGCTCTTAACAACACCTCGGCCATATAAACTTTTAAAAGGAGTGAAGGCATGGGCGATTACAAACAAGCCGCCTAATTCTTTTGCTTTTTCCTGAAGTTCGATCGCACTTCCATAGAAACGCTGGGAAGAAAGATGATGATTTGTCATCCGTTCACCTAACCAGCTGCTGAAATGTTTCATGCTGTTTAAATAAGGTAAAAAGACTAATACGTGAATTGGACCATTACAATTCTCATCATATATTTCGATTTCCGAACCTGGGATCAGGCAGCCTCCGTCTTTTACAAGCCCTCCATCACGATGTTCATAGATCTCACCCTTTTCAACAGCTTCTTCTAGTTCATGGATTACAGCAGGAACATGACAATCGATAATCCCGACCATCTGTATTCCTTTATGATGGAAGGCTTTGTGTAAAACATTTGAAAGAGTCAAGTTTTTCGAGGCTGATATTTTTACAGGCCTACCTTCTGAAGTGCTTCCTAAATGGATATGGAAATCTGCAAAAATCTGTTTCATTTTAAGATCGGTGTTCCTTCAATTGCAAGTATTGGATGGCAAACGCCGTTTTTGCATCATGAATGTCCTGGGTTTTTACAAGTTCATTTGCTTCTTCCAACGTCACTTCCATCCGCTCGACAAACTCGTCCTGATCCAACTGGACCTTCCCTTGTTCCAACTGATCAGTGTAATAGATATGAATGAGTTCATCCGCAAAACCAGGAGATGTATAGAAGGATTGAAGATATGTGAGCTTTGTACTTCGATAACCTGTCTCCTCTTCCAGCTCACGTAGTGCACAAACTTCTGGATCTTCACCTTTTTCAAGTTTCCCTGCAGGTATCTCAATGATTTCACGGTTTAATGGTTTGCGATACTGACGTACGAGGACGATTTTATTTTCTGGCGTCATAGCTAACACCGCTACTGCACCAGGATGTTTTACGACTTCTCTCTGGCTCGTCTTCCCATCTGGGAGTTCAACTTGTTCAACATGAAGGTCGATGATTTTACCCCTATATATGACTTCTGAATCAATTGTTCTTTCTTCTAACTTTTTCATGACACAAAACTCCTTGTGCTAATTCTATTTTTTGATACATAAAGTCTATCATAAGCGATTATCCTATTCCTAATGATGAGAGACGAAGGGAGTCTATACCATGAAGGTTTATCTGCAGACGAACAGCGTGACATTAGTCGGTAAAGCCTGGCAAGTACGGTATTTGCTGAAAAAATATATGCAGGAATACGATACCGTCCAGGATTGGATCGAAGGTCGTCATAAAAAATAGACTGAAGGAACAGCACCTTTAGAGGGTGTTGTTTTTTACATTTCAGCGTTTATATTTGTGAAATTTCTCCCTTTCCGCGGGCAAGCCGCGAGCTTTTCGAGCAGGAGTGTCGTAAATTTCCCTTATAATCACCAAAGTCCATAAAAGAGACTATTTTAAAGTTTTGTAAAATCCTTTCCCATTCAATCCAACAAATACATAATTTGCAGACCATGAAAGATGTTTTCGGACTGCCGCTCGTGGTAATGTACTAATCAGGAGGTGCTTTTCATGCAATTGAACAAGCTAGGATCTTCAGAATTACGAGTATCAGAAATCGGATTAGGTTGTATGTCATTAGGTTCAGATGTAAAAGAAGCGACAAAGATCATCCACAAAGCACTGGATAAAGGCGTAACGTTGATTGATACGGCAGATCTCTATGACTTTGGTGAAAACGAAAAATTAGTCGGTAAAGCTTTGAAAGGAAAGCGCGAACAATGCGTTCTGGCTACGAAAGTAGGTAACCGTTGGGATCACGTAGATGAAGGCTGGGAATGGGCACCGAGTAAGGATTACATAAAAACCGCGGTTAAACGTTCCTTGCAAAGACTAGACACAGATTATATCGATTTGTATCAGCTTCACGGCGGAACGATTGATGATCCAATCGATGAAATCATCGAGGCATTTGAGGACTTGAAAACTGAAGGATTGATACGTGAATATGGAATCTCCTCAATCCGTCCAAATGTCATTAAAGAATACCTTGAACGCTCAAATATCGTCAGCATAATGATGCAATATAGTTTACTTGACCGTCGACCTGAAGAATTGTTGAATACGATCCAGGCTAAGAACGTATCTGTGATTGCTCGAGGACCTCTCGCGAAAGGAAACCTTAGTGAGCGGATTTTCACAGACGAAGCTTCTGATAAAGGATTTCTCGACTATGAACCTTCAGAAATCAAGGATATCATGACAAAGATAAAGGATATATCAGATGGCAGGAAGCTTTCTCATTTGTCGCTTCGCTATCCTCTGCATCACCCAGCAGTGGCGACAACAATTCCTGGTGCAAGTTCAGTCGAACAGATTGATGATAATACTGAAGCAGCTAAGATCGAACTGACTCGTAAGGAAATTGAACTTTTCCAGGAGTGGACGAAACAGACCTTCTATGATAAACATCGTGACTAGAGGATAAAGTTCCACTGTTGATTCCGTAAATCTGACCGTATATTTGTAAATATGGGCGGCATTTCTGTAAAACCGGAACTTAATTTTGTAAAACTGAGCCCCCATTTTACAAAACTAAGGGACTGTCCCAAAGTGTCTGAGTCTCTCCGAACTTAACAACATTTTGAGAAAAATCGTGGATTTGATCCAAAATGTTGTGTTGGAGGTGTCTGACACTTTGCTTTTAGGACAGTCCCTTTCATCATGTATTCTCGTTTTCAATGACCATCGCTATGCCTTGCCCGCCGCCGATACAGAGACTTGCTACACCAAATCGTTTGTTTTGGAGCTCCAACTCATATGCAAGTGATAGCAATAGTCTTGATCCGCTCGCACCGACTGGATGACCCAGCGCGATTGCTCCGCCATTTACATTCGTTTTATTGCGATCCAGATTCAGTTCTTTTTCTACAGCAAGGTATTGTGCGGCAAAAGCTTCATTGATTTCGAACAAATCGATCTGATCCTTGGAAAGCCCTGCCCGTTTCAAGGCAAGATTGATCGCAGGCACAGGACCGATTCCCATTACTGAAGGATCAACACCGCAAAAAGCCCATGAACGGATTTTGGCGAGGGGCTTCACATTTTTCTTCTTAACAAAAGAGTCTCCTGCGATTACCAATGAAACAGCACCATCGTTAATACCGCTCGAATTTCCTGCCGTCACCGAACCGTCCTTTTTGAAAGTCGGTTTCAGCTTAGACAGTCCTTCTACAGACGTCGATGGTCTGACATGTTCATCGGTCTTCACAGTTTTAACCTCTTTCCGCCCTTTCACCTCAACTGACACAATTTCACGTTGGAAGCGACCTGATTGAATTGCTTCCGAAGCACGTTGGTGACTCAACGCAGAAAATTCATCCTGTTCTTCTCTTGAAATATCGTATTGCTCAGAAAGGTTCTCAGCAGTAATGCCCATTCCGTTTCCAATCGCTTCATCCCGCAAAGTCAATAAGAGCATATCCTCGAATTGGACATTGCCGAGCTTAGGATGACCGAAACGATTTGTAAAAGAAACATGCGGACTCATCGACATATTCTCGACGCCGCCTACAATCGCAGCCTCCCCTTCATTCAAAAGAATAGAATGGACTCCTGAGATGACTGATTGCAATCCAGAACCACAAAGACGGTTCACCAGCATAGCCGGCGTCTCTATTGGAATTTCCGATTTTGTAGCGATATGGCGCGCTACATATGGTGCATTCGTACTGCTATGAATCACATTTCCATATATGACCTGATCGATTTCATCAGGAGATACTTGTGAGCGCTCCATCGCTTCCTTTGCAGTGGCAACGCCTAGTTCAGTTGGTTCAATACTCGCAAATGATTTTCCGAATGAGGTGAAGGCTGTCCGTGCTCCCTCTAGAATGTATATTTCGTCCATATCGATCCCCCTTAACATAAAAAGTACTTAAATGAACACCAATCCGATCGATATAAAAAGACCGCTGACTAACATGGCAATCACACAGAATCCCATGATATCTTTTGCAGATAACCCAGCGATAGCGAGTGCCGGAAGTGCCCAGAATGGTTGGATCATGTTCGTCCACGCATCACCCCAAGCTACAGCCATTGCCGTTTTTGCAGCACTGATTCCAAGGTCTTCACCAGCCATCAGCATAATAGGTGCTTGCACAGCCCATTGCCCCCCGCCGGATGGAACGAAGAAGTTGACGATTCCAGCGCTCAAAAATGCAAAGAATGGATACGTCAATTCATTGGAAATGCTGACGAACCATTGAGACACTTCAGCAGCTAACCCACTTGCTACCATCATACCCATGATTCCAGCATAGAATGGGAACTGGATGATGATCCCCCCAGCACCCTTAACCGCATCAGACACACTGTTGATAAAGCGTCGCGGTGTACCGTGCAGCAAGATCCCTAGGAACAAGAATAGGAAATTGACAATATCCAGATTGAGACTGAATCCACTCGTCGCAAAATAATAGACGAGGAACGCAACACCCAATAAACCGATGACCATCGATAGGATCCAGCTGTTTTCAAGCTTTTCTGCAGGCGTGTTCGCTTCAACCGCAGCTGCCTCGACATTCTTTTCCTCTAGAATTGAGGGATCAATGTAAAACTGGTTGTCTTTCTGGTTCATCATCAACCTATTGACAATCGGCAAAGTAACAAACAAAGCCAGCACGATGAAGATGTTGAACGGTGCAAAAATCGTTTCAGACGTCGGGATCACACCGATGATGTCACTGGAAAAGTGCTCAGGTGTCGCGATTGTCAATGGAATCGATCCTGAAAAACCTCCATGCCAAACAAGGAATCCGCTGTAAGCGCTTGCGATCAATAACCGATAATCGACCTTCTCGACCTGTCTAGCAAGTTCTTTGGCAAACAATGCACCGATGACCAGTCCGAAGCCCCAGTTGATCCAGCTTGCTGCCAAAGATACCAGTGTGACGAAGACGATCGCCTTCCCCGGAGTGGAAGCAAGTGAAGCAAGTTTTCTCAACCCTTTCTTGAATAACGGGCTACTCGCCAGAACATATCCTGTTACAAGGATCAGGACCATCTGCATTGCAAACGTCAACAGACTCCAGAATCCTTCACCCCAGAAAGTCACCATCTCAACCGGTGTGCTTCTTGTGATGAGCATACCCATAACGAATACGACTAGCGTGAGGATGACCACGAATAAGAATGGATCCGGCAGATATCGCTGCATGATCCGATTTGTAAGTGCTGTTATCCTTTTCACCAATTACCTCCCCCTAATGGTTCTGTCAGGCATTTTCTTATACATCATTGTTCCAATTGGAAATATACTCGCTAACCGACTTCCTGTCTTCTTTCAGTTAGCAATAAACTTTTAATAACAGCCTACATTTAAAATGCATTCACCTTTACGTCGTCGCCTATGATCAATGTCGGTTGAGTCGCTTCCTGAATCTCTTCTGGTGTGAACCCTTCTGCGACCTCAACAAGCTTCAAGCCTTCAGGAGTTACATCGATTACGGCACGATCGGTGATGATCCGATCTACCACGCCGCTACCAGTGAGTGGCAAAGAACATTCGTTCAGAATTTTCGGATCCCCTTTTTTATTGACGTGATCCATGATGACGATGATCCGCTTCGCGCCATGTACAAGGTCCATCGCACCGCCCATCCCCTTTATCATCTTTCCAGGAATCATCCAGTTTGCAAGATCGCCGTTCCCTGAAACCTCCATTCCACCTAAAATCGCAATATCGATATGTCCGCCACGGATCATTCCAAATGATTCAGAGCTGTCAAAATAAGACGCACCTTTCGTAGCAGTAACGGTTTCTTTTCCAGCATTGATCAAGTCAGGGTCGACTTCATCTTCTGTCGGATAACGCCCGATTCCGAGCAAACCGTTTTCTGATTGAAGGACGACTTGTTTGTTATCTGAAATATAGTTCGCGACTAATGTCGGCATACCGATTCCTAGGTTTACATAGAACCCATCTTCAATTTCCTTTTCTGCTCTTCTAGCAATACGTTCGCGTACGAGTGCTTTATCTACTTTTGTCATTATTACTTCCTCCCTCTGCTGTTATTTCGTAACGGTCAATCGTTCGATTTTCTTCTGCTGTTCACCGACGATCAATTTTTGAACATAGATACTTGGTGTATGGATGTGATCTGGATCCAATTCACCAACTTCGTATAGCTCCTCCACCTCTGCAATCGTGATTTTCCCAGCTGCTGCAATCATAGGGTTGAAGTTACGTGCTGTCTTGTTATAAATGAGGTTCCCCATTTTGTCTGCTTTCTGGGCTCGAACAAGACTGACATCCGCAGTCATCCCATACTCCAACAGGTAATCCTTTCCGTCAATATTCCGAACCTCTCTTCCTTCAGCTAACGGCGTACCAACTCCAGCTGGTGTATAGAATGCAGGGATCCCTGCACCTCCCGCTCTGATTCTCTCAGCAAGCGTCCCTTGAGGAATCAATTCTACTTCAATTTCTCCAGACAAAACTTGGCGTTCAAACTCTTTGTTTTCACCGACATAAGAACCGACCATTTTCTTGATCTGTTTGTTTTTCAGAAGAAGGCCGAGTCCCCAATCGTCTACACCACAGTTATTTGAGATCACTGTAAGATCCTTGACACCGCTATCGACTAATGCAAGAATCAAATTCTCCGGAATGCCGACAAGACCGAAACCACCGACCATGATCGTAGCTCCATCTTTAATATCTTTTACTGCTTCTAAGAATGATGTTTCAATTGGTTTCATGTTCTTTCATCTCCTTTTTTATGCTTCATTTTCAATGATTGTCGCCACACCTTGCCCGCCGCCAATACATAATGTGGCAAGACCATATTGTTCATTTCTGCGTTTCAATTCATGGATCAACGTTACTAGAATTCGAGTGCCGCTTGCTCCGATCGGATGGCCAAGTGCAATCGCACCGCCATTCACATTAAGAATCTCTTTATTGAAGTTGAGATCCTTCCCAACCGCTAAGGATTGGGCAGCGAAAGCTTCATTCGCTTCGATCAGATTCATTACATCAATGGTGAGATTCGCTTTTTCCAATGCCTTTCTCGTGGCTGGCACTGGTCCGATTCCCATGAGGCTAGGGTCGACACCAGCTGAAGCATTTGAACGAATGACAGCGAGTGGCTTCAATCCAAGCTCTTCTGCCTTTTGACGGCTCATAACGATGACTGCAGCGGCACCATCATTGATACCTGAAGCATTACCTGCAGTGACCATGCCATCTCTTTTGAATGCAGGACGCAATTTCGCTAATTTTTCAGCGGTTGATTTCTTCGGGTGTTCATCAGTATTAAAGACGAGCGCTTCCCCTTTACGTTGTGGGATTTCAACAGGAACGATTTCATCTTCAAAACGACCATTCTCTATCGCACTCGCAGCTTTCTCCTGACTCCAGGCTGCGAATTCATCTAATTCTTCACGCTTTAATCCGTGCGTTTCACATAGGTTCTCAGCAGTGATGCCCATATGGTAGTCATTGAACGCACACCATAGTCCATCCTGGATCATCGAGTCGACAACTTTCTGATCCCCCATTTTATAGCCATCACGTGCTCCTTTTAATAGATAAGGTGCTTGGCTCATATTTTCCATACCACCTGCAACAATCACATCTGCATCTCCCAACAGGATCGACTGTGCAGCAAGATGGACCGTTTTCAAACCGGATCCACAAACCTTATTGATCGTCATTGAAGAAGTCGTATCAGCAAGCCCTGCTTTAATTGCCGCTTGCCTTGCAGGGTTCTGTCCTAATCCAGCTTGCAGGACATTCCCCATGATCACTTCATCGACTTCTGATATGCCTGCACGTTTCAAAGCTTCTTTAATTGCGATACCACCCAGTTCTGTAGCTGATATTGATTTTAAACTACCGCCAAAACCACCGATCGGAGTCCTGACTGCACTAACTATGACAGCTTCTCTCTCCATCTCTGTGTTGCCTCCTTGATATTTGTTGTAATCTGTCTCACCTTGTCTATTTCTCAGTCATTTCTGAATTCTCCTTCTTATCAGACGATATTTCTTTGAAAGAATGAAAATACTTGCCCTTTAAAATTTCTTCACGTTACAATGAAAGATAAAGTACATTAAAACGCTTACATACAGTGGTAAAATTGTAAAGAAAAACTGGAGGTCATTATGAACTTACCGGAAAAAGTGACAATCATTGAGGTAGGACCAAGAGACGGATTACAAAATGAAAAAAATCAGGTGCCTACCGATGCGAAAATCACCTTTATAAAGGAATTAAAGAATGCTGGAATCAAGGAAATGGAGTTGACATCATTCGTCTCCCCTAAATGGGTTCCCCAGATGAGTGATGCGAAAGAAGTAATTGACGTTTGTCTAGATGATCAGCGTAACTTCGTACTCACACCGAATCGCAAAGGAATCGAACGGCTTTATGAGACGGATGGAAAGGATGTCGCTGTCTTCGTGGGTGTCAGTTCAACATTCAATAAAAAGAACATCAACAAGACAACTGAGGAAAGCATGTCTGAATTGAAACCAATCCTTACCGAACTGAAGCAGAAAGGCTACTTCATCCGAGCTTGCATTTCCACTTCCTTTTATTGTCCTTATGATGGGAAAGTCGAACCGGAGGATGTGGTCGCGTTATGTACACAATTTGCCGATTATGGCGTAGATGAATTAAGCGTTGCTGATACAATCGGGATGGCGAACCCTCTCGAAAGCTATCAATTATTCAATGAATTGAATGAAAAATTAGGAGATCGACTGATGCTGACAGCTCATTTCCACGATACACGCGGCATGGCTTTAGCAAATATTTATGCGTGCCTTCAAGCTGGAATAACGAGATTCGATACTTCAGCTGGCGGATTAGGCGGGTGTCCGTTCGCTCCTGGCGCAACCGGAAATGTAGCTACCGAAGACGTCGTGTATATGCTTCATCAAATGGGGATCGAAACTGGTATTGATTTAGCAACACTTCACAAAGCAATCCAGGGGATATCCGAGCATGTTTCGAGGAAAATTGGAAGCAAGTATTTCAATCTTGTTGAACAGACACCTTCTCGAACTTAGAAAGGACATTTGAATAAAAAGAAAAAGGGCTGCACCTTACTATTATCTTCAGGGCAGTCCTTTTTATAAAGCTGTTCGTTCCGTTTATTGTAGTGAGTTTTCTAGTTTTTGTACCGATGCTTCGGAAGTGTTTCATAAAAAAGAATATTACCTCGTTTACACTTTGAACCTCTCCGCAAAGGTTCACAACTCTAATTACGGTCTCTAACTCTATCGAAATGAGGAGATATAAGTCCGATCCATTTTATCCTTAAGCTTCCAGGCTAGCTTTCCAGTTGTAGAGAAAGGCCCATACTTTAACAAAGCCGTCTGGTGGCCCAGTGAAATCATTGTTAAATGTGGTTTGGTGGGATGAAAATGATATCCCTCACCTGTTTCAAGATACCCCTTAAGATTTTCAAACAGCACTTCTCCCTGACGATCAGCTATTACACCATATTGGGAAAGAGATGGCTGATTCCGAATTGTAACACTGTTTCCTGCACCAAAGATAAATGGGAATTTTTTGACTTGGAGTGTGTCTTCGACTACTAGATACCCTTCCTGATCAGTAGGTAATTTAGAACTCTTGTATATTTTTGGCGCCTGCGATTCTGTCATCCACAATAAAGAACCAAAAGACACAGTATCATGTTCGGTAATTAACGCGCTATCATCAACTTCAATTACTTTTTGTTTCTGGATTTGTATCCCTGCATTTTGCATAATAGATATCATTTTGTCCTGAGTTAGGACATCTTCAATTTCACCTGGTAATAAGGCTAAGATCACTTTTCCATCATCTTGGTACAATTGTTTCCAGGCTTGTATAGCTAGACTCATTTCAATTGAATCCCTTCCCCCTCCAACGATGACTACTATACCCTTTTTGTAGTCAGATTTTTGGAAACGAACGATCTGGTTTGTTCCAAGAAAAATGTTGTCACGTTCAGGAAGCATTTCCATCCCTTTCAGTCGGGTACCAATCGCCAAAGACAAGACATCGAAAGACAAGATATCTCCCTTTTCAGTAAGCACCATTTTCTGCTTCACATCAATAGACAGTGCCGTTCCTTGAACAAACCGGATTCCGGCTTTTTCAGTCAAATCTGCTAAATCAATTTCAAGATCTTCCAACCGGTAGATCCCCTCAACAAAACCAGAGAACATATCAGAATGATAGGTGGTTGATGTTGGATTGAGAAGAGTGATTTCACAATCCATTGAAGTTTCATTTTTCAATTTTTTCAATAAAGTAAGGTGGGCACGGCCACCTCCGATTAATAACAGCTTTTTAGACATAATTGCTCCTTAATCCATTAATTCAGTTAGATCCTGTAAGACTTGATCCGGCTCAACGCCAAGTTCATCCATAGTACTGCCAGTGCGGTTGACCCAGGCGACTTTGAAGCCGAATGTTTTTGCTCCTGCTACATCCCATGTGTTTGAAGACAAAAACAAGACTTCGTGCCGCTCAACACCTAGTTGTTCCAATGCATACAGATATGAATCCGGATGTGGTTTGAACCGCTTGATTCCATTCACCGAAATCAAATTGGAAAAATGGGACTGCAGACGATTGTGTTCAATCAATGGATGAAGCATATCCTCTGAACCATTCGAAAAAACAGCTAACTGAAAATCTCCCAACCTTTCAAGTACCTCTTCCACTTCCGGATACGGTTTCAACTGCAGATATGCTGATAATAATGATTTTTCAATTGATCCGCTCAGTTCCACACCTTTACTCTTACAAGCATATCTTAACGCATCTTTTGTTATTGACCAAAAGGTACGATAATTTCCCATCAATCCTCGAAGGAAAGAATATTCAAGCTGTTTTTGTCTCCACACCTTGCTGAGTACTTCTCCTTTTTGCGGAAAGTGGGTATCGCACTCTTCTATCACTGAATGCACATCAAACAGTGTTCCATAAACATCAAACACGATCGCTTTCGTATTACGGTTCATCAAATTCACCCCGTGTTCATATTTATTTCTGATCAAGTCGGACGGCTAACATTCGTGAAAGCTTTTTCCTGAACAGGATTGGCAAAGCTGTGAGGACCACCAGGGAAGCAATCGATATTATGATCAATTCATTCCCCCCAGAATACGTACTGCTTCCGATGCCGCAATAAATCAAGGCTCCCGGGACCAGCCCCAATAAGGTCGCAAATAAATAATGTGAAAAACGAATAGTCGATACTGCACTTAGATATGTAACCAGTTCAAAATGTAAAAATGGTAGCAGACGCAAAACCAATAAGATGATGAAACCTTTCTTGTCTATTTGTTGTCGTAAGGTTTCGTATTTTTCGGAATCCGGTATCCTCCCGAATGTAATCCCTAACTTCCGTATCGCCAGGAACGATAGGATCGCTCCTAAACACGCTCCGATGATTGTTAGAAACACCCCAAACCAGAAACCGAACGCAAGACCACCCACAATCGCTAATAAAGAAGCCGGAAACAAGACGAGGGGACGTACTGTGAACATGAGCAGGTATATCCCGGGTGCTATCCAGCCAAACACCATCACCCAATCCCGAATTTCCCTTGGGGGAATTTCTAAGAAAGCTTGATTCAACCAGATAAATAACCCTACTAAAATAATGATGATTACAATCTTACGTATCCATTTCTGTTTGTCCATGTTCTGCCCTCTTTTGTCAGGATCTTATATTACCTTAACAGATCCACTTCGTCTTAATAAAAACGTTTCCCTTAAATTATGTCCAATGAAACGTATATATTTTCATCCCTTTCAAACATAAAAAAGCCCTACTCGAATGAGTAAGACGTGATAAAAATATTTTCTTATCTACTTTAAGTATAACCTGAATTATCCACAAAAAACAGACTGTATTTTACATTTAATCCCATCTAAAATTAGGATGTATTATTTAGAGAGGGGAATGTGGATGATTAATGAAGTCTGGCAGAATAATAACTTACTCCTTTTCTTTTTCGGTCAGATTGATTTTTTCCATAGGAAATTATTTTTCTTTTTTCGCCCAATCCGTAGCAGCTTACCTTTTTTCCAGCGCCTTATCTTCAGTAGGTCTATTATGGTTAATCAGAGGAATTGCGAGTATTTTATTGATTCCGATCGGTGGACTCGTTACCGACAGATACAATCGGAAAAGAATAATCTTGACGACAGATTTGATTTCCGGGATGTTAACGCTGAGCTTCTTTTTCTTAACTACGGACAACCAGTTCTGGCTGTTACCTTTACTTGCTTTTTCCACTCAAGCTGTACACCGACTCTATGATCCTGCTGTCAAAGCATCTTTCAAACAAATTTCTTATCCGACTCCCTTGAAAAAATCAGGTGCAGTTCTATTCTCAGCCAGTTTTCAATTATAATCGGACCTCTTCTTGGCGGACTTTTGTTCTGGTCTGCCCATCAATCGATACATATATTATTTTTATTAGACGCACTTACCTTTTTCATAAGCTTCTTCATACTTTTACAAGTAGACTTCCATATTAAAAAAGACCAGGTACAGCATCAATCTTCTCCGTTTTCAATGATTAAAAGTGGATTGAAATTTTTATTTTCAAGACAAAATATCCGTGTGTTGTTGCTCCTTCTCTTCCCTGTTGCATGGATGGGGAAGGTTTTCGACGTATTGGTTCTAGAATTGAGCAGCTTGATACACGGAGCTACGTTCAATTATTTAGGATTGCTACTTTCCGTTTTTGCTCTCGGCGGTATTTCTTCATCCTTCTGTATTCTAAAATTTCATGATCGTTTGGATATTTTGGCTTTAACGAGGGGAAGTGGATTCACCTTATGTATCTGGTTAATGATCATAGGTTTTTGGTCGATTCCAGTAATCATTTATTTTCCTATTTACCTATTCGTTTGGATTCATCCTTACACTGATTGTGATGATGCTTCAAATTCTTCTACAAGAAAAAATCGAGCAAGCGTATTTAGGACGTATCTTTGCATAAAAAAACAGAAAAAAGTCGTACACAATCCTGGTGAGTGACCATATACTCTGAAAGAAGCGTATATTAGGTTACGATTATGTAAAACTATGGTATTCTAATGATAGGACAACATATACTAATAAAAACCGCAGGTGTTGCAGCACCTGCGGAGAGATAGCACAATAGATTCCCCTCAAAGGGGGAAGGCTTTTCAGATGGATGACCACCCTAATGTCGCCAAGCTCAAGGGTGGTTATTTCCTTTTATCAGGAAAAGACAACAACGTCACGATTAACAATCCAAATGTGATCATCAGACTGATCGCTTCGAACGCTGTCAATGGCTGCACCCCCTTCCTTGACTGCTTGTGACGGGGATCAGCCTTTCTCCTTCGAGTATCCTCTATCGCACTCTTACTATTATACCACGATTCCATCATTTTCCTCATCGTCAATTTGAGCTAAATTTCCTTCCAAGTAGAATCTGATCCGATTAAGGTTTATATATGTAGTATATGGAGGCAAGCAATATAATGGTGCTGAAATCGATAACCTCTGCTTTATTGGGAAAATGCCGAAAAACACAAAATCAAGCCATATGAAAGATGGAGAATATACCACTGAAAGACAAGAACTACACGCTGAGATTATGGCCATAAAGGATGGTTAGTTGAAGGGAAAATGATACCACTTAAAGATTTCAATAAATTTGTATCGATTTGAAACTTCATAATGGCAGGGATACGCGAATATGGATGGTGAATATACTCTTTCACAGTGATACCGAGTCTTTCTAGGACATGGTGTGGAATCTGTACCTGATGTGCTTTCACTCTTGCCCATTTTAATGCCTGGTAGTTATTGAATGTGACATAAAACCCCTTTCCGAAGTCTGTCAGTCTACTTTGGATATCGATCCAGATCCCATATGATTTAATGATATTAGCAGCAAATAAGGTTGTTCCATAGTATACAGTGCTAACACTCTTCTCCATCAATAAATACCTCATAGATTGTTATTTGAAAACTTTAATATCATATGAGGAAAGGTATAATATGGACTTTTCTTCCGTTAAAAAATAATTATGAATAAGACCCCCACATGAAAATCTGAAAACCCGAAACTTATTAGCACAACCCCCTTAAAAGTTATCATGGAAGGACACTTAGAATGTAGCATCCCCTGCATTCTAAAGTGTCCTTTTTGTTGCCGTAGAAAGAATCGCGCGAGCCATGTTCTTTTGTGTACACCTCGTTTTGCGTTATGCAAAACCGTATCCTGGCATCTCTTTGAATACCTAAAACCTAGTTTGACACTGTCGGGCGATTAATAATGTCATAAAACACTTCCTTTCGGTTTTTCGCGCTTGAAGTGTCTTATGAAGACTCCATGAAGCACAAGAGAAAAACGCCCCCGGCAAAAAGGAGCGTTCTCTATATTAGGAACTAATTTGTTTATTTAATCCACATTTGATTTGCTGCCTTGCCCGGTATAGGCGTGATTTCACAGTTCCTAATGGGAGCTGTAACCGATCAGAAATCTCTTCTTCTTTCAATCCATCATCATATTTAAGTAAAAAAACTTCACGCAAAACCGGTTTTAGTGCACTTACTTCGTGTTCGATTTCTTTTTCCATCCATAGACCTTCGACGATTTGTTCAACATCATTCTTTTCCTGGTTGTATTCGTTAGCTGTATAAATGACATCCTCTACCAGGATTGCGCCGGATCTCTTTTCTTTACGGATGAGGTCAATCGCTGTCCGTGAGGCGATGGTCGAAAGCCACGAACCGATTTTATCAATATCCAATATCGAATCGATTTTCTTGAATGCCTTGATGAAAGTCTCTTGAACGATATCTTCTGCAAGATATCTGTCATGGGTGATCATCACTGCAACCTTAAATACTTTATGCCTGAATGTTTCATATATAAGATTTAAATCAATATCTTGATTCTGTTCTTGAAGGTGTATTGCCTCCATCTTTTATCACCTCACCTTTATTCAAAATGTTCTTTTACAAAATCAGGGATATTATGATTAGGAAAACTGAGCAGTTCCATTTGATCAGTATCTTTGTATTTGAAAACAATGAAATATTTATTATTTGGATTTCCCCATGTGGAAGCCTTAATACTCTCTTGAATCTCACTCTTCTTAGTAATCTTCCACGCATCTGATAATTGAGTAACCTGTTTTGCTACTCCCATTTCTTGGTCGTTGAAGGCGATGTTCTCCGATGGTGCGATTACTGCATATTCGATATCTTCTAGTGTTGTTAAAACTTTATTTGAGAGACTCTCTGTTTTCATCCATTTTTCGAATCTCTCGAATGATGATTCAAATTCCAAATAAACTTCATTATGCTCTCCACTTGAAAGGTGGATTCTGATAGAAGGTTCAAACGGGCTCTTGTCTCTCTCGCCATCATAAGGAGCCTCTTTTACATCGAACTTCAATGCTTCCAGTGCAGTTTCGATTTTTTCCGGCTCATGTATGATCACTTCTCCTTTTTGGGATTCTACCGTAATTCTCGTAACATCTTCACTGGAAATATGGAATATCCGGTTCGTCTTTTCTTTATATTCATTGGCTTCATAGACCGGTTTCAAATAGTTCATTAGTTCTTCTGTGACCGGTACACGGTATTCCCTGATCAACTCTTCTCCATTCTTCATTTCATAGGCAATGAAGAATGTTCGTGTATTATGATAAGAAGGTAAATATGACTTTTTATTGTCGATAAGATACTCATGGAAGTTTATTACTGATTGGATATTATCTTTACTGGCCAATGTTGGATTATAATATTCTGGACCATCAAATGAATCGGGTTCATCCTTGTGTTGAAAGTTCCATGCGCCGTTACCTATGAAGACCTCATCAACTTCCTTCAGTTCGGGCACTTTATTTTCGTAACCGGTCAAATCAAAACGAAATGCGATAATTGACACGGCTACGATTACAGCAAAGATAAAATAGCCTTTCAAATGGGTGAAAACCCGCCACGTTTTTTGTAAAAGCATTTCTGCAATCAAGTACCCGAAAATACTTCCCAGGGCATAACCAACGAGCAACCAGGCGAATGAGTGCTGTGTCTCGCTGAAGTACATACCGCCTAACAACATTACGCAAAGCGTCACACTATATTTGAAGAATGGTTTTAAAGGATGAAAGACAAACGCCTGGGATACGCCTTCCAGATTTCTTTTTTCATAAAGTTTTAAGCCTGCTATATATAGCACAAGAGTCATAACAAGATAGAGAGCAACTTCTGTCCAAGTGAAAATTTCTCTATCATGATCAATAATATAAGTTGCAAATGCTGTAATCGGTGAATATTTGTTCATTTGACTGCTCATATAATAATTTGCTGAAAATCCATATAAGAAATACGCCATGTTCATCACTATCAAGATGGTAATTCCGACTGGTAACAGCAATAGGATATAGGTAAGCACTCCTTGCACCGCGGATAACCCGGTCATTGATCCGATGAATATTCCCGCAATGAATAGTAATACCGTGATTACGAAAAGCAGTCCCATCCATACCCATATGTCTCTCATTGAATAGAAGTTTTCCAGATTCATCGTTCCATTCATTATCATCAGTACTATTCCTGTAATGAGTACAGGGAGCATTAAATAGATGACACCCAGCAAAGTATAATTGTTATAAAGGTTTGATCTCTTTATAGGCAAACTATGCATGAAATCTGACGCATTTTTTACTTGTAAATATCTGAATAGGAAGATCGCCAACAGGACAGGCACAGAAAACACTAATAAGAGTTGGATCTCACCGTTAAAAGAAAACAGACTATCATAATAGTTAAATTGACTTGAAGGATCTTCACTGCTCCAAATCATCAATATTTGCATTGGAAGAGCAAGTAATAGACCCATCAGATAAATGAGTGCTATCCACCCCACACTACGAAAGCTTTGGATCCACATCTCTTTATTAATCAAGGACGTTTTTGATTGCATAGCCAACATCCCCCATTTCGTATATGAAGATTTCCTCCAGTGTGAGCGGCAACAAGTCAAAAACAACCGGATTGGATCGTTCAAAATGCTCCGTAACTTCACCTGCTTGCCCTCTGACAATACAGAGCATGACACTTCCGCGTTCTTCTTTGTACAATAATTCCACACCTTCAAACAGCTCATTTGGAACTTCTTGCTTAAAGGCGATCTGGATTTTATGAATGTCCGACTTCAATACATCGAGTTCTTTTTCCAGTAAAAGCTTTCCTTTATGTAAGATCCCGATGTGATCACAAATGTCTTCAATTTCTCTCAAGTTATGAGAAGAAATCAATACTGTCATTTCACGTTCTGCTACGTCTTGTAATATCAGATTCTTCACCTTTTTCCTCATGACTGGATCAAGTCCATCAATCGGTTCATCCAAAATCAACACATCAGGCATTGTAGAGAGCGATATCCAAAACGCCACCTGCCGCTGCATCCCTTTTGAAAACTTATGGATCTTTTTATTTACATCGATCTCAAAGACTTCCTTCATTTGCTGATACCTTTCTTCATTCCAATTCGAATACATGCTCTTATAGAAATTCGCCATTTGCTGGATTGTGTATTGCGAAAAGAAATACAGCGTATCAGGAATGAAAATCATCCTGTCTTTCATTTTCGTATTCTCGAAAACAGGTTCATTATTGATTGTGATACTTCCAGAACTCTCTCTTAATACCCCGGCTAGGATCCTTAGCAGCGTTGTCTTACCTGCTCCATTTGAACCTAACAACCCATAAATGGATCCCTTCTTGACTGTAAAGGAAACGTCTGATAATGCCTCGACGTCATCTAGCTTCTTCGCTACATCATTGACCCGAATCATCTTGTTCCCCTCCCCCTATCGATTTCTCTATTTCTGTAATGTAATTTCGTAGTTCTTCTGCTGTCATACCAAGGTAAAGTGCCTCTGAGACGAGTTCTTTGAATTCTGCCTTTACCTTCGCTAGTTTTTCTGAGTTAACAGCATGTTCAGTCTCACTGACAAAGCTGCCTTTTCCTTTGATCGAATATATATATCCTTGTGATTCTAATTCCCGGTACGCCTTTTGAATCGTGTTCGGATTGATCGTCAATTGTTGGGCAAGCACTCTGACAGACGGAAGCTGTTCATCTGTTTTCATGGCATCATTGATAATAAGTACTTTAAATTTATCGACTAATTGCTCGTAAATTGGTTTACGACTTCGAACATCGAGATCAAACATGGCCACCCTCCCATCTGGACTCGAACTGTATGAACTGTATTAACCGTACTAACTGTATTATTATTATTAGTACAGTTTTTATTATATACGAATATTTCCATAATGAGAAGAAGAAATTTGCAAAATAACCCGAGGAAAGGAAATGAATCTGCTAAGGGATAGAAAAGAAAATTGAACTCAAATACTTGCTCAAGGATCTGTCCATACTATCTGTAGAGTGTGATTAGCTACCTAGGAGGTTTACATATGGAAGCGCATCAAAACAACCATAAAACTTACTGTAACAGTGAATACGATGAATTGAAGAGAGTCATTTTGTGCGAACCACATTATATGACGATCCGCGAGATCATCAATGAAACTCAAAAACAGTTCAAAAACGAGGGAATAAATATCGATCTGGCAGTGGAACAACATAACCACTTCATCAAAATACTCAGGGATAACGGGGCTGAGGTGATCCTGCTTCCTTATCATGAGAAATTCCCTGAACAGGTGTTTACACGAGATATCGGCTTTACTCTAGGTCAAACCGTTTTTATCTCTAAAATGGGGAGTGATGTACGTAAAGGAGAGGTAGGGATTGTAAAACAATGGCTTGATGATGAAGAAATGTCGTATTTCAATCTTTCTGAGGAAAAAATAGAAGGCGGGGATGTGATCATCGACCAGGATACGATTTATATCGGTTTAAGTTATCGTACAGACCAAAAGGCTGTGGATCATCTACAGAGTATTTTAACGACCTGCAAGGTGATGGGAATCCCTTTCAATGAGAAATATTTACATTTAGACTGTGTATTCAATGTCGTTTCTCCTGAAGTCGCATTGGTCTTTCCACCTGCCTTGGATAAAAAAGAACTCGAGCTCTTTTCTTCACGTTATGAATTGATTGAAGTATCAGAAGAAGAACAATTTACACTTGGAACGAACGTTTTATCAATAGGACACAAAAAAATTATCAGCCTGCCGATCAATACAGAAGTTAATGCGCAATTGAGGCAAAAAGGTTTCGAAGTAATCGAAGTCGATATTTCTGAAATTATCAAATCAGGAGGTTCCTTTCGCTGCTGTACGTTGCCGATTCTAAGAGAAAATAGAGCGCAGAAAAAATAAAAAGAGGTTTCTTTGACATTGTACAGGAAAGATAGACACCTTTTTGCTTCGTTAAAAAATTTTAAATGGATGTGTACAGACTTGATCAAACCCAAGACTTTCCGAAAGTGCTTATAACTGTTGTTATTATTTTCAGGGTCTGTAATTTTTGTTGATTTCTACGGAATTTACTCCCTTTCCTCGGGCAAACGAAAAACGGAAGCGACTTGCTTAGTTACGTAGGTCACTGGAAGACTGACGAGAAGGCTCGAACCAAACAAAGACTTGGTTCTGCGTGGGCTCCCTCATAAGGATGGCAATGAATGTGTTGCCGCCGCAGGAAGTTTGAAGTGATCCAAGTGACTGGTCGCTGAGCTGGACATTACTTCCATGCACCAGCTCTTAATCCACGAGCCTCCTCACTTGCACAGGATGTCAACACAAAAATGAAATCATTTTCGTGTCTGCGATGAGAATTCTCAGAAGCTTTCCTTCTGCTTGGCTTCGACGTTCACCACAGGACCACAGACTTTTATTCCATCCTTTTTGCAGTTTTGCGCCGAGTAACCGCAGGCGCAGGACGTGGTGGAATTTAGTCGAAGGCCCTTATTATAGTCGGAGATCCTTTTAAAAACAGTGGCGTCTCGCTTGGCGTGCTTTCCCGCGGGAGTATCGCAAATTTCGTTTAAATCAACAAAGTCGTTTACCAGAGCTAAAAAATAAGGGTAAGCATAATTGTTGTTTAAAAAGTCTGCAAAAAAAAAAACGGGATTACTGAACGGTCCAGTCCCGTTTTATCATAGTGTCAATTATCATTTTTTATTTTGATTTCTTCAGGTAAATCAGATGAAGCTTTTGGAACTTTCCGGGATTCAAAGTTGATGACCTCGGAGGAATAGAGTTTTACGATCATGCTTCCTCCATACCGCTTAGCCCGGATCAATATCGGCTGGTTATATTTATTGAGAAATTGAAAGTCAGCGCCATACCAGCTTACTGTCGCATCCCGACCAGGCGGTACGTATGGGACACGCTTACTATGAGAGTATCGTTCAATGATTTGGAGGCCTGCTCGGTCAACCGCATTGAACAATGTTGATGACACCTGGCAAATCCCTCCTCCAATCCCTTCTGACACTTCCCCTCTTACGATGACAGGGGCTGGCATATATCCTTTTTTCTCAGTTCTCCTGCCGACCACTTTGTTAAAAGAAAACGTCTCACCAGGGAAAATGACTGTATTATCGATTGCTTCTGCGGCAAGAGAAATATTATGCGTACGGTTTTCATTGTTTGAATTGAAATACGTTACATACTGGCCAATCTGCTGTACCCTGATATGAGCAAGCAATTCACTATCCACCTTCGGATAAATATCCATCTCTGGAACTTCTACCTTAGAGGCGCCATGTCCATAGTAATAATCGAAAAACTGGTCCTTGAACATCTGCCGATCTAGCTTATAGCCTACTTGTCCAGGTTTTATATTACCAAAATCATCTAGCCTGGCATTGACAGGAGCCTGATAAACCTGTTGGTCAAGTTCTTTGATGAATTTATTGTATTTTTCAACATCAAGTATACGTGTATCCGGTATTCGTATCGAAAAATTTTCACGCTCAACGGTAGTAATGGTCTCTTCTTGTTGTGTCAACGTCAGGCTTTCAGGCTGTTCACCAAGTTGAGCCACTAACAAAAGAGCAGCCATCCATATATGTATCATAGCAAGCATTACCTCCCGCCATTAGTATGTTCGTGGGAGCACCCTTTCATGTAACGATGATGAAAGAATGTGTCAGTTTCTCGATTCCAGTTTTACAAGCTTGGTTTTTTCCTGAGTAGATGCATCCAAACTGGAGGGAGTTCGTGTGTTTCTAAATGTTCGAACTTTAGGAGTTTAACTTTTTTCGGTATTGTGGGAGCAACTTCAAAAACCAATTTATCTTTTCCGACAGTGATGTGGGGACCGACCACCGGAGTGACTTCTAATATGATGACAAAATGAAATTCGCGAAATTCATTGATCCGATTTACTTTCTTAACTTCAATCTGGTATGGGTAAACGATCGGGTCCTTTTTCAAATAAAATGAATAGTGATCCGAAATAGCTTGATCAATGTGCGGTCCTAGAAACAACATGATCATATCCTGATACTGCAGCTCTGTTGAATCTTCTTCAGGAAATTCGACGGTATTTTTTGCATAAGAAGGTGTAATAAAAGACATTACAAGGAACAACATGAACACCACAAAAAATTTTTTCTTCATTTCGAACGAAAACCTTTCTGAACAGGGATGTTTTTAGGTTGCCTAATTCTCTCTCAATTATTTGTGTGGTTAACCAAGTTGACAATACAAAAAAGGGGGCGTTCTGGAAACGCGCCTCCTAATTGAAGTTACTTGAATTTTTTATGATGGAACACCGGTGCAATCTTATCGATTCTGTTCGTCCATATTCCGCCGCTATAGCCTTCGGGTAACCGCTCCAAATCCTCCACTGTATCAAAGCCTTCCGACCAACTTCCATCACCAGCGACCACAATGACTCGAGTATCGACTGCTTCAAGCCGGTTTAAGAACTTATCTGGCCATCCCCATAACCATGGTGCGATTTTTTCTGGAATATGAACCTGAGTTTGGTGACACGCCTTTGGAACATGTCCTGTCCACCCCACAGCGATATAAGGAATCAGACAACTCTTCAATGTAGTTTTTGACATGACCCTGGTGTCAGGAAGTTGATCCTTGAGTGCTGCAATCGGTTCATCCCCTCCATATACCGTGATCTGACTCTGTTGATTCTCTGAAAGATTTGAGAGATGTTGTGCCAGTTGAACTCCTTCTTCTGGATCGTTGCTCTTAATATGAATTAAAAACGACTCATCGGGAAAATGCGAAAGGACCTCACTCAAAGATGGCATCAAGCCGATTCCTTTACCCCGGAATGGATATGTCTTACCCTCATCTGCTGTATAACCATAACCAATATCAAACATTTTCAATTCGTCCATCGTATACTCTTTCGGCTCTCCTGTTGCATTCGTTCGACAATCCAATGTCCAATCATGGAAAACCGCGAATTGGTCATCCTTTGTTGGCCTTATATCAAATTCCACCATATCTGCTCCGGCATCGAACGCTGCTTCCATGGATGGAATCGTATTTTCCAGGTAAGGATGATCCGGTTCATGAATCCGTTCGGCCGTACATGTATCACCTTTGATTCCTTCCATACTGAAGGTTTGACTGAGTCCCCGATGCGCTAAGAGAAGTGGATCACCATTTCGTTCTTTGGTAAAAAACGAGCTATTATTCAGGTACATGAAAATTGCCAATAAAACAATGATGATCCCACTCCACTTCAATATTTTCTTAAACTTCATTTATGTATCCCCCAACAAAAACACTTCACTGTTTCGATAATATTCCAATATGTTTATGCTGCCAGTTTCGTTCCTCAGCAATTTCATTTGAATCAAAGCTAGTAATGTAGGCTGCAGCTTACCAGCAAATTCAGATACACCGTACCGCCTTGAAGGCGCTTTGATCTTACCTTCGCATCCGTAGCACCAAAAGTATTATATCTTGATCTTGTTGCAATTGAGTTTAATCCATTCAAGATAATAGTTCAATAACCCCTGGGTTAAGAAATCGAATGAATCGGGTGCTTTTTCAAATAACCGCTGTACATCACCAATACACTTCCATTGATGTCCTGAAGCTTCATCATTAGCAGTTAATTCCCCTTCTTCCACTTCACATCTGAAAATAAAACCTATTGAGTCTACAGGGCCTTGAATCGTCTGATAAACAAAAAATGGGGTTAACCCTTCAATTGTCGTACCATTATTAGAATAAACCTTTTGATTCGTCCCTTGTTTGATCTCCTTAATTTTCAATCCCGTTTCTTCGAATACCTCTCTATGCAGCGCATCTTCAATGGATTCATACTCTTCGATCCTTCCACCTGGTAATTCTAATGCTCTTGGCTGATTCGGTTTATCTCTCATTTGGACTAAGATTTCTATTTCCGATCCCCTTTTCCTTTCTATAATGGCTCGGGCATTCACATACACTACTTTTTCCCCCTTTGTAGGATGAAATGAATTTATCGACCTATTCCTTTAATATACGTTTCAAGGATCGCATTCAAAGATTCGGTGAGATCGACTTCAAGATTGAATCCTCCTCTTTTCTCTAAATCGACCAACCCATGAAGGAGGCTTCTGATTCCTCTGATGATGTGGATCATCTCTTTTTCATTCAATGCGTAAATGGTCAACGCTTCTTTCGTTAAATTAACAATTGATTCACCATAGAAGCGGACATTCTCAGCGGTTGGGTCAGGCGCCGATAACGACGCTTCATAAAACCCTGGATAACGATGAGCGAATGTTACATAGGCTTTTCCGATCTCCCTGATCTTTTCCTGCCCGTTTTCCTTATTTTCAGCCGCTTTATATAAATGCTCGTTAAAAAGCTTCAAAGCCTGAACAGCCATCGCTTGCTTTATGTCTTCCAAGCTTTTGAAATGATTGTATAGGGAAGGTGGTTTAATGGATAGCTCTCTTGCGATATTTGCCATCGTTACAAAATCCATTCCTTCCAAGTCGGCGATTTCCAATGCTTTTTCCGTTATGATATCTTGATTCAATCGAGACCGAGTTGGCATATGTTCACACCACCGCTAATGATTTTTTTGCTGTTGAAATCGCCTGTTTCATTTCCTTTTCCGGGTTAATGAGTAGATTTCCATGACCTACCGCAAGAACGGAAGGTTTATTACTCAACAGACGTTCTGCCGAAACGATCGCAGCCTCTTTATTCCATGTAGCCATGGCTGGAAAAGGAAAACTCCAGCGCATATCACCTGATACAGCTACGCCGCCTTTCGTTTGAAAGGCATCTCCAGCAATTAAACTGTTCGTCCTAACATCCAGGAACGCCATCATCCCAGGTGTATGACCTGGTGAATGTATAGCTGTCAAAGAACCGATTTTGTCACCATCATGTAATAGAATATCCGGTGTTGTTTGAATGTTTTTCGGTACGCCGCCTCTGATCGGCAGATTCTCTTCTCCTTCTTCTAAAGAAACATCCCCTTTAAGAATCTTCAGTTCCCTTTCAGAGATCAGGATTTCGACATCGGAAAGTTCCTGTTTAAGGCCATCGAGCGCACCCACATGATCACTATGAGCATGGGTCAGCACAATTTTACGAATCGGCTTTCCTATATCACTTGCGGCTTTTAAAATTCCCTTTTTACTAAAAGGTAAAGCAGCGTCAATTAGTGTTAGAAACTTCTCTTCTTCAACCAAATAACAATTCACAGGGAAAAAATTCGGAAAGAAAGTAACCTGATAAACATCATTTACTTTTGTTATTCTCATAAGAACTCCCCCAAACTAATGGTATTAGTTCAATTATAACTAATACCATTAGTTATGCAAGATATTTTTAGATGGAGATTTATCGTGTCGACCCTCCTACGTTAATTGTTTTGAAAAAATCGTCTTACTACTAGGGATTAGGTCTTCCATTCTTATTTCAACGACTCCTATCTCTGTAATCGTGCATTCTTTTGGTTCAAATCGGTCATGACAATAGTTTAGCGTCTTGCTCATTGCTTCATCGTCAAGTCCGATCGCATATGTGCAATGGGGAGTCCAATTTTCTGGAAGATACAGTTCATTAGCATAAGCGGTATACTCTTGAAAATCCTTATAAAATTGTTGATGTATATTGAATAATTGAGTGGTCATCGTTGGCGGTGCAAATACAACAGATGTTGGAAAATCTCCTGACGGTGGAAACACGGATAGACTTTCAAATTTGACCTTAAAGGAGGATAACTTATCCACTGCATTTTTAAATGTTCGTATGTATTGTTCGATTGGTATTCCTGCATGGTAAACAGCTAAGGTAATATGAGGTCTTATTTCTTGAATGTCTGCCATTTTGGATGTAATCCCTTTGTTTTTCAACCCCTCCCAAATACTTTTCACATAACCTTCTGTATTTTCATCAAAAAATAATTCAACAGCATACTTCAATACATCACCTCTCCATTTGATTATGAATCAACTTTTGGAAATCTACCATATTGCTTCAATGCGTTTTCTAAAAAACAAATGTCATAACCCGTTTTTTCGTTTAACTTTGCGACCCATTCTTCAATGGTGTTTGATTTTGGATCGTTGAATAAACCTTCACTGGTACTTAGAAAGCTCTCCCAGTTGTAAAATTCCCAATGGGCTGTTTCGGTTTTGTAAGGAACCCTACATTCCAATAATGGTTTTGGGTTTATTACATTTTGTGAGACTTCAGCTGCTTGCTTAAAATAATCCATTTCAATCGGTGTAATGTCATACACTTGATCAGAAACTTTACCATTCGGTCTATAGTAAAGAATTTCTATGTTCTTTCTACTCGGTCTTACCTGGATTTTTGCAGCTGGAAAAAAGCCACTAAGCTTTTCAGCTGTATAATCCTCAGATTTTGTATCAATTAGAATCGGTTTCAACCATTGGTCTCCTAAATCACACAAAAACCGATTGCCGAATTCATCCAGAGCCATCACTGCAACATGAGCTTCTTCAGTTCCTAGATCATGACCAATAGGGTATGCCTCAATCCCATCCATTTTAAATTCATCCAATAACCAGAGGGCAAGGTCAAAACAATTCCCTGTGATCCCATACTGCTCCCTATGCTCTTTCATTTGAGAAACATCTCGTTGCTTCTTTTTACTTCCCTTATTGTAAACCCATATTTTCGTTAACGTTTCCATTGGGAAACTATCAAATTTCCTCCAGGTAGAAAGAATATCTTTCGGTGGCAACATACTCGAATAACACTCCTTTTAAACTTCTCTAATTGAGGAAATCAACGCAAAGATTATTATGTATTATTTCTTTCATTTGTTCACCTGGTTCAGGTTAGCTTTCTTTTGAGATTTCCAGGTGAGCATCATACAAGGGACACCTGCCATCATACTGGCTATAAAACTCCAAAGAATATAACGCCATTCTCCAGTAAAAAAGGCTACTCCAATAAAAAATACTAACTGTCCTACAAGTGCACACCAAGAAGCTACCCATGCCAGTGTTAAGTTTTCTTTCATAATCTCACCTCTAATGACTCATATAGGAACTTCAATACCAATTATTTCAAATAAATGGTGTTTACTCAATCTTTTTTCCAGTGTTTTTTGGATTCATTCAACTACAACCTTATTTGCCCTTTATCATAGAAGAAAGCTGGAGAGCGAATCCCCAGCTTCATTTCTTTCTATTAAGTTTTAACTAGTGGTTTTCTTCAGCTGTCATTACGTCTGCTTTCGTTACGTGGACCGTACCAAATGGATGCTCAGGCGGCGCATAGATCGTATACAGTTTAAGTGGTTTTCTTCCCGTATTCGTTAAATTATGCCATTTACCAGCTGGCACCATGATGGCATAATCATCATAAACCCTCTCTTCAAAATCCAATTGGTCTTCGCTATCGCCCATTTGAACCAAACCTTGCCCCTGTTCAATACGTAAGAATTGATCGACCGTAGGATGAACTTCTAAACCGATGTCTTCTCCGACACCGATACTCATCAAGGTAACTTGCAAATTATTCCCTGTCCATAAAGCTGTTCGAAACGTATTGTTTTGCTGAGTAGCATCCTCAATATTCACCACAAACGGTTCTGTTCCATAATCCTTTAACTGAATGCGGTTATTTTTCTTTGAAAGAAAGCCAATACGTCTTACATGTTCCATCTCGTCATGACAAACCCGATAAAATACATTGTGAAATGGTGAATATTGAGTAAGTATATAATTCTTACGCCCTTCTTCATGATTCTCTAACTCTGCTTCGTATGCTTTTTGTAATCCCTCTCTATAAGTGGTGAACGGAACTTGGTCGATTTCATAGTCAGGCTGTTTACCAGTCAGCACGCTATACAGATTCGTGAATTGTTTCAAGTGCGCTTTTTCATCTTCCAAAGAATGAAGAATGACATTTTTATCGTTTTGATTCGGAGCAACATTTGCTAATCGGCTATAAAGATCAATCGTTTCAGCTTTTCCTTTTATACCAGTATGGATCGCTTCTACAATTTGTTGGCCGTTCCCTTGAGGGGTTCTTTGCATCAAGGAAGCGTTATTCATCTGGGTGTTCATATAACCTGGATACTGGAGCATATTTTGAGCATAGTACATTTAACTCATTCCCTCACAGATATTTAAATATCCTATGCACTATGCCTAGAGAATGTACTTCACGATCTTAAGCACCTGTCAGCTCATTAGGTTATACTCATACCTTTCTCCACACTTGATCCAATTTATCAGCATAGAACCGAATTGCTTTCTCATATTTCTTTATTTCAGGGTCTGTTGTGGTTTCGATTAAGCTTTTCAGAAGCAATTCCATAGCGGTTTCATGCTCGTTAAGGTTATGCAAGGTCATGGAATAGAAAACTTGGAGTGCTCTGTTCTCCGGGAATGATTTCATCCCTTTTTCAAAAATGGTTTGAGATTTTTCATAGTCTCCTAGCGTGCGATATGTACTTCCCAATCCTAATAAGGCTCCTTCCAGGTCTTCTCCTGAGAGTCCAGTTTCGATCGCCTTTTCATAAAAAGGAACGGCCTTTGCTTGGCTTTCCTAGTATGTCGAAGCTCCATGCACACTGGTAGTTGATGACCGGATCATCCGGATGGTTTTTCACCAATTCTACAAGAAGGCGATTTGATTCCACCTTCTGGTCTTCTTTGCGCAAATTAACGGCTCGTTTTAGTTCTTTTTCCATGCAATCTTCCCGCTCTATTTCCATATTTTTCTGTATTTCTTTTTATATTTTTCATCTTCAACGGTCTCAATCAAGGTCATGGCTGTCTGTTTGATTTCCTCATCTCCAAGTTCTTCATATAAATGCTTTAGGTTTTGGAGGATATCCGAACGGATCAGGGTATAGTTCTTTTCATCCAAACAGTTATGAAAACGATGCACCAAATGATGGATGACCATCTCTTTTTGTGCGGGTCCCGCGAGCCCTAATCTCCAGATTGATTGCAGGCTGTGTCTTGCGGTGACGAATTTTTCATCCTTAGTTACAGCCCAAAGCGCCGGGAAATCATCAAGCATCCGATTTTCAGGATCGCTTTTCGCTAAATTGGCAAGAAACTGAGCGGCTCTCGATCGTTGATGGTTGTCCGGGTGTGTCAAATCTTCTTTCAACTCGTCCCAGACCTCATACGCCCAGTCGACTTCCTGCTTGGTAGCCTCAAGGATTTTTTGGTACGCGTCATATTGTACTTGTTTATCCATTGATTGCAGGTTTTCGAATTGTGTTTGGATGTGGTTTTCCATTTGTATCACCTCTTGATGAATATACTTCGATAGCCTTAAAACTGCCTCCTTCTTTTATAGAGCGGTTTTCATTTATAAATAACGGATGTCGAGGATGTCTTGCAGTTTGAGGTCATGCCGGTCACCGAATTCATCGACAATCCGCAATTCTTTCCTGACGGGGTCGGCGTAATGAATGTCACCGACGAGAATACGGTATTCAAAATTGTCAAAATAGACGAAGGATAGCGTCTGGCTATACGCCATCGCCTCGTGGATGATTTCATTCATTTCTTCAAGTTTCTGTTCATCGAGCTCTGGTTTCTTCTTCACGCGATCTTCTTCCTTCCAATCCCTGAGCAGCTTCACATGATCCGGAAGCATCATCGCTGTCCATTTGATGTTGCCGCGATCACGAATTCCCATATAGCTGACACTCCTTTCTACGCTTTATGTCCACCGACAAGACGGCTGCGATGTCTTGCGGTTCCAGCTGGTGTGTATGATACTGCACGTAAAAGGGAGTCCCCGCCGTACTTTTCGCGGATCTGGTCCATCGTGTAGCCGAGGATCCGCTTTTTCGGACGGTCGAGCTCGAACAGGGAAAGCTGCATCTCATCATCCGGACAAACATTCGAAAGGGTGATTGAAAGCTTACGGACGGTCTCACCTGTATAAAATTCATCAAACAACTCAAGGCAAACGCGATAGATGTCCATCGTGATGTTCGTCGGCTCGGCAATCGTCCGTGACCGATGGAATCCGCCGCCGGCTTCATCTTTACTGTAACCGACACCGAGGCTGATCGTACGGCCCGCCTTGCGTGCTGTCCTTGCACGCCTGCCGACCTCTTCACACATTTCGAGGATGACGTGCTGCACTTCTTTGCGGTCTTTATAGTCACGGAGCAGAATTTGGCCTTTTCCATAACTGATCTGTCCTTGCATGATTGGAGCACCGATTTCTGAGAGATCCACACCCCATGTATGATAATAAAGCTGGTTACCCATAACACCGAATTTCTTTTCAAGCATCTTCAATGGATAGTGCGCAAGCTGCCCGACAGACATGATGCCCATCCGGTTCAACGTTCGCTCTAAACGCGGACCGATTCCCCACATATTGCTGAGCGGAGAAACCTTCCACAGCTTCCGTTCCACGTCGTCATACGTCCACTCTGCAATCCCTTTTTTCTTCGCTTCAAGATCAAGGCAGATTTTCGAGAGCAGCATGTTCGGTCCGATTCCGATGGCACATGGCAGGCCGTATTTTTCCCAGATCTCTTCCCGGATCCGGCGCGCAACCTCCCATCCATCTCCCCAAAGGCGTTCGGTTCCATCGACCTGAAGGAAACTTTCGTCAACGCTGTACGTATGGATGGAATCTTTCGGTACGTATCGGTTGAACAAACGTGTCAGATCAGTCGAACGTCTTAGGTATAAGCGCATCTGTGCATTGACGACATGGATGCGCCGATCATCGGGTACCTCGAACAACCGGCTCCCTGTACGAATCCCGAATTCCTTCTTCATCATCGGAGAGGCTGCGAGCACGACACTTCCCTGTCGTTCCGTATTTCCTACGACAACAAGATAGCATGTCAAGGGATCGAGTCCCATTTCTACCGCACTGCAGCTTGCGAAAAAGCTTTTCATATCAATACAAAGGATCGTTCGTTTTTTAAAGGTCGAATAATCAATCTCCATCCTCAGTCACTCCTAACAAGAACGTTTGTTCTATATCTTATGTCTTATTGTAAGCGAATATACGTTCGCTTTCCACTGGAAATTTTCACCGAGGACCTATTTTTTGTAAAATAAATTGCGTTGGATAGGGTTATAGACCTAGAGAGCACCGATAAAATCCACCTGTACACGAACAAAAAACGCTGTACCAGGTACACCGTTTTCGAGTAACGTAATCGAAATATTAAGGTCGTGAGGATTTAAACCAAAAAAACTTTAAAATTTAACGGACACGAGAGACCTTATTTGATCCAAAACACCATATTTTTAAAAATAACGGACACCAGAGACCTTAATTCCCGAAAACAAAGAAAAAATGAGAGGTCTGTTCACAGATAAGGGCTCTGATGTCCGCTAATCTTAGGAAACAGCCCTTTTTGTAACAAATAAGAGCGCTGGTGTCCACTAATTTTCAATGGTTCACCAGCAAAGCCCAACCTTAAGGCTTTTTGAGATTCTTCTTCATTGTTTCGCCTCATGCAAAAGATCGACGAGATGCACGGCTTCCAGACGGTCCTCCAGTCCAGCGCGTTTTATCCCGAGACGCATCTGGATAAGGCAGCCGGGGTTCGAGGTAACAATGACAGCCGAACCCGTCTTCTGGACGTCCTCCATTTTATGATCGAGGATCTGCATCGACATCTCCTTTTCGATCAGATTATAGATGCCCGCAGAACCACAGCACATACCAGCATTACGAAGTTCAACATAGTCCACCCCATCAATATTTCGGAGCAGTGAACGCGGCTCAGTGTGTACCTGCATGCCGTGCTTCAAATGGCAGGAATCCTGATATGTCACCTTCTGCTCCGGTATTTTATAGGCGTTAACGGTATTCGCGGCTGCCACAAGGCTTGAAATGTCTTTTATTTTAGCTGAAAAGGCGGCTGCTCTTTCTTTCCAGCCAGGTTCATCCTTCAACAGATGCGGATACTCGACTAAAAAGGCGCCGCAGCCTCCTGCATTCGTCGTAATCTGCTCGAATTCGCCTGATTCGAATGCGCGGATGTTTTCTTTCGCCAGCTCTACAGCTTTTTCACGATCACCAGCATGCGCGTGCAACGCCCCACAGCATGTCTGCCCAGCTGGGATATCAACTGAATGCCCTGTACCTTCCAGCAAATCGACGGTATGCTGATTTGTTTCCAAAAACAACGCGTCCATGATACATCCACGGAAAAGAGCAACATTCTGATCGGCATCACGGTCTGAGGATTTCAATTGCCTGAATGGAAAAGGAGCTTGTGGCAATGCGCCTTCCAACTCGAACATCGATGAAGAAAATAGCTTCAACAACTTAGTCTTACGGGCCAGCCGCTGCATTCCTGACTTCTGATACAGCCATAAGAAAAAGATACCGCCCTTCAAAAGAAATCGGTTCGGAATCAACGTATGTAAGAGAAACCGCTGGGTCACCCGCTTGAAAAAAGAAAGCTGTTTTTGTTCAGCAACGATTGCTCTCGCATCTTCCAGCAATTGTCCGTATTTGACACCAGATGGACAGGCTGTTTCACATGCACGGCATCCTAAACAGAGGCTCAACTCCCGCTCGAAACCTTCATCCGGTTCGATCACACCATCCACGACTGCTTTCATCAAAGCAATCCTTCCACGTGGAGAAGAAGATTCTTTCCGGTTCGATTCGATGAAAGTCGGACAAGTCGGCTGACAAAAGCCACAACGGGTACAATTCAACAATTCATCATAATCCATTCGTTCTTGGAATTCTTTTTGTAATGTGGACGTTTTCGTCATGACTTGATCACAATCCGTTTCCTTGCATTTTCCGTAAACATTTTACCTGGATTCAATAGGTTATGTGGGTCGAGAGCCTGTTTGATGCCCTTCATGACCTCGATTCCGCTTTCTCCGATTTTCCATGCAAGATACGGCGCCTTCATCATTCCGACCCCATGTTCGCCGGTGATCGTTCCGCCCAGGTCGATCGCTTTTGCGAAGATTTCTTCAAATGCTTGCTCAACCCGTTCCATCTCTTGTTCATTACGAATATCGGTCACACATGTCGGGTGTAGGTTCCCATCCCCGGCATGTCCGAACGTACAGATCATCAGGTCATATTTCTCCGCTACCTCGGTGACAAACCGTACCATTTCTGCGACGCGTGATCGTGGAACTGTCGCATCCTCCAGGATGGTCGTCGGCTTCAGCCTTGACAAAGCCGTCAGTGCGGTCCTTCTTGCAGTCATCAATTGTTCTGCTTCTTGATCAGTGGCAGCAACCTGAATCGAGCTTGCGCCATTCATTTCACAAATCTGCTGGATACGCTTGATGTCTTGACGGACGCTTTCCGCATGCCCATCTTGTTCAATCAACAGGACTGCCTCCATATTCGTCGGGAGACCGACGTGTGTAAAATCTTCAACCGCCCTCAGCGTTCCTTGATCGAGAAATTCGAGGGTCGCGGGGATGATTCTTGAAGCGATGATATCCGAGACGGTCTGTGCTGCACGCTCGATATCTTCGAAAAGAGCGAGCATCGTCTTCTTCGTCTCCGGTTTCGGGACGAGTTTTAAAATCGCTTCGGTAATCACAGCGAGCGTACCTTCAGAACCGATCAGCAATTTTGTCAGATCATAACCTGCTACATCCTTCGCCAACTTTCCTCCAGTTTGTATGATCTCTCCATTCGCCATAACCGCAGTCAATCCAAGGACATAATCCTTCGTGACACCATACTTCAAACCACGCAATCCCCCAGAACACTCGCTTATGTTTCCGCCGATCGTTGAAATTTTCATACTGCCGGGGTCCGGCGGGTAAAACAAATTCCGCCTTTCTACTTCCTCGGAAAGGGATTGGGTGATTACACCTGGCTGGACTGTAGCGGTCAGATTTTCATCGTCGATTTCTAGGATCGATGCCATCCGGTTGAAGAGCAGGACGATGCCACCTTCAGTCGGTACGGTTCCAGCACACAGATTTGTCCCTGATCCTCTTGGCACAATTGGAACATTGAACTCGGTGCAGAGGTTCAACATTTTACTGATTTCTTCAGTAGAGCCTGGTTCGACGATCAGCTCTGGAAGCGATTGATAATCAGGAGTTGCATCATATGAGTAAGACAACAGCGAAACACGATCTGAGTGGACGTATTCTTTACCGATGATTTCGATCAATCGTTCTACAAAAGAGGGCTCCAGCATAATTTTCTCCTCCTATGTTGTCATTTGATAGCGGCACACCGTTTCATGGACAGCTGTGCGCAATGCATTGATATTTCCTGGAATTGTTTGATGCAAACGGTTTGTAAGCAGGATGGCAACAGCCTTCGTTGGATGGTGGATGAACATCGACGTTCCTGTAAAACCTGTGTGTCCAAATCCTTCTGGAAAGACAGATGAGAATTCGAAGCCGAGACCGCGGTTCCCAACAAGGTTCGTTCCAGCAGCTTCAATGAATTTTGCATCGATCCCTGCTTTTTCTGCTAAATCAGGCTCTGTGTAGATCCCTCCGATTTTACAAACATCCTCTATATCCGCAAAAAGACCCGCATGGCTCGAGACGCCGTTAAAGAAGTAATGCGTGTTCCCATCGTTGACCTCTCCGCAAAGAGGCTCATTGGTGTTCCGCCAATTATCGAAGGATAGCCTCCGCTCCTCACACATGTTCATTTCGATCTGGTTGCCAAATTCCGTCGCCGCAACATTCCCTTGATCAACAGGTCCATAGGCCATTGTTTTTAAATTCAGCGGTTCTTTGATCAAACGGTTGAAGGCTTGTTCCAAAGGTTCACCCGTCGTTTTTTCAATCACCTTACCAAGCAAGATGAAGTTCAGATCACTGTAACCGACATTCTCTTTACAAAACACGTACGACTCGAACTTCGTCAGTTGTGAAAATAAATCCTGTCGATTTGTATAGAAAGGATGCCAATTCAGCAGCCCCGATGAATGGGTCAGAAGCTGAAAAATAGAAATCTCTTTAAAATGTGCTTGCAAAACAGCATTTTGCTCACCTAAAAGTTCATCCAAGTGTGTATGCAATTGAAAATCACCTTTACTGATCAAGCGAAGAATCATCGTGGATGTCACAATTTTGGTGAGGGAGGCAATATCGAATACGGTATTCATCGTCATCGGCAATTGGAGGGGTGCAATCTGTCTGAAACCGGCAGCTTTTGCATAAACTTGTTGACGACCCTTCGCCACCTTCAACACGCATCCGGGCACCTCTTCTGCTTTATCTAAAATGGTATCCAATTCTTCATTCATCCCCATCGAATTCACCTCACTTTATACCTTCTAAATTGACCGGAAGCTTACCTCCAGCTTCTTTTTCTCCAAAAATCACATCTACTGTGGCTTGAAAGGATGCAGGATGGTCGGAGTATTGCGCAATAACAGCATCAGCACCTGTAAGGACTGCAGCATCATATGGATTCCTAGCCATTACAAGGATCGTCTGTTTTGAATGTGTCATGGTTTCGTTCAATACAGCTTTCTCCCATTCAGACTGCCCCTCACCAAGGACAGTTGTCGACTCCGTTATCATGATCGTTACGCCTCCATTTTCTAGCTTTTCTTTTTCTTCTGATGTCAAGGCACTGCTTTTCAGTTGGATAAGGTTCAGTTTCTTATGGTGTTTCCATAGCGCATTTTTCATCGATTCAAGGTTGCGGGCATCACTTGATACAATCGTAATAGCGCCATCCAAAGAAGTCGATAATGGCACTGTGTTCCCAGCATTCTTTATCAGCGTGATCGATTGCTCCGTAACTTTCTTCTCTAGATCCAGTGCACGTTGTGTGACAGAAAGATCGAGTGCTTTCGTATCTTCATCGATCCATTTTACTTTGGCTTCCAATAGACGTCGAACTGATTCATCCAGACGCTGTTCAGATATCCTGCCTTCTTCCACTGCGTTATGTAAGGCATCATAAGCAACCTTCAGATGGTCCGGCATGACAATCACATCCACGCCAGCGAGAACAGCTTGAACAGCAGCCTCCCCAGGCCCGAAGTGATCAGCAATCGCCTTCATCTCCATGGAATCCGTAAAAACGAGACCATCGAACTTCATTTCATCCCTGAGCAATTGCTTTACGATTTTCTTTGATATAGTCGCAGGCACCTTGATTGGAAAACCATCTTTCTGGGAAACGAATTCTGATTGATCGATATTCGGAAAGGTAATATGAGCAGTCATCACCCCTTCTACACCTTCATCAAGCATCTTTTGGAAAGGGGACAACTCCATCTGTTGCAATTCCTCAAGTGATTGGTCACTGACGGGTAAGACGTAATGCGAATCAAGGTCCAAACCACCGTGACCTGGAAAATGTTTAGCAACTGCCATTACCCCAGCATCCTGTAAGCCGCTCATGAAGAACACACCCATTTCCCCGACAAGATCAGGATCGTCCCCGTATGCCCTAATACCGATGACTGGATTATGAGGGTTGGAGTTCATATCTACGGAAGGCGCAAAGTCGATGTGAATCCCAAGTTGTTTGAGTTCAGCACCTAGCACTTCCCCTGTTTCCCTTGCAAGCTCGGGATTTCGCGTTGCCCCTAACGCCATGTTTCCAGCAAGTTCAGGGAAATAAGACAACCGTGTCACCAAACCGCCTTCCTGATCGATTGAAATGAGTAAAGGCACTTCACTCTCTTGTTGAAGTGCTTCGTTTAATTGTTTAACCTGTTGCCGCGACCGTACATTCTCACGAAACAGGATGAGCCCCCCAGGTTGATAGGTATCAAGTAACTCCTTTAATTCGTCGTTCATTTCTGTCACAGGTACTTCATCAAACTCACGGATCGCCGGCATCAATAGCTGTCCGACTTTTTCATCCATCGTCATTTTATCCATGTAAGCTTCGATTTCAGCTTTGGAACGGACATCCTCCCATTCCGAAACGTTGGCGTCTGAAGAGAAGGTTATATTTAAAATAATCGCCATTAAGAGGACTGCCACAGCTATAAAATTCCATCGAATCGACCGCTTCATTACAACACCTCCTATGACTGAAAACTACGACGGCAAAACAAGCTTCCCCATGAGAACATTCCGGGACGCCCCTGTTGCAGATGGAAGATTGTTTGTTTCTCCATGCAGGAACTGGTTCCCAAGGATTGTGAACGCAATGGCTTCCTTTGCGTCCCCAGCAAATGCAATATCATCCATTTTTGATACTTTGTAAGACAGGGCTTGACGTAAGCCAGCCATGATCGCCTGGTTATGTGCACCTCCCCCAGAAACAATCAATTCATGGATCTTTTGTTCCTTATGTACATATAACTCCAGACTTTGAGAAATCATTTCGACGGTATAGGCTGTGATCGTCGCAACCGTATCCTCAATTGAGAGAGACAGGTCTTCAGCTTTCTTAAGAATAGTTGCTAATCGTTGTTCGGTATAAAGCTCTCTTCCGGTACTTTTCGGCGGCTTCACGGCTAAAAAACCATCCTCTTGGAGAAGCGTCATCAGTAAATCATAATGGACGTTCCCTTTACAGGCTATCTTTCCATCTAGATCATACGTTTGTTGGTTTGCAGTCAATTGGCGGACGGCACCGTCGATGAGGACGTTTCCAGGTCCCACATCGAATGCGCCGATTTCTTTTGCAGATGAGGTTTCTGCAGGTACCACTGTCAAATTGCTGATACCACCGATGTTCAACAGAACCCGGTTTTCGGTTGCATGTGAAAATAACAGCGCATCGACAAACGGAACAAGAGGTGCCCCTTGTCCCTGATAAGCCATATCACTCGGACGGAAATCTCCTACAGTGAGAATCCCTGTTTTGGCTGCGATATTTGCTAGTTCACTAATTTGTAAGGTTGCATGTTCTTCCGGCCAATGATAAATCGTCTGGCCGTGGGAACTGATGAAACTGATAGCATCTGGAGTCAATCCGGCTTTCTTTATGACTGCAAGGGCCGCTTCAGCAAAACGGTCACCAAGGATGATGTTCATCTTGCAAATTTTCTCGACTGTAGAGGTAGCAGGATCACAGAGCGCAATCAATTGTCGCCGTTCTTCAACTGAATAAGGTGTTGACTCGAAGTCTATTAAACGGACCTTTGTTCTGGAACCGAACCCTGTCATTTCAACCAGAGCGGCATCAATTCCATCAAGCGAGGTCCCGGACATCAGTCCGACAGCAAGTTTCCGTTCTTCGTTCACAACCTTGGATAATCTTTTTAACATCGAACCACCTATTTCCTTTGCTTTTGCTGAATATATTGGATCGCATTCCGGCTCTCGTCCAGATATTGGATCGATTCATTGTACTGCGTTGATGCAACACACATGAACAAAATGTCCAGGACATGGAGCTGTGCCAGACGTGAAGATGTCGCCCCGCTTCGGAAGGTCGCTTCCTTCGATGCAGATGTATAAAGTTTGATCATCGCTTGATCGGAAACTTTAGAAGATCCGTATTTTGTCAGACTGATTGTCGTCGCGCCTCTTTTATTGGCAAGTTCAAGAATTTGGGCGACTTCCATCGTTTCACCAGAAAACGAAATCCCAACGACAACGTCTTCCGGCTTCACATTCCCGACAAGCATCGCAACCATATGGAGGTCTGAGAATGCCGTTGCTTTTTTATTGATACGAAGGAATTTCTGCTGAGCATCTTTTGCAATGATCCCTGAAGCTCCTACTCCGAAAAAATGGATCGTTTCGGCTTTTTCCAATGCCTCGACGGACTTGGACAGTTCACTTAAATGCAATACTTCAGCCGTTTCCTTCAACGATTGGATGCTGTTGTTCGTCATTTTTTCCATTACTGAGGCGTGTGTTTCGTCCGGCTGAATATCGCGGTAACCTTCCTCAACATTCTTCTGAAGGTCACCTACGACCTTCAGTTTCAACTCTTGGAATCCCTTCAGCCCCAATGATTTACAGAGCCTGATCACTGCAGCACTGCTCGTCTTGCTCAATTGGGCCAGCTCACTTGTGGTACAAGAAATCGAGGCTCTCGGATTGGTCAAGATATACGATGCTATCTTTTTCTCTGAAGGTGGCAGTTTCTCGAGCATTTCCTTCAACATGACGAGGCCACCTGTTGTATTCGTCATCTAATGTTCACCTGCTTTTCTCTCTAGGCTCTTTTAGTAAGGCTGTTTTCGCATAGATTGTTGTTTTTGGAAATATACTCGCTTTCCGCGGGCTTAAGAAAAGCGGAAGCGACCCGTTTAGTCACGAAGGTCACTGGAAAACGGACGAGGAGGCTGTCGCCACCGCAGGAAGGTTGGAGTGATCCAAGTGACTGGTCGCTGAGCTAGACATCACTTCCTTGCATTTACCTAACTTCTGTAAGCCTTCACTTGCACAGGATGTCAACACAAAAATGAAATCATTTTCGTGTCTGCGATGAGAATACTTAGAAGCTTTCCTTCTGCTGGCTTCGACGTTCACCACAGGACGTGGTGGTTTCGCTTAGCTTGTTTTTCCCGCTGGAGTTTCGCATATTTCCACTGCCAAAAGGTTTCAGCAACTTTCTTCACAACATTCCATTAGTAACAACCTTTCAGGCATCGCCCTTTATTTATCATTTCATCTCCTGAACCGTCACGGGTAATTTACCGGTCACCTTTTCTAGTCCGAATAACGCACGTACAGCCAATCTTAATGCAGGGGTAGTAAACTCATAAGTTGCGACCGATACATCCGTTTCAGGAAAGAGTCCAAGATCATATGGACTTCTCATCGCGATATGGATGACAGGTTTATTGAGGTTCAGCATATCCTGCATCAACCTCTGCTGTCCTTCAGAACGTGTAGCGGAAAGTGTCCCGACCAGGATCGTATCTACACTGTTTGCAAGAACGTTCATGAAATCGATCTCACTTTGATCCGGGAACTGGGAAACGGAAACCACTTTTGCAGCCGGATTCAATTCTTTAACCAATTCACCAAGTGCATTTTCTGCAAAGCGTTCATCTTCCACTTGCGTCAAATAACTATTTTCTGGATAAATGACGAGAATCCGATAACCTTTCTCTTTAGGCAGCGGAAGGAGACCTTTCTTATTTTCATGCAACGTGATCCCTTTTTTCATGACATCCTCTGCAATGACCTTATGGGTATTTTTAGCTGTAAAAGCTTTAAGGGTATCGTTCCACTTCAACGAATGCTGCTTTAACTTCATAACACGCTCGCAGGCCTTATCGATCGTCTTTTCCTCGATTTCACCAGAGAGGACAGCCTGATAGACTCGTTCAATTGCTTCATGCTGCAAAGATGGCAAGTGGGAAATCATGATCAGATCGACCCCAGCTTTGATCGCTTCTACTGCTCCTTGAGCCGTTCCGATACCATCTGCGATGGCCTTCATTTCCATACAGTCGGTTGTGATGACACCCTCAAACTCGAGTTCTTCCCGTAAAAGCCCAGTCATGACTGCCTTCGACATCGTTGCTGGACGATTTTCTTCAGACTCGATCGACGGAAAATAGACATGGGAAGACATCACAGTATCTGCTCCACTATCGATACTTTCTTTAAACGGCAGCAGTTCGACTTTCCGCAATCGCTCCAATTCATGCGGTATGACAGGTAATGCCAGGTGGGAGTCCACTGTCGTATCCCCATGTCCTGGGAAGTGCTTCAAGGTGGTGATGATTCCTGATGCTTGCATCCCTTTCATCAACTGCTTTCCGAATTCAGCAACCTTTTCCGGTTTTTCGCCAAACGAACGTACATCGATGACAGGATTGTGGGGGTTATTATTTACATCTACTACAGGAGAAAGGTTCCAATTGATACCCAAATCAAGCAATTCCTCCCCTGACGATTTCCCGATTTCATAAGCAAGCTCCGGATCACCAGTTGCCCCAAGCAGCATTGCTCCAGGAAAAACAGTTGTCCCCTCTCCTAATCGACGAACGACGCCATTCTCCTGGTCAATACAGATGAACAATGGTTGCTCCTGGCCTGCGTTTTTCGCAGTAGTCTGTAAGGTAGTTGTCAGTTCCTGAATCTCTTCCGGTGTTCCAATATTTCGGCCGAAAAGAATGATGCCGCCGATATGATTTTTTTCGATCAAATCCTTGATTTCAACAGATAGCTTGGATGGGTGTTCCGCTTTGAAGCCGAACACCATCAATTGTCCAATTTTCTGCTTTAAGTCCATTATTGTTTCACCCCGCCCATAGATAATCCTTTTACGAAATAACGTTGGAATAAGAGGAAGAATACGATCATCGGAATCGCTGCAACCGTGGCACCTGTCATCAGCAATTTGAAGCTGGCAAGGTTCGCATCCTGCAATGTCTTCAACCCAGCCGGCAACGTGAGGAGATTTTCATCATTCAACACGATGATCGGCCAGAGGAAGGAATTCCACATCAATACGAACGTAAAAATACTAAGTACAGCCATTGCTGGTTTCGCAAGCGGTACGATGACCGTCCAGAAGATTTTCCATTCCGAAGCTCCATCGATTTTCGCCGCCTCGATCAGCTCATCAGGAATCGCAAGCAGGAACTGACGCATCAAAAATACCCCGAAAGCAAGTGCGAGGCTTGGAAAGATCAAAGCCCAATGCGTATCGAACAGTTGCAATTTCTGGACCATCATGAACGTCGGTACCAACGTGACTTGTTCTGGAATCATCATCGTCGCGATGATCGACCAGAATATGAGCATCTTTCCCGGGAAGTTCTTCTTCGCCAGGACATAACCTGACATCGTATCGATCAAAACGATGGCGACGGTTGTGACGATGGATATATAGAGACTGTTCAACAGCCACTTCATGATTTTCGTCCGTTCGAATAAGATGACGAACCCTTCAAACGTCTTAGTAACGACTTCCTTCATCTTTTCATCATGGTAGGCAGCTTGGCTTGCATCACCAGCATCTTTTGCTGCTTCACGTTTTTGCCATTGATGAAAATATTCCTTCACACCTACAGGATACAATTTAGGTGGTGTAGATTCTACATAGTTTACCGGTTGCTCCATGGTTTCATTCTGATAACTCGGTAATTGCAGCGATGTTGCAAACACCCAATAAAGAGGAAGCAATGAAACGATCGCCATGAAAATGAGCGTGACATAAATCAATAGTTTTCCGACTTTTTGATTGACTTGTTTTGGTTTCATAGTTACCTCCTACCTTAATGATGATCTCGCAGCGAGCGGTATTGGAAGATTGCAAACACCATGATGATGAAGAACAAAATCACGGATTGTGCAGAAGCCAGACCGAATTTGAAGTCTCGGAAGGCGGTTTTATAAATGACATGCACGATCGTCTCTGTCGCATTTCCAGGACCTCCACCGGTCATCATGATGATCTGCGTAAATACTTGGAACGAACCGATCGTACTTAGTATGACCAAATATAACGTTGTCGGCTTCAACATTGGGATTGTGATTTTCAACCATCGTTGTAATGCATTCGCCCCATCAATTTTAGCTGCTTCATACAAGGACTGGTCGATATCGTTCATTGCGGCTAAATAGATGATGATTCCCGCCCCAGGAGGAATCAGAATCGACATGATCATCAAAGCTGGGAGTGCAGAATCACTTTGTCCAAGCCAGTTGACAGGTTCAATGCCAAACCAACCGATGATATGGTTGAATATTCCGAAACGGTAATTATACATCCATCTCCAAACCATCGCGATGATGACCATTGATGTAACGGTCGGCAAGTAAAACGCAGCCCTGAAAAAGGATTGTGAGAGCTTGCCTAGAGGCTGCACGAGTGAAGCAATGACCAACGCCGTGATCACAAATGCCGGAACGGTGACGATCGTGTACAAGAATGTGTTCCACAAGGAAATTTTGAAAACATTGCTCTGAAAGGCAGTTATATAGTTATCAAAGCCTACCCATGTTGAACCCATGATATTGAATTCTTGAAAGGATAGAATGAAAGCCCATACGATTGGTACCACCATGAATAGAAAGAAGAATAATAATTTCGGCATCAAAAAAAAGTATGAGACTCGGTTTTTGTACATACGTTTCAACAACGAGTTTGTATTACGGACGGCTGTTTGTTCAACTTTGTTTGTGGTTACAGGTTTTGTCTCCAAGGTTGCCCACTTCCCTTCTAAACCAAGGACATAATTGTGTATGTAAAATTGTAGGGATTGACTCGACAGACGGTACCCCACTCCATCAAGTGGTGATGTTCCAACTGTCAAATGAGCCAACCCCATGGAATAATGATTATTCGCTTAGGATACTGTTCACTTCTTCACCAGCTGCCTTTAAAGCTTCCGCTGGTTCCTTCTCACCATTAAGAGCTAACTGAAGTTCTTTTTGGATCGCTTCATCAATACGTGCCCAGTTTTCATGGCGAGGAACTGGTACAGCGTGCTGAGAAAGCTCTTGTGCTCTAGCCATTTGAGGGTTATCTGCAAATGGTTCTTGATCCGCTGCAGAAATTCTAGCAGGGAAAGTACCGTAATTCTTAGCCATCGTCACCTGCTCATCCGTGTTCGTGATATGCTTTATGAATTCAGCGGTCATACGTTTTTTTGCATCACCTTTCGAATTGAACATCACATAACCGCCAACTCCACCGATTGTGACCGGTTCACCCGTGTCACCTGTCGGATACTCAGCAACCATGAAATTGGTCTTGAAATCTTCTGTTTGTGCTGATGCAATCGCCCATGTAGCCCAGGGTTCGACAGCAACTGTACGTTGATCAGATGCTGCCCATGCTTTCCATGTGCCACCAACATCTTCACCACCCATGCTTTCAGGTGCTACATCATGCTTATATTTTAGATCGACCAGTTTTTGCAAACCACTTACAGCTTCTTTTGAATCAAATGTATACTCGGTCATGTCTTCATTTAATGGATAACCACCATCCATCAACAAGAACGGCCATGCTTCATAGTAACCAGGAAGGATGTAGGTAGAGAAGCCATCAACACCATCACCTGTCAGCGCTTTCATTTTTTCGACGAACTCATCATACGTCCATTTACCATCCTTTGGAGGTTCTACGCCTTTTTCTTCAAAGATATCGAGATTCAAAAGCATTGCATGAACACTGATGGATGTTGGAACCCCGTATAGCTTTCCTTCTGTTGTATATGCTTCCAATGCGTTTTCATAGAAATCACTTTTATCTTCGTCAGTGAAATAATCATCTAACGGAGCAATTACCCCTTGATTGATGTGATTCTGATTTATAGATCCACCACTGATATCAACAGGTGCAATATCAGGCCAAGCGCGTCCAGCGATCGCGACGCTGAGCTTATCATTCATTTCAGCCCAAGGTGTTTTGACGAGTTTGATCTTCACATTTGGATAATCCTTTTGGAACTCAGAGATCTTATCTTCAATCCAGTGGTATTTGTTATCATCTTTGTCAGCCCAACGTGGTCCATCCCACATCGTGATCGTCCCTTCCCACTCTTTCCAATCATCTGAATCGAGATCTTTTGAGGCATCATCATTTGAACAACCAGCAAAAATCCCGAGAATCAGCATCAATGAGATGAACCCCATCAACCATTTCTTCATTTCATGAATCCCCCTTGTCAAATTTTGATTAGTTGAAGCGTTTGGCAGCTTCAATCGCCTTTTTGACAAACCCATTTGATTTTTTGATGCTTTCTTTTGCGACAACGAGCGGCACATCAGCTTTATGCATGACAATCGCTGTTTTCACTTCATAACCCGTCTTCTCAAGTAAATCTCCAGCATCCTTATAGGTAATTCCTGTTACGGTCATGACGATGTTTTTCGCTCTTTCCATCAGTTTCAGATTCGTTGCATTGACATCGACCATGAGGTTTTCATACACCTTCCCCATTTTAATCATCGATGCCGTCGTCAGCATATTTAACACCATCTTTTGGGCGGTAGCTGCTTTCATCCTGGTGGATCCTGTCAATATTTCCGGACCTACGACCACTTCGATGCTTTGGTCAACAATCTTTGAGATGACTGAATCATGGTTACAGCTTAAACTAATCGTTTTCAAGCCTCTTTCTTTCGCCGCTTCAAGGGCTCCAATGACATATGGTGTTCTCCCGCTTGCCGTGATGCCTACAACAACGTCATCACTAGTCAAATTTCGTGTTGAAAGATCCACCCTGCCTTGCCGTCTGTCATCCTCAGCTCCTTCAATCGCATCAAACATCGCCTCAGCCCCACCGGCTATGATGGCCTGTACTTGTTCTGTTGGTGTACTGAATGTCGGAGGACACTCAGCAGCATCAATCACCCCTAATCGCCCGCTCGTCCCAGCTCCTATGTAAAATAATCTCCCACCGTTTTCGAATGCTTTTGAGATGAGATCCACAGCTACTCCTATTTGGGGCAGAACTTTCTTCACTGCGAGAGATACAACTTGGTCCTCTTGATTGATCATCGTCAAAATATCCAGTGTACCGAGGGTGTCGATGCTGTTCGTTTGCAAGTTGCGTTGTTCTGTCGTTAATGACGTCAAATCTAACTCCATAGGACACCTCAATTGTAAAAAATTTTAAATGTGATCCCCCTTCCATCCCCCTTTTTGATCACTTGTTTTAGTTGATTTTCAGTATTTCATAAAATAATATTTCGGTCTATTTGCCTAGATTCCTTCTTTTTTAAAATATTTTTTTATGTTTTTTTAATTTATTTTAAAAGGATATTTCAGTTATTTGACGAATTTTTTTTCGTACCCAAAATAATCAAAATGTTAGGAGGATTTACCATGCTTAGAAAAAGTCTGTTTATTGCATTGTTATGTTTTTGTGTAAGCGCTTTCTCGTTTTCTTGGATTCAGACTGCTAAAGCAGATGATGGCCAGGATGTCCGGATCGGAGTCATTCCCACAGCTGAAACGATTACCTTAGGAAGTGACGATTCATTTACGATTGCCGAGATCGGGGGAGAAATACTGTTTGAGGGGGAAAATGGCGAAGCAGCAGTGTCTCTTGAAAGTACAGGGACAGTCGATACATCCTACCGGTTGCAAGTAGCCTGGACGACGAGTAATGCATATGTCGAGGATTGGATACACCGAGCTGAAATGGGTGGATATGAAACCTATGTCGAGGACTATAATGGCGGGTACAGACTTTTTATCGGGAAGTTTCCAGCAGACGCTAGCTGGGGTGAACGTAATGAGTTTCGAAATGAAGTGATCGCAAACGGTTTGGCTGGAAGTGATTCATTCTGGAAGGTCGTAACGTATTCAACTGGTACTTCAACGATGAAAGTTACATATCAAGGTGACGAGTATATCACAGAAAAACCTGTAAAAATCACTTCAACAGATGGTTTGATCGAGATCGGCGGAAAAAAATACAGAGGTATCGGTGAAGTCATTTATAACAGCCAGGGGACTTTAGCTGGCGTCAATGAATTGCCGATCGAACAGTATTTATATGGTGTTGTTCCGCGTGAACTTCCACCAGTCCCTTACGGCGAAATGGAAGCACAAAAATCCCAGGCAGTCGCAGCGCGTACCTATACGTTAGCGAACCTTGGGAAGAGAAGCTCGGACGGTTACGATTTATTGCCGACACCATCTGATCAAGTGTATGGCGGATATGAAGCAGAACATCCAATCTCCACTCAAGCTGTCCAGGAATCTGAAGGAATGGTCGCAATGCATGATGGGAGACTCATTACCGCCGTCTATCACTCTACTACCGGCGGCTACACTGCCAACAATGAAGATATTTGGAATTCAGGTGCAGTCAATTATTTAAGAGGCGTTCCGGATTCCAATAGAGGAAAGGCAATGGAACATGTTCCAACGCTCGAGGTATTCAAAAATCATGCTAATCCGACCTCTCTTCGTGCTGTCAGAGCAGGAGATTATGAGTCCGATTGGTCGAAGTATCATCGCTGGACATTCGAATGGACGAATGAAGAACTGGCAGATGTTTTAAGTGAATACTTTAATGCTAATATTTCAGAAGTTTATGAAGTAAATGTATTGGAGCGTTCCAACTCAGGACGTGTTCTCGAAATAGAGTACATCACTGATGGGGGCACATTCTATGAGCAAAAAGATCAAATCCGATGGTCGATGAAGTATATCAATTCAAGCGGTGGAAAAAGTGTATTGCTCAGCACGTTGTTCTTTGTTGAACCAGTCGATAAGAAAGCTGAGACACCAAGCTTCAAGGTCTATGGCGGAGGCTGGGGACACGGCGTGGGACTTTCCCAAACCGGTGCAGTCGGCATGGCAACGAAAGGCGCAACGTACGAAGAGATCCTCAAACATTTTTATCAAGACATCACCTTAGAAAAGCAGTATTGAAAATAATGGTGACCGGCGGAGTTTCGCCGGTCGTTTTTACTGAATTAGACTTATTTCCGATTTTATAGACTTACAACCGGATCTTTAGACTTCTTTTCATTTTTTAGACTTAGGTGCTCAATTTCAGACATATCTCCTTGAAGCAAGTGTTATTCTCATTAAAGAGCCCCACACCGACAAGGAAAAAACCACTTCCAGATCAACAGTGGATGAAACTCATTTGAGAATGAGTTTTTTCTTAATATAATCAAAAAAAGCACTGCTTCGTCGCAAAGCAGCGCTCAAAATCTATCCCATGATATTATAGCCTGAATCTACATACACAATCTCCCCGGTGACGCCACGTGAAAGATGGCTGATCAGCGCAAGTGTCATGTCGCCAACTTCTTCCTGGGTTACATTCCTTTTCAATGGGGAATTTTCCTCAATCTCGTGGAGGATCTGATTGAATGACGGGATTCCTTTGGCAGCCAGTGTCCGAACCGCTCCAGCTGAAATTGCGTTGACCCTGATATTATGTTTCCCAAGATCTGATGCCAAATATCTTACAGAGGCTTCAAGCGCTGCTTTTGCAACACCCATTACGTTATACCCTTCAACGACTCGCTCAGCACCCAGATAACTCATTGCGATGATTGATCCACCCTCGATCATATGAGGCTGAGCTGCTTTTGAAACAGCGATTAGGGAATAAGCACTCGTATCTTGGGCGAAAGCATAACCCTCCCTCGACGTATCGATGAAATCACCTTTCAGGTCTTCTGCATGGGCAAAAGCTATTGAGTGCAGTACGCCGTGAATTGTACCTACTTCCTCTCCGATTTTTGCAAATGCTGCCTGGATGCTTTCATCATTGTTCACGTCACATTCAACGATCAGCTTTGCTTCATGGTTATCTTTTTCAAGGATTTTATTCAGTTTTCCAAGAGAACGATCTTTCCTATATGTAAAAATCAGGTTCGCTCCTGCTTTATAGAGAGATTTTGCAACACCCCATGCAAGGCTCCGCTCATTTGCAACCCCCATGATCACGATATTCTTATCTTTCAGTTTAAGTAAATCTTCCATGATGTCCTCCAATGAAACAATGTAGTAAGTAATGTTTAGTAGCTAGTTATAGTACCAGTTACCAGAATGATTATAACACAACAACTCGACTATAAAATAGTATAAATGTCATTTGCAGCTGCTTATACGGTTCGTCAAAATTGCGGGACCAAAACTTTTCCGTTTTCAAATTAGACGGTCGGATTTGCACCTGGCATTTTAACCTTAAAAAAAGAATTTTTCATGAATCACAGCCCTCACTGTTTTTGTTCATTTTCCCCTCCATCTTCTTTGTTTATTAGAGAAGATCTGATTTTAGTAAAAAGCATACCATTCACCAAAGCCTATTGAACCTCATAACCTGCAATGGGGGGATTTTATGGGCGCGATGCTTTCTTTGCTCGGAGAAATGGTGATGCTTTATTTGATTGCAATCGTCGGTTATGTTGCGCGTAAAACGAAAATCCTTCCTGATTCTTCGGATTATGTCATCACACAGCTAGTTCTTTATATCACATTACCTGCCCTCATCATGTACTCGATGGATTTTCCGTATGATTCAAAATACATGCACGAGTTTGGCTGGTTGATCGGCTTATCCCTTACTGCCATTTTCATAGCATGCGCTGCTGGAATCCTCTTACGTAAAAAAGCCACCCTTCCAGATGACCAGAAAGGTGTGTATGAAGGTTTGATCGTATTCGGGAATCAAGGTTTCATCGGTTATGCGATCATCTATATCCTGCTTGGAGAAATCGGAATTCTATACACTGCAGTGTTCAATTTTCTGTATATCATTTTAATTTGGACTTATGGAATATATGTAGTCGGTCGCAGGAATGCTTCATTTTCTTGGAGATGGCTTTTCCTTAATCCAGGTGTTATTGCAACGACAGTTGGTTTCTTCATGTTTTTACAGCCCTATCAATGGCCAGTGTCTTTCCATAACCTTTTTAAAACCGTTGGCCTCCCAACCGTGCCCCTTTCCATGCTGATCATTGGAATCTTGCTTGCCAATTTGAATGCTTCGGAGGTACGGAATTATCTTTGTAACACATACTTATGGTCGGCAGTCCTTACAAGGCTGTTGGTCATTCCACTTTGTCTTGTGCCATTCATCTTTCTTCCGGTCAATCCAATTCTCTTACTCGTCGCTGTCCTTGTCGCAGCCACCCCGTCTGCACCAACAATTGCATTGTATGCCCGGAAATATGGTGGAGACCCATACTTTGCATCAGTCGGTTCTTCCGTATCAACCGTACTTTCGACCTTGACGATTAGTTTTCTCTATGGCCTTATTAAGTGGCTTTCATTTTTAAACTGATTGAGCCAAAACAGACCTATCAAACATAATAATCCACTTGTCACCCAGTACAGTACATCAATTCCCATCCATTCAATGATCAAGAAACTCAATAATGGTCCTGTTGCTGAGCCAAGATCCACTGCAACGGTATATGCAGTGATCACTTTTACCTTGGACGTTTTGGATGCTACATCAGAAGCAATCGAATCATTAAGTGTTACCATCATGGTTGACATGACCTGGAAACCGAGTAAAAGGAATAACAAGCTGTAAACAGAAACACCAAATGGGATTAGCGCAAAAAACACAGCACCACCAAATAGAGCTAGAACCAATAATGGATTCCTTCCCCATTTCAAATCTGAAATCTTCCCGATATATGGAGCTAAAAATGGATCCCACCCCCAACGGATCGCTTGAATGATCCCGGCAAAGGAAGCTGCTCCGACGGTAACCCCAAGAAATAGGAATGATCCAGATAATCGGAAATCAATCATCGCGCTTAACGTTGAAGCGAATATCCCAAAAATGATCAACGGAATGAGTAGCCCTGAACAAAGGATAGTCAAAACCTGTGGCTTTTTGAAGATTTGCTTGTCACTCGTAGCTTCACTGGATTGATTGTCTTTTTTCATGGGAGTATTCTCTGACTCGGCTGGAACTGGAGGAACGTACTTCAGTACTAGAGGAATGGCGATTAAAGCCATGAAACCGAATGTATTCGTGACGGTTTGAATACTGACTAAATCGGCAAGTATGCCTCCTGCTAGCATTCCGACTAAACCTCCTAACCCCCAAAGCCCATTGTATAAGCCAACAAGATGTCCTCTTGTTCGGTCTGTTGAGGTATCGATTACGGTAAGATAACCTCCTAACCGTAGGAATGCCCAGGCAACACCCCACAAAGCCCTCATGAAGAATAATAGCCAAAAGCTTTCCAGCCATCCATATGAGAAGGTTGTCAGCATGGCTAAAATGACAGCAAGAAGGACGCCTGTTCGTTTATTCATCCGTAAATAACACCAACCGACCAACGGATTGATCGGAAGGCGGATGAAACGATTGATTGAGAGAAGAATTCCGACTTGCCAGAGGGAAGCTAATCCGAACTCTTCCCAATAAAGCGGTAAAACGATGAACATCATTGCATCTCCTAGGACACAAACTGCCGTAATCAGAGCAATGATGATAACTGGTTTTTTATTCATGACTTTCCCCTTAACGAATCGTTTAATATTTCCAGTTTACTAATAATAAGGGAAAAGTGAAATCCAAAAGGTTCAAATCAACAAAAATGGAATGAAAGCATATAAGAGTACAAGAATACAAAATGACGCTGTACCCCATAGTCCAATCATAGCTATATACCCATTCTCCCCTCTTGCTTTTCCAAAAAGAGCTAAGAGAAGAGCAATGAGACTTACAAGTAAAATCATTTCTCTTGATAAAGCATAGCTGAATACGGCAAATAAAATCAAAATACAATTTATTCCTATTAGTATTATTGCTGATAAACTGAGTGGGTTTGAAATGTTCATGATGTCCTCCTCTATAAAACTACTTTATACCATTCGTTCACCTATCTCTTTTAAATACCCAAAATCATGAAGATTTAATATAAAGTTTTTTCCATTCGTTAAAATATACCGTCTTTGTAATTTTTATTGAGAAAATTCTTTAAGCGCAATTGGTGACACTCCTGCGGGAAAAAGCGGTCCAGGCGCGACCCCGCAGCGAATGAAGGATTTTCGACTAAGAACCACCAAGTCCTGCGCCTGCAGTTACTCGGCGCAAAACTACAAAGTTGGAAAATAAGTACGTGGTCTTGTGGTGAACAATCGTCGAATCCAGCATATGGAAAGCTTCCAAAAATTCTTACCGCAGATTAGGGAAGTGGTGTCCAGCTCATCGACCAGTCACTTGGTTCACTCCAACCTTCCTGCGGTGGTGAAAAAGCCTCCTTGTCAGTTTTCCAGTCACCTACGTCACGAGGCGGGTCGGACGCGGAAAGGGAGTGAATTTCGTAGGAATGATAATTTAGAACTGCATACCCTAATTTTAAAAAGCACCTTCATCAAACGGAAGGTACTTTGGAAGAAGAGCTAGTTTTTTCAAATGGATTTTTCATACTGTTTATAATCCTTCCACGGTTTGAAACCGAAGGACTGATAAAATTCATCCAACTCGGTCCAGTCGATGATAAGGTGTTGGCAGCCGCGTTCTATCGCTGTGTTAATTGCTTGTTGGACAATTGCTTTTCCATATCCTTTTTTACGGTGTGACTTTTTGATTCCTAAAGGACCGATACCACCAAGCTTTTCTTCAAACAACCGGTGCCAATAAACATTGGGGCCAATGACAGGGCTATTCAAATCATTCACACGAACAAATCCTATGATTTCTCCCTTATACTTTGCTGCTATAAAATGATAGCCATCTCCACCCCGGTTAAAATACTCCCGAGCTTCGTGTTCCCATCGTCCAGGAAATGACTCTTCCATGAATGCAAGGAATTTCACCTCCTCGTTCTTCTTCAATTCCGACACTGTAATTTCTGTTGTATCAATCTCTTCAGCATGTTCAGGAGCAACACGATAAAAGTCTTTCACCTTATTCACCTCAACATACCCTCGTTTTTCAAACCATTGGGGAATGTTCGGGACGATGGATGGAATTCCAGGGAAGTAATGATGGACATCCCTTCCGAGAATAATTTTGGCAACACCAACGGCGTCCAATGCTTTTTCAGCTTTTTTTAATAGTTGATCACCGATACCGTTGTTACGGAACTCATCATTTACAAGCAATGCCTGTATCCAACCAATATTGGCCGGCAAATGTTCTTCGTTCTTTTTCGTATACTTCGTTATGATGAAGCCGATGACCATATTCCCTTCCATCACATACCAGGATCCTGCTGAAAACACATAAGGGCAATCGACGCTGTTTTGTCGGAATAATCTTACCGTGATCGGGAAATCACCTCCGATTTCTTCATTCCACAATCCACATAAATCCCCCAACGGTAATGCTTCCTCATCCCATCTTACAAAGTTCATACGATCCACTCCTTTTCAACGGTACATCAAAACCTTCTCACGTTTTTCAATAAATTCATCCAGTAAAGATTCTTGAAGATGTAACCACTCTTGGATCGGCTTCTTTTCAAGCAAGTTTAACCGAAATTCATCTGTTCCGAGAATCAAATCGATCATGTAGCGGGTGTCCTTTAGTTGAATCCATTCAAATGAATCTGGATGAGTGGACTTCAAGGTTTCGATCATGGCAGATGCTGTTTCAACCGGTTTGAAGCGATCACGGTCAACTACATGGATGTGTACGCCTTGGCAGGTCTCCCCATTATATTTGGACGTCGCAGGCTGGAACACCACTTCTCGGAAAAGCACGCCCTCTAAATCATAAGCATCTAATTGCTGCTTCCATTTATAAGAGTCGATCCATGGCGCACCAACCCATTCAAACGGTTTTGTCGTCCCTCTACCTTCTGAAACATTTGTTCCTTCGAAAAAGCATGTGCCAGGGTAGACTTGTGCCATCTCAATGGAAGGGGCATTCGGTGATGGGGGGATCCAAGACAAACCTGTGTCGTCAAACCACATATCGCGCTTCCAATTTTTCATTGGAATAACTGTAAGATCTATATTGAAGCCGTAACCATTATTGAAGTATTTTGCTAATTCTCCAACAGTCATCCCGTGCCTGATCGGCAGTTGATAATTCCCGATGAACGAGGCATATTGCAGATCCAATCGATTCCCTTCGATACGGTTCCCAGAAATCGGATTGGGGCGATCACAGACGATGAACTTTTTACCGAGTCGACCTGCAAGTTTCATCGTATTTGCCAGGGTATAAATATATGTATAAAAGCGAACACCGAGGTCCTGGATATCGAACACCAACAAGTCAATCGTTTCAAACCACTCTTCTTTAGGCGTCTTATTCTTCCCATATAAGCTATAAACAGGAAGTCCGGATCGTCCATCCGTTTGGTGATCGATATGCTCCCCCTCTTTCACCTGCCCTCGCAGACCATGTTCCGGAGAAAAAATCGCTGTAACATTCAATCCGCTTGCCAGCAAAGCATCGATACTCATCTGCATATTTAGGGTGACTGAAGTGTGGTTGATGATGAGACCAATGTTCAAACCTTTATAATCCTCATGGTTTTTCATGAATTCCATCAAGCCTGTATGTACCATTCTAGTCACCCCTCGCAAACGATTCATGCAGATTTTTCACGAAATCCTCTGGACAAGTACCATGCATCGTCTGGTAACTTTCGATAATCGAACCGACTACGGGGGGAGACTTTGGAAGTATCAACTGCACTCCATCAGGAAGATTCTTTTGCAACAATGGCAACAGAAGGTCCCTGCTTTTAAAAACACTGCCCGTCAAGACGACTTTCGTTTGATCTAACTCTTTAAAATGATTGTGAATGATGTGGGAAATGCTTTTCGCGATTTCGTCAGCAGCCTGCTTGACGATATCTACTGCATCCTTATCTTCTAATCGTGCCGCTGCAAAGACATCTTCACAAACAGAGGCGATCCTGCTTCTGCTTTCATTCGTTCCATAGATTACAGAAATGAGTCCTGGCGGTGATGAGATTCCAAACCTTTTGAGCACAAAGTCTGTCAGTATTGTCGGTTGGGTAAATCCATCATAGGCTTCGAATACTTTCTGGAGTGCGAGCCTTCCGATGCCGAATCCGCTTCCTGTATGATCCAATAAATAGCCCCATCCACCTGATCGTACCACGTTTTTATCTGCTGTGACCCCGAATGTGATGGAGCCCGTTCCAGCAATGTTGACAATGCCAGGTTCACCGTTCGTACCTGAATAGAGGGCTGTCAACGCATCATGGCAGAGTTGTACAGTTGTTCCTTCTGGAAATTTCGATTTCAATAATAGGCGTAATTCATCCTTAGAGTAACTGTTCTCTGTACCGGCGATTCCTGCACATACACTTTTGATTTGCGAATATTGTTCAGCATGATTTCGTTTTAGTTGTCCAAAAAGGTCATCAATCGTCTGTTCGATTTCCTTCAAAGTAACGGATACAGGATTACTCGGTCCTCCGTGATGACAGGCAATAAGTTCACCTCTATCGTCTACCAGCGCAACTGTGGTCTTGGATCCTCCCCCATCAATCCCCAGATAATACATGTTCACCCTCCTGCTCCATTTCAATCGAAAAATGGTAACGGTCTGCTCGGAACACTGTCTTGACCGTCTCGAATGGCTCTCCGCTGCTAAGATAAGTCGTCCGATTGACAATCAATACTGGACTTCCTGGCCCGATATCCAACAGGAACCCATCCCTTTCACCGACTAGTGAGGCTTCGATTTGCTGTTCCGCTCTATGAATCTCCAACTTCAATTCTTTCCTGACAAAATCGTAGATAGACCCTCCTGTATCCTTCTCAGAAAGGTTGGAAAAGAGTTTGATAGGCAGATAAGCCATCTCGATTGCAACTGGCTCTTCATTAGCAAACCTGATCCGCTCCAGCTCGATTACTTTCTTTTCTGATTCGCTATCCAGTTTTTTAAGGATGTGTTCCGGTGGATTTGGAACCGTCTTGAAAGATACCACTTTTGTGGATGGCTCGATCCCTCGCCGTCTCATGTCTTCTGAAAAACTAGCGATCCCTTTCAACTGATAACCGATTTTCGGTACAGAAACGAATGTGCCTTTTCCCCTTTCACGATACAAAACCCCTTTATTTACCAGGTTGTTGATCGCCTGCCTCACTGTCATCCTGCTGATTTGAAATTTCTCTGATAGCTCCCGTTCAGATGGAATAAGATCACCTGTATGATAGCCGCCTTTTTTGATTTCTGTGGTCAAGTATTGTTCCACCTGAGTATAAAGCGGTAATGTGGAGTGTTTATTGATCATTGGAATCCTCCTCTCCTTTTTCGAGTGCATCTTTTGTAACGATCAATGTGACGGATGGATGTTCATTCAAGACGGTAACCGGCCAGTTCTGATCGATCCTTCCACTCAATAAGGCGTGAACTGCCTCAGATTTCTCCGGTCCTGAAGCCAATAAGAGGATCGATCTGCTTTTCATGATCGTTGAAATTCCGACTGTAATCGCCTGAGTAGGAACTTCCTCCTTCCGCTCAAAAAACCTTGCATTCGCCTCTCTCGTACTTTCCGTCAGATCCACTACATGAGTCTTCGATTCGAACGATGTCCCTGGCTCATTGAACCCGATATGTCCGTTCCGACCGACTCCCAAAATCTGAAGGTCTACTCCGTCCGCTTGTTCAATTACCTTTTCATATCTGAGACACTCTGCTTGAAGATCCTCGCTCAGACCGTCTGGAACTAACGCCCGGTCAGGTAATAGGTTAAGTGGTTCATATAGGTGTTCATAAATATAGCGCCAATAGCTTTCTTCATGATCTCGAGCCAAACCGACATACTCATCTAAATTCACGGTCGTTACCTTTGATAAGTCAAGTTTTTCATTGAGGACTTTATCAACCAGATGCTCATAAGTTCCTGCTGGTGTCCCTCCGGTTGCCACACCTAATACTAGCTCTGGATTTCTTTTTATCTCATCAAATAAAATTAAAGAACCCCTTACGCTCATCTCCTGCTCATCATTAACGGTGATCACGTTCATTTCATCAACCCCTCGTACAAGCAATTTCTCCGCGGCAAATTGTCATTTTTAACGATAGATTTTCATCAAGAACAATCAGGTCGGCATCTTTCCCGATATCAATAGACCCTTTCCGATCGTATACGCCATACTGTTTTGCAGGATTAATGGATGACATGAAAATCACATCTACAATTTCAGCATCTGTGAACGTTGACATATTTTCGAAAGCTTTTTGCATCGTCAATACACTACCCGCTAAAGTACCGTCCTGCAGAGTCGCTTTACCGTCTTCAACATGGACGTCCTGGCCGCCTAAATCATAGCTTCCATTCCCTAAGCACTTGGCTCTCATTGCATCCGTGATCATCAATAGTCCTCGCTTCCCTTTAATCTCATAAGCAAGCCGAATCATTTCAGGAGAACAATGGAGTCCATCAGTAATGATTTCAGCTATAGCATCAGAATTTAGAAAAGCACCGCCGACGACACCGGGCTCCCGGTGATGCATAGAACGCATACCGTTATAAAGATGGGTGAACTGTTTCGCCCCTGCCTTCAGAGCCTTCCGGACTTCTGCATAGGTTGCATCACTATGGCCGATCGACGCAACAACCCCCTGGCTGGTGATTTCCTTGATAAAATCAAGTGCGCCTATTATCTCTGGCGCAATCGTTACCACTTTGATGTTGCCACCCGATAGCCTGTTCCAATGGTTGAATGCATCCAGGTTCGGTGTCTGGATATATTTTGGATTTTGGGCGCCTCTCTTTTTCTTAGAAATGAATGGACCCTCCAGATGAATTCCGATGACTTCCGTTTTCCCTCTTTCATTGTGATTTGTCATGTACTCATGGACCGAAGTGAGGGCTTGTTCGATTTCATGACCCGGTGCAGTCATCGTCGTAGGCAGAAAACTCGTCGTCCCTTCAGCCACAAGAACTTTTGCCATTTCATCGATCGACTCAACCGTTCCATCCATAACATCATGCCCGTTTGCACCATGAATATGACCATCGATCCGACCAGGTAAAACAAGGTCGCCATCCTCTAGTTCGATATCCGAGGGCTTTATTTTTTTGTCGCTTAAGTCCTTAATTCTACCATTTTCAATATGTATAGTACCTGGCTGGAAACGTTGCTCACCAATAAAAACTTTGCCTCCAGTAATCGTCTGAATTGTCATACACTCCACCTCTTTTATTCAGTATATATAATTACTGGTACAGTTGTCTATACCAGCACAGGAGAAGTATCAAACGATGAATTTTTCTAGTTTATCAAAGGGATATTTTTTCCCAAATTCGTAGGAGGATTCACTAATTCCAAGGAGGAATCTCCCAAATTCATATGTTTATTTCCTGATTTCAGGTATTTATTATGCAAAATATAGAAAAGAAAACTTTGCAAAGCCAAGCCTTAGCGCAGGCTGAGCCTTAGTTGCGCTTTTACTGAAGAAAGTATTTTCTTTGTTTAAGTGTAAAAAAGCCTGCTGAGTATATGCTTAGCAGACCTTATTTTCACCAAAATACTTAACTAAAATTCCGCAATCCAGGAACTTTCATGAGGATGATAAAGGCGAAGATGACAATCAATAGCGCACCAGTTAGCATAATCGATGTTATATCAGCTCCGGTTGAAAGTACACCTGAGGTAATCGCAAACGATACCGGCACGAGTCCGAGAGAAGCCATGGATAACAGACTCATCACTCGCCCCATCATTTCTTCTTTCACCGCCGATTGAATGGCAGCAATAATCGGGATATTAATGACAGAAAAGGTACTACCTAACAAAGCGATTAGAATCAAGCTTTGCCACAAAGCTTCTGTAAAGCTGAAAAGTGCAAAAAACAATCCTGATCCCATTACCGCGAATATTACGACAAGCCCCCTTTTCTTTCGGACGTTCAATATACCGATGATAATTGAGCCTACAAGCATTCCACCCGCGAATGTACCTTCAAGATAACTAAAGTCAAGCGAATTCCCACCTATCACATTTTTAACGAAAAGCGGCAATCCCATCTGTAATGGTCCAACCATGAATAGATTGATAAAGACGGCAAACAACAAAAGGGAACTTAAGAATGCTGATTGTTTTACATAAGTAACTCCTTCTTTGATGGAAGTGAGTAGATTTGAGGGAGACTGATTTTCCGAAGTATCTTCCTTCTTTTTGACCCGGATAAGGAATATCGAAATACTTGCGATGATGAGTAAAACAGCAGTGAGAGAAAAGGCAAGTACGTAGCTGCCTAATGCGATGATTGCACCGGCAAGCATCGGGCCGACTATAAAAGATGACTGGCTTGTCATTTGGATGACTGAATTCGCTCTTGTCAGTTGTTGCTTATTAATCAACGAAGGTAATAGTCCCCCATTAGCTGGCCAAAAGAACGCATCCAATATCCCGAAGACAAGGGCAAACGAAACGAACGACCAGATCGAGACTTCCCCTAACAGAAGCCATACGACGAGCGCTATTGCCACAAAGGCTCGAAGAATATCTGATAAAAACATGATGACATTTTTGCTGAAGCGATCAGCTACTGCACCGCCTAAGACCATGAAGAGTACACGCGGAACACTCGACGCAATATATACCAAACCTAGAGAAGCTTGCAGGTTCATCACTTCAACAACATACCATGCTTGAGAGAACATGAAGATCGCTAATCCGAAGCTTGAGCATAGCCCGGCAATCCATAACAATAAAAAATTTCGATTTTTCCATATCGCAGGGGAGGTTTCCCCTTGTTGTGGCCGTGTTTCAACAACCTCTTCCATAATATCCCCTCCAACTTATAACCTCACTACCATTTTCTTCTAACCTTCAGTTCTTTCACACTGTCTTAAGGCGGTTTTTGACCTCCGCCTCAAGACTGAGTTTTATTTTTGAAGGTACCGATACACCATTTGTTCATACAAAAGCATCATGCTCTTAAGTTTGGAATCATTCTTATGGAAGAGTAATTGCACTAAGATTCCATCCCAAATGGACCAGAAGAGTTTCGAAAAATCGTTTACCTGGATATCTTCCCTGAACTCCCCTTTTTCGACCCCCTCCTCCACGATTTCCTTGATCAATGAGGTGAACATCTCTACCCTTTCGGTAAACAGCGCTTCCTTATCGTTTCTTGATATATAAATCCAAAACTCAAACTGGACTGAAATCTTATTGAAATCTTCCTTACCAACAGAACCGCTGATCAAGTGTTGAAAGATGTATTTAAGTTTTGCAGAGGCGCTATCCTGTTTTGCAAGTTGTTTTTTTATCTCGAGGAATTGTTCCGCACTTTTTTCATTCAATTTATAAAAGATTTCCTCTTTGCTTGAAAAGTATAAGTAAATTGATCCTTTACTCGTGCCGGATGCTTTTGCGATGTCATCCACCGTTGTATCACTGAATCCTTTGTCTGCAAAACATTGGGCTGCTGCATTTAAAATGACAGCTATTTTCTCTTCCTTATACTTTTTCGATACTTTTGGCATTGCTTTCAATCGGCTCCTTCATTACTTTTTCCATACATACCTGGCTGATCATTGTCGAGAATCCTCTGTTCATCACTGTTTCATATTGAGGTTTTGTTTCCGTGGAGAGATTGATGATGAGACGTTTACAGGAACGTTTTGGCTCTAAAACCTTATAAAGCAAAGAATCGACCAGGTTGTGCGGATTATGGAAATCGACGTCTCCACCTAGTTGATGAAGGACGATGACAGCGGCGTTTCCATCTGGTTTTAAACTCCGTCGATATAATGCATATCCAACCTGCTTTCCTTCATGTGAAACAATCACCGCTTCACCATTCGCCACACTTTGCCACTGTGTCTGCCATGGACTCTTTTTTTGATAAAAACTCAACTTGCTGACTTTTTCAGGTGTTGTATGTTCAAAATCATATTCATACGGTAATTCAAAGTCTTCAAAGTGTGGCTGCAATGATCCATCTTGTTGTAAAAAGTCCACCCTGTCGGTGATTTCATATCCAAGCGATTCATAAAGTTTGATTGCAGCAGTGTTTTCGTTAATAGCTTCCAGTGTCGCAGTATCGACTTCTTTCTGCTTGTAAATTTCTATAGCTGATTCCATCATCTGTTTTCCGATACCCGTTCTTCTGAATTCCGGTGCTACACCCGTTCCACCGTTATAACTGATTGTTTTGCCATCAACTGTCCTGAATCCGTTTAACACGATACCAGCTGGAACTCCATCCATATACGCTACGATTGAGTCTTCAGCAGATAGGCCTTCCTGGACCATACGCTGTAAGAAACGATCGACCGACATCGTCATATCTGTAAAATAACCTTTGAATCCTGAATTCCAAGCCTCAATTACATCCGACAGCGGGCAAGATGACATTCGCTTAATCTCTCTCATGAATTTTTCCTCCTTTTTCATAAAACTGACTGGTTAGTTTTTTATATTCTCAGTATGAACCAAATGTGATTAGAAATCAAGAAAAAAATGGTAAATCACTCACTCTAGAATTTCGTATGAAGAAATGTGGGAAGGATTGATGTAAAGTGAAGGGTGGATCTCGATCATTTCATCTCGAACAGTATCATCTTCAGTTTTGACGATTGACTGGAAATCGGATTTATCCATTTGAAGGACATATTCTTTACCGCTATTCATCACAACTTTAATTCTCATCCTCTATTCCCCCTCTATTAACCTTGTATAACTATATTCGCAGACGAGCAATTCATTTCCTTCCGAATGATTGGCCGGCAAGAAAATATAGTTGACGGAAGAAGATCCCTATTCTAAGGTGGATAAAGGACGGTGACATGAACGATGGAGAAAAAGCTGCTAAGAAAAATGATAGACAGATGTTTAGTTAATTATTTCGGAGATTTGGAGCTATCTCCGCTCACAGAAGATGAATATGACGAATTGATCGAACAAGTAACATTCGATTTAAACACCCAACAGGAAGAAGAAGTTTTTACGATCGTGCATGATAAGGTTTATTCCTATCTTTCAGCAGCACAATAGGGTCTTAGCTATAGAACTAGAAGGAATGTAGCTCAATATCAGAGCACACATTAGGAGAGAAGTTACTTACTGGATCGCGGATCTAGGTGCAAATCCTAGATTTTTCGGTGCAATCCGGAAAAATAACGGTGTAATTCTGAAAAATATCGGTGCAAACTCAAAATATTTTGGTGATTTCTAAAATGTGATCCTTTTTAAAAAAACTGCTCCCGACCTCACATCTGGAACAGTCTTCTCTCATTTTTGTCGAAATGCTTTTTTTCCCAGCCTCTCAACGATTGCCGGCATGAGCTGGTACAGCTTACTGCCTGCTTCCATCCATCCAGGCAGATTGATTTCTCGGACAGGTTTATCAATCGCAGCGACCACCCTTGTAGCGACTTCACTAGGCTTGAGCATCCATTTTGCGATGTTCTTCTCATATTGACCCGTTTTGTCTGCAATAGTGAAAAAATTGGTTTTCATCGGACCTGGATTCACAGTTGTGACATAGATGCCATAATCCTTCACTTCCATCCGTAAACTGTTCGCAAACCCGAGAACAGCATGTTTCGTTGCTGCATAAACACTGCCCTTCACTGTTGCCAGCTTTGCAGCTTGGGAGGCGACGTTGATGATATGACCGCTCTTCTGCTCGATCATTCCAGGTAAAACAGCTTTCGTACAAGCCATCAAGCCTAAGACATTCGTATTGAACATCCCTTCGATATCTTCCATTTTCGCATCTTCAAAATAATCAAAAACCCCGAAACCAGCATTATTTATAAGAACATCAATCGCTCCAACCTCATGCTGCACCTGATTGAACACAGCTTCGATGTTCTTTTTGTCTTGAATATCCAGTTGAAAACTAAGCGCAGTCGTTTTATAATCGTTCTTAATTTCATTGCGAAGGTGTTCGAGCTTTTCGAAGGATCGGGCCATCAACACAGGAGTCCAACCTTTCGACGCAACCATTCTTGCCATTTCTGCTCCAATTCCGCTCGAAGCACCGGTGATGACGACGATCTTCCTGTCGTTCACCTACATCACCTCTTTCGCTTGAAAATAAAGAACACCATCTTGTTCCGTAACCCGGATCTGATCATTTCTGCTCAATAAATCGAGATGGCCAAGCGTTTCTGACATCGTCAATCCTAGTTCCTTCAGGAAAATTGTTGGAAACAGGTTCTGACAGATTTCAAATCCTGTTTTTGGTTGATCGATGATCATATCCCTGATATCACCTGCACGCTCTTCTTGTTTCACTAAACGTTTTCTAATCAGATCCTTAGGATTTGCAACTGGTTTTCCGTGACCCGCATATACCATATTGACGTTTAAGTCTAGTAGTTTTCTAAGCGAGTCACGGTATTGAAGCAACGTTTTCGGCCGTTCCTGAACACCGATCGGCGGTGGCTCGATCAAGGCATTGGATGAGATGTGTTGTATGAGGTGATCACCACCGATCATGAAGCCATCCTCCTCTTTAAAAAGGGAGAGATGTCCTTGAGCATGACCCGGTGTCTCGATAACGATCCATCCCGGTAAGCCATCAATTCGATCTCCTTCTTTTACGATCGTATGTATGTTGATGGAACAAGAATAATCCAAATATCCGCGAATACGTTGCATCGCTTTTTCATGGAATTTTTCAATACCCATTTCTCTATAGACTCTCAAGTAAAAAGCATCATGGTGTTCAAGAAAGGCCGGATCTTTTTGCAGCCAGGGCTGATTGTAAGCTAATCCTATGAATCTCGTACCATTGCCTTTCAAGTAATCTGCGAGCCCTACATGGTCTGGATGATGATGTGTGAGTATAACCTGGTCTATATCAGTTACATTGAATCCTAGTTTATTGATTTGGGTAAGAAATGCTTCCCACGCTTCTTTCGTTTTCGGTCCAGTATCGACCAGTGTCAGTTTTTCATCATTTATAAGATATACATTAACATCACCGACTGTAAAGGGAGTCGGTAACGTAATACAGTGGATATCAGTTGTATTGTCCAAAACAAAAACGCCTCCGTATGTTGATCTGAATCAAGCAGTCTTGAAATTGAAATACTATATGATACTTGATGGTACTCTGAAAAAGTAGAGTGCTTTCATTTTAGCAGAAGGGAGAATCATTTAAAAATGAGAACAATCAATCGAATCACCTTCGTCGGCGCAGGGTCGATGGCAGAATCAATCATAAAAGGCCTGGTTTCAAGAAAAATGATTCCCTCTTCGAATATCATGGTCACCAACCGTACAGATGAGGAGCGGCTGGAGTACCTTGAAGATAAATACGGGATCCATATCTCCCACGATGATGAACGTATTTTGACGGAAACGGATCTGATCATCCTGGCGATGAAACCGAAAGATGCTCAATCCGGTCTTGAACGAATCCGTCCTTATGTGAAAGACTCCCATATTATCACTTCTGTCATGGCCGGTATCACCACAGAATTTATTGAGAGCGTCCTAGAATGTGATTGCCCAGTCATCCGGACGATGCCGAATACCTCAGCCGAAATCGGTAATTCTACGACGACCTTATGTATCGGAAAAAATACAACCCTGGAGCAAAGCCAGATAGTGGAAGAGCTTTTCAAGGCGATCGGTTCTGTAACCGTGGTCCAAGAGCAATATATGGATGCAACTACAGCACTTGCTGGCAGTGGGCCAGCCTATCTTTACTATATCGCAGAAGCCATGAAACAAGCAGCCATAAACCTTGAGTTGGATGAAGATAAAGCCAGGGAATTGATTGCTGAGACAATGATCGGTGCAGGACAAATGATGAAAGCATCCAGCACCGACCTGAATCAGCTCAGAATAAATATTACAAGCCCAGGTGGTACAACCGAAGCAGGATTGCATGCCTTGATGGAACGGGATGTCGAGGGTGCCTTTAAACACTGTATTCTTGATTCCGCAAAACGCTCCAAAGAACTGCAGAAGCATTTTTCAACAATACAAAAAAATCCTGCTAAACGATAGAGATTGTAATTCTTAAAACGGCTGTTAAAGAAGAGGCTTAACCCATTAGCCTGGGCAAAGGGGAAATCCACTCTTAGCAGAAACAGAATGGGAAAGACCGCTAACGGACACAAGAGACCTTATTTTCCATAAACTTGTTTTATTTATAAAGGCTGTTATCTAAAAGTTTGTTGCTATTGAAAAAACTTTGAAGCCTGTAAGTGTGAAATATACGAGACTCCAGCGGGATCAGCGGACCAAGCGAGACCCCACAGCGAGGAACGAGCGAGGAGGCTTGCGGTTCGCCCGCGGAAAGCGAGTATATTGCCACGAATCAAATAACAACAAAAATAACGGACACCAGAGATCTTATTTCGTGAAAATCAGCTCTTTTGTTCACAGATAACGGCTCGTATGTCCGTTGCGATTCCAGAAAAAATCCAAACCAAAAAGGGTGATCCAAACATTGCTGAAAATCGATGTTTAAGATCAGCCCTTTTTTTTATCTATTATTTCAACAGTTTATGGATCGCTGTACCGAGCATATCGTGGAAAACTCCGAACGAATAGTCGATATTCAAACGTTCCGTCCAACGATGAGGATCCCGTCCTAATGGTCCCAGGTTCATGACGGGGATCTTAAGCTGCTGTAGTTCATCCAGCGGAAAATGATAACCGTTCTGATAGAGCGGCATATTTCTGAATAAAGGAATAAGTCCTTCGACTGGCTGCGAGAGGCTCGTAAAACTCAAATCGGATAACCCAGCAAAATAATGCTGATTTTTCAGTACGACATTGTGTTGGTTTTTTGCATATTCGATCATCTCTCCTACCACTTGTTTGATAAAAGGATTCTCACGTGACGAGACAGCCGGATAGAACGGAGGACTGTAGAACAAGACGATCATCGGTCCCTCTTCTTTACAGAGTGAAGCCAGATCGAACACGATGCGGGTAGAAAGGTCACGGTCGCCTATCAACCTATAACTACCAGCGATATACGCCTGCCGTCGGACGATCTCAGCTTCTCCGTATTGTTCAATCGCTTTTTCCAGCAACTCCTGATACGTAAAGACTGAAATTTTACTATCAATCGGATCGAACGATTCCCACTGGTTGAAGGAAACGGCTCTCTCATTTAACTGTTTTTCAATACGCCCTGCTACCCTGTTCGCAATCGCCAACAAATCCTTATTGATTTCATTTATAGAGCGTTCCATCGTCATCATATTGAAAAGCGTCACCGCAACATGGGGGATCTGTACAGAATACTCCTCTTTCAAATCCTTTTGCATCAAATTGGTTGGTGGCGGTGTAACTTCCCCTTCAATCACTTCACAAAAATCGGTGTTAAGTTCCAGCTCCCTTGTCAATTCGGAAACCATGTAATTCGCGTTGATCCCGGAAAAAGGTTCTCCGACATGTGTCTCCATGCCGTAGCACAAGAAACCTGGCAATAGCTTTCCGATCGAACCTGTATACACATATTGGTTCGTATCTCCTGGGTAACGGGTAAAAACAGGCTCTGAATTCAAGCAGGCTTTATAATGTAAATCGTGTGTCTGGGACATCTCAAGAAGGACTTCTACCGCTTCCATCATACCTGTGGAGTTTGCTTCCTCATCAGGGACTGTCAACAATAGGATATTCCCATCAAATTCTCCCAGACTCGCTTTTTCCATCATCGACATCTGAAGCGCTAAGCCTGCCTTCATATCCATTGACCCTCTGCCAAAAAGCCATTCGCCGCTTTTCAAATCATCCTGGACAGCTTCCGGCAGGTCATTTTTGATCGTCATATATTCGGCTGTCAGTTCTTTTGGACGAAAAGCAAGGTTTTTGAATTCCCCGTAATCTTCTACATCGACGACATCGAAATGACTGATGAGAATCACCGTCTCCGAACTGTTCCCCTTTCTTATCAATCCTGTGACGAATTTACGCCCATCACTAGTAGGATGAATCTGTAAATCCAATGGATGATCCTTGAAATATTGAAGATCATTGAGCCTCATATGGATGAATTCACTGATCGCAATTTCCGCATCGGACCCAGTAATACTTGGAAACTCAACTAAATGACAAAGCAATTCCTTCAAACTTTCTTTATCCTGCCATTTCTTCATAGATGCTCACTCCCATACACTACCTAAAGTATTTGTCGAATTTGGTATTCTTATAGATGAAGATTTCGGTGTTTGTGATTGAAATCCTTTTATTTATTAGGCTTTATTAAATAATACTGTTAATTTCTGACTAAGTATAATTGAAGCGAAATTCACAACACTCCTGCGGGAAAAGCAAGCCCAGCGAGACCCGGCAAACGAATTAAGGATCTTCGAGTATAATGATGAATTTCGACTAATTACCACTACGTCCTGTGGTGAACGTCGAAGCCAGTACATCCTGTACATGTGAGGAGGCTTGCGGATGTAGGTTAATACAGGGAAGTGATGACTAGCTCAGCGACCCAGTCACTTGGATCACTTCAAACTTCCTGCGGCGGCGACAGCCTCCTCGTCATTTTTCCGGTGACCTACGTGACTATTCGGGCCGCTTCCGCTTTTAAGTGAATTTCGTGAAAATTAACAATAAAGTATAACAAAGCCACACATTAAAAAACTTCAGACAGGATATTCTTAAACAGGAAGCAAAATATGAATGAATCGTATATACTATATAGAAAACCTGTCAGCGCAAAGCCTAAGCAATGAAATTCTTTCACAGAAATCAATAAATACTCTCAACAAAAAACTCTATGTTAAACTATACATCAACCAAAATTGAAGTCGTCGATAAGGAGCGATCTCTTTTGACATATATATTTGCACATCGAGGAGCAAGTAAATATGCCCCTGAAAACACGATGTCCGCTTTTAAAAAGGCTTTAGAAATGAAAGCAGATGGTATCGAGCTTGATGTACAGCTAACGAAAGATAAAATACCTGTCATCATTCATGATGAAACAGTTAAACGTACGACTGACGGAAAAGGATTCGTCAGCGAGTTCACATATAATCAATTGCAAAACCTTGATGCAGGAAAATGGTTTTCGAAACAATTTAATGGCGAACGTATCCCGACATTGGAAGAGTTCCTCATCTGGATGAAACAGACAAAGTTGTTATTGAATATTGAATTAAAAAATACAATAATCCCCTATTATGGTATGGAAAAAATCGTTTATGAGCTAGTGGATCGACACACAATGAAAGATCGTGTCATTTATTCCTCGTTCAATCACTATAGCTTACAGGAATTGAAACAAATCGATTCAACTGTAGAGATTGGACCACTCTATTCCTCAGGTCTTTATGAACCCTGGAATTATGTGAAGAGTTTATCTACTGATTGTGTCCATCCACATTGGCGGACCTTACATCCTGCTATTCTGAAAGGGTTCAGGGATCATGATATAAAAGTCAGAGTTTACACTGTAAACGATCCTAAAAAAATTAAATGGCTATGTGATCAAAAGGTCGAAGCAATCATTACCGATGTGCCAGATACCGCCAGAGCAGTTGCTGACGGATCCTTGCTCGTCAAACCATCCGTCATCGGCAATGTCTTTCATAAAATTAATCCGAAAAGTTATTTTTGAGCGAATGACCCATCATCAAAGCGAACACGATGCATGGGTTTTTTTGCCTTTGTTGTCACCTCCCCTTTACGAAGCAAATTCCAAAAGGTGTATTCGTTTGTTGTGATAAACTATTTCATAAAGAGAAAGGGTGATGCGGGAGTATGAGTACGAAACTATTTGAACCGATTACTTTTCAAAATATGACTTTGAAGAACCGGATTGTCATGTCCCCGATGTGCATGTATTCATGTGATGAACAGGATGGAAAAGTGACAAACTGGCATACGACACACTATACAAGCCGAGCAGTCGGACAAGTCGGATTAATCATTGTCGAGGCGTCTGCTGTTCATCCACAGGGACGGATTTCCATGGAGGATCTTGGTATCTGGAACGATGAACAAGTCAAAGGTTTATCCAAGCTGGTGGATCTTGTACATGAACAGGATTCAAAAATTGGAATCCAACTCGCTCATGCCGGCCGAAAAGCGATTGTCGAAGGACCGATCTACTCTTCCTCACCAGTCCCTTATAAAGAGGGGATGGGAGTACCACTGGAAATGACAGTTGATCAAATCAAGCAGACAGTCGAAGATTTCCGCCAGGCTGCAAGACGAAGCCGAGAATCTGGATTTGATGTCATTGAAATCCATGGAGCACATGGATACTTGATCAATCAGTTCTTATCCCCATTGATCAATCAACGGACTGATCAATACGGGGGAACTAAAGAGAAACGGTTCCGCATCCTTCGTGAGATCATCACTGCAGTGAAATCAGAATGGGTCGGTCCGATCTTCGTACGGATCTCAGCAAATGATTACAACACTTCTGGCTATACTGTGGAGGATTACATAGACTATGCCAAATGGATGAAAGATCTGGGTGTCGATCTCATCGATTGCAGTTCTGGAGGGGTTGTCCCTGCTAAGATCAATCCATACCCAGGATATCAAGTGCAATATGCTGAAAAGCTTCGAGAAGAAGCTTCAATTGCTACAGGTGCTGTTGGTATGATCACCTCTCCTCTACATGCTGAAGAAATCCTGCAGAACGGACGTGCCGATTTGGTATTTTTAGCCCGTGAACTGTTACGCGACCCGTACTGGTCAAGAAGAGCTGCCCAAGAGCTGAATGTGGAAATGCAACCGCCGAAACAATATGAAAGAGGGTGGTAATTCTGTCCGGCAAGTTACTAAATCAAGCTATAACCCAATCAAAAAAGAGAGTCCTTTTTAATCCACACAAAGAGAGCTTGAAACACAGGCTCTCTTTATATTTTTGTAAATCCTCTTACAATTCCCCCCTTCTTAACCACGATTAGGATTTTTGTATTTTATACATTTGGCTTTATTAATCTTTGTGGTTGATCTTAAACGAAATTCACGACACTCCTGCAGGAACAGTGAGCCAGGTGAGACCCCGCAGTGACGAAGGAGCGAGGAAGCTTGCGGAAGTAGGTAAATGCAGGAAGTGATGTCCAGCTCAGCGACCAGTCACTTGGATCACTTCAAACTTCCTGCGGCGGCAGCCTACTCATCAGTTTTCCAGTGACCTTCGTGACTAATCGGGTCGCTTCCGCTTTTCTTACGTCCGCGGAAAGGGAGTGAATTTCGAAGAAATCAACATCAATCTTTAACAAAGCCAGACATTTAATACCAATCACCCATAATGTTGAGAATTTTCAATCTTTTGAAAGGATAATAGCCATGACAGCGTTTTAACATGTAATGTTACCGTTTACATAAGGTTTGAAAAAGAAAACATTGTTTTGTGTAATAGAATGAATAATTAAAAAAATGTGAAGGAGTGAATGAGTGATTAGCACAACATTTTTAAGTAAAGAAAAGGAAATCTATTCTGTCACTGGCAAAGAACGGATCGGCGTGGTCCCCATTATGGAAAAAGAAGCAGCAGAAAAAGCGATCAGTAAAGCGAAAGAAGGTCAACCGCAATGGGCGGAGATTGAATTATACAAGAGAGCTGAAATTCTTCATGATTGGGCAGGTCAATTGTTAAAAAACCAGCCGAACATTGCTGAAGTGATTTCCAAAGAAGTCGGCAAAGGATATAACGCAGCAAAAAAAGAAGTTGCTCGTACAGCTGACCTTATTCGCTACGTTGCTGAAGAAGGTTGCAGAATGCACGGTGAATTGATGAAAGGTGATTCATTCAAAGGAGGAAAAGCAACAAAAATGGCGATGGTGGATCAGGCTCCATTAGGTGTCATTCTTGCCATCTCACCATTCAACTACCCCGTAAACCTTGCTGCTTCGAAGATCGCACCTGCCCTCATCAGTGGTAATGCTGTCGTCTTCAAGCCTGCCTCTCAAGGTGCTTTAAGCGGGTCGCTTATGGTAAAGGCGCTCCTACAAACAGATATTCCTCAAGAAGTGGTCCAAACAGTGACTGGAAAAGGATCTGATATTGGAGACTTGCTCGTTACACATCCTGATATTGACATGATTACCTTCACAGGAAGTTCAGCAACGGGACAAGCGATCTCTCAAAAAGCCAAAATGAAGCCTGTTGTTTTGGAACTAGGCGGCAAAGATCCAGCCATTGTTTTAGAGGATGCTGATTTATCATTAGCGGCGGAACAGATTGTCAGTGGTGCTTTTTCTTATTCTGGACAACGTTGTACGGCGATCAAACGGGTATTGGCTGATCAACAGATCTCTGATGAACTTGTTAGTAAAATCAAGGAGCAGGTTGAACAATTATCTGTGGGATTACCTGAAGAAAATGCTACGGTCACACCTTTGATCAATACACAAGCTGCCGATTATGTGGAGGAGTTAATTGAAGACGCTTTGGAAAAAGGGGCCACTCCCGTTTTGAATCATACAAGAAAAGACAACTTGATCTCCCCTGCTCTTCTCGATCATGTCACCACTGATATGAGAATCGCTTGGGAAGAGCCATTCGGACCTGTCCTACCGATCCTGCGTTTTAAGGAAGAAGCAGAAATGATCAAGATTGCAAACAATTCGGAATATGGACTTCAAGCAAGCATTTTTACCAAAAACGTTCAAAAAGCGCTTTTTATGGGATCTAAGCTGAACGTTGGATCTGTCCAGCTGAATGCGAAAACAGAGCGCGGACCAGATCACTTTCCGTTCATCGGAACCAAAAGCTCTGGCCTTGGCTCTCAAGGCATCCGGCGCAGTATTGAATCCATGACGCGTGATAAACTTTTTGTCTTGAATCTATAAACTTTATAAATGAAGGCTGTCTTCTAAAAGATTGTTGATAAAAATAAGGGTGTACCCTAATGTATGATATGCTCCCCTAAAGGTAGACAGATGTAAAATAAAATCTGTTTACCTAGGGGAGTTTTTATATGGCCAGACAATACTACTCTGTAAAATTTAAGGTTAAAGTTATACGAGCTTATGAACAAGGGGATTTAACCATTAAAGAAATCTGTTCTAAATTTACAATTACAAAAACCTCTTTTTATAAATGAATCTATCGCTATACCGAATTTGGTATACAAGGACTGGAAATATCAAAAGGATGGAAACCTTATTCGGGAGAAAATAAGGAAGCAGCGATCAAGCTACGAGTCAGTTAAATGAGGAACAGCACCCTTTAATCCATAGTGATCGCGGATATCAGTATACTTCAAAGGGATTTAAAAAACGGGTTAAGAAGGCTGAAATGACACACAGTATGTCACGTGTGGGGAAATGTATCGATAATGGACCGATGGAATCTTTTTGGGGGGCTCTAAAGTCTGAGAAATATTATTTATCCAAGTATGATACATTCGAAGCACTTTCTTTGGCAATTGATGAATACATACACTTTTACAATTATGAACGATTACAAAAAGGACGAAACGGCCTTAGTCCTATGGAGTACAGGGCTAAAGCCGCTTAACGTTGTATTAATTATTTTAACTGTCTACTTTACAGGGTGCTGTTCAGTGCTTAGGTGTGCGCCCTTATTTTGAGTTTACGGTGGAGCTTCTTCTATTAAAGCCCCTTTATTTGAAGGTTCTCTTTTAAAAATCAATTAAATTAGTAGTGGCTTTATTTTCAATACCCCAATATAACTGTTGTCTCATGATATCTGAACAATTCATCATGTCCAGTGACTCTCCTTCCCTTTCAAAACAAAATTGGTTTCAGAACTTTCATGAATCTTGCAAGAATAACAAAAAGGAAAACAACACAAAGTAAGGGAAAAAGGTCTGGATCATAAGATGAAAATCCTCATACTCCCTTTATTACAATTTCCCTCTGGTCATCACCAGACAGCTGATGCTATAAGCGCATATCTCAAGGAAATCGACCCTTCTATCACTATTAAAAAGGTCGACATTTTCTCATATACTTCTCCGTTGGCTGAACAACTCACTTCTTATTTCTATTTGACAGCGATTAAAAAGCTTCCCTCTTTTTATAGCCGGATTTATCGAAATAATGCATGTAGGAAAGAGGTCCAACGTTTGTCATTTTATGAAATCATCTTTTTGAAAAGCATCAAAAAGCTGATTAATCAAGAAAATCCGGATCTGATCATTTGTACGCATTGCCTTCCTTCCTCATTAATAAGCCTTTTAAAGAAGGAAGAACAATTGTCTGTGCCTGTGATCAATGTTTATACGGATTATTTCATCAATTCAATATGGGGACTTGACCAAATTGACTTGCATCTCGCACCAAGCAGATCATTGAAAAATCATCTAGAATCTCAATCTGTTTCTCCTGAAAATATTTCTGTAACAGGCATCCCCGTCCACCCCCTCATCACCCCGAGGGTTGGCGGAAATGCCCGAAAGGACCCTCCTTACCACGTATTGGTATCGGGTGGGAATTTAGGAGTCGGAGCAATAGAGAAGATCAAATTCACATCATTTTCAGGTAAAATCAAATACTTTGTATTATGCGGAAAAAATCAACAGCTATACAGACGTATTGAACAAATGGACCGTCCTTTCCTCAAACCCCTTTCTTACATATCTTCAAGAGAAGAAATGAACCACCTTTATGAAGAGATGGAGATCATGTTATCAAAACCAGGGGGTGTAACGATCAGTGAATGCCTCCGTAAAGGGATTCCGCTTTGTCTTCTGGAAACCCTTCCAGGCCCGGAAGAACAAAATGAACGATTTTTAATGGAAGAAAACCTTGCCATAAAAATAAATCTTGACGAATTAGAAAACAGCCTTCTCGACTTCCTGGAAAATAGTATGGAAAAGCAAAAGGTCCAACAGAGCCTTTCAGATCACTTGAAAGATCAGGAGAACCTCAAAACCATATTAAACGATTTCATCAAAAATAAGCTATAAAAGATGACCAGGGATGGCTCCCTGGTCATCTTTAACTAGTTCATCGGTACTTGCCTGATGATCTTACCGTCAATCCGTTCAAAGATGTCATCCAAGTCATGGCCAGTTATCGTCAGACCATGGTTTTTCAAACCGATTACAGCTCGTGATGGGTCTGGCGCTTTTTTGACAAGATCCGCAACGGCTTCGGCAAGCTGCAAAGTACCACATGGATAATTCACCTCTGTAGCCTCGATATCCTCCATCCATGCATGGACATGGACAATTGCACCTACATCTGGATGCTCCCTATAGATCATCCAATGTTCGATTGCATCAACTGAAGCCCTTTTCGGTGTAACCTTAGGCGGTATGCTGATTTCCATCGTATTTTTAGTTGGATTATATCCTTTAATATAGAGGATATCTTGTCCAATTCTTTTCATATTGGACTTGTCGATTCCGCTAGCACTCATCCAAAAATCCTTGTGATCATGACGGCTGCTGAGATTCCCGTAACTTAACCCGCCGATCCCATACAGCTTTTTCAGTTGGCGCATATCTCTCTCAGACAGATATGTTTCTAGGGGAAATGGGGCCGGAAGCAAATCCATTTCATCAAGTTTTTTTCCGGAATCACGCAATTTATATGTTATTTCATTACCTTCCCATAGAGTGTCACCTAAATCTTCAACAAATTCATTGTCGATGACCAATTGTGCCGACGCTATCGGCTCTAACCGATTATAGACCTGGTTATAAAAGTCCTGCCCATTCGAGTATTCCATTCTATAAAATCCTTGTTCTGGTGAGATGAAATACAATTCTGTGGTATCCCCCTTGTGAAGGACATAGATCAGATGATTAGCAAGAGATCTGATCAAATAAGGATAGGCTGTCTCAAATGTATTGTCATTTATTGAATCAACTTCAAGAATCGATATGACGAAGGTGGCTTGCGCTTTACGGCGAAAAGGTCTTGGTTTCTCAGAATCAATCAGATTGAAGACGACACGTATTTCATTGTCGGTGTTCTCTTCAAAATTATATCCCCTTTCAGTAAAGGTCTGTTTCAAACCATCAGCAAATTCCTCAAGAAAGTCGCTTGGCTTAACTCCTGTGATTGTAAAATTTTTCATCTTCTGTCAACTCCTTTTTTAGATTAAAATCATGGTTCGAAAACTACTTTGACGGTATCTTTCTTTCCTTTGCTTGTAACTGCTCTTAAGGCATTTTGATAATTTTCTAACGGAAATCTGTGGGTGATCATCGGTGAAAGGTCAACTTTGCCCTCTTTTATCAATTGAATAGCTAACGCAAAGGTCCTGACCAGTTTCCCATTGTATGTCTCAGTGCTATAGGCGAACGTTCCTTTTATCTCCAACTCGTTCAACCAGACCGTCGTCCAATCTATCCCATCCATGAGGCCAGCCAATCCTAACAAAACGACTCTTCCGCCATTCCTGGTAAATCGTAAAGCATCATTGATACTCTGTTTCCTGCCTACACATTCAAAAACGCTGTCCACTCCTCCTTCAATGACGTTTGGACCAAATAAAGGAGATAGAACAGTAGCGTCAATTACCTGTGCTAAGGCATTGTCATAGCCGGACTTAGATAGATTAACAACTTCATCAGCGCCGTAATAGGCGGCCAATTCACCCTGGAAACGATATTTGACAAGACTGACGATTTTACAGGGAAGGTCCAGCGCACGGATTGCAGCGACTGTGCATAATCCAAGGACCCCTCCACCGATTACTAGAACGGTATCCCCTTTCTTCGGTTGACTTCTCATTACACTGTGGATCGCGCAACTGAAAGGTTCAACCAGAACACCATTCAAATCATCGACTTCGTCGGGAAGGCTGAAAATTTGACTTTTATGTGCCACGATACAAGGGCTCCATCCACCGCTGGTATCCCGGCAGGCACCAGTCAATAATCCCGGGGAAATTGAGCCCTCGGTCTTTCGTTCACATAAGCTGTAGTTCTGTTCCTGACATGGTCGACATGGCTCTTCAATCCCTCTGACTTTACAAGACAAAATCGGATCGACTGCCACCCTTTGTCCCTTTTGAACTCCCTTTACATTTGCACCTGTTTCAGTAACGGTTCCCACGATTTCATGACCGATGGTAAATGGAAAGGAAACATAGGGAGAAGTTGCGGGACTGTCTTTGAGAAAGATCAGATTCAAATCGCTTCCACAAATGCCGCTGTATTTGACCTTCACTCGCACCCAATCCTCATTCGGTAATTCTTTTTGTTGGTGGTCAGAATACTGTAAGCAGGAAAATCGCGGGTCCCAATATGCTTTTGTTGAAATACGACCAGCAATTTTTGAGAATATGTATCTTGGTTTGCTGAAATTGAACTGAATGGCTTTCATTTCTCAAGCTCCCTTCTATTTGGATAATATATCCAACATCAAAATGGTTATTCACCATTTTTATGGTTTATAAAATAATCTAAGGACTAATATGTCGGGTTCTGGAGAAATTAAGTTTGATTAATTAAAAAGAGGGTTTATCATGTCAACATTTAAAAAAGCAACAGTCATTTATAACCCCGGATGCGGCAAAAGAAAAAATCATAAACACGTACCCAGGTTGCTCCACCATCTTACTGATCTTGGATTTGACCTGGAAACCTATTCAATTGAAGATTTTGATCAAGTTGATCGCCCCATTACGGATGCATGTAGACAAAAAGTCCATTCCATCTTCATCTTGGGAGGCGATGGAACAGTCAACAGGTGTATCCAAACAATTTCCACCGAAGGGTACAGGCCGAATGTCGGTATCATCCCGCTTGGTACCAGCAATGAGTTCGCAAAATACTTAGGAATGCCCAACAAACTTCTAGACACGATCCCTCTTATTGGTCGACAAACGATAAAACCGATCGATATCGGAAAAATCGGCAACCGATACTTTGGTAATATCGCTGCAGCCGGCTGGTTGACAGATATTACCTATAATACCTCCCCTACCCTTAAATCATGGCTTGGTGAATTGGCTTATTGTCTTTCCTTTTTTAGAACTTACCTATTTACAAAACAAACATCTGATATTTCGATCACCCTTCAAAAAGAAGTTTTACAGGACCTATCACTTTTTTTGATCATGAATGGAAATGCATTAGGGCCTTTTGAACGTTTAATTGATTCTGCAAATCGTAAAGACGGTCATTTCCATTTAGTAGCCTTACACAAAGAAGATAAAATCAGACTATTTTTTTCATTGCTTTGTAAAATGGTCCATTTACCTCATAAGACCACGCCTTTTAAGTATCAATCCGTGTGTTCCGTAGAACTTTCATTTTCAGAAACAATGCCGTTCAATCTGGATGGGGAACAGGTATATCTCGACAACTTCAGTTTTGAGGTATTACCATCACACCTAAATGTCTATACTTCAAATTAATTAAGTTATTTAGGAAGACAGGTGATCATATGTACGGTTTTATCGTCAATAAACATTCCGGAAGCGGCAGAGGGGCAAAGATATGGCGGGAAGTGGAGTCGATTCTGGAAGCTCGCCAAATCCCTTATTGTTATAGGACCACTTGTCATAGAGGGCATGGCACTCAACTGACTTTTGAGCTGTTGCAAGAAAATGATCCGAAAGTGATTGTGGCGGTGGGCGGTGATGGTACAGTCAATGAAGTGCTAAATGCATTGGTAGGGTCCAATGTCCCTTTGGGAGTTTTGCCTGCGGGGTCTGGAAATGACCTCTGCAGGGAGCTGGATATTCCGTTGAATTGGAGAATGGCACTAGATAATCTGTTAGAAGGTAGGGTGAGATCCATTGACGTTGGAGAAGTTTTAAAACACAATGGTGAGCCTCGTTATTATTCTACAGTAGCCGGGATCGGGTTTGATGGCCAAGTAGCCTTAGCAACGAATGAGTCGAAGTATAAGGGAATCATGAATACGTTGCGGATGGGGAAAGTCAGTTATGTACTGAGTGTTTTAAATGTACTATGGGGGTATAGTCCATCGAACCTTACATTAACGATTGATGGAGAGAATAGAACGTTCTCAAATGTTTGGCTGGTGGCGGTAGCAAATTCGAGTTTTTATGGTGGGGGCATGAGAATATCGCCTGCTGCAAAAGCAGATGATGGATGGCTGGATGTATGCATCGTTTCTAATGTATCGAAATGGGAACTTCTTAAGTTGTTTCCACAAGTTTATAAGGGAAAACATATCGATCATCATTTTGTTGAAACATTTTGTTGTAAAGAGATCCAAGTCGAATCTGATGTTCCTTATATTATCCACGCAGATGGTGAAATCCTAGGACAAACCCCTTTGACCATCCGGAATAAACAAAATTGTCTCTACGTTGTTTGAAAACCTACTTTTTGAGTTTTAACAACAACTCGTCATACTCAAATTCATATAAGGCAATGATCGCCTTTTTCAGTTTACCCATAAGGCCATCAAAAAAGAGTTTCAAGCACACCGCCCCCTTATTAATATCATAAATTTTTTATTACTTTTCAATATCTTGGATCGGTATTGAAAAACTTCTAACCAACGCATCAATTGTAAACCGATCTCTGTAATGATAGAAAGTATACAGCGATATACCCAATGCCATAATTGAAAAGATTTTTGTTTCAAATTTCATTCTTTAACCCACCAAAATTGTATTTTTCTCTTATAGTGTGAAATTTTATTTTGAAATATATGTATCGAAACATCAATTCCAATAATCTCCACCAAAAAAAGAACTTTCTCATCCGTCTTCAATACAACATTGATCATCACATCAAGGAACGGTAAGATACTTGCGGTTAATCTTTATCAGAGAAGCATGTTAGTTGGTATTGCTGTTAATGGAAGCAAAGAACGACTTCATCAGAACACTTAATTGCGTCTTTAACCACTCCTAGGTCAGTTTCAATTCAGCAAGGACATCATTATGCACTTTTCCGTCGACAATTAGAGGCTACGTAAGCCCCGTTTGCTTTTTCAATGCAGATCTTCTAACAAAATCATGAATTCCTAAACAGCTCCAAATACCTATTCTTCACATATTCATCATTTAGATTTTCATTAGATATGCCTAATGGAAACACCACAATGTAATCTTTATGGAATCGCATAAAAAGTAAATATATTGAAAGGATAATAAAACCTTTTGAATAACTGTTTCGACAATGGAATAGACCGGAGGCAATGATGAGAAAAATTACATTCTTAATTCTATTTGTGGTATTAAGTTTGATGATTTTCGCAGCGTTCCTTGACTTGGATCAAAATGAGGGAACGTTACAAACAAGTGAACAACCAGAACAGAAAAAAGTTGTGTTAATCATTATCGATTCCTTGACTTCTGGAATTTTACATGAAGGTTTTGCTCAAGGTGATTTTCCCGCTCTGAAATTTCTGGCTACAAACGGGAAACAACATGATGACTTTGTAACGGCTTTTCCTTCCATGTCTGTCACAATCGAAAGTACTATTTTAACTGGCGAGATGCCTGATGCACATAACATACCAGGTTTAACCTGGTATTCAGCCAAAGAAGATCGATTGGTGGATTATGGAACCTCCTTTGAAGTCATGACAAAAATAGGCATACAAACCGTATTGGATGATACACTTCATAATCTGAATAATGTACATTTAAGCAAAGACGTAACAACCATTTTTGAGGCCTTACACCAAAAGGGAGTATCTACAGGTTCCATCAATACGTTAATCTATCGCGGCAATATAGATCATGAACTGACAGTACCCTATGTCATCAGGAAGTTCACTAACTCTCCAAGAACCTATAAGACAAAAGGTCCTAATGTGCTGGCCTTCGGTAAATTATCAACTCCGGAACTTGAGAAGGATCATTTTCCAGATACCATTTTCCAAAAGTTCGGCATGACGGACCACTATTCAGCAGAAGTCGTAAAAGCATTGATCAAGGAACAAAAGCTTCCTGATTTTTCATTCGTCTATTTTCCTGATTTTGATAAAGAAGCACATAAAAAAGGTCCCCTATATATTGAAGGTCTCCGAGAGGCTGACAACTATCTGGGTGAGATCTTGAGTGCTTCCGGAAGTTGGGAGAAAGCGATTAAAGATCATATCTTTATTATCATTGGAGATCACGGACAAACCAATACGGTAAAAGACAAAGAAGAACTTACGATTGATTTGGAACAGTTGTATAAGAAATATACGGTGGCTTCATTTGGAGACAAAGTGAGCAAGGGAGAAATCGCCTTCGGGAACAACCACAGGATGACATATGTTTACTCTATTAAAAATCGCAACCCATTGGGTGAATTAGCGAAGATAGGGATAAAGGACGAGCGGATAGCTTTTGGAGCATGGGTAGAGGATGACTGGATCAATGTCATCACCCACGATAAACAAGGTTCTTTTCGATTCAAGGCAGGCGGCGAATGGAAGGATGGCTATGGACAATCATGGACTGTTGCAGGAAATCCTGATATTTTATCACTACAAATAAAAAAGTCCAAAGGGGCGATTGATTATGGTGACTATCCAGATGCGCTAAATCAGTTGCATAGTGCGCTTCATAGTCATGATGAGCCTGTAATGATATTGACTGCCAAACCTGGCTATTCTTTTTACTCTGAAGCCGCTCCGGTTCATCCTGACGGTGGAGAACATGGCGGAATCCATAAAGATGATACGCTAGCCGCTATGATAATTTCCGGGACAGACAAAGAGCCAAGGTTTCATCGAATGGTTGATTTGAAAAAATTTATCCTTTCTCTTTTTGAAGAATGATAAAAGCTGAAGATTAACTGCTCAATCTTCAGCTGGTGAACCTGTAATATTACTAAGAATCATGTAAAAGTAAAAACGCAACTAAAGCCACTTGCGTTTATGGGTGGAATCGAAAGCACAAACTATTAACTATTCATCTTCTTTTTTCGTTGAGCGGTATTTCTTTTTCGCCCAGTTGTTCATTGCTGAGATCGATTTCCGGTACTGTTCCGCTTCCAGTTCAGGTACATCTTCCTCGCCATATCGGACCCATTTATAAATTCGGTCGATTTCGCCTTGTAATTCCTCAGGTCCGTTAACCCGGTCCATCCATTCTGAGACAGATTCATGTTGAAAACGGCCGAAAGTAAACTTCGCCATCCTTTTCTCCAATTTATACAACTGTTTTCTTATATTGTTTTCAGGAGGTTTATTTCGTTTAAATCCAAATTGCTGTTTAGGATTCATTCCACCAGCTTTCCTTGAATCGATTCCAGCTGAAACTGTTGAATAATCCATTATCTTGATCTTATTTTTATAATACTTATAGCCATACCATACCAATAGGATCAACCCGATCAGAAGTATGATATTCAACAGAGTATCTGACGCTTCAATATTGTTCAGCTCGCCAAGTTCTTCCGGCTTTATTTCGACTGTACCCTCTTGACCATCATCTTCTTGTTGCAATTCTCCAAGTGAAAATATGCTTGCAAACCAATTGAAAAAAGCGTTCAAAGGAAGAAAAAGGATGAGCGACAAAACTGCGGTAACGATTTTCAATACGAAAAATGCACCTGCCTTCACCACAGGAAGAAAGATGGCAATGATGACAGAAAAGACGAAAAAGGCGGATATCATGTAGTATAAAAGCCGTTTTAAATTAGGATTTGCTGGCTGTTGCACCATCATCCTGTTTAAACGTACAAAAACAAACATGCAAAATTGAGAAATCGCAATCCAAAGAACATAAACCAGTTGATCATTGGTATTGTAAAGAAAAAAGAAGGCGATTGCACCGATGATCGTTGATAGGAAAATTGGAAACTCTTGTTGGAGATCAGCATCGGCATAATGCCCGGAAAAACGTAATGCAGTAACAACTCCTAATACTGCAAGATAGAAGAAATCTTCACTTAGTCCAGCCACCAAACCAATTCCCCAGATAACAGGTATCGTTAAAATGATTTTCCCAGTTGTCAGCTCCATTCGCGGTAAAATCATCTCATAGAGGATCCCTCCTCCAATCATTACGATCAGTGTGGGGACAATGACACTCCTTTCAAAAGGTGCGTACAACCATGTTGTAATTAACAAGAGGAGCAGGATATCCAGAGTATAATTCAACCATCTGGAGCGAATGTACGCCCATTTACTCATGAAATCGACCTCCTGGCTGTATACTGTTCAAGCTTAGCAGTGTCTGCATCGATGTAAACCTTATGTAGATCGATTCCTTGTTTGAGCCATTGATAGTAATACGCTACATCTGATTTGTCATCTCCGACTAGGATGACGACTGTAGAATCCACCTGTTGCCGGTTGAAAAGGGTCAGCACGCGGAACATCGGCATCCTGATGCTATTGATGTTCAACCTTGCCAATAACTCCAACGCTTTTACCAGGTGAGATTTTCCTTCTCCCATTTCCAGGTGCATGAATGGCAATCTCCCCATCGTTTTGATATTAACAAAAATTTCAAATGGAATATGATGTTGGACAGCGTATTGGCATAAGAAAGCAGTATGGCTGATTTGTTTTTCCAATAATTCAGATTCCCCTACACGCGCGACTTCCTCTGAATCCATAACGACGTTCAGAAGGATGGTCCATGATTGTGAAACAGTCTTTTCGTGAAGCTTGGTCTGCATTTCTTCCATTCTAGCAGAGGCTTTCCAATGGATGCGTTGGAACGAATCTCCTGGAAGATAATCGCGTGTCCCAACTACTGAAGTATGATCTTCATATAAAGAGCTCTGTACAGGGCGCGTCCCCTGCCTAAATTTGATTAAATCTTCTACTCCAGAGACAGGTAGAATCGTAGGATAAACGATGAATTCCGTTTGCACGAGCCGATCATTGATCATTTTCACCGTGGCAAGACTAAGAAGATCAGAGACATGAACTTCTAAATTCAAAATTTTCGCAACGCCACGTTTCAGCCCCATGACTTCGAAAGTCATACTCTTTTCTTCCCCAGGGAAAAAGGATAACGGCAAGATATATTCATTGGCATTCTTTCGTTCATCAGTTGGATTTATATTTTGCAACACAATATTATTATTTACGAGAAACCTGACTCTGGAATTGAACACAGGTAATTTGCTGTAATTGGTCAACGTCATGTTCCACGCCGCCTCATCTTCTGGAAATAACCTTACCTTCTCTTTCTCATTTGCATAAAAAAGTTTTCGCGAAACTTTATGGATATAATAAATCGACAAGAAAGAGCTCAATCCTATCAGGACTCCCACCAAAAACATCAGATAGGATTTCCCATAAATCGAAAATATGACCACAAAGATTGCTAGGACGCGAAGTATTCGTATACTTCTATCAGACCCCAGGATCCTATTCCAGATCATTGGTTGACCGCTCCAGACTCGACTGGCACCTCAACCTCATCCAGAATATCCAGAATCACTTGTCTCTGTGTTTTACGCAATTCACCTTCCATTGAAAGAACAAGACGATGTGATAAAACAAATGGAGCAAGTTTCTTACAATCTTCTGGAACCACATACGCCCTTCCATTGATCCAGGCATATGCTTGCAATGCACGCATGAAGGCTAACGTCCCACGAGGACTTATACCAACTTCGATATTTTTTGAACGGCGCGTCTCCATGATGATTCTAAGGAGATATGTCTCGATTCCCTCAGACAGCCGGACTTCTTCAATCATCTTCTGCATCTGGATGATTTCCTCAGGTGAAAAAACAGGCTCAAGATGCTCAATCGGCTCTTCTTTACGATAAGCCCTCATCATCTGTTGCTCCTCGAGTAAAGATGGGTAACCCACGTTCAACTTTAAAAGAAAACGATCCATTTGCGCTTCAGGCAATGGAAAGGTCCCATGTGATTCGATCGGATTTTGTGTCGCCAGTACGATAAACGGTTTAGGCAGAGAACTTGTTGACCCATCAATCGTTACCTGCTTCTCTTCCATCACTTCCAAGAGACTCGATTGTGTCCTCGGTGTGGCACGGTTGATTTCATCAGCAAGAAGCACATTCGTCATCACCGGTCCGAATCTCGTTTCAAATTCCCTTGATTTTGGATTGAGATACTGTATCCCTGTTACATCAGATGGTAATACATCCGGCGTGAATTGAATACGCCCAAATGAACCTGCTATGGATTTTGCGATACTTTTCGCCAGCATTGTCTTCCCAGTGCCGGGTACATCTTCCATCAAAACATGCCCCTTTGCAAGCAATGCAACCAGGATCAGTTCGACACTTTCTTCCTTACCAATCAGAACTTTGCCGATCGATTCTTTCACTTCATTCAGTTTCATCTTCACTTCCATTACTGACATCCCCCTTTTTCTCTATACCTCTTCGAATTGATCGATTCCCATACTTACGATTAAGACGATCCAACGTTTCAAAAAGTTGTTCATCTTTTGTATGTTCTTTATATGAAAACAAGTCCAATTGCCGGGTTGCACTGCTTTTATCAATAACTTGAGTCGCAGTAATCCCCAACAACCGCACTGGTCGATCATCCCAATGTTCTTTAAAAAGATGATAGGCAATACCAAAGATTTCTTCTTTCTGTTGAACTGGATTTGAAAACGTCTGGCTCCGGGTGATTGTTTTGCGGTTTGCATAACGGATGGTGATTTGGATAGAGGTAGTGACGACTTTCTTTCGTTTCAATCGCTGTTCGAGTGACTCAGAAAGTTCTCTCAGCACTTTAGCTGCATTATCAGAATGGAGTATATCACGGGGTAATGTCGTAGAGGTTCCTACTGATTTGAATTCACTAGATGCTTCTGGATCTACTGGTCGATCATCAATCCCTCTTGCACGGTTCCACAGTTTCTCGCCATTCCTGCCAAGATGAAGCTTCACTTCATGCTGACTCTTGGATGCTAAGTCACCAATGGTGTAAATATTCACCTCATGGAATTTTACCATCGTTTTTTTCCCTACACCATGCATTTCTTCTATGGGTAACGGCCATAGTTTTGTCGGCAGTTCCCTCTTTCTCAATATCGTGATTCCCAGCGGCTTTTTCATATCAGAAGCCATTTTTGCCAAAAACTTATTCGGTGCAATACCGATACTGCACGGTAATTGCTGTTCTTCCATCAAACGATGCTGAATTTCTTTTGCCATCTCTATTGGTGAATACTCAGAAAACCTTTCCGTAATATCCATATAACCTTCGTCAATTGAGATCGGCTCTACTAGATCTGTATATTCCAATAATAAATTGAACATCTTTCGAGAAGCAGTACGATACCGTTCAAAGGAAGGTGGCATAACAATGAGGTCCGGGCACTTCTGTTTTGCCTCCCAAACAGGCATCGTTGTACGTACACCTTTTGCCCTCGCTTCATAGCTGCTCGTGACGACGATCCCTCTCCGTTCTTCAACATTCCCAGCAATGGCAAGCGGTTTGCCACGTAAACTCGGATCACGCGCACATTCGACTGAAGCATAAAAACTGTTCATATCAACATGGAAGATTATTCTAGCTGTTTTGTTCTTTTTCAACATGAGCCCCTTCACCTCGAACATAATCGCCAAAAATATTATAGTAAGAATATTTTGAATATTATATCAAAAAATGGTAGAATGAAGCTATAAAACGGAGGGAGGTAATTTTCATGTACAATCGAATTCGACATTATTCTTGTACCCCTTACCCAGCTGTTCAAGTGAAGGTCCTGGACTCTTTAGAAAAACTGAGGAGCATTAATCAGCGCTCCCCCACGATTTTTGAGCTTTCTATACACATTGGTGTCTCTGTAGAATTGATCAACGAATCAATGGAATTCAGTGGTTATTACAGCGAAGAAGCAAACCTCCAAATGTTCCACATTTGCCATTAACCTTTATTCATCGTTTTAGCAGTCTGTTCTGTCCAATCGATGAATTCACTCCCATGGAAATGTTGATTCAACTCCCGGTGAAATTTCACCAAGTTTTCTACAAACTGTCTGTTTTCATTTGAGTTGTCCCCAAAGCTTTCTAGATACTCATACAATTTATAGGAAAATTGTTTGGATTCTTCGTGTTTTTCTTTTCCTTTTTCTGTCAATACGGCGTATGACACCCTTCGGTCTGAACTCTTTTTGATAAGGGTGATGAGGCCTTTTTGCTTGAGACGTGTAATGACTTGCATGACAGTAGAAACATCCCACAATCCAATCGTAGCGATTTTCGTTATTGTCGCTTCTTTCTCTAGTTGTACGATCCATAGTACGTGCTGTTCTGCCTGGGTAAGCCCAATGCTTCTTGCTGATTTCTGCCACTCTTCTTCCAGTACTTTGTAGGTTCCTCTCAGATAGTTCATCATGATATGTAGATTAGCTAATTTCACTACCAACGCCTCGCTTTCTCTATTCTATTTAATAGGCATTAAAAGGTAGTTTAATATTAACATATTTTGTAAGAGTCGACACCTTTCAATGCTTATCTAACAAAATTCGATACCTAGGACCTGTATTTGCCTAGAACCATGGAAGGATATAAAATAAGCAGTAAACTAGGAGAAAGTAAACTGGTGCCGATTCAGCCACTCCAAAAGTACCCCATTTCATCTCTTCAAGAGCCGAAAAAAAGAAGTTGACCAAATGAACGCCAACTTCACATGGTCAACCATTTATCAATCTGATTACTTGGCAGTTCCAACTTCTTCTATAATTCTCACTACAAGTTCCGAAGTTTTGACAAGCTCTTCGATCGGCATACGTTCATTCGTAGTATGAATCTCTTCATAACCTACAGCTAAGTTTACTGTTGGAATACCGAATCCAGCTATGATATTGGCGTCACTGCCTCCACCACTTTCTTGAAGCTCCGGTTTTCTTCCGATCTTTTCAACAGCTTGTTTCGCAACTTCCACCACATGGTCGCCATGATCAAATTTAAAGCCTGGATACATGACCTTGATTTCAACATCGGCTTTTCCACCCATTGTTTCAGCTGTACTTTCAAATGCTTCCTTCATCTTCTGTACCTGTACTTCCATTTTTTCAGGTATTAATGACCTTGCTTCAGCCAAAATATCGACATGATCGATGACGATATTCGTATTCGTTCCTGCACCACCTTCAAATCGACCAATGTTCGCAGTCGTTTCTTCATCAATCCGACCAAGAGGCATCTTCGCAATTGCCTTGGCAGCAATCGTGATTGCAGACACGCCTTTTTCAGGTGCAACACCTGCATGCGCTGTCTTTCCTTTGATTGCAGCCTTGATTTTCGCTTGAGTCGGTGCTGCTACAATAATATTTCCGACCTTACCGTCTGAATCAAGAGCAAAGCCGTACTGTGCATCTACATGTGCCGGATCAAGCTCCTTTGCCCCAACAAGACCAGATTCCTCACCTACAGTAATGACAAACTGGATTTTACCATGAGGGATATTTTGCTCCTTGAGGACTTTGATTGCCTCGAACATCGCTGCCAATCCTGTCTTGTCATCAGCTCCAAGTATCGTCGTCCCGTCACTTTTGATATAACCATCTTCAATGGATGGCTTGACTCCCTTCCCTGGAAGAACCGTGTCCATGTGGGAAGTGAAATAGATTGAGTCAGCCTTATCATTCGTAGCCGGCAATGTGCAAATGAGATTCCCGGCACCATGACCTGTTTTATCTTTAGCGTCATCCTCAAACACTTCTAAACCTGAATCTGAAAATTTCTGTTTGAGAACCTTTGAGATTTCTTCTTCATGTTTTGTTTCCGAGTCGATTTGGACCAATTCCAGAAACTCTTCAACAATTCTGTCTTGATTGATCATTATATTCTCCTTTCTTATCTACCCGATCTATAAATTGAGATAGTATTAAAGTGGGATGTTTCCGTGCTTTTTATAAGGACGTTTCACTTTTTTGTTGCGCAGCATATGTAATGCCTGAGTAAGCTTGATCCGTGTGTCTCTAGGATCGATGACATCATCGACCATTCCTCTGGCTGCAGCAACGTAAGGGTTCGCAAACTTCTCGCGGTATTCCGCAATTTTTTCCTGTCTCGTCTGTTCCGGGTTTTCACTATTGTTGATTTCCCGTGCGAAAATGATATTAGCCGCTCCTTCAGGTCCCATCACTGCAATTTCCGCGTTTGGCCAAGCAAACACGAGATCCGCTCCGATTGACTTACTGTTGAGTGCAACATAGGCTCCACCGTATGCTTTTCGTGTAATGACTGTGATCTTCGGGACAGTTGCCTCTGAATATGCATACAAGATTTTGGCGCCATGTCTTATAATACCCCCATGCTCCTGTTTGATGCCAGGGAAAAACCCTGTAACATCCTCAAATGTAATCAAAGGAATATTGAAACTATCACAGAACCGGATGAACCGAGCTACTTTATCAGATGAATCGATATCCAAACCGCCAGCCATCACTTTAGGCTGATTACAGATCAATCCGATAGCTTCACCGTTTATTCTGCCGAAGCCGACCACGGTATTCTTCGCAAAATCCTTGTGTACCTCCATGAATGAATCTTCATCCACAACCTCTAGGATAACATTTCTTACATCATAAGGGCGAATCGTTTCAAAAGGGACGACATCCGCAAGGTTTTCCCTATAATCGGATTCATTCTCGACTTGCTTCGGTTCAGGACGCTCTTCGCTATTTTGCGGTAAATATTCGAGCAGGCGACGGACTTCCTGAAGCACTTCCTCTTCTGTCGGGGCCGTAAAGTGGGCATTCCCGCTTTTTGTACCATGTACCTTTGCTCCGCCCAAGTCTTCTGAACTGATTTTTTCACCCGTGACGGTCTCGATGACTTTCGGTCCAGTAATGAACATTTGGCTTGTCTTCTCAACCATGAACACGAAATCCGTGATGGCAGGCGAATAGACAGCCCCGCCTGCACAAGGGCCTAAAATGACAGAAATCTGAGGGATGACACCGGAGTATATCGAATTTCGATAGAAGATCTGGCCATATCCATCAAGAGAAACAACACCTTCCTGAATCCGCGCACCACCTGAATCATTTAGACCGATGAAAGGTGCTCCATTTTCTGCAGCCAAATCCATCACCTTTGCAATCTTTTGAGCATGCATTTCTCCTAAGGCTCCACCGAAAACGGTGAAATCCTGGGCGAACAAATAAACAGGTCTCCCATGGATCGTCCCATATCCGGTGACAACTCCCTCACCTGGTGCGTGATTTTTATCCATACCGAAATCAGAGCTGCGATGTTCGATGAATGAATTGATTTCCACAAAGCTGTCTTTATCTAGAAGAAGATCGATCCGTTCCCTTGCCGTAAGTTTTCCTTTTTCATGCTGCTTTTCGATCCGTTCATCACCGCCCCCCATTTCAACCTGGCGGCGTCGATCATAAAGTTCATTGATTTTATCATAGATGTCCATACCTACAAACGCTCCTTCGATGGTTTCTCGCATAATTCATAAAGTACACCATTTGTTGATTTTGGATGCATAAAAGCAATTGAAGCGCCTCCCGCTCCCGGCTTAGGTGTATCATGAATCATCTGGATCCCCTTCTGTTTAATTTCCTCGATGCGGTCTTTTATGTTCACTACCCCTAATGCAACGTGATGTATTCCTGATCCACGCTTTTCTAAAAACGATCGGATCGGGCTTGATTCGGAAGTCGGTTCCAACAGCTCGAGCTTGACGTTTCCAGCATTTACAAACGCTACCTTCACAGCTTCTGAAGCCACTTCTTCAATGCCTTCTAATTTTAGCTGTAGAATATCTAAATAAAATGGCAATGATTCATCCAGAGATTCTACTGCAATACCAATATGATCGATTTTCTGAACGATATCCACTGGGGTTTCCATTGAAATCCCATCACGCTGGCATACAACTTTTTCAATATATTTTGCGGTTTCGAGTGACGGGGTTCCAGGCGTAAAGATTTTCTGTATGCCTTGATCCTCTAGAAACGGAATGTCTTCCCACGGAATCACCCCTCCACCGATGACGATGATGTCATCAGCTCCTTGGGCTTTCAAACCCTTCACAATCTCAGGAAAAAGCTCATTGTGTGCACCGGATAGACAGGACAAGCCGATCGCATCTACATCCTCTTGTATCGCTGAGGCGACGATTTGTTCAGGAGTCTGTCTTAAGCCGGTATAAATGACCTCCATCCCATAGTCACGCAGCGCTTGAGATATGATCAATGCCCCGCGATCGTGGCCATCAAGACCAGGTTTTGCAATCAAAACACGTATTTTCTTTTTCATCTCCACTACCTCCGTATACCTGCCAGGATGTCAGTTAGGCAGGTTTAGTCACAGTTGTATATTTCTTTAGGCTCTATTAAAGGACTATGTGATTATAAGCGAAATTTGCGACACTCCTTCGGGAAGAGCGGGCCAGGCGAGACCCGTGGAGGTTCTGCCTAGCTCAACGACCAGTCACTTGGATCACTTCAAACCTCCTGCGGCGACCACAGCCTCCTCGTCAGTTTTCCAGTGACCTACGTGACTAGGCGGGTCGCTTCCGCTTTTCGTTTGCCCGCGGAAAGGGAGTGAATTTCGCAGACATCAATAGTAAAAACGAACAAAGCTTTCCTTTATAGGACTGGTAAAAAAACTAAAAATTATATACCTGTAAATTCACCGAATTCTTCACGCAGCACGCCACATATTTCTCCAATTGTACAATAGGAACGGACACATTCCACTATATGAGGCATGAGGTTTTCTGAATCTTGGGCTGCTTTACGCAATTTTTCTAACTGAGCGCTCGCTCGTTGCTGGTCTCTTTTGCTTCGTACTTCGCCTAGCTTGCTTACCTGGTTCGCGCTCAATTCCGGATTCAATCGATGCAATTCAGGTTTCGGCTCATCATCCAATTGATATGCATTCATGCCAACGACAATCTGATCGCCTTTTTCAATTGCTTTTTGTGTTTCATATGCGGTGTGATGAATTTCACGCTGCATGTACCCCTGTTCAACAGCAGAAACTGCTCCGCCGAGTTCATTGATTTTTTCCAGATAAAGATTCGCTTCGTTTTCAAGTTCATCTGTCAGTGATTCTACATAATAAGAACCAGCAAGTGGATCTACGGTGTCCGCTACACCACTTTCATTGGCAAGGATCTGCTGGGTCCGTAAAGCAATTCTAGCAGATTCTTCTGTCGGAAGAGCGAGAGCCTCGTCGCGGGAATTCGTATGCAAGCTTTGCGTTCCACCCAATATTGCGGAAAGTGCCTGGACTGTTACACGTACGACATTGTTGTCTGGCTGCTGGGCGGTCAAGGTTGAACCGCCAGTTTGAGTATGGAACCGAAGCTGCCAGCTTTTCGGATTCTTTGCTTGATATGTTTCTTTCATGATTTTTGCCCACATTCTACGTGCCGCCCTGAATTTAGCAATTTCTTCAAAAAACTCATTATGCGCATTAAAGAAGAATGCCAGACGAGGTGCAAACTGATCGATATCAAGACCAGCTTCTAGAGCCGCTTCAACATATGCTTTTCCATTCGCAATCGTGAAAGCTAATTCCTGCGCTGCTGTGGCACCAGCCTCACGTATGTGGTAACCCGATATGCTGATTGTGTTCCATCGAGGTACATTTTCAGCACAGTAGGCGAAGATATCTGTGATCAAGCGCATTGAAGGCTTCGGTGGAAAGATATACGTCCCTCTCGCAATGTACTCTTTTAAAATATCGTTTTGGATTGTTCCAGATATCTTTTCCGGAGATATCCCTTGTTTTTCAGCTACCACGATGTACATCGCCAATAGGACAGCTGCCGGGGCGTTGATTGTCATTGAAGTACTTACTTTATCCAACGGAATATCGTTCAATAATGCTTCCATATCCTCTAGAGAGTCGATAGCGACCCCGACTTTTCCTACCTCTCCTCTTGACATGGCGTGATCTGAATCGTACCCGATCTGAGTAGGAAGATCGAATGCTACGGATAATCCAGTTTGTCCTTGATCCAGAAGGTAACGGAACCGCTTGTTCGTCTCTTCAGCAGACCCGAAACCTGCATACTGACGCATCGTCCAATGTCTCGCACGGTACATCGTCGGCTGGATCCCTCTTGTAAAAGGATATTGACCCGGCAGACCGAGTTTCTCCATATATGATGAATTTAATTGTACTGGAAGGTATAGTCTTTCAATATCGATACTAGATGATGTCTTGAACGCTTCCTTACGTTCTGGAAATCGATTCATCAACTTTTTTGTCATTTCTTGCCACTCTTTATATGCTTGCTCGAACCCTTTTTCATGTTCCATTCTAGAAGCCTCCTTTTGCATACATGTTTACCACCTACTTCACTTCTCTATGAAAGCGGTTAACTCCTGCATTTTCTCGAAAAAACTCGACACGCTTTGCGCTTGTACCGTCAACCTTTTCTCTGTACAATAAGATGTAAGAATCTTAGGAGGTAATAGCAATGCGTAATAAATGGATGAAAATCATGATTTATCTGATGATCATCGCCATGTGCATTTCACTTCTTGCAAATGTTGCATTCATGTTTTAACCTTGATCGCTTGGAAGGCTAACCAAGTCTCGACAAGCTTAAAAAGGATAAAAAACGTTTAAATCGGCAATGATGATTGAAAATGGAGAAGTCAGACAGAGAGGAGCGTGTGATGTGATGTCAGAACAATTCCAGGAATTGAAAAACATTTTTTCCAGAACTGAGGATGCTTTGAACGTTTTCATGGGTATCCTTGAACCAACAATCGAAAATGCAAAAGACGAGCATGAAAGGCTCTATTTCCATCACATTTATGAAGAAGAAGAACATCGTCAGGATCGATTGACGATGTTGAACCCAAAGCTTGATCATTTCATCAATAATCCTGAGACTTCCCATCCTTCAAATCATGAATTCGTAAGAGTCCTACAGGATATCAGTCTTGAAAAATTCGGCCTTCATAATTTCTTGGAGCATTTAGATCTCGCATTATTTCAGTTTAAAGATACGGAACATGAATCAAGTCTGCAAAGCCTACGGGACATGACCAATGAAGATTACCAAACCATCAAAACGATGTTAAATGACTTGAATGACCAGTTTGAAGGGATCGTAAGTACAGAAGCATCGATTCCAACAGATGAAAAAGAAGACAAAGCTGGCCATCTGAAAGTGGATATGTACTCATCTCAAACTTCAGATCGAAATTCAGACGCTGCACCAGAACCTGAACCCAAACCTGAGCCGGAAAAAGAAAGACGCTACAAAAAAGGACTAACAGTCGGAAGCCTTAAAGGGAGGTAATTATTATGAACAAAGTTGACGTATTTGCAGATTCTCCATTAAGTGATCGTGATTGGCAGCAGTTGGATTCCACAATTATGGACAGTATCAAAAGACAACTGATCGGGAGACGTTTTATCGATATTTATGGTCCACTTGGTCAAGGGGTACAAACAGTAACCAACGATGTATATGAAGAGAAAGAACTTGGATCAATGGGCTATCATGGTGAAAACCTCCAGCTATCTGAACCGACAAAACGTGTGAACCTCACCATTCCATTACTGTATAAAGATTTCATCCTCTACTGGCGCGATATTGAACAAGCGAAAACGCTGGATATCCCTGTCGACTTCTCAGCTGCCGCTAATGCTGCTGCCCAGTCCGCCCTTCTAGAAGATGACATGATTTTCAATGGAGCGAAAAAGTTTGATATAGAAGGCTTAATGAATGTAAAAGGTAGGTTGACCCACATTCGTGAGGATTGGATGAAATCAGGCAATGCATTCACGGATATCGTGGAAGCACGAAACAAACTTCTTAAAATGGGGCACAGCGGACCATATGCTTTAGTTCTTTCCCCTTCCCTCTATGCGTTGATTCATCGGGTGCATGAAGGGACGCATGTACTCGAGATTGAACATATCAGGGAGCTTGTAACAGATGGGATTTTCCAATCACCTGTCATAAAAGAAGATTCTGGTGCCTTGATCGCTACCGGCCGTGAAAACCTGGATCTTGCAATTGCTGAAGATTTCGATTCAGCCTTCATGGATACTGAACATATGAACTATCTATTCCGTGTGTATGAAAGCTCAGTTCTTCGGATCAAGCGTCCGTCAGCGATCTGTACACTTGATGCACCAACAAAAAAGTAGAATCCTGAATGGGATTCTACTTTTTTACTAAGCGATTTTGAATGGATTTTTAAGTGGCTGCTTTTTCAAATGTGTCAGTTCCGCTTCTTGTTCGATTGCATCTTCACCGATATCATTGATGATTGCTGAGACCTCTTCTTCGAATATAGGTGTACAAGCACCTTCATTGATTTCGCATAACCGTTTCAGATAGTCTAGCCGTTGACTAGTTTTAAAATCTTTATAGTGATTGTTTTTCAATTCTTGAATCGGACAGTGGCGACAAGAAGCCATCATACTGATATCTTTTACGTTTACAATGTATTTTTCACCGTCATCGGTAATGAAGCCAATCGAATAGAATGTGGAACCAGAAAAATCAATGTTCGTAATGACTGGATATGTAAATTCTTCACCAGTACTCAAACGTATACGACTTGCTTCAATTGCTCCACCAATTTTTCGTTCGTTCGTCAAAAGTGTATGCATGTCAGTGAAGCCATTTACATCGTATCCCATTTGAAAAGCCTCCTATCAATAAATATGATAATCATTCTCAGCGATATTTATTCTCATTGTAAGTGAAAATCATTCTCAAGTCAACAACATTTTATAATTGTTTCTTTTTGCGAAATCCACCACCTTTCCGTGGGAGTCTCGAGATTTTCACTTAAAATTAAGGCAACATTAAAGTTGACAAAGACAAAAAAGGAGGATCTCTTTATCATGAAAAAGCCTTTGACCATTGGTTCCTTAAAATCACAATCCGCTTCTGCGGCAGGAAGTGAAAATGATGTTCCCCCAAATGCAGGAAAGACTACGGCCAATGTGGCAGAACCTCACGAAAACCATCAGGTAAATACTATATATATAATCCAAAATGGAACAGCATATTCAGTTCGTCTCGATAAATACATGACGTTATTGGACTCTGCACTGCAGCAAGGAAATAAGATTGATTTTAAATGTAAAAAAGGGACTTGTGGCAGATGCAAAGTCCAACTGTTGAAAGGTATGTCCATACTGACCGAGCCTAATGATCAGGAAGAAGAAAAACTTGATAATTTAATCGATCAAGGATTCAGGCTTGCATGCCAGTCCCGCCTGAAATAAGTTTATCGAGTGGATAATTTCTATTCCATAATGCGCTGTTCTTTTGCGATTTGTTCAAACGGTTTTTTCATATCGACGATCAGGATTTTTGTGCCCAGCGGGACATGATCATACAACCATTTGATATCATCCTCATAAAAACGGACACAGCCGGCTGTGATAAAATGGCCGATCGCTTTTGGTGTATTCGTTCCATGGAGACCATACGTCCTTCCATCAGTATCTTTTGCATCAAATCCGATCCACCTTGATCCAAGAGGGTTATCTGGATCCCCGCCTGGAATGTCTTTTTTTCGATAATAAGGATCCACAGCTTTGACGATGATGTTGAATTCCCCTTCAGGTGTCAAGTCCTTGGATTTTCCTGTAGCGACACGCCCCGTCTTATCGATTTCCCCCTCGTTGATATAAGCAAAGGTGTTATTTGCTTTATTGACGATAACATAAGGGTCCCCAGGCAAAGGATTCTCCCCGAGCGGCCAAATCGGTGAAATCATGAAAATAAAAGAAGCTAGAAAAAGTGATAGTTGTCCCATACCATGATCCTCCCTCGTCGAACTTTTCTTCATTAGTTTGCCAAGAGGATGACTGGATTAATCACTAATCTCTAGCTTTAAAATATCTTTTCAAAATCAAGTATTGTTCCATTTCAAGTAAAAAATAATGCAATGAGGACCTTGTTTCAAACTCCTCCCGATCTTTAGGAAGATCCATGTTGCGAAAGGTCTTCCTCATTCTTTCAAGCTCATCAAGGAACCTTTGTGCCGTATTCCCAGGGTGGATTGCGTCAGCCAAATCATCAAGAAAATCCGCTATCCGGAAGCTTTGGACGTAGGTATGATCCAGTGATGTAATGACTGGCATCACCCGACCGAGAATCTCATACTGCTTTTCCCTCATTTTAAAATAGTTATAGTATTGGTTCTCATGTCTTGTCAGGTGGTTTTCGACATCACGGAAAGCGAGACTTTTCGCCTCTTTAATCAGCCTGTCCACAGTAACGATCTCTTTGCCATCCCAATCGCTTTCCCCTTCTCTTAGAAACTTCGAGAATTCCTTGAGGATTTTTTCAAAATTACTTTCCACGTCCTCTTGATACTTTTTCAATTGAGATTCCATACTCGGCATATACAGGTTCATCACAAGCGCCATTCCGATACCGATTATGATGATTGCAAGTTCATTCAGTACGATCGAAACAGAAAAATCCTTGATCATCAGGAAATGAAGGATGATGACCACGCTTGTTATGACGCCTTCCTTCAATTTGAGCGCAACAAGGGTTGGTATAAAAGCCAATAGAAGCAGTCCGAGCACGAGCGGATGATAGGCGATCCCTTCAAAAAAGAGGAATGCAAAACCAATGCCGATCAAACATGCTGAAAATCGTTCCCATGAACTGACGATCGATTTCTTTTTCGTCACTTTGATGCAGAGAACCGCAAGTATACCCGCTGATATGTAAAATTCAAGCTGGAAAGTCTGGGCGATCAATATAGCCAGAGGTGCAGCAATTGCAGTTTTCAACGTACGATAGCCAATCGGAAATGACAAGGCATTGCCCCCTTTCATTCTGTAGATGTTGATTTTAAATAATGTATGGAGACCTACTATTGAATAAAGTACTGGTTCCAGAGTCATATCCTATTGTAAACCATACCCCTAGTTTTCGTGAAATAAAGACACCCTATGTGGAGAAAATCGAAGCAGACATGAGATTTAAGAATGGAAGATATTCAGATCGAGGTGGTATTTTCTTCCCTGAGGTAGTGAGGTTTGCTTTGGACAATAAGTGATTGGTTATTTTTCAAGTATGTCAAAATCCAAAGGTGTGTTTTCTTTCAAAAGTTTCCTTCCTAATTTTTCACACTGCTGTGTAGTTAATATCTCATTTTTATTTTTATATTTACATTTTATTTGATCGATTTTCTTGTGAAAGATTAAATTTTCGTTGAACAAAATAAATATGTACATATCTTTCCATTTATTGAACATTTCTCAAGATATATGTACATTTCCTGGTATTTATTGAACATTTCCCAAAATATATGTACATATTTTTGTTTTTATCAACATTTGACAAGATTCGGATAAGGACTAAAAGCAAAAAAACCCGCTTACGCCGGTTTTATGAATTATTATGGCGCGCCCACCAGGATTCGAACCCAGAATACGAGAGCCGAAATCTCGTGTGATATCCATTTCACTATGGACGCATTAGTTTTGGACAGGACTTTAGTTTACGCCATATCGTCATCACTGTCAAGATTCAGATAATGAGGCTTGGCCAAGCTATCCTTTTTAATACTTAAAAGTTATGCCACCGGACAAATGCCGGTGACATGTATCTTAACAATGTTCTTTGAATGCATCTTGCAGTTTGTAGACCACTTCAATCGGTTCAGATCCTTCAATTTCATGGCGCTCAACCATCGCCATCAGCTTCCCATCCTTCAGCAGAGCGAAAGACGGTGATGACGGAGGATACCCTGTAAAGAAGGATCTCGCTTTTTCAGTTGCAGCCTTATCCTGGCCAGCGAATACCGTCACTGCATGATCGGGTTTAACATCACTTTTATGCAAGGCGTAACCAGCAGCAGGTCTTGCGATTCCTCCTGCACAACCACAAACGGAGTTTACCAGCACTAGGGTCGTCCCTTCTTTACCAAATGCCGCTTCTACCTCTTCGGGGGTCGTCAATTCAGCAAATCCTGCTTCTTTCGCTTCATTACGTGCAGTCACAACCACATCATTCATGAACATGTTGAAATTCATATTCAAAACCTTCCACACCCTTCCATTACCTGTTACCTACTATTTTATTCGAAAGATGGGGTGTATCGCAAATTTCCAGATTTCCTGGAAAGCAAAAAAAAAAGCAAGCACTAGGCTCACTCTAGAAAGGGGGTTAGGGGGTATAGAGGTGTTGTACTATTTATTTACCCTGTTCCCAAAATTTAAAACTTTTTTCCATAAATTTTTATTTGCTGTTCAAGGCTTTTTTTAGCGTAGTAAGATTTTCTTCCATGACTCTGAGGTAATCTTCATTCTGATCCATCTGTTCTTCAGTAAGTGACTCCAGATTGCTCAAGTATAATGCCTCGGCGTCCACATCTTTCTGAATCATCTTCGCAACATTTGAGGTGATGTTCTTTTCAAATAGGATATAAGGAACATCGTTTTCCTGGGCAAAATCGATTATTGCTTGCGCTTCTTTTTGTGATGGTTCATGTGAAGGCGATGTACCTGCTACAGATATTTGCTTGAGACCGTATCTCTCTTCCCAGTTTCCGTAGGCACTGTGTGCAACGATGAACTCTTTGCGTTGTGCGTTTTCAGCAAGCTCCTCAAATTTCTGATCAAGTTCCGCTAAATCACTTTTCAACGCCTTGAAATTTGCTTCGAATTCTTCCTTTTTTTCTGGTCGTTGCTTGATCATTTCATCTTTTATCGTATGAGCCATCTCGATTGCATAGACAGGATCGAGCCATAGGTGAGGATCGATTTCTCCATGTTCATGATCACCGTGCTCGTGGTGTTCATCCTCATGACCGTCCTCATGTTCTGATTCATCCTCGGTAATATGAGCTGATGCATTCAAAAAGGAAACATCCTGGCTTTCCAAAGATTTTTTCGCCTTTCCGACGAACCCTTCGAAACCAGCACCATTATAGATGAGCAGATCTGCTTTAGAAATATTGATCAGTTCTTTCGTCGTCGGTTCATATGTGTGACCATCTGAGCCTGGAGGGATGATGGACTCGACCTTAACGGAATCTCCCCCGATTCTTTCCGCAAAATACTGTAAAGGATATATGGACGTATAAATTATAAAATCAGTACCTTTTTCGCCGTCTACGTTTGATTCTTTTTGACCGCATCCTGAAATGATGAAGGCGAACATGAGTAAAAATGTAAGTATCCGCAATGCTGCCGCTCCTTTCGTAATGATTCCGATTTATTTTCAGAGCACTATTATTATATCGTAACCATTACGATTTTCAACAATTTTTATTATATTTATATTATTAAGAACCAGGATCGTTCTCATTCTTACATGAGGATGCCCGAAGCTGAAAAAGAAAACGTGCTGCGATCAGCACGTTTTATCTCTATTTTAATAGATAGATGTATTCTCTTTACTTGTGTTTTCAACGATTTCCTTGACACGTGATAGGAATCTTCCGCAAACTAATCCATCCAGCACACGGTGGTCCAGGGACATACAAAGGTTAACCATATCACGGACTGCAATCATACCGTTATCCATTACAACTGGACGCTTCACAATCGATTCTACGGAAAGAATCGCAGCTTGAGGATAGTTGATGATCGGTGTTGATTGGATCGAACCGAATGAACCTGTATTGTTGACAGTGAAAGTGCCACCTTTCATATCGTCTCCGGAAAGCTTGCCACTGCGGACTTTAGAAGCAAGTTCATTAACGTCCTTCGCGATACCTTTAAGGCTCTTCTCATCTGCATTCTTGATGACAGGGACGAAAAGCGAATCTTCGGTTGCGACAGCGATAGAAATGTTGATCGCTTTCTTCTGGACGATCTTATCGCCTGCCCACATTGAGTTGATCATCGGGAATTCCTTAAGTGCTTCGACGACTGCTTTGATAAAGAATGGAAGGAAAGTGATGTTGTATCCTTCTTTTTGCTTGAAGTCGCCTTTTACACTGTTACGATATTCCACGAGGTTCGTTACGTCTACTTCCATCATCATCCATGCGTGAGGTGCTTCATGCTTGCTTCGTACCATGTTATCAGCAATCGCACGGCGCACACCACTTACTGGAATTTCAACATCGCCTTCTTCAACAGGGATGTTCATCGGTTTGGATGCTGGTTTGGATGCTGGTTTGGATGCTGCAGCTACAGGAGCTTGTGTCGGTTCCGGCGCTTTTTCAGGTGCTGGAGCTGCTTCTTCCTTCGGTTTATCTCCAGCTTTCGGGATGTCACCTGAATCAATCAGCTTTTGAAGATCCTTACGGGTGATCCGTCCTTCGCGTCCAGTTCCTTCCACTTGCTCAAGGTCGATATCATTTTCTTGCGCTAATCGTAGAACAGCTGGAGAATAGCGCGCTTTACCGTCTTTAGGCTGCTTACGCTTTTCCTTTTTAGGAGCAGCTTCAGCATGTTGCTCTTCTGCAGAAGAGTCTTCAACAGGATCGACTTCTGTCGGTGCCTCTTCTTTCTCCGTAGCACCAGCTCCGCCTTCTGTCTCAATGTAACAGACAAGCTCACCTACCTCGATGGTATCTCCTTCACCAGCTACAAGCTCTTTGATCGTACCTGTATAAGATGATGGGATTTCAGCGTTAACTTTATCCGTCATGACCTCTGCAATCGGATCATACTTCTTTACTTCGTCTCCAACTTGAACGAGCCATTTACTGATCGTTCCTTCTGTAACACTCTCACCAAGCTGGGGCATGGATATTTTTTCTGTTGCCATTTCGTTTCCCTCCTTGGAGATTAAAATTCCGCTAAGTCGCGCATAGCTTTTTCGACTTTATCTGGGTTGATCATGAAATATTTTTCCATAGTCGGTGCATAAGGCATTGCCGGCACATCAGGGCTAGCAAGACGCTGAATCGGAGCATCAAGATCGAACAGGCAATGTTCACCGATGATCGCTGAAACTTCACTTATGATGCTTCCTTCTTTATTGTCTTCAGTCACCAACAAGACCTTCCCTGTTTTAGATGCTGCTTCTATGATTGCCTCTTTATCAAGCGGATAAACCGTACGTAGATCAAGGACATGTGCGGAAATTCCGTCTTTTTCAAGCTTTTCAGCAGCTTGAAGGGCAAAGTGTACGGACAGTCCATATGTAATGACTGTGATATCTTCACCTTCTCGCTTCACATCTGCTTTACCGATTGGAAGTGTATAGTCATCCTCAGGTACTTCACCTTTGATCAGTCGATACGCTCTCTTATGCTCGAAGAAAAGGACTGGATCCTCGTCACGGATAGCAGCTTTCAACAGTCCTTTTACATCATAAGGAGTCGAAGGCATGACAATCTTTAGACCTGGAACATTCGCGAAAAGCGCTTCAACAGACTGGGAGTGGTAAAGTGCTCCATGGACTCCCCCGCCATATGGTGCACGGATTGTGATTGGACAATGCCAATCGTTGTTTGAACGATAACGGATCTTAGCAGCTTCAGAAACGATCTGGTTCACTGCTGGCATGATAAAATCAGCAAATTGCATTTCAGCAACAGGACGCATTCCATACATCGCTGCACCGATTCCTACCCCCGCGATCGCAGATTCAGCCAAAGGCGTATCGATTACGCGTTCTTCTCCAAATTGCTCATAAAGACCAGCGGTTGCACGGAAAACACCGCCACGAACCCCAACGTCTTCTCCAAGTACAAATACTTTGTCATCACGTTCCATTTCTTCACGCAATGCTTGCGTTACAGCTTCTATATATGAAATTACTGGCATTTTTTCGTCCCCCTATTCCGCATACACATATTTGAGCGCACTTTCAGCCTCCGCATACGGTGCTTCTTCAGCATAGTCCGTAGCCTCATCCACTTCTTTATCAATGCGTTCAGAGATTTCTTTTGCTTTTTCTTCTGTCAGGATTCCGAGATCTTCAAGGTACTTTTTGAAAGTGATCAATGAATCTTTTTGTTTTGCTTCTTCAACTTCTTCACGCTCACGATATGCACGATCATCATCATCACTTGAGTGAGGTGTCAAACGGTAAGACACGGTTTCGATCAATGAAGGACCCTCACCACGACGGCCGCGTTCAGCAGCTTCTTTAACCGCTTCATAAACAGCCAGTGGGTCATTCCCATCAACAGTGACGCCTGGCATACCATAACCGATTGCACGGTCGGATACTTTTTCACAAGCAAGCTGCTTAGAGATCGGAACAGAAATGGCATACTTATTGTTTTCACACATGAAAATGACAGGAAGCTTATGTACTCCCGCAAAGTTAGCAGACTCGTGGAAATCACCCTGGTTGGATGATCCTTCACCGAAAGTAGTGAACGTCACGAGGTCTTTTCCTTCCATTTTTCCTGCCAATGCAATTCCTACTGCATGCCCCACTTGAGTTGTTACTGGTGAAGAACCTGTAACGATGTTGTTTTTCTTTTGCCCAAAGTGTCCAGGCATTTGGCGTCCGCCTGAGTTCGGGTCTTCAGCTTTTGCAAAACCGGATAACATGAGATCACGTGCGGTCATACCGAACCAAAGGACAACACCCATATCACGGTAGTAAGGGAGTGCGTAATCCTTTTCTTTGTCGAGTGCCATGGCTGCACCTACTTGTGCCGCTTCTTGTCCCTGACACGAAATGACGAAAGGAATCTTTCCTGCTCGGTTCAACAGCCACATTCTTTCATCGATTTTTCTTGCCATCAACATCGTTTCATACATCTTGATTACTTGCTCATCAGATAAACCTAATCTTTCATGTCGATTTTCGGCCATCATATTGCCCTCCTTAAAATATCCTAGTTATGAATCGCTTTGCCATCAACTGCTAAGGCTGCTTCTCCGATTACCTCTGACAATGTCGGATGCGGATGGACAGAGTGTGCAATTTCCCATGGTGTTGCATCCAGAACCTTTGCAAGACCTGCTTCAGAGATCATATCCGTTACGTGTGGTCCAATCATATGGACTCCAAGTAAATCATTTGTTTCTTTATCAGCAATCAGTTTTACAAATCCATCAGATTGTCCATAAACGAGTGCTTTACCGATTCCTTTAAATGAAAACTTACCGATTTTAATATCGTAGCCTTTTTCCTTCGCTTCATCTTCGGTCAACCCTACGCTTGCCATTTCAGGGTTTGAGTAGATACACTTGGAAATCATCGTGTAGTCGATCGGATGTGGATTTTGATCAGCCATATGTTCAACAGCTACAATTCCTTCGTGGGAGGCCACATGAGCCAATTGAAGTCCACCGATCACATCTCCGATTGCATAGATATGCGAATCCTTGGTCTGATAAAATTCGTTCGTCTGGATTGCACCTTTTTCAACTTGGATTTCTGTGTTCTGAAGGCCGATGTCTTCAACATTCGGCTGGCGACCTACAGAAACCAATAGTTTATCTGCAGAGAAGGATTTCTCTTCGTCTTTATGCTCAGCTTTGATCATTACCCCTTCTCCTTTTTCAAGGCTCTCAGGCAAAACCTTTGCACCAGTGACGATCTTTACACCTTTCTTTTTCAAAATGCGTGTCGCTTCTTTCGAAATTTCTTTGTCCTCTGTAGGAACAATTCGATCAGCGTATTCTAATACGGTTACATCAAGCCCGAAGTCAATGAACATTGAAGCCCATTCAATCCCGATGACGCCTCCTCCGACAATGATGATTGAGGATGGAAGCTCTTCAAGCTCCAATGCTTCATCCGATGTCAGGACTAATTCTCCATCGATATCAAGGCCAGGTAACGTTCTTGGGCGTGATCCAGTTGAGACGAGCAGGTTTTTTGGTACCAGAATGACATTCTCGTCTCCATTGTTATACTCGACTGAAACCGCGCCAGGCATCGGTGAGAAGATAGACGGACCTAATATACGGCCATGTCCTTCATACACATCGATTTTCCCTTTTTTCATAAGATGCTGGACACCTTTATGAAGCTGATCGACAATACCTTGCTTACGCTGTTGGACACGCTCGAAGTTCAATGCTACATCTTTTGCAATGACACCGAATTCTTCACCTTTCTTAGCCGTTGCAAAAACTTCTGCACTCCTTAATAATGCTTTACTCGGGATACAACCTCTATGAAGGCATGTCCCTCCTAATTTTCCTTTTTCAACGATGGCGACAGATAATCCAAGCTGGGAAGCTCGAATTGCTGCTACATAACCGCCAGTACCTCCACCGAGGATGACGAGATCATAATTCTCAGCCATGATTCATTCCCCTTTCCGTTAAATGCTTTGTTCTATCGGTTGATTTGGATATTCTTTCGCATCTTCTTCTCCACGTAGTACACGTAAGCCGCCTTCAGCCAATGCTTGAAGCTCATTCTCACCAGGATGTACGATCACATCACTGATCCATTCGATCCGTTCAGTGATTTCATTTACAAAATCCTTACCATAAGCAAGTCCGCCTGTCAGTACAATTGCATCGACTTTGCCATGCAGCACTGCACTTGCTGCACCGATTTCCTTGGCGACTTGATAAGCCATCGCTTCATAGACCAGCTTTGCCTTTTCATCACCAGCTTCAATCCGCTTTTCGACTTCCACCGCATCATTCGTACCGAGATAGCCGACAAATCCTGCATTACCAACAAGCTTTTTCATGATTTCTTCTGCATAATATTCTCCAGAAAAACACATAGACACGAGATCCCCTACCGGGACAGTCCCAGCTCTTTCAGGAGAAAATGGTCCTTCTCCATGTAATCCATTATTTACGTCAATGACTTTTCCTTCTTGATGTACACCGACTGTAATTCCTCCACCCATATGCGTAACAATCAAACGAAGTTCTTCGTATGAACGGTCTAACTGCTTTGCCACTCTTCGTGCAACTGCTTTTTGGTTAAGTGCATGGAATATACTTTTTCTTTCTATTTCCGGTACACCTGAAACTCTTGCAAGTGGCGCTAATTCGTCAACAACTACCGGATCGACAATAAATGAAGAAATATTCAATCCTCGCGCAATCTCAAAAGCGATGATCCCGCCTAAATTAGAAGCATGTTCTCCAGAATAACCTTTACGGAGATCTTCGAGCATTAAATCATTCACATTATAAGTTCCGCCTTCAATTGGACGAAGAAGACCACCACGTCCAACGACTGCACTTAACTTAGAAACGTTGATTCCTTCATGGTCCAATGTCTCCAGAATGACATTTTTGCGGAATTCATATTGATCGATGATGTGTTCGAATTCGCTGATTTTTTCGCTATCATGACGAATGGTCTTCTCAAATACTGAGTGTTCATCATCAAATATTCCAATCTTAGTAGATGTTGATCCAGGATTAATTACAAGTAATCGATATTCTCTTTGTTGCAAAACGGAACCCTCCATTGATGACTCTAAAAACGATTTTTTAAAAACCAGGCTCTGTTATGTTGATCTTGCGATATCCATTCCAGTTCTACGGGCAAACCGTAGACGTATCGTGAATTTTGCTTGACTAATTAATCAACGTTTAACAAAGCTCTATATTATTGGCCGATGCGTTGAGATAAAATATGCCTGCTGTTCAATAGGAATTGGCTTCTTGAATTCTTATTGCGCTCAATCCGTTCTTCCGCAAGGCGATCAGCTGCCATATAAGTAGGGATATTATCGCGCTTTGAAATTTCAAATACACTTGCAATGTTGTCATAGATCGTTTCAACTTTCTTCATCGCACGTTCACGGTTGTAGCCGTATAATTCATCTGCGACATTGATGACTCCGCCTGCATTGATGACATAGTCAGGTGCGTAAGCTATGCCCATTTCATGTATCGTATCTCCATGTTTCGTATCTTTCAGTTGGTTATTTGCAGCACCAGCAATAACTTTCGCTTTCAATTGCGGAATCGTTTCATCGTTAACTGTCGCTCCAAGCGCGCATGGTGCATAGATATCACATTCAACAGAATAAATCTCTTCAGGATCTACAGCCTTTGCTCCGAAATCGTCTACCGCACGCTGTACAGCTTCCTTATGGATATCGGTGACGATCAGCTGTGCACCTTCTTCATGCAGGTGTTTGCATAGGTTGTAAGCAACGTTCCCAACACCTTGGACAGCAACGACCTTTCCTTCGAGCGAGTCCGTTCCGAATGCCTCTTTAGCTGCTGCCTTCATACCACGATAAACACCATAGGCCGTTACTGGTGATGGATTTCCTGAAGAACCGAATGCTGGTGATACACCAGTTACGAATTCAGTTTCTTGACGAATCAGGTCCATATCAGCGACAGTTGTTCCAACATCTTCTGCAGTTATGTAACGACCATTTAAACCTTGGATGTAACGTCCAAACGCCCGGAACATTTCTTCATTTTTATCTGTTCTTGGGTCTCCGATAATAACCGTCTTTCCTCCGCCTAGGTTCAAACCTGCTGCAGCATTTTTATATGTCATCCCTTTTGCAAGTCGAAGCGCATCTTCAATCGCAGCGTCTTCTGTTTCATATGTCCACATTCTCGTACCGCCAAGTGCAGGACCTAAAGTCGTATCATGAATACAGATGATCGCCTTCAATCCTGATTGTTTATCCTGGCAAATCACCAATTGCTCGTAATCGTAAGTCTCCATATACTTGAAAATTTCCATGTTCATATTCCTCCTTAAGAATTCTTATACTCGCTTTCCGTTGGCGATCCGAAAGCCTCCTTGTTGTGGGGTCTCACCTGGCTCGCTTTTCCCGCCATCAAGCCTCTAACCATTTGGCCTATTCTTAAACGGAACGTACAGCTAATGCGATTGAATACACTTTGCTCTCCGCAGTATCCGCTCTTGAAGTAAGTACAATCGGTGCTTTCGCTCCAGCGATGACAGCACCAACTTTAGCGCGGGCAAAATATATCAAGGATTTGTACAATGCATTTCCCGTCTCGATATTTGGAACGAGGAGGATATCAGCTCTTCCAGCTACTTCGCCTCGGATTCCTTTATGTTCTGCAGCCTCTATAGAAACCGCATTATCGAGAGCTAGTGGTCCATCAACAACGCAATTCTTGATTTGGCCCCTGTTATTCATCTGACTAAGGGCAGCAGCATCCAATGTGGCTTCCATCGATGGATTGACGACTTCAACTGCTGCTATAGGAGCAACTTTAGGTGTTTCTACACCGATTTTAACAGCAACGTCTACAGCATTTTGGATGATATCTGCCTTTTGCTGTAGATCGGGTGTAATATTCATGGCGGCATCAGTTACAAATACGAGGCGATCATAGCCTGTCACTTCAAAAGCTGCAACATGAGAGAGGACTTTACCGGTTCTAAGACCATATTCCTTATTCAATACGGCTTTCAGTATACGTGCTGTAGGAACCATCCCCTTCATCAACACCTCAGCTTGTCCGCTGCTTACCGTTTGGACCGCCATTTCCGCAGCCTCATCAGGATTGTCGCATGAAATGACTTTCAAACGCTCAGAAGCTTCTAGCCCTTGATTTTGAAGTAAAGAGAGAATCTTTCCTTCATCACCGAACAATTGAAAAGAAGCGATTTCCTTTTCTAACGCCATTTTCACTGCTTCGATGACCTCTTCATCTTCTGCAGCAGCTACTGCAACAACTTTATCGGGCATATGGGTTGCTTCTTGGATGAGTTTTTCTAAATGCATGACCTGAGTTCAACCCTTTCTAATACTTAATCTTTTCCCATCGTCTTATAAATGCAAGATTCATGCCAAATTTTCTTACCTTGATAGGCGGGCGTTTTCACAAATAGGACCATGCAATTTTCTTCATACATTGAAAAATATTGCATGCTATTTTATTCAATACTGTATTTATCAATTTTGTAATAGAGATTTCTTAAGGAGACATCGAGTTCTTTAGCTGTTTTTGTTTTATTCCCATTACATTCATTCAAGGTTTTCTGAATCAAGCCTTTTTCAAATTGATCGACTTGCGTCTGTAAAGAATCATTGGTCCCTTGCGATATGGAAACTTCTGTTCTGGGCTGGGCATCAGTATCTAAAGAAGGTATTGATGTGACATCAATCCAAGATTCATGGAACGAAAGATGGATGATCGCCCTCCCTAGGATATTTTCCAACTCACGTACATTACCTGGCCAATGGTACTGGCAGAGATAGTCTATACCATCCTTGGTAATACCTTCGATATTCCGTCCGTAATCCTGATTCAATTTCCGAATCAGATGATCGCATAGTTTACCGATATCTTCTTTCCGTTCTCTTAATGGAGGGATGAAGATCGGCAGACGATTAATCCGATAATATAAATCTTCCCGAAAAGAGCCCTCAATTATTCTTTTTTCAAGATTTACGTTGGTTGCCGCAATTACACGTACCTTGATCGGGATTGCTTTAGTCCCTCCGACCCGTATGATCTCATTTTCTTGAAGAACCCTGAGGAGCTTGGCCTGTGTATCGCTTGATAATTCACCGATCTCATCAAGAAAAATGCTTCCACCGTTCGCCTCTTCGAACAAACCTCTTTTCCCACCTTTTTTGGCACCGGAGAATGCCCCTTCTTCATATCCAAACAATTCACTTTCGAGCAGTGATTCAGAGATGGCGGCACAATTCACACGAACGAACTTGTTATACTTCAAGCTGCTGCTATTATGAATCGCATGGGCGAACAATTCTTTCCCTGTCCCTGATTCCCCTCTTAAGAGAACAGTTGCAGGCGTGGATGCTCCCAACTTGGCTTGCTCAATTGCGAATTTCATTTCACTGGAATCGCCGATGATATCTGAAAACGTATATTTGGCTTCCAATGTACGGATAATTTGTCGGGCTCGTTGTAATTCCGCTGTCAATGACTGGATTTCAGAAATGTCATGGATGACCCCGACGCTTCCTTTCAATTTACCATCAACGATGACTGGAGCAACGTTGACCACAACATCCCTTCGATTAGGTCCTACTTTCAGCCGTACGCCCCGGACAGGTTTACGGGTACGCAAAACCCGCATATGCATACTTTCTCCTTCGGATATATCAGTGGTAGCCGGTTTCCCATAGATATCTTCTGATTTCAACCCTGTCAACCTCGTATAAGCCGGGTTGACCATAAGACCTTTCCCTTCTTCATCCACAACCGATATCGCTTCTTGCGAGGAATGGATGATCGCCTCAAGCATTGTCTGTACGCTTTTCAGACTCGTTACTTCTTCAGCCATTTCCACAACTTCAGTGATATCCTTAAAAACGGCGAACGCTCCGATTATGTTGCCTTCATCGTCAATCATCGGAGTCCTAGTAGTAATGATTTTCCTTCCATTGTATAAAACTTGTTCCTTATTCACTTCTGTTTTTCCGTGATTTAGGATGCGGGGTAATTCACTGTTAGGGATGACATCCGTGATTTCTTTACCGATGACATGCGCATTTTCAAGACCTGTCATTACTTCGGCACTTTTATTGAAGATGGTGATTTTGCGGGTACGATCAATAGCTATGACACCATCGTGGGAGGAGCTTAGAACTAAATCCTGTTGTCTGGATTGACTTGATAGTTGATTGATTAGATTTTCTTGTTCCTCAATCAAATTCGAAACCAGGACTGCGACTGAGGGAGGAATGATGACCCATTGACGATCCTTTACTTCCCTAAGGGAGGTGAACGTTTTTTCATCTCCTGTAGTCTCAATCACAACATCTACTGGCTGGTCTATGTATTGTTCCCACCTTGTCCCTATTGCTATTTCCATTTCTTGCGCTATTTTAATCCCTGGCGCTTCCTTGTTAGGGTCAATAACTGCCTTCAATTTCAAGGCATGGGATTTGTTAATGATTTTTACAAGAGCTGTACCAACTTTTCCAGCTCCAATTATGATTACATTTTTCATTAGCTACACCTATTTTTTACCATGCAATTTTTTTCACACTTTTATTTTACCCTTTGTTTTTTACATACGCAAACACTTATAGACAGGAAACGATAAAATCGGTAAAATGAGTAGCGACAGAAAAGGATGATTCAATATGACAAGAATAATCGCACTTTTAGTATTAGTGGTCCCTGGAATCGCAGGTGTGGTAGGTATAAAATTAATACGGGATTCCCTATTTGGAATCGTCCATCCGGTTTTTCCGAATTTCATTATTGAGCTGATCACCGGGATTCTCATGTTTATAATAGGATTCGGCTTTGTGGGTGGTTTCATCTTTTATAGAGACCGGAAACGGAACAATGTACAACAAAGATTCCGGAATAAAGGAGGAAATTAAATATGGAGCAGTTTAGCGTAGCTTTTTTTGAAGAAAACTTTAAAACATATGCAGAACAAAATGATGATGTATTTTCCAAACAACAGGCGATGAACAGTTATTATGTCTCAATGGTATCAACAATCATAAATGATAACATCAACAAAAACTCCGAGCTGGTAAAACGGATCCGGAACTTAAATACAGCATATCAAAATTGTCGTTGACCCATCTTCTCTCCAAACATAAAAAGGGGGTAGTCCAAAAAGTGTCTGAGCCTCTCCGAACTTAACAACATTTTGAGTAAAATCGTGGTATTGATACAAAAATGTTGTGTTGGAGGTGTCTGACATTTTTCTTTTAGGACAGTCCCCTTTATTGTATTAGTGCTGGTTACTAAAAACGGAAGACAAGCTAGCTCAATTTTTTACGATTTCAGCGGTCTTTCAACCAGCTTTATGCTCGATACGTAATTTATCAGCCACCATTGCAATGAACTACTGTTTGTCGGTTTTGCTTTGGACATACTCACCGTATAACCGAAAAGATTCGAAATCGAGTCGATATTCCCACGGCTCCAAGCAACTTCAATCGCATGCCGGATGGCACGTTCAACACGCGAAGCTGTCGTATTGAATTTTTTAGCGATATCCGGATACAAGACTTTGGTGATCGACCCAAGCAATTCAATGTCATTATACACCATTGTAATAGCTTCACGAAGGTACATATACCCTTTAATATGTGCAGGCACTCCGATTTCATGGATGATGCTCGTAATGCTAGCATCAAGATTTTTCGGCTTATATTCTTTCGTAAATGATCTGGAAGTTGTAGTGGAAGTGTTCTTGACAAATGACTTTTTAGATCCGCTGATTTGACGGATTTGATTCGTTAGATTTTCCATATCAAACGGCTTCAAAATAAAATAGGATGCTCCAAGTTCAACCGCTTTCGTAGTTACATCTTCCTGTCCGAATGCAGTAAGCATGATCACATTCGGCTTAGTGCTTAAATTCAAGTCATGCATATTTTCAAGAACCGCAAGTCCGTCCAAATGGGGCATGATGATGTCAAGCACTAATACGTCAGGCAACTCATCTTCAAGTAATTCCAGACATTCCTTTCCGTTGTACGCTACACCAACCACTTCCATGTCTTCTTGTGCAGAAATGTATTCATCAAGAAGACCTACAAGTTCCCTGTTATCATCCGCTAAACACACTTTAATTTTTTGCACTACGCTGTTCCTCCTCATAACTAAATCATTTTTCCTTTTTCTCTTACAAAGTCTTATGTATGATTTCCACACAAAAACCCTATTTCCTTTAATAATTTTAAATTTTTATCGAAAAATATTCTATACTTAATCATGCTCTATTTTTCTTTGAATTTCGACCTTAAATCACATTTGACACCACATATTTTAGTGTTCTTTGTCGAATATTCTTTATTTTATTATATCAGATGCCGTAGATTATTCCGAGAACAAGGTTAAAACACCAGAATGAAGAGCCTTCGTTACTTTGATGGATGTTGGAGAAATTCGCTCGGCACATTTGACGAATCTCCAAGTTTCAGACTACTTTTTGTAATTTAAATTCCAATCTGAAGGACTGACGGATCGTCGGTCCACCTCATTTTATGTTTTTAGACTTCTTTTATAGCATTTTTATGCTTTTTTGTAATATTTTAGATTTATCCCAAATTTTTTAGACTTTTGATGTGAATTTTTAGACTTAGTCAGTTTGAGTGACAGCATTTGTACCGCTTTTTGTGATTAGCCCAACAAATTCAAAATTATCTCTAAAACATGAAGGTTTTCTCTGAAAATTTTTCCTCAACACTATAAACAAAGCAAAAAAAGGCGAGTCATCAACTCGCCACTTTATCGCCATTTCTATTCTCTTGGTAAATATTGATTCCGGCTTCTTGTAACATCCATTCGATATGCACTCCGTACCCTGAAGTTGGATCATTAACAAATACATGTGTTACCGCTCCAATTATTTTTCCATCCTGGATGATCGGGCTTCCACTCATTCCCTGCACAATCCCGCCAGTAGCATCTAATAATTCCGGATCTGTTATTTTGACAACTAATCCTTTAGTTGCCGGGAACTTCTGGGGAACTGAACTTACGATTTCAACATCGTACTTTTTCACTTCCTCACCCTTCACGACAGTTAAGATTTCAGCATGCCCTTCCTTTACCTCATGAGATAATTTGATCGGCATTGCATTATCCATTATTCCATTACGAATCGGGTTCTTCAGTTTTCCAAAAATCCCATATTGCGTATTTTTATATATTGAACCGAGTATCTTTTCTCCGTTATTGAAGCGAGCAAGCTTTTCCCCAGGTCTCCCGTTTTTGCCTTTCTCGATGGAAGTGACTGTTGATTCGATGATTTGTCCATCATTGACAACAATCGGTTTTTTCGTATCCATATCTGAAATGACATGCCCAAGAGCTCCATATTTACCGCTTCCGGGATGATAAAATGTCATTGTTCCTACGCCAGCTGCTGAATCACGGATGTATAATCCAATTCGATAACTCGCATCAGAGGCATCTTTCACTGGAGTTAATTTCTTATGAAGTGTCTGTTCATTCCTTTTGATGGTGAGGTTAAGTGATTGTCCGGACTCTCCACTTCTTTTCACAAAAGGTCCGACATCACTTAATTTTTGAATAGATTTCCCGTTGATTGCTGTTATCATATCTCCGACCTGTATTCCAGCTTTTTCACCAGGTGAAACATCTCCATTAGAAGTGTCGATTAAATGATGGCCTACAACCAGTACGCCTACCGTATTTAAACGAACTCCTATATTCTGACCGCCAGGAATGATCTTGAATTCAGGAAGTACCTTCACATTTACCTTTTTAACAGGTATATTCGAAACTTGCATGGTAACTTCAGCGTCGCCATCTTCGTTCGCCTCGATGGAAAAGGAGTGAGGGTTGTTTTCAACACTTCCAAGCGACAAAATCGATTCATTCTCATCTGACGAATGAACCGTAGCATTTGAATGATTCTGATCTATCGTTAATCTCTCTCCCTGGAATACGGTTATATCAGTTGGGACACTGAGATAGTCCTGAATCGGCTTTATAAACCCCAAGCTTATTAGGAATCCAAGGAGAAGAATGCCGACTATTTTTCTGATTTTAATTCTTTTCATTCAGTCACTCTCCTCATTCCTTACCCTACAACTTTTTTGGTTGCATTTATAATTTGACCTTTAGAGAGTGTTTCTATAACCATTCGTATAAGAAAAAGCTACCCTTAAATGGATAGCTTTTCATGAGCTGATTTTTGCATCGTCTGCATATTGAATCATTTCCTTTGCATGACGCTTGGTCAAATCAGTTACTTCGACTCCCGAAATCATCCTCGCGATTTCTTTTACTTTTTCATCAAACGATAGTGGTTTTACGATGGTCAATGTCCGATCCTTTTTGATGTTTTTTTCAATATAAAGATGTCGGTCTGCCATTGCAGCAACCTGTGGCAGGTGTGTTATACATAGAACCTGTGAACCTGCGGATATTTTCTGGATTTTTTCAGCAATCGCTTGTGCGACTCTTCCGCTCACTCCAGTATCAACCTCATCAAAAATGATGGACGCAACTTCCTGTTGATTTGAGAATATTGCTTTCAAAGCCAGAATGATCCTGGACAACTCACCGCCAGATGCAATTTTCGCAAGAGGTTTCAACGGCTCTCCTGGGTTGGTGGAGATAAGGAATTCGACATCATCTATACCGTTTTTTGTAAAGTGTACAGCTTTCCCGTCGATTTCCGTAGTGATATTTGAAGCGGTAGTTGTCGGTTTAAAGGAAACCTTGAACGTTGTTTTTTCCATATAAAGGTCTTTCAATTGTTGATGGATTTTCTTCTCCAACTTTTCTGCAGTCTTTTTTCTTAGTATGGATAATTGTTTCGCTTCTAAGTATAAATCTTTTCCGATTTCGTTCATTTCTTCTTTCAAAACTTTGATACGATCATCCTTATTGGTGAAGGTATCAAGTTCCTCTTCAATACGTGAACTATATTCCAAAATTTCCTCGACTGAGTTTCCATATTTCCGTTTCAATGTATTGATTTCATGCAGACGTTCCTCAATGACCTCAAGTCTGTCAGGATCGAATTCCATTGTATCGACATAATTCCGTAGTTGATGTGCTGTATCCTCCAAGGAATAATAAGCATTCCTCACAGCTTCTTGAATCGGCTTTAATTCAGAATCATACTCTGAAACATCTTCAAGATGGCTCATTGCAAGACCTAAAACATCAATGCCCTTTTGTTCACCGTATAATGCCTGATAAGCATCGTTCACAGATTGGTACAACCGTTCGAAGTTGCTCAATCTTTGGTTTTCCTCTTGTAATTCTTCATCTTCATTCGGCTGCAGTTGTGCTTGGTCAATCTCTTCAAGCTGATATTGGATCAAATCGATTCGATGAGCCATTTCCTGCTCATTTTCGGTCAATTGCTTCAATTGTTTCTGCACATCTATGTATCGCTTGTACAATTGGTGATATTCGTTTAGAGTGCGCTTCAATTCAGCCGAATGATACTGGTCCAACAGAGTTAAATGTTTATCACTTTGCATTAAAAATTGATGTTCGTGTTGACCATGGATATCAATAAGGGATTGCCCAATTTCACGAAGAATTGCCAATGTGACCAGTTTACCGTTCACACGGCAAATACTCTTTCCAGAACTAGTCATATCTCGTTTAAGGACAATCATCCCATCAGGTACATCAATTCCAAGCTCAAGCGCTTTATCAATTACAGGATGATTTTCACGAATATAAAAAAGCCCTTCGATCTCTGCACGATCCGTTCCATGCCGGACATATTCAGATGAACCGCGTCCGCCAATCAATAGACCGATTGCATCAATTATGATGGATTTACCAGCACCTGTTTCCCCCGTCAAAACGGTCAAGCCGTCTTCAAACGGCACAGTTACTTCTTCTATGATCGCAAAATTCCTTATTGAAATTTCAGTAAGCATGGTTCCCCACCTCCTAACATTACAACATATCTAAAAACTGGCGTGTAATTTCAGGGCTGTCTTGAGGAGATCGACAAATGATCAATATCGTATCGTCACCGCAGATCGTACCCATGATTTCTTCCCAGTCAAGATTATCGATAAGTGCACCTACTGCATTGGCATTACCGGGTAAAGTCTTCATGACGATGAGATGGTCCGTATGATCGATATTGATGAAACTATCCGTCAAGGTTCTTTTCAATTTTTGCAACGGGTTGAACCGCTGGTCAGCAGGGAGACTGTATTTATACCGGCCATCCTGCATCGGAACTTTCACAAGATGCAACTCTTTAATGTCGCGTGACACCGTAGCTTGTGTCACATTAAAGCCTGCATTCTTCAATCTCTCTACAAGTTCATCTTGTGTATCGATATCGAAATTCGTAATTAGTTCTCTGATTTTTATATGTCTTTGTCCTTTATTCATCTGAATCACTCCACAAATTTATACACACATGTATATGCTTATCATATATGAAGAAGTTAAGATTGTACATCTTTTATGAATAAACATGAATATTGCTGTATATTGTGTTGTACCCGTAAAGTTCAAATTATATACTTTTCCATACCATCATAAAGAAAACTTGGCAAAGCCAAGCCATAACGCAGACTGAACCTTAGTTGCCCTTATATTGAAGAAAGTGTTTATACTTTCTTTAAATGAAAAAAAGGGCGACCAAAATGAGTGCTTAACTTCCTGTACAACATCCAATAACTATTGATGTTGAAGCATAACTCATTTTCAGGTCATCCCCAGTCACTTTAGATCGACGGATTGGCTGATTAAAAACTCAATTGTCTCCAAGTCTGATTCAGTCGGTAAGGAATACGTTTGTTGATAGGTTTCATGTCCTTTTCCAGTTATCACTACCCAGTCACGAGCCCCAGTGATTTTAAGCGCTTGTTTGATCGCTTCCGTCCTGTCTGGAATGATAATCCCTTGCGTGCTTCCAACTGTTTCATTCAATTTTTCAAGTGTATTTATCATTTCATCTTGAGACACATCATTCAAATCATCCAAGGTCAATATGAATTGGTCGCTGTTTTCAGAAGAGATTTGAAGCATATCTCCCCTTTTATCTGTATCTGAACCTCCACGAAAACCAAATACATGGATGATTTTCTCTGCTCCATAGTCCTTTGCAGCCTTTAAACAATGCATGATTGCATTCGCTGTATGAGCATAATCGATGACAACGGTAGCATCGTTTTGGTGTTTATAGATGTTAAACCGTCCCGGAACTCCTTCAAATGTTAGTAGAGCAGATAAGATATTTTCTTTTTTGATATTGAATTGTAAAGCTGTTGCATAAGCCATGCTTGCATTATAAAGGTTGTGGAGACCAGGCATATTAGAATCAATCTCAAAACTTGTACCGTTTTCACATACTTTCAAAGTCGAACTGTTGATCCCTTCGATGTGGAGGTCCGCGTTTGTTGACTGCCCTATTGTATAGACCCCTATTTCGTTTTGACGTAATTCATCCACAAGCTTGCTTCCCCAAGAATCATCAATATTAATGATTGCGAGGCCAGCTTCTTTCATCTTATAGAAGAGTTTGGATTTCGTTTTGAAATAACGCTCCATCGTACCATGATAATTTAAATGATCGTGTGATAAATTCGTAAAAAGACTATAATCGAATTCGATCCCTTCTAATCGATGTTGAGATAAACCATGGGAAGAAACTTCGAGAATCACAACTTGATCATTACTCTGGTGAAGTAATTCATTGAGTTTCAATATACTCGGTGTTGTATTGCATGTATCGCTTTCTATCCCATTTATGATATTTTTTATTGTTCCGAATAAACTGCAGGAAATCCCATTTGATTCTAAAAGATGTCTCAAAAGATAACTTGTAGTTGTTTTACCATTCGTTCCAGTGATTCCGATTACGGTCTTATCTTTTGAAGGATCCTGGTAAAACTTTTTAGAAATTGCCCCAAGCGCTTTTCTGCTATTCTCCATTTTTATATAAGGGACAGGCAAGTCAGTAATATCTTCTTCCCCAATAATGGCGGCAGCCCCTTTTTTAATGGCATCGTGAATAAACGAATGACCATCTGTTTTTTCACCTTTAATCGCAACAAATAAAAACCCTTTTTCAACGTTCAGGGAGGTGTCGGTTATCTTTTTTATTTGAGTAGAAGGCAGGCTATCACAAAAATCTTCATCAACTTGGTCTTGAACTAAATACTGTAAATCCATCAGGCTCTTTGCTCCTTAACAACTTTTGGCTTTGTATACCCTTTGGGTTTTTCTTTAAACGAAAAGTGAAATAAAAACTTTCACACATATCTGGTAAATAGTTTTTCCATATGTAGAATAAAAACCCCTAAAATAAACATTCGCAAGCACACTTTATTTTGAGGCTTTCAACTAAGAATGGTACTTACATAAAAATAGGCTTTGTTAGTATCTATTGATTTCTACGAAATTCACTCCCTTTCCGCGGGCAAACGAAAAGCGGAAGCGACCCGTTTAGGTACGTCGGTCACTGGAAAACTGACGAGGAGGATGTCACCGCCGCAGGAAGTTTGACGTAATCCAACATCGCTAAAAAATAAAAAAGAGCTGAATCCACATCAACTTTCATCAATGTTTAACAGCTCTTTACTTTATATTGCTTTAGAAGCATGTGCTTGTTCAACGACTCTTTCCGTATTACCTGTCCATTTGATGAAGGGTGACTCGTCATGCGCAGGTTTTTCCAGGTGAAGCAAGAATTCAATGTTCCCTTCACCGCCACGAATTGGAGAATACGTGCAATCTAGCACATGGTAGCCGGTTTCGTGACTGAACTTGATCATGCGGTCAATTACTGTTTGATGAATTTTCCGATCCCGTACGATCCCTTTTTTACCCACTTCTTCTCGCCCAGCTTCGAATTGTGGTTTGACAAGTGCGACCACCTGTCCACGATGGACAAGAATTTCTTTCAAAACAGGAAGGATAAGCTTTAAGGATATGAACGAAACATCAATCGTAGCGACATGTGGCAGGCCACTTTCGAAATCCTCAGGTTTTGAGTACCTGAAATTTGTCCGCTCCATCACCCTGACACGATCATCATTCCTGAGCTTCCAGGCCAATTGATTGTATCCGACATCAACCGCATAGACAAACTTTGCACCATTCTGTAGAGCACAGTCTGTAAATCCACCTGTCGAAGACCCGATATCGATCATGATTTTGTCCTTCACATCAAAATGAAAGGTTTGCAATGCTTTTTCCAATTTCAACCCGCCACGACTTACATAAGGAATTGGATTCCCTTTCAGTTCGATCGGGATGGATGCATCTACCTTTTGACCTGGCTTGTCCATTCTTTCCTGTTCGGAATACACAAGTCCAGCCATGATTGCTCTTTTGGCTTTTTCTCTCGTCTCAATCAATCCTCGATCGACGAGAATGACATCAAGCCGCTCTTTCTTTTTCATACTCAATAAGCCCTCTGCTGTTTCTTAGGAATCATTTGCATTACTCGCTCGATGACGCCTTCTGGTGTCAATTCGATTTCTTCTAATAATTTAGAGACGCTGCCATGTTCGATGAATCGATCTGGGATCCCCATCCGATCGATTACTGCATCATGTATACCAAGGTCATGAATGAATTCTAGAACTGCGCTTCCGAAACCACCTTGAAGAATGCCCTCTTCCATCGTCAGTATAGGAATCCGCTTAGTTACAAGTTCGGTAATCATTCCATTATCCAGCGGTTTGATGGATCTAGCATTGATGACAATTGCAGAGATACCCTGCGTCTTAAGCTTTTCTGCTGCTTTCAAAGCTACAGGAATCATTGTACCAACCGCTAAAATCGCAATATCTTTACCATCCTTCATGACTTCCCACGTTCCGATTTCGATCTTTTTCAGTTCTTCATCCATAGGTACACCAAGTCCTGTCCCTCTTGGAAAACGTACTGCTATTGGTCCTTTATCATATTCTGTAGCCGTATACATCATATGTTGTAATTCATTTTCATCTTTTGGATTAAGAACGACCATATTTGGTAAATGGCGTAAGAAGGCGATATCAAAAACCCCTTGGTGGGTTTCGCCATCTGACCCTACCAAGCCTGAACGGTCAACTGCAAAAACGACATTCAGATTTTGCCGACAAACATCGTGTACAAGTTGATCGTATGCACGCTGCAAGAAGGTCGAATAGATGGAAAGAACAGGTTTCATCCCTTGCGTCGCCAGTCCTCCCGCCATGGTTGTCGCGTGTTGTTCAGCAATACCGACATCATAAAGCCGATCGGGGAATTCCTCTCCGAACGCTTCCAGTTTAGAACCGACTGTCATCGCAGGTGTCAAAACGACGAGTCTCTCATCTTTACGAGCAATGGTCCTGAGTGTTTCGGATACGACCTTGCTGTATCCAGGTCCTGCTACAGCAGGTTTGATGAAATCCCCAGATTCAATCTTATATGGCCCTGGACCATGCCATGTCCCAATCGCGTCCGTTTCTGCAGGTTTATACCCTTTACCTTTTTGCGTTAAGACATGAACAAGTACCGGTCCTTTCGTCTTTTTCGCATATTTGATATTTTCAGTCAGATCATCAAGATTATGGCCATCAACTGGCCCCAAATACGTAAACCCAAGCTCTTCAAAGAAAATGCCTGAAACGAGCAAGTATTTGAGACAATCTTTCAAACGTTCTGCAGTCGAAGCAAGTCGCCCTCCTGCCGGAACCTTTTTGATCAGTGATTCGAATTCTTCTTTAACCCGTTTATATTTCCCAGCAGTCCTTAATCGTCCTAAAACATTATGCAGAGCACCGACGTTCGGTGCGATTGACATTTCATTATCATTCAAGATGACGATCAAATCTTTTTGTTCGTGACCGATATGGTTCAAGGCCTCTAAAGCCATACCACCTGTAAGGGCACCATCACCTATAACAGCGATAATATCTTCATCGGTCCCTTTTATGTCACGGGCAGTAGCCATTCCCATTGCAGCAGAAAGTGAAGTGGAACTATGTCCTGTTTCCCAGACATCATGGTCACTTTCTGAGCGCTTAGGAAAACCGCACAATCCTTTATATTTTTTTAGTGTATCGAATTGTCCAGCTCGTCCGGTCAAAATTTTATGGACATACGCTTGATGTCCTACATCCCAAATGAATTTATCTTTTGGGCTTTCAAACAATTTATGAAGGACTAAAGTTAATTCAACTACCCCTAGATTCGGGCCGAGATGCCCGCCAGTTTTAGAAATCTTTTCGATTAAAAAAGTGCGGATGGTTGATGCCAACTCTTCTAGCTGTGCCCCATCCAGTTTCTTTAAAAATTTAGGATCTTTGATTGATTCCAAATTCATGGAACATCCTCACTTTCCTTTTGTATTGCGTTTGAGTTTATTTCCGGCGGGCTGAGAGATCAATTGCTTTAACTTTAATCTTTCCTCAAAGAAATAGATTACTCGTCCTACCTGAAAAATAATGGAAGTGGAGAAATGGATGGCAAATGATTTGCCGAATGCTTTTCCACCTACAGTAAGTGCTGCAACAACACTTGTAAAAACGATTGATACAATATATTGAAATCCAGTCGCATCATCCCCACCGAAGGCTTGAGTCAATTGTACGATGACTACCGCAGATGCGGTACCGCTTATTATACCAGAAATATCTCCGATTACATCGTTACAAAAACTTGCTACACGGTCAGCATTCCTGCAAATCGAAATCGCCTGACGGGCACCCTTTACTTTCTCAGATGCCATCGCATGGAATGGAACCTCATCTGATGCTGTAGCAGCCACTCCTATAATATCAAAGATTACGCCAATTAGCACAATGAGAAATACGATGATCATTCCTAATGCCCAATTGACACCTTCTAAGGAAAAGGTTGAAACGACTGAAAAAATAGCCGCTAACACAAGCGTGATAACGGCGATTCCAGTACTCCATTTTAGGGATTTATTGAATACTTTATTCATGTGTACTCCTTTAAAATCTTCTATCAGGTATGTGTATAACATGTAATTTCGCTTTAAGAACAAAAAAGGTTACATACTAAATATTAAATAATTCTAAAGTCAATGAATCAGAAACAGTAGTTCGATGCACGACAGTTTCGAGGACCGGAGCGAGGAGCGATTCTAACACGAAAACTACTGCAAGTTGTACCGAGGAAGCTTTCTTCAAAGGTACATTAGTAGACGCAGGTACATATTACTCTCTCGTTGGACCGAAGAAACCGAGTAACAATCACTGCCTAAAACCGTCACGTCCTGTGACACTGCAGTACTAGCACGTCCTATGCGTTGGAAATACACAGTTTATCATTTATTGACTTTAGAATATTCATATATGTATTGTGGAGTGGTCATTCAAAAAGTAAACACTGCGGCTTAGGTCCAGTAGGTTTTCCCAGGAAGGTACCAGAGCGTTGCCACACTGGAGGTTTCCCTTTAATCCTCCCTTGACGTTGTCACCAATCGCCAGACTAGATTACCACTTAGTCCGCACTATAATCCTCTTTGAATGTCACATGGAACAGTCTAGGAGTTTTCCTCAACAGTCTTTACCATTCCCTAGCCTCTTTCGCAGAGTCGATTTCATATGGTATGGAATCCTTTCCAGCGGCCAACCGGAAATTTTTCCTCATCCATAATCCCCTCAGACTCCACTCAAGGCAGGCTACGCTGCTCACAAGTAGTTTCTAGCGACCGAAAAAACCAGTGAAAACAGGTTTATAACCCCAGTTCGCAATAAGGTATTAGCACGCAAATCGCAAAGTTGAGGTCCTCCGCGGAAGAAGGGTCAACGCCCACATGCCATTGTGGATCGCCCTTCTGCCTTAACTCCCAGTGTAGACCCAAAGCTGGGCGCTTCGAGCCTATACAAGGAACTTCATCGATGTGCCCTTTGGCGGATTTTTAGGCCCGCCCTCAGAAATGGGAGACTGACTAGAATACTGCACCACTCCTCATGTAATTATAATATACCACAGATATGTTTATGCCTCAACGATTCTAGTGGTCTCTGCTGATCATATAGTCAGTAAAATGTTCTAACCATTCATGGTTGATACCCGCTTTGTATAGGTTCTGCTTTGCACTGTCCACTTCCTTTAACAATTGGTCTTTCGCACCAGAAATTGTCAATAAATGCGGGTATGTACTTTTGTTATTTTGAACATCGCTGCCGATCGGCTTCCCGATCTTTGATTCATCCCCTTCAACATCTAAAATGTCATCCTGGATTTGAAAAGCGAGTCCTAGATGATGAGCAAAATGAATGAGATGATCCAATTGTTGCTTCGTTCCCCCCGCAATACGTGCGCCTGCATAAATCGAATACCCTAGAAGTGCTCCTGTCTTCTTATGGTGAATCTGTTCCAATTCGCCAAGAGAGAGGGACTTTCCTTCGCCTTCTAAATCAGCCGCCTGACCGTCAATCATTCCTTCAGGACCAGCAGCCTTTGAAAGGTTTGTGATCAGGTCGATCTTCAGGTCATTATCCAAATGTTTCGAACCGGAAATCACTTCAAAAGCGTAGGTAAGCAATGCATCACCAGCAAGGATCGCCATAGCTTCTCCATAGATTTTATGATTAGTGAGATTGCCTCTTCTGAAATCATCATCGTCCATTGCAGGTAAATCATCATGGATAAGTGAATACGTATGGATCATTTCAACCGCACATGCGGCATCCAGACCAACCTGGCTATCTTGTTCGAAAGCTTCAATTGTCATGAGTAATAACGTAGGACGAAGCCTTTTTCCACCTGCTAAAATCGAATAAAGCATAGCTTCTTTCAGCCCTCCATGTCCTTGAATACGATCAACTTTAGCTGGCAATGCTTCATCTATCAAATTTTTCTTATTTTGAAGGAGTTGTAAAAATGTTTCCTTGTCCAACCTTAGTCTTCCTCCTGTATCGTAAATGGTTCTCTTTCACCATTTTCCTTCAATAATTCATCCATCTGCTTTTCAACATGCTGTAATTTATCATGGCAAAGCTTAGAGAGCTTCATTCCTTCTTGAAACAAGCGAATGGACTCTTCAAGAGGGACGTCCCCTTCTTCTAACTTTCCGACGATTTCTTCAAGCTCCAGCATCGCTTCTTCAAAGCTTTGTTCATTATTATGTTCTTTTTCTTTCATCATTTCTCACTCTCCTCAAGTCCCCAAACTTGGCAATCCAGCTTTCCGTCTTTCAATTTTACAGAAACTTGGTCACCTGGTTGTACTTGTTTTACACTTTTAATGAGATTGTCGTTTTTCTGGTCATACGCCAGGCTATAACCACGCTCCATGATGCTTAACGGGCTAAGAGCATTCAGCTTTCCAATTTTGTTTTGAAAAACAGCATCTTTCTGCTCAATCTGGTTGCTCATTTCCTTTTTCAACATTCTGATCAGGACATGATGTTTCTCTTTGGATCGCTCGAAAAGTTTTTCTGGATGGTTTCGATCCAATCGGCTTCTAAGCTGACTGACTACCTCCGCTTTTCGCTCAAACGTTCTTGAACGTGATTTTTGCAATCGTTCCATAATCCGATCTAGATCCTGCTCTTTTTGTTTCACTAGCTGCATCGGGTATTTGAAAGCGTAGGATTTTTGATGTCTGTCCAATTCATTACGGAAACGTTTCACATGCTCCGAAATAGCTCTTGTAAGTCTGAGCTGACGTTGGGTAACCCTCTCCTGCAATTCGTGAATATGAGGTACAGCGAGCTCAGCAGCTGCTGTAGGGGTCGCTGCACGGATATCCGCTACAAAATCTGCAATTGTGTAATCTGTCTCGTGTCCGACTGCAGAGATGATCGGGATGATCGAGTTGAAGATGCTTCGCGCAACCATTTCTTCATTGAAAGCCCACAACTCCTCAATCGAACCACCGCCACGACCGACGATCAAAACATCCCACTGTCCCTGTTCATTCGCAAAGTCAATTGCTCTGGATATACTGGGCGCAGCATTGGGACCTTGCACGAGAACAGGTATCACAGTCACTTTTGCTATCGGAAAACGCCGTTTGATTGTGGTCAATACATCTCGTATCGCTGCACCTGTTGGCGATGTAATAACCCCTATACGTCTAGGGGTTGCAGGAATTTGCCTTTTTCGTTCAGGAGCAAAAAGACCTTCTTGATCAAGCTTTTTCTTCAATTCTTCAAATGCAAGAAACAAGTTCCCGATTCCATCAGGCTGCATCTCTTTTACATAAAGCTGATACTGTCCATGTGGTTCATAAACGGAAACTTCACCACGAATCAGAACCTTCATTCCTTCTTCAGGACGAAATTTCAAAAAACGGTTGTTTCCAGCAAACATGACCGAGTTAATCCTGCTGTTTTGATCCTTTACTGTAAAATACATATGCCCCCGACTATGGTGCTTCACATTGGAAAGCTCCCCGCGAAGCCATATGTCTTGTAATTTCCCGTCCATATCAAATTTCCGTTTTATATAGCGCGTAAGTTCCGTAATACTAATATAAGGATCTTGTTGCATCAATGAACACCTTCTATTTGATGACTCCACTTCGCAGATAGTATTGTGTTTTGCAGGAGCATCGTGATGGTCATCGGACCTACACCCTTCGGAACCGGAGTGATATAGGAAGCGACTTGTTCTGCTTCCTCAAAATCGACATCACCTGTCAATTTCCCATCGTCTTTACGGTTGATTCCAACATCTATCACTACAGCCCCATGCTTGATGAAGTCTTTACCGACAAAGTGCATCTTACCAACAGCAACAACGAGTATGTCTGCTTGTTTCGTAATTTCCTTCATGTTAGCTGTCCTGGAGTGACAATATGTAACGGTGGCGTTTTCGTTTAAGAACAGTTGACCTACAGGCTTACCAACGATATTACTTCTTCCAATGACAACCACATGCTTTCCTTCAATTGAAATACCTTTAGCTTTTACCATTTCGATGATCCCATAGGGTGTACATGGTAAAAACGCACGTTGTCCAGTCATCATCCTCCCAATGTTGATCGGGTGAAAACCGTCTACATCCTTTTCTGGCGAAATTGCTTCTATAATTGCCGTTTCTGAAATATGTTCAGGTAAAGGTAACTGGACGAGAATTCCATGACATGCATCATCATGATTATATTGGGTAATAATTTCAAGCAATTTCTCTTCGGAAGTATCTTCAGAAAGTTCAACGAGCTTTCCGTCAATGCCAACCTGTTTGCACGCTTTTGTTTTTCCTCTTACATAAGATAAAGAAGCAGGATTATTCCCTACGATGATGACAACCAATCCAGGAATGATCCCTTCATTTCTCAGTTTATTTACCTCTTCTTTCATTGCGTGCCTTTTGGCTTCTGCGATTTCATTTCCCTTGATAAGCTCTGCAACCATCTCTATCCCCTCCACTATTGGATCGTTTTGCTTATTTTAGAAAGTACTGCATTTACAAAGCGACCAGATTCGTCTCCTCCGAATGTTTTTGCCAGATCAATTGCTTCATTGAAAGTAACTTTGATCGGAATGTCTTCAATATACAACATTTCGTATACAGCAAGTCTCAAAACAGAGCGGTCTACATTTCCAATCCGGTCGAAACTCCAATTTTCCAGGTGTTTTTTAATAAGGACATCAATTTCTTCCTTTTGATCCGTCGTCCCCTCGACCAATTGGACCAGGAATTCATCACGTTCTTCGCCTTCCTCCAGAACATGTCCAATCGCTTCCGAACGGTCTAATTGACTCACATCTATTTGAAACAAAGACTGTAAAGCCTTTTCTCTTGCAATCCTTCTTTTCATTTCATGATACTTCCTTTCATATCTTCTCTATCTGATGATAGCACAGAGACCGTTACCTTTACAGCATACACATTTTCAAACCATTATAATCGCAATAAAAAACTGACCCAAAACGGGCAGACTTCTCTTGTTTTCAAATAGATCGTCATTCAGAGAAGTCTGATACATGTTCTGAGTCAGTTCGTCATTTATAATTCCTGATCTTCTTCAACTGCAGGATCCACTTTACCTTCAAACTGGACACCTACTACGTGTACATCGATACGATTTGGCTCTAAAGCCGTCATCGTGTGCAAGGTAAGACGGATATTTTCTTGGATCTTTTCAGCTGTATCTGGAATCGATACACCAAAATTCATCGTTACGAAAACATCGATGTTGATCCCTTCTTCGGAAAGCTCCACTTTTACACCTTTACCAAGTGATTTCTTACCGAAACGTTCAACCACTCCTGTCGCGAAGTTACCACGCATTGCAGAAACACCTTCAACTTCAGTAGCAGCTATACTAGAGATCACTTCAATCACTTCTGGTGAGATTTCAACCTTCCCAAGGTTTGCATCTTTTTCTTCCATTTCAAATGTTTGATAATCGTTCATTACTACTCACCTCCATTTGAAGTCGATTTTGATGTCAAATCGTAGTTCTCTAAAAATTTAGTATTGAATTCCCCGCTATTGAATTTCTCATGTTCGAGTAATCGCATATGGAAAGGAATCGTAGTATCGACCCCTTCGATGACAAATTCACTCAATGCACGCTTCATACGTCGAATTGCTTCTTCACGTGTATTTCCGTAAGTGATGAGCTTTGCAATCATTGAATCATAATATGGTGGGATGAAATAACCTGGATAAGCAGCCGAATCAACACGTACACCTAGCCCGCCAGGCGGGAGATACATTTCGATTTTACCGGCAGATGGCATGAAATTCTTATCCGGATTTTCAGCATTGATCCGGCATTCGATCGACCATCCTTCAAACTTGATGTCTTCTTGGCTGAAGGATAAACGTTCACCGCTAGCCACCCTGATCTGTTCTTTGATCAAGTCGATACCGGTAACCATTTCAGTCACAGGATGCTCAACTTGGATCCGAGTATTCATCTCCATGAAATAGAAGTCACCTGTGTTGTGATCAAATATGAATTCTACCGTTCCGGCGCCAGAATAATTTACAGCTTTTGCTGCACGTACAGCGGCATCTCCCATCTCTTCCCGTTTCTCAGGATCTAGTGCTGGAGAAGGGGTTTCTTCTAGAAGCTTTTGTAAACGCCGCTGGATCGAACAATCACGTTCACCTAAGTGAATGACATTCCCATGATTGTCACCGAGTACCTGAATCTCTACATGGCGGAAATCTTCAATGTATTTTTCAATGTATACACCAGGATTACCGAAAGCTGAGGCAGCTTCTTGCTGGGTCATATTGATTCCTTTTACAAGCTCCTGCTCTGTACGGGCCACACGGATTCCTTTTCCTCCACCCCCTGCAGTCGCTTTGATGATGACAGGGTATCCCATTTCTTCTGCTAATTCAATCGCTTCTTCCTTGGATCCGATAATCCCTTCAGAACCTGGTACAATTGGTACTCCAGCTTCTTTCATAGTGGTTCTTGCTACATCTTTCGTACCCATACGATTGATGGCTTCTGGGCTCGGTCCAATGAATGTAATGTTACACTCGGCACAGATTTCAGCAAAGTCAGCATTTTCGGCTAAAAATCCATAGCCCGGATGAATTGCATCAGCACCTGTCAGAGTAGCAACGCTCATAATGTTCGTGAAGTTCAAATAACTTTCCTTCGCAAGAATAGGACCGATGCAGTACGCTTCATCAGCTAGGCGTACATGCAAAGATTCTTTATCGCCTTCAGAATATACAGCGATTGTTTCTATATTCATTTCTTTACAAGCTCGTATGATCCGGACAGCAATTTCTCCTCGGTTTGCAATGAGTACTTTTTTAATCATTTCAATCACCTTACTGTTTTTTTACAAGGAATAGTGGTTGTCCATACTCAACGAGCTGTCCATTCTCGACAAGTATTTCTACGATTTCACCATTCACTTCAGCCTCGATTTCGTTAAACAGCTTCATCGCCTCGATGATACACACGATCGAGTCGTTTGATACCTTGTCCCCTTCTTTTACATAAGAATCTTCATCTGGAGATGGAGACGCATAAAATGTACCGACCATTGGAGATTCAATTTTATGTAAGGATCCATCGTCCACTTCTTTTACTGGTGCTTCTGTTTCGTTTTTTGCTTCAGCCTTTTCTTCCACTGCTTGTGGATTTGGCTGCAGTGCTGCTTCTTGAGCTGGTGCTGTAGGTGCTGCTTGAGGTGCTTGTTGTACGACAGGCTGCTCTGCTCCACCTTTTTTCAAAGTAATTTTCGCACCTTCTTCTTCATATTCAAATTCATTGATTGATGATTGATCGATCAATTTGATCAATTCACGAATTTCTTGTATTTTGAGCATACTTTCCACTCCTTCAGTGTGTCTACTATTCTGTATTCATTATAGCATAATTCAGCACATCTAAAACTTTATCACCTTACTATGTGAGCTGGTGCTAATTCGTTTATATCATATCATAATCCGTTTGAGGAGGGTACCGATTAAATTTATGGGGAATTCTTTTTGATTTTGGGGGTGAGTGAACTTAATTGGTGCTTTCTTTTCTTTTCGCTTGAAGTCTTACTGCGGGGACTATCCTGGGCCTCTATTTGACGTCAACCTTAAAATTTAGTCTTTATTAATCTCGTTGTTGATTTTTATACGAAATTCAAGACATTCCTGCGGGAACAGCGAGCCAGGTGAGACCCCGCAACGAACTTTGCAAGTGAGTGAGGAGCCTTGCGAAAGTGGGTTAATGCAGGGAAGTGGTGTCTAGCTCAGCGACCAGTCACTTGGATCACTTCAAACTTCCTGCGGCGGCAGCAGCCTCCTCGTCAGTTTTCCAGTAACCTGCGTGACTAAACGGGTCGCTTCCGCTTTTCGTTTGCCCGCGGAAAGGGAGTGAATTTCGCAAAATCAACAATAAACTATTACAAAACCTAGTGAACTTAAAAATAGTAAACGGACACAGGAGACCTTAATTCATCATATCAACCGCTTTTATAAAATTAGCGGACACCACAGACTTTATTTATTGCAAAATCATATAAATCAGCTGTTTTATTGACAAATAACAGCTCTAAAACCTCTATAATACTTCATATGTTTCAAGCCCCCCTGATAGCTCTTTTAAGAGTGACTAAAACTTGGGTCAGCGTTTGATTTTTAGTCAATAATTAAAAAGGCAGCCCCTCAGGACTGCCTCCTCTACTCAATCTTTCATCATTTTTTAGCAACTTGGAATTGGACAGCTACATGCTTGTCGCCAAGTTGTTCTTGTGCTTTACGCATGATTGCGTTCGCTTCACTTTTGCTTAGTTCTTCATCAGCGCGGACGATGATCTGAACTTCAGAATCCATTGTATTCACCAATACATCTTCATAACCCATACTCTTGATCAATGTTTCGAGGGTATCTTCCTTCATAGCCAGTTCCTGTAACTCCTCCAACTGACTTAAAGCTTGTGATTGGACTTCTGCTGAGACACTTGTGGAAGCCAGAACTTCATTATATTTTGCTTGTAGCTCTGAACGCTTATCTTGGATTTTCATACGAAGCTCTGTGAACATTTCATCACTGTCCACCTCAGTCACAACAGACTTGCCATTGGTTTCTTCTGCACTTTCCTTTTTATCCTCGTCCTGTGCAGCCAAGTCAGTTGGTGATTGTTCCGGTGTGGTGATGTAATACACCGATAACACGATAATCAAGCTCAACATCGTTAATAACCAAACCGTTTGTTTTTTTAATAACATTCATTATTCCCCCTTCTGCTTTTTCGGTCCTACACTCACTTTATGACTAGGTACATCAAGCACCCTGGAAACCGCTTCGATAATCCAAGTTTTCACCTTTATGTTCTGAGCCCCATCTGCTAAAATCAGTACACCCCTCACCTCCGGCTTTTCTGTAGTGACTACTATCGGCTGTTCGCCGTTTTCACCCTGGATGATGATGACTTTTTCATCCCTCTGAAGGTCTGTGGTTTTACGCTTACCCCCATGTTGGTCAGTTTCATCAGTAGTGGAATCTTTTTTGGTTATATCCTTTTCATAAATTGTCTTTGAGGTCGAGTCTAGAAAGACCATCACGCTTGTATCCTGGACCCCCATCATTTCATCGAGGATTTCCTTCAGTTGGTTTCCGTAATGCTCTTCCATCTCTCTTATTGATGAAGGATCGTCTGATTTTTTAATAGAGAATGTCGCCTTGGATTCTTCGTCTTCTGTTGCGGAATTCATAGTTGGAGTGGAATCTGGAGTACTCATCAAGTTTTGGATCAGCATCATCGCTATCCCGAAACCCAGTATGAGTAGGATGTATTGGGATTTGCGATTCATTTTTTTGCCTTGTTTGTCCGGTTTCAGAAGCGATTTCAGCCAGTCATTCTGTTTCTTTTCATCAGACATGTTTCATTACGATCCTCCTTCCTCTACAAGTACGATTTGATCCGGAGACACCTCCCACTCTTTTGAAAGGAATGTTTTGATTTCTTTCATGTCAGCCGATTCTTCAACGGGTTCTTCTGTCTGTGTTGATGTATCGATCGTCACTTCTTGGATTGCCTCGATTGCATCTTCATCTTCCGACTGACTTTCTAATGTGGCATGGATGATCCACTGACTTTCATCTGAACCATTTTGGGTTTTTTCCTGTAACACCACATCCTTTAATCGTTTCTGATATTGTTCTGCAAGTTTATCTTCCACCTTCTGCTTTAGTAGGACACGCATTTGTTCTAAAATATATGCATCTTGTGAGGCTTGTATTTCACTTTTCTTGTTTTCTATCAAATTTTTCATCTCACCATCTTTTATGATGGCCTCATCATTGGCGAATGAAGCCAACTCTTGATTGAGGTCGACGGAGAACATTTTGATCATTGGATTCAGGATCGCAATGATCAGGAGCAGTCCGATAACGACTTTTACGTATTTTTGAAATGCATTTGATGGCAGTAATAATTCCAGGATTGTCGCTAATAGGATGATCAGAATGATGTTCGTCACCCATTCATATATAAATGACACCGTGACTCTCCTCCTCACTCATCTCATCATCAACGTGAGATTTCCTGCAGCGATCATCATCGTCACCGCAAGGAAGAACATGAAACATACGATGGAAAGCGCCGCGAAAATGAACATGACATTTTTACTGATGATCGTTAAACATTGGATGATCGGACCGCCTCCAAGCGGTTGCAAAACAGCAGCGGCGATCTGATAGATCAGTACAAGAGACAAGATTTTAAGAGCCGGAAAAGCACATAATAAGATCAAAATGACGACTCCAGCAATACCGACTGTGTTTTTCAGTAATAATGAAGCACTTAAGACTGTATCCGTTGCATCAGTAAACATACGTCCAATGATTGGGATGAAGTTTCCTGTGATGAATTTCGCTGTCCGTATCGCGACACCGTCCGCAACAGCAGCAGTGGCTCCCTGGACACTTATGACTCCAAGAAATACCGTAAAAAATACGAGCATGACCCCAATCGCTACACCGCGTAATAGATTGGCAAGCTGGGTGACTTTGTAATGATCGGTCAACGTACTTACGATACTAAGCAACGCAGAAAGCAACAGAAGCGGAAGAACAAAATGCTGGATGAGCATCCCGCTTGTATTTACAAGGAAAATAATGAAAGGATGGAAGAATGCAACAGATGCAACACTGCCGGTCGTGGCCATTAAAGCTAGTAATAATGGAATAAGTGCAATGATGAACGAATTCATGTTCCTGATCGCATCGATGGTATAATCTGCTGCTACGTGAAAGCTGTTCAATGCGATGACAATCAAAACCATATAAACGATTCCATAAGCAACTTTACTAACCGCTTGATTTTCGAATGCATTTTGCATCGTCTGCAGCAGCATGCTGAATACTGTTAGCATGATCAGCATTCCAAGGAGTTTTCCATTGGTCAGGATTTCATGAAATAAATATTTAAGGAGTCCCACAGCCCATTCTTTCAATGAAAAATCTTGATCACTTTGGATAAATTCAAGAATGCTTCCTTTCTGGCTCTCTGGCAGGAAACCGCCATATTCGCTACGGATTTTGTTCCAGTATTCACGAATATCATCAAGGTGTTCATCTTCAACCTTCAGACTTCTCTCTATCTGTTCTTTGTCAGTCGTTTGAGCACTGACTTGAATGGAGGTTTGTCCAAAATCTATAAAAAAAATGACCGCCATAACGATGACCATTAACAGCTTCAACCGTAAGTTGTTTGGCATGTCATTCACCCCTAACTAGGCAGGAAATCAATAATTGTTTCTATCAATACTGTGAGGATTGGAATAGCCATTACAAGAATCAAAACCTTCCCGGCCAGTTCAATTTTCGCTGCCATGGCTCCTTGTCCAGCATCCCTGGTGATTTGTGCCCCAAATTCTGCAATGTAGGCGATTCCGATGATTTTCAAGATCGTTTCGACATATACCATGTTCAGGTTGGCGTTCGTTGCGAGTCGTTCTAACATAATGATGACCGCTTGTATTTTTCCTATTAAAAACAAGAAAACCGCTGCACCGGCAAATAGAATGAGTAGAAAAGAGAAGGCAGGTTTCTGTTCCTTTATGACAATCGTGAGAAATGTGGCTATCAAGCAGAACCCGACAATCTGGATGATTTCGATTGGAAACCCCTCCTCATCCCTGGAAGAGGAACACACCTCTTATTTGTTGGAACAGATCATCGAGCAAAGTGATGACGATGAAAAGGACGAGAACAAACCCAATCAATGTGATCCAGTGGGCGATGTCCTCTTTTCCCATCTGTTTCAACACGGTATGTAACATGGCGATTACGATACCGATTCCAGCTATTTGAAAAATGGTGTTAACATCGTAAGGCATTCTGCTTTCTCCTCTCCAACTAAATCAACAATATGACAATCAATAATCCAATCAACACCCCAAGGCTCTTGACCATGTTTTCATACCGACGCTGAAGCTCCTCCGCTTCTTTCTCTTCTCGCTCCAGATGAACGATTGTTAAGCGGATTTGTTTTTGCTGGTGATCACGGTCATGCCTGCCCAACGTTGATCCAAATTGTTTTAAGACTTCGATTTCACCTTTTTGAAAAGCGGTATGTTTTTTTATGATTTCAAGACTTTCCTCCCACGCTTCTTGAACAGTGCACCGACCTGTGTACAATCGCTCGGCCAGTCCGTCGAAGAACAGAGAGAGTGGAGCTTTCATCTGTTTTGAAAGATTTATGCTGGCCTCATACAGCGGGGTAAGTCCATAAACGATCTCAGCTTCAAGGGATTGGAGGGCCACTTTCAATTGCCTCAACTGTTTCGGACGTTCTTGGAGACGTTTTGCCCATTCGAATCCTGCCCAGGTAGTTGCAAGTATAATGCAGACAGCCCCAATGACATTCATGAGAGTGACCGCTCTTTTTGAAATTCGAGTACTTTGAACGCGCTGTCTCGTATTTTCTTGATCCGATTGGAGCTGCTATGGTGGGACATTTCCACAAAGCGATCGAACAATTGAATATCTAACAGCCTTTTGATCGTAGGACGATTCAAAACATTTTCGATGCTATAACCATGTGCCGTCATGATCATCTGCACACCTGCATTCATCGCTTCTAAGATCGCTTCTGAATCTTCCAGTCGTCCAATTTCGTCAACGATGATCACTTCTGGACTCAGACTCCTGATCATCATCATGATCCCTTCTGCTTTCGGGCACGAGTCTAATACGTCAATCCTATTGCCGAGATTATGTTGAGGCACCCCTTTAATGCACCCAGCAATTTCAGAACGTTCATCCACGATTCCAACCTTAGAGGTGGGGATGTTCTGGCTGGGCAGACCGGAGCTCGCTACTCTTGCAAGATCCCTCAACAAGGTTGTCTTTCCAGACTGGGGCGGACCGATGATCAACGTATTCAGCCACCTTTTATTAAAAAGCAAAGGGGCGACTGGGTCGGCAATCCCTTCCTTATGACGCGCAATACGGATATTAAAGGAACTGACCTCTTTGATCGCTTTGACTTGTCCTTTTTCAGTAATGACCTTTCCGGCAAGACCGACACGGTGACCGCCTTTGATCGTGATGTAACCCCTTTTCAATTCTTCCTCAAACGCATACAAGGAAAATTGGCTTAACTTGTTCATAAGTTGGACCCCGTCTTGGAGTGTCACGATATAAGGACCTCCACGGCTGCTTTTGAGGTACGTTGGATGGCCTTCACAAATGATTTCAAGCGGGCGGTTGAGACGCACTCTTACTTCCTCTACAGCCATTTTTGGGTCATTAAGATATGGGCGGAGGAGATATTGCAATGAGTCTGGCAACATATCGAGAATTTCTTCCATGGTAAATCCCCATTTCTTTTATGGGCTTGTTCTCAATGTATGGCTGAACAAGCTGTTTTATGACATAGTTGGAGGGAAGAGATCATTTCAAAACCCCTATCAAAATCAACCCTACACCGATCCCGATAAGGGCTAATTTACTAAAAGAGAGATCCCCCGCAATTCCCATCAATCCTAAAGCCATCGTAAAAATGAATATAACTGGACCAACAAAGGCGAGAGAAGCATTGATAACGACCGCATTTTGTATTGAATTGAAATAGAGCATCAAGAAAACAGCTGTAAGCTCGAATGTGGCAGACAATAGCCTCAATCCTGCCATATTCAGTACTGTAGGATCAAAGTGATTTAAGATTTCCTTCATGACTTCCTCCACTTTTTTGTACAACCTATGTTGGAAAGTGAAGAAGTAGACTGATTTTAAAACGATTCTCGATAAAAGAGCGTTTGAAAGTTGTTTTGACAGCGTTTTGTAGGTAATTCCTCATTTTTGTAGATAAGACGATAAGACATGGGTTTTGTAGATTATTTCGATTTTTTATAAATTGCGCTTTGATTTTTGTAGATCAATCCATCGGGGAGAGATAATCTTTAAAGAAGATGATACGATCGTGAGGAAAAGAATTGAAAAAATATTTTAGACTTTCTGCAATGTAGGCTAAGGACTTTGTTGATTTTAATCGAAATTTGCGACACTCCTGCGGAACAAGCGAGCCAGGTGATATCACACACTCATTTAAAGGATCTTCGGCTAAAAGCCAGCACGTCCTGTACAAGTGAGGAGTTTCGCGTATTAAGAGCTGGAGCAAGGAAGTGAGGTCCAGCTCAGCGACCAGTCACTTGGATCACTTCAAACTTCCTGCAGCGGCAACAGCCTCCTCGTCAGTCTTCCAGTGACCTACGTAACTAAGCAAGTCGCTTCCGCTTTTCGTTTGCCCGCGGAAGGGAGTGAATTTCGTAGAAACCATATAAACGAACAGAACCTAAATGTAAAAAAGACCGACCCTCCACCGTATTGGGTGCGGGTCAGTCCATTTTCGAATCATTTTTAGAATAATGTGTTTATGCTCTCGATACATAATCTCCAGAACGGGTATCGATGATCAGTACGTCACCTTCATTGATGAAGAATGGCACCTGTACAGTAAGACCTGTTTGCAGGGTAGCAGGCTTCGTTCCACCAGATGCTGTATCCCCTTTGATCCCAGGTTCTGTTTCTGTCACTTCCAACTCGACTGTGTTCGGAAGTTCTACACCAATTGTTTCACCTTGATACATTTGCACTTGTACCGTCATGTTTTCAAGAAGATAATTAAGTTCTTCTTCGATTTGAGATTTCTGAAGTTCAAGCTGCTCATATGTTTCATTGTCCATGAACGTGTGGACATCACCAGAAGAATACAGGTACTGCATACGACGGTTATCGATATGGGCTTTCGCTACTTTTTCTCCGCCACGGAATGTTTTCTCCTGAATTGCTCCAGTACGCAAGTTACGAAGTTTAGAACGTACGAAAGCAGCCCCTTTTCCAGGTTTTACGTGTTGGAAGTCAAGGACAGTCCATATTCCTCCGTCCACTTCTATTGTCAATCCGGTTTTAAAATCGTTTACTGAAATCATTTCGTTGCCTCCTGTTTTTACTCACCAATGATGAATAATTCTTTTGATGATGTTGATAATTTTTCACAGCCAGTTTCAGTGATGACGACGTCGTCTTCAATACGTACTCCGCCAAGTCTAGATACATAGATCCCGGGCTCAACTGTCACGACCATTCCAGGCTTGAGAACTGTATCAACCTTAAAGGAAAGTCCTGGTCCTTCGTGCACATCCAACCCGATCCCGTGTCCAGTCGAATGGCCAAAGTTTTCACCATATCCCTTTTCCTTGATGTAATCTCTAGTCAGTGCATCCGCTTCTTTACCAGTCATACCTGGTTTCAAGCCTTCTAATCCTTTCAACTGAGCGTCTAGGACGATTTGATGGATTTCCTTCATTTTATCACTTGGTTCTCCAACTGCAATCGTACGGGTGATGTCAGAACAGTATCCTTTGTAAAGGGCTCCGAAGTCTAATGTGACCATATCACCCTTTTCAATCACTTTTTCAGTGGCGACACCATGCGGTAAAGATGAACGTACCCCTGATGCTACAATAATATCAAATGAAGACGAGGTTGCTCCATTTTTTCTCATGAAAAATTCAAGCTCATTCGAAACGTCAATCTCTCTCATTCCAGGTTTTATAAACGTCAATATATGTTCAAAAGTCTTATCAGCAAGCTCAGCCGCTTCTTTTAATATCTTCAATTCTTCTTCATCTTTTACCAGACGCAATTTTTCTACCATTCCTGAGACAGGTACGAGTTCGCCGTCCACTTTTTCATTATAATCCTGGTATACAGCATATGTAAGATGATCCTGTTCGAATCCCAGCTTTGTGATTCCCATTTTCTTTGCCTGAACAGCAACTTCATCAGGAATCATGGCTGTATGTTTGACGATTTCATATCCTCTGGCTTGCTCGTTCGCTTGATCGATATACCTGAAATCCGTAATCAACTTCGCTTCTTCACCAGAAATCAGCACCACACCCGAAGAACCCGTAAACTGGCTGATATAACGGCGGTTACTTGCACTTGTAATCAACATTCCGTCAATTCCATATTCACTGAATAATCCTTTTAAACGTTCGACTCGATTCAATTTTCTTCCCCCTCCAAATATTGTAAAAGTCCTTTTAATGCAAGTTCATACCCAGCACTGCCGAAACCGGAGACCTGTCCGATTGCCACTTCTGCAATGACAGACGTATGCCTGAAAGATTCCCGTGCATATATATTGGATAAGTGAACTTCTACTGCTGGTATGTCGACACTTGCAATAGCATCTCTGATGGCATAACTGTAATGTGTAAATGCTCCAGGATTGAGAATCAACCCATTGTGCTCGTCAACTGATTCATGAATCCAGTCAATCAGGTCCCCTTCATGATTGGATTGCCGATAGTCTATTTCACATCCGTTGTTCTTCGCTTTCGATTGGAGATCACTCATGATTTGCTCCAAGGTCTCCTGCCCATAAATTTCCGGTTCACGTTTACCTAATCGATTAAGGTTCGGACCGTTCAATACCATTATTCTCATTATGTACTTCTCTCCTTTAGCGATATAGGAGTCTTTGATAAGGATAGAAATCAGGCTGTTTTGATTACGCTTTCTTTATAAAGCAAAAAAAACAGAATGTTCCAAGGAACATTCTATCATAGCTAATGGTTTTTGAATAGTTCAATGCCCTTCTTGACGCGCTTTGGTAAGCTCATCATACTCGAACGAAATGGAAAAGCCGATGAACAATCCGTATAGCACATAAAGGCTTAATGTGGTGGTTAATGTATTTTTTCCTAATTCCTGAATAGGCTCTAGAGTCGGAAACATCGGTCTCAATAAATAGAAGACGATTCCCCAGAGCACAATTCCATAAATGATACCGGTTATCATATGCTTGAACTTTGCCAAAAGGATTTTATAAACCAATGCTACCAACATCGATAAAAATCCAATCAACAAGATCCCAATCCAATTTCCTAAAGCTTTATCTTTCCACTCGGCAACTACCCACGGTGAAAGTACAAGAGCAGGTTTGATTTTCGTAAAATTCAAAGCATATAAAAGATAACCGATCAGACTCCAAAACAAACCGCCGACGAACCCGATGGTCAAAACCCTTCCAGTAAAAGATACCTGCTTTTCTTTTTGATTCTGTTCCAGGGGTTCTTTGTGATTCCTTTCTTCTCTTTCGTTTCGTTCGGACTCCATATTTGCACCTCCAGAGTTTGTTCATGCCACTATTGTTGATTTAAAATTGAAAAAAACCTGTTTAAAAGTGTTAAATCAATGGGAAGAGGGAAAATATAAATCAAATGATCAGAGTTACTCATACTTTTTAACCATTTTTGATAGCCAGTTCTAAGGGTTCTCTGTTAATATGTTCCTTTTTACATGAAGTTATTAGCTTGGAGAAATTTGAAATTTGGATAACAAGAAGTCCACACGTATAGCGGATTGCCAGACTATCATGTAGAATAGAGTTAGAATGGTAATGCATAGATAGGTTGGTGGATGAATGTCTAAACAAAAAGCTCCAGCATATGGCGGCCAGGCTGTAATGGAAGGTGTCATGTTCGCTGGGAAACACACATATGTAACAGCAATTCGGAGAAAAGACGATTCACTCGAGTACTTCGAAGTGCAAAAAAAACATCGCCCCGTTCTAAACTCTCTAAAAAAAATACCATTGATCAGAGGGTTTGTGGCAATCATTGAAGCAAGTGCAAACGGTGTGAAGCACTTGAATTTTTCTACAGATAGATATGATGTAGCACCAGAAGATGACGAAAAATTGTTACAAGAAAATAAACCATCGAAACTAACTTTGATTCTCGGAACAGCCTTGATTGGTGTCCTATCGTTCCTTTTCGGTAAATTCTTGTTCACATTGCTTCCAGCAATTGCTGCTGAAGCCTTTCGACCGATTCCTATATTTTCAGGACATGTTGGACAGAATATCATTGAAGGCATCCTTAAATTAATCTTATTACTTTCATACTTGTATTTCATATCGATGACACCATTGATCAAACGAGTTTTTCAGTATCATGGTGCCGAGCATAAAGTCATTAACGCTTATGAAAACAAATTACCTTTGACAGTTGAAAATGTTCAAGCCCAATCAAGGCTTCACTATCGATGTGGAAGTAGTTTCATACTGTTCACTGTAATCATTGGCGTCTTCATATACTTACTTGTACCCTCAGATCCATTATGGCTTAGATTAATTTCTAGAGTGGCACTGATACCAGTAGTATTAGGTGTATCTTATGAAGTGCTGCAGGGTACAAATAAGTTAAGAAATATTCCAGTATTACGTTACCTAGGCTATCCTGGCTTATGGTTGCAGTTACTGACAACCAAAGAACCTACTGATAAACAGACTGAAGTGGCTATTGCCTCATTCAATGAAATGCTTAAAAGGGACAGCGAATACGAGAAGGCAACAGATGAAGAAACGGTCAAAGTGGTTTAACTTTTTAAGGAGGTGAGTCTTGTTGTTTCGAAAGTTCAACGTATTAGTCATGTTGATACTGGGTCTTGCAGCATTTGGCTTTATTAACACCGTCATTACTAATCCAATGTACCTTGTACGAATGGTACTCATTATCGCTGCTGTCGGTGGAATCTTTTACTTCTTGTATAAGCGATTCCTCGCAAAGCGTTTTGGTGGCGGTGGCGGTAAGGATGTTAATAAGTACAAGCAAGCGGCTCGCTATTCTGCAAAGAAATATCAAAACCAACCAGGCAACGTCATGAAAAAACCGCCAAAGATAAAGCCAAGTCCACAGACGAAACCCTCCGTTTCTAAAAAGAAAAAACGTGCGAACGATCATAACTTCAAAGTCATTGAAGGAAAAAAAGGGAAAAAGAAAAATCGAGCATTATAGGATGCTCGATTTTTTTGTGGAAATTTTCGCTTGCGGTCGATAATGTCGCCAACTTCTTAAGAATTTCTCCGTACTTTCAATTCCAAAATCAGTGAGTTCATCTATCACTTCTGACGAAAGATCAAAATTGATCATTGAAATTTGTTTTACGGGGATGAAAACGATATCTGCACTATGGGCTTCTGATATATGACGAGCATCATGCGCATCCATCATCGTATCAAACAGACCATGGAAAAGGGAAATTGCATTTTTGACATCATTCGGTTTTTGTTCGAACTGGGAAGGCTTCAATTGAAATCCAAGTGTTGGCCGTTTACTTTCCGTTTTTCCATCCTGGAACAACCAAATCGGAAAATTACTTAATACACCGCCATCCACAATGAAATTCTTCTTTCCTGTCGCGTCATATATTTTCATCGGATCAAAAAAATAAGGGATACTCGCACTCATGCGTACTGCTTTTGCGATTTTGAAGCGCTCTGGTAAGATTCCGTACCTTTCAAGATCATCTGGTAAGACGATCAAGCGTCCATTTGTGATATCCGAGGCGATGATTTTAAGGGAGCCTTCTGATAGATCTCCAAACGTTTTTAACCCTTTTGCTGCAAGCACCTCTTCAACCCATTGCTCCAATCGTTTCCCCTTATAGAGACCTAACTTCCAATACAAAGTAAGCCATTTCATAAAAGGAAAAGCGACGGATAGCCTCCTGGGGTCAAGAAATTCTCTTAAATCCACTTTATGCAATAAATCTTTGATTTCATCCGATTTATACCCAGCAGCAACCATAGCAGCAAAAATCGCCCCCGCACTTGTCCCTGCAGCCCTATTGAACGTGATTCCCTTCTGTTCTGCAGCTTTTAAACCTCCAATAAACGCAATTGCTCTAACACCACCACCAGAGAAAACCCCATCCACATCCATCGTTTCACCCCTCCTCATCTTATATATGACTGAATAAGGAGAGGCATTCATACAGAAACCTTTATTGTATTTATGGAACCTTCAATAGAATAGTCCATAAAAAAACAACCACAACACGTAGGCTATGATTGTTCCTGTTCTTCTTCATTTTTTCGTTGTACTTCCCGTAATCCGTCAATACGTGACGTGTCTTCATCAAAATACTGGACCAAGTCGCCGATGCGGTCAATCGCATTCCAGCTCAAGTGATGTTCAATCCCTTCAACATCTTCATAAATATTCTCCTGGTCGACTCCGATGACTTTCAGGAAATCTTCCAAAAGTTCATGTCGATATACAAGACGTTTTCCAAGTTTCTTACCATTCGGTGTAAGTACGAATCCACGATATTTTTCATAAACGACGTATTTGCCTTTATCCAGCTTCTGTACCATTTTCGTAACCGATGATGGGTGAACTTCCAAAGCTTCTGCAATATCTGAAACCCTTGCGTATCCTTTTTCATCAATCAATTGGTATATACGTTCAATATAATCCTCCATACTTGGAGTTGGCATGTTCTTCCCCTCCAATACCGCTGATTTTGTAACCAGTTACAAAATCAAAACATACTAAAAGGATACAATAATAATTTACAAGTGACAAGCATTCTCGGTGCTTGATTGAGTCAAGCAATTGTGGGAGCTTGTCTTAAGTGAAGTACTCGATCCGGGCTGCCGGAAAGTCCTCACTATCACCGTATATGGCTATGCATGTATCGACCTAATTGATAATACCATATGACCAGTTAATTTATAAAGGGTGCTACAATATTCATGATCTATACAGCCCTATTCTGAAAAAATCTAAGGGTGCGTCCCTCAGCGGTTAGTCGATGTATTCACCATATATCACATAACTGTCCATCACTGGGAATATACCCTTTACCACCCTAAAGTATATTACACCCTATGCTCCACCAACATCTTCCAGCATATGACACTAAACTTAACACTAATTCCCCCATAGTGCAAAAGCCTGTTTACTAATCCCTCTAAATCCAACCTTACCCAACCTTACATATTCCCTTATCTCTGATCCGTCTTCAAACAATGTAACACTCGTTAAGGTTTTACTTTCTCACAACGTTCTCACTTCATCACAATATGGAATTCTATTCATATGCTCTTTTTCAATTGTTTCAACTTCTACCACTTCCCTTTAAATCTCTATAAAAGCCATATTTTATCGTGTTCTGTTAACGTGTAAATTTATAAACTACAACTATAGTAGTATTTACTAAGCACTATTTTACTTTTATAATTTAAAGCATGACCTTAATAAAGGGATTATCCCTTTACCCCCATGTATGTTGGCAGTGATTAATAAAATCACTGTCCTTTTTTTATTAAAATTAATCGGAGCAAGGTACTGAGCATTTATGCACCTGAAGATTTAAAAAAGGCTGATCCAAAACCTCAATAAGAATTAGATTTAGTGGTCAACTTTTTTATGTATTTTATTTGGAATTAACCGTTCGCAACTGAAAAAAAGAGAGTAACCTCAATAGCTTATTGGGTCACTCTCATCGAATATCAACCTAGATTCCGCATTTCAATTGTGCGTTACAGTTTGTACATGTGTTACATCCGCCGATTTCTTTTACTTTCCCTTTACGGCATACTGGACATGTGTTTCCTACTTCATTTCCAATCGTGACATCTGTTGAGCGAAGATCAGAGATCGTATCCACAAGTACGACTTTCTTCTTCTCTTTTGTCTTTGTTGCAACAGAATCGTCATCAAACGTATTTTCTTCAGCTTTCAACGTCAATACCTGCGAGTCACGGCTTCCATCGACATAGACAGTACCGCCTTTCGCCCCGCCATTATACAAGCGCTCGTAAACTGCTTGTACTTGCTCTACTGCATACCCTTTCGGCGCATTGACGGTTTTACTGATTGAACTGTCAATCCAGTTTTGGATGACACATTGCGTATCAGCATGTGCTTCTGGCTTCAGATCCATTGCAGAAATGAACCAATCCGGCAGCTTTTCAGCATCCGCTTCAGGATTTCGTGACAAGTACTCGTTCACGATATCTGCCTTCACCTCAATGAACTTACCTAGTCGTCCACTTCTGAAATAAGAGAATGAGAAGTAAGGCTCTAATCCTGTACTAACACCGACCATAGTACCAGTACTTCCAGTAGGAGCTACAGTCAACAAGTGTGAATTACGAATGCCATGTTCCAAAATACCCTCGCGGATATCTTCTGGCATCTTCTTCATATACCCAGTATTGATGAAGGCTTGCCGTAATTCTTTCGTTTCTTCTTCTGTCTTTCCAACTAAAAATGGAAAGCTTCCTTTTTCTTTTGCCAGTTCGATCGACTCACGATAAGCAGTTGTCGCCATCGTTTCGAAAATTTCATCAATCAGTTTGTTTCCTTCTTCTGATCCGTAAACCGTTTCACAATAGATGAGGAGATCGTGAAGACCCATGACACCTAGTCCGACACGTCGCTCTCCAAGAGCTTGTTCACGGTTCTTTTCTAAGAAATAAGGGGTAGCGTCGATTACATTATCTTGCATTCGGACACCCGTTTTAACCGTTTGCTTCAACTTATCAAAATCAACACGTTTCGTTTCTTTGTCTGCAACATTAGCTAAGTTGACGGCAGCCAGGTTACAGACAGAATATGGTGCGAGTGGTTGTTCTCCACACGGATTCGTTGCTACTACTTTCTGTCCATACGCTTTTGCGTTGGTCATGTCATTGGCGTTGTCGATAAAGAAGATTCCTGGTTCTGCCGAGTAAGTTGCACAGATGTTGATCAGGTTCCAAAGCTCTCTCGCTTTGATCCGTTTATAGACTCGAATACCGTACCCTTCAACTTCCCATTCTCGCACATCTCCGTATTCGTGCCATGTGTTGTTGTACTCGAGCATTTCTTCAAATGTGTAATTCTCCACATCCGGGAATCGAAGTTCGTACTCTGTATCATTTTCAACAGCTTCCATGAATTCTTTGGTTACGCATACCGAAATGTTCGCACCGGTCAAAAATTCTGGGTTATGAACACTGTACGTACCACCGGTTTGAAGCTTTTCTTCAGCTTCCTTGATGGCTTTTTCGGTAAAACCTCCGTGTCCAGGGATGGCTTTATAGTTGACAATGCTTTGATACATATCACGTTCTGTTTCAGTCAACGGTGTAAATTTAAGTTTGTCCAACGCTAACTGCTTGATTGTTTCATCTTCTGTATTTTCAACAAGGAACCTAAGGATTCTAGGGTTTTGCATTTTCGAAATGATGAATTCGATAATGTCTGGATGCCAGTCGCTCAGCATGATCATTTGTGCCCCACGCTTTTTGTTACACACTCATAATTGAGTGGGTATGGTCATTTCTGCCATACTCTCATGCTTTCACATGAGATCAGACTATATCATCAAAGAAGAAAATTTATTATGTTAATTTAATATCTCCATGTTTATAGAGGTGAGTAAAGATTGTCTTTACATCTTTAATACTTGAAATATGAAGATCAAAACATCCTTGTTTTTGGCGTATTACCTTAACATTATTAACAATGTTGTTTGATTGTAAAAATTCCAGTATACCTTTCAACAATTCTCTTGAACCAGTTATACCAAACCTTGTCTTTAAATAAGTTTTATTCCGATTAAAATAATATCTTTGGTACACTTGTATGTTTCCATCAGCATCAAAAATACCACGTAAGAAGCTCCACTGTAATGTATCGTTTTGAAAATCTATCCAAGTTTCTTTTCCAGTTTTTCTGGGCGTTACTCCTAATCTGATTAAATCATTACACATTTTTGTAGAATTTATTGTTAATGAATATTTATTTTGTTCATTAGGAGCTTTATTCCGGCGAAACTTGATAGCTTCTCTCATATTCATTTCAGATGCTATGTCATCAAGTAATTGTTTATCATTTTCTGCCAAAGTAAGGACTAATCGTTTTGATTTCACTCTATCGAATATTGTTCCATCACCTAATATATAACCAACTAAATATGCTTGGTTCGGGGTTTTGATAACAGAAAAATAATTTTCATTATAATTATATTTCTTATTCGCTAATTTCCCCGCATCTCCGGGTTTTCTGCTATCGAACATCATCATTTTGTCATTCTATCGTTTAAGAGTTCCCCTGCTTATACCAACTATCTGAGCAATTTTTACTTGGCTATATCCCTCTTCATGGAGTTTTTTAGCTTGTTTCATAATTTCTTCTTTGTCTCGTGCCTCATAATCACGTTGCCGTAGATTATGATTTACTCCTTCCATAGCTCCCAATTAAATCACCGCCTCTAATTAATATTCATCACCTGGAAGCTTTAGGAAGTTTTAATAGTCGTTGAACGTTCATCTCAGTTTCCTAAGATGCTTCGCTGCTGATTGCCCATTGTTTCATCCTAGAAATTTTCAAGCATTCACGTTCGCTGTTGCCAGCCGCGTTGTAGCTTTCAAGGCTTTAGGGTGTTCCAGCAATTCACGAGATTTTAATCCCGCCGTTTGGAGCTGGTTAACGGGATCCACCTTGCTCAACAAGGTGCGTTAGCTTTGCAATATCATCGAGCCACGATACCGATCCGGACGACTTTCCGTTTACGCCTTTTGCGAGTGTGTTCCTCGGTCTGAGCGTCGATCCGTTCGTTCCGACTCCACCACCCCGGCTCATGATTTCCATCACTTGCTTCCGGTGGTCTGAAATTCCTTCTCTTGAATCTTGGACGAATGGCATGACATAACAGTTGAAGTACGTTACGTCTGTAGCTGCACCTGCACCGTATAGGACACGGCCTGCTGGAACAAAGTTCAAATTCACAAGTTCATGATAGAACTTCTCGAATGATTCCTGTCTCTTTTCTTCTGTTTTTTCTACTGAAGCAAGACCTGTCGCATTTCGCTTTGCAATCTGCTCGTAATAGATTTCTAAAGGCTTATCAATCGTATCAAGGGATCTTTTTACGATTCCTGTCTCCATTTCGCCGGGCTTATCAAGCACACCGCGGTAGTCTTCGTCTACTTTGACCTCCGCCAGTTTTTGCTCGCGGTCTATGGAAACGATGAATCCTAGCCCTCTTGCAGGAAACTTCGGATCATCTTTGACAGTCAAGATGACAAAATCTCCTTCCCGTAATGTCCGTTTCTCAGTATCCTTGAACGAATACCGGTCCAACATCACCAATCTTGATACCCCTTTGTGAGTGGTATGCATGTCCGATGTAATCGGATGCACCTGCTCAAATTTTGCAATGTCCTCATTCAACCGATCAATGTTGATATGATGTCGTTGCTCCCCTGTTACAATCGCCATCCAGGATCCTCCTCATGATATAATTTTTTCATTTCTATTCTTTTAAGTAGTTTCAATTTTAGGTTACCCAAATCATAGCATAGCAAAACACTTAACATCAATATATTGTGTACATTATTTTAAAATAATACAATATATTGTGTGCACGAGAACGAATGATCTTAATCTTGTCAAAATCAAAAACATATAAAAAAAGTAGAAAACGAGCGAAAAATGTCCATATGACATATCAGACAATCGAAAAAGAGAAATTTACTCAGTTGCGAGATTTATTCTTTTTTGAGCCTCTGATGTCTGTTGAACTTTTCAAAAACCCTTCTTTTCTCCAATAAAAAAATTTAAAAACTGCGACCAGTTTTTGGTCACAGTTTTCAGTTAACGTCTAAATGTCCATTCATCATTTGCGTAGCGTCTTTCGATGATTTCATCAATATATTGATTTTGTTCTCCCGTAAGTACCAATGGTATGAATTCCACATCGAGTCCTTGTTCGAATCCAGTTTTGAAAGCTTTCTTGGATTCCTCGATCGTCACTCTTTCATCACGAAGATCATTGATTGCTACAGCCTTTTTACTGAACGCTTTCTGCATGCGTTCTCTTACTCTTTCATTTGCAAACTTGAAGCAATCAAACAAGTTGTCTTCATCAATATCAAGTAAGATCGACCCGTGTTGTAAAATGACACCCTTTTGTCTCGTTTGCGCGCTCCCAGCAACCTTTCTGCCTTCAACGACGAGCTCATACCAGGATGGAGCATCGAAACAGACTGCTGAGCGAGGATTTTTCAGTCCTGCTTTTTCCTCTTCTGTCTTCGGGACCGCAAAGTATGCTTCAAGCCCCAGGTTCCGGAATCCACCTAAAATCCCTTCAGAAATGACCCTGTAGGCTTCCGTGACCGATTGCGGCATTCTTGGATGTTCTTCTGATACGATCACACTGTATGTCAACTCTTTGTCATGGAGTACAGCTCGCCCTCCAGTCGGTCTTCGAACAAACCCATAGCCGTGCTTTTGAACGGCATCAAGATCGATTTCCTTTTCGACCTTTTGAAAATAACCGACAGAAAGTGTTGCAGGATTCCACTCATAGAATCTAACGACCGGGGGAATTTCCCCTTTACTGTGCCAGTCTAACAGCGCTTCATCCAGCGCCATATTATAAGCTGGTGTGCATGCACCAGAATCAACAAAATACCATTGCTCTTTCATGCTATGTACGCCTCTTTCTTTATGTATTCAACATACATTTTTACCTTTCATAGTTTAACAGAAACCTATGAGCACATACAATTCATTGAATTTTAAAAACTTAGTTTTGCGAATAAGAAAATTCCTGTATATAATGGACATGGTATCATTTTAGAGAATGGTAGAAAGTTTCTAGGGGGAAGATGAAATGGAATGGATTTTTTGGGCACTTCCAGCAGCCATCATCGTATATATGATCGTCGCTGGGCTCTATCAACGCAGACATTTGAAGACGTTGACTGAAGAAGAATTTCGCAGCGGATATCGTAAAGCTCAGCTGATTGATGTTCGCGAACAGAAAGAATATGATAATGGACATATTCTCGGAGCGAGAAATATTCCGTTGTCACAGCTCCGTATGCGTCATAAAGAAATCCGTAATGATCAGCCTGTCTACATGTACTGCGAAAGCGGAATGCGTACCGTCCGGGCTGCGAATGTTTTAAGGAAAAAAGGCATCAAGGACCTTTATAACCTTAAAGGCGGATTTAAAAAATGGAACGGTAAAGTGAAAAAAGGAAAATAGATTTGAAAAGATGGAATAGTGGTTAAGGGGCTGTCCCAAAAGTGAAAGAGTCTCTCCGAACTTAACAACTTTTTTATGTTGTGTTGGAGGTGTCTGACACTTTTCTTTTAGAACAGCCCCTTTCTTTTTTTCATTAAAATACCTTATACTTTGGATGCACAAAGGTGTAAAAAGTAACCTTTGGCCGGATTCCGCACAAAAGCGGCCGGATTAACTTCTGAATCGGCCGGAATAAGTTAAAATTTGCACATAGAAAAAGAACTGGCCGCTCCGAATATCGGGAGAAAGCCTGTTCTTTTTTCATTATTGTTTTTCGTAACGTAGGATTGGCTTGCGTGCAGCGGTTGTTTCGTCCATACGTTTGATGACTGTGTTGTGAGGCGCTTGTTGAACGACTTCAGGAGATTCTTCGGCTTCTTTCGCAATTTGGATCATCGCATCGATGAACTCATCCAACGTTTCCTTCGATTCGGTTTCTGTCGGCTCGATCATCATACATTCCTCTACATTAAGAGGGAAATAGATGGTTGGCGGATGATATCCGAAGTCCAAGAGACGTTTCGCCATATCCAACGTCCGTACACCAAGCTTCTTCTGACGCTTACCGGAAATGACAAATTCATGCTTACAATGCTGTTCATATGGAAGGACGAAATGCGGCGCAAGTTTACGCATCATGTAATTCGCATTCAATACAGCATAATCGCTGACCTTCTTCAATCCTTCGCGTCCCATCGTCAGAATGTACGTATAGGCACGGACATTGATTCCAAAGTTTCCGTAGAATGGCTTCACGCGTCCGATCGAGTCTGAACGGTTGTAATCAAATACATAGCCCTCATCAGTTTTCGCTAAAATCGGTTTCGGCAAGAATGGAATTAAATCTTCCTTTACCCCGACTGGACCCGAACCAGGACCGCCACCGCCGTGCGGGCCGGTAAACGTCTTATGGAGGTTCAAGTGAACAACGTCAAAGCCCATGTCGCCAGGACGTGTTCTTCCCATAATCGCATTCATATTTGCACCATCATAATATAGCTTTCCGCCTGCCTCATGGACAATACGCGCCATATCTAGAATGTGCTCTTCAAAAAGGCCGAGCGTATTCGGGTTCGTCAGCATCAGTGCTGCTGTATCCTCACCGACAACACGCTTCAAGTCTTCTAGGTCGACTAGACCCTTTTCATCTGACTTGACCGTTACAGCATCAAATCCTGCAACCGTAGCTGAAGCTGGGTTTGTTCCATGTGCTGAATCTGGAACGATGACTTTCGTACGATGATGATCCCCATTCTTTTCATGATAAGCACGGATCATCATCAAGCCTGTCCATTCACCATGAGCACCGGCTGCTGGTTGAAGGGTGACTTCATCCATTCCTGTAATCTCCTCAAGTGATGTTTGCAGGTCATAAAGCATTTCCATCGCACCCTGTACAGTGTCTTCATCCTGATAAGGGTGGATGTGAGCAAATCCAGGGAAACGAGCTACATCCTCATTGATTTTCGGATTATATTTCATCGTACAAGATCCAAGTGGATAGAAGCCGGAATCCACACCATGATTACGCTTCGATAAGGCTGTGTAATGGCGCATGATTTGAAGTTCAGATACTTCAGGCAGTTCCGGCTCTTCATCACGGAGATACTCTGAATCAATCATTTCTTCAATGGGAGTTTCAGGCACGTCTAATTCAGATAAGCTATATCCTACCCTACCTGGTTTAGACAGTTCAAAAATGAGTGCTTGGTTCTTTTCGTGGCTCATTGGACTCCCCCCAATTCTTTTACAAATGTATCGATTTCTTCCTTCGTGCGCTGTTCCGTTACAGCGATCAACATATGTTGATCAAGATCCGGGTAATATTGTCCGAGATCGTAACCACCGACGAATCCTTTTTCCAAAAGCGCTTTGTTTACTTCTTTGACAGGTTTGGAGACTTTTACGACAAGCTCGTTGAAAAAGGCACCTTTAAAACGGACTTCCATACCCGCCTTTTCAAGCTTTTTCTTTGCATAATGTGCTTTTTGAAGGTTTTGTACAGCGATTTCCTTGATTCCTTTTTTACCTAAAGCTGTCATTGCAACCGATGCAGCAAGCGCGTTCAACGCCTGGTTCGAACAGATATTGGATGTCGCTTTGTCACGACGGATATGCTGTTCACGAGCTTGCAGCGTAAGAACGAATCCACGCTGTCCTTCTTCGTCGGTCGTTTGGCCGATTAAACGTCCTGGTACTTTACGCATCAATTTCTTTGTCGTCGCAAAATAACCACAGTGCGGTCCACCGAATGCAGCTGGAATACCAAATGGCTGAGCGTCACCGATGACGATATCTGCGCCAAGTTTTCCAGGCGGCTTAAGTGCGCCCAAGGATAGCGGGTTACTGGACACAACGAACATTGCTTTTTCTTGATGAACGATTTCTTCAATTTCCTTCAAAGGCTCGATTTGCCCGTAAAAGTTCGGATATTGGACGATGACACAAGCTGTATCTCCATCAACCACACCTTTTAGTGCTTCCAAATCCGTTGTCCCATTCGATGCTTCTACTTCCACTACTTCAAGGTTTGGTCCTTTTGCGTACGTATGAAGGACACTCAATGCCTCAGGATGGACACTTTTCGATACGACAATCTTCTTTTTACGCGTATGAGCAGCACTTAAGAAAGCTGCTTCTGCCAGGGCTGTTTGTCCATCGTACATAGAAGAGTTGGCAACTTCCATTCCGCTCAACTCGCAAATCATCGTCTGGAATTCAAAGATTGCCTGAAGCTCCCCTTGTGAGATTTCAGGTTGATACGGTGTGTAAGCCGTATAGAATTCAGAACGTGAAATCACGTGATTGACAATCGATGGGATGTAGTGATCATACACTCCTGCTCCAAGGAAGGAAGCATAGTCTTTTGTATTTACATTCTTTGCAGCTAATCCAGACATTTTTTTTATCAAATCGTTCTCCGGGATTGCCTCTGGGATATTCAATTCACCTTTGAACCGTACATTTTCAGGGATATCATTGAACAGTTCATCAATCGAATCAATTCCGATTTCTGCTAACATTTCCTTTTCGTCTTGCTCTGTCATTGGTAGATAACGAAATTTCACCTTTTATTCCCCCTCTTGATTAACGTTTATAGAAAGGTGCTTTTACGACTTCAGCTTTCAAGCGTCGTTTACGGACCTGAACTTCAACTTCTGTTCCAAGTTCTGTGTACTTCGAATCGATCAAAGCCAATCCAAGGTTTTTACCGAGTGTAGGAGATTGCGTACCAGTCGTAACTTCGCCGATCTTTTCATCATTTTTGAAAACGTCATAATGAGTTCGTGGAATCCCTTTGTCTATCATTTCGATTCCAACCAATTTTCGTTTAAGTCCATCCTCTTTTTGCTTGATCAACGCATCTTTACCGATGAAATCCGCTTCTTTTTTCAGCTTGACTGCAAAGCCGATTCCTGCTTCCAATGGTGAAATTTCAGCTGTCAGCTCTTGACCGTATAAAGCGAGCCTTGCTTCAAAGCGTAATGTATCACGTGCGCCGAGTCCGATTGGAAGAACCCCAGCTTCTTTACCTGCTTCTAAAATGGTTTTCCATATCTTGGCGGCATCTTCACTGTCACAATAGATTTCAAAACCATCTTCACCTGTGTAGCCTGTGCGGGATACCAATGCTTTCGTACCGTCGATTTCTACGTCTTCCGCAAACTTGAAGAAACCGATTTGAGATAGATCATATTCTGTAAGCTTCTGTAGTACTTCCTCTGCCTGTGGTCCTTGTAATGCTAATTGAGCAACCTCATTCGAAATGTTCTGAATTTCAACATTCCCTTTCTGGTTCTTCACAAGCCAGTCATAGTCTTTTTCAGTGTTTGCAGCATTAACAACTAGAAGGTAATCACCTTCACCACGCTTATATACGAGAAGGTCATCAACTGTCCCACCATCTTCGTAGCACATTGCGGTATATTGAGCGCCACCTTCCTTCAACTTCGAAACATCGTTGGTCATCACATACTGCAGAAAATCTTCAGCTTCCTCACCTTTAACGGTAATTTCACCCATGTGGGAGACATCAAACAATCCCGCTTTAGTCCTCACTGCTTCGTGTTCTTCCTTGATGCTTGAGAACTGGACAGGCAATTCCCATCCACCGAAATCGATTACTTTCGCTCCATATTCTTTATACAGCTCAAACAATGGTGTTCGCTGTAGAGTTGACATGAGCATCTCTCCTTCTATTTAATAATTTTTCATTCAGCTGATAGATGTATGTCTTTGGTCGATTGTTCAATAAGTCATACATTTAAGACCTGTTAAAAATGATGCTTCCTAAAAAAAGAGAGGACAAAGAAGACTTTTTAACAAGTCCTCTCTGTCCTCGTACCTGAAAGTTTGATCGCAGAAGAACGTTCCACGACTTTCCCCTTTGGTGGCTCCACAATTGAAGCACTCTCCAGAGCTGCGTCAAACAAGAGTCCGTTTGCCTGAGAGATTCACGATAAGCTTGCTCCTTCGGCGCTACCATAAAGGTAGACTCTCCCCTTGTTCTCACTCGCAAATATGTGATTGAACTTACGAATTTCACACTCAATAAAGACGAAATCTATAACATCTATTATATTTCTGGGTTCGCTTGTTCATACTAAGTATGAATCTAGTTATATCTTATCATCGAAGAACGTATAATCGCAATTATCTTTTCCATGAAAGCGTTCTATTTTCAAAATAAACGAACATTACATACAAAAGTACTATGATTCGTTCGATAATCAACCTAACTTAACATTCGGAAAGGGTTTTCGTGTATGACTTTTAATATCGAGCATGATCAATCCTGGAGTACAGATTTCCTTAAACGCTTGGACGAAGATGGTCCATGGGCAAATTGGGAGCTTTATAAACTTGCCTTAGAAGCAGAAAAAAGTTTAGTTATCGATGATTTTCTTGGGCTGCAAGCGCCGAAGCATATTCCGCATGTCCAAATACTTCCTCATCAATTGGAGGTTGCACGAAAAGTCATTGAGGATATGAATGGAAAAGGAATCTTGGCAGATGAGGTTGGTTTAGGGAAGACAATTGAAGCAGGCTTAATCACGAAAGAATACATGATTCGTGGTTTAGCGAAGAAAATCTTGATTCTCGTCCCAGCTTCCCTTGTTCTGCAATGGACGCATGAATTGAATACGAAGTTTCTAATTCCTGCTGTCCCGCAAAAGAAATCATATGTGTGGGAACAATATGATGTAGTTGTATCATCGATCGATACTGCAAAGAGAAGCCCGCATCGTGAAATCGTTTTGGATCAGGACTATGATCTGATCATCATAGATGAAGCACATAAGCTGAAAAATAAGAAGACGAAAAACTATGAATTTGTCCAGCACCTAAAAAAGAAGTATTGCCTTCTTTTGACTGCCACACCGATTCAGAACCGTATCGAGGAAGTTTTCAATCTCGTTTCATTATTGAAGCCGGGTCACCTCGGAAATGAAGAGTACTTTGATGAAGCATACAGGTCCGGAAAATACGATGTTCAAAACGAAGTAAAACTCAAGCAGCTGATCAATAAAGTCATGGTACGGAACAGACGTGAAGATACTGGATTAAAATGGCCGAAACGTATTGTCAAAACGGTACCTATAACACTTTCACCGACCGAGCGTAAACTCTATGAATCCATCACTGAAGCTCGATCGAATACAGCATATGAACAACAACATGCGTTTTCCACAATCACCTTGCAGCGGGAAGTCTGCAGCAGTCGTGAAGCGGTTTTCCTGACATTGAAGGCGATGTCCGAAAAGGATGGGATCAGTGAAAATGCTAGACAGACAGCAATCTCATTGATGCATGAAATCGAAAATGTTGATCGCAATTCGAAAGCCGAAAAAGCACTCGAGATCATCCAGTCCATTGATGATAAAGTAATCATCTTTACAGAGTACCGAGCAACACAATTATATTTACAATGGTACCTCCAACAGCATGGCATCAGTTCTGTCCCATTCCGTGGAGGATTCAAGCGGAACAAAAAGGATTGGATGACACATCTTTTTAAAAACCATGCTAAAGTCTTGATTGCTACTGAAGCAGGTGGTGAAGGGATCAATCTCCAATTTTGCCAGCATATCATCAACTACGACCTGCCATGGAACCCGATGCGGATCGAGCAAAGGATAGGGCGCATCCACAGGATCGGTCAAGAACATGATGTCTACATTTACAATTTTGCAACTGAAAATACAATTGAAGAACATATCCTCAGACTTTTATATGAAAAAATCAATCTATTTGAAAATGTAATCGGAGATTTGGATGAGATCCTCTCTCGTGTCGGGATGAAGAACATTGAGCAACACATACGTGATATCTTTTATGAATCTGACACAGAAGGTGAAATCAAGATCAAAATGGATAACTTGACATCTTTATTGACCTATTCCAATGATGAGGGGGATGCTTATGCTTCAGAAGGACATTCATGAATTTTTGGATCGTTATTTCACTGCAAATGAATGTGAGATCATTGAGCGCCGAGACAAACACCTGCTTCATGTACAGCTGACGATTGAACTGGATAAGCTATTGATGAACCGTCCTTTTTATTGGCATTATCAAGAGTTGACAGGTGCAGAACCGAATCCGATGAAACTTATGCTGAAGACGGAACAAACGGAAGATGATACGGAAGGTGAATTCATTCACTTCGGGTCGCCGAGGCTGCACCAGATTTTCCAATCGACTCGCCAGCTCGCTTCGTATATCCGGCTTTTCGAGAACGTCCAGCAGAATGAAAGTTCGTATGTCCCACTGGTTCCGTGGCTAGGATTGAATATAAAGGTCTCTTATCAATGTGATCGAAAAAAGGATTTTCTTCATTCGATCGGTTTAAATCTGATCAATGGGATGATGGTGAGTGAATTTCAAGGATTATTGGAATCTAAACCTTTGACCCCGAAAATTCCGGACTATTGTTACACGATGAGTTCGTTGATCAAACCTGTCAGCGGAATCAAACGAATCGAACAATACATTGACCACGTCATCGAATCCGATGATCCACAATGGTCAATCGATGCCAGAAAACGGTGGCAGGAAGATGAAGATCTGTTGGATCACTTTTATCAGGATACTGAAGAGATTCCAGAAAGCTATCATCTGGAAAAACAAGCGCTGAAAGACCTTTATGAACCTAAGGCAGTCGTACAAATCATCAACGGAGGCATGTTCTATCTGTCAAATAGCACCATGATGAACTAAGTGCTCTTTTGGTAAAGTTAGTGCTTTCAAATAGCTGAAATATAGCTCGCTATTTCTGCAGGAGTCTTGTAAATTCCATTGCTCAGCAAACTTAGAAACCGTCTAAATTAATGAATAGAATGCAAATGAGGGAGAGACCAAGATGGCCAATCCCTCATTCTTTCATTTTCGTTTTATGAACATTGTAATCGCCATAGGTAATAAACCGAACCATTTTACAGAAAGTGGCGGTTTATGTTCTTTACGTGTTTTTCTCTGCTCTACCCGATCTTTCTTGGGTTGATCTATATACCGTACAAATTGTTGCGTCAGGAATTTTATGAAATCATTCGTTGACACCAAAATCACCCGTTTTTATTACTCATTTTAGACAATTTAGAGCGTTTTTATCCATACAACAATTTCTTCTGCAATCTGGTCGACTGACTTTCCATCTGTTTGAATCGTCAAATCAGCGTCCTCATAATAAGGTTGTCTTTTCTCAGCCAACTGTTGGATTTCATTTTTAGTTTTCCCTTTTGCGAGGGGGCGATCATCTTGCTGTGAAAGCCTCTCATAAATCGTGTCGACTTCTGCTTCTAAATAGATGACATGTCCATGCTTCTTCATATGAGAACGATTTTCTTTTCTTACAACCGCTCCCCCACCTGTAGTAATGATGACATCAGATGTAGGCAATTCTTGAAGTGCACGCTGCTCTTCATCCCGAAAATAGACTTCTCCTTTTCGTTCAAAAATGGAAGGAATCGCCCAAGCCAGTTTCTCTTCAATATAATTGTCCAAATCAATGACCTGGACATTCAACTTTTCCGCCAATTCTTTTCCTACTGATGTTTTTCCTGCTGCCATGAATCCTGTTAAATAGATTGCTTTCACTATACCACCATCCAATGTACAACTTCTTGGTTAACATAATTATAATACAATAAACCTGTGTTTCTTCCACTTTTGTCCAACCGTAAGTCAAAACGGACTACATAAATGTCATCCGGCATCAGGGTGACATTGTAATCCACTATTCCATACTTGAAGCTAAGGGAACCCTCATCGTCAGCCTGGATGTTTCCGGACAGAAGGTTGTTGAAAACTTCATCTCTTGCTAATTCTAATGTAACATCAGCTTTAAACCAAATGAGCCGTTTTTCATGAAACTGTCTTTCACTATCCAAGATTTTGATATTATAAATCGTTACCGATATAAGGATCAAAGAGATGATGATAGAGAAAGCAGTCATGTAACCCCCTTCCTGTTTCATGGTGTCTTCCATTGATTGAGGTAGGGTTGAATGAGAATCGCTTTATGTGTGAATATACCTTCATGAGCCTGGACAATCAGTTCCACCGAATGTTGATCATGCTCCGTTCGAAAACTCTGAATGTCCTGTAAGATGATTTCAAACCCAGCCCCATTCACCTTACGCACAATGCGATCACCATATTTCTCATAGGATATTTCGTTTCCATCAGGCTGTATCAAATATAACCGATCCCACCGCTTTTCAGCACTAATTGATCCTTGCAGCTCTTTATCGGCCTGTTCAAAAAACAAACTGATTTCCTGATGATGCAGAGGTTGTCCACTTGTAGAGAATATCGCAGAAAACATCAAAGGAGTCAATACTGCCAATATGAGAAAAATGGTTAAAGAAATAATCATTTCCAAGAGTGTAAAACCCCCTTCATGCTTGACCACAAATTGACTTTGCTCTTCCATTTGCTCCAATCCAATCTAAACAAATTTCAATATGGTCTGATGTCAATCTGTTAAAGGTGACGTTATATTCTATCCCATTTACTTCTAGTAATCTTTCTTCTGGCTCTGACTTCTCCGTTTTCCATTCCTGCAGTAAAGTATGGCATTTTTCAATCGCAAACTCCTCCTGTTTGATCGAAATCCTTTCTGAATACACACCGGTAATTTGAGGAGCAATCCAAAATACTGTAAACATAAATATACTCATCCCAAGCATGGCATCAATAAGGGTAAAACCATCACAACTTTTCAATATAAAAGCGTCCCTTTCCGAGGAGAAAGACGATCTTATAGGTTTCTTTTTTGGAGCGTAACAACATCGTTCCTCCTTTTTGGATCGTCCCATTCACTCCATACTCTAGTTCCAAGCTTGAGGTCAATTCTTCAAAATAAACCCCTTCAGGAAACTGGATGGTCTTGATTCTTTCCTTATTCCTAGAGTCTGTTTCCAGTGTGTATTGCTCACCTGCATTATTGAATTTGATTTGTACTTTGACTTGTTCTGTTAAAGCATATTGTTGAGCGTAATGCAGATCAGACGTCAGCAGTTGGATGAACTGTTTAACCTCCCTGCTATCCTTCATCGGAATCATATTGATGACAACTACACCAGTCATGACAACAAGTATCGAAAGAACCATCAAAAGCTCAAGCATTGTATAACCTTTTTCATTATGGTCTGCTGACTTTTCCGGTTTCTGAATCATAATTTAAGACCTCTGAATCTCCTGGACATTTTATTTCATCTGAATCAATATATTCATCTAGCTCTCCAAGTTCTGTTGGCAATTCATCATGCTCGACTTGATAAGCTGCCACCTGGCTCTGGACCAATTGAACGGTAGCAGCACAGCTCTTATCTTTTACGACATCATTGTTCTTAGCCATATTCGGAACAGCAATCAACAACAGAATCGAAATGATCAGAATGACGATCAACATTTCAATCAATGTAAATCCATTTTCATTCGAACTTTGACCAACCATGGTATTTCTCCCTTCTTTTTCAAAGTGATTGAAAGAGTTGAAAAACAGGAATCATCACCGACAGGAAAAGAATCAACACAATCGATCCGATCACTGCAAACATGACAGGCTGAATGAGCGTTAAGAACCCTTTCAACCGTTCCTCAGCATTCTCAAGTAACATTTCACTAAAAAGAGCCAATTCTTCACCTAATTTTCCATTAGACTGGCCAAAGAATGTGACCTGGGCGAGCTCAGGTAAAAAGTAAGGTTTTTCCTCGAAGGCTTCACTCAAAGATTTTCCTTTCCTCAAATCGGCTTTTAGGATAGTGCCTTCTTCGTTGAAAAAGATCGAAAAACTCTGTTGTTCAAACAGTTGAAAAGCATTCGTCAAGGACAAACCACCTTTCAACAAATGACCGAGTTGAAAAGAAAAATATTGTGTCAAAACAATCTTCAAAGCCTCTCGCACGAAAGGAAACCTTAACCAGAAACAGATTTTGTCATGAGCGCTTTTATGTTTGAAGTGAAAATGTAGAATAATAAACATCAGAATGAGCAATGTGAGAGTCAAATAGATGAGGACTGGGATGAATTCTAGAAAAGAAATTAAATAAAGGGTGTAGACAGGGAGGGCTAGATTTACCGATTGAAAAAGATTCGAAAACTGGGGAAACAGGAATTTAAGCATGAAGAACATCATTACACTCAAAGTTCCGAGAAGGACTGCAGGATAACGGATTGATTGCAGGAATGATTTTTTCAACTCTTCACGTTTTTGGAGAATGGAACTGCCTTCAAGTAATCCGAATGAAAGATTCCCTTGTTCAGATGCAAAATAAAGGTAACCTAATATATCTGAGGGAATTCTTTGCCTTTCAAGGGACTCGAATAAAGGTTTTCCTTTAACAAGGTCTTCTTTAATCGTTTTGATAGTAACAGATGTAGCACGTTTATTTTGAAGGCTCAGTAACGTCAGCGATTCGGAAATCGAATACCCTTTATCAAGTAAGGTTCCGAGATTTTTCAGAAAGACTGCTTGCTGGGTGCTATTCCATTTATGCCTTCTCATAACGGCTCACATTCTTAATCCTAAATGGCTGTATAGGTGTAAATCCCATTGCCATCGCACGAATTTGATAATCATGCAGTTGAGGGAATTGTGTTAGTAGGTTCTTTTTGTTTTCAATTGCAGCCATTGTTTCTTCTAGCATTTCTCCATATAAGGTTTCATAGATCCCCATCCGACGGTTATCCCTCCTCAGCATGCAATAAAAGGAACATTCCCCGCTACAATATTGACAAGTAATATCACATAACCTTTGTGAAACGATTCCAAGTAACGTTTGCTTCAAGTCTTCAAATTTCAACCCAAATTCTAGAAGACGATAGAGACATCCAATTGTGTCTTTGGCGTGAAGTGTCGATAAGACGAGATGACCTGTAAGAGAGGCACGTATCGCTAAATGAGCCGTGGCTTCATCTCGTATCTCTCCGATCATGATGACATCCGGATCGTGACGTAAAATCGACTTGAACCCATCTAAATAGGTCACCCCTGCTGGTTCATTGATTTCAATTTGCAGTAAGCTGTCCATTCTTTTTTCAATCGGATCTTCCAGAGTGATAACCTGACGTTTCATTTGGTGTTGGGATTCTTGCAATAAGGAGTAGAGGAGTGTTGTTTTTCCAGACCCAGTAGGACCTGCAAACAATATTAATCCTTGAGGTCGTGAGAGAAGGTTGTAAATGTTTTTGAGTGTATTTGGGAAAATAGAGAGCTTTGAATAGGTGTTTGCATCATGTTGAGGCAGGATTCGGATAGCTAGAGCTTCATTGTAAGCTGATGGTAACGTAGAAAGCCTTAAATGGATATTGCCATTTACGGGGAGATAATGATGAATTGAACCGTTCTGGGGCTTTCGCCTTTCACCGATATCCATGCCTGCTAAGTACTTGAAGTGGGATATGAGACGCTCACTTTGATTCAAAGGCATTTCTTCGAGGGTGAACAATCGTTGATCGATTCTTGCTTGAATGGTAGCAGACCGACGCTTCGGATTAACATGTAAATCGGTTGCACGCATTGAAATAGCCTGTAATACCAATTTTTCACTCTTTGTTTCGACGTTTATTTCTATAAAACCACCTTCTTTCGGGAAGTATATGACTAATTCGACATTATTAAAAAGTATCCTCTTTTTAATTTAAAAATCCTGTATATTTTTCCAAATAGCCATTATACTATATGTAGCTTGGAATTATTTATAGCCTCGACACAAAATTGACATAGCAATTGTAATTTACTTTTTTCATTCATTTGATTTATAATACTAAAAGAGTCCATTTATTTTGGATGGAAAATCGTTAAATGCACTTATCTATCCGTAATGATCATTGCTGCAAAGGAGGATTACATATGGCAAGAATGTACCGCATGATGGGATTCTGGACGGCAGTCATCGCTGTAATGGCTTATGTTGGTGACATGCAGGCGTTTTCCCTTCTATTCGTAGGACAAACGGTAATGTTTGTTGCACTTGGATACCTTAACCTATCTGAAAGAATGTATATTTATATTTTTGGTGCCTACTTAACAGTCTTCTTTATCGGTTTCACGTACTGGTCCACTTTCATGATGACACCTGGTTCAGGCGGACATTAATCAGCGCACAAAAAAGATGGACAATTCAGTCCATCTTTTTTAATTCGGCTTTTTCTTGAATGATGACATGGAACGCTTCACTGATGCCCCCTGGGGTCACAAAGGAACGGATCGCCCGGTTCAACCTGCTTTCCTCAGAAAATGGATCGCGGTTATCGTGATCGACCAAATGATCGAATAAACCATTATCCAATAAGAAATCCCTCTGCTTACCTAGATAATGCTTACACATTCCCATTTCCTCTCCTCTTTTTACTAACGAATCGAGTTGTATATGAGTCGTCAAATCCATCTTTCCAGGGTGTAAAAGTGGATCCTTGATAAGCTGGTGATCAAGGTACCCTCTTAAGCTCCCGTTTCGAAGAGCAGGATCCAACAGTTCTTCGTTTTGGTACCCATAATCCACAGTAATTAATAACCCTTTTGAAAGTATCTCATCGATTTCAGAGATCCATTCCATCATTTTTAATGGGACCTCGAAACGATGGTTTTCAGGAAGGGCAATCCCACTCCATTCGAACCATTGCAATATCTCCTTGCACTCAGTTGGCATCACGATTTCCTTCATCACTCGATTCTCATCCAACGTAAGCATGACCTCATGAAGTTTCCCATCTCGCTGCTCAACAACATGGACAGGAAATGCATCCAGGAGTTCATTGGAGAAAATGATTCCTTTTAAACCCCCGTGTTGCTGCTTGAAATCTGTAAGTGATGAATGAAATTCGACATTTTTATGCTGGTAGACGTTCATCTTTGCTGTTTTTAAATGATCATCACTTACATCAATGAAAGAATAGGACAATTCACCATAGCGTTCTGGTTTGGTCTTTTTCAAATAATCCAGTACTTGTTTGGAAAAAGAACCATTCCCTCCTCCTATTTCACATATATGAAAAGGAAGGTTCTTTTTTTTACAATAAGCATCAAAATAATCGGCAAATACCCATGCGAACACGGGATGGATGGAACTTGACGTATAGAAATCACCATCCTTTCCGATTTTTGTTTCTTCTTTTTGATAATATCCCGTTTTATGATATAGGACAGTCTCCATAAAATGTGCATAACTGATGCTGTTATGATTGCTTGATTGAATTTTCTCGTAAAGAAGTTCTTCAATCGTCATCTGGTCATATGTCATAATGAAAAGCCATTCAAAAATGGATTCGAATTCATTTCTTCCCCGATCGTCGTTGAAGGACCATGTCCAGAAAGAACCTGGGTCTCTTCATCCAATGACAGCAACTGATTGTGGATACTTTTCAGTAGGAGTTTGTGGTCCCCGCCAGGTAAATCTGTTCGGCCGATACTCCCCATGAATAACGCATCACCGCTTACCACCAAATCACTTTCTTTAAAATAGAACGAAACACTTCCAGGTGAATGCCCCGGGGTGTAAAGGACCTTGCATGAAAAGCCATCTATTACTAGATTTTGTCCACCCTTCAATACATGGTCTGCTTCCTTCATGACAACTGATTGGACCATCGGGAAGAAACTAGAACCATTAAGGTCAGGATTCCCTAACCATTCAAGTTCTTCTTGATGAAGATATACCGGGGCATTCCACTTTGACCGGACCTCATCCAATGCGCCGATATGATCAAAATGGGCATGAGTAAGCAGAATAGCAGACGGCTTTAAACCAAGTGTTTCTATCTCTTGATTTATTCGATCCCCTTCACTTCCTGGATCGATGATCAATGCTTCCCTTTCCCCATTCCATAATAGGTAACAGTTTGCTTGTACAGGACCTACAGTAAGTTGTTTCCATTCCATATGTATCGCCTCCATTGCCAATCTTCTTATTTTATTCTACACTATAGTAAATTCAAATCTAAAGTTATATTCCATTCATACAATACCAATTTTGTGGGTGTATGGAAAGTGAGGGAGCTATGCAAATCGTTTATGGTGTTGAGCATCGGGAATTAAGAGGGCATTCCCCTGGATTCATCAGCCAATTCGTACGGAAAATTGCAAGTACAGCCAATATTGTTGATCGAGATGATCGCTTGTGCATCGTACAATCTGAATCCGAATATCAAGCGCTTCAAGACCTTTTTAAGGAAGATAATCTATTTGAAGAAGCGTATGTGCTCTATCCTCTCCAGTCTCCTACCACAACGTTCAATACAGATTATGGGTTCGTATCCTCTTCGAATCACGCCTATCTGTATAAAGAAATGGCAGTGCCTTTCCGTATGGATGAAGGAAATGAGGAGCAGACTAAAATGGCGTTGCTTCAATTGGAGGAACATCTTATCGCCCTCGATGATTCAGTTAATCCAATCATTTATTTTGCCGATCGTCAACAAGATGACTTGGTCAAGCAAATCGCTTCTGCTTATGATGTCTCCGTCACACTTTTGTAAGGAATGGAATCTCGACAATCGAAAAAAAAACAGGTACAATAAGATAGGCAATCATTCTATTACATAGATTGTTATCGGAAAAACAGGTTATAGTAATATTAACAAACAACAACATAAGGGGGGAAAGTTTATGGCATTGGCAATCATCTTTGGCCTAGTAACCCTTTTCGCACTCTGGGCGTTATTTAGAGAACTTAAAAGGAAAAATATCATTGCGTTAGGTTTTGCCTTCTTGACTGCAGCAGTGTTCGGATGGTTTACGGTGATGACTGTAATCGATATCTTCCACACTGGAGGTTGGGGCGGCGGGCACTAATCCGTCTACTCGAAAAAAGATTGACCGGAAATCCGGTCAATCTTTTTTCTTTCTTTATTTACGTTTTTGCTTCGACTGATTTGACTTTGTCTTCCATCTTCACTTGCTTGTCCCGTCTGTCATCCAAACGGATATTGGTTGAAACCCGTTCGATGCCATTATTAAACGGTACTTCGTGAATTTGTTGGATGACATCAAATAAATCAGCGAGATCTCCTTCAATCAAAGTACTCATCGGTGTCAACTGATAACTGATCTTATCACTATTCTCATCAAGGACTTTTTGAACATCGGCAACATAGTCACTCATACTCGGTGTTTTCGTTCCTAGCGGTACAACTGTTACATCAACGATTGCCATTGTAACCCTCCTCTAAGAATTTATATCGATCAGTTGCATTTTATCATTAAAATAAAATCTGTAAAGTAATATGGTCACCATCATCGCACAGACCGCGACAGAAACAAAAATACTTAGTGAGATGACGATTTGATACCGTACAGCATCTAGCGGGGAAACACCTCCTAATATCAAACCGGTCATCATCCCTGGCAGCTGGACGAGGCCGATTGTCTTCAACCCGTCGATATTGGGGATCATAGCCGCCTTCAAAGTTTTCCGGACAATCTGTAGGGACGATTGCTTCGGAGTCGCTCCTAAAGATAAGGCCGCTAAAACACGCCCCTTTTCTTCTCTGAACTGATGCTGCAGCCGCTCCAAAGCAAGACCTATTGCGATCATACTATTGCCGATCACCATTCCACTGATCGGAATCACTTTTTCTGCTGAAAAGGGTATGTATCCGAACAATAACCATAATGACAAAATGAATATTTCTGTCAGGGCAATGATCGTGAATACAACTGAATACACTCGGGGGATGTTCTTCCCTTTTCTGGCTGCGTTAATAGTAGCTACGACAACCATGACGGCGACCCATAAACCGATTCCTTGCCAACTAGGTAAATCAAATAAGAAGCTCAATACATATCCGATAATGAACAGCTGCGCAACCCCTCGGATGGATGACCATATGATTGTTCTCGATAATTCAAGTGAGAACCAGTAAGAAAGGGATACGGGAATGATGACGAATACGATAATGAACATTAGTGATAGATTTGTAATTTCTGTGCCTTCCATAGTACCCTACTCCTTTAAAAACTGCTCGAATTGTTGTGTTGCAGGATGTTCGAACATTTCAGAGGTTAAGCCTTTTTCTACAAGTCGTCCACCCTCAATATAAAAGGTCTGTCCTCCCATTTTTTCTGCTTGCTTTAGGTTGTGGGTAACCATCATAATCGTAATCCCTTTTTCATCGCGCAAACGAAACAAGAGTTCTTCGATATGCTCGGCCGTCTTGATGTCCAACGCGCTGGTCGCTTCATCAAGCAGTAAGACAGATGGTTTATTGGCAAAAGTCCTTGCTATAGCGACTCGCTGCTGTTCTCCTCCTGATAATGAGGTGACGTGACGAGTCTTGAATGATCGGGGTAGGTCAACCAGATCAAGCAATCGGTCAACATCACAATCTTGTAGTTCCCCATGCAGATTAGGTCCATATTGAATATTCTCTTCTGTGGTCCCATCAAAAAGATAGGCAGACTGGAAAACCATTCCGACCTCACAGCGTAACTTGGTCACTGGTAACGCTTTAATGTTCCGTCCTTTGTAATAAATGTCACCTGAATTTGGTTCTTCTAATCGGTTCAATAAGAATAATAAACTGCTTTTTCCTGCTCCAGATGGTCCAACCACTGTTGTAATTTGTTGCATTACTAGTTCGAATGAAACATCTTTCAAATGGTCGGTTGATACTCCTTCACACCTTATGATTGCCTGGTTCCTATCCATATGCCTTCGACTCCATTTTCCTTTAATCTCTAATAGTCTTTACCTGAAACTGTTTCTTTACAAACCATAAACAAAAAACAAGGGGTAATCAAAAAATAAGAATTTCCTGAATCATACTCTCAAGGATAGTTCTTGCTGTGTCAACACAAACTACTAAAACCCCTTATAAATAGACGAAATATGACAGACTTTTTCTTTACTATATTGGAAATACCTCATAGTTTATTGGACTAGTGGGTGTTAGTCTTATATACTAAGAAATTCCGGCTACTTTTAAAAAATCACGCAAGGTTAAGGAAGGAGAAATTCATGAAGAAAGTTACATCAGTATTTTGGATTACATTAGCCATAACATTATTCGCCTCCATTTGGGGATCGTTTGCGCCTAAAAATTTGGAGAAAATTACAGGGGCGATTCAAACGTATATTTCTGTTCATTTTGGTTGGTATTATTTATTGATCGTTTCATTATTCGTTATCTTTTGTGTATATATGATCTTTAGCCCATACGGTAAGATTAAGCTAGGCAAACCTAATGAGAAGCCGGATTATAGTTATTCAACCTGGTTTGCCATGCTTTTCAGTGCTGGTATGGGTATAGGACTTGTGTTTTATGGTGCAGCTGCACCCATTTCGCATTTTATGAAAACTCCTCCGACAGCGGAGCCTGGTACAGCTGCAGCCATTCAGGATGCTATGAGGATTTCGTTTTTCCACTACGGGGTTCATGCATGGGGAATTTATGCCATAGTCGCACTTATACTTGCTTACTTCAAATTTCGACATGGAAAGCCAGGTTTGATCAGTGCGACGCTGGAACCTATTTTTGGCGATAAGATGAAAGGCGGACTGGGAACTACGATTGATGTCATTGCAGTTTTCGCCACAATTGTTGGTGTTGCAACCACTTTAGGATTCGGTGCTGCTCAAATTAACGGGGGACTTACTTTCCTGCTAGGCCTTGAACAAGAATTTTGGATCCAGTTGGTTATTATCATAGTCGTGACAGTTCTGTTCATGGTTTCAGCTTATACTGGCCTTAGCAGAGGGATCAAATACTTAAGTAATCTTAATATGGGGCTGGCAGTCCTGTTATTCATCGTCATTTTGATAATCGGACCAACGCTCTATATTTTGAATACATTTACGAATACCATGGGGACTTACCTTCAGACAATTGCAACAGAAAGCTTCAGACTCTCACCAGAAAACGGCGAAGAACAACAATGGGTCATGGATTGGACCGTCTTCTTTTGGGCATGGTGGATTGCCTGGTCTCCGTTTGTAGGGATTTTCATCGCCCGTGTGTCTCGAGGACGTTCAATCCGCGAGTTTTTATCAGGAGTCTTACTTGTCCCTTCACTTGTTAGTTTCTTGTGGTTTTCTGCCTTTGGGATGACTGCTATTGATACTCAAAAAAACGGTGCAAATATTGCATCACTACCAGACGAACAAATCTTATTCGGTGTATTCGACCAGTTTCCTTTCGGTGTCATTTTATCAATCCTTGCGATGTTATTGATTGGGACTTTCTTCATCACATCGGCTGACTCTGCTACATTTGTTCTAGGCATGCAGACGACGAACGGTGCCTTGAACCCTTCTAAAAGGGTTAAATTTGTATGGGGGATCGCCCAATCAGGAATCGCCGCTGTGCTTCTCTATACAGGAGGTCTTCAAGCATTGCAGAACGCATTGATTTCAGCAGCATTCCCATTTTCATTAATCATGTTACTCATGATATACGCATTCTTCAAAGCGATTAGGAAAGACAAAGCGGAAGTAGAACAACTTAAACTAAAGAAATTGAAAAAGTCATTAAGTCGACCCTGATAAAAAAAGCGGTGTGCTCATGCTAAGATTACAGCAGGTGCACGCCGTTTTTCTATTATGTGCTGCTTAAAAAATCATCAAGAATTTGTATGTATATTTCTGGTTTCTGTGCATGGACAAGATGGGAGGCAAAAGGAATGACACTGATATGGACGTTTGGATTCATTTGTTGATACTTGGATGCTGTTGAAACCTCATTTATATTCCCCTCCCCAACCATGAACAAGAATGGCACTTGTATTTCAGAAATATTCTTGGTCAATTCAAAAGGATACCAATCATCATTTACAGCCATATGTATGAATTGTTTCCAATCCGATTCATGAAGAGTATCAAAATAGGCAACTGCTTGCGGATCATTTAGCAGTTCTATTTGATGTGCTACATCTCCTGCGTGTAATTCAGTCCAGTTGTCGGGTTTGTCGGAGATGATTCCTGAGATCGACAAAGTTCGTACTTTATATTTTTTTGCAAATGCAAGCGCGATGAAACCTCCTAATGAACAACCGACAAGATGTGGTTGTTCGACACCTAAATGGTCTAATGTTTCTTTCAAGTCCTCGACAGAATCTTCTAAGAAGTTTGAGACATCTGTTGTATAAGATTTTCCGTGTCCTCTCATATCTGGAAGAATAACTTGCTTATTGTTTTTAAAGAATTCCAAGTGTGCTGCAAAATCCGTCAATCCTGTTTGTAGACCCGTATGAAGAAAAACAATCGGATTCCTTCACCAGCCACTGCTGTATGTAATATCATTTGTTTTCCCCTTTTTAATTATATCTTTATCGCTTCGTACGTAATGGTCTGATTCGGTTTTGTTGGATATATCCCATATTCATATTCAGCGGAAATGATGATAAGCATATAAACTATCCATCATCCACTTGTCTTTTTTGACCAATTCGATGATATCGTTCTCCGTTTTCAGATTCATTTTACACCTCTTATTCAACCCGTTTCCTGAAACGATATGCCAATGCAGATGTTTCGAATCCTGATTGGCCCCAAGATTGGTGATTACCCTGCATGCTCCAAATTCTTGTTCAACTGAATATGCCACCGCTTTAACACCATTCATCAATTCTGTGAATATTTTTGTGTCCCACAGCGGTCAACGACGGAATATGCTTTTTAGGTATGCACACAATATGCATCTGGTAGGCAGGTCGCGTATGATAATAGCCTAATACATTCTCCGTCTCATAAACTTTCTTCACATCGGTTTTCCCACTTAAAACTTCATCACAATAAAAATCAACTGTCATCTAGTTCAGTCTCCTTCTTGATAAATGACTTCCTACTTTTATGGATTGTTCTGATTATTATTCTGACCAAGCGAAGCCGAAGATGATTTTTCGTAGGCTTCGTCTTCTGGCTTTCGGTTGAATTTCTTTTTATTCAGTTCATCCCCGTAAAACTTGTTTGTGTTGAAGTTCGATCGGATTATCCCCCATAATATCGGTAAAGCGAATAAGAAAATGATAATCAAAAGGATCCAAATATCGTCCATAGTGTATCACCCTCCTCCTTTCATTACGTTTGATAAAAGAAAACGGTTCAGAGAATGGCTGTTGATAACATAAGTGATGGGGTTAAGGTTAAGTTCTTAGGCTGCAGCCTTCAACTCTTCAGCTGCCTGTTGGGTGTTGAAGGTATCAAAGATAATCGTTTGATCCCCTAAATCAATGATACCGGCATTTGCAACTGCACCTCCGCCTTCTTACCAGTGCTGCGAAGACTCCCTCTTTGATTTTTTGTGTAAAATGTTTGTTTTCTAACTCGGTATTCATTCATGCCCTCTTTAATCAGATCTTTATCAAAGTAGGATAGTTCATCCTAAACTCAAAGCCTATGCAATGAAGGCAGAAATCATCTCAAGATCGTTTTCAACCATTTTCCTTGCATGGACCAAGAAATCCTCCCCGCAATTCTTTGCTTTAATTTTAACATGTTTTTCCATAATCTGTTTAAAAACATTTTGCATTCTCGCAGGAACAAAGAGCCCAAACAAAAAGGACTGTGCCAACAGAGTCGAGTAACTCAAAGGTTGAACAGTCCTTCCTGGATTACATATATAAACTTGCGAGCATGATTCCTAATGTTTCTTGGTAAATTTCATCATATTGGGATAATGGTAACGGATTGACGCCCTCTCCTAATTCGACTGTGTATCCTGGCCGTTTCCATTCTTGGATGTACCAGTCTTTATAACCTGCATAACTATCTATATACCGGACAGGTTTATAACCGCTGACTCTTTCAAATTCCTTAACGATCGCTTCTGCATAAGACGGTTCTAATCCTTCATACCCCCAATAGATTTCCTCTCCCTGTGTATGGAAGGCTACGACACGATCGAAATCCTCCTTACGAGTCAATTCAGCCATAGCGATCGTTTCAGGTTCGCTTAATGGTTTGTCTCCAGGGTAGTCTCTAGGTGCGATCGCTTGTGGCTTCCGTGGTTTTTCAACTTCCCAATTAGCAGGGAATTGATTATTCAAGTCTACCCCTCTTATATTCGCTTTCCATCCTGAGAAATCTGTGTTGCCATTATTAAGTTCTATTACGAAATCTCGATAATATTCACTATCAGGGGGACCGTCCAATACAAGATCGACACCGTCCGGATTCACCATCGGAACAATTGACACAGTAACACCATCATAGAAAGGGGACATTTTCAAACCTCGAATTGTCCATTGGTTCGTCAAGGCTAAAAGGTAGTCATTCAGAAAATCCATTATTACTGCTGAAGTGATCCATTCCTGGGCATGAAAAGCTCCATTCATATGAACTTTCTTCTCCCCATTCCCGATTTGAATCTCAGGAATGGATTTACCCAACACAGATTTCCCGATGGATTTCAATTTTATAAAAGGATAGACCGCTCTTAATGAATACAGATTTTTCATCATGGTTGACCAATCATAATTCATTTTCGGGTTTACGTAAGGTGTCTCTACTCTCACCGGAACGGTGATGATTTGTCCAATTTGAAGGTTACTTGGAGATGTATTAGGATTCATGATTGTGAGAGCATCTAGCGCCAATTTCCTTCTCTGGGCAATCTTATAAAAGGTCTCTCCTTTTTGAATCGTATATTTTTCCGTCTTATATGCTGGTATTTCAACTTCAGTTCCGACTTGTAAACTTGACGGATCGGTTGCACGGTTTGAGTCGAGGACAAGCCGGAGAGGCACATTGAACAATTTGGCAAGATACCAAAATGTGTCTCCTTTTCGTATTCTCACCTTCATTTCGGTTCCCTCCATTTAACCATTCTCCCACCATATATATGGCACCAATCCTCAGTTATGAATCATTTATGTTCTTTTAAGTGCCAAGCATCGCCTTGTTCCTGTGCTATGAAGTAGAATCAGTCACTCAGTCACTGGTCTTCATTAAAGATTGTTTTTTGACACACGGAAAATATTTCCTCGGGTGAACCGCCTCGCTGTTGGGTCTTGCCTGCTGTTCACGCCGAAGTCTCGCATATTTCAAGCATTTTCAGATTTCCATCAACAACAGACCATGCATCAACTCAATAAAAAAATTACCACAGTTTTTTAAAAACTGTGGTAGAGCTCAAAAGCTGTAAAGTTAAAGAAAACTTGGCAGAGACAAGCCTTGGCGCAGGGCTGAGCCATAGTTGCGCTTATACTGAAGAAGTATTTTATACTTTCTTTAAGTGTAAAATAAAACAAACCGTGCCAACATTTGTTGACACGGTTTATCAGCCTCTATTCTTCTTTAATTGTTCCTGTCTTTGGATCGAAGAAACGCAGCAAGTCACCATAGATGATGCGATCAGAGTAATCGAGCTCTTTTTTCGCTTTTTCCATATATGGTTCACACGCTGTTTTCTCTACCTTTTCACCAGTTTCTTTATCATAACATGTGTTATCTGTGTATACATGATCTTTTGTGATAAAGCTTCCGTCACGTAATACTGTAAAGTCTTGACGTTCTTTAGAGAACAAGTCAGATCCAAATTGGATTGTGTTTTTCGTATCTTTTCCGAGCAAGTGCATGATTGTCGGTCTAAGGTCAACCTGACCACCAACAGTATCCATCTCTTTACCATTACCATCCCCAGGGATGTGGATATACATTGGTACACGTTGCAACTGTGTCGATTCGAATGGTGTTATTTCTTTTCCAAGGTACTCTCCCATAGCTTTGTTATGGTTTTCTGATATACCGTAATGGTCTCCATATAGGACGAATACAGTGTCTTCATACAAACCTTCATTTTTCAAGCTATCGAAGAACATCTTAACAGCTTCGTCAGTATAGCGGACTGTTGTGAAATAACGGTTTACAGTTCCATCGTTTGACGTCCACTCAGGAATAAATTCATCTTCCTGTTCTAACGTGAATGGGAAGTGGTTAGTCAGTGTGATGAACTTCGTGTAATAAGGTTCAGGTAATTCTTTCATATGATCCACTGATTGCTGGAAGAAGAACTCATCTTTCATTCCCCAACCAACCGATTCTTCAGGTTTTATATCGTATTTCGATGCTGAGTAGAACTCATCATATCCAAGCGAGTTGTACATGATATCACGGTTCCAGAAACTTTTGTTGTTCGCATGGAAGTTCGCTGTATGATACCCTTCCTCTTTCAACAATTCTGGTGTAGCCTGATATTCATTTTGTGAATGAGTGAAGAATACCGCTCCACTTGGTAAAGGATACATTGAGTTGTCTAATAGGAACTCTGAATCGGATGTTTTCCCTTGTCCTGTCTGATGATAGAAGTTAGGGAAATAGTACGTGTCTTCATCTTTCTTCAATTCATTTAGGAAAGGCGTAATTTCTTTCCCTTCCAAATTGTTATCAATGACAAAGTTCTGCATTGACTCAAGAGTAATGACAACGACATTTTTATCCTTTGCAGCTCCGAACATTTCTGGATCCGGGCTTTTATAATCAGCTTTAACATAGTTTTCAATATCAGCGATTTCACTGCCATCAGCTAAGGCACGTTGCGCTTTCGCTTTTGACTGGATGATCGCATCATATGCATGGTAATTGTATGCTCCGATATTCTTAATCAACATTTCACGGTCGAATGAACGAGTCAACAATTGGGGACGTTCTGTTTCAGCAATACCCACATTTACGATGAAAATGATCAAACTTGATGCGAAAACGAGCCCGATTTTTTTAGACGACATTTTAGGTGCCTCAAGCTTGCGCATTTTCATATATACAGCAAGAATAATGATATCCGCGAATAATAATAGATCGTACGGATAAATTAATGATGTGATACTGCTCCCCAGGTCACCCATATTGCTTGTCTGGAACAATACCGGTATTGTAATGAAGTCATTAAAGAACCGGTAATATATCATGTTGGCAAATAAAATGAATGACGCGATTAAATTCAAAAATAATATAGCGATATTTCTAGCTTTCCCGGAGAAAAATAAGGCAATCGCCATAATGAATACCACTGAACTTAATGGATTGATCAAGAGAATAATTTCTTGTACTGTATTTTCTATTTTTAGATCAAACGAAATTTTATAAACCAGATACGATTTCAACCAGAGTAAAACACCTGTGATGATGATAATCTGATATTTTGATAGGGTGTTTTTCAACATCGTACAGTTACCTCCTTGACAAGATGAACTTATCACAATTTTGTTTTGTTATCATTCTCGTAATTATTATTGTTTTCTAACATGTTTTATCTTCACTCGTTTTTCACATGATTGTTATAATACTCCCTTTTTGTTCATTTTTCAAGTGAAATTTAACCTTTTTCAAGAATTTGTAAAATGCCGCTTCTTACGCTAAATTAACTATCCCCTGTTGTAATAACCGCTAAACCTATAGACGATCAAATAAGAAAAAAGTTTTACTTTAATAAGGAATTTACAGTAACTTCACACTTTGTTCATATTTTTATGTACAACCCCTAGTTAAATCTCACTAAAAAGGAGCAGGATCATGACTTCTTTACTATTTATAACACTCGGTACAATTCCGGCCAAGCCATTATATGAAAAAAAAGAGTCACTGATGACCCTTTTCTGAATTTGTATAGTATTCGTATTTCTATTCTTGTTTAGGAGGACATTGATGTTAATTATGGTTTTTTAGAGACATGAGGCGGGCGGAGCCGATGACCCCTGCATCATTTCCTAAACTTGCAATTGCAAAATCAGCACCCTCCTGTACTCTCGGAAGTGCATACTTGCTGAATGACTTTTTCAAAGGAACCATCAATAGGTCACCTGCTCGTGAAACACCCCCACCAATGACGATTCTTGAAGGATTAATCACATTTGCCATATTTGCGATCGCCAGTCCGAGATGATGGGTGATGACATCAATTACTTCAATGGCCCATGCATCGCCTTCACTAGCTGCATTAAATACATCTTCTGCTGATACCTTCATCCCCTTATTAAGTACACTTGATGGATTTTGATCAAGACCTTCCATGGCAATCCGAGAGATGCCTGTTGCCGATGCGATTGTTTCTAGACAACCCTTCTTGCCACAATTGCAAGGAGCCCCACCATCAACAATCGACGTAATATGGCCGATTTCTCCAGCCATCCCATTCGTTCCGTGAAGAATGGTACCGTTTGAAATGATTCCACCTCCAATGCCGGTCCCTAAAGTGATGCAAATTAGATCTGATGCCTGTTTCCCAGCACCTTTCCACATCTCGCCGAGTGCAGCAATATTCGCGTCATTATCAACCACGACACCTAGACCTGTCTTCGATTCCAAGTCATCCTTAAGTGGATAGTTTTCCCATCCAACATTGACCGCATGATAGATAAATCCGTTTTCCAAATTAATAAAACCTGGCGCACCGATTCCAATGCCCTCGAAATCTTTTAACTCCAAGTTTGCATTTTCCATCTTCATCTTGAGTGAATCTGCAATGTCTTGGGATATATTCCTACCGTTGTTACTTGTATCAGTTGGTATCTCCCATTTCTCTACAATATTCCCCATTGGATCTACAATGGCCATTTTAATGGTTGTTCCACCCAGGTCGATTCCTATCGAAAGTTTGTCCATAATATGTATCATCCTTTAATTCAATTTATTTTGTTCACTTTTGATGATTAGAATCGCATTACGATAATCCTCGTTACTGATCATGCCATTTTGGTACATTTCTTGTATTTCAGATTGATAAAGTTCTAAATCCGCCATCCGGTTCCCTGTATAAATAAATGCACCGAAGCGCTTTAACAATTGTTGTACATCCAAGATTGTCCTCATTATCTGCTCACTTCCCTGGATATTCTGTTCACTACACAGCAATCCTATGATTTCACCCAACCGTATTATATCATTATTATTCAATTTAAAAAGCGGTTCAAAACCTGATGAAAATCAACAGCATGATAAAAAATAGAGAAGCATAGTCGCTCCTCTATCGGTCAGGGTCTTTTGGATGTAATACGGTTGGTCTTCTATTTTTGAGTGGAATCGGTGAACGGATGAGTACGTCCCGGAATCCTTTATATGAAAATGGAATGAATGGCCAAAGGTAGGGAATGTGAAAGGATTTAAGCCGTGAGAGCAAGATGATCCATAAAGTTGTTCCGATCACATACCCCGGCAAGGCGAATAATCCTGTCAAAATCAGAAGCAACAATCGTGTCAAACGGTTTGCCAGACTTAATTCATACGTCGGAGTCGCAAAAGAACCTATAGCTGCAATTGAAATATACAAAATAACTTCATTAATAAATAAACCTACATTTACAGCTACTTGACCAATCAATATTGCCGCGACTATCCCTAAAGCCGTCGCTAAGGAAGATGGTATATGGACAGTCGCCATCCTCATGATATCCAAACCGATTTCAATCAGTATGAGTTGGATGAACAATGGCACATCCCCAACTTTTTCAGGACCAATAAATGCGAGTTGGGCAGGCATCATCTCTGGACTGATAGCGAACAGATACCAAAGAGGTAGCGAAAAAATCGACAGTAATACTGCGAAAAAGCGTACAAAACGAAGATATGCTCCCACTACTGGTTTTTGTCGATATTCCTCCATATGCTGCAAATGATGCCAAAATGTTGCTGGTGTTATCAAGACACTTGGTGATCCATCGACAAAAACGAGGATATGACCTTCGTAAAGATGCACAGCAGCGGTATCAGGACGTTCCGTATACCTGACCAAAGGATAAGGATTCCAATGCTGACCGCAAATGAATTCTTCGATTGTCTTTTCCCCCATCGGAAGTCCATCCGTATCAATCTTTGATAAAGAGTTTTTAATCTTTTCCACTATTTTCGGATCCGCGATATCCTCTATATACGAGATACAGATATCCGTCTGGGACCTTCTTCCGATTTTCATATATTCCATCCGTAAGGAACGATCTCGAACTCGTCTTCTTGTCAGAGATGTATTGAAGATGATCGTTTCTACAAACCCATCCCGTGATCCTCGTACAACCCTTTCCAAATCTGGCTCTGATGGACCTCGAACGGGATAGGTTCTAGCGTCGATCACAATTACGGTGTCGATCCCTTCAACAATCAGCAGACTTGGACCTCCTAATGAGAAATCAATCGCCTTTTCTAGGTTGTTCTGTTCTTCTATTTCCATATATGGAAGATGTGTCCGCATCAATTTCGTTAAAGGATCCGGGTCAAGGTCCTCTGGGTCGAGCCGGGATAATAATTTCATCAGATAGTGCATGATATCATCTTTAACAAACCCATCAATCATAAAAAGGCTCATGCGCCGTCCAGCATATTCCAGCTCTAGATGGATCTGGTCAAAGCTTTTGTCGATTCCTAATTCATCTTTTATATAAGCAATCGTTGAATCATAATCTTTGATTTTTGGCGTTTCTTTATGTCGAGACATTTTCCCCCTCCTTTCAATTACCATCATTAACCAATTATGACGGTTACATACTAGGACAGGGTTCGAATCATTGATTTTTGCGAAATTCACTCCCTTTCTACCGGCAGACGAAAAGCGGGAGCGACCCGATTAGTCATGTAGGTCACTCTGAAAACTGACGAGGAGGCTGTCGCCGCCGCAGGAGGTTTGAAGTGATCCAAGTGACTGGTCGCTGAGCTCGACATCACTTCACTGCATTAACTCACTTTCGCAAGCCTCCTCACTCACTTGCACAGGGATGCGGTCGTTGTTAGTCGAACATCCTTCGTTCGTTGCGGGGTCACGCTTGGCCGCTCTTCCCGCAGGAATGTCATGAATTTCACTTGTAGAAAAACATGAACTCGCTAGCATATCCTTTATATGAGGAATTTGCACAAAAAAGAGTACTGACTAAGGAGTCAGTACTCTTTCTTATTAGGCATTCATATCAGATTTCAGGTAGTAATAAATCAATTGAGCTGTATGTAACAAGGATGTTTCGTGGGTACGTTCAAATGCGTGTGATGCATCAATACCCGGTCCGATCAAACCATGTTTCACATCAAATCCAGCTCTTATGGCTGCTGAAGCATCTGATCCATAGTAAGGATAGATATCCATCTGGTATTCGATGTGGTTTTCTTTTGCAAGATTTTCGAGGTGTTTTCTCAGTCCAAGATGATATGGCCCACTGGAGTCTTTTGCGCAAATTGACACCGTATATTCATCTGTAGCCTGACCGTCACCAATCGCACCCATATCTACTGCCAAATATTCTTCTGTATCATCCGGAATATTAGAGTTTCCGCCATATCCGATTTCTTCATTGTTGGAGATCAAAAAATGGGTCGTGTACGGAAGCTGGAACCCTTCTTCCTTTATAAGCTTGATGACATGCATCAACAAAGCCACGCTAGCCTTGTCATCAAGATGACGGGATTTGATGAAGCCACTGTCTGTGGTTTCGACACGTGGATCAAATGAAACAAAGTCCCCTACTGAAATACCTAATTCTCTTACATCCTCTTCCGAGTTGACTCGTTCATCGATACGGACTTCGATATTCTTTTCATCACGTTTTGCATCACCTGCTTCTTTATACACGTGTACAGACGTTTGATGCATAAGAATTGTACCTGAAAAGCGCTTGTTATCGGCTGTTTCGATTTGACAATACTCACCTTCAACATGATTCCACCTGAATCCACCAATCATCGAGAGTTTCAATCTTCCATTCGGTTTGATTTCTTTGACCATTGCGCCGAGAGTATCGACGTGTGCAGTCAAAAACCGATGACGATCATCATTTTCTCCAGGCAAAGTAACGAGCAAACCCCCCTTATGATTCCGTTTTGTTTCCAATCCAAGTTTAGTGAAAAAGTCCTCTACATGTGTAATGACCTGGTTGGTATTTCCAGATGGGCTTGGAATCGATACAAGACCTTTGATTAATTCCATGATTTCCTTCGTGTTGACTTTCTGATTCATAATTTCTTTTCCCCCTCAAAACTATTTCCTTCTAAACTTCCGGACAGGTTCATATTTTATATGGATAGGATGTCCATGGAGGTCTAAACGGATATGAAAAAACAAATCTTGATCTTCTTTATATTAGCGACAGTTACCGCAACGTCCCTCTATATGTATAATAACCAAACATCCAACGTAAAAGAAAGCATTATCTATTTTCCGATTGATCCGTCTGTTACGTTCACATCTGCAGATACGGAAGTCATTCTACTGGAAGAAAAGGATGAGGATGAATATGAAATCCAGTGGAAGGTGAATTCAACTCTCGGGAAAGAGGCGTACTTGAGACAAGATATATCGTTGTTATATGAGGATGGGATGCTGAAGGATACGATGTCCAAATGGGTGGAAAATACCGATACTCTCCAACAGAAAAAAATCGTCACGAACGAAGATAGTGGTCATTTCGAGGCGATCAGTTTTCACCATGCAGAATTACATTACCCGAATGATATCATAAAAAGTGCACAAACCATGAGTTATGATCAACTTTATGTCATCGATACCCCTCTCCAACCATTGGAGTCCTTCAAAGCTCCAGAAAACGAAGAGGATCTCAATAATAAAAAAATGTTAGATCATGCAACGAACCAACAGCTTAAAGTGGTATGGCATAATTTGATACGTCACTACAATGTTTCCATTGAAAATTACTATGTCCTTCCATTGACAAAACTCTATGATTATTCAAAACTTCCCCTTCCTGGTCTTTCAAAAGAAAAAACCGACCAAGTGATCGGCGGCTTATGGGAAGGTATTTATAAGAATTATTTTCTTGGCGTCAAATCTCCAAATGGAGAAATTGAATCTCCAATCGGAAGTAGTTTGCCACTCATTCTGATCAGTAAAGATATGACACATTTGATATTGTTGACAGAAACAAAATCAGGTCAAAACGTCCAGCTTATTCAATACATCAATCCTTGAGGTCTCATAACGACTATTTAATATGAAGAAACACGTTTTACTCTCGTTTAAAACATGTCTTGAACCATTTTATCACGGACACCAGGAATTCTTAAAAATCCACGAATAGCTATCGTACGTAAAAGTTTCATACCAAGAATCAGATTTAACAGTTTGTATCGATTTTGATACATTAAAAATGCACCAAGAATCAATAAGACCCATTTCACTAAACCATATCTCATCATCCAAACCACCTTTCATCTATACTATCTGATATCAGAGGCAGATTTATGCAAAATTTTTTGGTGGTTTATAACAGGATTGTCCTAAAAGGAAAGTGTCCGACACCTCCAAACCAACATTTTGTATCAAAACCACGATTTTTCTCAAAATGTTATTAAGTTTCAGAGAGAATCAGACACTTTTTGGACTGCCCTCCTCCACATTTTGTGTTGGCGCCATTTTGCGAAGGCGATAAATCACATTCCTCGATCAGTTACCTACAAAAATAAAGGGGGAAATGCAAAAAATATGAAATTAGCTACAAAAACGAAAAATTATCTGCAAAAACATAAATGTAAAACAGGAGGCTGATTGAATCAGCCTCCTGCACTTTATCTGATGATTTGAAGTTCTTTAGGAAATTTGGTCAAGGTTTCAAACCCGTCGGAGGTGACAAGAATATCATCTTCAATACGGACCCCACCTATATCTGGTAAATAGATACCTGGTTCGATCGTGTATGTCATACCTTCTTTTAAGAAATTGTTATTGTTTTCACTCATAGATGGATATTCATGAACATCAATTCCGATGCCGTGGCCAATCCGGTGAGGGAAGAAATCGCCATAACCTGCATTGGTGATAATATCTCTCGCTTTTTTATCCAGATCACCTAAACGGGTTCCCGGTTTTGACAATTCAAGTGTTTCGAGTTGCGCTTTCAAGACAATATCGTAGATTTCTTTTTGTTTATCATTGACCTCCTGAAACGCAACTGTCCTCGTAATGTCCGAGCAATACCCGTCTAACACGACACCAAGGTCGAACAAGACAAAATCTCCTTTCTTAAGCTTCCGATTCCCTGGATTTCCATGAGGCTGCCCTGATTTTTCACCGAATAAGACCATAGTAGAGAAGGACATTTCACGAATTCCCTTCTTCTTCAATTCATATTCGATCGTCGCAAGGACTTCCATTTCTGTGCATCCTTCTCGTAATGCGTTTACTCCTGTTTCAACCCCAAAATCAGCCAGCTCAGCTGCTTTTCTCAGGATTTCTAATTCCTTTTCATCTTTTATGAGACGAAGTTGGTGAAGTTTATCTTCTGCACTATGTAATGATACAGAAGGGAACATCTTCATGATTTGTTCCGCTCGTGCATATGAGAGTGTTTCTTTTTCTATCACGACATGATCAGCCTTGGTGATACCCCGATCTGTTAGTGCGTATTGGATCATTTTCCATGGATCATCTGCATCCCCATGGCCAATGATTTCATATTTCCATCCTGCATCCCGTGCTTGAGACACTTCCATTCCTGGACAAACTAGGAACGGCTCATGATCTGGGAAAATGAAAATCCCTAACAATCTTTCATGGGGTTCACAGTTAAAATTCGAAAGATAAAATACGTTGGCAGAAGAATGGACAAACGCAAAAGTTTGCTCTGTTTCTTGCAACCATTTTGAGAATTGTTCTATTCGCTTTTCCATTATAGACCACAACCTTTAAATAGTATTCTATTGGAAACATACCTTTCTAGTGGATGATAGTCAATAAAGAAAACTTGATAAAGCCAAGTCATCAAAAACGCTGAACCATTTTCACCCCTTTTTCAAAGTAAAAAACACCCCCTATGACTATACATTGTTCCATACAAAGTTTATAGAGGGTGTCCTATTTCATTGGAAAAGTCGTTTTTTCAAATTGTATGACTCATAAACGATGTCTGCGTCTTGGTAGTAAACCTCTGAAAAGTGAGCGCGGAATAAATGTGATTAAACGAATTAAGCTACTGATCAATCTCATGTCTATTCCTCCTTTTTTCATCTTTAATAGGTTGTTCACTTTTCAGCAGGATTTAAAACATTTACGAACTTCATCTCATGCCTACTTCATTCTTTATCCATTTGCTCTTCAAATACCTTTTCGATTTCTTCATCAGAAACAGTTTCTTCTGGAAATTCTTTGATCTCAAAGTGCTTCATGATCGTGTCCAATTTTGACTTAATTAACGATAAGCTATATAGAACGTAAAAAACAATAAGAATCGGCACAATGTACAATAGAAAACCGAAAAGAATTTCCATAAAATCAGCCCTCTCTTTGTTAAGGTCCATCACATTATGTCTTTATCTGATTTTATGAAAGAGATGACCTAAAGTATTACTCTTAGAGTCCTATCAGCTTCATAATCGATAACTATCAATTGAAAAGCTGCCTGGATATGCATTCCAAGCAGCAGTTAATGTAAGATCCAATCCTTAGACCGTCTTCTTCCCAATACCGATTCCTGTGTAACCAAGCAGCATCGTAAATAACGGCGACAGGAATAAGAAAAACACATAAGGCAAGTAACTGATTACATCAACCCCAAGAGTGGATGCGAAAAATGCACCACTCACTCCCCATGGTATCAAAGGATTCACGAGGGTTCCTGCATCCTCTAATGTACGTGACAAATTCCTTAAGTCTAGTTGTTGTTTCTCGAAATGAGGTTTGAAAGATTGTCCTGGAATCAATATCGATAAATATTGTTCTCCAGTAAATACATTGACTCCTATTGATGAAACAGCAGTCGTAGTAATGATATTTCCCCGACTTTTGATTTTTGTTTCCAGCAACCTTACAAAGGTCTCAAGTATCCCAAGAGCACGCACCAATCCACCAAGAGCTAATGCAATCCAAATGAGGGATACAGACCACATCATAGACTGGATTCCTCCACGATTGACAATTTCATCAACGGTGTTACCCCCGGTTTCCATTTCAACCCCATTTTGCAGCATGGTAAAAATCGCTGTACCAGATGATTGCCCCTGGACAAACAATATGGTAAGAATCCCTGTAATGACCCCAGCGATCAACGCCGGAATCGTAGGAAAACGCATAAGCGCTAAAACAATGACGACAAGTGGTGACAGTAATGTCCAACCACTGATATTAAATGATTGTGTCAAATTTTCCTGTACCTGCATTATCGTGTTCAATCCATCGACTCCGTCTACGCCAGTACCCAAGATCAGAAATATCGCAATCGTTATAAGCAATGCTGGTATTGTCGTCCACATCAAATGTTTAATGTGATTGAATAATCCGACACCCGCTACCGCTGGGGCAAAGTTCGTAGTATCAGAGAGAGGAGACATTTTATCTCCAAAACATGCTCCACAAATAATAGAGCCTGCAGCAAGCCCAGGGTGGACACCCAAGCTGGCCGATAACCCCATTAGGGCTACCCCGACTGTGCCGATGGTTGTAAAAGAACTTCCTGTAAAGCTGGAAACGATAATCGTAACAAGCAGGGCACTGATCGTGAACCAGTGTGGTTTAATAAAGTCGATGCCGTAAAACAACATCGTTGGTACTGTTCCGCTCATCATCCATGTTCCGATCAGCATGCCGATCACCATCAATATGAGTACAGGTTTGATTCCAATAATAATTCCGTCTATCAACCCTTTCTCTATCTGCTCCCACTTGTATCCGAAACCTTTTGCAAGGACCGCAATTGAAACGAGAGAAAGGAGTAAAGGGATATGTGGTTCTGTTTTTAAAATAAGCATCGAGTATAAAATGATTCCTACTAGTAAAATCAATGAAATGAATGAAAACATAACGTTATTCTTAGATGTCATATGGATGTCCCTTCCTTTTTCTGCCTTATATTTATAGTAACCATTAATCAAAGAAAAAAGCTGCCGACTCAGTCCACAGGGGCGAAATCATCGCGGTACCACCCTGCTTGACGTGTTCAACAGCATCAACTCTTCATTGATAAAGGTCATGTAACCTATAAGCTCCACGAATGTAATTTCGTTCTTGTCCCTTCCCTAGCTTTCACCAACCGCTAAGTCTCTGATGTTTGAAGAGGACCGACTACTGATTTCGCTTCGACACTTTTATGCTTTTGTGCGTTCAAGTGTGAATGTATCTCTACTATAAAACCTTTTCTACCACCCGTCAAGAATTTTTTCTAATGTTGTTTTATAAAAGTTTGAAAGCGAGTATAATTCAACCACCATTACAAAAGGATTGTGAGAATCAACATAAAAACACTTTTTATAGTGTGTTTTGAAAAAGTGTTCAATCAAACATTTCTTTATAATCGGCAGGTGTATTTATATTCCGAAAACACCTGGTCATTTCATGCGAATGGTACGAAATATAAGCACATTCTAAACGGCTTAACAAATCGGTCAATCGTCTTCTTTCATTTTTCAACAGGTCGAAAAGGACAGGCTTGACTGCTGAGGGATATAGCGCTGCTAAAGGCTGAACCCGATTTCTTGTACCCGGTACAATCGAGCAGTCGGTTTTTAATAAAAAATGGAGACTGATCAACTGGCGATAGACCTGTTGCTTCATCAATGGCATATCACAAGCGAGTACTAGATAATACGCAGCTTCATAAGCCTTCATTCCAGAATAGATTCCGGCAAGCGGCCCCTCCCCTCTGAATTCAGGATCATCCATTATCACTGTTACGTCTTCCTGTTCATCAATGGATGACTGAAGGGAAGGATGAGCGACCACAACGATATGTTCGACAAGGGGCTGAAGTATTTCCAATGCAATTTTATAAAAAGGCCTCCCCTCAATCTCTTCCAATGCTTTTGCTGTACCGTATCGTCTTGACTCCCCACCTGCTAGTACAATTCCTGCAAACAAGGGTTTCATCCTCTTCCCCCTTTTCTTCAATTGTTCCACTAAGATCTAGTTTTAATTAATTTATCCGGGAGCACGAGGATATCAACTGGTTGATCGAATGATTCTTTCGGAACTTTGTCAGTAAATTGGACAGTATGTAAAAGTGAGAGGGTTAGCCCTGTATAACGCTTGAGGTACCGATCATAATACCCACCGCCAAATCCAATTCGATAGCCGTCTTGGTCATATAAAAGGCCAGGCACCACTAATAGATCGATTCCACCGGGTTCGACGGCTTCCGTTTTTGAGACGATCGGCTCTTTAAGCCCGAAGTATACAGTCTCAAGTTCATCAAACGACGTCAACTTCCTGAAATCCATCGAGTGATCTGTAGCATTACATTTGGGAACGACAACTGATTTCCCTTGTTGCCATGCTTTTTCTATGATCGGATAGGTATCGAATTCATTTCCTCTTGAAACAGTTAACCCTACCGTTTTCGATCTTTCCCAAACATCAAGTTCGAACAATTGTTTTCTCGTTTTTTCTTCATCTCTGTGCTTTGAGGATTTTGAGAGTCCTGCTAACTTTTTCTGAGTCGATTTCCGTAGTTCCTTCTTTTCTGTATTCATCTCAAATCACCTAATTTACCATTTAATTTTAAGTTTTTTATTAAAGATTGTTGTTTTTCACAATTCCATTGTAATGGCGTGGAATTATCCTCGCTTTCCGCGGGCGATCCGCGAGCCTCCTCACTTGCACAGGATCTCAACACAAAAATGAAATCATTTTCGTGTCTGCGATGGGAATTCTTAGAAGCTTTCCTTATGCTGGCTTCGACGTTCACCACAGGACGTGTTGGTATTTAGTCGAAGGTCATTATCATAGTCGAAGAGCCTTTTAAAAAGTGTGGGCTCTCGCCTGGCTCGCTTTTCCTGCAAGAGTCTCGGATATTTCCACTGCTTACAGGCTTTCATCTCAAATTAAAAGTCGTCCATTAGCAACAAACTTTTAGAAAACAGTCAATTTTTTAAAGAGAGCATATATAGAAAAAACAGCAGGATGATGTCCTGCTGTTTTACTTCGTTTCACGATGTAGAGTGTGGCGCTTCAATCTTGGGCTGTATTTCTTAAGCTCCATACGATCTGGGTTTGTACGTTTGTTTTTAGAAGTGATGTAGTTACGGTCACCAGTTTCTGTGCAAGCCAATGTTACTTGTACGCGCATTTTCGTTTCCCTCCAAACTATCTTCAATGTTCAAGCGTATGAAACGATCATCCAAGAGATGACCGAGCGCTTAACATGTTTAATTTCAAACACTAATTGACACTTTAGTATCATATCAAAATTCTTCAAATCAATCAAGAGATAATCGGAGTAGCAAATGCGATACAGTAATCGGCGTAACTTTATTTACGGTTCAAATTTCCTTGTGATAAACAGGACTCTTGGCGCCAGAAAGGAAGATCGTTTCTCGTTTACCTTTTCTATCTAACGAGACTTTGCTCAACTCTCTCAAGGAAGTATCAATTGTTGAATAATCCACAATACTATGATTTGCCCATATTTTAACTTCAGGTTTAATCGTCACCCTTTTGCCAATTTGGACCTGGTTTCCAATTACACTATGCTCCAACGTTCTTGATCCTTCATCAATGAATGTACCGTTTGCAATTGTTGATCCTCGCAATTCAGTATTTACACCCACGTATACACCATCCCATAATATTGAATCCTTCAAGGAGGCTCGCGACGAAATCATACAATGGGAACCGATTACGGTATAGGGATGGATTTTCGTATTTTGGCGGACAGTTGTTCCGCTTCCGATATAAGCTGGAGTTTTGATTGATGCTTGAGGGTCGATCATTACATTCTCTCCGACCCTAAGCCCTGGGAGAATCTCCTTACCTGGGAGCGGGAAATTGATCTTCCCATCCAAAAAGTCTTCATGGCTTTTTCGGTATTGGCCCAGACTCCCAATATCAGACCAATAACCGTCAGCAGAATAACCGAATAATGGTCTTTGTTCCCTCATCAATAATGGAAACAGCTCTTTACTAAAGTCTGTTGGTACTCCAGGAGCCAGATAGTCGAAAATTTCAGGTTCCAGCACATAAATACCTGTATTGACAGTATCACTGAACACTTCATTCCAACGAGGCTTTTCAAAAAAACGGATGATCTGTTGATTTTCATCAGTAAGGATGACCCCGTATTCCAATGGATTTTCAACCTGTTTCATGAAAATCGTCACTAGAGCTTCTTTTTGTTTATGAAACTCGATTCCCTTCTGCAGATTGAAATCTGTCAATGCATCACCGCTTATGACGATGAATTGCTCATCTAAAAAGCTTTCAGCGTTTTTGATGCTTCCTGCTGTCCCTAATGGCGCGGTTTCCTCAAAATAATGGAGCGTTACACCAAAACGGCTGCCATCTCCGAAATACTGCTTGATATGTTCAGGCAGATATTGAACAGTCACCGCAATTTCAGTTATTCCATATTTCTTTAGAAGCTCGATGGTATATTCCATGACTGGTTTTTCGAGGATCGGTACCATCGGTTTTGGTAAATTGCACGTTAACGGACGTAAACGAGTTCCTTTACCACCTGCCATAATGACTGCCTTCAATTCACTTCACTCCTGCCATCATCAGTTTCTTTTGGAAATTACTCAAAACATCAACAGTATTTGTTGCAATTTCCTCCCAGCAGTACTTCGTAACGATATCTTTCTGAGCTTTACGGACAATTCGATGTACAAGATCCGGCTCGTTGTATAAACGGATGATTTGATCATAGATGCTCTGAGTATCTCCAGGATAGACCTTCAAGCCGTTTTCTCCATGTTGAATGATGTCACTCAATCCTCCGGTGTCACTGACTATAACTGGTGTACCTGCTGCCATGCCTTCTAGTGCTACAATTCCAAAAGGCTCATAGTGACTCGGAAAAATGAGGGCATCGGCTTCCTGTAAATATTGATTCCGCTGTTCATCGGAGATGAAGCCGACAAGATGGACTTGATCAGATAACCCTTCATGGACAACTCTCCGACGGTATTCCTCAAGCATAGGTCCCTTCCCAGCGATGATAAATTTGATTTCAGGATATTTATTTTTTAATAAGGCAGCTGCTTCAATAAGCGTCTGATAGCCTTTTTCTGGCACCATCCTTCCAAGCGAAAAAACGTAAAAGCATGATGGCCCTCCGAACCTATCTTTCCAATTTTCAAATTGGGATTTCGTTTCGATCAAACTATTTTCCACACCGTTCGGAATCATTGTGATTTTGTCATCAGGGACTCTAAACACAGCTCGCAACTCTTGTTCCATATATGCACTGCAAACAATAATATGCTCCGACTCGTACATTAATTCCCATTCTTTATGATGAATTTCAGCTTGTTGATTATTATGAATGCCTTTGTTCCTGCCATGTTCGGTTGCATGGATTGTCGTATAAAGCGGAATATCCAGTTGTTGTTTCAATCCTTTCGCGGCAACACTGACAATCCAATCATGAGCATGGATGCAATCAAATGGAATTTGTGAAGCCAATTGCACCCCCAATTTAGCTATTGCCAGATTCAAACTTCCTGCCCAATGATAAAAGTCGTCATGTTGAGGCTGGACGCCATTCACACGATAGACATGCACTCCTTGATTGATCTCATATTCAGGATATCCCTCAACTCCACAGGTGATTACACAAACCTGATGCCCTTGTTTGACAAGTGTCCTCGATAAATCAAAGACGTGTCGCGCAAGGCCTCCGACCACCATCGGCGGGTATTCCCATGACAACATCAGAATCCTGAGGTTGTGATCATCCGTTTTTGAGGATGATTTCGTGGAGATGTACTCATCATGTTGAGAGGACAATCTTTGCGCCTGCTGCCACTGAAAAAATGGATATCGTTCTTCCATTTCTTGTAGAAAACTTTCTGATAATCGCTTTTCTTCCAGCCTTTCAACAATTTCATAGAAAGCCGAAACATGTTCTTTCATTCTTGAGATGGCATATTCAGAGGCACTTTGCTGATCCATAATAAAAGCCCAATCGCTAGCCGTTGCGAGAAGCCATTCGCGATTCAATTGATTCAAGGCCCTTCGTATTAGAGAGTCAGGGTCTTTAAGAATCGTCATTTGTTTGATTAGTTCTTGTTCCATTGCATGAAGATGTCTATAGATCCACGCATTGGATTCATTAAGCCAGACCTCACCATACCCGTTCCTCCCCCATGTTGAAAAACATGCATGATGCGTTGTCAATTCTTGATAATGACGTAAGGTGAATTCTTTCGGCGTAATCCAATGAATATTTGTATTCTCATCTTTCATCACCATTTCAAGCCATTCCGGACCTTCAAACCACCAATGACCAAATAGCTCCGCATCAAACGCTGCCAGCGTCACTTTAGCCTTATCTCCTTTGTATTGGTTTAAATTTTCACAAACAGCTTGGATGAAATCTTCAGAATGGCGCTTCGCCTTAACCATGGCATTTTCTCTGTCGTAGTAATCCTTATTGTCTGTTTCTCCTGTAATACGATGGTATTTCAGTCCCGTGTCAATCCGTATCCGATCAGGATGGATATAGGGGGCGATATACTCAAGACCACGATCATAAGCGATATCTCGATAAAATTCGCGATAATCATAATCACCAGGGTATCCAAGTTTTGCATCCCATACTTTTTTGGAAATACTGCTGCTCCGAGGGAATAAGACGATTCCATGTGGTGAAAAGACTGGAGCGTCAAAGCTTTGCGCTTCAGGATCGAGCTTTCGGATCGTCGCCTCCTCCACGAATGTATAACGTACCCCTTCTTCATACAGCAACTTGTCAATCCCTGGGGAAAAAGCACATTCCGGCAGCCAGAAGCCATCTGGTTTAAAACCAAAATGTTGCTCAAAGCAATCCAATCCACTTCGGATTTGTGAACGGATGCCTTGTTCAGTTTGAATATAAGGAAGGATTGCGTGTGTGGCAGATGAGGTGATGCATTCTATTTTGTTTTCTCTCATGAAAAATCGAAAGGCGGAAATAAGGTCCCCATTCCATTCGAGGAATGTCTCCTTGATTTTTTTGAAGCGTGAAATATAAAATTCTATGATTCTGATTTCTTCAGATGTTGTCGCATGTTCTCTTTCTTTTATCAAAAGCTCTTGAGTGGTACGTATATGTGTTAAATACCGTTCATGGAAGATACTGCTTGCCAGCATTTCTAGCAAAGGTGGTGACAAGGAGATCGTATATTTCGATCCAGGGGAAGATGAATCCAATCCCCAAATGAGAGGGATATAACTCTCGGATACGGCTTCAAAAAGCCATCTTTCTTCAATCCGATTCGGTTCTCTATGTAATACGAATGGTAAATGAGCATGTAATACCAACGAAAAATAACTATTCAAGTCTATTCCCCTCACTTTAATAAACTGTAAATCGAATAAGTTGAAAATTGTTCAAGCCACTCGGGTGATTGACAATCTCCTGCTTTCCACCTTTCCACAGCAACCAGTCTTTTAGAATCACTTTCATCCCTCGGTGTTTCTATGGGTGCGGATCGCAAAACCGTAAAGAAATCACTAGAATCCGGTTGGATGCCGAAATCGACAATGAACGTACGATTCGCTTCCAAATCATTGAGAAACCAGTTATCTGTCATTTCAGGTAGACTGATATCAATGTTCCAGTGGCTGTTATGGCCGTTGAAGAGCAAATCACTTACATCATACACTTTCAATTTTTTATTCAACTCTGACCATGGTTTTCTAAAATGGTGGGATACCATATGTCGAGTAGAGGACTGAAGATCCCAATAAATGTAGATGGATTCAGGTCCCTGAGGTAAAAGGACAATGCGATCCAATTCATATGAAGAGGGGATGTTCCGGATTGGAGAAACTTGATGAGATTCATATTCCATTTCTTTTTTTGGTGCAGATGTGTGTTGTTGTGATTGTAATTTTCGCAAACGGTATTGGACCTTTCCAATGGTACTGTCCATTTCTTGTGCGATTTGTTTGATGGTATATCCCTTTTTCTTCAAGGCTAAAATTTCTTCGACCATGTTTGCCTCCTACCACAACTTTTTTAATAGTTTTCAACATCGTATCACCGCTTGAAAACCGCATCAATAAACGTAAAATGTAGAATTTTGCGGTTCCTAATCGTATCAATTTCTAAGGGCAATTATTTTATTTTTGTAAACGTATGCAAAACATAGTCCGCCAATTTCTCCTCTTTTTAGCTCTCGATTTAATCTAAATCCTGAAATATTCGGATGAAATTGTCGAATTTTAATAGGGATTTAGAATTAGATTTTATAAAAGTGCTACCCCCTCGACAAAGTCTGTGATATAAAAGTAAGTGAGATCATTTTTTTAGGGGGAGCAGGATGGAATTCACAATATTGGCACTATTGGTTGCTGGAATCGTTTTGATCATTCTTTCGTTTTTCAAACAGAACAGGACTCAACAAATTGAAACTCAGCTTGAGAATGTTTCGATCCAACTCATGAAAGAACTGTACCAAATTAATAAGAAAATCAAGGTACTAGAAGAAGAAATGATGATTACAGACAGAAGAGAGATCAAATAAAGGAGTCATCAGCATGTTTAATAGTGGTTTAAGAGGTTTTGGTGCTGGACTCATAGTTGCATCCGGCATCCTGGCAGTTGTACATTTCTTTGGATCAGATAATATCGACTCTGAAGCGAAGGCAGAATCAAGTGAAGAAATTACATATGAAGAAGTGAACGAGTATCTTGAAAATGAGGGTCTTGTAGCAGTGGATCAAGCAAAGTTGGATCAGCTGGAAGGCAAGAAAAATACCGATGATAAAAATTCAACAGAAGAATCAAAAGAAGAAGAACCTGAAGATGAGCCTGTTATAAAAACAACAGTCGTAATTTCAAAAGGAACTTCCACTGGTCAGGTGACAGACTATCTAGAAAGTCAAAAAATCATAAAGAGCAGCGATGAGCTGTTAAAATATCTACGTGCCAACAACATGGAAAATAAAGTAAGATTCGGAAACTACGAAGTAAACAGCACGATGACACTAGCTGAAATCGCAAAAGTAATCACTTCACCATAAGACAAAGGACTGGCCTCTAATAGGCCAGTCCTTCTTGTGTATATCCATTTTATCTATTCATTCAAATCGTAATGTTTTCCTTTTACAAGGTATACGATGCTTTCAGCAATATTTGTTGCATGGTCGGCAGTACGCTCGATGTACCGGCAGACGAAGCTCAGCTGGATGATCTGGTTTGTTGAATCCGGATATTGCTTCATCATACCAAGAATCTCCTGGATCAACTCACCATACTTCTCATCTACATAGTCATCTTTATCTGCCATTTTCTTAGCAAGAACGATATCTTCGTCCTCATAAGCTTGAATTGCCTCAGTCAGCATTGTCTTAGCTGTTTCGGCCAATGCTGGAATGTCCTCCAAAGGTTTGATCAATTCTTCTTTTCCTATGCGGATGACTGATTTTGCAATGTTTACGGCAAAGTCTGCGATCCGCTCAACATCAGAAGAGATTTTAATCGATACAATGATGCGACGCAGATCGCTTGCTACAGGGGCTTGTTTTGCAATCAGGAGAATCGCCTTATCATTGATTTCCTCTTCCAGATCATTGATGCGGTAGTCATTATCGATAATACGCAGTGCCTTGTCGACATCTTGATTTTTCAAAGCATCGATCGCTTCCTCCAGGGCGTTCTCTGCAAGTTGTCCTAATTCGACCAACATTTCTCTTAATTCGTCCAGTTGAGTTTGGAAACTTTCTCTCACAACCATTCACTACACTCCCCTATCCGAAACGACCTGTGATATAGTCTTCGGTTCTTTTATCTTCTGGATTTGAAAATAATGCATCTGTATCTGAGAATTCAACAACTTCACCGTTTAAGAAAAAGGCTGTTTTATCGGAAATCCTTGCTGCTTGCTGCATGTTATGAGTCACGATGACGATACTGTAATCTTTCTTCAACTCCTGAACCAATTCCTCTACTTTCAAAGTTGAAATCGGGTCTAGGGCAGATGTAGGTTCGTCCATTAAGATGACATCCGGTTCAATCGCAAGGCAACGTGCAATACAGATACGTTGTTGTTGTCCGCCAGAAAGACCATATGCATTTTCATTCAAACGGTCCTTGACTTCATCCCAGATCGCAGCACCCCGCAAGCTTTTTTCTACAATTTGATCAAGAACTTTCTTTTTGCGGATGCCATGGATACGTGGTCCATAAGCGATATTATCGTAAATGGATTTCGGGAAGGGGTTGGGTTTCTGGAAAACCATACCCACTTGGGTCCGTAATTCTTCTACACCATATTTAGGTTCAAAGATATTCTTTTCACGATATTTGATAGCACCGGATATCTTTACGATTGGTACCATTTCAACCATGCGATTCAATGTTTTGATAAAGGTCGACTTACCACAGCCTGAAGGTCCGATGATTGCAGTCACTTCATTTTCAGGTATGGAAAGGTTAATTTCTTTTAATGCGTGATCTTCACCATACCAGAGATTCAAATCTTTCGTTTCGAAAACATTTTTTTTAATTAAATTTGAAGACATAGATGAATGTTTCTTTTGCGATTGTCGGGCACTCTTTTTTTCTTCCACAGTTATACTCGCCATAGTTCAATACCTCCGAAATTATAATCTTCTTTGAAATTTGTTCCGAATGATGATTGCGATCGAATTCATTACAAATAGGAGCATCAACAATACGACAATTGCTCCTGCAGCCAGGTTCGCGTATTCGTCAACAAGAGCAGAATCGATCGTCCAATAGTAAATCTGCAGTGGCATAACAGTGAATTTATCAAAAATACTATCCGGAAAAGGAATAAGCAGGGCTGGGATCCCTAACACAACAAGTGGAGCTGTCTCTCCTATGGCTCGTGACAAGGATAAGATTATCCCTGTTAAAATTCCCGGAAGTGATGCTGGTAAAACAACATTTTTTACTGTTTGCCATTTAGTAGCGCCCATTCCATAGGAGGCTTCCCTTAAATATTGCGGGACAGCACGAATCGATTCCTGACTTGCCACCACGACGATTGGTAGAACTAAAAGTGACATCGTCAGCCCTCCTGCTAGGACCACACTTCCTAAATCAAAACCTTTTACAAATACAGTAAGGCCCAATAAACCGAACACTATCGAAGGGACTCCAGCCAAATTCGCAATATTGGTTTGTATGAGTGATTGAATACGTCCTTTTTTGGCGTATTCTTCTAAATAAATTGCGGTTCCGACGCCAAGGAACATGGTTAACGGCGCAACCACTAACATTAACCAGAATGAACCTAACAGTGGTCCCATCACTCCAGCATTTTCAGCGAAGGTTGACAATTTGCCAGTCAAAAACTGCAAATCGATCGCTTGTATACCTTGTGAAAACACTCGATAAATTAAAACAACCAGTACAACAAGACCGAACATTGTTGAAAGGAAGAACAACGATTTAAATAATTTATTAGTAGCAAGGCGGAAGTTCATCCTATTCTGTACTTGCTTCGTGTCAACGTATTTCATAATCAATATTCCTCCCTGAACCTACGAGAAATATACTGTGCAATCAAGTTCATGATTAACGTGAATGCAAACAACGTCATAGCAACGGCATATAAACTGTAGTATAAAGTTGAACCTGCTGGGGCTTCTCCACCCGTGACCTCTACGATATAAGCAGTCATCGTCTGCATAGACTGAGTGATATCAAACGTGAAGTTTTTTGAACTTCCGCTCGCAATCGTTACGATCATCGTCTCCCCAATCGCACGGGAAATGGCGAGCACGAAAGATGCAACGATACCGGAGATGGCAGCCGGGATCACGATTTTCCATGTAACCTCAAGTCTCGTAGCTCCCAACGCTAATGCACCTTGTCTCATTTCAGTAGGAACAGAGCTCATTGCATCTTCAGATAATGATGCTACCATCGGGATGATCATCACACCCATGACAATACCAGGACTAAGGATATTTGTAGGTTCTAATCCAGGAATAATTGATCTTAATAAAGGTGTAACAAATGTGAATGCAAAGAAACCATATACAATTGTTGGAATCCCTGCCAGAATCTCCAACAGCGGTTTTAATGTTCTTCTTACTTTATCAGACGCGTATTCACTCAAGAATATTGCGGTCATCAAGCCGATTGGTATAGCGACACACATCGCAATGACTGTAGAAATGAGTGTTCCAGTCAATAATGGTAAGACACCGAATTGAGCATCTGCTCCTAAAGGTTTCAATTTCGTACCAGTAAAGAAATCAAGAAACGGAACTTCTCTAAAAAAAGCGATCGTTTCAACCAGTAAAGTGGATAGTATACCTATGGTAGTAAGAATGGATATGATTGCAATTGATAATAACATTTTCGGAATAAGCTTTTCCCAAATTCTCGTAAAACTCATTGACTGTCGATTTTCTTTTATCATTTCGTTTATATTCAATTTCTTTTCCATTTCTTCGGACCCCTTTCACTCTGAACCTCTCTCTGAACCTCTCTAAACATCTCTATATAGCAGGGAACTTCAAATGATTATAAAAAACAATCCAAGAAGATGAGAAGTACAATCGACCCCTCATCTTCGAAGATTCTCCAATATTAAGTGATAGAAAATTATTTTTTCAATTTCTTAAGATCTTCAACTGACTTCTTATACTCTTCATCACTTAATGGAGCAAATCCAGTTTCCTTAGCGGTTTCGCCAGCGTTTTCCATTGCGTAGATTGCAAAATCCAATACTTGCGGCTTTTCTTTTGCAAGATCTTCATTCAAGTATGTGAATACTGGACGCGTGAACGGACCATATGGGCCATCTTCTTTGATTGTTTTTACCGAAGGTTCGACAGGTCCGTCACCAAAGTCGATTTTTACTGCTTTCACTTTGTCACTGTTACTTTCGTAGTAACCATAACCAAAGTATGCAATCGCATTTTTATCTTTTGATACCATATCAACGAGTGTAGAGTATTCTTGTTGAAGACTTACATCATCTCTTATTGGTTGTTCTTCAAGAATTGTTTCATAAAAGAACTCATATGTTCCATGGTTTTCATTCGGTCCGTAAGCTTTGATTGGTTCATCAGGGAAGTCACTACGGACATCTGACCATTTCTTTTTATTTCCACTAGCAAGGAAAATATCGATTACTTCTTCTTGAGTCAGATCATCGATCCAATCATTCTCTTTATTGACTACGATGGTGATTCCATCTAATGCAAGCTTCAATTCCTTATAGTTGATTCCAGCCTTTTCAGCTTGAGCTACTTCTTCGTCTTTAATTTGGCGTGAAGCATTACTTAAATCTGTACCCCCGCCTTTAGCCAAGAACTTTTTGAATCCAGCACTTGAACCAGCTCTTCCCACTTCTACAGAAACGTTTTCTTGTTCATTTACCATATAATTTTCAGCTAACTTAGCCATCAATGGGTATACTGTGCCAGACCCATCAACCACAACGCTTCCTTCCATTTCTTCGCCGCTTCCTTCGCTTCCGTTCCCGCAAGCAGTAGCAACGACAAGCAATGCTGCAAGCACCATGAAGAGTGAACTTTTCTGGAAAGCTTTCATTTGAAATCCCCCTGTTTTTGTTTTATAGGTAAGGTTTTTTAAGAAAAAAGTATGATTTCTTATAAAACCCTTGGGCATTTGCCCTACATTGCCTATAGTAACTGGGACTTATTAAGTATGTTTAAATGGATTGTTAAGGTTTTGTAAAGATGTGTCGGAATGTGTATATTTTAAAGAACAAATGCTTTTGCCAGTTTTGATCGTTTGATTTCTGCGAAATTCACTCCATTTCCGCGGGGAACGAAAAGCGGAAGCGGCCCGATTAGTCACCTAGGTCACTGGAAAACTGACGAGAAGGCTCGAACCAAACAAAGACTTGGTTCTGTGTGGGCTCATTCATAAGGATGTCAATCAATGTGTCGACCGCCGCAGGAAGTTTGAAGTGCCTAAGTGACTGGTCGCTGAGCTAGACATCACTTCCCAGCATCAACCCACTTCCGCATGAGTGTCGCAAATTTCGCTAACAATCAAACAAAGTCGGTTAACAGAGCAACAAAAAGGATTGCTCTATACATACCTGTTGTTCTCGGTATGTTGAGCAATCCTAATTGCTGAACTATTGTTCTTGATCCGGTTGTCATTCAGAGGGGTCATCCTCTGGTTTTTCAATTAGTTTTTCCTTATGACCTTCTTGATTTATCTCAAAATAAGCATCTAAGATCTGTCTGCCTATTTTGTTATTGATGCCACCTTCTTCAGCATAAGGGCTTACAACGACGAAGGCTACTTCTGGATTATCATGGGGGGCATAACCGACAAGTGATAGTAGGTAAGAATCACCATCATATTGTGCTGTCCCTGTTTTCCCAGCAGCTTCATATCCTTTAGTATTTTTAAAGTAAGAACTTGCAGTCCCTTTAGGGGTATTCATGACCATATATAGACCTTGTTGAACCCTTTCAATCCATTCTTGTTTATAATCGATACGGTTCAATATTTTAGGTTGAAATTCATAAACCGTATCACCTAGTTGATCTGAACTTGCAGTTGGTTTGTTTATCTCTTTCAATAGGTGTGGCTGCATCCTGTAGCCTCCGTTAGCAATTGTAGAGATATACTGGACCATTTGCATAGGTGTATAGGTATCGAATTGCCCAATCCCCATATCCATCAAGTTACCTAAAGCCTGGGCTCCTCCGTTGTATCCATCATCTTCATACGGGAGATCAATTCCAGTTGGCACCCCAAGTCCGAATTGATTGAAGTTATAGCGCATCGTATCGAAGGCTTTCGTACGATTATTAAATCCCCTTTTATTATCGTAATCATAACCCGAAATTCTCATTGCTATTCGGAACATGTAAACGTTAGAAGACTGTTGTAACGCTTCAATATCATTTACATACCCCATATTCCGATACGATTTCTTGACCGGTGTCCCAGGAAGTTTCAATGGTGTATCATACATTACGGTTCCAGGTTGGATTACACCAGTTTTATATCCAGTTAAAACCGTAGCTGCTTTAACTGTGGAACCCATTGGATATTGATTGTATACATTTCCGAATGGAGCATCTTTGAACTTCCCATCTTCTAAAACCTTTCCCACCATCGAGTAAATTTCACCCGTTTGAGGGTTGGCCATTACAACGTATGAACTGTTCAATCGGCTATTGGATACATATTTGTTCCGAGCATCAAGAATTTCTTTTTCAACAATTTCTTCGACTTTCTTCTGAAGCTCCATATCAATAGTCAAAGTGATATCATGACCTCGAGAACCTGTATCTTCATTTGGCTTACCCACCGGATTCCCGGATTTATCTGTCATGTAGTGAATTTTTGTCTTCGTACCCTTGAGTACCGATTCATATTGTTCCTCTAGAAAGCTGGTCCCTACCAAGTCGTTACGATCATTTCCTTCTAACACATACCCATCTATCAATTCACTAGGGATTTGACCTACCTTTCCAAAAATCGATTTAAGGGTTTGATCATACGGATAGTCTCTTTGAGCATCAGGCTTGATATCGATTGTTCCATTGAAATCATTAAGATGCTCACTGATTATGGCGATTTCTTTCTGAGGAACATCTACCTTGACACGTTGAGGTGTAAGAGCATATCCTCTGATCATTTCTCGCCAGATTGCCGCGATTTCCTCTTCTTCATCTGTAAGATTTAATTGATCAGCTTTTAGACGATCGATAACGAGACGATATTGTTCTTTATCATCCAATTCATCCATTTCTTTCTTTGACAATAACTTTTCATATATCTTTAAAGAGTCTGCTTTATAGGAAAGATAAAAATCTTTTTTATCCCGTTCTGTTAATTTTTCTGTATCCTTATCGATATATTTGGATAATTTTTTTGCTACCTCATGTATTTCATCTGGTTTCATATTACTCGTTCGTGTAAACGTGATCGAAAACACAGGTTTATTATCTACTACTACTCGTCCGTAACGATCATACATCTTCCCGCGGGGTGCATCCAGTTTTGCAGTTACATTCTCTTGCCTTTCTGCTTCGGCTTTGAAGGAATCACCATGGACGATCTGTACTACCCCTAACCTTAGTATTAAGGCGGTAAACAATAAAAAAACCGCTAAAAACAATATGTTCAAGCGAAAAGAAACGTGGCTTCTCTTTTTCTTCTTCGCCTCCATATCCTCTCTCCTTTAATATTTAAAATAGACACCTGGATAAGGTGCCTTTATATGACATTAATCGCCATTATATTGTATCGCAGTTCTATATTAAAAAAAAGAATAACTTATACATTTGAACCGTTTTCGTTCGATAGTACGACTGTTTCTTCTGGAACAGGAGCCAATCTGATTTTCCGGACACAGAAATAGATGAGCGAATGGCCGATTCCGATGATCGGCAGTAAATATGGGATGCTTTTTTGCTCATCGAACAATGTAATCGCTATTATGAATAAAACGATGGAAGTTATTCTTCCGTAATTCAGATAAAGCTCTCGAACGACGATATACTCGATGCGCATTTCTCTTGCGTTCCAGCTTCTACCTATCACATCATATGTCAAAGATACATACGGAACGAGGAGTATTGGATATGCAATCGATATGATCACACCATAAGTCAACAGCTTCGCGAAAGTCAATTCGAATACGATCAAAACCAATGCAGCATACAAGATGATTCCACCTACTAATATTGCCTTTTTCCGTTGAGCTGTTTTTATATAGCGGGTAGCCACATAATAAGCTATAAATGATACGGCAGAGTTTATTAACCCATACGTACCCAAGGCCAGTTCGCTGTTCGTGGCAATGAAGACCCAGACAACGATTACAAAAATGAAGGTCCCTTCCCGTAATCCTTGAAAAAAATGAGCGTACAATATCCGATTCCAGTTCGGATTCTTTTTACGTTCTTTGATGATCCTTACAAATGAGAAGATCCCTTTTGCTGTTCGTCGATTCAGCATGAAACTCATTATGACTGCAGCAAAAAACAGGATCAGCGAGATCGCAAAGATTGTTTTATATCCGATCATTTTATCCATCTTTGTAATGATCCAACCGGCAAAAAAAGGTCCTACCATTCCGGCAAAGGATGTAAGCAATCCTAAAAAACCATTAAAAAAATCTCGTGTATCTGGCTCTGTAATTTCGAAAGTAAGAACATTGAACGCAAGCCAATAAAATCCCATCCCAATCCCTAGCAAACCGCCAAGAAGAATGAGAAATTGTTCTGCTTGTGCACCCAACAACAAGACGGTTAAGTAAAATATCGATAAACTGATAACTCCTAATCGCAACACAATGACACGATCGATCCGCTTAGCTAACCGTCCAGCAAATATGAATGTGATGGGCTGGAATAAAACAATGGATAAATTGTAGATCGCAATATCGATGAATTCACCCGATTGTTTCCATAGGAAAACGTTGACGAATGTATTGGATAAAGCGATGCTCAGGGCATATAATCCTCCAATGATTAATAGGATCATCAGGTCTTTTGTTACTTCAATGTTTCCGATCATTTTTTGCAATGCCTTCATAAGAAACGACTCCCCTTTACTCACAACCCTAGTTTTCCTTAAACCGACCACGTTATTCTCATTTAAGTATTTGGGTTAAATCGGAAAAGCAACGTGTATTCGGCGGAATCACTGGAAAAAATGAGTGAAAAGGAGTGAAGAAAAATATACGAATTTTTGATTTTCGGTTCAAATGGTTTTGCTCATATAGATCTACAGCAATTGATTGCGGGAATTGTGAGACACTACAGTGAAAAGATAAACTGTGATTTATCTGAACAACAATCAGCGCACGAAGTTGAGTACAAGATCGGAAATGAAACAATTGTGGTTTTCAATACCAGAAGCCAATTTGTAGTTACCTCAAATGAGGATTATGAAGATGGGAATGGATTGTTGGATGACGTTATTGAAGGGTGCTTGAAGAAAAATCATCAGATCAAATTCGTTCATTTGTCTAATGTTTTACTTTGAGGGGAGATTAGCTAGGTACAATTTAAACACCCCGTCTGGTTTATTATCCAGAACGGGGTGTTTTTTAAAACGTAATTTACTTAGCTTCTTGGTAACGTTTTTCAACTTCGTCCCAGTTAACAACATTCCAGAATGCTGAAATGTAGTCTGGACGACGGTTTTGATAGTTAAGGTAGTAAGCATGCTCCCAAACATCAAGACCGAGAACTGGAGTTTTTCCATCCGTTAAAGGAGTGTCCTGATTTGGAGTACTTGTTACTTCAAGCTCACCGTTATTTACTACAAGCCATGCCCAGCCTGAGCCAAAACGACCAGCTGCAGCAGCTGCAAATTCTTCTTGGAACTTTTCGAAGCTTCCGAATTTGGAATTGATCGCATCCGCTACTTCGCCTTTAGGAGCTCCCCCACCGTTCGGGCTTAACATTTGCCAGAACATTGTGTGGTTGGCATGTCCCCCACCATTGTTACGTACAGCTGTACGGATGTTTTCTGGTACAGCGTCCAAGTTGCTTACAAGTGCGTTGATGCCTTTATCTTGAAGATCTGCATGTCCTTCAAGTGCAGCATTCAGTTTAGTAACGTAAGTGTTGTGGTGTTTACCGTGGTGGATTTTCATTGTTTCTTCGTCGATGTGTGGTTCCAAAGCATTAAACTCATATGGTAGTGCAGGTAGTTCGTGTTTTGCCAATTGAATCTCCTCCTTTAAATAATATGTAATCCCAAGCACGATTACTGTGCCTTTATATTTACAATATCAAAATTACCCAGTGGATTCAATTTTAAAACACTGTGACTTAGTTGGAGTTTGTCTGAGGGCTCTGGTCATTATTGGACACCACACTTGGAACAAATGGAAAACCATTATCTCGCACAAGGAGTTCGGGTCCATTTACGAATCGGAAAGCACAAAAATTGAAATTTATCTACAAAAAGAAGAAATTATCTACAAAAACAAAAAACTTCTTTCGAATAAGAAGTTTGAAATGGTGGCTCGAGACGGAATCGAACCGCCGACACGAGGATTTTCAGTCCTCTGCTCTACCGACTGAGCTATCGAGCCATATGTAGTTTAATATTGTCCGTCGGTTTCCCTGTCCCTTTCTCTACAAGCTAAATCTGACGATGTTGGCTGCGTCGGGACAGATCGTTGATTTTTTAACGATGAACCGCTTGTGACTGAGCTATATGTACTTTTGTTGAGTGAATTCATCGGTTGAGCAATGAAGGTAAATTTGGTTGCGGGGATAGGATTTGAACCTACGACCTTCGGGTTATGAGCCCGACGAGCTACCAGACTGCTCCACCCCGCGACAATAAAAAGTTTATGGACGATGATTGTCCAAATTGATGCTGAAGTATGAAAACGTTGTTCCTACCTGTCCCTTCCTCTACTAGCTTATGCTTACGATGCTAGCTCCGTCGGGACAACTCATCGCTTATTCATGAAGCATCGTTCGTTGCTCCACCCCGCGACGACTAAAGATATGTTATGAAATAATAATGGAGGAGGTAGAGGGATTCGAACCCCCGCGGGCTGTTACACCCCTGGCGGTTTTCAAGACCGCTCCCTTCAGCCAGACTTGGGTATACCTCCGTTGGATAAGTGGTGGACCCTGTAGGACTCGAACCTACGACCAATCGGTTATGAGCCGACTGCTCTGACCAACTGAGCTAAGGGTCCAAATAATTATGTACTTGTATAGATGGTTGATGGGGCGGCTGATGGGAATTGAACCCACGAATGCCGGAACCACAATCCGGTGCGTTAACCACTTCGCCACAACCGCCATGCGAATTTATTGAATGGTAGCGGCGGAGGGGATCGAACCCCCGACCTCACGGGTATGAACCGTACGCTCTAGCCAGCTGAGCTACACCGCCATGGCTCCACAGGCAGGACTCGAACCTGCGACCGATCGGTTAACAGCCGATAGCTCTACCACTGAGCTACTGTGGAATAATAATTTAACGACAAGATTTAGAATAACATTTTTCATCCTGTTTGTCAATGTATTTTTAATGTTCACCAGGTAAAGCAAATCAGGGACAAGAAATAATATATCATGTTCTGCCCCTGTATGCAATACGAATTTATAAGACACGGAATAAGAAATAGATGACCATACCGAGTTGGATGATAAACTTTACTGTTGTACCCCCGATAAATCCTAATAAAGAGCCAATACCCACACGAATCGCTTGTTTAAAATCACCTTTTTGATGAATCAGCTCTCCGACAATCGCACCGATAAACGGACCGATCAGGATCCCTATTATAGGAATGATGAATGGGCCGACGATAATACCGATCGTACTTCCCCAAATCGCATGCTTACTTCCCCCCCTCTTCTTTACGCCAAAATAGTTACTTGCATAATCAGTAGCATATAAAAGAAGAACAAGTATTCCCTGAATGATCCAGAACCACAGTCCTAAGGGGTCGAAACTGAACATCCATCCATAGACTAGAAAACCAGCAATAAGAAAAAGAGAGGCCGGTAAAACCGGATAAATAAGTCCTATGAATGAAAGGACAAATAAAACTCCGATTACCAGCCAAGCAATGATTGTCATCTTATTCTTCTTCTCCTAAAACATACTCAGCAATATTCACTGCATGGTCTCCGATCCGTTCAAGGTTACTGATGATATCAACGAAGACGATACCAGAAGCCCCACTGCATTTACCTTCATTCAAGCGTAAAATATGCTGTTTACGTAATGTTCTCTCCATTTTATCGATTGCATCTTCCATTTTGACAACTTTACGCGCTTTTTCCTTGTCGTTTTCTTCAATTGCATGGAATGCTTCATCGATTGTTGACATCGTCAATTGGAACATTTCTTCTAAATCAGCTTTTGCTTTATCTGAGATGACGACTTTATGGGTCAATTGATATTCAACTAATTCAATGATGTTTTCCATATGGTCTCCGATTCGCTCAATATCACGTACAGAATCCATTAGAATTGAATGTTGTTCAGAATCATGAGCAGATAACGTATACGATGATAGTTTAACTAGATACTCTGTAATACGTTGATCTAAATTGTTGATTGCTTCTTCATATTGATAAGCTTTTTCAGCGTTCTTTTTATGATTTGAATTTAGATATTCGAACGATTCAGTCAATCCGTTCTTAGCATACTCCGCCATTCGCATGACTTCCATCTTCGCTTGTCCTAAAGCAACGGCAGGAGAACGTTCTAAGAAGATCGGATCGAGATGTTTCGCTTTATATTCGATCACACCGTCATCTCCAGGGACGAGCTTCGTAACGATATAAGCTAATACTCCTATGAACCAGACTTGAATCAATGTATTCAAGATATTAAATGATCCATGGGCAAAGGCAATTTGCATTTTTGGTTCAAGGTCTAACCAACTTGTCAGGAATTCTACATAAGCTGTAAATGGACTAATCAATAGTAAAAAAACGGTTGTTCCTAGTAAGTTGAAGATAACATGGGTCAAAGCTGCTCTTCTCGCTGCCACACTTGCACCAATGGCTGCAAGAACCGCTGTAATCGTTGTCCCGATATTATCACCAAATAATACAGGTAGAGCTGCGTCCAATTCTAATGAACCTTGTGAATACAATTCTTGAAGGATACCAATTGTTGCACTGGAGCTTTGAACGACTACTGTAAATAAAGTACCGATCACTACCCCAAGAACTCCATTCTCACTCATGTCTACAGTCAAGTCCTGGAATGCTTGAAGACCTCGTAAAGGCTTCATTCCATCACCCATCAGTTCAAGTCCGTAGAACAATGCACCGAAACCAAAAATAATTTGACCGATATTCTTCATTTTCTTTGAACTGAAGAAGAAGATAATCAAAGTACCAACAGCGATGATTGGTAACGCATATGCTCCTATATCAATACCAATGATGAAAGCCGTCACCGTAGTACCTATATTAGCACCCATAATAACACCGATCGCCTGGCGAAGGGTCATGAAACCTGCATTGACAAGTCCAACCGTCAATACTGTCGTACCGGAACTTGATTGAATCAAAATGGTAACGATAATACCAGCAAGTACACCCATGAAAGGATTTGAGGTAAAGCGATCAAGGATATCCCTTAAACGATCACCTGCAGAATTTTGAAGTCCTTCTCCCATATACTTGATTCCGAATAAGAAGATACCAAGTCCACCAAGAAATTCAAATATCAATTTCTGAATATCTAAATCCAAGTTTTTTCAACTCCCACGCATATATTCGACTTAATTTGCCTCATTCATTATTAACTAACTTCGTTTTGTTTGTAAAGTCTTTTAAGGGTATTTAATTATTTTGTAAAACATTATATTATTACAATGGCATTTTTTCCCTGAGTGGCATTTTTTATCTTGTCCGTACTGTTCAGTAAAGATACAATGATTTTAGAGAATGGCTTTGTTATACTTTATTATTGATTTGGCGAAATTCACTCCCTTTCCGCGGACAATCGAAAAGCGGAAGCGACCCGTATTGTCACAAAGGTCGAGGACTGACGAGGAAGCTGTCGCTTTCGAAGGAAGTTTGAAGTGATCCAAGTGACTGGTCGCTGAGCTGGACATCACTTCCGTGCATGATCCCTATATCCGCGAGCCTCCTCGCGAGTTCCTCGCTGTGTGGTCTCGCCTGGCCCATTTTCCCGCAGGAGTGTCGTGAATTTCGATAAATCAAACTTAGTTAGATATCAACAGTATTAATTAACAAAACCTATAGAATAAAAGGGGGAACACGATGAATATATTCAAACAGTTTGTAATGAGCTTGTATTCACCTAAAACGGTGGCCATGTTCCGTTTTCAGAAAATCGGAAAGACAATTGGATATGTTTTTGTCATGATGTTAATCAGTTTCATATTTGTAGGGACGAATATTGCTTTATCAATCACGAATGTCGTCAATGAATTCGAAGGCGCTCTTGAAGAAGATATTCCTTCATTTCAATTCCAAGATGGACATTTGACATCCGATATTTCTGAACCAATTATTCGTCAGGACGGAAAACAAACTTTCATTTTTGATACCACTGGAGAAACGACAAGAGATGATCTCGATCAATATTCGGATGTCGTAGCAATTTTAGACGATCGCCTCATAGTTGTTTCTGCTGGCCAGGCAGACACTTTCGACTATGGAATGATGCAGGATGTCAGTTTTCAAAAAAGCGATATCGTCAATTTCTTAGATTCAGCTAATACTTTATTACCCTTGATCATCAGTGTGATAATCCTTGTTTCGTATATTTTCATGACTGCACTAAAGTTTATTGGGATTACGGTCCTTGCACTGATCGGGCTGATTCTCAAAAATACGATGAAAAGAAAGCTTTCTTACGGACAATTATGGATTCTCTCTGCTTACACAGTGACTCTTCCAACAATCTTTTTTGCGATTACAGAAGCTTTAAACATCATCATCCCAGGGCAATTCTTTCTTTATTGGGCTGTCGCGATCTTTTTCCTGTCACAAGTCATTAAATTTGTGCCCTTACCTAAAACAACAGAAACTGAATGATGATGCTCACACACCAAAAGAGGATGACAACAATGTCACCCTCTTTTTTAACACATTATTTGAAAAGGTTTTTCAATGCTTCAATCAATTGAATCAGGAAATCAAGAATTGTTCTGATGAATCCCTGCGTTTCTTCTTTATTAAGAAATTCACTTAAGTTATTCCGTACATTTTCAAGGTTATTTTTCACCTGGTCCCAATCAATGTTCAAATCTTTCATCTTGTTGAACAAGGATACAAGACCGTTCAGTTCTTCATCCGTTAATGTGATGCCAACATCTTCTGCCACACGTTGAATCAACGCACGGAGGTCCTCTTCTGTTTCAACAGGGTTTTCGGCCAACTCTTGCTTGATTTTTGTCATCAGTTCAGTCGCTTTTTCCGCACCGACACGATCACCAAGCTTGACCGTTTTCACCATTTCTTCATTCGCTACCTGTTTCTTCTCTTCAGGGATTTCAACATCTGCTTTGACTTCATAAGCTTTTAAAATACCTGTTAGTGCAGCTGTTCCAGAGACTTCGAATGGAGCTGTCACATAGATATCCGCATCAGTAACACCCGCGGTTGTGAGTGCGTTTGCGTACATTTCTTCGGTTACCCAATTGATGTTGTTCGTCTCTACATTCAGTCCGGAATCCTTTTCACCGACTGTAATTTTAGTAGAAGAAATCGCTTTAGATCCGATTTGTGCTTTTGATATATATTCACCTAAGTATTGATGCTCTTCTTCATTTGTTACGGTAACAGTTTCAACATCTGCGGGTACATCCATTTCTTTCAATAGATCTTGTTTCTGACTATCAGTTAAATCTTCCCCCAATGTGACGATGATATCACCAGGTGCTGCATCTGCTAACGCAACTCCCGGAATCATACAAGCAACTAAAATCATGATTGCAATCCATTTTTTAAATCTCATGTTTTCTCTCCTTTTATGAAAGAATTCCCTATACCATACGTTTAAAATCTGTTTTTTTGTAGGTACTTCCTATATTTTACAACGCATAACAGGACCTGGCTATCTTTATTTTCAGGCTTTGTTAACTAATAATATTGATTTCTGACTAAGTTTGATTGCAGCGAAATGTCCTCCAGTGACCTTCGTGACAATACGGGTTGCTTCCGCTTTTCGATTGCCCGCGGAAAGGGAGTGAATTTCGCAAAACTCAACAATAAAGTATAACAAAGCCGATTTTTAAGATAACTCTACTGATATTAGACGCTTTAATAGAAGTTTGGTTTCATTTGGAAGTGAAAAATAACATGAATACTGCAGTTGGACAGGCATATACATTTACTAGAGCGATTGGTAGATTCGATATCTGACGCGGGAGGAATCGATCATGAAAAAATTTATTATCACGAGTCTGATCATTCTATTCTTCTATAGTGCATATTTTGATTTGAAAGTTGGGACATTACCGACATCCGCCAAAAATGATGCCGAAGTTCAAGTGGCAAATTCCGTTCCGGCCGATGAGGTAGTTTATAAAGAAATCCAGGTCCAGCCCGGGGAGACTGTATTGACGATTTTGGAGCGTATTCATAATGGTAGTATCCCCGTATCGATTGAGAAAGCAGTATCTGAATTCGAGCGGTTGAACCCTAATACATCGGCTCATTCAATCCAAGCAAATAAGACGTATCGCTTCCCATTCTTCGACTAGGACACATTTCCTTGCCAAAACCTTCAAACCATTGCTAAAATGAAAGACGGTACTATATGTAATCCACGTCCTTAAAGGAGCGATATATACATGAGTGAAATTACTCACCGTACGAAAACAAGACCGGTTAGAGTCGGGAACCTGACAATCGGCGGTAATAATGAAGTCGTTGTCCAGAGTATGACGACAACCAAAACACATGATGTAGAAGCAACAGTCAAAGAAATCCATCGTTTAGAAGAGGCAGGCTGTCAGATCGTTCGTGTCGCTTGTCCTGATATGAAAGCAGCAGAAGCAATTGCTGACATCAAAAAACAAATAAACATTCCATTAGTAGTTGATATCCACTTCGATTATAAGCTCGCACTTAAAGCGATTGAAGGCGGAGCAGATAAAATCCGGATCAACCCTGGTAATATCGGACGAAAAGAGAAGGTGGAAGCTGTCGTGAAGGCAGCGAAAGAGAAAGGGATTCCAATTCGTATCGGTGTCAACGCTGGTTCATTAGAACGTAAAATCCTTGAAAAATACGGCTATCCAACAGCAGATGGAATGGTTGAGAGTGCCTTGAGCCATATTAAAATTCTTGAGGATTTGGATTTCCACGACATCATCGTTTCGATGAAAGCATCTGATGTCAATCTAGCTGTCGAGGCGTATGAAAAAGCTTCGAAAGCATTTGATTATCCGTTGCATTTGGGAATCACCGAATCCGGAACTTTGTTTGCAGGAACTGTGAAAAGTGCTGCAGGACTTGGCATCATACTGCATAAAGGAATCGGAAATACAGTACGTATTTCCTTAAGTGCAGATCCTGTTGAAGAAGTGAAGGTCGCTCGCGAATTGTTGAAAACATTCGGTTTAGCCTCGAACGCAGCAACCTTGATTTCTTGCCCTACATGCGGCCGAATTGAAATTGATCTGATTTCGATTGCAAATGAAGTCGAAGAATATATTTCAAAAATCAAAGCACCTCTTAAGGTCGCTGTTCTTGGATGTGCAGTCAACGGTCCAGGTGAAGCACGGGAAGCGGATATCGGCATTGCCGGGGCACGCGGTGAAGGTCTTCTTTTCCGCCATGGAGAAATTATCCGGAAGATTCCAGAGGATACGATGGTTGATGAGTTGAAAAAAGAAGTCGATAAGTTAGCGAAGGAATATCACGAGAAAAAAGAAAAAGAAGAAGCAGAACAACAAGTATAAAACAAGCCATTGAAAAGAGCCGTCTCAAACGGCTCTTTTTTAGTATTATGTTATTCTCCATCCCACCATTGTGTTTTCTCTGAAATTGGTTTTCGCGGTGAAGCTTTCGGTTCCGCTGCGGGATATCCAATATATAAAAACCCCATAATTTGTCCTTTTTCCGAGACTCCGAATGCTTCTTTCATTTTCAGAGTGTAAGTTGGCTCTCCCGTTCGCCATATTGATCCAAGTCCTAGTGAATGAGCAGCGAGCATCATATTTTGTGCAGCACACGCACAAGCAGCTACCTCTTCGACCCATACAACCTTTTCTTGGTCGCTGGGTTCCATTATCATGACAATGATTACCGGTGCTCTTCTTGCTTTTTTAAAGCCTTTTTCTTTGGCTAATTCAATCTCCTCTTCTGTTGGATCCGTCAAGTCCTCAATTGCAAATTCTCCATATATCCTTCCTAGGACATCTCTTCCTTTACCACTTAGGACGATGAAATTCCATGGTTCTGTCCGATAATGATTAGGTGCCCATGTTCCTGCTTCAAGAATTGTCTTGATCAATTTTTTATCAGGAACCTCATCCTCCACCTTACCTATCGTCCGTCTTGTTCTGATCGCTTCGATTATATCCATAAGGATCACCTCAAATTGATTATCATTATCATATGTATTTATTTTATGGGAAGAAGATACATGAATCCAAATGATTTCCTTTATAAACACAGTGGTTTATTAATATTTAAATTTTGCTTTGTTAATATGCCCGATATTCACTTCACTTGTCACGGGAGATCCTTGGCTCATCCAAGCAGAAGTGTCGTGAAATCATTAAAAGATCAACAATAAAAACGAAGGCAGGATGAACTGCCTTCGCTTCGACACTAAAAGAATGGAGCAAATATCAGGCTGATTACAATTGAAGCGATACCAAGTCCGATTGCCCAGTTCCCAAGTGTACGTGCTCCTCGTCTTCTTGCAAAAAATCCTACGATGATGCCCGCGGCACCTAATAAAACAGGAAGGAAGAATAGGGAGAGAATCGATAAAGCAATGGCGAATATCCCTACGCCTCGACCCTCAGTATCTTCTGGATCCGCATCGTTGTTATACGAATCTTCACGTTCTTTATCCATAACACGTTCTTGCTCAGGTAGAGGGAGAACCTCTGCTGCTGTTTCTTCCATGAAATCCTCTTCATACTCTCGGTGATTTTCGTTTTCACGATCGTATCGATTTTCCATCAGGATCCCTCTCTTTCATCAAAAGTGGAGGAGCCTTATTATTATTGGTCACGCTTCAGGCTTTCATGATGTCAATCATTGTTAACCTCAATAACTTCAACAGTTGGGAATTTTTGCACAGCATTTAATTTAGGATGTGTGAGAAATTGAACAAAATGTTCGATTTATGTACATTTACCAGCAGTTATTGAACAATTTCCGTGATATATGTACATATATTCACTATTATCACCATTTGACGTTTTTCGACACATGTCCAGAGGTCCGAATAGTGCTTTCGGTTCTAAGAAAGGGAGTGAAATTCGTAAAAATTAAAAACCCACCCAAAACAGTTGGATGGATTTCAAAAAGTTAATGCTTAGGACGGAACGTATGGCAGCAAGTTTCTGCAACATGTTCCGCTTTGTCTTTGTGTAAAGCGTCATCGACGAAGTTTCCTGATGCGGACATATCGTAATTTTCATTCGCGTGTTGGTCCACTTCAACCAAAATGGCATCCGCATGGCAGTTGTTTCCTTCAGCCCAATACACACAGTTTGCTACGTTACATTTTACTTCTGGCATTCTAATCTCCTCCTTAGTGGTTAGAATGCCACATTTTCCATCAAAACATGAGTGATTTTACTGACACTGCTGACAGTAACCGTATATTTCAAACTTATGATCCGTAATGACAAAATCATCAGGCGATATGTCCTTCATCGGACATGCTTCAATCGCATTGGTTTTACCACATTGAAGACATATAATATGATGATGGTGTCCTTTTGTCGCGCAAGAAAACCTGAAATGTTTTTCTCCATCCAGTTCTGTTTCTTCAACAATTCCTAAATCCGTAAATACAGAAAGGTTTCGATAAATCGTATCAAAGCTGAGTCCAGGATAAGATGGTTTCATGTACTCAAGTACATCTTTCGCCGTCAAATAACGTCTCTCATTTGAAAAAAGCTCTAAAAACATCTCACGTTTGCTCGTATATTTATAACCATTTTCTTTGAGGATATTGAGAGCTTCACTTACATTCATGATTTTTCCCCCACTTTTCTATTCGTTCCAAATGAATATCTGAATTTTTTCCAGAGAATCACGAGTACAAGAATCAATGCCGCTAATAATACTATTGTACCACCAGGAGCCAAATCAAAATAGTAAGCTGACACAAGGCCTGCTATTACAGAGGTTTCCCCAAAAAGGATTGCAATGAATATCGTCTGTTTGAATCCTCTCGAAATCCGGATGCTTGCAGCGACAGGTAACGTGATAAGTGATGATACAAGTAATATGCCGACAATCCTCATCGAAGCTGCAATAACAAGTGCCACCATCACCATGAACATGAAATGGATAGAACGTGAGCGGATTCCAGACACTTGTGCTTGATCTTCATCAAAGGATAGTAAAAATAGCTCTTTGTAAAAAACGCTGACCAAAATCACGACGATTATTAATATTGTTAAGACCATCCACACATCTGAGGTTCCTACTGCAATGATACTTCCGAATAAGTAATTGAATAAATCCGTATTAAAGCCATTCGCTAATGAGATGAAGATGACACTTAATCCGATTCCCACAGAGAGAATGATGGGTATTGCAAGCTCTTGATAATGCTTATATTCTTTCCTCAGCCGCTCGATCAAAATTGAACCTGCTACTGAAAAAGCCATTCCGATGTATACAGGGTTCAACATTTTAAAAGCAGTAACTTGTTTACTCAACAATAAGCTTGCAGCTATTCCTGCCAGTGTGATGTGTGACAAAGCATCTGCAATCAATGCTTGTCTTCGGACAACGATGAATACACCAAGCAAAGGCGCCAGAAAACCGATCATCAGACCGACCAAAGCAGCATTTCGTATAAAGTCATATTGTAAAAAATCTTGGATCATATAAGTGCACTCCTCTAATGCTTGTGATCCATCATATGGACTGGGTGACCATAGAAGGATGAAAGTTGCCTGTTATCAAAGTCTTCATATTCATGGGTGTCACCATGAAAATGCAACTGTTTATTCAGACATGCGACATGTGTAACAAGGTTTGTGACAGGTCCGATATCGTGTGTAACAAGAATCAACGTAATCCCTTTTTGCTGATTCAATTCTCTTAAGAGATCATAAAAGCTTTCTACTGAGGAAGCATCTACACCAACAGTCGGTTCGTCTAAAATCAATAATTGCGGGTCACTTACCAAAGCTCTTGCGATGAAGGCACGTTGCTGCTGCCCTCCGGAAAGTTCTCCGATATTTTGATTCGTATAATCTTCCAGTCCGACGACTTCAATTGCCTCATGGACCCGTTTCTTATGATGTTTTTTCAAAAATTTGAACATGCCTACTTTCCCGAAAAGCCCCATTGAGACCACTTCAAAAACTGTGGCTGGGAAACCGCTGTTGAAGCTGTTCGCTTTTTGGGATACATAGCCGATTTTTGGCCAGTTTTTGAATTTCTTCACGTTTTGACCAAATATATAGATCGATCCTTGCTGTAGTGGTAGTAGCCCAAGAATCATCTTGATAAGCGTAGATTTACCAGAGCCATTCGGTCCTAGCAAGGCAAGGAAAGATCCCTCAGGGACATCCAGCTTTATATTTTCAAGAACTTTACGCTCTTGATAGTTAAATGTAACGTTTTCTATAGATACGATAGACGATTTCATCGCAATCCCCTTTCAAAAACATAATGGAATGAAATTAGGAATGATTCCGATTTACTTTATTAAGTATATCTAAAATATCTCATTTGTAAAGAAACTTGGTCAAATCCAGTACAATATTGGAGCTGAAAAAAGAGACTGACACGTTATAGTCAGCCTCTCCAATATCATCAATTTGTAACAGCTAATAATTCCTGCTCTTTTGCTTTTTGTTGTATTTCTTCAGCATACCAGCTTTTTGCATGGCCTTTTTCCTGAATGTATTTTTCCATTCCGTATATGCCCCGGTGATAAGCAGTAAGTGCTTTATCCCAATTATCATATTTGGAATACAGGTAATCTAGATAGACGATTGCAAGCTGAATCGAGTATAACGGATCAAATAACTGCTCTTTATTTTTGTATTCAAGGCCAGCCATTTTTGAAATCCATGGCGCTGTGTTTTCCATGAACTGAGCCATCCCATAAGCTCGTCCATATTTGGTTTCCGGACCTACTGCTTTAGGATCGAATTGGTTCCCAGTTTCTACACGCAATAATTCATACACGATATAAGGATCGATACCTTTCTTCATCGATTCCCTTACTAGAAAATGTCCCCACTCTTCCTTGAATCTTCCATCACTTTCTTTTGTAAATTGCTTTGCAAGCTTTTTGGACTCTACCATCATTTCATAACCGCTTGCTTTCGGTTTTCCACCTTGGCTTTTTTGCTTATAAAAAGAAATCATCTGTTTATAATCTTTTTCAGCCTCTAACATTTGCGATTGTTGTTTTTCTTTCTTCAAGTCTCGCTTCAGTTCATTATTTTGTATAAGTGTATAAGAAATCGCTAAGATAAGCGATAGTATCACTGCTGAAATAGAAAAAAAGCGTTTGTTTTTAAACATAAAAACACCTCACAGTCTAGGTATTTTGACACATGCCTTTCATCATAGACGATGAGGATGTAAAAAACAAGCAGTCAAGGTGTTTTATACATTATTTTACAGTTCAATTGTTAATGGATCGGAGACTTGAATTTAGCCCCTTTCGTTTCCTGTGTATTCATGATTGTTATGAAAGCTTGTTTATCGATATCATATACAATGTTCTTAAGCTTGGTCACTTCTAGCCTTGTAATTACTGCATAGATCACTTCTTTTTGGGCGTCTGTATAACCGCCTTTCCCCATCAATTTCGTTGTACCTCGTCCTAAGCGGTCCAGGATCGCGCTTGAAATCTCCTCATAATGATCTGAGACGATCAAGACAGCTTTGGTTTCATCAAGACCTTGGATAACCGTGTCAATCGTTTTAAAGGCAATATAGTATGTAAGGATCGAATACATTGCGCGTTCAGGACCGAACACGAAACCTGCCCAGGCAAATACAAAAATGTTCAAAAACATAACAATTTCACCAATTGAAAAAGGGATTTTCTTGGTGATAAGTATTGAAAAAATTTCCGTACCGTCTAAGGAACCCCCGTGACGAATAACAAGACCTACTCCAACTCCCAGAGTCAATCCTCCAAATACCGTGGCGAGGATCAGCTCATTCGTAAAAGGCTCAAAATGGTGCAGTTGTGTCTCAAATATCGCTAAAAACACAATACCAACAAGGGAAGATATTGAAAATGTCTTTCCAATCTGTTTATAACCAGAATACATGAATGGAAGGTTTAAGACGATGACTAAAATGGCGAAGTTCAAAGGAGTCAGGTAATCCAAAATCAATGAGACGCCGATGATGCCCCCGTCAATGATCTGGTTCGGGATCAAAAACAATTCGATTGAAAGTGCAGCAAGGCCTGCTCCAAGAATGATCATTCCATATCGATAAATTAAGTGTGGGAGACTTTCTTTTTTGTGTTGTTTGACTTGTTCCATGGGTCACTCCTCAACAGTTATTCATGGTATATCTAGGTTGTTTTCTAAACGGTGGTTGTTAATTAAATGTTTGAAAGGAAATATGCGAGACTCCTGCGGGAAAACAAGCTAAGCGAGACTCCGCATGCGAATTAAGAACCTTCACCACATCCTTTGCATGTGAGCTGAGGAAGCTTGCAGATTGCCCGCGTAAAGCGAGTATATGTCCAAATTTAAAAACAACGATTATACGAAAACAGGCTATATCTCAGACATATTATATCATGTTTACTTGAAACTCTTAAAAAATCCGCTATAATTAACAATCGTGGCATATCTATTATGTCATGGGTGGGAGAGGGATCATTTCAGAAAGAAAGGTTATTGATGAAACAACTTATTGAAAATTGGTTCCAGTTGTCTAAGTATGGTACAACGATGCAAAAGGAAATGATTGCGGGGATCACCTCTTTTTTTACGATAAGTTATATTATTATCGTCAATCCATTAATTCTGGCTGATGCTGGAATCCCATATTATGGAGCTTTAATGGCAACAATACTCGTCAGTATCATTTCGTGTATTTTCATTGGGTTATATGCAAATGCACCAATTATATTATCTCCAGGAATGGGTGTTAATGCTTTTTTCACCTACACGATTGTTGAAGGTATGGGATTGAGCTGGCAGGAAGGACTTGGAGCAGTTGTAATAGCAGGTCTACTTTTCTGTATCGCAGCATTTACACCGATCAAGTCCTTATTATCACGTTCAGTACCGGACTCACTAAAGCATGGAATTACAGTCGGTATCGGGTTGTTCCTCGCATTTATCGGTTTACAAAAAGCTGGTATTGTCGAGAAAAGTCCGGATACATTTGTAAAACTAGGGGATCTGAGTGAACCATCTACTCTGTTGGCACTGGCAGGACTGTTAATCTGCCTGACATTGTTTGTCAAGAGAATTAAGGGGGGATTCATCCTTTCAGTCATTATCATCACGATAGCAGCTTATGTTTTCGGGCTGACCCCTGAATCAAAAGCCGCTGGCGAAGAATCGGTGTTGTTGATTTTCAACGCAGATCTTTCGAGTTGGATGACAACAAAGTTTTGGATTGCTTCGTTTTCTCTTGCTCTCATATTGATCGTAGAAAATATGGGCTTGTTATATGGGATGTTGCCAGATACAGAGAAATTTGATCGATCGTTCCAATCAAGTGCTTTTTCAAGTGTTTTATCTGGATTTTTCGGGACAAGTCCGACGATTTCAGCAGCAGAAAGTGCTTCAGGAATTGCTGAAGGCGGGCGGACAGGTTTGACAGCAGTTGTTGCAGGTTTGTTATTCATCTTTTCAATATTCGCTATACCCGTCCTTACTGGTATACCAGACGCTGCAATTGCACCGATTCTGATCATTATCGGTGGTGTCATGATGCAATCGATTCGATACATTCCTCTGGATGACTTCACAGAAAGCTTCCCAGCTTTCATGATCATTGCGTTGATTCCGTTAACCTATAGTATTGTTGACGGACTCGCTTTCGGATTTATCGTTTACCCGATCATCAAAATGGCAGTCGGACAATTTAAACAAATACCAAGAACCATGTATGTGATGGCATCGTTATTCATCTTGAATTTCGTCTTCCATTTTTACATGTGATGGTGAACACTCAAAAACGCAAGCAAATTCCTATATTGGAATCACTTGCGTTTTTTCTGATTTAACGGCTAGCTTTTTTGACAATAAGAGCTACTGTTATTCTTAAATTTGCGAACTCCTGCGTGAAAAGCGAGCCAGGCGAAACCCCCTGCAGCGGAACTAGGAGACTTACGGTCGCCTATTGAAAGGGAGTGAATTCCGCAAAAAAACCAAGGTTTTGAAAAACAGCTGAATGGAGTCAGCTGTTTTTTTCAGATAAGAAAGGCAGATGGAAAGTTATCATCGTCCCTTCCCCAAGTTTACTGTCAATATGGAAGGTTCCACCGTGATCTTCGATGATCTTTTTACACAATGGGATCCCTATTCCATTCCCCTTTTCTTTTGTTGTAAAGAACGGTTTTCCTAGTTGTTCCAACACCGTCAGCTCCATGCCGGGTCCTTGATCTTTAAATATGATTTCATAATGATGACTTCTTTCTCTCCCGTAGAGCTGGATCAGTCGATTGTTTTGTTGGTTGGTATAAGCTTCGATTGAATTTCGAAGCAAGTTCAAAACAACCTGCTTGATCATTGATTCATTGACCATAATATATCCGTCAGCCTCTTCCACATCCCATTCAAAAACAAGATTATGTAATAGGCATTCTGATTGGATGATGTGGATCAGAGATTTGATGATGAGATCAGGTCTTTGCTTTTGCTTCTGCATCTTTCGTCTTGAGACAGACAGAAAATCCTCGATGATTTCATTCATGCGGGATAGTTCCGACAATACTGTATCATAGTATTTGTTGAAATCCTTCGTTACAGCTGATAATTGTATGAATCCTTGTATTACAGACAATGGATTGCGCAATTCATGAGCCACACCGGCTGCCAGGTGGGATACAGATTCCATCTGTTTTTTGTACATCAAAAGATTTTCAAACCTCTGTTGATGGGAACGATCATATAGAACGAACCGGATGCTTTCATCGGAATCAAAATACATCCCTTTTACTTGATAGAGACAATCATCTTCATAATAAAAGCGTTCATTGACGATTTTTGTACTCCTTATTTCCCTGGTCATCTGGCGCATCTGGGATAAAAGAGGATGCTTATGGTCCAGTTGGAACAGATTTTTGCCGATCATCTGATTGACTGAATCTAAATCAACGAATAATTTCATCCGTTCGTTACAGCAATCAATTTCATTTGTAGCAGTGATCGTCAAAATTCCAATCTCGAGTTCGCGGAACATGAATTTACGGAACTCGTGTTCTTTTTCGTACATTTTTTTGTAATCAATTTCATTGTGCCCTTCCTTAGTGCTTGGATCATCGAGAAACTTGCCGAGAAGTACGATTTCATCATCGACCATTTTTCCAAGATACTTGATTTTCATCTTCTCCTCATCTAAATAATGATCAAAAACCCCTTCAGAGGCATTCTTGGAGGTAAGCTTTTCAATGAACTTGAAAACAACTGGCTGATCTTCTTTTAAGAAAAGGTCATAGAAATTTGTATGTGTTTCGCTCAGAATAGACTCTTGAGCAATACTGTTCGATTCAATAATCGAACCATTCGGTTTGATTAGTAAGTATATATCGTCCGTAAGATCATTCATAATATGTTGAAAGGCTGCAAAAGTGTTGTCAGATTGACAATATTGCATAGCACGCCCCCAATTATAATTGACATAGTAAATCTATTATACTAAATATACCTTCCAATACCTAGTGCTGCAACCAATAAATCCCTAGACATATATCAGCAAAAATCAACAAATTCATGTTGCATATCCGCCAAACCATACAAGCACACAAATTCCGCCCGCCTCATACATTATGCAAAGAGGAGGGGAACGGGGGATGAATCCTTTTCTACAACAAATGATCAACCATAAACTGAATAATCTGTCTGCTGAGGAATTGACTGCATTAGCATCACAATACAACATCCAACTGACTGACACACAAGCAGTTCAGATCATCCGTATTCTGAGAAAAGAGAAGATTGATGTGGCAGATCTTCAGCAAAGGGAACGAATCATCAGACAAATAGAGGCTGTCGTTGGCCCACATACTGCTCAGACCGTAAAGGTTATGTTTCAATCGATCGTCCGATGAAGCAGAAAAAGCTGACTCCTTAGTCACTGACAAACTTCGTCCTTATATGGCTCGGTTTGACAAATATACTCTTCAGAGTCAGCTTTTATTTATTTCTCTTTATTATTGATTTTCACGAAATCTTGCGGGAAAAGAAGGAAGGCAAGAACCCGCACTTTTTATAAAAAAGAGAAAATCAACTTTATGCTTGGACGATTTTTTCAAGTAGTTGTTCATCATACTTTTTCCCGTGCAGCATCTCAATTTCAAACTTATATGGAGGTTTCTTGTTTTTCTTGTCACCATTAACAGGTACATAAGGTGTTTCAAGGATTTTCGGAATTTCCTCAAGCTGAGGATGGTGTACAACGTAATTTAATGTATCGAATCCGATCTTTCCAAAGCCTACATTTTCATGACGGTCTTTACCAGCTCCACACTCGTTTTTACTATCATTGATGTGAAGCACTTTGATCCGATCAATCCCGACAATTTTATCAAACTCATTCAAAACGCCATCGAAGTCATTAATAAGGTCGTACCCAGCATCATGGGTATGACAAGTATCAAAACACACTGAGAGTTTGTCGTTGTGAGTGACGCCATCAATGATCGCCGCTAATTCTTCAAACGTTCTCCCGCATTCAGAGCCCTTCCCTGCCATCGTTTCTAATGCAATCTGGACATTCTGTTCAGGAGATATGACTTCATTCAATCCTTCAATGATTTTTTGAATTCCTGCTTCCGAACCTGCACCGACATGCGCCCCAGGGTGCAATACAATCTGTTTTGCACCAATCGCTTCTGTCCGTTCAATTTCTGATCGTAAGAAATCTACTCCTAGTTGGAAGGTTTGTGGCTTTGTCGTATTCCCGATATTGATGATATATGGAGCATGGACGACGATTTCCTCTATTCCGTTTTCCTTCATATGTGCAACACCATTCTCAATATTCAATTCTTCAATCGCTTTACGGCGTGTGTTTTGAGGTGCTCCGGTATATATCATGAATGTGTTCCCACCATAGGAAACAGCCTCTTCACTCGCACCCAACAACATTTTTTTACCGCTCATTGAAACATGTGATCCTAATTTAAGCATGGATTGCTCCCCCTCTATTTCTTTCTTTTACGGTTGAATTGCTTCTTTTTTTCTTGAAATTTCTTTTTGTAGCCTGGTTTGACCTTTTTAGGCTTCGGCATTAAGAATTCGTTCGGGTCCTTAGATTTCTTTTTTGGCCGGGAACGCTGTACGTTCACAGTTACCCATTCCTCATCCTTAAGATCCTTGTGTGCGAAAGAAATACCTTTTTTCTCAAGTTTCTCTAGCTTCTCGAGTTCATCTCGTTCATATAAGACAGCAGCTATACCGCTCATACCTGCACGACCAGTACGTCCAGATCGATGGATATAATAATCTAGATCCGTCGGGATTTGATGATGGATAATATGGCTTACTCCCTTTACGTCGATCCCTCTTGCCGCTAAATCAGTTGCAACCAAATACTGACATTCCGCATTCGCAACACGTTTCATGACATGCTTACGTGTTCGTGGAGGAAGGTCTCCATGAAGCCTATCTACATTCAAACCTTCTTGTATCATTGCATCTGCCACTTCGTCAGCATCTTTTTTTGTATTTGCAAATACGATCGCTAAATAAGGATTGAACTTTTTCGCAATCTTAATTGTCAGTTCAATACGATCACGATGTCTTACAGGGACTGCAATATGATCAATTTCAGCCGGTGACGTTTCCTCAGGCTTTACATGAACATGCTTCGGGTTGTTCATATATTTACGTAAAAATGGATTCAGATTTTCAGGGATCGTTGCTGAAAATACCATCATCTGCAACTCATGTGCCATACGTGAAGCAATTTGATCTACATCTTCTATAAAGCCCATATCGAGCATTTGATCAGCTTCATCGACGACAAGCATGTCCGCATTAAAAATGGATATCCCTTCTTCGACAACGAGATCTTTAATGCGTCCTGGTGTTCCCACAATCACATGTGGTTCATTTTTTAATTGATCGACCATACGCTTCCGGTCTGTTCCACCCACCACAGTTTTTACGTTGATGGATGAATCTTCAACTAGTTTAACTGCTTCATTATATACTTGTCTCGCTAGTTCTCTTGTTGGGGCTGTAATCACGGCTTGGACCTTTTGGACTTCTGGATTGATTTTTTCTAAAATAGGCAGCAAAAAGGCAAGCGTCTTTCCAGAGCCAGTCTGTGATTGACCGATCACATCATTCCCTTTGATAATGCTTGGAATAAGTCGTTCCTGTATTTCAGTCGGACGTTCCAAGTTCTGTTTTCTGAGTGCCTCAAATAAAAACGGTTTTAATTTGAATCGTTGTTCAAACACATTATTTTTCATAACTAATATCACCTTCAGATGTATTTCCCACTTTAAATATTATAGAGGATAAAGAGAAAAATCTCCATGTTTTTGGGGATATACCCATTCTTTTGTTGGATGGACACCAATCATTCATTTTTCGCATATCTTGTTTATCAGAATAACCACTTTTCTGTAAAGTTATCGAGAGTAGGAGAAAGGAGCATCTTAATGTACCGTATGCCTCCCGGATTTGGACCCTATGGGATTGGGCCCATGTCGCCATTCGGACAAATGATGCCATTCAGAGGGGGATTTCCCGCTGCACGATCAGCCGGGTTTTTGACTCGGTTTCTTTCACCCAATCCAGGCGGTGGACTCAATCTCGTAAGTATGGTTGAAAACGCACAAAAGGTAATGAAAATGGCTGATACTGTCAGACCATTCATACAGCAGTATGGTCCAATGGTGAAGAACATACCATCTATGCTGGAGCTATTGAAAGAATACCAAAGTTATTCTTCCAATTCTGACTCAACAGAAGAAGAGAAAAAAGATAAAAAAGATGAAATGAAAAATGCCGATGACAAAAATAAAAAATCGTCCGCAAGTAAGAAAAAAACATCTACCACTACTGGTAAAAAGAAAGCCGCAAGCACTGGTAAAAAGAAAACGTCAGCAAATAGTGGAAAGAAAGCTCCGACGAAGCCACTTAAGAAAAAATCCATTCCGAATGTGAAGCATGTTAAACCAGCGCCTCAAGCACTTAAACGCGATTCGGTTCCAAAACTGTATATTTAGACGATATATATTTGTCAACGGTATCGGTCCTCCTTTATAATAAAGCGAGAAGTGCTTGTTATTAAAGGAGGACCTTTTCATATGAAGGTAATCAAAGTCTCACCTCGCGGATATTGTTATGGAGTTGTCGATGCAATGGTCATCGCCAGACAAGCTGCAAGTGACCCTGAAATACCTAGACCAATCTATATCCTGGGTATGATTGTTCATAATAAACATGTCACCGATGCTTTTGAAGAAGAAGGCATTATTACTTTGGATGGTCATAACCGTCTTGAAATACTGAAACAAGTAAATGAAGGGACAGTTATTTTCACAGCTCATGGTGTCTCACCTGAGGTCCGAAGAATTGCCCGTGAAAAAGGTCTTCATACAATAGATGCGACTTGCCCGGATGTGACAGTCACCCACGATCTGATTAAAGAAAAGAAAGAAGAAGGCTATCATGTCGCTTATATCGGGAAAAAAGGGCATCCTGAACCCGAAGGAGCTATGGGAATCGCACCTGATATCGTCCATTTGATTGAAAATGAAGACGATGTTGAAAATCTCGATATCAAAGCAGATAAAATTTTAATTACGAATCAGACTACCATGAGTCAGTGGGATGTCCAACATCTTATTGAACAGATCCAGGAAAAATACCCACAAGCTGAAGTACATGAAGAAATCTGTAAGGCGACCCAGGTCCGTCAGGAAGCCGTTGCGGTTCAAGCAGTTGAAGCTGATCTGTTGCTTGTCGTCGGAGACCCGCGCAGTAACAACTCAAATCGCCTCGCCCAGGTTTCATGGGAAATTGCAGGCACTCCATCACACAGGATTGCAGATGTCACAGAAATTAAGCTCGAGTGGTTGGAAAACGTCGAAACTGTTGCTGTTACAGCAGGAGCTTCTACACCGACGCCTATCACGAAAGAAGTCATCATGTTCCTTGATCAATATGATCCTGAGGATGAAACAACCTGGGAAAGAGAACGGAAAGTAAAATCCAGCAAAATCCTGCCGAAGGTCAAAGCTGCTAAGAAATAAAGCTCACAGTGAAAAGACTGCCAGCGCTGGCAGTCTTTATTTCGTATGCAATTATCCTTTAGTGAATGGTTTTAGATTTCGTAATTTTTAGACTTCCCCCTAAAATTTTACCTAAACCAATAAACCTTAGATAAACTTAAAAGGATCCGTGTGTTCTTTACATCTATAAATCTCTGTTTCAGAGCCCTTCTCTTGAATCCAACCTTCTAAGATTTCCGCTACACCATTAATCATCACTTGTTCGATATTGTGTCCGGGGTCGATGATCGCCATGCCTTCCATCCATGCATCGTGTGCATAATGATACTTGATGTCCCCTGTGATGAATACATCAGCACCTTTAAACATCGCCTTACTGATGAAGTCATTTCCTTCTCCACCGGAAACAGCAATTTTGTTCACTGGCTTTTGAAGATCGCCGACTACCCGGACACCGCCTAAATTGAATATTTCTTTAAGCTTTTCGGCAAGTTCTCCGACTGTCATGGGAACTTTCGGCTTTCCTATTCGCCCAATCCCGAGTGGTTCACCCTGGTTCTCAAGTGGAAGAAGGTCATATGCCACCTCTTCATATGGATGGGATTTTCGTAATGCTGCCAATACTTCCTTTTCAATACTTGCTGGATAGAGTGTCTCGATTTTAACCTCATCGACGAATTCCATTTTGCCTTGTTCACCGATATGTGGATTGGTTCCTTCGTGCGGTAAAAAGGTCCCCGTCCCTGTTGTATTAAATGTACAGTGGCTGTAGTTTCCGATAAAACCTGCTCCAGCCTTTCCTAATGCGTCTCTCACGTTAGCTACATTCGTCTCTGGCACAAACACCACTAGCTTTTTCAGCTTATCTTCCAGCGTCTCCACAAGTACCTCTGTATCTGTCATACCAATTGCATCCGCAAGCAAATCATTGACACCACCCTTTGCCACATCCAGGTTGGTATGAGCGGCATAAACGGTTATGTCATGCTTCATCAGCTTTTGGATCGTGCGCCCGTATGAAGTATCAAGATCGATCCTCTTTAATGGTTTGAAGATGAGCGGATGATGAGCAATGATCAAATCAACATTTTCACGGATCGCTTCATCGATAACAGGTTCGATGACATCCAGCGTCACCATGATTTTTTTCACGCGTTTTTGCAAGGAACCGACTTGAAGGCCGATCGGATCCCCTTCCACAGCCATCCACTTAGGTGCAAGCTGGTCAATCTGTTGTATGATCTCTTGAGCATGTGCATGTTGTTTACTCACTTTATCGCCTCCGTTACTGCATTGATTTTCTGTTTCAAAAGCTCTTTGCGTTCACAGATTTCTTGGGTAGGCAGAGCTTTTTCCAATTGAATAAGAATCCTCTCCCAGTTCTCTTTTTCCCGCTTCCACTTCTTTTCGAACGTACTATTGCACTCATTCATCAAAAATGGACCTAACAATCTTTCCGTATCATTGAAGGTATTCTGTACGTTGGTCGGTTTTGCTACGAGGATTTCATAAATCTTTTCATCCTCTTCAAGAATCGATTCCCCAATCAGTTTCCAATTATTTTTTTCGAACCAATCTCGTATGAAACGAGCCCCCATATTTGGTTGAAGAATAAGACGTTCTATGCCCTGAAGCCGTTCTTTTCCTCGTTCTAAAATGTTACTGATCAACTGGCCGCCCATACCAGCGATCACTACGGCTGAAACCTCATATGGGTCAATCACTTCTAAGCCGTCTCCCAGTCTTACCTCGATTTTATCCTCTAAGCCGAGTGCTTTCACTTGATTATAGGCTGAGCGGAATGGCCCTTCGTTCACTTCTCCTGCGATTGCTTTGCTGATAATCCCTTTTTGCACTGCAAAACAAGGCAGGAAGGCATGGTCAGAGCCGATATCAGCCAGGGTTGAACCCTTTGGTATATATGTCGTCACTTTTTCTAATCGGTTTGAAATGGTTATCATAAATTTTCACCTATTCTATTGAAATACAGTCCTACTATAGCCTTTTTGTTCGTATCAATCAAATAGGATTAATAAAGGCTCTGTTAGGAAAGATTGTTGTTTTTCACAATTCCTTGTAATGGTGTGGAATATACTCGCTTTCCGCAGGCTTTAAGAAAGCGGAAGCGGCCTATTTAATCACGTAGGTCACGAAGACTGGCGAGGAGGCTCGAACCTGGTTCTGCGTAGGCTCACTCATAAGGATGTCTTACAGGTTTCTATTGAACACTGTATCAAATTATTAAATTTATAAGCAATAAACTATTAGAAAACAGCCTTAATAAAAAAGGCGACCCTTCATGTTTGTACGCCAAACATTCAAATAGAGTCAACCTTTACAGATGATCTTACTATTCTTTTTACTCTTCGCCTTCTCCGCCGCCCTCTTCGCCGCCATTTACCAGGAATTCAGCGACTGCTTTTGCTTCTTCAGCACTTAGAGACTGAGCAGGCATTTGGCCTTTACCATTCTGAATGATATCAACGATCTCTTCTGGTTTATACTTAGAACCGACATCTGTAAGAGCTGGTCCCATACCACCTTCAAGGTTTTGACCATGGCAGGATGTACAGGTTTGTTGTACAATTTGCTCTGGTTTCACTTCTTCTCCGCCGCCAGCTGCCTTTTCTTTTGCTTCGTTAACACCTACAGCAGATAAAACAATCATAATTGCAATGCCGAATACAGCAGTGATGGCGAATGGAATCAATGGATTTCTTTTCATCTCTTATCCTCCTTTTGATGCAGGTTGATACTGTTGTTAGTGTTTCCTACCTATGTAATAGTAAACAAGCCATTTACTATTTTACTTTAAAATTCATAGGAAGGAAAGCCTAAACTAGAGAGACGAAACATTTGTCATGATTTGGACACGTTTCCTCCGCCTATAACTGCTGATTGATGGTTGATCACACCGTTTTTACAGATTTATCTTTTAATTCTTCTGCGATTTTTCGCAGTTTATATTTTTGTATTTTTCCAGAAGCGGTCATCGGATATTCATCTATGAAAAAGATATATTCAGGAATTTTATAGTGGGCGATTTTACCTTTACAATAAGAGCGGATGTCTTCTTCTGTTACACCCTCCCCTTCTTTCACTTGCACACATGCCGCAACCTTTTCTCCATACTTTTCATCCGGAACCCCGATCACTTGGACATCGATGATTGCTGGATTGGTATACAAAAACTCTTCGATTTCACGTGGATAGATGTTCTCTCCACCGCGGATGATCATATCTTTTAATCTTCCTGTGACCTTCACATAACCATCCTCATCCATCGTAGCAAGGTCTCCTGTATGAAGCCATCCATCTGAATCAATGGCTTGTGCTGTTGCTTCAGGCATATTGTAATAACCTTTCATCACGAGATATCCTCTTGTACAGAGCTCTCCTTGATCACCAGTCGGAACTTCTTCTCCGGTTACGGGATCAACAATTTTGACTTCTACAATCGGATGTTTCTTACCGACTGTTTCGACCCGTCTTTCAATTGGATCATCTGTCCGCGTTTGCGTGATGACAGGGGAAGATTCTGTTTGACCATAAGCGATCGTGATTTCATCCATTCCCATCAGATTGATGACTTTCTTCATGACCTCGATTGGACATGGAGAACCTGCCATGATTCCAGTTCTTAGGGTTGAAAGATCATAATCATCAAAACTATCAAGATTCAATTCTGCTATGAACATTGTTGGTACTCCGTGTAACCCTGTGCATTTTTCTTTTTCAACAGTCTGTAAAACAAGTTCAGGGTCAAATTGTACAACAGGAACCATAGTGGCACCAACGGATACACAGGCAAGGACTCCGAGTACACAGCCAAAACAATGGAAAAACGGCACCGGGATACATAGTCTGTCCTTTTCCGATAGTTTCATTGCGTTTGCTACCTGGTGGCCGTTATTGACGATATTATGGTGGGTTAACATGACACCCTTCGGAAAACCTGTAGTACCGCTTGTATACTGCATATTGATGACATCATGCGGTTCTAGTTCACTTTCACGCTTCGTCAATTCTTCATCCGAAGTCGAAGCAGCCATTTTCAAAAAGCTTTTCCAGGAAAGCAATCCGTCTGTTTCTTGCTCTTCCATGTAAATAAGTTGTTTTAGCTTAGGGAGATCATTGGATTTTACCCTTCCGTTATTACCGGTCGTACCGACAATTGATTGCACAATTTCAACGTAAGATGTGTCTCGGAACTTGTCCATCATGAATAGGGTGGTCGTATCCGATTGTTTCAACAAATATTCTAATTCACTCTTTTGGTAATTGGTATTGACTGTAACAAGTACAGCCCCCATCCGTGCTGAGCCGAATTGAAGCAATAACCACTCGAAACGGTTCGTCGACCATGCAGCAATATGATCTCCTTTATTGACCCCTAATGCCATCAAGGCTTTCGCAACTTGTCCAGTCAATTCATAGAATTCTTCATATGTATGTCGGATGCCCTCTTTACTGTATACCACCGCATCATGTCCTGGTAACCGCTCAGCTTTTTCTTTCAATAATCGACCAATCGTTTGATTCAAATACATCCCAGCACCTCCATGTTTTTTAGAATAATCATAATTATCAGACTTTTATTGATGAAAGTAAGGTGGTCCCTTAATATAAAAAGGCTCTGCTATTTTCTTACTTGTTGATTTCTACGGAACTCTCCCTTACCGCGGGCAAACGAAAAGCGGGAGCGACCCGGTTAGGCACCTAGGTCACTGGAAAACTGACGAGGAGGCTCGAACCAAACAAAGACTTGGTTCTGCGTGGGCTAACTCATAAGGATGTCAATCAATGTGTTGCCGCCGCAGGAGGTTTGACGTGCTCCAAGTGGCTGGTCGCTGAACTAGACATCACTTCCCTGTATTAACCCACTGCCGCAAGCCTCCTCACTTGCACAGGATCTCAACACAAAAATGAAATCATTTTCGTGTCTACGATGAAAATTCTTAGAAGCGTTCCTTCTGCTGACTTCGACGTTCACCACAGGACGTACTTGTACAGGATGTACTGACTTCGACGTTCACCATAGGACGTAGTGGTATTTAGTCGAGTTCATTATTATAGTCGAAGATCCTTTTAAAGACTGTGGGGTCTTACCTGACTCGTTTTTCCGCAGAAGTGTCACGAATTTCGCATAAAACTTTCAACATTAGAATCAAACAAAGCCTTTGAAGATCATAAAAAGCATGATCTTCAAAGGGTCAGCCTAAAATAATTTGAGCAGTAATCAACAGCCTAATTCTCTGGCTATGACCATACGTTGAACCTCAGAAGTACCTTCTCCGATTTCAAGAAGTCTTCCATCGCGATAAAATCTTTCAACATGATAATCTTTCATGTATCCGTAACCGCCGTGGATCTGGATTGCCTGGGTACATACTTCCATACAGATCTCAGATGCATAAAGCTTTGCCATTGAAGCTTCTTTCGCAAATTTACGGCCCTGATCTTTCAACCATGCAGCTTTATAGACCATCGTCCTTGCCAATTCAATCTTCATCGCCATATCAGCAAGCTTGAATTGGGTAGCCTGGAATTTTGACAGTGTCTTACCGAATTGCTTTCTTTCTTGAGCATAAGCAAGTGCTTTTTCATAAGCAGCTTGGGCTATTCCCACTCCCATAGCACCAATTCCGATTCTTCCGCCATCAAGTGTCATCAGGAATTGTCTGAATCCGCTTCCTCTCTGTCCTAGCATGTTCTCTTCAGGTACACTGATATCTTCCATGATCAATTCTGTTGTATTAGAAGAATTCAAACCTAACTTTTCATAATTATCAATGACTTTGAAACCAGGTGATTCAGTGCTTGCGATGAATGCGGTAATTTCCTTTTCCCCGTCCTTGCGATCAGTTACTGCTGTCAATGCTAAATTTTTCGCATAGCTTGCATTTGTGATGAAGCATTTGCTTCCGTTGATAACCCACTCGTCTCCTTCTTGAACAGCAGTCGTTTCAGTTCCGCCCGCATCTGAACCAGCGTTCGGTTCTGTGAGACCAAAAGCACCAAGGGATTCTCCAGTACATATTGGGGTGAGGTATTTCTTTTTCTGTTCTTCAGTACCGAACATGTGTAATGGCGCGCCACCTAATGAAATATGCGCAGAATATGTAATCCCTGCCGAGCCGCATGCCCTGCTCAATTCTTCGACTACAATAGCGAAACTAACAGTATCAGCGCCACCACCGCCATATTCTTCAGGGAATGGAAGACCCATCATACCTAAGTCTCCTAGTTTTTTAAAGATCTCAACAGGGAATCTTTTCTCCTTATCACGCTGCTCTGCTCCAGGTGCAACTTCCTCCTCAGCAAATTCCCTGATCATTTTGAAAATCATTTTCTGTTCATCTGTTAAATCGAAGTTCATTTACTCCACTCCTGACTGTTTCGATTGTATTCTCTTTGTATACGCTTACATCAATTATACGTTTAAATACAGTAATTTTTCAACAGTTAAAAAAAGTCCGAAAATAGTGTAAAATAGAACACGTATATACCAAAAATTTCCGAACAAGGTTTGCAAATGAAGTTGAAAATCAGTAAAATAAAGGACAAAGAAAAGATAATTGTTTTTTATAACGAAATTCACTCCTTCCCTAGACCAACTACAGGAGTTTCAGGGGATATCACTTAAAGATAACAAAGAAACCAATAAAAAACGAACCATCTCATTTGTGAGATGATCCGTTCATCATTATCGGAGTCTTATTCTAAAAAGTCTTTCAACCGTTTACTTCTGCTAGGATGACGAAGCTTACGCAATGCTTTCGCTTCAATTTGACGGATACGTTCACGTGTAACACCAAACACTTTACCAACTTCTTCAAGTGTTCTCGTGCGTCCATCATCTAAACCGAAGCGGAGTCGCAAGACGTTTTCTTCCCGGTCTGTCAAGGTATCTAAAACGTCTTCCAGCTGCTCTTTCAATAGTTCGTATGCAGCAGCGTCCGAAGGAGCAAGAGCATCCTGGTCTTCAATGAAATCACCAAGGTGTGAGTCATCTTCTTCACCGATTGGTGTCTCAAGTGACACTGGTTCTTGAGCGATTTTCAAGATTTCCCTGACTTTATCAGGAGTAAGCTCCATTTCTTTCCCGATTTCTTCTGGGGTCGGCTCACGTCCGATGTCCTGTAAGAGTTGTCGTTGTACCCGGATCAGCTTGTTGATCGTTTCGACCATATGGACAGGAATACGGATGGTACGCGCCTGGTCTGCAATAGCCCGGGTAATCGCTTGACGAATCCACCAAGTAGCATATGTGCTGAATTTATAACCTTTACGATAGTCGAACTTCTCAACTGCTTTGATCAAGCCCATGTTTCCTTCTTGGATCAAGTCCAAGAACAACATTCCTCGTCCTACATATCGCTTTGCAATACTTACGACGAGTCGAAGGTTCGCTTCTGCTAATCGGCGCTTCGCTTCTTCATCGCCTTGTTCAATCCGTTGCGCTAGACTGATTTCATCGTCTGCAGATAATAAATCCACACGACCGATTTCTTTCAGATACATCCTGACCGGGTCGTTTATTTTCACTCCAGGAGGTACGCTTAAATCATTCAAGTCGAACTCGTCATCCCCGCTTTTCACTACCTCTTGAATATTTGGGTCATCGCCGTCCTCTTCATCCACTATCTCAATACCTTGATCACCCAAATACTCATAGAAAACGTCCATTTGCTCTGAATCCTGCTCAAATGGGGCGAGTTTATTTGTTACTTCATTATAAGTGAGGACGCCTCTTTTCTTTCCGAGTTCAACTAATTGTTCCTTTACTTGATCGATGGTTAATTCACCCTCCGCTTCTTGGCGATTAGGTTTCTCAGCCATACGATCCCCTCCTTCCATACTTCTAACTTCTGTTATTGACTTTCAAAGCCCTTTTCAGCTCGACGATTTCCATCGCGATTTGTGCAGCTTCAACCATGTTCTGTTCGCGTTCTGCACGTTTCTTGTCTTTTTCTTTCTCTTGTATCTGAATTAATTTAGGATATTTTTTAATTTGATTGACATAATCATATAATTCCTGATCCGATATATCCTCATTAATTGTAAGCATCGCCAATTCAGTAACGACTTGCTTCAGGCGTTGATCATCGACTCTCTCTAAGAATAAGCCGATATCTGGTGTGTGACCCTCTGCGTAAAATGCGTATAAATAAGCAGCAATTGCACTATATTCCTCGATATTGAATGCGCCACCCAATAGTTCTTCAACCTTCTCAGCAAGATTTACATCCTTCAGCATATGCGCCAACAATATTCTTTCCGCATTATGGAAAGCAGGTAATAGTCGTGAGGATTGCCCGAAATATTTCTTATGGTTATTCTCCCTATTTCGACCATCATTATCCTTTTTCCTTTTAATACTTAAAAATGCCTGATACTGTTGTTGCTTCACTGCATCTAAAGAAAGGTTGAATTCTTCGGCAATTTGCCGTAAATAGTGGTCTCTTTCAACAGCTTTAGGAAGTTTTGCGATTTCTTGTAGTATCTCTTCGATATACCTCATGCGTTCTCCTTCATCTTGGAGATTTTTTCCTCTACGCATGAACTGCATTTTGAATGCCATTACCGTTAAACTTGCCCCTATTACATCCTGTTGAAAACGATCTCCACCGTGTTTCTGGATATAGTCATCAGGGTCTAAACCTTGAGGCATCTGTGCAATCTTCACATTGCAATTCACTTTTTCCAGGAGCTCTGTAGCACGAAATGCAGCTGTTATCCCCGCATTGTCAGAGTCATAACAGATGATGACTGTCGAGACATTCCGACTTAATAATTTCGCCTGGTCTTGAGTCAATGAAGTTCCTAATGTGGCCACTCCATTGGTAATATCCGCTTTCCATGCTGCAATGACATCCACATAGCCCTCGAACAAAATCACTTTATCCTCTTTCCGCATAGCTGGACGAGCTAGATGATAGCCATAAAGTATCTTCCCTTTATTGAAGATTTTCGTTTCAGGACTGTTCAAGTATTTCGGTTCTCCATCACCGAGTATCCTGCCGCCAAAAGCGATATTCTTCCCCTGGGTATCCCAGATTGGGAACATGATCCGGTCCCTGAACCGATCGAAAAATTTCCCATCGAATTCTCGCTTTCCAACTAATCCTGCTTCCTGCATCATAGGAAGCGAGTAATTTCTCTTCTGCAGGAAAGAGCTTACGAATTCCCAGGAGTCAGGCGCATAACCAATTTGAAAGTGTTCGATCATTTCGTCGTTAAAGCCTCGATTATACAAGTACTCTTTTGCTTTTTGCCCGTAATCGGTATTTGTTAAACAATGGTGATAAAGACGTGCAAGTAAGCGGTGGCCATCCTTCATGATTTCTTTCTCTTTGCTGGCTTTGTCGTTTTGATTGAAGGAAGCTAACTCCGGTAATTCGATACCGACCCGGTCTGCGAGGTTTTTGACCGTTTCAATGAAAGTGAAGCCTTCTACTTCCATTAAAAATGAGAAGACGTTTCCCCCTTTACCACAGCCAAAGCACCTGAAGATCTGTTTATCACCTGAGACAGAAAATGAAGGGGTGTTTTCATTATGGAACGGACAAAGACCAAAGTAGTTGCGTCCTTGTTTTTTTAGTTGAACATACTCACCAACAACATCGAGGATGTCATTCGACTTTTGTATTTGTTCGATTGTTTCTTCAGGAATCCGAGATCCCATGCTATCACCATTCTTTACTGTTCTGTCCTTGTTTAAAACAAGAAAAACAAGAAGTGTTTCATTTAATCCCTTCAGAAAAGATTTTTGTGAAGTTCTTACTGAATCTTTGAGCATCTTCTTCTGTAAATGGGGGCGGGCCTTTTGTCCGGTGTCCCGAGCGTCTCAGTTTACTTGAGTAATAGCGAGATTGTAATAATGAGGGCATTTCATCCTCTGTAAAACGTTTCCCACGCGGTGATATGACATTAACACCTTTAGAAACCAATAAACTCGCAAGGCCATGGTCCTGAGTGATCACAACATTCCCTTCTATAGAATGATTGACGATATACATGTCCACAGATTCTGGTTCTGAATCTACCATGATCCATTCGGCACTGCGATGTTGATCTGTAGCATGACTGTAAGAGGCAATAAAAAAAACCTTGTACTCATAGAAATTCGAGATTTCAAGGATTGCCTTTTTTATTTGATTCGGACAAGCATCAGCATCAACCAACACATTTCGAGTTTTCTTCATGTATTTGTATTTCTACATCCTCTCAAGAATTCCTGCCAACAGGTCAATGTTTTATATTTCAGAATATTGTCGAATTCTGCTTTTATAGTATAACCAAAATATGGTTTGTTCATAACTTGTGCAAAATCCACACAATAGTGTATTATAACGCATTTTCCTTTTGTTGACTATCATAAAGATTTCTATGTCCTTACATTTCGACAAAAAATGCATATACCCTTTTTTATTTTTGCTGTTTTCTAAAGTTTATTACTAATGGACCCTATAAATTTGATATAGAAGTCTATGAAAACTATAAGCACTGGAAATTTACGAGACTCCTGCGGAAAAAGTGAACCAAGCGAAACCCCACTCGTTATAAAGAGTTCTTCGACTTAATAAATGTATGTGGTCTTGTACTGAATCTTGGGCTGAACGTCGCAGCCATCATAAGGAAAGCTTCTAAGAATTCTTATCGCAGACACGAAAATGATTTCAAATTTGCGTTGAGATCCTGTGCAAATGAGGAGGCTTGCGGATCGCCCGCGGAGCGAGTATATTTCCAGGCATTACATGAATTCTGAAAAACAACAACCTTTACTAAAAGACCTTTATTTCGAAATCCTTTTATCTTATTCCGGAAAACCTGATTTTATATTTCCGTGATTTACCTAATACCATTCGTCTTCCAATACAAAAAAGAAGGGGCTGACAGACTACTTTTTGTCAGCCCCTTCAATCTATTCGATTTCTATTATAGTTATTCCTTAACGATTCTTATTTTTATGGATGTTAAGAATGTAGTTTGCCGTTTCCTCTACTGCTTTGTTTGAAACATCCACGACTCTGCAGCCGAGGCGGTCGACGACTTTATCAAAGTACTCCAGTTCATCTTTTATACGACTCATGTTGGCGTAATTCGCATGATCATCCAAACCGAGAGCTTTCAAACGTTCTCTGCGGATATCGTTCAATTTTTCAGGACTGATGCGAAGCCCGTAACATTTTGAAGTAGACACCTTGAATAACTCTTCAGGTGGTTCTACTTCTGGGACAATCGGTACGTTCGCAACTTTGATTCGTTTTAACGCTAAGTATTGGGACAGGGGTGTTTTAGAGGTTCTCGATACGCCAACTAAAACGATGTCCGCCTTCAATATCCCTCTTGGATCTCTCCCATCATCATACTTGACCGCAAATTCGATTGCTTCCACTTTTCTAAAATATTCTTCATCCAGCTTATGGACAAGTCCAGGTTCATTACGAGGACTTTTTTGAAAAACCGTTGCCATCTGATTGATCATTGGCCCTACAATATCGATAGCAGCTACACCTTCACTGGCAGCAAGTTCTACTAAATAGTCTTTAATTTCTGGCACAACGAGGGTGAATCCGATGATTGCCTGATTATCTTTTGCTAATGCAACAACCTCTCTTACAGTTTGTTCATCCTCAACATATGGAAAACGTCTGATTTCAATATTGGTCGAGTTGAACTGGCTCGCCGCAGCTTTGACAACTAATTCAGCGGTTTCCCCTACTGAATCTGACACGACATACACGATTGGTCGTTCTATTTTGTCTGACATTGGTACCTCCTTTATCGACACTAATGTAATTCTTATAAAATTGCATCACTTGAGAAATCTACTAATGCTTTGGTTATATTCGTCTTGGTAATCCGCCCGATCACTTCATAAGCATCTTCCCCTGAAGTATCCTTAATAACAGGTACAGCATCGATTTGTTTATCGATCAATTTTCCCGCTACCTCGATCAATAAATCTTCTTTTGTACACATCGTTATATTCGGCATGCGAGTCATTATGATATTTACAGGGATTGAGGTCAACTCTTGATTCCCCATACTTGCCCGCAAGAGATCTTTACGAGATAAAACCCCTGCTAATCTTGACTCTTTATTGACCACGAAAAGTGTACCGACATCTTCTAAAAACATTGTACAAATAGCATCATACACATTCGCTGACTCCTGGACGACAACTGGAAGTGATAAGTATTCCTTTACTTTGATTTGCCGAATCTTCTCGGTCAATAGCTGTGCACTTGTTTTCCCTGTATAAAAATAACCGACACGAGGTCGTGCGTCTAAATAACCTGCCATTGTCAAAATGGCAAGATCCGGGCGAAGCGTAGCTCTTGTCAAATCTAATTTATCTGCAATTTGTTCTCCTGTTATCGGACCTGAATCTTTTACGATTTCTACAATGCGTTCTTGTCTATCATTCAGTTCGATTGGTAACACCACCTTACTGCCCAGTATATGCTATACACTTTTGGATACATTATATCCTATTCAGGATGGAAATAGGAAGTATTTCCGAATAAATATAACCTAAATACATCAATAGTAAAGCATAATAAGAAAAGATACTGGTTTCTGGAGTTAGACAAAAGAAAAGCAGTTTTTAGTTTTTGTTGTTTTTCATAATTCCGGTTTAATGGAGTGGAAATATACTCGCTTTCCGCGGGCGATCCGCAAGCCTCCTCGCTCGTTCCTCGCTGTGGGGCCTTGCTTGGCTCGCTTTTCCCTCAGGAGTCTTGTATATTTCCACTGCCTACAGGTTTTCATCAATCTCTATATCAAATGATAACCATTAATTAGCAAACAAGCTATTATAAAACCTCCAAACTTTCACAGAGCCAATGGAAAAAGAAGACCACGGTCATACGGTCTTCTTTTCAAATAAGTAAAAAGCTCTGTTTCAAAGTCTATCCTTAAAGCACTAACTGATTGAAATCGGCAAATGAAAGAATCACTTTTGATAAGTTTTTCATCTGCGCTTGGCGGTTTTCTCTGATCGCCTCATTATCTGCGTTGACCATCGTATTATCAAAGTACCGATCGATAATTTCAGGCAATTGCATCAAACGATTATAAAATCCATCGACATCCTCTGGTTGTTGTAAATTCTCGCTTTGCTTTTTACAGCTTACATACTGGTCATATAATGCCTTTTCTTCTTCATTTTCGAATAATCCTGTGTCAATATTACTCAATGATTCATCCAGATTTTTAGAGATATTGAGTACACGGGTCAACGAGACATTGGCATCTTTGAATGTTTCCTGATTTAGATATCCGCCTAGAATTTCTGCTCTTTTGATCAGTAAGTCTACTCGACCTAATCTACCAGTCAAGACTGCGTCGATTACATCGTATCGAACACCTTGATCTTGGAGAATCGTTTTTAAGCGGATATTGAAAAATTCGATCAGCTGATTAAAAACTTCTTGTCGATCATTTTTCAATAATTGTTTTTCTTCATATACATCTAAAACAGCATTCAAGAGTTGTTCAAGCTCAACCGGCCACGCCTTCTGAATCATGATTTGCAATATACCAGCCGCTTGTCTTCTCAATGCATAAGGATCCTGAGAACCCGTCGGAATGATACCGATACCGAAGCAGCCGACAATCGTATCCAATTTATCAGAGACACTCAAAACAGAGCCAACGACGGTTCCAGGCAGAGAATCCCCTGCAAATCGAGGTTGATAATGTTCGTTCACTGCTGCAGCTATAAGCTCATCTTCTCCGAATAATTTTGCGTATTTTTCACCCATGACGCCTTGCAGTTCTGGAAACTCATAAACCATTTGAGTGACAAGATCAAATTTACAGATAGAACCAGCACGCTGAATGAATTCTTCCGACTCATTGTCCAACAGGAGCAAGCTGCTTGTAGAGGAAGCGTGGATCTTGATGCGTTCAACTTTATCTGCAATCGTCCCTAACTCTTCATGAAACACAATGGATTCAAGTTTCGCCAGGTAATGATCGATTGACTTTCGTTTATCTTCGTTGTGGAAGAATTGAGCATCCTTCAAGCGCGCACGCAAGACCTTTTCATTTCCTTTGACGACATTCGCAAGGTGATTATGATCACCATTTCGTACTGTTATGAAATATGGTTGAAGCTCTCCATCATTGTTCTGGACAGGAAAATAACGTTGGTGCTCTTTCATCGAAGTGATCAGCACTTCAGATGGGAGCTCCAGGAACTCATCATCGAATTTTCCATGTAAAGCAGTCGGGTATTCGACCAGATTGTTCACTTCCTCCAACAGTGCATCGTCGATTGGAATTTTCCATCCTTCTTCCTCCTGGATGTTTTCCAATTGATGTTGGATGGCTTCTTTCCGTTCTTTCGGATCAGCAATGACAAATTGCCCAAGAAGATCAGTAGGATATTGTTCAGGTGATTCTATTTCAATCTCTTCACCAAGGAAACGATGACCATACGTTTTTCGATCTGCTTGTACCCCAGCAACCTCTAATCCCGGTACCTCACTACCGAATAAGAACAGAAGCCATTTGATCGGGCGGACGAATTTGAATTCTTTATCCCCCCACCTCATATTCTTTGGAAAATGAAGGTTCTGGATCACTTTGTCCAATTGAGGTAATAGATCCATGGTAGATATGCCCGTTGTGTACTTATTCGCGAATACATATTCAGTATCTTTCACTTCTTTAAAGAAGAGGTTCTCAGGGTCCACTCCTTGTCCTCTGGCAAAGCCTAATGCAGCCTTCGACCAGTTTCCATTTTCATCAAGAGCGATTTTCTTCGCTGGACCTCTAAGTTCTTCTTCTTGGTCCTCTTGCTTCTCTGCAACATCTGTTATTTTCACAGCAAGTCGTCTAGGTGTGGAGTATGGCAGTACTTCACCGAATGGAATCCGGTTTTCCGTAAGCCAACCCGCAACTTTATCAGACAGCTGGTACATGGCATCTGTCACAAAGCGTGCAGGCATTTCCTCTAAACCGATTTCTAATAAGAGATCCTGTTTACTCATCGACTTTCGCCCCCTTCAGCATCGGAAACCCTAATTGTTCTCTTTGCTCATAATAAGCTCTGGCACATTTCCTTGCTAGATTTCTGACACGTCCGATATATCCCGTTCGTTCTGTAACAGAAATCGCTCCCTTTGCGTCAAGTTGATTGAATACATGGGAACATTTCAATACATAATCATAACCCGGGAATACCAGCCGCTCTTCGATTGCCCGCCTTGCCTCTGTTTCATAGACATTGAAAAGGTTGAACATCATATCTGTATCTGATACTTCAAACGTATATTTCGAGTGTTCGTATTCAGATTGAAAATAAAGATCGTGATACGTAATTCCTGAATGCCACTCTAGATCGAATACATTTTCTTTGTCCTGTATGTAAGAAGCAAGACGCTCGATCCCATAAGTGATTTCAGCGGATACAGGTTTTGCATCTAAACCGCCTACTTGCTGAAAATAAGTAAATTGTGTAATTTCCATGCCATCGAGCCACACTTCCCAACCTAATCCAGAGGCAGACAAAGTCGGTGCTTCCCAGTTATCTTCTACAAATCGGATGTCATGCTCTGTTGGGTTGATACCGATTTCCTTTAGACTTTCCAAATATAGCTCCTGGATGTTATCAGGTGATGGCTTCATGACTACCTGGAATTGATGATGCTGGTAAAGACGGTTTGGATTTTCTCCATATCGGCCGTCGACAGGTCGTCTGGATGGCTCAACGTAAGCCACGTTCCAAGGTTCAGGTCCTATGCTTCGTAAAAATGTCATCGGATTCATCGTTCCTGCACCTTTTTCCACATCATACGCTTGCATGACGAAACATCCCTGTTCTGCCCAGTAACGCTGCAATGTAAGAATCATATCTTGTAAATTCATAACGACCTCCACGTTCAATGTTTTAATTTTTTAGCTTTTGTCTAAATGGTTGTTGCTAATGAAACCTTAGATTTGATAAAGAACCTGTAAGCGATGGAAATATATGAGACGCCGGCGGAAAAGCGAGCCAGGCGAGACCCCGCAATCTTTTAAAGGATCTTCGACTATAATAATGAACTTCGACTAAATACCACTACGTCCTATGGTGAACGTCGAAACCAGCATTAGGTAAGCTTCTAAGAATTCTCATCGCAGACACGAAAATGATTTCATTTTTGTGTTGAGGATCACTTTAAACTTCCTGCGGCGACAACACATTGATTGATTTCCTTATGAGTTAGCCCACGCAGAACTAAGTCTGAGTTTGGTTCGAGCCTCCTCGTCAGTTCTCCCGTGACCTGCGTGACTAGACGGGTCGCTTCCGCTTTTCCTGTACCCGCGGAAAGCGGGTATATTTCCACCATCATAACGATAGGTTTTGGTGGAAGCAACAATCTTTACTAAAAGAGCCTTTCTTTTCGAACCTGACACAGGTAAGTCGGATAAAGAAAACTTGGCAAAGCCAAACCTTAGCGAAGGCTGAGCCATAGTTGCCCTTATACTTTCTTTCAGTACAAAAGAAAAAACTCTCATCCCTATGTCTGGCTCGACATAGGGACGAGAGTTTACCCGCGGTTCCACCCTATTTGGAGTTGAGTCCTTAATCGACTGTCTTCATACAGATGATCATCTACCCGATGATCATTGAAGTGTCCGATTAGTCCTTCACCCCCGCTTTATTAAAATGCTCCAGAGCGCCCTTCCTTACCTTTCAATCTCTAGCTTTCACCATCCTAGAGTCGCTTGGAATTGAAGTTGTAAGTACTCCTCTCCTTCAACGCGTCGATTTAAATTTTGTTGAAAGTATCATAATCGTTTTTGATAAGTATGTCAAATCTTTATTCAAATTTCTGTAATTGATCGAGAAAACGTTTTGATTTCAGTCGGACTCCTGTATATTCATCGATGTATGTAGTCAAAACTTTGTTCAATGTCTTTTTCGTTTCCTCTTTTACAGAAACATTTCCTAACCTCGATAGATCAATATGGTAAATAAGGTTTAAAAGCTTTGCAGTCTGCGGTGTCAGGACAAGTGCATTTGGATCGGAATGCCTGCACTGATTACAGAGGAACCCTCCTTCACCAATCGAAAATGAAAAGATTCCTTCTCTTCGTCCACAAAGGACACACCGATCGACCTGGGGACTTACACCCGAAAGCCGAAGCATTTTCATTTCGAAGATCGCTTTCAAAATATCCGGGTCAACACCCTCATCCAAATAAGTCAGAGATAGCTTCAAGAATTCGAACAAAGCGGGTGAGGCTTCGTTGTCTTCAGTCGTTTTATCCAGAAGTTCCACCATATAAGCTGCATACGCTGTTTTAAAAATATCCTGCTTGATCCCCCGGAACGTATTGATGATCTCTCCCTGACTCAAGCTTCCTAATCCACTTCCCTTTTGTATAAGGAAGTGAGCGTGAGTGAATAACTGGGAAACAGAAGAGAGGCGACTTTTCGTCTTTTTCGCCCCTCTTGCCATCATCCCCATTTTGCCAAAATCCTTTGTATAAACGGTTACTACTTTGTTGGATTCTCCGTAATCCGACGTTCGGATCACGATTGCTTCTGATTTGATCAACATCACCATCACCGCCTGCTATCAAATGTGATGCAATCAAAGTTCTGTTTCTAAATAATCGCCTTTCCTTTCTTCAATTTCCAACAGGTCAGATGATCGTTCGTTTTCACTCTCTAGTTCTTTTAACAAGAGATACGTATCGATATTACCTGTCTCGCAAAACAGTTTCCAGGTAAAGTCCCTCATGGAATATCTCCACCTTTCGAAAGAAAATAAGCAATCCTTAACATTAGAGTGACCTTGATTACAAATTTCATGTTATGGAATTTTTGACAATTTCACATTACACATTTTGCTCTTTTGGACGTGAATCTACACCCGCTGGTGATCCGTATGCCGTCCCACTTGATCAGTATGTGTCTTCACTGAATCCGAGATCCCTCAAATTGAACGGACGGTTCCGCCAATCCTTCTGTACTTTCACCCACAGTTCCAAATAAACTTTTGAACCTAAGAGGTGCTCGATATCTTGACGCGCAAGCGAACCGATTTTCTTCAGCATACCGCCCTGTTTTCCAATCAATATCCCTTTTTGTGAAGAGCGCTCAACAACGATCGTTGCAGTGATATCGACCATGTTCCCATTCTTTCGGCGTTTCATCTCATCAATGACAACAGCTACGGAATGAGGTACTTCTTCGTGCGTTAGATGCAACACTTTTTCACGAATCAGTTCAGCGACAACAAAACGTTCCGGATGATCCGTCACCTGGTCCTCAGGATAGTATTGTGGACCTTCTTCAAGATATTTGGTGATCTGTTCCATCAACGTGTTGACATTGTTGCCATTCAACGCTGAAATAGGCACAATTTCTGCAAAATCCAGCTTTTCACGATATTGCTCGATGATCGGCAGCAACTCATCAGGATGCACTTTATCAATCTTATTGATCACTAAGAAAATAGGACTTTTCACATTTTGCAGGCGATCAAGGATAAACTGATCCCCACGTCCATAACCTTCTTCGGCATTGATCAAAAACAAGATGATGTCAACTTCATTCAACGTTTCTTGCGCAATTTTCGTCATGAAGTCACCAAGTTTATGTTTCGGTTTATGAATGCCAGGCGTATCGATGAAAACCACCTGTTCCTCATTCGTTGTATAGACTCCATGGATTTTGTTGCGTGTCGTCTGAGGCTTGTCACTCATGATGGCGATCTTTTGTCCAAGCACATGGTTCAACAACGTCGATTTACCAACATTCGGACGTCCAATGATGGATACGAATCCTGACTTGAATCCTTCTCTACCCATTTAAATCCTCCGGTGAGAAAGCGCCTGGCAGTAATTCACTGACTTTCAGCTCTTGGGTGTCGCCTTTTAGATTGGTCAGAAAAACAGGCATAGTAGGTGAACATAGCTCTGAGATCACTTGTCTGCATGCTCCACAAGGTGGAACTGGACGTTTCGTATCTGCGACGACTGCCATAGCCTGGAACGTCTTGTCCCCTTCCGAGTATGCCTTGAACAAGGCTGTCCGTTCAGCACAATTACATAGACTGTAAGCAGCGTTTTCAATGTTAGCTCCACGATAGACCTTACCATCCTCAGTCAACAAGGCTGCTCCGACCTGGAATTTAGAATATGGTGTATATGCAAACTTCCTTGCTTCAATTGCTTCTTGTATCAATTCATCTTTTGTCAAGTATATTCACCTCTATAAAACGATTTCAATTATTGGTCCAGCAAATAGAAGGAATCCTATTATAACAGCAATGATACTGAAAATAAAGACTGAACCAGCAGCAAAGTCCTTTGCTTTTTTCGCGATTGGATGATATTCCTCTGTCAGCAGGTCGACAACTCGCTCAATTGACGAATTCATCAATTCCAGTCCCATCACGATTCCAATCGTAAGCAAGAGAATCGACCATTTCACAATTGAAAAACCGAGAAAGAAAGCAAAAATGATGGTGAAAACAGCAAAAACACAATGGATGCGAAAATTACGTTCCTCTCGCCAGCCCTGTAATACTCCCTCAAATGCAAAGCGAAAACTTCTCGCAACCTCTTTAATCATGATCGTCTCAATCCATAAGAATTGAGTATGGCGTCTTGTCTTCCTAACATTTTCTTTTCATCTTCATCGTCCATATGATCATACCCTAATAAATGCAGGAACCCATGGACTGCCAGAAAACCAACCTCACGCATGAAGGAATGACCATATCCTTCAGCTTGTTCACTCGCTTTTTCAATTGAAATGATGATATCTCCAAGCAAGATCGGATGATCGTCCTCAAGAATCTTCACTTCACCCTCAACTTCATCCTCTAGGGCAAAGGAAATGACATCAGTTGGTCTGTCGATCCCTCTATATTCAGAATTGATCTCTTGGATACGTACATTCGTCACAAACGTCACAGAGAGTTCTGTTCCTTGTTTGACCAATTCTTCTTTAGCAGCATGCTGAAGCAGACTTTCTACTTCACTTATCAAGGATTCATCCAATTGTTCGGTTTCATCATATAAATCTATGGATAACATTATGCTTGGCTCACTTTCTTTTTATGAATTTCCTCAGGGTATTCAATACGGGAATGGAACATGCCATTCAACGTTTCGCAAATGCTGATCGTAACGGTTTCGAGTTCCTTCAATGTAATCGAACATTCGTTGAATTGTCCATCCTCCAAACGTTCAGCAACGATTTTCCGTACTAATGATTCTATCTTAGTCGGTGTAGGCTTTGCAATAGAACGGACAGCAGCCTCTACTGAATCTGAGATCGAGACGATTGCAATTTCTTTTGTTTGCGGTTTCGGCCCTGGGTAACGAAAATCGGATTCTGTGACCTGTTTATCAGATTGCTGCATCGCTTTATGGTAAAAATATTTCAATAATGTGGTTCCATGATGCTGCTCTGCGATATCAATAATCTCAGTCGGGAGATTATATTCCCTCAGCATTTCAGCTCCATCGTACGGATGCGCGATGATGATCGTTTTACTGAGCTGTGGTGATATCTTATCGTGTGGATTTTCAATATTCATCTGGTTCTCAATGAAGAAGTGAGGGCGCTTCGTCTTTCCAAGATCATGGTAGTAAGAGCCCACTCTTGCCAGAAGACCATTTGCACCGATCGCTTCGCATGCAGCCTCAGACAAATTAGCGACAACGACACTATGATGATACGTTCCTGGTGTTTCCATGAGCAATTTCCTAAGTAACGGATGGTTCGGATTTGAAAGTTCAATCAGCTTCATGGAAGTCAAAATACCGAAACCTGCTTCAAAGAATGGTAAAAGCCCAAGTGTCAATACAGCGGATATGAACCCCGAGAAAAGTGCATAACCAACCTGCCAGGAGATATCGGTCAGTCCAAATTGACCATTCGTCAATGCCAAAATGAGCAACACAACAATCGAATTGATGACTGACACAAAGAATCCGGCTTTCAGAATTTTAGATTTGACGTTTCTCTTTCCAAGGAAAAGGATACCTGAAAGTGAGCTGATAAGGACATAGGTTCCTATCGTGAAATTGAATGGACTTGCTGTATTCTCGTTAAAAATTAAGCTTCCACAAATCGCGAAAACGATACTTGAAATGATCGCACTCTGTTCATCGATCAACATTTTGATCATCATCGTTCCAAAAGCGACTGGTACGATGAATGCCACACTAGGATAATAGATACTGAGCAAGCTGGTAATTTTCATCAATATAAGTGTGATCGAAAACAATAACACGTAAATGATCAATTTGATGTTTTCTTTTTTCTTTTCACCGATCAGATCACGGAGGTAATAGATCAAGAAGGCGGTCAATAAGAGGACCAATAATCCAAGGCCGATATATGGATAAGGAGAAAAGTCCTCTTTCAATAAGCCGACAATCTCCAGTTTATAGAGGGCATCACTGGTAATACGGCTTCCTTTTTCAACTATGATCTCTCCTTCGCGGATGAAGACTGGCTCTACATTCGCTATCGCCTCTTCACGTAATCTCTTCGTCTCTTCTGCATCAAACGTATAAGTAGATGTAATCGCACTTGCTGTTATCTCGCTTAAGGCTGGTTTAACACTGTCAGATATGAATGCATTCCCGATGAAAGGTTCGACTTCCTTCTTCTTTTCACTAATCTGCTCAACGGTAATTTTATCCTTCATGATCGTTTTTATCGTTGAGATCGCAACATCTTTAGCCATTGAGACATCAGCTTTAGAAGCATTCAGAAAAGTGATCAATGAATCATCTTTAATGTCTTTAGAAATGAATTCTGGAAGGCTGTTACGAATTAAATTGATGTTTTGTTTGGTTGAAGTGATTGTGTCAGCATCTGTTTCAGGTGTATCTTCGTCTTTTTTAGGATCTGAATTATCGTTTTCTTTGGAATTTTCAGCTTGAATCTCCTGGATCTGAGTGAACAATTTTTCAATATATACGACTTGGTCAAGGACTACATTTTCCTTCTCCACATATTCATCTGGAACAGAGGCAGCTGCTTCCGCTTCTTTAGCATTCGTTTCCCTTTGGTTTTGGATACGGTACGGGGATTGAATATCATCTTCAGCAATCGAATTCAAACTGACATCCAGCTTTTCAGGAATTACGTTGCTTATCATCGTAACCACCATCACAAAAGCTAGCGTCAGATAAAGAAGGAATCGGCTTATTTTACTGTTTTCAATTTGATTCCATTTCGTTTTCAGTTCATTGATTACTTTGGGAGACATTCAATCCCACTCCTTCTATGGTGACGCCCTGGTTTGTAAGATAAAGATCGGTTATGTATTTCCCTGAAATGAATCTCCTGTTAATGTCACCATTAAAATTTATAATGTCTTTATTAAACGACGTTCACCACAAGACCACAGATTTTAATTCCACCCTTTTTGCAGTTTTGCGCCGAGTAACCGCAGGCGCAGGACGTGGTGGAATTTAGTCGAAGATCCTTATTATAGTCGATGATCCTTTTATAACGAGCGGGGTCCCGCCTGGATCGCTATTCCCGCAGGAGTCTCGTATATTTCCACTGCTTCCAGGTTTTCATCGATCTCTATATCAAATGATAACCGTTCATTAGCAACACACTAAAAAGAAAAATTCTCTCCTATTATCATTTTATCACGTATTTCGACCCGTAGGGACAAGGGTTAAGAAAATTTTGTAAAAGAAGGCATACTTCTAATACCTCTTATGAACGTAAAAAGTTTCAAAAATAACTTCAATTTTAGAGGAACGAATTCAAAGCCTTAGCAGTTCGCTCACGGAAAGGGAGCGAATTTAGTAAAAACTATCATTCATTTTTCAAAGTCATTTTACAAAGCCAAATAGAAAAAAGACCATCCCACACTTCCAGTCAGTTTGCTCGATTTTAACAATGAGAAGTTCTGACTTGAAGCGGGATTGGTCTTAATCATTATCTTCGACTTCATAAGCATTTATGATTTTTTGAACAAGAGGATGGCGTACTACATCGGATTGTTGCATATGCATAATCTTGATTCCTTGAATGTCTTTGAAAACTTTCTGTGCTTTACGAAGACCTGATTCTTTTCCACGTGGCAAATCGATTTGGGTAATGTCACCGGTAATGATCATTTTGGATCCGAAACCAAGTCTCGTCAGAAACATTTTCATTTGTTCTGGAGTGGTGTTCTGGGCTTCATCAAGTATGACGAATGCCTCATCCAACGTACGCCCTCTCATGTATGCCAGAGGTGCGATTTCAATCGTCCCACGCTCAATAAGTCTTTCCGTATGTTCCACTCCGAAAAGATCATGTAGGGCATCATATAAAGGTCTGAGGTATGGATCCACTTTTTCCTTCAGATCACCTGGCAGGAATCCAAGACTTTCTCCTGCTTCCACTGCAGGACGAGTCAGGATGATCCTTTTAACCTTACCTTCTTTCAGAGCTTTAACCGCCATGACGACAGCTAAAAATGTCTTTCCAGTACCTGCTGGACCGATTCCAAAGACGAGATCATTCTTTTTGATCGCATTGATGTAATGGCGTTGACCGAGTGTTTTTGAACGAATCGGTCTACCTTTTATATTTGTCGTGATTTCTTCTTCGAATAATTGATCAAGTTCTTCTAGTATGCCTTCATTCGATAGCTGTACGGCATAGATGACATCACGGTCGGTGATATTGACACCTTTACGGATCAACGAGAGAAGGGCGTTAAGGACATCTTCAACCAGTTGGGCAGTTTCCTCCTCGCCAGTGACAGCTACTCCACCGCCGCGGGTGACGATTTCTACGTCCAACGTCTGTTCAAGTGTTTTCAGGTGTGAATCATTAGGACCGAATAGGGCAATGCCTTCCGAAGGATTGTCTATTTGTAAACTCTTTATATTCAAGTGTTCTGACAATATGGCTCAATCTCCTCCAATTATTGGTTGTTCACTTACAATATTTTCGATGACTTTATAGTACATCGATACTTTTACTTTACCATTGTCGATAGTATGGTGCAAAATTTTTCCGCTTTTTATTTTTGCTTCATCATCCAGCTTGCTTTTCAGATCTTCACCAGCCATTTCTTGTGCTTTTTCAATGGCTTCCTTCTCCGTATATTTACGAACGACACGTTCTGATTCCTGTACATCTTTTCTTAGATAAGAGATTGGTAATTCCCACATGAACATCCGGAACGATTTTTCTTCCTCCAATACTTCATAATGATCATAGGTAACATCACTGAATCCCCATATCGGAATATTTTTACCAAATACGCTCAAGTAATGTTTGTGTATATTGTTTCCTGTGTAGGTTTCGAAGCTCGACTCCAGCGGCAGCGTCACATCACCTCGATACCAAACCTCACCGAACACTTTGCCTTTGGCAGCAACGGTGCGTGTGTTTTTATCTTTTCCAATATACCCTGAAACTAATAATTCTCCCTTTTGGACCAATTGATTTCTTTCCACTTTCGGTTGACCTTGCTCGATGAACATATCTGTAATGAATGCTTTCTTTTTAGCGACAAGGTTTTGAGGTCCAGTCACTTCCACCTTTTCAGGCAATTCTTTTTGCACGACTTTAAACTTGAAGGTAGTCCCGTCCAGCGTGACTCCAACCCACGTGACCTCGTCCATTTTTTCGGTAACAAAATATTGGACTTCACGTGGGTCCGGTAATCGGAATAAAAGTTTTCCTTTCTTGATTCCTAGCTCATCAACTACTTTTCGGAGGTGGTGTTCAGTTTGGGGATCGGCTCCGCTCACTTCAATTTTCCAAACCATGTTGGATAACAGGAAGACAATAACGAAAAAGGAAAGCAGTCCTAAAATGAACCCGCCTCTAGATATCATCCTTTTTACGATGAATGGTGCTCCCTGTTTTCGAACGACTGTGAATTTGCATCCGGATTCCCTTAGCGCTTTCCTTATGTGAAGAGCATCGTCGGTGAACATATGAAGCTCTAGCTGTGATTCATTCCGCCGTCTTATATCCCAAAGGTGGATATTATGATTCAAACAATAATTGAGGAAGGTTTCTGCATGTTCTCCTTCAATTTTTACGATAACAGTTCCTTTGAGGTACTTTGTCCAAAATTTTTTCATGGATCCTCCCCCTATAGGTTTTAAGAAATGTTTATGTAACGCACATCAAGAATTTTACCCTCTACTAAAATTTCCTCAGGGAGGATCGTTTTTAAGACAAAATCCTCACCTGTAATCAAGACCTCTCCTTGTTGAAGGTTAAGCCGGAGTTCTTCATTAGTGAATTTCTTAACTCCCCTATGGTTTTCAATATATATGTGCAAATGTCCGATCATCGTGATCCTGGGCAGGTCCATGACGACATCAGCTGGTAATTCCAAAGAACGGGTCATCCACTTTTTCACTTTCTGTTTCAAACGCGCCATAAACGAACCCCCTCTCATCTCATTTTTATGAATGAAAAGCAATAACTATCACCGTTATCCATACTTTCACCATTATATTTTTCATATTTGAATTCATGCGGGAAAGATTACGCCCGATTCGGTCTGGGGAAAACGTCCAAGCCAGCATAAGGAAATCTTCTAAGATTCCTCACCGCAGATACGAAAATGATTTCATTTATTTTGACATCATGTGCAAATGAAAAGAATAATTGATCACCGGGGAGGAAGGGAATTGGGTGAAAGTTAGGAATAAAAGAGCGCACAAAAAAAACCATGTACACTAAATTGCGCACATGGTTTTATCTTTTTTATCGTTGTCTTAAACGAGCTGTTACAGGATGCGGTTTTCTGGAACGAGGCGGACCAAGCACCTCTGCCCAAATGACACCCTGAGCAACATTGTCCGGGTTGGGCAGAACTTGACTTTTTGAAAGTTTCGGCTTAGGCTTCGGTTTTGGTTGAAGCAGTCTCGATTCTCTTGGCATATACTCACGAGTGTTATGCTCATGAACTGTCTTCTCTAATTCTTCCCGCTTTGTATGATATAACTCTTGTAAATCTGTTGAAATCTTTTCACCGCGTTCCTTCCATTGCCGTCCTGAACGGGTCTTTTCCTCAACACGAGCAGGTCTTGATTCAACTGGACGCGGTTGTTGTTGATTTTGTTGTGGTCTACGTTTAGGTTGCTGATGTTCATTTTGTTTTTCGATCTGACGCTTGAAGAAGCTGAGAATCCCGCCAATGACCAAAATCACGAAGAAGATGTTTTGCATCAGCAGTTCAAAGATCGCTTCTAGCACTAGTAAGTGCCTCCTCCTGGATTGTCGTCTTCATCCTTAGGGTCAGTCGCTTTACCGATCGATCCTCTCATATCAGTATCCGCTTTTACGTTATTATAATTCATGTAATCCATGACCCCAATATTCCCTGAACGTAATGCTTCTGCCATAGCCATCGGAACTTCGGCTTCAGCTTCCACAACTTTCGCACGCATTTCCTCAACACGGGCTTTCATTTCTTGTTCTTGTGCTACTGCCATTGCACGGCGTTCTTCCGCTTTCGCTTGAGCGATATTCTTATCCGCTTCAGCTTGCTCGGTTTGTAATTCTGCCCCGATGTTTTTACCGATATCAACGTCGGCAATATCAATCGACAAGATTTCGAACGCAGTACCAGCATCAAGACCTTTTGTAAGTACTGTTTGAGAAATCAAATCTGGATTTTCAAGGACTTTTTTATGATTATCCGATGAACCGATCGTTGATACGATCCCTTCACCTACACGCGCTATGACAGTATCTTCACCTGCACCACCGACGAGACGCTCGATATTTGCGCGCACTGTGATTCTAGCTTTCGCTTTCACTTCGATACCATCCATCGCCACACCAGCGATAAAAGGTGTCTCGATTACTTTTGGATTGACACTCATTTGAACAGCTTCTAATACGTCACGTCCCGCAAGATCGATCGCTGCACAACGTTCGAAGCTCAATTCAATGTTCGCTCTGTGAGCCGCGATCAGTGCATTTACGACCCGGTCTACATTACCACCTGCTAAGTAGTGACTCTCCAACTGGTTCGTACTGAGTTCAAGGCCAGCTTTTACCGCCTTGATCAACGGATTAATGACGCGGGATGGAATGACACGTCTCAAGCGCATTCCGATCAGTGTGAAAATACTTACTCTTACGCCTGCAGCAAGTGCGGAAATCCACAGGGCTACAGGTACGAACGTGAATAATACGGCCAGGGCGATAATGACTGCCCCTATTAAAATGACCATGGTTAAAATGTTAGGATCCATTTAATTAGTTACCCCCTTGATTTTCTACTACTATTATTTCTCTAACGATGATCCGAGAACCTTCCGTTTTAATGATTTTTATTGGACGATTTATTCCAATGTAACTACCTTCGGTGACGACATCATATCGATCGTCTCCGATGATTGCTGTACCTGATGGTCGTAAAGGAGTCATCGTTGTTCCAGTCATACCGATCAACTCACTCTTCGTAACATTCGAAATGTATCCTTTGTCATTGGAAGTGGAGTCAAAGAGTATGATTTTCTTTAATGGCCCATTATATCCAAAATATCTTAAGAAAAGGATTGATACAATGATTGTTGCGACTAAAGCGATCAAGATTGACAGCAAGATATTTCCGAGAGATCCCCCGGCAAGCACAATACCCACTAACACAGCGATAATTCCGCCAATCCCGAGGATCCCACCTGGCACGAACACCTCAGCTATAATCAATCCAATCCCCAATACAAACAAGATGAGAGATTCCCAACCTGCAAGTCCAGCGATCATATGGCCAAAGAAGAATAAAAGTAAGGCACCTAGTCCGAATGCACCCGGAATACCAAACCCTGGTGAATAAAGTTCAAGCACCAGTCCAATACTCCCGATCGATAGCAAGATTGGAACTACAACGGGATGTGTCACATAACGGGCGATCGTTTCAGCGAAAGATACTTCAATCTCCTTGATTTCAGCATCAGGTACTTTAAGATAGCCCAAGAGTTCATTGCGATTATTGACAATCGCTTCTGCATAACCAACTTCTTTCGCTTGTGTCGCATTGAGCGTCAGGAATTCATCCTTAGATACGCCCAATTCCTCAATTTCAACATCAGGATCTGCCATCGCTCTAGCATATTTCGGGTCACGATCGTTCAACTCTGCAGAAGCTTCCATTGTAGCGATCCATGCTGATTCAGCTTTTTTTCCTGCTGCATTACCCTGGGAATCGATGACTCCAGCAGCCCCAATAGTAGTCGACGGTTTCATCACGATCTGATCTGCATTCAAAGCAATGTACGCCCCTGCTGATAAAGCGTGTTTCGTGACATATGCAATGATTGGCACCTCAGACTCCCTCATGATTTTTGCAATGTTTCCAGCTGCATCGACCAATCCACCTGGTGTATCCAACTCCAAGACCAAGTAATCTGCATTGTTATCTTCAGCGGTTTTGATAGAACGTTTTATAAAAGATTCTAAACCTCTTTCAACCGCGTCCTGAACAGGAGCAACATAAACAACCGGTTTCCCATCTTCAGCTTGTGAAGGGTTTATTTGAACGAGAATCATTGGCAATAAAATCAACAACATATAGAATGAGATCTTTATATTTCTTTTAAACAATTTCATAAAATCCACCCCCTTTTACGATCTACACTTTCTACGTATAATAATACAGTTAGGTTTCACATTTTTAAAAGGAAATATTTTTGTGAGATCAAACTACGAAAATATGAGTTGAGTGTTGTCCAGATACTCCGGGGTTTTCTCCAGATAATTTCGATCAATGTCCAATTATTCCGTAGTTTTGTCCAGAAATTCCGAAATTTTGTCCAGAAAATCCTGAACCATGTCCAGAGACTCTAATAAGCGTAAAAAAACGCCTTGCACATGCAAGACGTTTTCAACTCATTTATTATGATAAGTTCTGTTGTACTAAACGGTTCACAAGACCACCATCTGCCTTGCCTTTTACTTTAGGCATGATGGCTCCCATCACTTTTCCCATATCCTGTTTCGAAGTTGCTCCCACTTGCTCAATTGTTTCTTTGACAAGTTGGTTGACTTCTTCTTCGGATAATTGTTCAGGGAGATACTCATTGAGTATTGCAATCTCTTGACGTAAGTTTTCGACTAAGTCTTCACGACCAGCCTTCTCGAATTCCTGGAGGGAGTCTTTCCGTTGTTTAACTTCACGTGAAAGAACCGTCAATTCCTCTTCTTCATTCAATTCGTGTCCTAACTTGATCGACTCGTTCTGAAGAGAAGACTTCACCATACGAATGACCGTCAGTCGTTGTTTTTCTTTGTTTTTCATCGCTTGTTTCATATCTTGATTCAAACGGTCAAGAAGACTCAATTAGAACACCCTCTCTTAGTACTTACGCTTACGAGCTGCTTCAGACTTCTTCTTACGCTTTACGCTAGGCTTTTCGTAATGCTTACGCTTACGTACCTCAGCCAATGTTCCTTCTTTAGAAACGTTGCGCTTAAAACGACGAAGTGCATCTTCTATAGATTCGTTCTTACGAACACTTGTTCTAATAGACATATATTTCCCTCCCTCCAAGCTCCTTCAAAAAAATAGAAAAAGGAGCGAAAAACCATATCTTTAAACATTATAATATATGCCTATTTTTTTCGTCAACTTTATTTCCTTTATTCATGTAATTATTTCGTCATGTCCAAAACACCTCGTCCATAATATAGACTAGGTGGTGATGATCAAATGACACAGATAATCTCATTATTCGCAGTTTTTTTGACGATATTCATTTTCGGAATGACTGTGATGCGTCTAGGTTTGAATACTGCTTCTCAAGAAAAATTCAAGGATTTGCTTCTTCGTTATACAGACAAGACCTGGAAAGGTTTTTTATTCGGTGCAGTGCTTACTGCTGTCGTACAAAGCAGTTCTGCTGTCATGGTGATCGTCATCGGTCTTGTTGCGGCTCGCCTCATGAGCTTCCGACAATCGATCGGTATCATACTCGGAGCGAATATCGGGACAACCGTTTCTACTGAAATCATAACACTCGAACTTAATCAGATGATCCTACCGTTTCTGATCATCGGATTCATAATGATTCTTTATCCAAGTAAATGGTCGTTTTGCTCTGGGTCAGCTCTGTTCGGTTTAGGATGCATGTTTGTAGCAATGAACGGTTTCGAAGCCTTAGCAGGTCCAATTACTGAGCTCTCATGGGTTCAGCATTTCCTTCAAAGGACAAATGAACATATATTATTCGGGTTAGGTTTGGGAACGACAATGACAGCAGTCATCCAATCCAGTACGGCCACTACTGCCATCATCATGTCACTCATGCATGAAAACATCCTTTCATTGACATCAGGCATCGCGATCATGCTAGGTGCTAATGTCGGGACTTGTGTTACGGCAGTGATTGCATCAGTTGGAACGACACGTGAAGCGAAGCTCGTCGCTTTTGCCCATATTTGGATCAATATCATCGGCGTGTTCCTCTTTCTTCCGTTTTTAAAAATCTTTTCTGAATTCGTCATCTTGTTGACCCATCTGCCAGACGTACAAATTGCGCATGCAAGTGTGTTGTTTAATGTCATTTCATCAATATTGCTACTGCCATGTGCGGGATTACTTGCTGCTTTAATTACGAAGCTTCATGGAGAAAGAGCAATATAGGGTGCTGCGGTCACCAAGTTTGGTTTTTACGGCCAAAATCGAGGGTTTTACGGTCGACTATAGTACTTTTACGGCCAAAAACTCCATTTTATCGGCCAAACGACATTTTCCGACCTTATTTTCTGTACATCATTGAATAGATTAAAAATTCAAAAAGAGCTGACCACGTGTCAGCTCTCCCTTTTTATTAATAATCTGATTGTGAAGTTTCACCTTTAACGATGGCAATTCCTGAGCTTGCACCGATTCGTGTTGCTCCAGCATCGATCATTTCTTTTGCGGATTCTGGTCCTCTTACTCCACCGCTCGCTTTTACACCGATTTCTGGCCCTACGACCTTACGCATCAATGCCACGTCTTCCTGAGTTGCTCCACCTGTTGAAAAACCAGTAGATGTTTTTACGAAATCCGCTCCAGCTTTCACTGATAGTTCACAAGCCTGTTTCTTTTCCTCGTCCGTAAGAAGGCATGTTTCAATGATCACTTTCGTAAGAGCTTTCCCTTTCGCGGCATCTACAACTGCTTTGATATCTTTCTCTACTAATTCGTAGTTTTTGCTTTTAAGTGCACCGATGTTGATGACCATATCCACTTCTGTTGCTCCATTTTCAATCGCATTTTTCGTTTCGAACGCTTTTGTTTCAGGAGTAGATGCACCTAATGGAAAACCGATTACTGTACATACTTTTACGTCTGTATCTTTCAAGATTTGATATGCCGTTCCAATCCATGTTGGATTTACACAAACTGAAGCAAATGAATATTCTTTTGCTTCTTCAGCAAGTTTTACAATGTCTTCTTTTGTCAATTCCGGTTTTAATGCTGTGTGGTCGATCATTTTTGCAATGTTCATACTTGCATCTCCTCTTTTGTTGTCATTAAATTTTGCACTTTTAGTCAAGAGTATTGTCTTCACAAGCCTATCGTCATGGCCGAAAATACACTCGCTATCCGCTGGCGGTCCGCTAGCCTCCTCCGCTTGCTTTTCCCGCACCCGTATATATATATATTTCCACTCGCACTGGTTTTCTACAACATGTCTTACCTTTTAAATCTTGTTGTTCTTTAAGCTGACGCGGTTGTCTGCTCTGAATCCATGACTCTCACAAATTGTCCTTCGTTCACAGGGTATCCTGCTTTCGTAATCTTTACACGAACGAGTTTACCAATCATGTCTTCAGTTGCAGGAATACGGACTTTCATATAATTCGCGGTATAACCGATATACATATCCCCGTCTGGATGCTCTTTATCAAGTTCCTCAGGGATGATGTCAAGGACTTCTCCTTCGTATTGAGAGGCGTATTCCTTTGCTAATTGATTCGAAAGTTCAATCAACCGATGGACGCGTTCATTTTTCACATCCTCAGGAACTTGATCATCCATATTGGCTGCAGGTGTTCCTGTTCTTCGGCTGAACGGGAATACATGAAGTTCAGAAAACTTATGATCTTTAATAAAATTATAAGTTTCCATGAACTCGCCTTCTGTTTCTCCAGGGAAGCCGACGATCACATCTGATGTTATCGCAAGGCCTGGTAACGCTTTTTTTAATTTGTTCAATCGATCCGTAAACATTTCCATACTGTACTTTCTTCTCATACGTTTAAGTACCGTATCAGATCCAGATTGTAATGGTATGTGCAAATGAGGAACAACGATATCGGAACGATCCAATACGTCGATCACCTCATCGGTCACCTGGCTTGCCTCAATAGAAGAAATCCGTAAACGTTTCAATCCTTTGACCTGTTCATCGATATCCGATAAAAGCTGGGCGAAATTATAATCTTTCATGTCCTCGCCATAGCCAGCTGTATGGATTCCTGTAAGGACGATTTCTTGATAGCCTGCATCCACAAGCTGCTGTGCTTGTTCGATGACATGCTCTGGTTTTCTTGAACGTAAAAGCCCACGCGCCCAAGGAATGATACAGAAGGTACAGAAATTGTTGCAACCTTCTTGAATCTTTAATGAAGCACGTGTACGATCGGTGAATGCAGGTACCTCAAGCTCTTCATAGACCCGAGCTTTCATGATGTTGCCTACCCCATTGATCGGCTGACGTTCACGTTTATATTGTTCGATGTATTCGAGCATCTTCACTCTGTCTTGTGTACCGACGACGACGTCGACACCTGGAATCGCCATGACCTCGGCTGGTGAGGTCTGAGCATAACATCCTGTTACACAAATGACGGCATCGGGATTTTTACGGATGGCACGACGGATCACCTGACGACTTTTTTTATCCCCAGTATTCGTTACGGTACAAGTGTTGATTACATACACATCCGCACGCTTTTCGAAATCTGTACGCTCGTAATCTTGACTCTTGAACAGCTGCCAGATCGCTTCAGTTTCGTAATGATTTACTTTACATCCTAATGTATGAAACGCTACAGAAGGCATTTATGGTCACCTCAATAATTCTAATTGATAGGAAATAGCAGAGAGCACATATAATGAAGCAGTCTCGGTCCTCAGAATACGCGGTCCAAAACCACAGGCAATAAAGCCCGCATCCTGGAGATGTTGGACTTCATGTTCTGTCAAACCGCCTTCCGGCCCTATGACAATGATGATACTCTCATTTCCGATATCCGCTCTGCTAAGAAGCTTAGCCAATCGGGACGTCTCATTCTGTTTCGCCTGTTCTTCATATGCAACGATTTTCATCATATACGATTCACTTTGAGAAATCAATTCCTTGAAAGAAACCGGCTCGATACATTCAGGCATTTTGTTTCGTTGGGATTGTTCAGCTGCTTCTTTAATGATCCTTTGCAGTCGTTCTGTTTTCTTTTTAGACTTTTTCGAATCCCATTTCACAATCGACCTGTCGGCTTGAAAAGGAATGAATCGTTCAGCCCCAAGTTCGGTACCTTTCTGGACAATCATCTCTAGTTTATCATGCTTTGGCAGACCTTGCGCGATCGTTACAGAAATTGGCAGTTCTGTTTCGTTTCCAATCCACTCGGCTACCGAAAGTTCCACAGATGAATCTGTCAATTCAAGAATCGCACACCTTGCAACACGACCTTGATTGTCGCTACAAATCACATGATCGCCAGGAGTCATCCGCATAACTTTCGAGATATGCTTCGCATCTTCCCCTTTTATCGAAACCAACGTATCAGTCATCTGATCAGGTTGGACGAAGTACCTCTGCATTATTGTGTCCCCTCAATTTCTTTCTGTTTAGGTTTTCTTGCAATGAAGGCGACCCAGTCTTCCATCAGTAACGTTTCATCTATAAGGAATCCATGCTCAAGAAGTGCTCGTTTCACTTCATCCTTTTTTCCTTTAATGATCCCTGAAACAATGAACTTCCCATCAGGTTTAAGTAATTTGAAAGCATCCTCATCAAAACGGAGGATGATTTCCGCTAATATGTTCGCTACGATCAAGTCGTATTCACCGCTGACGTTGTCCAAGAGGTTGTTTTGACGTACTGTGATCTGATCCTGGGATTTATTTAGCTTGATGTTCAATCGAGCACTTTTCACTGCTATTTCATCCAAGTCCAATGCAGTTACATGCTTTGCTCCGAGTTTCGCTGCAGCAATACTTAGAACGCCTGATCCTGTTCCCACATCAATCACTTCATCTTCAGGTTTCAGCGTTTTCTCGATTGCTTGGATACACATGACGGTCGTAGGGTGAGTCCCTGTACCAAAAGCCATTCCTGGATCAAGTTCTACAATTAGTTCATCCGTACTCACTTTTTCATACTCTTCCCATGTTGGTATGATCGTGATTCGTTCAGAAATTTTCACAGGCTTATAATACTTTTTCCAAGCTGTCGCCCATTCTTCCTCATGGACTTCACTAATCGTGATTTTATTGTGGCCAAGATCGATGTTATGAAGCAGCAGTCCATTGATGGCTTCCTTTATCTCTTCGACAGTCTCACCTAAAAAGCTGTTAACTGGCAAATAAGCTTTTACGACCACACCTTCATCAGGGTAATCGTCCGGATTCAGCTGGTAGATCTCTCCCATTGAGGTATCCCACACTTTCACCAAGTCTTGCGGGTCTTCAATTACAACTCCACTAGCTCCAGATTCGTGCAGGATATTAGAAATCGGTTCAATTGCTTCCTGTGTTGTAAGAATGCTGATTTCAGACCATTTCATGAGATCTACCATCTTCCTTTCATTTTTCATTCTCAGGATCGTCCGGTTACATTATTTCAGTTGTTATTCGCCTTTAAAAGCTCTTTTTACTTTACTGAACAAATTGTCATGCTGTTCATCTACTGTTTCACCACTGATATCAGCAAACTCACGAAGAAGTTGTTTTTGCCGTTCGTTCAGATTCTTCGGTGTAACTACTTTCACCTTGACATGCTGGTCTCCTTGACCGTACCCGCGAACGTTCTGAACACCTTTTCCGCGAAGACGGAAGCTCGTTCCTGATTGCGTCCCCGCTGGAATCTTGAGCTTAACTTTCCCATGTAGTGTCGGAACTTCAATCTCATCCCCTAGTGTTACTTGAGAAAATGTAAGCGGCATATCGATGAATATATCATCTCCATCACGCTTATAAAGCTCATGCGGAGATACACGCACTACCACATATAGATCTCCAGGAGGTCCGCCATTCTCCCCAGCTTCCCCTTTTCCAGCTACACGGATCTGTTGACCGTGATCGATACCAGCTGGAATTTTCACATGGATTTTCTTTTGCTTGCGCACTTTGCCTTTTCCACCACAAGTTTGACACTTATCTTTGATGAATTTGCCAGTTCCGTTACAGTGGTGGCACACCCTGCGGTTTACAACACGGCCGAATGGTGTATTCTGTTCAACATTCAACTGACCGCTGCCGCCGCAATGAGAACATGTTTCTGGTTTTGTTCCAGGTTTCGCTCCAGATCCGAAGCATGTATCACATTCTTCTTCCTTAGGGATTTGAATATCTGTCTCTTTACCGAAAACAGCTTCTTCGAATTTAAGAGTCATCGTATATTGCAAATCTGCCCCTTGACGCGGAGCATTCGGATTTCTACGTCCGCCACCGCCGCCAAAGAACATATCGAAAATATCACCGAAACCTCCAAAGTCTGCTCCACCAGCACCAAATCCCTGGTTAGGATCTGAGTGTCCGAACTGATCATAGTGGGCTTTCTTCTGAGAATCACTCAGGACATCATAGGCTTCCTTGACTTCCTTGAATTTCTCCTCAGCATCCGATTCTTTATTGACATCCGGATGAAATTTTCTAGCGAGTTTTCGATAAGCTTTTTTTATTTCATCAGTCGAAGCGTTCTTGTCAACGCCTAGGACTTCATAGTAATCACGCTTACTCAACACTCTCACTCCCGGTTCTTTTACATAACGATTATCATATCATTATAGTCTACAATTCTGCAACATGTTGCCATTAAATTGTCCCAGCATAGAAAAAGTCAAAGCCTTGAAGACTGACTTTGACTTTTCCTTATTGTGGTTACTTCTTCTCGTTATCGTCGTTTACTTCCTCATAATCAGCATCCACTACATCATCTTGTGCGTTTTGATTTTCTCCGCCTTCTTGTGCAGCTTGAGCCTGTTGAGCAGCTTGTTCGTAAAGTTTTGTTGAGAGCTCTTGAACAACCTGTTGCAATTCGTCTTTTGCTGTACGGATCTCTTCAAGGTCGTCTCCTTCTAGAGCCTTTTTCACTTTATCTTTCGCTTCATTTGCTTTTGTGACTTCAGCTTCATCAACGTTACCTTCAAGATCTTTCAAAGTCTTTTCAGTTGTGAACACCAGCTGATCTGCTTCGTTGCGAAGATCAACCTCTTCACGACGCTTCTTATCCGCTTCTGCATTTTCTTCAGCGTCTTTAACCATCTTTTCAATCTCTTCCTCAGAAAGTCCTGAAGACGAAGTGATCGTGATGGATTGTTCTTTGTTTGTTCCAAGATCCTTCGCTTTAACATTTACGATACCGTTCGCATCAATATCGAATGAGACTTCGATTTGCGGTACCCCACGTGGTGCTGGTGGGATGTCAGTCAATTGGAAACGTCCCAATGTCTTGTTGTCTGCAGCCATTTCACGCTCCCCTTGGAGGACGTGGATATCAACAGACGGTTGATTATCAGCTGCTGTTGAGAACACCTGAGACTTACTCGTAGGAATTGTCGTGTTACGTTCAATAAGCTTCGTGTTCACGCCACCCATTGTTTCGATTCCTAGTGAAAGTGGTGTTACGTCTAATAAGACAACATCCTTGACGTCACCTGTAAGAACGCCTGCTTGGATCGCTGCGCCAAGTGCTACAACTTCATCCGGGTTGACACCCTTGTGTGGGTCTTTTCCTGTGATTTTCTTGATCGCTTCTTGAACGGCAGGGATACGTGTTGATCCACCAACAAGTACGACTTTGTCGATCTCAGATGGTGTAAGCCCTGCATCTTTAATCGCCTGGCGAGTCGGTCCCATGGTACGTTCAACTAGTTCAGAAGTCATTTCGTCGAACTTGGCACGTGATAAGTTCACTTCCAAGTGTTTTGGACCAGATGAATCAGCAGTGATGAATGGTAACGAAATTTGAGTCTGCGTTACACCAGAAAGGTCCTTCTTAGCTTTCTCTGCAGCATCCTTCAAACGTTGAAGAGCCATTTTATCCTGAGAAAGATCAATTCCATTCTCTTTTTTGAATTCGCTCACGAGATAGTCGATGATCGCTTGGTCAAAATCATCTCCACCAAGTTCGTTATCGCCAGATGTTGCTTTAACTTCGAAGAACCCGTCTCCTAGTTCAAGCAAGGACACGTCGAATGTTCCTCCACCTAGGTCATATACAAGAATTGTTTGATCATCTTCTTTTTCAAGACCATATGCTAGTGCAGCTGCTGTAGGTTCGTTGATGATACGTTCAACTTCCAAACCTGCTACTTTCCCAGCGTCTTTAGTTGCCTGGCGCTGAGAATCATTGAAGTAAGCCGGCACTGTAATGACAGCATTTGTAACTTTTTCACCAAGGTATGCCTCTGCGTCAGCTTTGAGCTTTTGAAGGATGATTGCTGAGACTTCCTGGGGTGTGTATTCTTTTCCTTCAGCTTCTACTTTATATTCAGTACCCATATGACGCTTGATAGAAATAATCGTATTCGGATTGGTAACAGCTTGACGTTTTGCAACTTCTCCGACTAGACGCTCTCCATCTTTGAATGCGACGACAGATGGTGTCGTGCGGTTTCCTTCTGGGTTCGGGATAACTGTTGCTTCCCCGCCCTCCATTACGGCAACACAAGAGTTTGTTGTACCTAAGTCAATACCAATTACTTTACTCATGACAATTCCTCCTATATTTAATATGTAGCGTGTTCATTCTGAAAGTGTAATTTGTTCACTTAGCGGAATACACACTCTTTCCGTAGGCAATACAAAAACTTCCTCACTTGCCCATGGATGTGTGTGATACTGTGAGGTTTTGTACCTGACTCGCTTTCCGGCAGGAGTGTCGTTAACTTCAACACTGCCAATAATAACTATTACTTAAAAAGAGTTAATTACTTTGAATTCACTTTCACCATTGCAGGACGTACAACACGGTCTTTCAATTTGTAGCCCTTCTGAAGGACCTCTACGATCGTATTGTCTTCGTAATCATTTTCCTGCACTTGCATGACAGCTTGGTGCTGATGAGGATCAAACACCTCTCCTGCTCCAGGCACTTCCTCAACACCTTCATTCTTTAATACCTCAATCAACTGATTATAAACCATCTTCATTCCTTGATGTAAAGAATCAGCTTGTTCAACATCAGTTTGTATATTCAAGGCACGTTCGAAGTTATCGATGACTGGAAGCAGCCCTTCTACAATTCCTTGTGCTCTATATTTCGCTGCCGCTTCTTTTTCTTCCCGCGTACGGCGGCGGAAATTATCATAGTCAGCTTGCACCCGGACCATACGATTTTTTATTTCTTCGAGTTCTTTTTCCAATTCAGTCACTCGGTTAGCTTCTTCAGTTTCAAGCTCAATCGTGTTATCGGCAGATTCCTCTACCGTTTCTTCATCTCGATTTTCCTCTTTCGATTCTTCGATAGATTCTTCATTTTCTTGAACACCTTGCTGTTTGTTTTCTTCCACTACACTCACCTCCCTGTACTGATCAATGACTCTATCATCAATCTTAATTCCGTTAAAAAACATACTGAAGAATGGGAGATAAAGAGTTCTCCCACCCTTTAAATGTTTTGAATAAGTTTTCGTCCTTATAAAGGTATTACCACAATCAGTTTGAATAATACCGTTGCGTAAGTACTCTCGTCAAATCTTTTGAAAGCAGATCAAGCAATCCGATCACCCGCGGGTATTCCATTCGGGTCGGTCCCAGGATGGCAAGTGTCCCCATATGCTGACCCCCTATAGAATAACTTGCCGTGATCAGGCTGCAATTCTTCATTTCCTGTATGGTGTTTTCAGCTCCGATTTTGACATTGATCTTATCAGTATTTCCTTGATGTAGAAGCTGATGGATCAAATCTTGCTTCTCGATCGCATTATATAGAGCTTTCACTTTTTCAACATCTTGGAATTCAGGCTGATTGAGAATGTTCGTTTTACCGCCATAATAGATTTTATCGGATTTCTCGTTTTTGAACAGCTGGGCCAGAAAATCAAGTGTTTTCTCATAATTATGAAGATGTGTTTTCAATAAACCTTGAACTTCCTGTTGCAACTTCATCTTCAGATGTGAAAACGGGACGCCCTTCAATCGTTCATTTAAAATGTTGACCGTCCGCTCAAGATCAGATGCATCCATTACATCCGGTAATTCGACCGTATATTTTTCTACGTGGCCAGTATCGGTAATCAATACAAATATCGCAGTACCTTTAGAAATAGGGACGATCTGCAAATGCTTCAGCTTCGTTTCATATACTTCAGGTCCTAAGATGATGGATGTATAATTGGTGATTTCAGAGAGTAGATTCGCTGAATGTTCGATCAACATTTCTAGTTCCAGCATTTTTTCATGGAACAAAGAGTGGATCCGCTTCATATCCTTGTTTCGCATTTCTACAGGTGACAACAGGTTATCCACATAAAAACGGTACCCTTTTTCAGAAGGTATCCGCCCTGAAGAACTGTGTGTCTTCTCGATGAAACCCATATCTTCAAGATCCGCAAGCTCATTTCGAATCGTTGCAGAACTGAACGTGATGTCCTGCCGCTTAGAGATACTCCTTGATCCGAGAGGCTCAGCATTCTGTATATATTCATCAATAAGTATCTGGAGAATTAACAGCTGACGATCCGTTAACATCGAGTCTCATCCCCTTTGTTAGCACTCGTTCTGTTTGAGTGCTAATTCTAATTTATAAATTACCAAATGAGAAAATACTTTGTCAATATTTATATTACACCAACGAATTCTTGAAAAACTTCATTGCCGAGAAAAAGTCCTCTGTTCGTGAGACGAATACTTTTTCTATCATTGATTAGGAGCCCATCTGCAGTCAATTTATCAATCTGTTCAGAAAAAACTTCCTCAATTTCAAGGTTATATTTTTCATAAAAGCGAGCTTTATTGACCCCATCCATCTTACGGAGTCCAAGAAAAACCTCTTCTTCCATACGATCTTTTATTTCTAGTCTAGTCACGATTCTTTGGGGTAATACCCCTTCATTGATTTTACGTATATAATGCGGGAGCGGTTTGACATTTTCGTAGCGGATATCACTCACATACCCATGAGCCCCTGCACCGATGCCGTAGTAGTGTTCGTTCTTCCAATACATCTGGTTATGCCTGCTTTCATATCCCGATTTTGCAAAATTGCTGATTTCATATTGGGCGAAACCGTTTTGTTTCAATGTATCGATCAGGTATTCGAACATATCCGATTCTTGTTCTTCCCCAGGGAGTGACAGCTGTCCCTTCTTATCGCGGATTCCAAAAACCGTTTGTTTTTCTACTTGAAGGGAATAAGCAGAAACATGCGGCACATTCAATTGAAGTGCAAGACTTACAGATTCTTTGAACATTTCAAGTGTCTGGCCTGGTAATCCGAACATCAAATCGATCGAGATGTTTTCAAATCCAATCGTCTGAGCCTCATTGATCATCCTCGCAACATCGTTCCTTCGATGATTCCGGTTGAGTGCTGAAAGGAGGGTATCCTGGAATGCTTGCACACCGATACTGAGCCGATTAACTCCCGCTTCTTTTAAAATTTTAAGTTTTTGTCTTTCGGTCACAGACGGATTAGCTTCCACCGTGAATTCCGTATCGACACCCGGCTTAAGATTAATGTTTATAATGTCGAGCATCCGTTTTAGCTGAACATCATCAAGAGCCGTCGGGGTCCCTCCTCCGATATAAATCGTTTCGATTGTTTCTGCTGGATACACCTTCAACATTTTTTCGATTTCACGTTCCATGGCATCCAAGTAATCATCGACCGGTTGTCCTTCTATCAAAAATTTATTGAAATCACAATAATGGCAGATTTGTTCGCAGAACGGTATATGGACATAAGCAGCTTTTACCATCTTCATCACACTCTCACTATAAAAATGAAGGACTGGCAGTCGGCCAGTCCTTACCAGGATATTATCAATCGTCAGAATCCATACGTAGTACGGACATGAAAGCTTCTTGTGGAACTTCGACGTTCCCGACTGTCTTCATCCGTTTCTTACCTTCTTTTTGCTTCTCCAACAACTTACGTTTACGTGAGATGTCGCCTCCATAACACTTGGCAAGGACGTTTTTACGTAATGCGCGGATATTGGTTCTAGCGACGATCTTTTGCCCGATTGCTGCTTGAACCGGAATTTCAAACTGGTGTCGTGGTATCAGTTCTTTTAATTTTTCAACGACAGCTTTTCCACGGTCGTAAGCAAAGTCCCGGTGTACGATGACAGACAATGCATCAATTTTCTCACCGTTCAATAAGATATCCATCTTCACAAGTTTGGATTGTCTATAGCCGATCAATTCATAATCAAGGGAAGCATAACCTTTGGTGCTTGATTTCAATTGATCGAAGAAATCGTAAACGATCTCCGATAACGGGATTTCATAGATGACATTGACACGTATATCATCCAAGTACTCCATCGTAATGAAGTTTCCACGTTTCTTCTGGCAGATTTCCATAACTGCACCAACATAATCGTTTGGCGTCATGATCGATGCCTTTACATACGGTTCTTCCACTTTTTCAATCGATTGTGCATCAGGCATATTTGACGGATTATCGACAATCAATTCTTCCCCATTAGTCAGATGGACATTGTAGATAACACTTGGTGCAGTCGTAATCAAATCAATTCCGAATTCACGTTCAATACGCTCCTGGATGATTTCCATATGAAGGAGCCCAAGGAAACCACAACGGAAACCAAAGCCTAATGCTTGTGAGGTTTCTGCCTCGTATTGAAGAGATGAATCATTTAACTCTAACCGCTCTAATGCTTCTCGAAGGTCATTATAGTTATTCGAGTCAACAGGATATAAACCACAGAACACCATCGGGTTCATTTTACGATAGCCTGGGAGTGGTGTATCCGCTCCGTTTTTAGCAGATGTAATCGTGTCACCGACGCGGGTATCACCCACGTTTTTGATCGATGCAGTCAAGAATCCAACATCCCCGACTGTAAGTTCGTCTTTCATGACTGGTTTCGGTGTGAATACGCCTAATTCGCTGACTTCGAATTCTTTACCAGTAGCCATCATTTTAATCTTCTGACCCACCTTGACGGTACCTTCTGTAATTCGAATATAAGCGACGACACCACGGTAGCTGTCATAAAGCGAATCGAAGATCAACGCTTTAAGTGGCGCTTCCGGATCTCCTTGCGGTGCAGGAACTTTTTCAACGATCTGCTCAAGAATATCTTCTATTCCAATGCCATTTTTCGCTGAAGCCAATACAGCATCAGAAGCATCCAGTCCAATTACATCCTCAACCTCTTTACGGACACGCTCTGGTTCTGCGCTCGGTAAATCGATTTTATTGATGACCGGCAAAATTTCAAGATCATTCTCAAGTGCCAGATAAACATTGGCTAAAGTCTGTGCTTCGATTCCTTGAGCAGCATCGACAATCAACAAAGCACCTTCACAAGCAGCTAGGCTTCGCGATACTTCATATGTAAAATCGACGTGTCCAGGCGTATCAATAAGATGGAAAATATACTCTTCTCCATCTTTTGCTTTGTATGTCAATTGAACAGCATTCAATTTGATTGTAATCCCACGTTCACGTTCCAGATCCATGGCATCAAGCATTTGTTCTTTCATTTCACGGTGCGTCAGAGCACTGGTTTGCTCAAGAATCCGATCTGCCAACGTCGATTTCCCATGGTCGATATGGGCAATAATCGAGAAGTTACGGATTCTCGATTGGCGTTCTAATTTTTTATCTTTACTCATTCTCTTCACTCCTAAGGTCGTACAACTAAGCTAGCATTGATTATAGCAATAGCACTCTTTTTATTCAATTGTTTCTGTATTTATCTGCAAGTGACGAGTGTTGTGGAATATTTCTGATTATTATAAGATTCGCTCCCTTTCCGCGGGCGATCCGCAAGCCTCCTCAGTTGCACAGGATCTCAACACAAAAATGAAATCATTTTCGTGTCTGCGATGATAATTCTTAGAAGCTCTCCTTCTGCTGGCTACGACGTTCACCATAGGACGTGGTGGTATTTAGTCGAAGTTCATTAATATAGTCGAAGATCCTTTTAAAAACAGCGGGGTCTCGCCTGGCTCGCTTTTCCCGCAGGAGTGTCGCGAATTTTGAAAAATCAAGAAAAAGTTTAAAAGAGCCTTTATTTTAAATAAAAACCAAATCCATAAAAAAGAAGGATCAGCCCTATCGTATCGAGATGAACAGATACGGTATGAGCCCATCCTTCTTCAAATTCAAGTGAACAGAAAGTGCAGGATCTTGTCCAGTATTGTGCCGACCACTGTCATGATGACTGTTAGGATTTCACTGATCAATGATGAAACCATTTTTCCTAACTTGGAAAACAAATTGAACGCTTCTACTTCTTCAAGCTTTTTTTGTTTTTCTTTTATGTCATGGCTCGTGATTTGCGAACCGAGTACTTCCGCTTCAATATCGCCGCTATCATTGACTTTCCATTCTAATGCGCTGTTACCTTCCGAACCCTTCATCTTGTCCATTTGAACTCCGACCTGCTGCATTCCGATCAGGATGCCGAACAAAAGGACGGATATCAGTATGAAACTCTTCATCATGAACCGGACCATCTGACTTCCTCCTACTGAAACCATTGTAAAATCAGTGTTGGTACAAGCCTATGCAAGCTGTAATACCCTTAGAACTCAATGTGTATAGGATCCGCTGTTCTGTTGATCGACCTGGCCATGCAGTGCTGTATTCAAACCGCCGGCAATTACATTGGCCATATCTTCAATAAAAACATCCACTTCTTTAGGTGTAACCATCAAGTTGTGCCCTAAAGGGGCTAAGACTTCCTTGATTAATTGTCTTTTTTGTGTATCTTCAAGTGTTCCGATCATTCCTAGAAATGCCTGCCGGTTTTCTTCATCCGGTATATCCTCATCCGATAAATTTTTACGTTCGCCGAATGTCATTCCTGCTGGTGTCAGTGCTTTTGATGGATCATCTTTTTCACGCATCTCACGACCGAAATGCTTTAAAATGTAATCAATCGTGTCACTTGTGATCGTGACCGCATCAACCACTGTAGGAACACCGATTGCGATAACCGGAATCCCCAATGTTTCCAGACTCAATTCTTTACGCTTATTTCCTACACCTGAACCTGGATGGATGCCAGTATCCGAGATTTGAATCGTCGTATTAACCCGCTCCACTGCCCTGGATGCTAAGGAATCAATTGCAATCACGAAATCAGGCTTAGATTTTTCAATGACACCGACGATGATATCACTTGTTTCGATTCCAGTTGTCCCCATGACCCCAGGGGAAAGAGCACTGACTGGACGGAAGCCTTCCTCTACGTTTTCTGGTGCCAATTCAAACAAATGCTTCGTGACGAGAAGGTTATTTGTCGTACGCGGTCCGAGAGCATCTGGTGTGACATTCAAATTTCCCAGACCGACTACAAGACAGCTTGCATCATTCGGAATCTGAAGCTCCTGAAGGAAGTTAGCAAACTCATGGGCAAAGACATCCTGAACCCGCTGCTGTAAAGCGGAATCCTTCTGTCGGATGCCTTGCATTTCCATCGTCAAATAAATACCTGGTTTTTTTCCGGTCGCTTTTTGTCCAGCTTCTTCTATTTCAACCCTAGTGAGTTTAATCCCATCCATTTCACGTTCTTTGACGATGACACCATCGATCCTGTGCTTCGAATCTTCTTCCTGTTCTTTTGTGATCATCTCATTGGATTCAATCGCCAAATCGGTTCTGACGTTATATAATTCTAGATCTTTATCCATTGGTACGCTCACCCCTGATTATTGTTAGCATTATCACATAGGATAGCCTTCTTCCACTTTTTTCATTCTTTCGATTCGGATTTCCCCCTAAAAAAAGGGCCGGCAACTGATTATCTTTGTACAAAAGAGATTGCAATTATACGAACGGTTTGATAGAATATCTTGTGTTGTATTTTCCGCAATTTCGGTTGCATTCAAGGAGGTGAACGGAATTGGCAAATATTAAATCTGCTATTAAACGTGTTAAAACAAACGATAAGCGTCGTGCACATAATGCAGCGATGAAATCATCCATGCGTACTGCTATCAAGAACTTTGAAACGAAAGTAGCTAACAACGATGCTGAAGGTGCTAAAAATGCATTCTTGGTTGCAACCAAAAAGCTTGATAAAGCCGCTGGTAAAGGAATCCTTCACAAGAACGCTGCAGCTAGACAGAAATCTCGTCTTGCAAAGCAATTAAACGGCCTTAGCGCTTAATTCATAAGTGAATGAAATACTGGAATTTGAAACGACCTACATAACAGGTCGTTTTTTATTTGTCTGGATCTTTGTTATTTAACGGACGGCAAACTTTTTAACAAATTGTGTCGATTGGCCGATAAACCCTTAAATCGGCCGTAAAAAGGACCTTTTCAGCCGTAATGCGTAGTGCCCTTAAACAACTCTCCACAAAAAAGACCCTCTGTTTTTCAGAGAGTCAGCTTGATGTACACTTAATTCGTTTGTGATTGCCGGGCGAGGCTGGTCAAGAAAAGCTCCAGGGTCAGCGTCTTGTCCCTTTGGCCGGTTTTCATCTCAAAATCAGCATCGGCTGCTTTCATCAATAACGATTTCAGCTCATCCTCCTGAAAAGAAGCACTTTGTTTTGCAGCAATTTTAACTGCATAAGGGTGTAACGACAGAGTTGATGCAATATTCTTTTCAGTATGTCCTTGTACCCGTAATTGTTTGACCTGGAGGATGATTCGGAACTGTCTTGATAGCAAAGCCATCAATTTGATCGGTTCTTCATTCTGTTTCAATAGGTCATAGCAAATTCGTAAAGCTGAATCAATACGGCGGTTCGCTACGTGCTCGACCATTGTGAACACGTTGCTTTCGAGAGAACGTGAAATCAATTCGTCGACTGTTTGGGGGTCGATCTGCTCCCCCTCGCCTACATATAGTGCCATCTTTTTGACTTCACTGATGAGTAATGCCAAATTTTCACCCTGAAGTTGGATCAGCCTTTCTGCGGCCTCATTTGAGATTGTGACATTAGCTTCTTTTGCTGCATGTTCAATCCAATCCTTTTGCAGCCTGACATTCATTTTATCTGCTACCATCACTTCCGCTTGCTTTTTCAACGTCTTAACGATCTTTTTCCGTTCATCCAACTTTTCATATGGTGCGACGAAAATGACAATCGCTTGCTCGGATGGATCTTTGAGATAAGATTCCAGTCGCTTCAAATCATGTTCTACCTTGCTTTTGGTTTTTGCACCTGTCAGAAAGTATGGATTCTGTAGGATGACGACCCGACGTTCACCCATGAATGGAAGGGTTTCTGCATCTTCAATCGCAGTATCAATTGACTGCTCTTCCATATCGAAAGCGGATAGGTTGAAATCAGCAGTTTCTTCCTCCAAAACAGCTTGTACAATCATTTTTTGCGTATATTCCAATATGTATTTTTCTTTTCCGTATAATAAATAAAGTGAAGAGTAGGTTCCATTCTTCAGCTTCTTATTCAAGTCCTTTATAGACAATTTCATCACCCCACTATAATATCTTAAGCATATATGATAAAATTGCCAAGGTACAGGGTAAAGGAGGTCCGACCCCTAAAGTCAAACCTCCATTTATATAAACGTTAGCGGTCAAGACCCGGGAAGCTTCACCACTAACGATAAAACTCTTCCCCGTAAGCTTATTGTTATGTTATCCTATGCAGGGTGAAAGTATAGGTGTCAACTCTTAGCAATATGGGCAAGATTTTAGATGTTTGATGAATGACATGAATCGCATAAGTTTCACTTAATCGTAAAAAATAGATATATGGATTTTTTGCGATAGATACCGTATACTTGAGTTGAAACAGGAGGGTTGCGGAAATGAATGACTTTGAAAAAGATGTACAGGCAAAAACCAATGATGTAGTTGATTCTGGACTTGGTTTTCTCTATTCGTTCTTGTTCTTCACCGTCATTTTCTTTACGGCAGTGATCATTAAAGCTGTTGCGCTATAAAGAAACCCGAAATTCGTTGGGTACATATACGTTTACGTTTTAGAAAAGCGAGGGGGATTTTTTCCTTTCGCTTTTATTATTTTAGCTTGTTATACTTTATTGTTGATTTTAAGGAATATCTTTAAACGAAATTCACGACACTCCTGCGGGAATAGCGACCCAGGCAAGACCCAACTGTTTTTAAAAGGAGCTTCGACTATATTAATGAACTTCGACTAAATACCACCATGTCCTGTGGTGAACGTCGAAGCCAGCAGAAGGAAAGCTTCTAAGAATTATCATCGCAGACACGAAAATGATTTCATTTTTGTGTTGACATCCTGTGCAAGTCAGGAGGCTTGCGGATCACCCGCGGAAAGGGAGTGAATTTAGCACAATACTATTGGAAAGACTGTTGATTTCCCTTTATCATCTTATGGAGAAACGGTTTTTATACGTGTTTGATCGGGTGAAATAATTACCATAATTGCACCATGTTCATCCGTGCGAAAAATATCAATATTGTGATTCTCCAATCTTTCGATGACTGAGGATGAGGGATGATTATATCGGTTATTTGCGCCTACAGAAATAAAGGAAGCTTTCGGATTTATTCTGTTTATGAATGGTTGTGAGGTAGATGTATCACTCCCGTGGTGTGCAACCTTCACGTAATCCACCTCCAACGTTGGATAGTCCTTTAAAATCCTCTCCTCAATATTGTGATCGATATCTCCTGTAAATAAGAAGGTATTATCATGAATATCCGCATACAAAACCAGCGACCTATTGTTACGGCTCTCACGTGCTTGACCTGGATTCAGGGTCTGGAATGAGGATGAGCCGATCTTCCACGAAACATTCTCCTCTAACAATTGAATGGGTGTACCAAGCCCTTTTAAAAACGCCAATTCTGAAGCCTCTAAATGATCTGATTTTCCATACACCACCTGCTCTACCCTCACTTCTTCCAACAATCCCTCTGTACCGCCAATATGATCCAAATCTCCATGCGATAGAATCAAGGCATCCACCTTCCGTATTCCACGTGCTTTTAAAAAATCTGCAACAATATCCTCTCCTGTATCGAACTCATTGCTTCTTTCCATCCATTTTTCCTGATTGAAATGGATGATCCCACCGGTGTCAATCACGTATACTGCTTTTCTGAACGGTAATTCAATGACGATTGCATCCCCTTGACCGACATCAAGAAAAGTTACATAGGCATTTGCATTCAATTTTTGATGAACAAATTGAATACCTATCAGCAACATGATGAAGATAAATGGTAAAAGCAATCGCTTAAAATTTAATTCCCATGACACCAAAAGGTAATAAAAAGATAACACTATTCCAAAAAGCAGGATCGCATTCGGTCTTCCAAGAGTCATGAGCCCAAGTGGAAGGTTGTCCACCCATTGCATGACAAGATGAAGACACTTGAAAATAAAACTTAGAAAAGTACTCGGCAACTCCCACATTGGAAATGGGATCAAAAGGAACATGAAAAAAGTAAGTAAGATACACGGGAGAAGAACGATGGTCATGAATGGGATGAAAATCATGTTCAGAGGAAGGGACCAAATAGAAAACTCATAAAAATTCCATAAAACGAGCGGCAAGGAAGCTATTTGCGCGATGAAGGACCCGTACATTAGCTGTTTGTATAGGGAGAGATCACGTAAAATCGTTTTGCTTGATAAAATGAGCAAAGCGGTAATTAGGAAGGAGAGCTGAAAACCGATGGAATAAATATAAGTTGGTTTAAAGAGCAACAGTCCGAGCAGGATCATACACATTTGATTGAAAGTAGTCATTTTGATTCTCAGCAACAAGATAAGACACACCACAGCAGCCATCAGCCCTGCCCGTATGACAGATGGGGCTCCTCCAGTCAGTAAGATAATAAAGGGGAGGGATAGTAGTAAGATCCATAGGGCTGTTTCTTTCACGACACCCGCACGAATGAGAAGAAAATAAATGAGCCCCAGAATCGTTCCCACGTGTAACCCCGAAACCGCTAGCAGATGAATCAACCCGAGGCTCTGATAACGCTCTTGTAAATCTTCTTCAATTCCGTTCCGATCGCCAAATATCAGGGTGTTCATCATCCCTCGAAGACCTACCGGGAATTCCTCATTAATCTTTCCAATACTATCTTGACGAAAACGATGTAAAGCAGTAAGTATCCCTTTCCCTCTTACACACTCTGTTATAGAAAGCTTAGTCGTCTTAAAAATCCAATGGATGTTGAAAGTGTTTTTAAGATAAGTACGATAATTGAATCCGTAGAAATTCCGGTTTGCATCCGGTAGTTCCAATGCTCCTGAAAACCTGCAAACATCCCCGTAATATAGGCTATTGAGTTCAACCTGTTCTTTTTCTGTTTGGATTTTATGCTTGACGAGAATCTTTTCTTTATTAAGAAGCTTTAAGCGGAAGGTGATACGATTTCCATCGATATTCGGAGTGGAAATGATTGTACCAGTGATGAATGTTTCATCTGGAGGCAATCGTGTTGCATGGAGATTAGTATAAAAAGGTGTATAGAGGACGAAAAAGAGATAGATACCTGTCAACACTATACAGGTGAGGAAGGATAACCGTTTCTGATAGAAGTTGATGATGAGGTAACTAATAAGGAAAGAACCCAGCCACCACCGGGTTGGAGTCGTGAGAATCCCGAGGATGGCTGTTATGGCAATAAAATGAATCTTCATGTCTCAAGAATGTCCATCACGTTCGTATAGTAATGCAAACTGTTCATTCAGACGATCCAAAGCTTTCTCGTCATTCAGATGTTTTGAAAGTTGTTCAAGTAATTCTGCAGTGAAATCCCTTTTGGCATGAGAGGTCAGATCATACTGGTCTTGCAATTCCACAAGTTCTGTTTCGACACCTGATTGTTCGAATAAGTCGATTGCGTACGGATGATTTTTATAATCAGCTGCATAGTAAACTTTCTTAATACCGCTTTGGATGATTGCTTTACAACATTGAAGACACGGAAAATGTGTCACATATATCTCAGCACCCTCTGTCGGTACACCGAACTTGGTGCATTGGAGAAGTGCATTCATTTCAGCGTGAATCGTACGGACACAATGCCCATCAATCACATAACATCCTTCATCCCTGCAATGGACACCACCGGAGATTGAACCGTTATAACCTCCTGCTATAATCCGTTTATCTCTTACAATCGTTGCTCCAACAGCTAATCTTTCACATGTACTCCGTAATGCGAGCAACGAACTTTGTGCCATGAAATATTGGTTCCATGAAATACGACCCAAAATCGAAAGCCCCCTTCCCTTGTTCCTTTAAGTTTATCGATAGATTGTCCACTGTGCAATCTTATTTCGAAGCTGTAATATATTCTTTCAATTGTTCAAACGTTTTTTGACCTATCCCTGGCACATTCATCAAATCCTCGATCGATGCAAATCCCCCATTCTCCTCCCGATAGGAAATGATCGCTCCTGCCTTCGAAGGGCCTATTCCTGGTATTGTTTCTAATTCTGATGATTCTGCATGGTTGATATCAATCATTCCATCTTCTTTTTCCGTTGAAGCAACAGGAGGAGTTGTTTCTCCAATTGCAGCCACATAGATGACCATTTCATCAACGAGTATTTGTGCTAGATTGATACTATTTTGGTCAGCATCTTCACTAAATCCACCAGCTAGCTGAACCGCATCATTTACCCGCTGTCCAGATTTCATTTCAAAAATACCTGGTGCAGGTACAGCCCCTTTAACATCGACGATTAAGCGATTTTCTACTCTCGCTTCTGTCTCCTGATTTTTCACTTGACTCGGTAAAGTTCTCTCCTCTTCCTTTTTTTCAAATGATGACGGTATTCCTGAGTCATCAGGCCCTGTCGTAACTCCTCGATACATCCAAAAGAAGCCGCCAACAAGTAATATGATCACTAAAATCAAAATACGTTCCCGTTTAGAAAAGGAATTCCAATTCAAAACAATCACCTCATTTCCATTCATTGATCCTTTAGGTCCTACTGGGGTTTGTTTTTATTCATAATTGATGTCAGTGGCACATACATTTGAAGATAGAAGACGGTCAAGAGGAGGGTTTATATATGAAAGTGGGCGTTATAGGGACTGGGAACATGGGGACAATATTGATCTCTGCTTTTATGGAATCGTTAGCTGTTAGGCCGTCCGACTTAATGATCATCAATCGAACTGCTCGAAAAGCAGAAGCATTGAAACTACAATATCCTGGCCTGAATGTGGGTAAAACGAACAGCGAAGTCGCTTCCTTCGCGGATATACTCTTCATCTGCGTTAAACCACTTGAGTATTATGCATTGATAGAAAAGATCGCACCATGTTTAACCAATGAAAAGCTGATCGTCTCGATTACTAGTCCGATATCCGTTGAACAATTAGAAGAAGTAAGTCCATGTTCTGTTGCAAGGGTGATTCCAAGTATCACGAACCGAGCATTTTCCGGGGCATCTTTAGTCACGTATGGAAAACGATGTTCACCTTCCCAAAAGAAAAGATTGAAAAATTTGATGAGCAAAATTTCTTCTCCAATTGAAATCGATCAATCGATTACGAGGGTGGCTTCAGATTTATCAAGTTGTGGTCCTGCTTTCTTCAGTTACTTGCTTCAGGCTTATATCGAAAGTGCTGTCGAAGAGACGGAGATTTCTAAAGAACAAGCAACTCAACTTGTGAGTGAGATGATCGTCGGGATGGGTAAATTGTTAGAAAAGGAAATTTATACATTGCCTACTTTGCTGCAAAAAGTGTGTGTCAAAGGCGGTGTTACTGGAGAGGCGTTAAAAGTGTTTGATGCGGAACTTGGTCCTCTTTTCAATAATGTCATCAAGAGAACCCATGCAAAATACGTTGAAGATTGCGAAGCAGTGGAACAACAATTTACAAAGCAATATTAGGATTAATGTATGATTCGACACATATGTCAATTTTCCTTTTTTTACTTTCAAACCTTAGGTATGCGCTATTCCTCGTTGCTGGAATCGTATGACTCGCTTTTCCGACAGAAGTATCGTGAATTTCACTTATCGACATAAAAAAAACGAAAAATGACCTTGTCATGGGTCATTTTTCGTTTTTTTAATTACCTGATTTCAATAATCAAAAGATAAAATACCTGGTCTAGCCCTTTTTTCTTGCTGCAAAAAACAGGCGCTCTGATGTATCATTCGGCGGGTGATCTGTAAAATCCCTTGTAACAGTGAGAAGTTCAAATCCTGTTTCATCAAGTAATGATTGATATGTTTCTAAGGAATAGGCTCGTTGGTAGTGACTCTCATCATACCTTTTGTATCCATCATTTCCGGTATGTACGAAAAAGGATAAATCATGATGGATGCTTCCTTCTTCTTCACCAGGATGACATTCCCAAATATAGCTGATTTCCTCGTCATTCAACGTGAATGTATGGTCAGAAAAAACTGTTTCTATCTTGTATAATGTATGCACATCAAATAAGAGCAGACCTTCAACCTTCAATGATTTGGAAATGGATTGGAACGCCGTTTTCACATCGTTTGGTGTACGAAGATAGTTGAGAGAATCACAAAAGATCAGCGCAACGTCTTGCTCTTTGAAACCATCGAGATCTCTCATATCCTGTTGATAGAAAGGGATATGCAAACCTTTATGTTCAGTCTTTTCCCTTGCAACAGTCAACATTTCTTCTGATAGATCGATTCCTTGTACACTATAGCCTTTCTCCGACAAGCGAATCGATATCTCGCCTGTTCCGCACCCGATATCAAGTAAAGAGGTTGCAGGACCGTTGCAGTATACGTCAATCGCCTTGTTGACGAAACTGACCCACATATCGTAAGGTGCATCCTCCATCAACCGATCATATAATCCTGCAAAATGTTGATAGCTCATGATTTCACTCCATTATGTCAGCATAGATTCAATGTTCAGCGTTGGTGCATCGCCCCATAATTTCTCGAGGTTGTAATACATGCGATCATCCTTATGGAAGATGTGAACGATGACATCACCAAGATCGATGAGGACCCATCGTGATTGATCCAATCCTTCCAAACGTTTGACAGGGTATCCGTTTTCTTGGGCTCGATCTTTTACTTCACGAGCAATCGCCTCGACTTGTTTTTCAGAGTTTCCATGGCAAATCATAAAGTAATCCGCCACAAGTGAAATCCCTTGCACGTTCAAAACGACTATGTTTTCAGCCCTCTTATCATCAAGAGCTCGTACTGATAATTCAACCAATTCATTTGCTGTCATTCCTTTATTCCTCCTTGTTGACGAACGATATCGTTATAAGTGTGTAGTGTTTCAGGGAAAACGAGTTGATTTCTCTTCATAAGAAATGTGATGGTATTCATTAGGGACTGCTTCACAGCTTCATTTAAATCCTCTTTGGCTACTTCTCTGACGTCCTCTACCCCAGGAAAATGCCTTCCTGGTTCAATATAATCTGCTAGAAAAATTATCTTTTCTAACATAGACATCCTTACTCTGCCGGAAGTATGACTACTGATCGCCAGAAGGATTTCCTCGTCCTTCATCCCCGCTTCTTTTTCGACTAGATAAGCACCTACCGGAGCGTGCCATAGCTCTGAACCATAACGTAACAGATCTTCACCAAGACCCTGTTCCAGAATGATCGTTTTCATCTCTTCCTTTGGACGAAATTTAGCATAATCATGGAATATCGCAGCCATCATTGCTTTTTCCGAATCTGCACCGTACCTCTCAGCTAATTCAACCGCTGTATCCATGACACCGATCGTATGTTGGTATCGGTGCTCCGTGAGTTGTTCTTTCACAATTTTCAGCGCTTCATCCTTCGTCATATAACCGATTCACCTCAATGTAATCCTTGACTGCTTCAGTGACATAATACTTTGTGTTTTTCTTTTGTCGGAAACGTTCCCTTAACATTGTAGAAGAAATTCCGATCAGCGGGGTTTCAATTGCGATGATGCTATCAAGATAAGGGTTTTTGAACTCATGTCCCGGTCGTTCAATGCCGATGAAGGTAACGATCTCTATCAATTCCTCGATCCTTTCCCAGGTATGCAATGCCGCTACACTATCTCCCCCGATGATGAAAAAGAATTCAAAATCAGGATGCCTCATTTTCATCTCTTTCATCGTATCGACTGTGAAAGACGGACCTTCACGTTCAAACTCGATAAGAGAAAGTTCAAATTCTTCCACTTTCTCAATCATTTTCTCCACCATTTTCACGCGGGCATTTCCAGACGATACGCCATCAATCTTTTTATGTGGCGGTGATGCGCTGGGCATGAACCATATCTTGTCCAGGTTACATTGCTCAAGCGCCTCCTGTGCCATGATGAGATGACCGACATGAGGAGGATCGAAGGTACCTCCTAGAATGCCAACTTTTTTCTTTTTCATTGGATCAAGATGGCAGCTCGATCGTTTTTTTCTCTTTCGATTCTTTATATAAAACGATAGTATTCCCGATTACCTGTACAAGCTCGGCTCCAGTTTTTTCCGTTAAGGTTTCAGCCACAGTGTCCTTATCTTCTTCGCAATTTTGCAGTACACTGACTTTAATCAACTCACGAGCTTCAAGCGCATCATTGATTTGTGAATACATATTTTCATTTGTGCCGCCTTTTCCAACCTGAAAAATCGGATCCAGGTGATGGGCCTTCGACCGTAAAAACCGCTTTTGTTTTCCTGTTAACATGTTCATTTCCCTCCAAGCTTTTGTTCAACAGTCCGCTTCATCAAACCTAGGTCAGGTTTTCTCCCCGTCCAAAGTTCAAATGAAAGTGCTGCTTGATGTATGAACATCGGCACACCATTTTGGACCGTACATCCTTTTTCCAATCCTGTTTTCAAAAACTTCGTCATCAACGGGTTATAAATGATATCAACCAAGACTGTATGTGATTCAAGATTATCCAAAGAAATTGGTGTTTCGTTGATATTTTGGACCATTCCAATCGGTGTCGTGTTGATGATAATATCATATCGGGCTAATCTCGATGTCACTTCCTCTAATGGGAGTGCTTGTCCATTACTTCCTTCAAGAAGTTGGACGGCTTTTTCTACGGTCCTGTTTGTGATTGTCACCTGTTCTATTCCATTCAAAAGAAATGCCTTTACAATAGCACGGGCAGCTCCCCCAGCACCAATCACAAGAATATTGGATTCCTTCAAATTGAGAGAATGAACCTCAAGCAGGGACTGATAAAATCCAGGACCATCTGTATTGTAACCTTTCAGTTTAGATCCTTCCAAAATGACAGTATTCACAGCTCCTATGGCCTCAGCGAAAGGATCGATTTCATCCAGAAGGTCGATGATATCCAACTTATGTGGAATGGTCACATTGAAGCCCTTGCAACCGGCTTCTATAAGGGCTTTTACCTTTTGTTCCAGTTCCTCTTTTCGGACATGGACTGCCTCGTATATTGCATCGATTCCCATTTGTTCGAAGCATGCATTATGGATATCCGGGGACATTGATTGCATAATCGGGTCACCTATCACAGCATACTTAGATAAGTGCTTGTCGTACATAGACACCCACTCCCTTAGGAGCATAAGCAGCTACTCTTGCAGGAGCAGAGGTTATCGTGATCCATCCAAGTCCTGAAAACACGATATCTACCTTATCCTCTTTAATGGAAAATTCATGCTTTGCTAATGGCGGCAATTGGCCTAAATCATCTGAATCAGGCGGGCTGAGCAGTTCTCCTGCCTGTTTTTCATAAAGGTCTGAAGCCTTTTCGAGCTTTGTCCGATGAATCGGAAGCTCGTTAGACAAGTAGCATATGAACGGCTGCTTCGGTCCAGACTCGAAGTCAAAACGCGCAAGACCGCCCATGAATAAGGTTTGTCCGTCATTTAACTGGTATACCTTAGGCTTTATCTCTTTTTTCGGTGTGATTTTTTTCAGATCTTTCTTATTAATATAGTGCGCAATCTGATGGTGATTAATAATCCCCGGAGTATCATAAAGTGAACTCTTATCATCTAATGGAATTTCTATGAGATCAAGTGTCGTTCCGGGATAATGTGATGTCGTAATTAATGTTGAGGTCTCTTCACTGAATTCTTTGATCAATTGATTGATGAACGTGGACTTACCTACATTCGTTGCGCCGACTATGTACACATCTTTATCATTCCGATATTCTTCTATCGTCGCTGCAACTTCTTTTACCCTCATTCCTTTTTCAGCACTCATCAATTCGACATCGATTACTTTTACACCTAATTGTTTGGCTTCATACTTCATCCAATTCTTTATTTTATTCCGTTTGACTGATTTAGGCAGAAGATCAAGCTTATTGCCTATAAGCAGAATCGGATTATTTCCGACAAAACGGTGGATGCCTGTCAACCAGCTTCCACTGAAATCAAAAATGTCAACAATCTTCACAATCAATGCTTCTTGTGAACCGATTCCTGACAAGATTTTACGGTAGTCATCGTCTGTAAGAGATACATCTTGTATTTCATTATAATGCTTCAAACGGAAACAGCGCTGGCAAATCACTTGCTCCCTTTCCAATGCTGATGGAGGAGCATACCCTAACTCTTTTTTATGTTCCGTTTGGATGGGCACTCCACAGCCCTCACAATATATCGAATTACCCAAAGATCATTCCTCCCAATTAATTAAACCTTTACGTTTCATCCACTGCAAAACATGGCGTTCCATATAACGATTGAGCTTTGTAGCGAGCCCATCACTTTTTGCGACAGGAACGACAAGGATCGTATATAACCCAAGCCTGTTTCCTCCTAGGACATCTGTGAAAATCTGATCTCCTACGACAACCACTTCATTATGCTGCAGTTTCATATTTTTCGCTGCTCGTTTGAAAGCTTTGGTCATCGGTTTACGAGCACGGAAAATAAACGGGATATTCAAGGGATAGGAAAAACTCCGTACCCGTTCCTCATTATTATTTGAAACGATGGTCACTTGTAAACCTTTATCCTTCAACATTGCGAACCATTTGATCAATTCAGGTGTAGCTTCAGGACGGTCCCATTCGACCAATGTATTATCAAGGTCTGTTATGATTCCTTTGATTCCTCTTTCTAATAACTCATTCGCATCTATATCATAAATAGAAGGAACATGTTCATTAGGCAATAATTGTTTAAACACTACCAATACACCTCATATCCAATTCTTCTTCAATCCAACCTATATTGTATCAATAATTTACCCATCGACAATGTTTTTTCACCATTTCTTGTAGACAGATCCATTTTGAAAAACGTGTCTATTTTAAAAATGATAGACAGAGGAAAACGCTCTATCCTATTCCTAGCAACTAACTTTTTAAACAAAGGCTTTGGTAATCTTCGTTGTTGATTTTAACCTAAATTTACGACACTCCTGCGGGAAAAGCGAGCCAGGTGAGCCCGCGGAAAGGGAGTGAATTTCGAAAAAATCAACATTATTCTTTAACAAAGCCTAAACAAAAGATAAACTCCTCAAAACAAAAAAACAAAAACTTTTCGACAAATTTCGATTTATTCAGAATTTGTGGATAACTTTACTCACAATATACACATTGAAAATTAACCAATCATTTACTTTATGAACATTTTACCCACAAGTTATCCACTTCGATTTGTGGATAAGAGAACGATTGTTCCTCATTCCATTTCATGGTAAGCTAGGTTTACATCATAACATAAAAGTTTATGCTAGCTTCGAATTCAATATGACTTATAAAAATCTTTTATGACGAGCCTCAACGCTTTTCCTCTATGTTGATCATATTCGAACTTATACTTTCATTAAAAGCAAGAACATTTTTTCAAAAGACCGATCCTACTAATTTCTAATGAGTCTGGAGGTGCGAAGCCCATTTTCGGCTGTGCTTATGGAAAATCTATCTGATGAGCTCTTGATTGAATCCTATCACAAAGCAAGAGAGTTGAAACTGAGCCACGAATTCATCACTTTGATCAAAAAAGAGATTGACCGCCGGCATTTGACTACTAACTTAATTTCTACGCACTTATAACCCGACCAACATTTTTGTTGGTTCTTTTTTTTGCAATTATCTCGCAAAATCCGTAGGAAAACTTACTAGTCAACATTGAATTTAAGGTTGTTTGAAAATGATGTTGATAAGGATATTGATGAAAACCTCTACAAACAGAAATATACGAGACTCCTGCGGGAAAAGCGAGCCAGGCGAGACCACGCAGCGAGGAACTCCCGAGGAGGTTCGCGGATCGCCCGCGTAAAGCGAGTATATTTCCAAATTAAACACTATTAAAGTTTTAAACTTAGGTGATAATAGAATAAGATAAATCGTCAGTAGATTGTAACATCGATGAATTTTTAAGGTCATTTGACGTTAAAATTGTTGATAATCCTTGGTTATTGTGATTACAATGGGAATGGTACAGTACATAACTGATACGGAAATCTTGATAGGAGGATCTTTTTTATGTTGCAATATGCAGTCCTTGCTCCGTTCCTTACGGCATTATTTGTGCCGTTTTTCTTTCGATACATACGGGCAATCCACACAGGATGGTTAATCCTCCCAATTCCTTTTGGGGTCTTTGCGTATTTTTTATCACAAATTACTACAATTGCAGAAGGCCAAAATCATGATTCGCTTGTACAATGGGTGCCTTCGCTGGGAATGAACTTCAGTTTTTATTTAGATGGACTTAGTTTACTCTTTTCATTATTAATAAGCGGAATAGGAACTCTTGTAGTTTTGTATTCCATTTTTTATTTGAATAAAAACGAAAAGTTGCATAATTTTTATGTTTTCTTGTTCATTTTCATGGGCGCAATGCTTGGTGTCGTTCTTTCCGATAACGTTTATGCGTTATATCTGTTCTGGGAGTTGACAAGTTTATCTTCCTTCCTCTTGATCGGATATTGGTATGAACGGCAAGCTTCCCGTTATGGTGCGCTGAAATCGATGATCATCACAGTATTAGGCGGCCTTGCCATGCTCGGCGGGCTCATCCTCCTTACCATCGTTACAGAAACGACAAGTATACGGGAGATGATTGCAGCTAGTGATGTTGTACTAGAGAGCCCTTATTTTACAGGTATTTTAGTATTAATCCTATTAGGTGCTTTCACGAAATCAGCACAATTCCCATTCCATATCTGGCTTCCAGATGCGATGGAAGCACCGACTCCGGTCAGCGCCTTCCTTCACTCTGCAACGATGGTAAAAGCGGGGATCTATCTGACTGCACGTCTCTTCTTATTGTTCGGGGGTACAGATATCTTTTTCGTTCTAGTAACAGGCTTTGGTTTATTGACGCTCTGTTGGGGATCATACATGGCTGTCCGTCAAACGGATTTAAAAGCGATCCTCGCGTTTTCCACAATCAGTCAGCTTGGAATGATCATGACAATGCTCGGCTTCGGTACAAAAGCGGCTGTTTTCGCAGCTGTTTTCCATATTTTTAACCATGCAACTTTTAAGGGAAGTTTGTTCATGGTTGCTGGAATTGTCGATCATGAAACCGGAACGCGTGACATAAGAAAACTCGGCGGCTTAATGACACTGATGCCGATATCGGCGACATTAGCATTTTTCGGTGCCTTTTCAATGGCCGGTGTTCCATTACCGATTTTCAACGGATTTTTAAGTAAGGAAATGTTCTTCCAAACGTCCTTGGATTTGGATACGACATCACCACTTGTTGCTAGTATTGCACCATTTGTCCCAGTCCTTGCCGTATTAGGAAGCATTTTCACTTTCGTCTATTCAATGTACTTTTTCTTTCATACGTTTACGGGGAAAACACGTGGTGAATTGAAGATGAAACCACATGAGGCTCCAATAGGCATGTTAATATCGCCTGTCGTGCTAGTCATTTTCGTAGTGGTGATCGGATTACTACCGAATTTGATCAACGGTGCAATACTGACACCTGCTACTGCAGCGATATTCGGAGAAATTCCTAATAAACATATCGTCTTTTGGCACGGCTTTAAACTTCCTCTCTACATGTCACTGATCGTAGTCGCTTTAGGAGTCATCCTTTATTTGACAAGAGCGAAGTGGCAGGCTGTCTATGAGTGGATACCTGGGGTGTTAAGTGCAAATAAAGCATATGATTCCATTTATAATATGAAATTCCGTATTGCTGGAAAAACAACTCGGACTTATATGACCGGGTCAATCAGACATTATGTGTTATACATTCTTATTTTCATAGTTGGGGCAGTTGGTGCAACCCTGTTCGTAACAGACGGATTCGTGATTGAAACTGCCGACTTAGCACCTATTTCTTGGCCTGAAATCGTGGTCGGCCTCGTTATGGCGGTTGCTGCATTTGCGACAATTGTGATGAAAAATCGTATTGCAGCAATTCTCGTTCTTGGTGTGGTAGGTTATGGATTATCGTTACTATTCGTGTTTTTCAGAGCACCTGACCTTGCTTTGACGCAATTGATTGTCGAAACGGTGACGGTCGCATTATTTCTCCTGTGCTTTTACCACTTGCCGAAGCTTGATACCGAAAAAACAACACCTGGAGCCAAAACGGTTAATATCATCATTTCAGGATCAGTTGGTGTGCTAGTGACTTTGATTGCGATCGCATCACATAGTTCAAAGAGCTTTGAAACGATTGCACACTATTTCATTAAAGAATCACACCATCTTGGCGGTGGAAATAACGTGGTAAACGTAATTCTTGTTGACATGCGTGGACTGGATACGTTGTTTGAAATCACAGTTCTTGGTATAGCTGCATTAGGGATCTACGCAATGATCCGACTCCGCGACAAGGAGGAGATCGATTAATCATGGAAATCATCATGTCGATCCTGGCTGGCATTCTTTTTTCAGCTGGGGTCTATCTATTACTTCAAAGACAATTACTGAAAATCATATTCGGTACAGCAATATTATCTCATGCCGCTCATTTGCTTATCTTGACGATGGGAAAGCTTAACAGAGGCGCACCACCTATCCTAGAAGAAGGGATCGACACGTATACGGATCCTCTTCCACAGGCTCTGATTTTGACATCGATTGTCATCAGCTTTGGTGTAACATCATTTTTACTTGTGTTGGCCTATAGAGCCTATAAAACCAATAAAACAGACAACATGGAGCAATTAAGGGGATCTGATCATGACTAATCTAATCATTTTACCAATTTTGATACCACTCATCGCCGGCACCATGTTCGTCTTTTTCAGAAAAAGACTGCCTCTGGTCCGTGCAGGAACACAAATTGCTACGATAATCAATCTGGCTGTCACAGCATATGCCACTTTTCATGTTATGCAACATGGTACCATTGTCCTTGAAACTGGTGGATGGATCGCCCCCTACGGTATCATTCTCGTAGGTGATGGGCTTTCGTTATCACTAATCCTAACCACGAATGTAGTTGCAGTAGCTGCTGCATTCTACGCACCCTTTTCTTTAGATAAGGGGCGTGAAGAATTTTATTTTTACTCATTCTTCCTTATGCTCATCGGAGGGGTTAGCGGTGCATTCTTGACAGGAGACATTTTCAACCTCTTTGTCTTTTTTGAAGTATTGTTAATGGCTTCATATGGGTTGATCGTACTTGGCGGGACAAGACAACAGCTTCGCGAATCAATCAAATATGTACTGTTGAACCTTTTTTCTTCTATCTTATTTGTCACGACAGTAGCATTTATTTATTCGGTAACTGGTACAGTCAACATGGCTCAATTATCCGAACGTGTGGACCAGGTGAATCAGTCAGGAATCTTGACAACAATTGGGCTTCTATTTTTTATCGTCTTTGCGACGAAAGGTGCTTTGTTCCCATTATATTTCTGGATGCCTCATTCATATACGAAACCACCAGCAGTGATATCAGCCTTGTTTGGTGCGTTATTGACAAAGGTAGGGGTTTATTCGATCATTCGGATTTTCACCTTGATTTTTAACGGAAATATCGACTATACGCATACATTCTTCATCGTATTAGCTGGTTTCACTTTGATTTTTGGTGTCGCTGGTGCTTTATCGACGAATAATATCAAGCTGATCATTGCGTATAACATCATCCCCGCTGTCGGTTTCATGATCATGGGAGTCGGTATTTTCAGTGATGTATCTCTATCTGGGTCCATCTATTACTTGGTTCATGATATGGTAATCAAAGCAGCGTTGTTTTTGTTGGTGGGAGCAATTGCCATCATAGCTGGTACTTCCGATATTCGAAAAATCAGCGGTTTGATCAAGGACTATCCTCTGCTCGGCTGGATGTTCTTTATTGCTGCGGTTGTGTTAGCAGGATTACCTCCGTTCAGTGGGTTCATTGGTAAATTACAATTGTTGCAAGGTGCATTTGAAAATGGCCACTACGTGATTGCAATCATCGCATTGATTACAAGTTTATTGATTCTGATTTCAGTCATGCGGATCTTCATCCTCGGCTTTTGGGGTGAAGGAATGGAGTTACCGCAGGAAAGACGTTCGATCAGACCACTGTATTTTCCAATTTCCTTTTTACTGATCTTCTCGATTATTCTTGGAGTTGGAGCAGAATGGTTTTTACCACATATCCAACAAATCGGTGTTGATTTGACAGACCCTTCTGTTTATATCGACGCAGTCTTAAAGGAGTAGTTCGATATGGCATTTCAACTTTTAATCAATCTTGTAATCGGTCTAATATGGATGTTCTTGATGGAATCGTATGATTTCGTTACGTTCCTGATCGGATTTGTCCTTGGAATCTTTCTGTTGTTTTTGTTGAACCGTTTCATACCAGATACCTTTTACATTAGATATATCATTGCAATTGTGAAATTGGTTTTTCTGTTTGCAAAGGAATTGTTGATTTCAAATATTGAGGTATTGAAAATGGTCTATAAACCTAAGATGGATATGCAACCAGGAATTATCGCACTCCCGATCGATCTAAAGACCAATTGGGAAATCACAATGCTGGCCAATCTCATTACTTTAACACCTGGGACATTGACGGTAGATGTATCAGCAGATAACAAATTTCTTTACATCCATGCAATGGATTTACCGGATGTCGATGAAACGATCAATCAGATCAAAGGAACATTTGAGAAAGCGATAAAGGACGTGACACGATGAGCTCATTACTACACAATGTCGTCTGGCTATGTATGGTCATCAATTCGATATCCATTATCTTCCTTCTCTATCGTGCCATCAAAGGACCATCCAATCCAGATAGAGCTGTAGCCATCGATACGATTGGAATCAACCTGATTTCCATGACCGGATTGGTTGCAATTCAATTGAGCACAATCAGACTGAATGATGTAATATTATTGATTGGAATTTTGACATTCATCGCAACTGTAGCTATTGCGAAATTCTTGGAAAAGGGTGTTATTATTGATCGAAGTCGTGATTAGTGTCCTTGTCTTACTCGGTACATTTTTCGTTTTCTCAAGTTCCCTTGGAATCCTTAGATTTCCTGATGTTTATTCTAGACTTCATGCGGCTACCAAAAGTGCAACACTTGGAGTATCTGGGGTCTTGATTGCAGCCTTCATTTTCTTCATCGTCGAGGAAAACATGGTAAGTGGAAAGTTGATCCTTGGTATCCTCTTCGTATTGATGACTGCTCCTGTAGCTGGCCACATGATTTCAAGGGCAGCCTATCGTACAGGTGTACCACTTTCTGAACGAACGATTAAAGACGAATTACAGAAAAAATATAACGATGAATCTTCATGAAACAGATAATGGGAAGCTGGCAGTCAAATAATCTGCCAGTTTCCATTTTTTATATAGCTGTTTTCAAATTGTTTGTGAGGATAGAAACGGACAAGGAGAGAGATGAAAAACTAATGCATGAAAATTCATTTTTGGATTAAGATTCTGTGCAAGTAAGTCGAGGAACCTTTCCCCTCGAATTTGGTGTAAAAAGTAACCTTTGGCCGGATTATGTATGATTCCCGCCGGATTACGTGTGATCGGCCCCGGATATGGGCTAAATTTGTATATCGTATTAAGCAAATGTGAACGTTTTTAGGTAGAATTATTTGAAATGTTAAGTAATTGTTAAATAATACTTTCTTATTATGAGGTTGTGGCATATAATAGTTTTAAAAACTCAAAGAAATTGGATTTTTCATTTTCATGAAAAACCAATAAGGAGTGACTTGTATAATGTACTTCTTGGAACGGGTTGACCATACACTTAAACGGATGAAGAGTCAAACTGCCAACGCAATGACTCTGTTGAACCTGACATTAGGTGCAATTGCAATCGTTTGTATTCTGAAAGGTCAACTGGAAATGAGCTTTTGGTTCATCTTCCTGTGCGCTTTGTTTGACCGGTTTGACGGAATGATTGCGAGGAAGCTGCAAATAGAATCAGAGTTTGGTAAACAACTTGATTCCTTGTGTGATTTAATTTCTTTCGGAGTCGCTCCGGCGTTCTTGATCTACCAAGCCGTACTGCATGAATTCGGTATTCCAGGTATCGTCTTTATCATTTTATTTATCATATGTGGTGCGATTCGTTTGGCAAGATTCAACATTACTGAATTTGATGGCCACTTCCGGGGTCTTCCGATCACAGCTGCTGGATGCATCATAGCACTTTCATTTTTGACAGTGAACATGGTTCCGAATTACATTTTCATGTTCCTCGTACTTATATTTTCCTTTTTGATGATCAGCAATGTAAGTGTGAAAAAACGATAGTACACAAAAAGGGATTGACCCAAAATGGGTCAGTCCCTTTTTTATGTTCTTATTTCGTCAGTTTCAAAAACTCTTCCACATCTTTTACTGCAAGCTGAATCGCATTGTTCCAGAAGTTCGGCTTTGTCAAATCTTCTCCAAGATGTTTCTCTGCTAAATCTTCTACCGACATTGTTCCAGTATCCTGAAGTAAGGCAATATATTTATCCTCAAATGCAGCCCCTTGCTCTCTTGCAATTGCATAAATACCTGCACTGAACATATATCCGAAGGTGTATGGGAAGTTATAGAAGGGCACATCCGTTATATAGAAATGCAACTTGGAAGCCCAGAAATACGGATGATACTCTCCTAATGCATCACTGTAAGCTTCTCTTTGTGCCTCCTCCATCAATTCCTTCAATCTAGGCACGGACACGAGTCCCTTTTCTCTTTCACTGTAAAAACGTGTTTCGAACAAGTAGCGTGCATGGATATTCATAAAGAATGCTACAGAACGTTGGATCTTATCTTCAAGGAGAACGATACGCTCTTCTTCTGTCTTCGCTGATTCTACCGCTGCATCTGACACAAGCATCTCCGCATAAGTGGAAGCTGTTTCTGCCACGTTCATTGCGTAATTTTGATTCAGATATGGAAGTTCATCCATAACATGCTGATGATAGGCATGACCAAGTTCATGAGCTAGTGTTGAGACATTACTTGCTGTCCCTGAGTATGTCATGAAGATTCGAGTTTCTTTGGCATTCGGGAAACTTGTACAGAACCCCCCAGGACGTTTTCCAGTACGATCTTCAGCTTCGATCCAAGCTTTTTCAAATGCTTGACGTGAAAACTCGCTCATTTTAGGATTGTACCGATTGAATTGCTCAATGATGAAATTAGCCGCTTCATCATAGGAGACTTTCGTATCCGCTTGGCCTACTGGTGCATCCACATCAGTCCAGCCAAGCTTTTCAAGGCCAAGCATTTCTGCCTTGCGTTCCAAGTATTTCACAAAAGTGTTTTTATGCTGTTCGATGACCTTCCACATCATGTCCAGCGTCTCTTGCCTCATGCGATTGATCTTTAGCGGCTCTTTCAGGACTGAATCCCACTTACGGTGTTGATACGTATTCAACCTGAACCCTGCAAGATGATTCAACGCTTCTGAACAAAAATCTTCTTGTTCTTCCCAAGCCTTTTCATAGGCTTCAAAAGCCCGATGACGGATTTCTGGGTTCTGACTGTATAGTTTATTATCCAATTGGCCGACAGACAACTCTTTTTTCTCTCCATCTTCCTCAAATGGAATGCTCATCTTACCGACAACAAGATCATAAAGGTTGGACCATGCATGATAGCCGTCAACCGCCAGGTCGTTGATGAGCGATTCCTGTTCAAAACTGAGTTTCTCTACTGCATTTTTTCGACGTTCACTCAATACAAACGTATATGGGTATAGATCATCGTATTGAAGAAGCGTTTTCAACTCATTCTCAGTTAATTGAGTCAGTTTCACATCGAACTGTGTCCATAATGAATGATATTTAGCCCCGATCTGATCCAGCTTCCCTCGGATGGCGACTGCTTCTTTATCCTTTACATCCTGTGCAACCAGGCATCCCACAAACGCACCGCTCTCATGAAGATGAGAAGATAGAAGACTCATTTCTTCGACTACTTTTGCAAGATCTTCATGATTTTGCGGATTGCAATCCTCTATTTTGTTTTTAGCTTCTACTATCTGTTCCTCAATGGATTGTATGTATGCCTTCAATTCTTGAGATGAACTACCACCTGGAAAAATATTTTCTAAATTCCACTTTTGGGGTAACTGTGTTAGTTTCATTGACATCCTCCCTACAAAATATGTAATACCTTTATTATAAAGAAGATTGGGAAAATAAAAAAGAGAATGCATTCGACACAATTGTTCCCCTTTTCATGTAGAGAAGCAAAAAGTGAAAAGCTGTCCGAACTCGGAGCAACTTCGGACTGGAAGAGGAGCATACTACATAGCTTTATATGAAGTTCGTGCTCTTAAGAGCGGAGATTCGCCTCCGGCTTCCTTCAGATTCAGGGTTTCCATAGACACCCTTGCCTTCAGCTTAACGGCTACGACGATCTTCACCGTTCGGGACTCGAACCCTATAGCGTGTGAACATGTCGGGCGCACCCCCTAGAAAAAACAGACACTGGCGGTGTCTGTTTTTTAATCAAATGCACATGCATACATGAAGTAGACAAGCATCAGAATCAAGGATATATTGAAAATGATTTCCATACGTTCAACCTCACCCCTCTTCTGCCATTGTATTATGTATATTTCCACAAACCCTTGCTGATTAACCTTCTTTTCCAATCCTTTTCTTCACAGGAATTTTTAATAGACTTTCTTTTTTAAAATAGCATAAAGTTCTTCGTAAGTATGCACGTAATAATCCATACCTTCAATCGCATCATTTTGGAAGCTGCAGGTGGCGATTCCAAGCTCCTTTGCGGGAAGCAGATCTAATTCCCTATCCCCGACGACGAGATCAATCAAATAATCCTTCAGTATGTGTTTATAGGCTGAAGGGTCTGGTTTCCTCGGAAATTTATCTTCATATCCGATGATTTTCGTAAAATACCCTGTTAGCCCGTGGTGTCTCATTACGCTTGTCACGACTTGCTTCGAGTTATGAGTGACGATGAAATTATGGTCCGCAAGCTCTAATATTTTCTCCAAATGTTCGAATGGGATAAATTCCGAAGGTTCCAGTTCTTCCTCGAGAGAGCGGAATTCCTCTTTCAACTTTTCGGAAAATCCATAATGCTCAAATGCATGGGTGAAAGAGACTTTCATATGGCTTAAGATTTCTTCTTCCTCTGCATTATCCCCGAGTACTTGTTTGAAAAGTTTCACAAATAGACGATAGCTATCTACAAGCGTCCCATCAAAATCCCAAAGTATATTCATAAATTCCTCCTTATTCCAATTCTCTTCCTATTCACTATTATAATACGAATTTAGCCTCTGATACAAAAGTCACTAATTATCTATTTTGTTTGAATTATCAAATAACTTCATTGACCTTGTTCCTAAACCCTGATAGGTTATTAATATATTCAAATACTAGATGTTAGAATAACTGACCATCTAATCCGACTTTACTGATGCAAAGTAGAGCGATCCATTAGATGCAAGAGCCAGTTATATGTACAGGGGGTAAGTGTGTCTATTTACCTGTGCTGTACATATTGCTGGCTTTTTTATCAACTGAAATACATAGATAAACAACTAAGGAGGCAGCGTTTTTTTGGAAAATGCAGATTTGATTTTCTTAAATGGGAAGGTGCTTACGATGGATGACGCCTTCCCTACAGCTGATGCTGTGACGGTGAAAAATGGTGTCATACAATACGTTGGGGATGATCCAAGTGCTTTGTCGTTCGCAAATGAAGATACTGAAGTCATTGATTTAAACGGTAAAACTTTAATGCCTGGTTTTATCGAGAGTCATATTCACCCTGCCATTTTTGGGTTGACGTTATTAGAAGTGGATTGTAAACCGCCTACCACTCCGTCAATCCTCCATCTTTTAGAGAAAATCGACGCTCAAGCAGCCAAAACCCCAAAAGGTGAATGGATTAAAGGCTGGGGATGGGATGATAGCAAACTTGCTGAAAAACGAAATCCAACTCGTTGGGAACTAGATGAAATCGCACCTGATCATCCTGTTTTATTAAAAAGAGCATGTGCACATATGACGGTAGTTAATACAAAAGCTCTTGAAATGAGCGGGATCACAGAAGATACCCCCAATCCACCTGATGGTAACATTGAGCGCGACGAGAATGGAAGATTGACCGGGTTATTGCAAGAAAAAGCCCAAGGGCTGCTGGCTGACCCGAAGTATGAGCTGCCGGATATGATCAAAGGGATGAACCTTGCCCAAAAGCAGTTCGCACAATTTGGGATTACAACGGTGCATGACATGTCAACTCAAACAACAGATCTCCGACTCTATCAGTATCTGTTAGAAAAGGATGCGCTCAAAGTGAGGGTACGTCCATGGATTTGGGCAATCGATCAGAATGGCTTTGATGGATCGATGGAAGAAGTCCTTAAAGTGGGTTTAAGGAGTGGTTTTGGAAACGACATGGTGAAAATCCAAGGTTTGAAATTCATGTTGGATGGAAGTGTCGGCGGCAAAACTGCAGCTGTTACTGAACCATTTTTAGGAACAAAAGAGACCGGCATTCTCTATAACGACACCGACGAAATATTCCCTTTAATGAAAGAAGGAATTGAATCAGGATTAAGGATCGCTATTCATGCTATTGGAGATCGCGCTATTGAAGTGGCTCTCAGTGCCTTTGAAAAGATCAAAGAGACGAATGAAGTTACTGGTATGCGGAACCGAATCGAGCATTGTGCCTTACCAACCCGGAATCACCTTTCGCGTATGAAAAAGCTTGAATTGATCGCTGCTTCATCTGTCGGATTTCTCTTCCATATTGGAGACAATTATTTACTTAAACTCGGAAAAGAACGGATGAAAGATGTATTTCCTCATAAATCTTTCAAGGAATTCGGAATTGTCGCTCCTGGTAACTCAGATTTGCCAGTTACAGACGTAAATCCATGGATGGGTATATACGGAGCAGTGACAAGGAAATCATCCAGCGGACAGATGCTTGATGAATCACAAAACATATCCGTATGGGATGCGTTAAAAGCTTATACGACAGATGCAGCCTACAGTTCATTTGAAGAGGAAACGATCGGAGTCATCAAGCCAAAAGCAAAAGCCGATCTTATGGTCATTTCAGATGATCCGCTACAGGTAGATGTAGAGAAACTGAAAGATATAAAGGTTGAAAAAACGTTTCTCGAAGGAAGAATGATTTATGAATCTACTCATTATCAAGTGCTGGAAAGGAGAATGTGATGTTTAGTGAACAGCAGCAATTGATCCTTATTTCGGTAGTGGCAGTATACTTTCTCTTTTTATTTGGTTTATCCCTATTTATCAATCGGAAAATCAAAACGTATGATGATTACAATGTAGCAAGCCGTTCTGTCTCACTTGTTCCCCTTATCCTCACTTTTGTCGGAACGGCGATTGGCGGCTCGATCTTACTTGGATATATGACTAATGGTTACCGCTTTGGCATGGGACAGCAGTGGCTGGCCATAGGCTTCACCTTGACATCGATTGTCATGGCGATTTTTTTATTGAAGCGGATCCGATTACTTGGTGAAAAATACAATATGGTCACACTCGGTGACTTTACCGCTCTTCGTTATGGAGAAGGTGCAAGAATACCCACGGTCATCTGTATCATGGTCGCTTATTGTGCAATAACAGGAATGCAATTCGTTTCGATCGCCACGATTTTGAATTTGACGATTGGAATGAGTATGACGGTTGGAATCTTGATCAGCTGGATTCTTTTAACTTTGAAAACCTATTTCGGGGGCCTGAAGTCTGTCATTTGGCAAGATGCTATTCACGGGACGATCCAAACGGTAGGGATTTTCATTCTTTTTGCCGTCATTTTGTTTACGATGGGTGATTGGAACAGTATTTCAGAAAGAGCGACGAACACAGAAAACGGGAATATGTTAAGTATTTTCAATATCTCCACTTCCGAGTTTTTGGTCTATATGTTGACGATCGGTGCTTATCAATTCATCAGACAAGATCTCTGGCAGCGTTTTTGGGCTGCTAAGGATATAAAAACTGCACAATCAGGCTATTGGGCAGCCATCGTACTTGGATTCATCACTGCTGCAATTGTAGTTGCGATTGGCGTGTTCACGAAATTCGGTTTATTGATGACAGATATTGATCCTGCACTGATCTATTATGAAGTCATTGGTGCTGTATTACCGTTTCCAATGGTGATCGTGATGTTGCTTGCTCTATTAGCAACTGTAATATCCTGTGCAGACTCCTTTTTCGTAGCAGCTTCATCCTCAATCGTCAACGATATTATCAAACCGAGGATGGGCGATATCGATAATCGGAAAATGCTGCTCTATAGCCGCTTATCAGTTGCGGTTGTATCCGGTGTTGCTCTTTTGTTAGCACTCTATATCCCACAGTTGATTACTTTATGGATTACAGGATCAGCGATGCTCGTATCCGGGCTGCTGGCTCCCGTGCTGTTCGGATTGTTTTGGAAACGGACAACTCAAACAGCAGGGATTGTATCGATGTGGTCAGGGTTGATCGTGGCTGTCATCTGGCAGATAGCCGGACATCCGTTTGGACTACATCCCGTTTTCATTGGGCTGCCTGTGTCCTTATTGGCAATCTTGACTGTTACGTTGGTTTCACCTCAAGAGCAAGAATGCATCATGTATGAAGAGTTAAAGAAAATCGGTTGACACGTGAAATCAATCCCAGCTATCTTTTGAAGGATGGCTGGGATTTTCTAAGAAATACATTCATTTCCAATGTTTTATTGTAACATGGGTTAAAAGGGGGGCGTTCAACATGAGAAAAATGTTTGTTTTCGGATTATTGCTTATTCTATCAATGTCATCAGCCTTGATCACCCCTATTCAACAAATCGATCAACTGACACTACCTGATGAGGAAAAGGTCCTCTCGACTCAAGGATATCTGGTGTCGGCTGAAAGTGTCACCCTATCATCGACCACCATCAATCCGAAAGGTTCTTCTAAAACACTCTTCAACCTTCAGTCCTTATTTGTTGAAGAACCATTAGAATGTGTTCCTTACGACTTCGTAAGTGGATCTCATCTCTTATCTGATGCCACCAGTTTCATTTATGCAGTCATGTACCATGCGAATTATCTCTCCTGAAAAACTGCCAAGTTCCAAGTAACTGGATCATAACGACTGGCTCTTTCTGTTTTTATATCAGACAAGAGTGATTTTGTGTTGGAAAAATAGTTTATCCATCCAGACGGAGGGATTATAGGAGAGATAAAAATGAAAAATAATAATGATTCTTTTGAAGGTATTGTAATCATTTCATCAATCATCATCGTGTTTTTCGGAGTGATGATCATCACCGGGAAAGTGACAGGGAATGATTGGGTCACCTCTTTCCCTGAAGTTTCATGGAATAATCTAGTTGCGAAAGAAGCGTTGAAGGATTTGTTTGATTTTTAACGATAAGTGTCAATGAAGCCTGGACGTTTTACATCTACATTGAAATAGAAGAAAGCCAAAAAATGGGGTTGACCAATCCGGTCATCCCCTGTATTCGTTCATAAAGTATTCCCATAAAGCTTGATTAGCCGTTTCGTATGGATGACGATGACTTTTGCGACAGCATAAGTCGGAATCGCGAGGATCAATCCTAAAATACCTCCTATCGCGCTTGCGACAAGCAACAGTAAGATAATCGTCAATGGGTGGACATCCAAGCGTTTTCCCATAACTTGTGGTGATATCAGGTTACTTTCAATTTGCTGGATGACAACAACACCAAGGATGACATATAAAGCCGTCATTGGTGATTGGATCAATCCAACGATCACGCCTGGTGCAGTACCAATGATAGGGCCGATGAACGGCACAACATTCAATACCAGTGCAATCAACGCAAGGATCAACGCATAATCCAAACCGATAATAAGATACCAGATATACACGAAGGTCCCGATGAAGACACTTACGATCAATTGACCTTGAATGAAGCCGCTCAACGCTTCATCCATATCCATTAAAATCTTTAATCCTTCCTCACGATGTTTTTCAGGTAAAAAACGCAGAATGGAACCAGGAAGTTTTTCTCCATCCTTAAGCATATAGAAAAGGATGAACGGCAGCAGGATGATCACGATAATAATGTTCGTCAGTATATTCAAGAATGAAAGAATATGACTGCTTATAGACGACGATATATTTCCAATTGAGCCGGATATTCGTTCTGTAAGATTCCCCTCTTTGACCATTTCACTGCCTAATAATCGAGATACTGCAGGATGTTGTTTCCAATCCTCCATTTTTTCCTTGAAGTCTTCTGCTAATTCAGGAGCACCGTCCACTAACCCTTTTACTTGCTCTTGTAAGACAGGGCCAAATGTCCAGAAAACACCTGTGGCAACTCCTGCAAAAGCAAGATAAACGATCAAAATCGCCAGAACTTTAGGGACTTTCAACTTTCGTATCCACTTGACCACTGGACGGAATAAATAGAAAAACACACCCGAAACCACAATTGGAAAGAATAAAGTTGTGATCAGGATTCCAATCGGTTTGAATAGAAAGGATATTTCCATCCCGATCCAAACGATGATGAACAATAATAATATCCATATGAGTGCGCGAAACAGTTTAGATTGTAACACCCCTCCAACCTCCTCTCTGTTTCTCACTCAATACCCTTAAAGAAGTAACTTCTAACTTCCAAATCTCACATACTGTTTCAAATGTTCATTCATTTCCTAATATCAAATACGGAACAACTTTTAGAAAACGACCTTTAATAAATACCAGTCTTATTTTGAATAAATAGGATAAATCAAATTAATTCATTTATAATCATTTATAATTCAGTGTTATCTATTACTTTTATCCACAAAAAGAATTTGTTATAATAGTAATCAGATTTCTGTAGAGGAGAGGTCCGGATGAAAGACAAATATCCAGAGATAATGACGGTTTCACAAGTTGCAGAATATTTACAAATCAGTGAAATGACAACTTATAAACTTGTCCAGGAGAAGAAAATCCCCGGTTTTAAGATCGGACGGCATTGGCGAGTAAAAAAAGAAGATCTTACTATTTATATAGAGAAATTAAAAAACGGTGAAAAAATTTAATAAAAGCGGTGACTTAGAAGTGTTGGAAAATACAGGTGAACGTATCATTCCCGATGAAATGAAGCCGACAAACGGCCGTTATTTAGAACATATTGCAAGATATTATTTTTCACTTCCCTATGTGAAAGGTAAAGTTTTGGATATTGCTTGTGGTTCAGGTTACGGTAGTCAATTTGTTGCAAAAACGAAGAAAAAAACGATATCAGAACTTGTAGCGGTGGATAATTCCGCCGAAGTAATCGATTATGCATTAAAGCGATACAATCATCCACTTATTGATTATCATGTAGAAGATGCACTAGATTCGAATCTTGTCCAAAAGATCGGTATGTTTGATACGATTCTTAGTTTTGAAACAATTGAACATGTTCATGATGAAAGCCAATTTGTCAAAAACCTATTTGATATGCTGAACCCTGGAGGAATGTTGGTCTTGTCCACTCCTTTCGGTCAAGGTAGAAATGAACCTTGTGGATCTCCATTTCATTATTTTCAATTAACCCCAGAAGAATTTGAAGTTCTTTTTACCCCTTATCCTTTTTCTGAGGTGGAAATCTATCATCAAAGAGGCGTAACGATTGAACCACCACGTAATAAAGTGAAATATGCACTTGGAGTAGCTGTATGCAGAAAAAGTTTTGAATAGGCGCCATCCAATTTGGAAGACGATATTCAACACACATAGGACGCCTGAAAAATGGCTGCCTTCAACTAAGTTCGTTTGAAAGAAGGTGTATTGTGTGGAAAATGTAATCATAAAGAGATTTCATAAAAATGAAATCCGGTTCGCATTCGTTAATCATGGAAGGTTATATACGTTATTGATGGTGAAAAGTCCTAAATGGTCTTTAAAAACGTTTGATAAAGATTTGATTGATAACCCGATCCATTACAAAAACTTATTAAATGAATTTTTTTCGAGTTGGGAAATTCTGAAGTTTTTATCTGAACAAAATATAAAAATATCAGATATACAGGTGGAAAATGAAAATCAGTTGAAGGAGTTTATGTAAAGTGGCAGTGTTTGTAATTTGTGACAAGTGCGAAGGGACTGGTAAGATTAAAAGAAGATGGTTCGTTGGCGGTGTGAAAAAATGTCCTGAGTGTAAAGGTACTGGTCGCATACTAGAAAGGACTTATCGATATAAACTTTTAAGGATAAAAAGAAAAATCAAATTATAGATAATTAAACATGGAGGATTCTTATGAAAGCTACCCCACCTATTAAATTGTTCGCCCTTGGCGGATTAGGCGAAATCGGAAAAAATATGTATGGTCTCCAATATGAGAATGAAATGATTTTGGTTGATTGCGGAATCAAGTTTCCAGATGAAGAACTACGAGGAATCGACTATGTCATTCCTGATTTCTCTTATCTAGAAAAAAATAAAGATCTTATCAAGGGAGTATTCATTACCCATGGACATGAGGATCATATCGGTTCGATTCCCTTTTTATTAAAACGTCTGAATGTACCAATCTATGCTGGAAAATTATCCATAGGCTTCATCAAAGATAAACTTGAAGAACATCGTCTTTTGCGCGGAGCAAAATTGAAAACGGTTGATGAGAATTCATTTGTTGAATTCGATCATTTTTCAGTCCGTTTCATGCGAACAAGCCATAGTATCCCTGATTCATTAGCGGTATGTATAAATACCCCATTTGGGACCATAGTCCATACAGGTGATTTCAAGTTTGATCTAACACCAGGAGGCGCATCTTATGATATCGGTAAGATCGCTGAAATTGGCAATGAAGGTGTTTTTTGTTTAATGTCAGATAGTACGAACAGTGAAATTCCTGGTTTCTCTTTGTCCGAATCAGCCGTCAGAGAAACCTTATTTGATATTGTTGAGCAAATTGAGGGACGCATTATTTTTGCGACATTCGCATCGAATATCTATCGTCTTCAGCAAGCGATAGAGGCTTCCATCGCTTTTAATCGTAAGGTAGCGGTGTTTGGGCGAAGCATGGAACGGTCGATTCGGATCGGGCGTGAATTAGGTTATATTAAAGCACCTGACGATACTTTTATTGCAGGTAATGAGATCAACCGATATCCATCTAGTAATATCACAATCTTATGTACAGGAAGTCAAGGAGAACCTATGGCTGCCTTAGGTAGGATAGCAAAAGGCTTACACCGTCAGATCCAAGTCATACCAGGAGATACGGTCATCTTTTCTTCCTCTCCTATTCCAGGTAATATTAAACAGGTTTATAAATTGATTGATCAATTGGAACGAATCGGAGCTGATGTCATACATAATAAAATGAGTGACATCCATACCTCTGGCCACGGAACCCAGGATGAACAGAAATTGATGATTCGTTTACTGAAACCAAAGTATTTTGTTCCGATCCACGGAGAATACCGGATGCTTGTCAACCATGTAAAGTTGGCAGTTGATTGTGGGGTCGAACCTGAAAATACGTTTGTTTTAGATAATGGCGATATTTTGGAATTAAATGATGATGGGGGGCGAATGTCAGGATCCTTTCCTGCAAATCCAGTCTATGTGGATGGAACAGGTATTGGGGATATTGGAAATATCGTTCTCAGAGATCGTCGTCTCCTTTCCCTATGTGGAACAGTGGTCGTCACCATCACGATTGATTCAAAAAATGCAACCTTGCTCTCTGGCCCTGCACTTGTCTCACGGGGATTTGTTTTCATGAGAGAATCCGGAGAGCTGTTAAGTAAAGCAGAAATACTTGTTGAAAAGGAAGTTAATACAATGCTAGCAGAAGGGATCACAAAGTGGTCTGATTTGAAAAAAAAGATTTCAGACCTTCTTACTTCCTACTTTTTTGAAGAAACGAAAAGGAATCCAATGATCCTCCCTGTCATCATGGAAGTATAATCTTAGTAATGGAAAGGCATTTATTATGAGGAAACAACCGCACCTAGAAGAAGAAATCAACAAAAGGAAAACATTTGCAATCATTTCACATCCAGATGCAGGTAAAACAACCCTGACTGAAAAAATATTGTTCTTAAGCGGGGCAATCCGTTCGGCAGGTACAGTCAAGTCGCGTAAATCAGGGAAGTATGCAACTTCCGACTGGATGGAAATGGAGAAGCAGCGTGGCATTTCCATCACTTCTAGTGTCATGCAATTCACGTATAACGATTATAAAATCAACATTCTTGATACCCCTGGCCATCAGGATTTCAGTGAAGATACGTACCGTACTTTGATGGCGGTCGATAGTGTAGTTATGATCATCGATGCCGCCAAAGGTGTAGAGGCTCAGACAAAAAAGCTCTTCAAGGTTTGCAGCGATCGAGGCATTCCAATCTTTACATTCATCAATAAGATGGACCGACAAGGCCGAGACCCATTTGAATTGCTTGAGGATATTGAAGAAGTCCTGGGAATTCAATCGTTTCCGATGAACTGGCCAATCGGGATGGGGAACGCTTTCCAGGGCGTCTATGACCGCATTATACACAAAATACATGTCTATGATAAACAGCGAGAACATCATTCCTTTAAGTTAGAGAATGATGATTTTAGCGGTAATGAAATAAAACAATTCGTGCAACCTGAACAACTATCGGAATTGCAAGATACCATTTCCTTGTTGGATGAAGCCGGTGACTCCATGGACATGGAGGCGATCAAACAAGGCAAACAGACACCGGTGTTCTTTGGAAGTGCGATTTCAACGTTCGGTATTCCAGCTTTCATGGAGCATTTTCTTGAACTTGCACCAGCACCACAGGGTCGGGAAAGTGATGAAGGATATATAGAACCATCTGATGTGGATTTTTCCGGATTCATTTTCAAGATCCAAGCGAACATGAATCCTGCCCATCGAGATCGTATTGCGTTTATGAGAATATGCTCAGGTAAATTCAACAAAGGGCTGGAAGCATGGAACAATCGAACGAAAAAGTCAGTCAAATTGGCACAAGGCCAACAGTTCTTTGCTGCATCCAGAGGAAATATCGATGAGGCCTATCCAGGAGATATCGTCGGGTTGTATGATCCGGGATTATATCAAATTGGAGACACTCTTTGCGGACAGAAAAATTCGTATTCTTATGGTAAACTACCTCAGTTTCCGCCGGAGCATTTTGCAAAAGTCCGTGCCAAGAATGCCATGAAACAGAAACACTTCTATAAAGGGGTCGCTCAATTGGCTGAGGAAGGTGCTGTACAGGTTTATAAAACGGCAAAAATGGAAGAAACGATTCTTGGTGTTGTCGGTGTCCTGCAATTCGAAGTTTTCGAACAACGGCTGAAATCGGAATATGGGGTGGATCTAGACATCCAACATCTTCCTCATACATGTGCTAGGTGGGTTTCAGAAGATAAGAACTTGAAGCTGGACAGTCCGAATTATCTTGTTCACGATGCATTAGGAAAACCAGTGATCATCTTCGAAAGTGACTTCGCCTTGAGATGGTTCAAAGATAAAAACCCAAATATAGAACTACAAGAATAATTGAGAAGCAAACGCATTAATACCTTGCATTTAATGTATAAAAACAGCTCTGGAAACAATCACCAGAGCTGTTTTCTCTTACCCTTTTTCCTTGTCGTTCCTTTGTCCGTAGAATTCATGAAACAATTTCATCAGGGCGCGTTTTTCGATCCGAGAGACGTAGCTTCTAGAGATTCCCAGGTCTTTTGCGATCTCTCGTTGGGTCCGTTCTTTTTCTAGATCGAGTCCAAAACGGCCGACAATAACTTCCTTTTCACGATCATCGAGGATATAGATATGTTCATAGACCTGTTTCTTTTCCATCTTCAATTGAATGGTATCGACGATGTTTGCTCTAGGAGTAATCAGATAAATAAATACAAATTTCTATTTTGATTCAAGAAAAGGTATTGTTTTTTCTAAATATTCCTGCCAGTAGCCTTCATTACCTTCTAGATCACGTATCCAATAGTACATCATCAAATTTCGAATTCCTGTTTTCTCCCTTTAGTAAATGAATTCTTAGGTTTAGTAGGATTAGTAGCTTATGACAACACTTTCGAAAGTCGCATTGCACTTGTACGGTAAAAAACGTTCAGGGCACCACTCAAAAATATTCTTGTAATTGGCACCTTTTATATCCATTGTGAGTAGATCACAAAAAGTTTAAAAATGAGTTGGTTGAGTTTATTTAATAACGAAATTTTTACAAAATACTATAAAAAATTTAAAAGATTTTAATTTCCGAGAAAAGAAATGATCAATTTATATACTTCTTCTGTCTCCTCTTCCTCAGAAAAAGAAGATAAAAAGCCATGGATTGTCCCACTAATTTGTCTATGTTGGACAAAGTTGCCAGCTTGGAATAGCTTTTCCGCATAAGCAACTCCTTCGTCTCTTAATACATCATATTGAGCCGTTATCACAAGTGCATCTGGTAAATCACTTAAATCTTCAGCTCTGATTGGGGAGGCATAGGGATGAAACTTACTTTCATCTTTCCTAATATAGTAATTCCAAAACAGAGCCATTTCTTTATTTGTAAGACCATATCCTTTAGCATTTTCATGATAGGAGGAGTAAATGGAATCATGTTCTAACGAGTGATAGTCTGTAACCGGATATATGAGAATTTGTTTTGCGATGTATGGCTCTTTTCTGTCCCTACACATTTGTGAGACTACCGCAGCAAGATTCCCCCCAGCACTATCGCCACCTATAAAAATTTGCTTCCCTTCTCCATTTAACATTTCCAGGTGCTCTGAAACCCATTTAGTTACAAAGTAACAATCCTCAGGTGCAATTGGAAAGGGATGTTCTGGAGCTAGTCGGTAATCAACAGAGATTACTTTAACACCTCCTCTATAGGCTAGCTTGCGACAAATTATATCATGAGAATCTAAACCACCTTTTACAAATCCTCCACCATGAAAAAACACAAACAAGTTATAAGGTCCTTCAATATTGGGTGTATATACTCTAATTAAAGTATCTGTTTTGTTATGAATAGAAAGGTCCTCAATTTTTTTAAAAGGATAATTAAAACCATTCCATTCTTTTTGTTGAAATCGGTCTCTTTCTTTTTTTAATTTCTCTATATCTGATATATCAACCGTTTGTGCTACTTCTAAATGCGCTTTAACATATGGTCTTAATGTCATCTAATTACCTTCTCCCTAACGGTTTGTATAACAACAGCGTTAGTGGAACCCCACTTTATTCTTCCAAAGCGGAGTTCCACAATAACTGCTCTTTAGTTAGACCAATTTTTCTATAATCGATTGGGCATCCTCATTGAGAATAGCTTTTGCTTCCTTTGTAATAAATTTATCCAATGCTTCACTATTAAGATCCTTTATAAAATCCTCCATATGTTTATTACCTTGAGCATGACGGTCTTCATCATAGTAATGTTTCGCTTGCTTCAACCGTGCTATCAATTGCTTATACAGTGGATGGCTTAATACTTCTGTACCTTTATAGTAGTATTCTAGTGTTTGCACAATTAACGGTATAGTAGCATTGACCTCTAATTCTAGTGAATTTGAAGTAACTGTATTTCCATTAAATGTGACATTAACCCATACTATAAAAGACCGGACATCATTCAATCCTTCTTCCAATGTAAGTTTTCCGTTATCATTGATAAAATTACTGTCAGAATTTGTTGTTAAATACTCTATCTCCATATTATGAAGTTTGCGTCTGTTCCGTCAGTCATTGTTCCGATTAAATTCAAAGGTAACTTAGTCTTGTCTGAAGTTAGACTAACTTTAGACAAGGCTACCTGTCTCCAAAGAGATTTAATACTTCCTCTGATGAAAGCGCCGTTCTATATACCCTGACATCATCTAGACTACCATCAAAGTATTCCGTTCCATTCGGACTTCTTCCGATTGAATCTCGTTCACTTGTTGTTCCCCTTATATAGGCGTCACTGCCGAAATCAACAGAACCTCCCATTGGTGTTTGTTCCTGACCATTCATATAAAGTTTGATATCATTATTTTTATAATCCATGACACCAACTATATGATTCCATTCTCCAACAATAAGCGAGTCAAGAGAATATTCATACTTATTATAAGCATCAGAGGTTTGACTTCTGCCAGACATTTGAATCGTATTTAGGTTCCCTCTTATAGTTAATTCTACTCCAGCTCGTCCACCGTCAATTCTAGTTCCGAAAATTCTCATTCCAGTAGGTTTAATCGAATCCATTTTGACCCAGCCAGCTACCGTAATACCACTTGCACCATCTAAATATGGTCCAACTGTATGCTCTAAATCTACATAATCATCAATTCCATCAAATCGTAGTGCATTTTGTTCATATCCAGATATCCAAGAAGCACCATTTATTACACCATAGTTATCATAACCTGATTCATCACCAGCATTTCTTCCACTCCCCTCATTAAATAACCAATGTCCGATTAAGTCATTCAATTCTCCATCAGGTTCTGACACTCTTGGCGGCTGAGATTCTCCGTCATCATCTTCTGAAGTAGTTCGATAGATTTTAATGTCATCAAGCATTCCGTTAAAATATTCGGTCTCACTAGGGCTTCTACCAATGGAGTCATGCTCGGATGTGGTTCCACGAACATACGTCGAACTGCCAAAATTAATCGTTGTACCCGGTATAGGCGTTTGTTCCTCTCCATTAATTACCAATCTAATCTCATTATTTTTAAAATCCAGGGTACTTTCAATATGATTCCATTCTCCAAAATTAAATGGATCCAGTGAGTATTGGTGTTTATTAAAGGGATCAGCAGATTGACTTCTGCCAGCAACTTGAATCGTATTTAAATTGCCTCGTACTGTGATCTCCATACCGGCCCGGCCACCATCAATCCTAGTACCAAATATTTTCATTCCTGACGATTCGAGAGAATTTAATTTGATCCATCCTTCAACAGTGATACTTGATGCACCATCCAAGTATGGTCCAACGGTATGCTCTAAATCTACATAATTGTTAAATCCATTAAATTGAAGAGCACTCCCCTCATAACCATCATCTATCCATGAAGCACCTTTAATAACACCATAATTATCATATCCCGATTCATCATTGGCAATATAACCAGTTCCTTCATTAAAGGACCAATGCCCAATTAAATCATTAATTTCGCCCTCTGGGTTAGACTCTCTTGGTTCTGGTTCATCTTCTGTATAGTTATTCTCAAGGTAATACATATGTCCATCCTCGGCACCAACTAAAAGATCTGGAACACCATTATCATTCCAATCTACAATGGTTGGAGAGGTCGTATGTCCTGCTAAAACACCTTCTGTTACATGCCCCATATCTCTAAAAAGGAATGGTTCCTCTTCTGTTCCAACATTAAGGAGCAATCTGATATTAGGTCGACCATTAGTAATTAAATCCAGCTTCCCGTCACCGTTCCAATCCACGATGGTAAACTTTCTACGTCCACTAGGGCCGAATTCTTCATAGTTCATTTGCATAGGACCTTTTGGGGCCATAGTAGGATTACCGTGCCGGTCAAATTTAGATGATCCTTCTTCTCCTATAAAAATTCGTTCACCAGGTTGTAGCTTCAATTCACCATCTACCTCTTGACGTTCAAAGAATGCTAGGTATCCTTCATGATCAAGCATTATCAGATCATTTAATCCATCCTTATTCAAATCCATAACATAAGGTGTAGTTCTCCACTGTGTTACTAAACTATTCCCCTCAGGATCCCACCAATTCCATTCCGGCTTTGGTGTCTCTCCTTCCCACTCAACCTCAATAGGTTTGGCTGCTTCTAGTTCAGGATCCGTGCGTGTGCCGACATTTTCATACCAGTGTACTTTTCCCCATATATCGTTAGCGATGATATCAGGTAAACCATCATGATTCCAATCTGCTACTTTAACGGCTGTATATCCCCATTTTGCTTCTGCTGGTCCTTGAATAGAACCATTTTCACCGGCTTGTCTCCGTATTTCTTCACCACCAGCTTTTAAATATTCGGGAGCTGCCCATGTTGGCTTTAACCCACCATCAAGATTTTTCACAAAACTAATTCGTCCTGCTGAATCACCAACAATCAAATCCTCAATCCCATCGCCGTCCCAGTCATAACTATCCGGTGTGGCTAATACTCCCACGTTCACACTATCTGCTTGTTGTTGAAAAAAGTATGGTTTCTTAAATACAGGCATACCGTTATCAACTCTACCAGTATTTTCAATTAAGGCGACACGTCCATCTTCCTGACCAACAATCAAATCCATATGACCATCTTTCGTCCAATCGATAGCTGAAACAACAAGCATTTGTAAATCCATGGTGATAATTTTATTATTTTTTTCAAGGTACTTTCCCTTATCATAAACTGGTTCAGTTCTAGTTCCTATATTTTCAAAGAACGTTAGTTTATCTAAATGTTCACCAGTTATAATATCTAGCTTTCCATTGCCATTAAAGTCAGCAACAACGGGTGATGGTTTTCCATATACATCAATTGGATTACCACCTGCTTCTATTTTCACCGGTTCACTGTAGTCAGGATTTTCGTTGGTTCCGAGGTTTTCAATATAATAAACATAGCCGTGCAACGGACCATTTGTCCATTCACCATTTTCATCAAATGCGTTATCCCATCCGTAATCGTCCCAGTCTCCTACTCCAACAATTAAATCTAGTATTCCATTGCCGTTATAATCTACAAAACTCCATTGATTTCCACGAAGAAATGATTCAGTAGGGTGCACCTCTCCTTCAAATGGAATAGGTTCACTTGGGTAAAGACCTGTTTCTTTTACATTTGGATAGACTCTACCTGGTGTTGTCACAATCGGTTCATTACCATTATAGGAAATCGTAACATTATCTAATCCATGACTCACTCGAACTGCCTTTTTGAATGTGGGATGCTTCACATCCCCGCTTATATTTTCAAAAAAATATAGACCATGATACGGCTTATCAATTCCTGAAACGAGCAAATCTAAATCTCCATCGTCGTCATAATCCATTGGTAACGGATGCGACCAAGCACCAATACCTAAATCTGTAACAAGCTCTGGGTTATTGTATTGAATTCGTTCTAACATAGGAGTGCTTGCAGCATTTACTTCCTCTGCATTAGTACTGTCTGTTCCTAACTCAGCTAAGAATAATGAAAATAACAACAAAGTGGTCGTTATAATTCGAATAGTTTTCCCCTTCAATTTAAAATTCTCCCTTCTTTTTTCAATATTCTGATTTTCGAAATTACTTTTTCACCTCATTTCATTTCTAAATGGTTTTCTAGGGATTTGAACTCCGATTAGCCAAACAAGTTTAATAAAGTATGGATAAGTTTATGACAGGAAATAGTTGAGCTAATAAAAGCTATAAAGTCTTCTTATGACGAGGAAGTAAATCATGCAGTTTTCGTGGAGTGGAATAAGTACTTATTAAGGTTACACCTGAACTCTAGTAAAAATTAGAGTTCAGGTATGGTATATAAAAAGCTTTACATAAGTGCCTATTTTTCATTGAATATACTAAAGTATCAGTATTGTTTTTATATATAGTTACAACAAAGATTATTGTTCTAGATCAAATTCTCTTGTTATTTACATAAGTTCCAATTTAAGAGATAATTGCAGCTCTATCTTTTTTACAAGACAAACGAGCACTAAAAAAATAACACAGTTTACATTTTTAATCTTTGAATATACTTTTCAGTTAAACTTCTTAGATGTTCAATTTCAATTTTCTGTGAAGGTTTTAAATTCCGATTATAATGAACACGACTTTTTTCTGATATATTAAGCCCTTCCAAAATAAGATAATACTTTGCGTTGGTAGGATAGAGTTGATTTTCATATACCGAAGCTACACTTAGAAAGTGCTGAAGTGCTTCAGCTTCTTCTGATTCTTTGAACCAATTTTCTACCAACCAAACATATAGTTCTGGATGAAAATTAGCCATGATTCCACTATATCCAGAAACACCCATTTCCAGAGATTCTTTAAATGTAGCTGCATTAGCATTAAAAATTTTCAAATCACTTTTTTTGACTGCATCAATCTTTGATTTAATCGTATTTAGGTTACAACTTGTTTCTTTGATAAACAAAAAACGATTCGTTTCTGCCACCCACTGTAGCGTTTCTGCAGATAACAATCGATGGAAAGGATATGGGCACTCGTATAGACCAAACTTAATGTTTGGAACTTGATTAAGAATCTTACTTAGATTCTCTTTCAATACCTGTTCAGAATCATGTGGTGATGCTAGACGGTTTACCAGTAAGACTGTAGCACTGGTTCCAGTTTGTGACATTGCTCTTATCTCTTCTATTTGATCAGTAATACTTTCGGAAATATTACCACCAGCAATTACAGGGATTCGCCCATTAACTTTTTCAACAATAAACCTAGCCAGTTTTAATCTTTCTTTTAATGATAAATAAAAAACTTCACTAGATTGACAAACTGCGAACAATCCATTTACATTGCGCTCAATATACCACTCTATTAATCGTTCTAATCCTAGGTAATCCACTTCATTTTCTTTTGTAAATGGGGTTATCATTGTAGGCCAAACACCATTAGGAATTTTATTAAACATTATAACTCTCTCCTTTAAGTACTAATAACCAAGCAGGTGTGGTAAAAATGTTGAGATTTGTGGTATATAGGTTACTAACCCAAGTACAACCAGCATGACAAGGATCATGGGTATAATTTCTTTCATAATAATATTTAACTTAACCCCAGAAATCCCGGATACCACGAAAAGCAGCATACCAAAAGGTGGAGTTGATAGTCCTATCATCATGTTTAAAATGATTACCACCCCAAAGTGAACAGGGTCAATCCCAAATTGTTCAACTATGGGCAATACCACTGGGATAAATACCAGTGTCATAATCATCGTATCGATAAACATACCCATAATTAAGAAAAATACATTGATGATCAGTAGGAAAATTATATCACTCTCAGTAAAAGTAAGGATAAAATTCGAGATCATATGTGGTACTTGTTCGTAAGCAAAAATATATGAAAAACAGAACGCTGCTCCTGCTATTAATCCGATACTACCGGAAGTCTTTGCAGTATCAGCAAGTACAGCGACGAGATTCTTAAGGCCTAAGGAACGATATACAAAAATAGAAATAATAATGGCATATAAAACTGCAACTGCTCCAGCCTCAGTAGGGGTCATAATTCCACTGTAAATACCTAATAAAATAATGACAGGAGTAAACAATGCAGGTATAGCCTTAAATGAATAGATCAAAAACTCTTTACGCATCGGACGATTTTCTGCTGGATAATGCCTTACCCTAGCAATCACCATGATATAAATCATCAGCGCTACTCCTATTAGTAGGCCAGGTATAATCCCTGCTAGAAATAAAGCACCAATTGAAGCGCCAGATAACATTGCATAGATTACAAATGGAATACTTGGTGGGAAGATTGGACCAATCGTTGCAGAAGCGGCTGTAAGTGCAGCACTAAACCCATCATCATACCCTTTTTTTCTCATAGCATCTATTTCCATTTTTCCCAGCCCTGCCGCATCTGCAATGGCAGAGCCAGTCATACCGGAGAATATACATGAAGCCACCACATTCACATGGCCTAAACCTCCCTTGTATCTTCCAACTAATGAATTTGCGAAAGTAAATATTCGATCTGTCACCATACCCGAGTTCATAACATTTGCAGCTAGAATAAATAGTGGAACGACTAAAATAACATATGAGGCTTCTAGATTTGTAAGCATTATCTCTGATACTTGACTGACATCACGACCATTGGCTAAAAAATAAAAGACTGAGCTGATGATCATACCTATAGCTACTGGGATCTTTAATATAAAACTTATGATAAAAATAGCTATGGTTATTAAAAATACTCCATCCATACAACTACCCCCTATTCCACGTGATGTTCTTTCATCTTATGTACGATACCATGTAAATCTTTTCCGATTTGAACTACAGAATATATGAGTATAGAAATGATTAATATTAAAAATGGAGCATAGGCAATATTCATCGGGATTCTTAACACATGTGAATATTGGGTAGATTGAAAGTCAAGATAGTCATACACTGGTATAATTAAGACTCCTAATAATACAATTAATAATAAATTCACTATGATTCTGGTAAATCTTTTCCATCTCTCGTTAAACAGATCGTAGATCACACCAAATTCTACATGTTCAGAAACTCTTAATGCATAAGAAGATCCAAGTAAGATAGTCCATATAAAAGTTATTTTTGTAACTTCATAAGTCCACGTAATCGGATCTTTTAATATATATCTTGAATAAATCTGAATGATAAAAGCAATCAACATGATTGATAGAGTAGTAGTTGGAATATATATTTCTATTAAATTACGAAGGAATTTTGCAACTTTTTTTAAAGTGCTCATCTCAATACCCCCTCTTAATATTAGGAAGCTCTCTTAAAGAAAGCTTCCCAATAACATAAATTACTCTCCCTTTTCATTAATACGATTAAACATTTCCATATCCCAAGTTGAAGACATTTCTTTATTGTCTAGGTATTGTTGTTGAACATGATCACGAAACGCTTGAACATCCGGTTCAATAATTTCAAGACCTTCTCCTTCAAGAAAATCAATCACTTCTTTTTCTGCAGTTAAATTCGTTTGGTCTACATGTTTACGAGCTTCTTCAACTGCTTCCATCATTTTCCCTTGCAATTCTTCTCCCATCTCTACCCAAACCTCTTCATTAATGGTTGGCCAAACAGAAGCTATAATATGATTGGTCAATGAAACATAGTCCGTTACTTCATAAAACGAGGCATTTTTAACAGTTGGAAGTGGGTTATCTTGAGCGTCAACTGTCCCTGTTTTCAGAGCCATATAGAGCTCTGAAAAATCTACTGGAGTAGCATTAGCCCCCATTGCTTCACCAACAAACAACCAACTTGGACTACCAGGCATTCTTAAAGTAATACCTTTCATATCTTCTGGAGTTCTAATTTCCTTCCCAGTATCCCGATAATTAAGTTGTCTTGTACCAAGATAAAATGCACCTAATGGACGAATACCCAACTCCTCAGCAACTTGGTCAAAGACTTCTTCACCGATTTCACCATTTAATACACTTGTCATATGATCATAATCTTTATATAGGTAAGCAGATGTAAACATGGAGAGAGATGGTATTTCCTCAGCCAACCATTCGGCACCCGTATACGCCATTTCAAGATTCCCTCTCATTAGGGCATCAACTTCATTTTCTTGTGTATACAATGAACCAGAGTGATGTATATTTACTTTTACTTGCCCATCTGTTTTTTCCTCGATAGACTCTTTTAATACATTTAACCCTTCTGTATGAGCATCATTTGGTACACTCGCTGTTGAAAAGTTCAATTCAAACGTTTTGTCCTTATTTCCATTATCTGAGTCCGCAGAACCTGAAGTTGATTCACCACTACAACCTATAAGAACTGTACTGAACGAAAGTAGAAGTGCTAATGACAAAAACAAACTTTTAGTTTTCAACATAACTTTCTCCCCTTCTAAAAAATTTAATATACACAGCGAAATTCCCTACACGTAATGTTAACTTCTTAACCTCCTATATTTGATCTATAGTTAATTGTTGAGTAAAGTTCTATAACTCAACAGTAATTCCATCTTTCAGGTTGAATGCGTTTTCAAGTTATCTTTTGAGAAATGTTTTGTACATCCTTATAATATGGAATTGCGGGTATTGCTCCAGGTTTAGTTACTGTAAGTGCCCCTGCTGCATTCGCCTCTATAACTGCTTCATCCACATTCAAGCCTTTGATGATCCCACTTGCGAAGTAACCGTTAAATGCATCTCCTGCTGCAACCGAATCAATCGCTTGAACAGGGTAGCTCTCGATATGTCTGGCTCCTTCCGGATCAACAATAACAGAACCTTTATTTGATAAAGTAATAATGACACATTGCACTCCTTTATTATAAAGGAGTTGTCCCGCAAGGATTGCGTCATCTACATCATTAATTGCAATTCCTGTTAACATCGAAGCTTCCGATTCATTAGGAGTTAAATAATTTATTTTTTTATACACCTCATCTGGAATCGATCTTGCCGGAGCAGGATTTACGAGTACTGTTTTTCCATGGTGATAAGCAAAATCAATCACTGCAAGAGTCATGTCAATATCCATTTCAAATTGTTGCAAAATCATGTCTGCTCCCTTGAGTACATTTTCCACCTTTTTTATGTCCTTTACCTGAAATTCCTTATTTGCTCCCGGTACTACAACAATTTTATTCTCGCCAGTCTTGTCGACTACTATTAACCCTACACCTGTAGGTTGATCCGATATTCTTTCAATAAAAGAGATATCAATATTTTCTTTCGAAAGTGTTTCGACCACTTCATCCCCGAAATGATCATTACCTAGTTTACCAATCATTTTTACATCTCCACCTGCTCTAGATACAGCTACAGCTTGGTTCGCACCTTTTCCACCTGGTTGACTATAAAAACCATTTCCTAAAATAGTTTCTCCTGCATCCGGCGCTCTTTCAACGGATACGATCAAATCCATTGTGAAGCCTCCAATGACTACAATACTCATATACTCACCTCTAAATCTTAATTTTCCTTTGTAAGTTGTTCACCTAAATTTCCTCCGGGATGATATAATGCAAAGTCCCTTTTATCAAATTGTTTTAGATGTGATAATGTTATTGCCATTGCATCACCTATCATTAAAGTCAATAAAGCACTCGTTGTCGGAGCAACGCCTAAGTGATCCGCTTCCGTTTCATAACTGTAACAAATTGCTACGTCACACTGTTTTGCTAGTGTTGAGTCAGGATTACGGGTGATTGCAATGCGTTTCACCCCAATTTTTGTTAAGGTATGATGTAATGCGATTACTTCTCCCGTTTCTCCACTATTTGAAATTTCGATAACTATATCCTCTTTAGAAATCATTCCTAAATCGCCATGCACACCTTCTGTAGAATGGACAAAGAAGGACGGTGTCCCTAAACTAGAAAGTGATGCAGTTATCTTTTTCCCGATATGGCCTGATTTCCCAACACCAGTAACCACTACTTTACCTTTACAATTCAGAATCAATCTAATTGCCTTGCAAAAATTTATATCTAACTGATCGATTAATTGAGCTGAAGCTTCACTTTCCACTCTTAAAGCATTCTTTGCAAGATGTAAGATTTCTTCCATACAAACGCCTCCCCGTTAATTAGTTCACAACACCAATTGTTAATAATAAATTTGCATATGTACGTTGTTCACCCGTAACAATTGTGAGCTTTACATCTTCGCTTTTACATTCATTATAAAATTCAAATCTTGACTTTTTTTCTAAATCTTGATTAATAATTTCATAGAATTCGCTATATATAGGAATGTGAACATCTTCGTCGGGAAGCATTACACATGCTAGTTCTATTGGTATCGTATTATTTAAAACTTTAATTACATCGATTGCTGTTAAAAGTCCTGGGGCTAAATTCAAGTAAATCTTTGTGCAATTTGGATTTGTTTTCGTTTCTGCAGGATAGTTCCCATCTGATATTAGGATTCGATCCCCATGGCCTGATCTAGCTAGAAAATACAATAATTCTGGATGCAAACAATTTGTTTTTAGCATTAAATCATCTCCATTTCCCCCTATAAACTACTAGAACAACCAGTAATTCATTCAATCAATCTAACCATTAACCAAATCAGAAAACGTTTTCAATTAATTTTAAAAAATGAATATTCAGAATGTTACCGGTAACATAAAAATATCAGTTATTTGTATTGCTGTCAAGAATTTTTATAGTAAAATGAAAATATATTTATTGATTTTTAAAGGAGTGTCCAATCATGGTTACGATATACGATATAGCGAAATTAGCAAAAGTATCTCCAATGACTGTTTCAAGAGTGATTAATAATACAGGTAACACCAGTGAAGCAATTCGCAACAAAGTAAATAATGCAATAGATGAACTCGGATACATTCCAAACTCATCAGCAAGATCGCTAACTTTAAAAGAATCTAAATTATTAACATTGTTAATTTCAGATATAGCGAACCCCTTTTTCACTAAACTAGCTAGAGGAGCGGAAGATAAAGCACGAGAATTAGGCTATCAATTAATGCTTTGTAACACGGACGAGGATATCGAAAAAGAAAAGGTGTATATTAACACCATAATATCTACTGGTGCAGATGGTGTTTTATTCTCTCCTGCAAATAACTCATCGTCCAAACATATAAAATTATTCAATAAATACCAAATTCCTTTCGTCCTAGTAGACCGCGATCTTCCTGACGTGAAAGTTGATAAAGTCCTGGGTGATAACTATTCGGGAACCAAAATGCTTTTAAATCACTTGTTTGAACTGGGACATAAGAACATTGCTTTAATAAACGGTCCAAAGGATGTCTATACCGCTATGATGCGGAAAGAGTCTTATAAGGAAGTTCACAATTTATTAGGTCTTTCAATTAACGAAAAGCTAATGTTTGAGATTAATTATAATCGGAACAACGATGCAGAAAATGTAGTAAAGCAATTATTGAATTTACCAAAGGATGAGAGACCAACTGCCTTATTTGCAAGTAATAGTTCCATAGCTATTGATATGATTAAAGCACTGCACGCCTTAAATGTTAGCGTTCCTGACGAGATATCAGTCGTTTGTTTTGATGATCTCGACCCAGATTCTGCAATCAACCCATTTTTAACGGTAGTTATGCAACCAGCCTATGATTTTGGCTATATTGGTACACAAATGCTAATAGATCGTATAAAAAATAATTCTTTATCAAAAAAACCTAGAGAAGTTGTCCTAAAACCTGAATTTTTATTGAGATCCTCTACTAAGCCAATCGTGATTAGTTAGAAGGGAATGGATATGAGTGAAGAAATGTGGTTAAGTGACGGTGTATGATGCTTGAGCATAGAATTCGCTTAAAAGGCAGAGTGTCTAACGATACTCTACCTTTTATCTGGTCATCTCTCCAGCTTGATCAGAGGACTGAACCGATCTATATCTAATCTATTGATTACTTAAATTGACTTAATTGAACCAAGATGAAAGTGATGAACTGCAAAAAATTGTTTTTGTATTGAGGCGCATTACAAAGAATACTTCGCGATCATCTTCCCCAATAAATCCTGCGACAACCTTTGCAGCATCTTCGGGAGAACGAATGATGTTTGTTTGCCCTCCTTCCAACTCTGAAATCAACTTTCTGATTCGTTGAATTTCATGTATGGGAAGATGATAAAGAACAAGTTCGTTTGAACCGGTTATCTAATGAAGGGAAATGGATTTATCGCATGAGAAAAGAGAAAGTTGAACGTAGCTTCGCAGATTCAAAAGAACTGCATGGGCTGCGTTATTTTCGCTTGCGAGGAAAAGAAAAAGTTCGAGAACAGGCGCTGATAACAGCAGCCTGTCAGAACATAAAGAAGATTGCCCTCCATCTAGCTAGGATCAACTAGATGGAGGAGAATCTTTTTTCGATTTTAAGCTCCCCCGTTGGAGGAATGCCGCGAGACTCCTGCGGAAAAACGGGCGATCCGAGACCCACAGCGTGGGTTTAGCGAGGAGGCTCGCACGTTCGTCCGCGGAAAGCGAGTGGTATTCTCTCCCAAAAGGGAAGATTAAAAAAACTTGTAGAAAAACCAGGAGTTTCTCTACAAGCTGAGTAAAGAACCACAAAATGTGGTTCTTTACCAATCACTTTTTTGCCAGCTAGTCCAGCAAGCTGTACACCAAAACCGCAAAGGTAAACTTTGAAGCTTTGAACCTTTTTATAAAATTGAGTAGTTGACCTGAAGACGATTACTGTTAAACAACATATAACCTTTATTATCAAACTGAGTTCCATCTATCCAAATCATTCGGTAATCAGAAATAAAAGTGCCTTGTTTCCATTAATCACCCAGACCAATTGACAGGTGCTTTTTTCATAGCACTCCATACAAATTCAGCCGCCTGATTGACTCCATCTTTACAACGGCTACCGTGACCAACATATAATACAGCCTGCATTAGTCCTCTCCCTTTTCAATCTTTATTTACAGCTCTTGTATCAATCCACTAAACAATAAATATCCCGTATTATGATTTGAATATGGGTGTTTAATTCAAAGTCAAATCAATAAACGGGCTTACTTTCACTGCACAAACTTTAAACCCTGGCATTTTACAAGTCGGATCTAGTGCTTCATGAGTAAGTCGGTTCACATTTTGATCATCTCCCCAATGGAAGGGAACAAAAACAGTATCTTCACGAATTTTATTCGTATATTTACTCCTGACTGTAATCTGTCCTCTTTTAGACGTAAGTTTAACTAAGGCATGATTTTCGATTTTATATTTCTTTGCAGTATCCGGATGGATTTCTAAAAACGATTCAAAATCACGAGATCTCAATGATGGACTGTTTCTCGTTTGTACACCTGTCAAATAATGCGATATTACCCTTCCAGTTGTCAAATAAAGTGGATAATCATTGTCTGTACGCTCTTTTGGAAAGATGTTACGAACAGATATCAATTTTCCTTTTCCATCTGGGTGTCTAAATCTTTTTGTAAAGAGCCTGCTCTCCCCGGGGTGACCGTGGTCAGGACATGGCCAATAAACTCTTTCTTTTTTTAAACGTTTATAGGTAATTCCATAGTAATCCGCGATTCCACCACGACTTGCTACCCTAATCTCGTTAAAAATTTCTTCAGGTGAAAAAAAAGAAAAATACTTCCCCTTTTCAAAAGCTTTTGCAATCTCACATAATATTTTCCAGTCATGCATGGCTTCTCCGGGACTTTTACGGGATGCTTTCCGTAAGGTTACACGTCCTTCCAGGTTCGTCATCGTACCTTCATTTTCTAAGTAAGATGAACACGGTAAGATCAAGTCTGCTAATTTTGCTGTCTCGGAAATGAATAAATCCACTACAACTAAAAATCTTAATTTTTTCAACGATTGTTCTACAAAATTCGCATTCGGATTCGATACAATAGGATTTGATCCCATTACGAATAAACCTTGGATTTCTCCAGTATCTATTTTCTCAATCATTTCATAGGCTGAAACACCCTGGCGAGGCAAGTCTTTTTCGTTGACACCCCATACCTTAGAGATATACTTGCGATGTTCTTTGTTTTCCAAATGACGGTACCCAGGAAGCTGATCCGCTTTTTGACCGTGCTCCCTTCCACCTTGACCATTTCCCTGACCTGTGATTGCACCATATCCACAACCGATTTTTCCAATTTTCCCCGTCACTAATACAAGGTTTAAAAAATTTCTCACCGCCATATACCCATCGGTTTGCTGTTCTACTCCTCTTGCGGTAAAAATCATCCCTGTAGAACATGTCGCGTATTTTACGGCTGCCAGTCGAATCGAATCCTCTGGAATTCCTGTCATTTTCGATATATTATCTAATTGAATGGTGCTTATATGTTCTTTTAGCTCCTGGAATCCATTTGTTCTTTCATTTATAAACTCTTCATTAAAATAACCTTTTTCAAAAATGACCTTAAGGATACCGTTAACTAGCGCAGCATCCATACCAGGCTTTACTTTTAAATGTAAATCAGCAATTTCCGTTGTTGCTGTTTCCCTTGGATCAATTACAATGATGAATGATCCATTTTCCTTTGCCTTTGTCAGATAAGGCATTAATGTCGGTTGGCATTCTGCAATATTGGTTCCTGCTAAAATGAGACAACGAGCGAAAGGGATCTCTGACAACTTATTTGTAAATCCACGATCTATACCAAATGCTTCATTTGCTGCTGTAGCAGCGGCTGACATGCAAAAACGACCATTATAATCAATATGCTTTGTTGTTAGTGCAACACGAGCAAACTTCCCCAACAAATATGCTGATTCATTCGTTAGTGATCCCCCGCCATATAGCCCTATTCCATCAACTCCATTTTGACGTTGAATATCTGAAAACCTTTCTCGTATATACGCGATCGCTTTCTGCCAAGAAATTCGAACAAACTCCCCGTTCTTTTTTAACATAGGATATTGAATACGCTCTTGATTCAATGCATGTTGGTGAGCATTAAGCCCCTTTATGCATAACCTCTCCCCCGAGGTCGGGTTGTTTTTCGGTATAACCTTGTAATTTTTCCGCCCTACTCTAGGTTGTTCAAAGAGTTGCATTGTACATTGTACGCTGCAAAAAGGACATTGGGTTTCCGTAACTTTTTCGGTTCCTAGTTCTTTCTCTTTTTGTCGATAATAACTCAGAAAATCATTCATTTACTGGTCACACCTTTTAGTTGCTCTACTATATGCAAACATAAACTTTTGTATCTTTAATCTCCACTTTAAATGTTTTTACACAACCTTCATCAGGTTTTTGAGCCTTTCCATCTTCCGTACAAATTTTCCAATCGTGTAAGGGACAATATACGCTCTCTCCGCTTATGATCCCCTGAGAAAGTGCTCCTCCCTTATGGGGACAGCTATTTTCAATCGCCCGTATCACTCCGTTTGATAGTTTGAATAATGCAATATCATAGTTTCTTACTTTCACAGATTTACCTAATTTTTCTGGTAGATTATCAACATCCGCAACATGTATACGCTCCATGATTTACCCTCCCTATACCCGACCAGAGGCTTGAGTTTCTAAATTTTGAAATAACTTTTCTTGTTTCTCTTTGTTTTTAACGATTTTTTTCCAAGGATCTTTTGTATGTGCAAGAGTTTCTTCTATTCGGGCTACTAACCGTATTTTGTTTTCCTCATCAAACAGGACCTCGCGAACATTCTCTAACCCTATACGTTCTACCCATTTGGAAGTTCTTTCTAAATATTTTGCTGTCTCACGATAATATTGGAGAAAGGCGGCCGTTGTTTCAATAACCTCTTCTTCCTTTTCCACCGTGCACAATAAATCTCCTGCACGTAGATGAGTACCCCCGTTTCCACCGACGTATATTTCAAAACCTCCGTCAACACCTACTACACCAACATCTTTAATACCTGATTCTGCACAATTACGTGGACAAGCTGAAACAGACATTTTAACTTTATGTGGGGTATTAAGACGTTCAAATTTCTTTTCTAGATCCATTCCTAGTTGAGTGGAATCCTGGGTTCCAAATCGGCAAAATTGACTGCCTACACATGTTTTTACTGTTCGTAAAGCTTTGCCATACGCATATCCAGAGGGCATATCCAAGTCTGCCCAAACCTTTGGCAGATCTTCTTTCTTTATTCCTAATAGATCAATACGTTGCCCACCTGTCAATTTGATCATGGGAACGTCATACTTATCCGCTACGTCTGCTATTTTTCTTAAGTCATTCGCATTAGTCACCCCGCCATACATTCTCGGAACGACCGAATAGGTTCCATCATTCTGAATATTGGCATGCAGACGTTCATTGACAAAACGGGATTCTTCTTCATCGTCATAGTCTGAAGGATATAACATTCCTAAATAGTAATTCAGTGCAGGACGGCATTTCGAGCACCCCTCTTCGTTCTTCCAACCGAGTACGTTCATTATTTCTTTGACAAACTTTAAGTTTTTAGATTTAATTTCTTCAATCACTTCTTCACGGCTTAATGTTGTACACCCACAGACTGCTTCTTTTATTTCACTTTGGTCAAATTCGTCACCAAGTGTGTATTCTAATAGATCTTGAACTAGAGGTTTACATCCCCCACAAGATCGTGAAGCATTTGTATTGTCTTTTACTTGATCAACCGTCGTCAGACCGTTTTCAACAATCGCTCCACAAATTTCACCTTTTGTAACACCATTACAGCCGCAAATGACTTCACTGTTATCCATCGTTATCACAGCACTCTTACTTGATTCATCACCCGAGTCTTGAAGTATGGTAACCTTGGAGAGATCTGAAATATCAGTCCTATCGTGTATCATGTTCAGCAATTTGGGCCCTTCTCCAATATCACCGAATAATACGGCTCCAATCACCTTGTCATCACGAATAACTACTTTTTTATAAACCCCTTCAAAATCGTCATACACTTTGATTGAATTTGTATCATTACTATCTAAGAAGTCACCTGCAGAGAAGACGTCCACACCGGAGACTTTTAATTGTGTTGAAACAACAGAACCTTCATACTTTTTACTTTCCACTCCACAAATTTTCTCAGCCAAAATTTTTCCTTGCTCATAAAGAGGAGCAACTAAACCGTATACAATTTCCCGATGCTCTGCACATTCTCCGACTGCATATATGTTCGGAGAATCCGTCTGCATATAATCATTAACGACAATCCCGCGATTCACATGTATACCATTGTTCTTGGCTAATTGAACATTAGGTCTGATTCCCACAGCCATTACAACCAAATCAGCCTCAACTTTTGAACCGTCTTTAAAGAGTAATCCTTCCACTCGATCACTACCGGTAATCTCATCTGTTTGTTTGTTAAGTAGAAAGTTCATTCCTTGCGCCTCGAGGTTTTTTTGCAGCATTTTTGAAGCTGTTGGGTCGAGTTGTCTTTCCATCAAATAATCACAAATATGGACGACATCCACTTCCATACCAAGGTTAAGTAATCCTCTGGCAGCCTCTAAACCTAAAAGCCCTCCACCGATGACAACGGCTTTATTATAATGTTGCGCTGACTCAATCATTGTTTGACAATCTTGGATATCACGAAATGCTGTAACTCCTTCCTTATCTGCACCTGGTAATGGAAGCATGAACGGTAAAGAACCTGTCGCAAGAATCAGTTCATCGTATTCTACTTGTCTGTCTTTGTCGGTATATACTTGTTTTCTTACTTTATCAATCTCCACCACAGTTTCCCCTGTATAGAGTTGTATATTATTTTGCTCATACCATTCCATTTCGTTGATTGTTATATCATTGATTGATGTATCACCTTGCAATACTGTTGATAATAGAATCCGGTTATAGTTCGGGTATGGTTCTCTTCCAAAAATGGTGATTTCGAATGTATCCGGGTCGATTTTCAATAACTCTTCTATACAGCGGACACCCGCCATTCCATTTCCAACCAACACTAGTTTTTTCTTCTTCATACATATTACCTCCAATTCATTGAATGGATGGATAAGCTTTGACACTCTTCTTTTGGCTGCTTGTTTTTCCATCTTTAACCCCACGTATTGTTCCAATTAGACACATAAAGGAAAGGATTGAAAATAATACGAAGCCTGGTGTGTAACTCCCAATCAGATCTTTCGTCAATCCAAGAACCAGAGGCAAGATAAAGCCTCCTATACCTCCAATCGCGCCAATAATCCCTGCTGATACACCTGTTTTTCCCGGAGCGACATCGGGTACGAGTTTGAATACGGCACCATTTCCTGCTCCTAAAAAAAGTCCCAACGTTAAGAATGCGACACTGAAAATAAAAAAATTCCCAACCGCTAAAGGGATCAAGATAGCGATTACTGAAGTTCCGGAAAACAGAAACAATAATGGCATTTTTGCTCCAAATCGATCTGCAAGATAACCGCCAAAAGGTCTAATGAATGTAGCGAGCATTACAAACCACGCTGTATTCATTCCTGCATCTACGAGTGAAATATGATAGAGTCCTTTCAACAATGTTGGTAAATAAAGACTGAAAGTTACGAATCCACCAAAAGTAAGGAAATAAAACATGGACAAAATCCAAAGGGACCTATATTTCATTACAGAAAAAGCTTCTTTCACTGTTGTTTTATCATTTGAAAGAGGGGCTTCCTTTGTGAAAAACCAAAAAACGGCGGTCATCAAACCCATTAATATGGCGCTTCCCCAAAACGTCCACGAAAGGCTGAATTCAGTAACCATAGTAGGAACAGTAAAGCCAGATATTGCGGATCCAATATTTCCTAATCCTACAATCCCTAAGACATACCCTTGTTTTCCGGACGTATACCAGTTAGAAACGTAAGAAATGGCAATCGCAAATGTTGCACCTGCTAACCCGATCAAAAATGTCCAAAACAATAGCATTTCGTAGGTAGCAGCATAACCAATTCCTACTAATGGGATGATCAGTACGAGCATCGTTAACGTATAAATCTTTCTTCCTCCATATCGATCACTTGCTATTCCTAATGGGATCCGCATCAATGAACCTAGAAGAACAGGTATGGCTATAAGCAGGCTCAGCTTTGTATCGCTCAACTCATACATTTCTTGTACTATTGGTGCAACCTGTGCAATCATTGTCCAAACCGTAAATGATAGAATCATTGCTATCGTCGATAACCATAATGCACATTTTTGACCTTTCATCATCTTTTGCATCCTTTCAAACTATTGAATTAACATTTCTGAAACCATACCTGAATAGCAAGAAATAAAAATGTCAACATGCCAATACCATTGGTCTTTTTATCCATTTGTCATTCCTCCTATACATTACTTTGAAATCAACATATTCCAAAAAAATTATTACTCATGTCAGGAAATGCAACATGTTGTTGATTGTTTATCCCATAACACAATTAAATTGTTAAAACGTCTAACACGGACTGTTGGTGGTTTAGTTGTTCAAACCATTGTATTTTTTCACGTAATCGGACCACTTCACCGATGATGATTATACTGGGATTTTGAATCTGGTTTTTCTCCGCGAGCCCCACAATAGATGCAAGGGTCCCAGTAACAGTGTGTTGTTTTACTGTCGTACCAGAGTGCACAATAGCTACAGGCGCGTTTTGAGAGCGTCCATGTTTCAATAATTGCTGTTGAATATACGGTAAATTACCGATCCCCATATAAACCACTAAGGTATCAATACCTTTTGCAAGGCTTTCCCAACACAAATCATCTTGCCCTTTTCTCAGATGTCCAGTTACAATAGCGAACGTAGAACTATAGTCTCGATGCGTGACAGGTATTCCCGCATACATTGGAGCTGCGATTCCAGATGTAATTCCTGGTACAACTTCAAATGGAATCCCATGTTTAGCAAGTACTTCTGATTCCTCACCGCCTCTTCCGTATACAAAAGGGTCTCCGCCTTTTAGCCGGGTAACAACCTTCCCTCGTTTCGGATACCTTACTAAAGATTGATTAATCATTTCTTGATCCATCGAATGATTGCCTGGCTTTTTGCCACAGTAAATCAAGTCAGCACCATTTTTCGCATAGCTTAACAATTCTTGATTGATTAAACGATCGTATAAAATCACATCCGCTTCCTGAATACATTTAAGACCCTTTATTGTAACCAATTCTGGATCTCCAGGTCCTGCGCCAACTAAATAAGCTTTGCCCATCCAAGTCTCTCCTTTAAAATGGCTGTTAGTTTATCGATGTAGAAAGTATCACATATACCAAGGGGCACTAACACGATCTTGTAAGAAAATCTAACATAGTTTTTCAAAATAACTTCTAAAGATCATCGCGAATCATTGATATGTAGTAATACTTAACAAGGAATGTTATATATATCACTCAAAAAGAAATTAAGATAAGAAAGGATGGGGTTAAATTGTAGTGAAATAACGAATGTTTAATATTTATCGAGGTCAATCAGGCATAGAATATTCATCCATGAAGGTAAAAGGAAGGATAAACATAGGAGGATCGGAACGGTAAACGCTTTCAAAATTGGAATCATTGAAAAAGAAGAGGTATAGCACATTAAAAAACAGCAAATGACTACTGGATTCTCAAATTTCGATCATCGATCAAAAAGAGATAACTTACATTTTTTATCAATCATCCGTATTTTCTTTTTTCTCTAAATAATATCGGGACAGTTTCACGATCATCGCCCCCATCCGTTGTTTTTCAGGTTGGAGTACATTTTCTACCCCTTCTTCATGTAATGCTTCTGCTGTTATTTTGCCCACGGATGCAGCCATCACTTTGTTGTTAAACATATTTTTGATTTGAGGTAAATACTTCGTTTCTCTTGCATAGTCAAAAAGAAAACGGACCTGTAGTGCTGTTGTGAAACATACCGCATCTACTTTCCCTTTAGAAATTTCATCACATAAACTTTTTAATACTTGAGAATCGGGGATTAGATGTTTATACGGGAGAATTTGTGAGTAAACAGCTCCTCTTCCCTCTAAAAATCGAATAAGTTTTGGTGCAGAATCACCATGGAGTTGGATCGTCACTCTCTGGTCATTAAATTCAAACTCCTCAAGGTTACGGATAAGTCCTTGGGTTGTTCCGTCGTCATCAACAGCAATTGGAGCAATACCCAACTTTTTCAATACTGAACGAGTTTTATATCCTCTAGTAGCTACTTTCGCTTTTTTGATTGTAGTGATAAAACGTTCATATATTCCTAAGTTTTCAGCAATCTTAAATAGTGTTTCCGCCCCTATACCTGTTGTAAAAACGATCCAATCAACACCTTCTTTTACGATTCGTATAATCTCTGGTTCTACCTCTTTCTCATCCAAAAATACTGTCCCTTGAGCAGGCTTTACTATAGGGATTCCTCCCTGTTTCTCTACTAAAGCACACATTTCTTCAGTCCTTCTTGATCCCGTAAGAACGATATGCTTCCCCTCGAGCCCTTTCGTCATTATTACCACTCCCATCCACTTTTGTTAGACTAAATGGTAACACAAATTTATAAGTTGTTCTTTTTTAAATGCATTTTACCCTTTAGAAGTTATATGTTCGTTTTTATCCACATGACAATATTGTCTATACTTAATAAAAACAGCCCTGGCACTATATGCCATGAGCTGTTTTCTTCTACCCTTTTTCCTTGTCGTTCCTCTGTCTGTAGAATTCATGAAACAACTTCATCAGGGCGCGTTTTTCGATCCGAGAGACGTAGCTTCTAGAGATTCCCAGGTCTTTTGCGATCTCTCGTTGGGTCCGTTCTTTTTCTAGATCGAGTCCAAAACGGCCGACAATAACTTCCTTTTCACGATCATCGAGGATATGGATATGTTCATAGATCTGTTTCTTTTCCATCTTCAATTGAATGGTATCGACAATGTCTTCAAGATCGGCTTTGAGGACATCGATCAGTGTGATTTCATTTCCCTCTTTATCCGTTCCGATCGGATCATGTAAGGAGACGTCCTTCTTTGTTTTTTTGATCGCCCTCAAATGCATGAGGATTTCCATTCTAATGTCATTACCTAGCGTAAAAACATGTTAATTAGAAGGTGTAAATTTTGATACGATCTTCATATACCCTGATCTCTTTTATTACATGCCGGATAAGGGACTTTTTATCTTCAAAAGTCAATTCTTCTTGACCTTTCGAAAAATAAAATTCAGCTGCTTCCTGGAGTAACTTCTTTCCGTATATTTGTTGATCCATATTCTTTCTTGACTTCTCTAGTTCTAACAAATCCTTTGTTAGTCGTTCTTCTTTATCCTTCAACTCTTTTAAAGACTCCCTGATTTCCTCTTCAGAAATATCTAATCCCTCTGAGAATAAATTCAACAACTTTTTTCTTCCAACTTTTACTCTGTTGATTTCGGATTCAAGTCTTTTGATCTCGATTTCCTCAAAGTCAGCTGTTTCCTCTTCTTCCTCTCTTTCAGTTGCTGCCGCAATCTCTTCGGGCGCATTCAACCAATTGAGAATGGTCTCCCAGACATCTTGATCCAATTTTGAAACGTTGGTTCTACGGCCACATCCTGGATGTTTGGCTCCTGCATAGTTTTTATAGTCCGTATAGATATAGACGGTTTCTCCCCAGTTCGTTGTTTTAACACCAACCATTGTATTATTGCAATCGCCACAACGAATCAAGCCGCTTAACAAATACTCATGTCTTGCTTTTTTTGCCCAACGTCTTCTAGATTGTTCAAGTAATGTTTGGGCATGTTCGAATGTTTCTTCATCAATGATTGCGGGACACTCAATGGGAATCCATTCTTCTTTGGGACGTTCTCTCATAGGGACCCTGTCTTCTTTTGATTTATACTTGTTCCCAAGCATACCTTCTGTGTTCCAGCGATTTTGATAAAATTTACCCGTATAAACTTGATTCATCAATAACTGCCGAACAACTTGACGGTGCCATACTTTCGCACCTCTTTTGGTAGGAATCCCTTTTTGGGTTAAATACTTAGCTATTCCATTAATTCCTTCCACAAAACCATTTGGTTTGGTGAATAGGTCAAAAATCAGCTTTACAATACTCGCTTCCTCTTGGTTTATAATAATTTGGGAGGTTTCTTTATCGTAGTCATAACCGTAAATTTGGAAATTTCTTAGTACTTTTCCTTGTCGCGCTTTTTCTCTTCTACCACGACTCATCCGCTCATTAATTTTCGCTTTCTCAAATTCAGCAATTGCCCCACGCATACTATAGAACAAGTTTCCTTCTGGAGTTTTTGTATACTCACTCGTCACAAAAATAAGCTCTACACCGCGTTTTTCAATTTCATCGGTTATAATTAATTGGTTCATCAATTTACGGGAAAGACGATCTGGATCCAAACATATCACTTTAGAAATTAAACCATCACGTACGTCATTCCTTAACTTAGTTAGTGCGTGACGGTCTAAGAATTCACCGGACATTCCCCTGTCTACATATTCAATGACTTCATTTGAGCTCGCTTTCTTCCGACACTCCTTTAGTTGATCCTCGAGGCTGAATCCCTTCTTCGCTTGTTCTTCCGTACTCACCCTTGCATAAATCGCAATCATTGAGTTTCTCCTTTCTGTATTTTTCCTTCAGATAAGAGTAACAAGAATAACGGATCCGGTCAGTAGAACTTCCTTCAATGATTTCGACATGCACCTCGCATCACCTCTTTAAAAAGGTATGCGAATATGGCTTGACCTCTTGCCTAAAGGAATGTACTAAATATCAGATATAGCATCAATTTATTAACTAGGAAACAGAGGTCTCTCAAGGTGATAGTTGTTTTCTTTTGGTAATATCGGTTATAATAAAATTAGAAAGTTCGCATATATTAAAAAAGACCGTCGGTGCTGCTAACACCAACGGTCATGCAATAGACGGTTCCCGTCAAGGGGGATCGGCTAAGGGTAGAATAATCCACCAGAGCCTCTAACTCAAGGGTGGATTATTTTTTATGGTTAAATGACAGTACTACAACAATTAACGTTGCAAACGCACACGCGAACATCAACGCTTCAAATACCGTCATACAGCACCACCCCCTTTCTTTTGGGAGTGTGCCGACCACCCTTGAGAAAATCCTATTCTATTGCATCATCATTATATCATGGAGAGTTGTAATAAATACGTCGTATATTAATTTTTTATGTTATCATTTTGATTCGCGAAAAGGTAATGTTTTCTCTAAATATTCCTGCCAATAGCTTTCATTACCTTCTAGATCATATATCCAATAGTACATCATCAAAATTTCAAACTCCTGTTTCCTCCTTTTAGGCATTTTTCTATATAGAGAATCTAAATTCCAAAAAACGATCTCAAAATCACAGAGTTAAAATAAAGGAGAAATTAATCCTACAATGCTTACTCCAATGACTCCGTAATTCCTTCCTCTAATACATTCACCGTCTCTATCTCATTTTTCTTATTCAACAATTCACCAAGCTTACAAGCATCTTCTATAGCTTTCTCGTCTTTAAAAATATCTTTAGGTTTTGCTCCCTCTCCTAATACGTATCCCTTATAGTCCAAACCAATAAATTGGCAAATATACATGAATTGTTGTACAAGTGGCACCCCTTTCACACGAGGGTTATCTCCTCCAACCGCAATAATATATGCTTGTTTCTGACTCATTTTCTCTTTGAAATTCGGATATTTTTCATCCCTAACAGTTTGCGACCAACGATCGATAAAACGTTTCATCACACTGGTCATTCCATACCAATAGATTGGTGTAGCAAAGATTAAAACCTCACAGTCAATGATTTGGTCAATGATTTGGTCATACTCATCTTTAACTGGAGAAAATCCATTCTTTTCATGTCTTTGGTCAATAATATCTTTAAACTGATACCTCTTGAGATCAATTTTTGTTACGTCTGGTAACCTTTTAACAACTTCTTCAGTTAAAAATTCTGTATTTCCGAGCTCTCTTGTGCTTCCATAAATTACTCCAACTTTCATTTAGACCACCTCATATCGATAATTAGTTTGACTCTTACGTTTCGAAACAATATAATGCAAAATCAACCCAGCCAACATCAGTCCTCCCATACAAATAAAACCTATGCTTGGGGAAAAAACATCAATAAGCAGACCTAGCCCACTTGCAAATACAGCTTGAAGAAATAATGCTATCCCCATCCATACAGACATCGCTCTGCCCATCAATGGTTTGGGAACAATCTCCATTAGCATAGTGTTCATAATAATTCTTATGGATGAGTTGGAAAATCCAATTAAGAAACTTCCTAGATAGATCATGCTCACTAGTGAATTAAAAGATAATCCCACTAAAGTGAGAACAGATAGCGAGAAGATAACACTGACTGCTTTGTTTTTAGTGATTTTTTTTGCAAAAGGGGCAGCTATAAACCCAGAAATCAAACCACCTATCCCATAAGCCATATCGGAGAACCCAAAGACGACGGAATCAGCATTTAAAGTTCCACTGACATACTCTGGTAAGACCACATTGAAAACCATAGTCCCTACCAAAGGAACGATCGCAACAAATCCCATGAGAAACGTCAATTGATGGGAACGCAAATAATGAATTCCTTTTTTAAAGGACCGAAGATACCCTTCATCCTTATCCTCTAGTAAAATGGATTGGTACTTAACGAAGCTCATAAACAAACTACTCATCACAAACATTAAGGAATTTATCAGAAGGATCGTTTCAAATCCGGCAAACTTATAAATAAAGCCGGAAGCTGCCCCAGCCATAAACATTCCCACTTGTAAACTAATCTCAATCAAAGAATTTCCTTTGGATAATTCCTCTTCCGGTAGTAATTCTTGAATGAGACTACGAGATGCCGACATGTAAATGCTCCAACCAAGACCATTGATGACGGCAAATAAATATATGTAGCCGATGGTGAATCCATTAAACATGAACGCAGCTGTCAGTATTCCGATAGCCACTGCCCGTAGGATAAAAGTTAATTGAATCACTCCTTTTCGATTAAATTTATCTGTAAGAATCCCAGTCAAGGGAGAAACAAGAAATCCGGCTATTACGTTAAGAGCTAACATAATACCTACTGCTCCTGTCGAACCAGTTTCATCTAATAAGTACCAATTTGCCCCAATAGTACTCATACCTACACCAAAACCAGATATGATATCCGCAAGAAAAAAGAACAAGAAACCTTTCCTAGTTAAAACCGACATCTCATCACCTCATCATTATATTTAACTCTATAAAAATCCTACCGTAGGGATTACAAGTGGTAAAACGGATAATTTAAATGGTTACCATCGAAAAAAACGTCTGAACAAAAGAAGCGCTTTATTCAAATGAAAACCCCGATAAATTCATAGAATATGGGTTTTTTCCATTAAAATAGAAGATTATACATATTCTAATTGAATAGAGTTAATCAAATGACTAGCTTTTCTTTTAGCTTCCTTTGAATTTACTCCTGAGGTGATTACATAGCCTAAACGATCATCAGAACTCTCGGGGGCCTCACTGTATCGCCAGGTTTAACATTTATTTCATATTTAATGACAGAAGGATCATTCTTTATATTTTCGATTCCAGTTACGGTTGAGATTTCACCATTGTTTCGAGACGTTAAATAAGCAATAGAAGTCTCCCATCATAAACAGAATCCTTAATAGCATAAAAAATAGACTTTAGATCCCTAATATTAGCTATTAAAAAATCATCATAATAGTCTTCATAACCATATTTTCTAGGGTTGTCTGCAGAAGATCCTATGGCAATGACTTTGCACCCTTTTCGATAGGTCCTCTCTACAAAATCCACCCCATAAAAGCTCGGTTCTACAAAAGCTACAATCATTTGTTCTCCCATTTTTCACTCCAACTCCTTATTATGTTTTTCGATTCTACTTTTTATAAATTTCAGTAAATGTATGGTAAGTTAATCACAAGTTAATAAATGCCTGTATCCCAGATGAAAAGTTCGATGGAATGAATCGAAAAATACGATAGAAGTGGAGTGAGATAGATGGATATGAAGCAACTTACTACATTTCAAGTAGCTTGCAAGACATTAAATTTCACTAAAAGTGCTGAAATTTTGAATTATGCTCAATCCAGTGTGACGTCCCAAATCAAAAGCTTAGAATCGGAACTAGGTGTGAACTTGTTCGAGAGACTAGGAAATAAATTAGTTTTAACGCCATTTGGAGAGAAATTTCAGGTGTATGCTGACACCATTACTACTCAATACCAATCGGCCATTGATGAAATCAATTACGATAAAAATATGACGAGTACTATTGTGGTGGGGGCGACTGAAAGTCAATGTACTTATAAGCTCCCTGAAGTGTTGAAGGAATTAAAAATTTTATTTCCGAATGTTGGAGTCATCGTCAAACCCGTTCATAAATATTCAGAAATTCAGTCAGAGCTACAGTCCGGAGAACTGGATTTTGCCTTTATGTTCGGAGAGGATATAGATGACGGGAATAACTTAAAGGTTTCTAAATTGTCGAAGGGAAGCTTAGTTTTGGTTGCTTCCCCAGTGAGTAAAACCACTGAACTTGATAATCCAAAACTGGAAGAATTAATCGAAGAAACCCTTATATTAACTGCAAAAGGATGTTCATACAGAAATTTATTAGAAGATATGCTTCTAGAGCACGAAATCAAATTCAATTCCACTTTTGAAATTACCAACATCGAAACCCTCAAGAACTGTGTGAAATCAGATCTTGGCATTGCCCTATTACCGTATGAAGTGGTAAAAGACGAGGTTGAGAGAAATGAATTAAGCATCATAGATTGGTCAAAAGGGAAGGACCAGGAAATATACCACTTTATCTCGTGGCATAAAGATAAAAATCTTACTCCATTGCTAAATACATTTATCTCAATCAGTGAAAGTGTTTTCTAATGCAAAAAATGCAACCCAAACGTTTGTGGTTGCATTTTTATCCTGTATTCAATCATCTGAAAAAGACAAACCAATAATTAGGTTTGGCCTTCCTCTTAAATAGCCCCCAACCATGGTGATTCGAATTCAAGATATATCTAACTTGTTATATTCACGAACTTAAACAATCACCCCCTAATCCTGAAGACTTTAATTCAAGATACTATGAAGTAATCATGCAATATCTTATATTAAATGTCATATCGTTTTGAAAGTTTTTCTTTATGTGCTTGGAACACTTTTTCTAAGGGAATTTCATATTTATTCGCAATAATGATGAGATTTCCTAATACATCCCCTAATTCTTCCGTTAACTCTTGTTTATTTTTTTCATAAGACTCATCCCTTTCGTCTGGACGATCTCTTCCTATCTCAAGGGATCTTATGGCTCGGGCTACCTCTCCCGTTTCCTCAGCTAAAAAGCCAATCCGTATAAAGATATCTAACTCAGACCACCCTCTGATTTCATAATATTCTTTGATCCATTGTTGAAATTCGGTAACATCCATTTTACTCCTCCTCACATTAGCCATAGTTTAACAAAGGATTCTAAATTTTGTATAATACTCATGGTGATTTCAGGAGGGATAGGATGAAAAAAATAGCTGTATTTTGCGGGTCAAGCCCCGGAGCATCTAATGCTTATATAGAGGGGGGCAAAAAAGCTCGGGAAAGAAATGGGTAAAAGAGATATCACTCTCGTCTATGGCGGGGCAAGTGTAGGAATGATGAGAGCTCTTGCAGATACGATCTTAGAGGAAGGCGGACAAGTGATTAGTGTTATGCCCGACTTTCTAGAAAAGAGGGAAATAGCACATAAACGCCTAACTGAACTGATGGTTGTTGGATCTATGCATGAAAGAAAAACCAAAATGTCAGAACTAGCTGATGGATTTATTGCTTTACCAGGTGGTCCAGGAACGATGACACGGAGTTCCGCATAAACACCTTCTGGAATATTCGGTTCAGCGTATCGCCCATCTTTCACTAATTGTGCAATGACCTTGGCATCTTTCACATCATTCTTTGTAGGTGAATTATCATCTAACTCTTTAGCTTTCTTCACATGTAAAGGGTTTACCACAACGAACTTGATATCAATAATGACCTTAGGCTACATGCCTATCATGACTTGATTCATGCTATGATCAGTGATTAACTTTTGAATCCACTTCAATAGATTATTAAAGCCAGTTTTAGTGTTCTCAAAAGATAGAGACGTTCCAAATTCTACACCTCTAAAGTCCTGAGCTCGTGCAACATGATTGAACTTCGCGATATCAACGCCTATAATAAGTGTTTGAGAAGTAATTTGAGCAAGTTTTTGATTTTGGTTATAATTCATTGTGCAGCCTCCTGGTATAATTGTTCTTTTTGCTGGCCAGCTCTAAGACAATCATACCAAGGGGCTATTTTTTTCTGGGATATTACTTCATAACAGGAATGCTACCCGATTGTTGAGGAAGCCATGTAAAATCTTTTTATGGGGTTCTCATATATTAATGCTTATATACTTTTTAGTGTCGCTTCATACTCCTTAACCAGTTTATAAAAAGTATTCAAAACCAACAACCGCCCTTTTCCAAACAAAAAAGTCCAGTTCATCACAAGAAAATCCAGAATATTCAATCCCTTTTCCTTGAATGCAGATGTTAGAATGAAAACGTTTACAACAGGGATTTTGTGCTGCGATATTATTTTAAAAGGAGGAGAACGGATGGAATGAAGAAAAAGTGGGGGAAAAGAAATTCAAAATTCGGTAAAAAATTAGTTGGTAGTTTACTAGCTACTTTATTGGTTTTATCTGCTGGTACACCTTCTTTTTCCAGTAGTGCCAGTCCAAATAGTAATGGGATTGGAAAAGGTTTGTCCAAGGATAACGGAAAAAAATGGTCCATTATTGAATCAGGTGAAATTAATTATGCGACAAATCGAGGCGGTCCGACTCTAGGATATTCTGATCATTCCGGAGTGGATATCATTATTCGTGCTGGATATGCGTTTAAAGATTTGAATAAAAATAAAAAGTTGGATCAGTACGAGGATTGGCGGCTATCTATTGAAGAGCGTGCTGAAGATTTAGCATCTAAAATGTCAGTAGAACAAATTTCTGGTTTAATGCTGTACAGCTCGCATCAAAGGATTGATTCTGCTGAATTAACGGAATCCCAGAGAAGTTATATTGTTAATGATAATCTTCGTCACGTATTGTTTACAAGTGTTGCAAGCCCAGAAACAGCAGCACAGTGGAACAATAATGCTCAAGCGTTAGCTGAAGGATTGGGTTTAGGTATTCCTTTAAATAACAGTTCGGATCCACGTCATGGATCGGATTCTAGTGCAGAATTTAATGCTGGAGCTGGTGGAGATATATCGATGTGGCCAGAGTCCATTGGGTTAGCTGCTACTTTTGATCCTAAAATTGTTGAAGAATTTGGTGAAATTGCTTCAAAGGAGTATCGTGCACTTGGAATTTCAACCGCACTTTCTCCACAAATTGATATTGCAACTGATCCCCGTTGGTATCGGTTCCCGGGTACATTTGGTGAAGATGCTCACCTTTCAGCAGACATGGCTCGAGCCTATGCCGATGGATTCCAAACATCAAGCGGAGAAGATGAAATTACTAAAGCATGGGGATACACAAGTGTCAATACAATGGCCAAACACTGGCCTGGCGGTGGATCCGGTGAAGCTGGACGTGATGCGCATTATCCGTTTGGGAAATACGCCGTTTATCCAGGAAACAACTTTGAAGAACATCTTATTCCATTTTTAAACGGTGTATTTGACTTAAAAGGTGGAACCGGTTCAGTTTCTGCAATCATGCCTTACTACACCATTTCATGGGATCAAGATACTAAGTATGGAGAAAACGTTGGTAATTCATATAGTAAATATATGATCAATGATCTTCTTAGAAATAAATATGGTTATAATGGAGTTATCACTACAGACTGGGGAATTACCGAGGATATTGGTTATGAAATCGACGATATGGAGAAATTCGGTTATGGAACCTCATGGGGTGTTGAAGATCTTTCTGTTCCGGAACGATTTTATAAAGTTATTATGAACGGTGTGGATCAGTTTGGTGGTGTTGATGAATCAGATGATATTTTAGTTGCTTATCAAATGGGTGTTGAGGAGCATGGAGAAGAATTCATACGAAACCGCTTTGAGGAATCTGCAGTTAGATTGTTAAAAAATGTGTTCCAAGTAGGTTTATTTGAAAATCCTTACCTTGATGTCAAAGAAACAGCTGAGACTGTCGGTAATCCAGAATTCATGGAAGCGGGTTTTGAAGCACAACTCAAGTCGATTGTTATGTTAAAGAACAAGGATAAGACGCTACCACTAAAAGCAAAAGATAACAAAAAATTAACAGCTTATGTACCGGAACGCTGGTACCCTCCTGTGAAAGCTCGTTTTGGTGGAGGGGTGACACCAGGTTACTATGAAGTTCCATTTAATCTTGATGTTGTTCAAAAATATTTTAATGTAACGAAAGATCCTAATAAAGCAGACTTTGCACTTGTTGGAATAAAAAGTCCAGATGGCGGACTTGGTTATTCTGTAGAAGATCGTAAAAATGGTGGAAATGGTTACTTACCAATTAGTTTACAATACGGCGAATATACAGCTGATCATGCTAGAAAGGTAAGTATAGCTGGTGGACATCCAACAGAAGATTTCACAAATAGATCTTACAAGGGTAAAACAGTAACAGCTGCAAATACAAAAGATCTTGATCTTGTACTTGAAACTAGAGAGAAAATGGGTGACAAGCCTGTAATTGTTTCAATCAACATGAGTACTCCGGCAGTACTTGCTGAATTTGAAAATAAAGTTGATGCAATTCTAGTAAATTTCGGTGTTCAAGACCAAGCATTGTTTGAAGTCTTATCCGGTGGTTTTGAACCTTCCGGGCTTCTGCCACTGCAAATGCCGGCCAGCATGAAAACCGTAGAAGAACAATTTGAAGACGTTCCACACGACATGGACGTGCATGTAGACTCAGAAGGAAATGCTTATGACTTCACATTTGGCCTTAACTGGGATGGCGTTATCTCAGACGAAAGAGTAAAAAAATATAGAAAATAAGGAGAAATCTTAAGGACAGTTAATTAGATTTATCCTTTCATTATTAATCATATGAATTAAGAAGGGGAACTCCTGGAAACCTCAGGAGTTTCCTTATCAAAAATCATCGAGCAATATGGTGTAAGCAGCTACGATCACCACAGGTTAAAAGGCATATACGCTATAATTAAATGGCAATAGAATACGGCTTATCCTGAAGGATGATCGGCACACTCCCACGTCGGAAACAAAAGGGGGTGATGCCTCCATGACAGTTTACCAAGCACTTTCAATTATGCTCACATTTGGGCTTCTGATCGTTGCGATACTGTCTTTCCACAAAAAATAGACCACATTATTTTTTTCTTCAAGCATATAATAGATTCTCATTAAATAGAAACTTGTCCAGGAATTACCATTGCCATCCTCACTGCGAAATAGATTACACCAAAAAGGATTACTGTCCCGATCAAACAATAAAGTAATACAAATAATATTCCCATAAGATCACACCTTTTAAGATAAATGTGGAATTTAAAATGTAAAGAGCTGTTATTAAATAAATGCCTCCTATAATGGAATAACGAGCGCAATCCAATACTTTAGAATTACGCCCTATTACTGAAGACTACTAATACCTAGTTAGTAAAAAACACCCACAAGAAGTATGGGTGTCTTAAAGGTTAATTTCATTAACCCATTCAGGATTTTCTTCTATATTAAGCTTTTCACAAAGTTTTTTATGCACTCTCTTAAACTCTGGTGATTTTACAACATTCATTATATTATAGGGATTACGATTACAATCCCAGCTACCAAGAAGAGATAATTGCCAATCTTCAAATACAGCTCTTTTCCCTTCGTATTTGGACCGATCAGATACTTTTTCGTTTTTCGAAGAGTCAAGTAGATTCTTGTAAAAAAAACTCAACTGAACTTGTTCAAGTTACACAGGTCCAGTTGAGAATTAATTTCCCTATATAAACTTTGCTTATGAACGCTCAATCACTGTTGCAACACCTTGACCGCCGCCAATGCATAATGTTGCTAACCCGTAACGCCCATCTCTCCGCTTTAATTCATGAAGTAACGTTACTAAAATGCGCGTCCCGCTTGCGCCAATCGGGTGTCCTAATGCGATTGCTCCGCCATTTACATTTAAGATCTCTTCATCAAATTTCAACTCTTTTCCAACAGCTACCGACTGTGCAGCAAAAGCTTCGTTTGCTTCAATAAGATTTATGTCTTCAATGGAAAGGCCTGCTTTTTCCAATGCTTTTTTCGTAGCTGGAACCGGGCCAATTCCCATAATGCTTGGATCAACCCCTGCACTTGCATTCGCCCGGATTGTTGCAAGCGGCTCAAGGCCCAATTTATCTGCTTTTTGCTTACTCATGACAACAACGGCGGCAGCTCCATCATTTACACCTGAAGCATTGCCGGCAGTTACGATACCGTCTTTTTTGAACGCTGGACGTAATCCTGCTAGTTTTTCAGCATTTGTTCCTGCTCTAGGAAATTCATCCCTTGCAAACACGATTGATTCGCCTTTTCGCTGCGGAATTTCAACCGGAACAATTTCATCTTTAAAGCGAGAAGCCTCAATTGCTGCCACCGCTTTTTGTTGACTGCGGGCAGCAAACTGATCAAGTTCTTCCCTGGTCAACTCATATTGTTCACAGAGGTTTTCTCCGGTAATCCCCATATGATAATCGTTAAATGCACACCATAAGCCGTCGTGAACCATGCTATCGACTACTTTTTGGTCACCCATGCGGAATCCTGAGCGAGCACCTTTTAATAAATACGGCGCCTGGCTCATGTTCTCCATACCACCTGCAACAACAATGTCGGCATCACCGACTAAAATGGATTGTGCCGCCAAATGAACCGCTTTTAATCCGGATCCGCAGACTTTATTTATTGTCAAAGCCGGTACCTCTTTAGGTATGCCAGCTAGAATCGAAGCTTGCCGCGTTGGGTTTTGACCCAATCCGGCTTGAAGTACATTCCCCATAATCACTTCATTTACTAGATCAGGGTTTATTCCGCACTTTTCTAATGCTGATTTAACAACAAGAGCGCCTAATTTTGTAGCTGAAATATCTTTTAAACTTCCATTAAAATTTCCGATTGGTGTCCGGACTGCACTTACAATGGCTATTTCTTTTTGCGACAAATTTCTTCCTCTCCTTTTATAAAACTAGTTTAATTAGAGGGCTGTAATATAAGCTTTTTTTCGGCTTACCCCGGTTTTAATAGCTGCTTCAGCGACTGCAGAAGAAACAGATGTTACAACCCGTTTATCGAAAGGGTTCGGAATCACGTAATCTTCTGTTAGCTCATGAGGCTGAATAAGATCAGCAATAGCATAAACGGCTGCAAGCTTCATCGCTTCGTTAATTTCGGATGCGGAAGCTTCGAGTGCTCCTTTGAAAATTCCAGGAAAGGCTAGAACATTATTGATTTGGTTAGGATAGTCCGATCGTCCTGTACCGATAACGGCTACCCCCAAGGATTTGGCTTCTTCTGGCATAATTTCCGGGATGGGATTAGCCATCGCAAAAACAATCGGAGCCATGTTCATAGATTTTACCATTTCTCTTGTTAATGCACCGGCTACGGAAACGCCGATGAAAACGTCGGCATCTTTAAGTGCTTCGCTTAAAGATCCTTCGATCTTGTGATGGTTTGTTTTTTTGGCAATCTCTACTTTATTCGTGTTCATGCCAGCTGTCCGGCCCTTGAAGATCGCTCCTCTTGAATCACACATGATTATATCTTTAACACCCATGTTAATAAGAAGTTGAGTAATGGCAATCCCAGCCGCCCCCGCACCATTAACCACGACTTTGATTCGATCCAACGATTTTTGGACTACTTTTAAAGCATTGATTAAACCGGCTGCCGTAACGATTGCTGTACCGTGCTGATCATCATGAAAGACGGGGATGTTCATCTCTTTTTTCAATTTCTCCTCAATAACAAAACAATCTGGCGCAGAGATATCCTCAAGGTTAATACCGCCAAAAGTGGGCTCCAGCCGTTTTACTGTTTCGATTACTTCTTCAGCAGTGCCTGCCTTTAGGCATATCGGAAAAGCATCAATTCCTGCAAATAACTTAAAAAGTGCTGCTTTTCCTTCCATAACCGGCATCGAGGCGTCAGGTCCGATATTCCCTAGTCCGAGAACGGCAGAACCATTGGATACAACGCCTACAAGATTCCCTTTGATCGTATAATCATAAATCCGCTCAGCCTTTTCAAAAATTGCTCTGCATGGATCGGCCACCCCTGGAGAATAAACCAAACTTAAATCTCTTTCATCAAAAACAGGGACCTTAACATCAACGCTCAATTTACCTTTGTGTTTAAAATGAAGTTTCAACGATTCTTCTCCTATACTCACATTATAAACCTCCTTACCATTTTTTATTTTTTTGTTATTAGAGGACAGAAGTTTGTGCTGCTAAAGTAATTTGATTAATCCGACCCGGTAATTAATAAATCTTCCTTTATTTTCGCTAACACCGTGTTTGGAGTTACATTTTGATTTTCTTTAACTTCCAGAGACGTAATCAAACCACTCAACCCAATCGTAACTTCTTTTACAGACCCATTCTCTTCTCTTATTAAAAACAGCTTTTCCCATTCATATATATGAGATGATTCGTATACCAAAATGTTTTCAACCTTGCCATCGCAAGGACTATAAATTGGCTGTATCATATTGCCCTCCTGGAAAAATTTTTAGAATGTAAATCAGCTATTTATTTTCTCCAATTCTACTAATTTGATCGTTTTTCCAACCAGTCACCGACAGTTGGATAGGTTATTTTTACAGCTTTAGATCCAAATGTTACAGACACATGGCCTGTTGGCAATGTAACGTACTCTTTATCTTTGCTGGATATGACGTCCATTAACGCTTTTACTTGATGCGGTTGTGCAATAAGGTCTCTATCAGCTGACAAGTTGAGTACATTTGCAGTAATGTTTTTTAAGTTAACCTTACGACCGCGAATGACGAGTTCTCCTTTAATCAGCTTATTTTGTTGGTAGAAATCCCTGATCCACTGACGATACGCTTCACCTGGGAATGGAACTCCATCGGATATCCACTTTTGTAACAGTTTCCAGTTTCTTATGAACTGTTCGTTGTTTGCTCGATCGACAAGACTAACGTAAGGTCCAAAAAAGTTTGTGGTTGGTTTTAACATCTTGTTTCCGAAATCAATCATTTCAGGAGGGATAAGACCCAGTGTATCTACAACATTGTCAATGTCAAAATATCGCTCATCAAGGAAAGAGCCATATAAGCCTGTTTCCTCAAAATCAAATGGACTTGTCATAAATACTAAGTTGCGAATCGGTAATTCAGGATGCAGAGCGGCGAAAATAGATGTCATTGTACCACCCATGCAATAGCCAAGGACAGAAACTTCATCTTTCTTCGATATCCGCAGTACTTTCCGAACGGCACGTGGTATGTAGTCCAAAATGTAGTCATCTAGTTTCATTGTTTTGTCTTCATAACCTGGAGTACCCCAATCAAGGAGGTACACGTCAAACCCACGGTTTACCAAATATTCTACTAAACTGTTTCCTTTTGATAAATCTAAGATATACGGTTTATTAATAAGTGCATAAACCAATAAGATGGGCACTTTGAACTTTGTTGACTGATCGGATGAATACCGGTATAACTTCGTTTTATTTTTTGTCCAAATAACTTCTTTTGGTGTTAGACCAACTTCCGGATCGGGTTCGGTTGTTAACACTTCCGTTGCCCTTGCTAAACGGGAATACGATTCTTGGAACTCATTAGGCACTGTTTCCATAAGCTGTTTCCACTCTTTTGAATCTGTAATGCTCATGACGTCTCACACCTTTCCTGTTCGTTTAAAAATGAGTTTACTACATGTATAGTCCGCCGTTAATATTTAACTGCTGACCTGTGATATATCCGCTATCTTTGCATAGGAATATAACTCCGCGTGCAATTTCTTCTGGTTTGCCAAAACGGCGTTTCGGAATTTTAGCGACAATTTGTTCACGGATATTTTCCGGAATTTCTCTAATCATATCTGTGTCAATAAATCCTGGGCAAACGGAATTAACTGTAATTCCACTTTTGGCAAGCTCAAGCGCTAGAGATTTTGTGTAACCAATCATTCCTGATTTTGCCGCAGCATAGTTTGTTTGTCCGAAGCCCCCTGCCTGCCCGATAATAGAGGAAATATTAATAATGCGTCCTGCATCGGATTTAAAAAGGTAAGGCAAGGCAGCTGAGGTTGTATTGTAAATACTGTTCAAATTCACGTCAATTACGGTTCTCCAGTCTTCTTCACTAAGTTTTTTGAAAGTAGAGTCACGTGTAATTCCTGCATTATTAACAACGAAATCTAATGTGCCGAAATGATCAATAGTTTCTTCTACCAGTTTTTTAGATTCGTCCAAATTTGAAACATCTGCCTGCACCGCGTATGCTTCTCCGCCGACTTCCTTAAGTTCTGCAATTAGCTCTTCTGCCGGTCCTTTACTGCTGTTGTAGTTGATTACGACTTTTACACCGTTCCTAGCAAATTCCCTTGAAATTGCTTCACCGATTCCTTTTGCGCCGCCTGTTACTATTGCTACTCGGTTGTTTAAATCCGCCATCAAGATACACTCCTTATATGTTTAAAGACATTTTTAAAAACTTTTTAATCCGCTATTTGTTTTGTTGTTTCTCAGCCGTTTTTTTGGTGTTTTCTGTGTTGTTTTTTTCATTTAATAAGGTAAAGATTTCATCAAGTTTACTGTCCAGACTTTTGATATTATTTTTCACACGTGCCATTTCACGTTTCAGTTCTGCTTGGTTTACTTGATTTGTACTAGTTTCTTCAATCAATTCTTCTAAATTATCAAGTTTTGAGTCAACATTGATGATGAGAGATGCGATGTTTGAAAAGTCATTTCGAGTAGGAATATTCACTTGAGTTAGATAACTTTCTGTCGTTTCATCCAACATTTTCTTGAAAAGAAGATTCGTTTCCAAGACTTTCCCCATCCACTCCGAGAAATACTCTTCCTTGATTTTTTCATCCAATACGTTACTCCAATAGGATTCCGACTGGTTATAAAAGTCTTTCCACAGTTCCAATGGATCAATGTTTTTTTGTTGAGTCATTTGTTCTCTCCTTCCAATCATTTTTTGAATCACATGAATTATCTTAGTAGATAAAGTTGCTGTGGTACAAGAGATTTATTGTTGTTTTTCTGTAAATTCTAAATTTACTGTTAATTTTTAAAATCTCGGATGTAAAGTTCATTTTTCCAGAAGACTATCACGTAGAGGCTATCCTCTTTACAATAGTGTCTATAATAAAAAATTAATAAAGCATACAAGTTCTCGCAATCTTTGATAGATGTGTTAGATGTTTCGGTTTGACAAATGAAACAAATAGGTGTAAATTACACTTATAAACATTTAACATATTTGTGGGTGGTACACATGTCAAGGAAAAAGGGTACGAATGACTCAACACCAAATGATGAGAAAGTGATCGCCAGCGTTCCGAAAAACTTAATGATACCTGTACTCTTGTTAAGTCTGCGCGGCTGGAATTTGCATGGTTATAAACTGATTCAACAGTTGACCCAATTTGGTTTCCCGTCTATTGACCAGGGAAATGTTTATCGAACACTTAGACAATTAGAAAAAGAGAAGATGGTAAAGTCTGAATGGGATACGTCAACAGGTGGACCGGCAAGGCGAATCTACTCCTTAACCGATGCTGGTGAGGATTATCTAAAAGCGTGGGCGGGATCTCTTGAGCAATACCAATCGATTCTTAACCGTTTCTTTACAATGTATACGGATATGTTCATGCCTGCATCTTTAACAGATCGTAATAAAAAAGATGAAGAGTAATTGCTTTTGTTGTCCCTAATGATGAAAAGTGACTCTGCAGTATTACTGCAATCACAATAAATATTTATTTTTTTAGGAGGTTTTTAAAATGGCTGCAAACAATAAAAGCCAAAACAATGATCAGAATGCTTTTCATTTTGTTGACTCTTTTTGGGACAGTTGGAAAAACGGATTGAACTTCGTCTACGATTCCCACAAGGAAGTGGAAAATCTTACGCTTCAAGCATTTGAACACCAAAAGGAAGCATGGGAAAAAGTAACTGACAATATGAACAGAATCGAAGACGAGCAAACAAAATTAATGAAAGAACTACGTCAAAACGTTATGCAGAACATTGAAAGTGTTAGCGGTAAAGAGTTAACCAACTCTTTCGAACAGTCTAATGAGCGCCTCGATGAAGTAATCAGCCGGGTTCAACAACTAACCGCAACACCTTATAAAGCGAGTTTAAATGTACTAAGTCAGTCACAACAGCACTTTCAAGAATCTATTAAATCGGTTTTTGATCAGCAACAAAAAAATCGTGAAGAACTAAAACCATTGTTGGAAGATTTTTTAAACCAAGCAAAAACAACACAAAAAGGGTTTTTCAATGCATATAAAAACAACACAAAAACGGTATTAAGTAGGTTTAACTAGAACAGCGAGCAATCGCTGTTCTTTTTTTTGAAATATAGCAAAAATAAATATTAAATAGAAAAGGTGGGATAAAACGGCTGTATAGAAATCTTAATGTGGTTTCAGGTGAGGAGTGTATCCTAATGATGCGTTAAAAAATTCCATATTATGGATGAAGTATCCGGACCTAACGGATCCGAATAAGAACCATCTGGGCTTCCACCAGACCATGTATGTCCCATTCTGTCGATCATCCAAAGTTCCATTAATGAAAATCCATCCTTATCGTTGTAAACATGTTGTGTATAGCTCCTTCCATTTACAATACCCGCCTTTAGAAAAGCAGGTGTAACATCGGCTTTGCCTTTACCACCTTCTACAAGAAAATTAGTTTGACCCCATTGTATAATAACCTGCTGGCCATTAATCGGGTGCACAGTGGTATCACAAATACCGTGAAAAACAATGACAGGCATTTTCCTCTTATAATTCCCCATTTCCTCATAGGCCATTTTCCCGCACTCATACGGATCAGATGTACCTTTAATCATGACATCTTTAGCCTTTTGTGCCGTTGGATCAGTTGGAATAAATACATCTATAGCATCATACGGTAATCCGGAACATATTCCAATACCACTAAACACATCTGGATAGGTTGCTCCTAGAATGGAAGCCATGGCTGCACCTGCAGATAAACCAGCTGCATACACCTTATTTGGCTCAATACTATAATTTTTTTTGACGTCATCGATTATTCCTTTAATGATCTGAGGCTGACCTCCTTGACGATGCTGATTATAATCTAAAAACCAGTTCCAGCATCCGTCAAGATTAAATTGGGCTGGGTTAAAAGGGTTAAACAAGCGATTCATCTTAGGGTAAAGTACAATAAAGTTTTCTTGTTCAGCTAGATCATTCATTTTTGTTTCTGCAGCAAAGTCATTCGGGTCTTGTTTACAACCATGAAGCATCACCATTAAAGGTATATCGTTTCCCGCTTTGTATAAGCTCGGTACATAAAGTTTATACTTGTAGCTTTTAAATGTATTTTCCGAGAAGCTACTCATAACATCACATCCCCCTTTAATTCCAGAAATATTTTGAACATAGGTATCAAAATACCTATCTGTATGTCGAAACTTTACGTACTTTATTTCCTCATTTTTATGCGTCATTTGGATTGACTTTATTAATGTATCCTTTAAAACCCACAAAAAATACATCTTTATAAATTTTCGTGTGTACAAGCGTATATCCCTCTAAAGTTCTTATAACTCCGTTTATTTCTTCGATTTTTTGTTCATATTAAATTACTTGTTTTAGATTTTGAGAATCTCAACATATTCATGAAGCATAAGATCCGGCCGTTATACTATATGCTGAGTTTAGATTGGCTCTAATTAATTCAGAATTTATTGATGTTTTTAAATTATTATTAAACTAAAATGTGAATATACACTGTTACTTTACAAGGGAAATATATGAATACTCAAAAAACAGAATCAAACCGAAACAATTATTTAAGTTTACTATGCCTGATACTTATGTACTCCTCTTTATAAATTGCGATTATCTCGGTGATCTTTACTTTTGCGGGAGAAGCCACATGCCCATCAAGTTAACACCGATTTATTCTTAGGGCCGATCCAATTCTGTGAAAAACGCTTTCTGTAGGAGGGTAAACAGGCGAAGCAATATCTTTGATAGTTAAAAAGAGAATCGATGACGAAACCTGTCCAATAGATGTACGGAACATATAATTGGTAGTTATAAGTCGCTCAGAAAATGACTTTTGAATCAAAAAAACCGCCAGAATATTAGCGGTATATACCGAGATATCAAGTTGGCAGACACATAGTCAAATCATGCGTATGAAGAAGGCATGAAGTTCTCCAATATTAACTTAAATAACGTGTTAACAATCCGATCATTGCTCCAAGAACAACAGCAGGTATCGATCATAACGATATTATATAGACTAAGTCCTAATCTTCTTCATTTTTCCTATATGTAATAGAGCCCGGAACATTCCAGGCTTTATTTACTACTCATAAAGAAGTTACGACCAGTCTTTCTTGTGCTTGTTCATATTCTTCCTTAAGCTCGTCGACGATTTCTGTGACGGATTGGACGTGGTGGATTTGGTTAACACCCTGTCCGGCGGACCATATATTCTTCCATGCCTTAGAATCGGATTGATTAAGAGAGGAGAGATCAACCGTCTCCTTAGATTTTAATCGTTCGATATCGATACCTGCTTTGGTGATGCTGCTTTTCAAGTAATTGGCTTTTACACCTGTGAACGTATCCGTGTAGATGAGATCATCTAACTTGGAATCAATGAGCATATCCTTATATTCGGCAGGTGCAAAGCTTTCTTTTGCGGAGATGAACCTTGTCCCCATGTAAGCCATATCCATCCCTAAGGCCTGTGAAGCCAAAACATCTCGCCCGCTTGAAATACAGCCCGCCAGTATCGTAATTCCATTCCAAAACTCTCTCACCGCACCAGCGAATGCAAAACTGTTGATCGTACCTGCATGTCCTCCCGCTCCTGAGCATACGAGGATTAGTCCGTCTACCCCGGTTTTGGAAGCCTTCCGAGCATGCAGTACCGTCGCCACATCTGAAAAAACGAGCCCTCCATAGCCATGGACGATTTCTACGACAGCAGATGGATTACCTAAAGACGTAATAACAATTGGTGGCTCATATTTTTTTACTAATTCAAGATCCGTTTCGTACCGTTTATTAGAACTGTGGACGATCAGATTTACTGCCCATGGGGCTACTTTTCTAGCGGGATTATTTTCTTTGGCAGATACCAATTCAAAACGAATTCTTTCCATCCATTCTTCTAAAGTCGCTTCTGTTCGGGCATTCAATGATGGAAACGAACCAATAATCCCTGCTTTACAGCTTTCGATGACAAGCTCTGGGCTAGACACGAGAAACATTGGTGCAGAAATGACAGGTAAAATAAGTTCTTTTGAAATTCGCTCAGGAAGCTTAGTAGTCAAAGGGAAAAACTCCTTCCATTATTCCTTATTCACTATTAACTTAAATACGTCATAAACGGCTGTATTTCCTTCTTGTTTGACGATCTTCTGTCTGACAAAACGCCCACCTTTTAATTGTATTTTTATAAAAATGATTCTCTCCGAGCTTATAAATCCTCTGTCTTCCCCCCAAAAACGACACATCCTTCTTTGATTTGGATGAGCAAATTCTTTATCTGAGTAAAACTAAATCAAATTAAGATACCAACCATCACACCTACCGAATCCTATTATTTCGTTATCCTGCTGAATTCTTCAGTAAGATAAGGACGATCACCTTATGCAGCAATCGCCCCCTTCAAGACGCAGATATCATGATCGAGGCCAAGATTAAGGATAAGGCTGCATTACGCCTCGTTGAAGAATTATCGACTTTACGGGGATACAAACGGGTAGATGGGGCTATGATAAAGGTATAGCTTTCCATTTGAAAATAAGGAGAGACTGTCATGAGGACAGTCCCTTCCATAACATCAAATTGTTCGTAAATTTGAACCGATTTCGAAAACGAAGCTCCTGCTCTTTCTAAAGCTATGGCTTCATATTTTTGTAGCTTTGATACTTGTGTATTGCCTGCCCGGCGTATCCAGATTCGTTTGAGTAAAGCTGGTCAACGATCTCCAATTGTTCATTCATATATCCTTCTCCCTCTTCATAGAAGGAAACTTTTTCATAAGGCTCAAGGTATTGGGTTTCGACACCTATGACCGCTTTCATTCCATTCTCGCTTGCATATTGAATTTCATGCTCTATGTGATATGTGATCGAATCTCTTCCTTCTGCAAAATCCCGATAAGCCATCAACGCGACGTAATCAACTGTATCCATCACATGATCGGATAGCGGTTTTGTAACACCCTCATATGTCGTTTCATATTTGGACCCATCAAACCAAAAAGGCATTGCAATCATAAATTCAAAATCATATTTCATACCGTATACAGTCGCCATTCCATTTAGTTTCTTAAGTCCCTTCAAGTATTCTTGAACAAGCTGCTCCCGTTCTTCTGTTGTATCCCATTCGTCCAGTAGATAAGGTTCGATATCAAATTGCATTCCATCAAATTGTTCATCAACGTCTGAATGATGGTTATATTGGAACACCTGAAGCATCCTTTTGATTGGAATACGATGATTCTCTTTCCTTGCCCACTTTGCTGCTCCGTCCAAGGCAAACACCTTGATGTCGTTTTCATGTGCCAGCTCTATGAATTCCTGATACTGTTCGGAATACATTTCCAAATAGGTATCTTCTCCTCGATCACCAGTATTCAGGTAGATGACATTCACCCCTTTGTCTTTTGCAAAGGTGATTATTTCTTCACGAGCTTCGTCCGTAAGAATATCTTCGTTCGGAAACCATGACCACATGGCTTTATCTTTTCCAGAAGTGGTTTCTGCAAACGTGAAACCAGGGAACACGATCAACGCTAGCGCCAAAATCCCAAAAACCAATACCATTAACGGAAAATTCATGTGTAATCTAATCATGATTGATCCCCTCCTTTGAATTGTGGATACTTCCTCAAAACACATTCGGTGTTACAATCTTTTGATATACATTACTTCTTACATATCGCCTGCTTCGATGGTCAATTGTAAAAGGCAAGCGATCGTCCTCTAATTCAGAAATGGAAGAAATCCTTCCTTCTAGATAATCTACAAGTCTAAGCTTGGTCGTTTCCAATCTGTTGGACAAACCGCCATATCTCATGTCCATCACTTCCCATCCAAAGGGTTTATTGTGAAACATCCATTGTTCATAATATAGTCGCCTCAACTGCCCAACTCTCCTCAGAAGTTCAGGAAGATCTTCATTTGCGATTTTCCGTAGACCATCATGGTCATCAGAGCCATAACACCCTTTCATTTTCGAACCGAGCTCACTTTTAATACTGAGTACGGAGCAAATCCCGATAGGAACATCGAAGAGAGATCCCCATTCCCCTGCTCTTTTTTTCTGATTTTTCAACTTGGTCTCAAGGGTGGAATAGAATTCATTGAGAGGAACGCCATCTGTTTGGTGATCGAACAATCCGAGTAACGGATCCTGCCATAGCAAATACTTTGATGGATTGTCTGGTTCTAATTGGAACCCATCATCTGCTCCCGGAGGACGATCCAAATCACCTAACGAAACGAATGCATCCATATCAGCACCTGTGCAAAATCCAAATCTGCTCTTTACTTTCTCTATCTCGATTTCTATTGCATACCCATGCTCAGCTAAAAGCTGTATGCCTAACAATCCCGTGAATGGATTGGTTTCAGCGCCATCATCACCCCATAATGTCGCAAATACTTCTTGAATCCCTTCTCTTTTACAAGCTGTAATCGCCGCATTCAGAGACTTGAAGGGCTTATCATAGTTGAACGCGATTCCGTTCCAAGTCCAAATGCCGCCAGCAAAGAGAGGCGTGGAACCGAAGGTTTTATGTCTTTTCAAGAAGTCCTGATAGAAACCTTCATCTTCATGGTAGTAATCCCAATAGACAAATTGGACATCATCTGGCATTCCTTTGATAATCTCTGCTGGTATATGAGCATCCGTATCATAATAATCGCCCGTTGAAGAGGCCATCCGGAAGTACATGTCGCTCCAGATCATCGGAGACAATCCATGTTTTCTCGTAATTTGCAGGACGGTTTTCAAATGGTGATTCATGATTTCAAAGCTCGGTTGATATCCATTTCTATTCAAATAGTTTCCCAGCCCCAATTTGTGTGCTTCATCCATACCTTTCACGCTATTCCGATACCTCCGGAAAATCAATAACCTTTCCTTCCCTATGAGATCGATAGCAACCTTCTATTACTTGAATAATGGACTTTGCATAAGTTCCTGTATTAGTTATTTCCGATCTTCCGTATATAGCATCGACAAGTTCTTGTAATTGACTGATGAATGGAGAAACCTCCGTCTCACAAGGGACCTCTTCATAGGTTCCTGTCTGGTTGATCCACAGTCCCTTCCCAACCTCTACCTTCATCATTCCATTTGTGAAAATGAGTTCAGTGACATGCTTAGGAACTACTTTATATCCAGCAAGCGAGATGGTAACCGGAACTCCGTCTATTGTCTCCAAATAGAGAATCCCACTTCCCTCAACATCGCTTTCTACTTCAAGCTCATTCGTGTCATAGGATAACTTCGCTATTCCTTTTTTAAATCGGGTTTCCAATATCCATTGGATTTTATCAATGCAATGTGCCCCGAGGTTCATGACGATTCCACCACCAGATTTCTCTGACTGTAGAAACCATCCCGGCCGGTCGGAGGTGAAGTAATCCATATGTCGATTTTCATTGACCATGATGAGCTTACCAAGACGCTTTTGGCGCAAGATTTTTCTTGCCATCATGTTTTCTGCAAAGTAATGCTGGATATGCCCTACCATCAGCATGACGTTGTTGCTTTCTACTGCTTGCAGGATTTTGTTACACTCAGCAGTATCCAATGCCATCGGTTTTTCCAAAAGGATATGACATCCTTGCTCTGCTGCAAAAATCGCTGCTTCTTTGTGTAAATAATGTGGTAACGTTACGATTATAATGTCCGGTTTTTCTAGCAAAATCATTTCTCGGTAATCGGTATAACCTAAAATTCCATAGCATTTTGAAAAAAGATTTACTTTCTGTTCATTTACGTCTACAACAGCTACAGTACGCAATCCCTCCATCTGTTCGATTGCTTTGAAGTGATCAACAGCAATAATGCCTGCACCGATTACGCCAACGGTTAAATTCATACATGTACTCCTCTTGTCTATGAAGTCTGCAATTCTTTTCTCAGAACCTCAAAATCTCTTAACGCATTTGTATAGAGTAAGGAGGGTGTTTCAAACTCTGAAGCCGTCCCCTCCGTGAACTCAATGGAATAAGAGCCTTCATAGTTTTGGTCTTTCAAGATTTTAAGACGATCTCGTACAAAATCCATCTTGCTCTCTAACAGATGAAATGATTGTTCTTCATATAAGCTTACATGCGCATGAACGATGAACGCTCCTATATGGTCAAACCATGATTGGAGATCGGTTTGAGGATGGAACGGATGGACGATTGCACCAAGGTTATCCATCCCTATGTCATTAAAAACCTCCGAAACAACCAATGGATCCTCCATGATCGTACCTGGGTGACATTCACATATGAGCTGACAATCCAGCGGAAGCATAGTTTTCCAATCTAAAAGATTTCGGATATAGTCATGCCGCAATGTCACTTCATTTCCAAAATTGAACTTCACCTTTTTCGCTCCAAGTTTGTTAACCATTTCAGCTGCCTGAATCCGTTCATTGATGAATCCTTCTTCAAACCTCACATATGAATTGTAAATCTTAACGGGCAATGACGAATGTTTCAGGTTTTCCACTTCACCTTCCTCTGCTTTCAAGGCATGGTTTTCCCACAGTTCAATACCATCAAGGTCATCTGAGATGAGGGTATCCACCCATTCACTGACTTTAATGGAAGGCACCCTCTCCGTTTCCCATCGGTTCTTTTCCAGCAAAACCGTATTGATATAAAATTGAGACATGCTTTCCTCCTTTCACTGAAACGATGGTTTATCCAAGTGCAGAGAGTGGTTGGATTTCATTGTTCAAATAGCCGAAATGAATCCGATAGATATACCTCGGTCGACCTCTATCATTGATCTGTTCTTCCCCAATTACTTCAGCTATTTGATGATCTTCTAAGGTTGTAAGAATTCTTCTGGCACTCCTCAAAGTGATTGAGAATCCTTCCGCTAAATCGGCTGCGGTAATTTGATTCGTCCCGATCGATTCGCATAAACGAAACAGCCGATGGATGGTTGCCCCGCTCATTCCAATCTGCTTTAAAATCGAATCATCCTTTTGATAATGAAATTGCAGTTTGTGAGGTTTTTTGAGAATTGTGGAGCTGGCTGCCTTGTTTATTTTTTCAAAATAGGTCTTCAAACAGTCGACCGTTGGAGTGATCAAATATGCTTTTACGTTTCGTTCGACCAGTTTCTCGTAGACTCCGGGGTGACATGTAATCACGGCATAAGTATTTTCTTCAAGATGAAACTCGACCAACTCATCTGCATCTACTTGAAAATTGTACTCCTTGATCCTAAACTGCTCTGTCGGTATCCCTGCTTTTAGAAGTTGCTTCTTAATCTCTTGATCCGTAAAAAAATCAACACTCCATGTAGGCAAATATGTGGATCCTTCTAAAGATTCAATCAGGCATCTGAATAGTGTCGAATAGAAAGCCATCATCGAGGGCCGGATCAGGAAAACTGGAATTTGTTCAGGAAATTCCAACTTCCATTCAAGTGAGTTTGTAATTAATATTGCATCAAGGTCTTTAAATAAGAATGGATCAATATGTGGATTCCCCTCATCTGGATGGGCGACCATTGTTGTAATGGATACTCGTGGGAACTCCTCTTTTACGATTTGCCCTACATGTTCCACCATTTTACTGTGACCGATGATCAATAATTTCGTTTTCACATCCATACACTCCCATTCTTTGTTCTTCGCTTTTTGATGACAGATCTATTTCAGTCCAGATGAGCTTGCTCCTTTTACGAAGAACTTCTCAGTGAACAAGAAGACAATCAGAATTGGTATTAGAGTCATCAATGCTGCGGCGACTAGATATTGTTCTTGACCAAACCAAGCTCCAGACATCGATAGTACGCCTATTGGAAGCGTGAATTTTTCTTGGGAGGAAAGGTAGATGACAGGTGCCATTATTTCATTCCACTTTGCCATGAATGTAAAAATGGTTAACGTCGCCAATTGTGGTTTACACATTGGAAGGAAAATCCTCCAATAGGTTTGTAATGGTGAACACCCATCCAGCTTAGCTGCTTCCTCATATTCTTTAGGAATGGCAAGGAATGCTTGCCTCATCAGGAATATCCCGAATGGTTGAGCAAGCCATTCCAGTATCCATAAAGGAACAAGTGTATCCAGTAACCCCATGTTTTTGAAAATGATGAATTGTGGAATTATCATGACGACCGGTGGAATCATTAATGTACCAAGCACCATGATGAACAAGGAATTCTTGAATCGGAACTCTAATCTGGCAAATGCATAACCAACCAAAGAACAGGAAAACAATGCCCCGACAACAGAGAGCACGGTCACGACCAGACTGTTCCAACCGTACTGAGCAAAGTCAGTCATTTTCCAAACTTCCACGTAATTTTCCCATTGGACAGGGTCTGGAATCCACTCGACTGGTATCGCTGTATACTGGACATAACTCTTTAAGGAGTTCAATGCAGCGGTTATAAAAGGTGTCAGCATGATCAATGAACTGATCGTAATGATGATATAACTTAAGACTTTTCTCTTCTTATTCGGATTTTTTTGCATGAAAAACACCTCTGTGATTCATTTATCCTCTATTTCTCGTAATGGACCCATTTCTTTTGAATTTTTACTTGGATCAGTGTAATGATGAACAAGATGATGAACAGCACCCAAGCAATCGCAGATGCATACCCCATCTTCAAGAAGGCGAATCCTTGTTGGAACAGATAGAGCATCAATACCATACTTGCATTGTTAGGACCTCCAGCAGCAGTTATGTCACCTGAATTTCCGGTCATGACATAAATCTGTTCAAAAGCCTGGAAGGTAGTGATTGTACTCAATACCAATACAAGGAATGTCGTACCAGAAATCAGCGGTATCGTGACATGTCTGAACTTTCCTATGAAACCTGCTCCTTCAATTTCAGCAGCCTCATATAAATCTTCAGGTACATTCTGTAATCCTGCCAAAAAGATCACCATCATGTATCCGACACCTTTCCAAACGGCGACCGCTACTAAAACGGGGATGACTAGTTGCTCGTCATTCAACCATTTCTGCGGCTCCAATCCTAATTTCACGAGCAAATCATTCGCAAGTCCGAATCTAGGATTGAAAATGGCATCGGCTACATACAAAACAACCGTCCAAGATGAGATGACAGGGATGAAATGAGCGAATCGATAAAGCTTTAAGCCTTTCAACTGTTGATTCAAAGCCACAGCAAGAATCAATGCCAAAATAGTCTGTGTTGGTACAAACAGCAGTGTGAAATAAACGGTATTCCATAATGACTTCCAAAAAATCGGATCATTGATCAACTTATTGTAATTTTCTACCCCGATCCATTCCGGAGCACTTAACATATCGTATCTAGAAAAACTGAAGTATAAAGAAGCAAGCAATGTAAAAACGATAAAAACAATGAAATGAAGAAGGTAAGGAGAAATCATGAGCAAAGCCCATTTCCCCTCACTGTTCAGTCCTTTTCTTTTTTTCTTTGTGCTTATTTTCGTCCAGATGTTGATTAATGTATTAGTTTCGCTCTTCATAAACGTCACACTTTCTTTTATCGTTGTTCAGATGCTGATTATTTTTTATAGAATTCATCTTGGACTTTCTGAACTTCCTTATCCGCAGTTTCCAGTGCTTCATCAACCGAGGCTTCATTTAAAAATGCCCTGTTGAGGTTATCTCCCATCTGTTTTACCCACTCCGACCAAACAGCGTTGACATCCAGCGTACCAGCAAATTCGAAACTGTCCAAGAATGCTTGTTTGTTTTGAGGCTTGTCACCTGAATTAAGGAACAAGTCAGAGTTTGCTACGGATTTCTTAACCGGTACGGCTTCCCCTAATTCTGCCCATTGCTTTTGTACATTATCTTCAGAAACCCAGTATTTGATCCACTCCCAAGCTGCTTTTGCTTTTTTATCAGAAGTATTGTTACTGATTACCCAAGAGTTTGCGATTACTGGAGAGAAGCGTTTTCCATCAGGACCTTTCGGCAAGACCGTTACGTCATAATTGACGCCAGTTTCATTCGCTGCCAACGCCCGTGCATAGATCCCGATCCGCATTGCTGCAGTTTGACTCGGGAAAGGAGACATTGGACTTTGGAAAGCTTGAAGGTCCGCTGGATCGGTGAAGATTCCACGTTCCATTCCATCAACGATGTAGTTGACAGCTTCTTTATTTTCTGGTGAATCGATTATGGATTTTCTCAAATCTTCTCCTAACACGCCTCCACCATAGGATTTCAATACAGGCATCCAACCTTCGGTGATGTTAAAGAATGTAAGCCCATATTGTTTTACAGTGTTAGCATCGAACCCAGATTCCCCGGCTTTTTTGCCACTCGTGTCAATCGTTAATTTAGCGCCGGCTTCTTTCAGATCTTCCCATGTCCAAGTATCATCAGGATAATCCACTCCTGCAGCATCAAACATGTCTTTGTTATAGAAAAGTGCTCCAATCTGGATTCCTTGAGGTACACCCCAATACTTTCCGTCAGGACCTTTGTTGAAATCCAAACCGTAATAATCATCTTTGTTCAAATCTTTCTCAATCCATTTTGTCAGATCCCTCGCAGCTCCACGTTCTGCATATTTCAGTACGAATACTCCGTCGGAGAGCCAGACATCCGGTTCATTTCCACCTGCAATCTGTGTATCAAGCTTTTGGAAAAATTGTTGATACGGTGCATTCTGAGTCTTGACCTTTATATCCGGATGTTCTTTCTCAAATTGAGCGATGAGATCCTTCATCTTTTCATCTGCACTACCAGATGAATAAAAGCCTAAAGTAATTTCAGTTGCGGATGAATCCCCATCTTCCTCTGAGTCCGTTTCTGCCGAACATGCTGAAAGGAGCAATGCAAGAATTAAAACCATTACAGGAAACGTTTTGAATACCTTTTTGAATGACAATGTTTTCTCCCCCTTTTCATTAATAACGCTTACATGTTTCATATTAAAAGTTAAATTCAGATCAGAAAATGGAAATTCATTTGAAAGGTTGTGTTTTTTTCAATAAAATGAAAATAAAGAAAATTATAACTATTAATACCCTTCATAAGGAGATACGGCTATGCCCTTTAAATTAGGTTCGATCAACTCTAAATTATTTTTCATCATCCTTGTTTTCGTATGTATCCCTTTACTTGTTCTAGGGCTCTTCTGGTATGAAAAGACAACTGCAGCGATTGAAGATAATGCCGTCAAATATAGCCAGCATCTCTTGAAACAAACCAATGAGTATTTGGACTTCTACCTGATTGAATTGGAACAGGCTACCGTGCCGTTTCTTTCCCAGCCCCAAGTTCAATCCTATCTTAAGCTAGACCCCGACAACTCGACACGATATGAACGTTTCATCACGTCACAAAAAATCCAGGATGAATCTTTCGCAAGTATCCTTGAAGGCCGTTCTGATATCTTTGGTATCTCGCTCATCAATGACCATGGAATGCAAGTCAATAATTACGTTAAAGTAAATAATTATCTCGATATGAACGAAATCAAAAAACGAAATATCCATTTATGGAATATCCAAAAAGAATTAGATCCCTATCAGATCATGGACATTGAATTTGTTCAAGGTACACCCGTACTTACTGTTGTCCGTAAGGTATTCGATAAACACACCTATGATACTTCGGGACTATTAATCATAAACCTGCGACTGAATAAATTGAAGAGCATCATTAATGAAGTGACATTAAGCCATTTCAAGAATGTATGGATTGTAAATGAGAACGACAAAATCGTATACCATCCTGACCATAGTGAGCTTAGCAAGACATTTTCGTATGAACAAACCGAAAATCATGATAAGGATTATTTCTTCATTAACAGAGACGATAGCTTGAAAACTCTGAAGGTATACGATCATTCAAGTACTTCGAATTGGACGATGGCCGCCAGTGTTCCTTTAGGCAAACTGATGACAAATCTGATCACGGTCAGAAATTCAACCATTTGGATCGGCCTGCTTCTGATTGGTGTCGCATTAGTGTTTGTAGGTGGATTTTCCTTTTTCCTGACCTATTCACTTTCAAATTTACAAAAGATGATGAAACAAGTGGAATCAGGAAATTTGAATATTGAAAGAAAGAAACCAAATACCCTATCAAGAAACGATGAGGTCAATGATTTATATGATAGTTTCTATACAATGACCCATAAACTGAATCATTTGATTAAAGAGGTCCAGCACTCCAAACTTGTTGAGAAGGAGCTGGAATTGAAGAATCGGGAATCGGAGTTACATGCTATGCAATCCCAAATAAATCCGCACTTTCTGTACAACACGCTTGAGATCATCAATTCCCATGCCATCATTGAAAATCAGATGATGATCAGTCGAATGACGACATCTCTCGCGGATATGTTCCGATACAATGTCAGTAACACGAAGACGATCGTCACATTAAAGGAGGAAATTCAACAGATCCGTTCTTATCTCCAAATTCAAAAAGAGAGGTTTGAAGAACTCCAGGTTTATTTTGATATCGACGATACCATAGCCAAAGAAGTATGGACTGCGAGACTGACCATCCAGCCTATTATAGAAAATGCTTTTGTACACGGGTATGAAGATCATGAGTTGACCCCTACTTTTATCGGAGTATATGGAAAAGTAGAGGAACATCATTATACGCTCTCGATTGTAGATCGCGGTCATGGAATGAACAAAGGTACAAAAGATGGTTTCAACCACGCTTTTCTAAACAATGAAGATCCTCCAGTCAACCGTAAGACCACAAAGCGAATCGGGTTGATCAACGTACATAAACGGATCTATGGAAGCTTCGGTCATCCTTATGGTTTATATATCAAGCAATCCGATGAGAATGGGACGATTGTAGAAATCAAATTGCCATACGATCAAGAAGAGAAAAAAAAGGAGGCATAACATGTACACGGCAATCGTAGTAGATGACGAAAAGATGATTAAACGTAGCATCGTTGCTCTTATACAATCGAATGATACAGGCTTTGAAATCGTCGGTGAAGCAAAGGATGGCATAGATGCAATCGAATTAAACGAGAGATACTCACCTGACTTGATCATCACAGATATAAGAATGCCGAAATTGAATGGACTGAAGTTTATTGAAAGAGTCAAGGAAACCAATACGCGATCAAAATTTATCATCATATCGGGTTATGATGAATTTGAATACGCACAAACAGCAATTCGCTATGGTGTGATCGACTTCTTATTGAAACCATTGAAACCAGATCAATTTCTTTCCTCTCTAAAAAAAGTTCATGAACATTTAGATACTGACCGAAAACCCCTTAAGGATCGTAATGAGTGGCTTTGGGAAATCAAGTCATTCGTTGAAAATCTCGTTCAGGTTATTTGGCTTCTTGAAGAAGAACAAGTGAGGGACATGCTAGAGGTGATGTATCAGAAAATAATAGAGCAAGAGCAAGATAATGAGTATATCAAAGGACTGTATATTGATATGGTTGTTTTCATCAAAGGAGAAGTGAATAAGCAAATGGGTTCAAAGGTATATGTAGAATTGGTTAATGAATCGCTGTTACCGGATGATCCAATCGAAATGAATGGATATGTGTATACCATTTGCAATACCATCATGCATCAATTAAAAATGACCCGTAATATAGGCCAAAGAAATAACATCATTTCTGCAGTGAAGTATATCGATTCCAACTATCGGGAGGAGAACCTGAACTTGCAACTCGTCGCTAACTCAGTGAACATGTCTCCTTCTTACTTCAGCATGGAGTTCAAAGCAGAAATGGGAATCAGTTTCATACAATACATTACGAAAAAGAGGATTGAACTAGCAAAAGAACTTCTAAACAACCCATCCTATAAAACGTATGAAATTGCTCATACCATCGGATACAATGACTACCCTCACTTCACTAAGACATTTAAAAAGCACGTTGGGATTACACCTTCCCAGTTCCGAAAACGGATCGGCGTCCATTAAGAAAAGCGTAAGCGCCATGGGGCAATCTCGAAGGGCAACTGGAAGTCCGATGAGGAGGCTCGAACCAAACAGAGTTTGGACCTGCGTGGGGAACCACAGGTATTTATGTCAGTGTGTCGCCGCCGCAGGAGGTCTGAAGTGATCCCAGAGACTAGGGGCTTAGCTAGACATTACATCTGTGTGATCAAATTTTTATTCTTTCTTTACCTATAAGAAGATGGGGTTGCTCCAGAAGAGGAGCAACCCTATACTTTAACAATCCAATCTTTCTCTTCATCCCCTTTTCTTTGGATGAACAGTACATCACCTGTCATATGTTTGTTGGAAAATTGATAGCTGCATGGACCTTGATGTGAAAAAAGAATGACTTCTGACATGCCTTCTCTGGTCACTTCAATTGCTGTAACCTCATCTTCTGACAGCTTTTTATTACGGGTATCAAACACATCTACTTTCGATATGGATAAATTGGTGCTTTTTGATTGTTTATGCGGGATCAATGCTGTTATGAATTTTGTATGACCTGAACCTCTTTTTTGAGTAATGACTTTCGTCGAGGTTTGCTTTTGATTATAGTCTCTTGATATCCAACATTTTTCCTTGGTCAAAGATACAGGTTCGAGTGATTTTAGTTCCAATTGAATGTTATCGGGACTTTTTGCCAGAATCGATCCTGACGAGGAATCAAGATCAATCGAACATTCCTCTGAAAAATGGAAATGCTGTTTAAAGTCATGCTCTTGATTGGATTGAAAACGATCAACGATGATCCAATAATATGGTTTTATATAGAGAATCTGTCGTAAAACTTGGACAGGATCTTCTAACTTCATATATCCAGAATGACCAGCCTGTACGTAATCGAACTCTGGTTGACTATTCCAAAATGTATCTGTAGGCTGTGCGACATTTTCCCAAGTCCATGAATCCACATAAGAAGAGATGCTTTTATCATCTACACTGGTGGTGTTATGCTGGAATGACTCTTTGAAATATTTTCGATCATCAGTTTCCATGTATGTGTATCTACCTGTATCCACAAGAAAATCTTTTCCGTTGAAGCTTAAATCGACATGTAGGAAATCATCATGACCATGCGCACGGATAATATCCATATGACCACCGTCAAAAATCAAATACTGCCCATCCTCGGCCCAATCACTGCGCATAACGGAATAACCAGATTGATTTAAAAGGATGGAGGAAAACGACGGTACAATGCTTTCGAGAGCTTGATACTTTTCAAATCCTTTTTGTCCGAAATACCATAGTCCTTCGTAATCCAGCAAAGGATATCCCTGGTGTTTCAAATCTCCTCTTCCGAATAAAACCGCACCGCGTGTTAATACATCCCGAATATCGGTGTGATCACTATCACTCAGCATCGGTTGATGACCACCAGGTTTTACGATCGACAAGGATGCCGTGTACAGTTGATTCAAGCTATCCTTAAACTGAATGGGATAATCGACTTGATTAAGGTCCGCTAACCAAACTGATTCAAAAAGACAATGGAGCACCTCATGATGGTACATCGGACTTTGCTCATTGTGCATACCATCCTCAAAAATTTGAAGTTTACACATCTCTTCTAATCGTTCGATCGCGAATTGTAGCCAAGTAGAGGATTGTTCAAGATGAGGAAACAAGGAGGCAATTTGAAACAATCCGTTCGTCTCAAGAAATCCCCAATTACTTTGGCGATCATGAGGTGTGTAAGCAATACTCAAATACAGCCCATGAAGTTTCACCGCTTCAAGGAATATAAATTCTTCATCCTCTCCCCACAAACTTGAGTTTCTCACACAATGATAACCTTTTACCCAGTTCGTAATACGAATGCCACTATCGAGTTTCCTCCATGTATCCTTTACATTGTAGTGCCGATCTTTGCTTTCATGGATTTCTTGTTCTGTCAAAGGATTCTGCCGGACCCAATCCTTCAGGAGCCGGATATATGCTTTTGCATATTTTTCATTATCAGTCAGCCAATAAGCTTGCCCCAGTTCTGCCATAAACCTGGATCGATTCAAGTTCACGGTCCATTCAAAATCTCCACTATATTGATAGGTCCAATCCATTCCATCTTGGAATGTAAATGGATCTTCACATCGTTCCATATCCCAACGATGGGTGAAAACAAAGGTATTATTACAAGCCATATCAGCTCGTGCAATCACTTCTTCCACTTCTTGAGCCCAATACTTTCGACTGGTATCAACGATAAATTCCTTATCCTCTAAGGAGTAAAAGAATCGTTTATCCTTTTGAGTTGTAGTCATCATACTCCTCCTAGTGATGTTTCGCACTTTCTTCAGAACACCATTTCGTGACGTTCTCTGCTACAAAAGAATCATCTTGAAGATGAGGATGCTGTCGGTAGATTCGGTCGATTTCGGTAGCTTGACCCGGACTCAATCTTTCCTTTGGGTTGAGGCAGAGATTCGTCTGGAGAAGCCCTTGTCTTCTTAATACCTCGTTAATTCCAGCAATACTGCCCTTGAATCCATTGACAGGGTCAAATAATGCTGAATTGGCATCCGTCAATTCAGCTCCAAGAGTCAACAAATCCACAGGTATGACACCCTGGCTTCTTGCTTTTTTCACTTGGCTCAAGAGTTCAACTGCTTTCGACGTCCAAACGGCCCATTGACCAAGAAGTCCTCCGACAATCTGCTTTGTCACGATCCTTCTGTTGATTTCAAAACGATATTCTGTCAAAAGGTCTCCCACGATGTTATCGTCATTACCCGTGTAAAGTGCAATCTCTTTACCTCTTGATGATTCACAAACCGCTCTGACGACATCTGATGTATGATAACGATCGAACGGAGCTAGTTTGATTGCATAAAGGTTGGGAATCTCAGCGAATTTACGCCAAAAGTCATAGCTGAACACTCTCCCTCCGACGGCTGGCTGTAAATAAAACCCGAAAACCGGTATAACTTCAGAAATCGTTCTGACTCTTTCCAAATGTGTTTTTTCATCGAGATCTGATAAACCGCCCATACTGACAAGGGCTAAATCATATCCTAGGTTTTTCGCAGTTTCAGCTTCCTTAAGTCCTTGAGACGTCGGCCCTGCAACACCTGCCACTTTAATGAACGGTTGACCCTGCATCACTTTTTCAACTTCTTCAACAGCTAATCGTAATACAGGTTCATATAGATCGATCCCTTTATCTCGTATTTCAAATTGGGTTGTATGGACACCGACTGCAATCCCTCCAGCACCACTTGCCGTGTAATATTGCGTCAGCATACGTTGTCTCTTTTCATCGAGCTTCCGGCCATCGTTCAACGCCAAAGGATGGGCAGGAATGACAGTGCCTTCATGCAGAAGCTTTTTCACTTTTGGATTCAGTGTCACACTCATCTAGAAGTTCCCCTTTCGTTCCTGGAAGTGGGTCGGTTTATTCAAGACTTCGCCACCTTTTTCCACCCAATGAACTGTCCAATCAATCATTTCTCTAATTGTGACCTTAGGATATCCGAATAACTCATAAGCTTTTGAAGCATTACTCAATAGTGCCGTTTCCTGTTCAATACCCGTAAATAATGGAGCAACTCCAAACCTTTCCCCAAACCTTTCAGCTACCCAACGGATCGAGAGCGTTTCCGGTCCCGTAATATTCAAAACAGTCGACGGGGAATCACAATGTAAGAGGGATCGAAGGGCCATTTCGTTCGCATCTCCCTGCCAAATCACGTTGGCATGACCCATATCCAAGTCAACTGGTGTTCCAGCTTTGACAGACTTAGCAATCTCCAAGAGAACACCATACCGCAAATCAATGGCATAATTTAAACGGAAGTGTAATAGAGGAGTCCCATACTTATAGGAAAAATGCGAAAAAATGCGTTCTCTTCCTAAAGATGATTGAGCGTACTCTCCCACTGGTCCTGTAGGATGCTCTTCAGAAGCTCCACCAAGTGTTACAGGTGTAAGAGGATAAACGTTACCAGTAGAAAAAGACACTATTTTTGAATCTTTAAATCTTTCTGCTACTCGCCCTGGAAGATAGGAATTCATCGCCCATGTGAGATGCTCCATTCCTGCGGTCCCGAACTTGTTTCCTACCATGTAGATGATATTTTTTACATCTGGCAGTCCTTTCAAATGAGCTTCATTCAACAGATCAGCTGCTATGGTTACCACGCCTGCCTCCTCCAGCTCTTCTTGAAGGGTTCCTTTTGAGAATCTCGAAACACCAATTACGCGTTTGTTTAAATCTCCCTTACGGACAGCATTTACAGCAAGCTTTGCTAGGGTCGGCCCCATCTTCCCACCAACACCTAATATCATCAAATCTCCAGCGACTTTTGAGAGATCATCAATCAGTCGTTGTGATGGGGCACACATTTTCAATTCCAATTCTTCGATTGTTTCCATAAGATCAACTCCCCTTTTATTGAAACTCTATCCTAAACTACATCAAATTTTAGAGAAGCAGGAGATTGGAAACAATGACTTAAATACGTCCTTTTTTATCGTAAAAAGAAAAGGAATTAAGCGAATAGTGCTGAAGCCTATATAAACAGGCTTTGACCTACGAGTATTAAAGAAAAAAGGTGGTCGTTTTTAAGAGTTCCCCAAAAAGATTCCATTGGCCCAATATCAACACATCTACCCACCCGTGACACACTTTGTTTCATCTCTTCTTTATCTATTTTCCGTTTGAATCCTTTATTTGAACGAAAACAAAGACGGTTTAGGTGCGAAGTTTGAGTTATTTAATTGTATTCCATACTATTTTATGTTATAAATATAATGACCGTTCTATATAAAGGTGATGTCATATATGAGTAAAAAGAAAGAAGATTTACTTAAACACGCAGAGGATTTATTTTATAAACATGGTTTTCACTCCATTGGACTAAAACGGGTCGTTAAAGAAGCCAATGTCGCTCTAATGACATTATATAACCACTTTGATTCGAAAGAAGATCTGATACTTGAAGTTCTTAAAAGACGAGAAAAAAAATATTTCTCATACTTGGAACCATCTGTTACCAGGCCTAAAAACAACTCAATAGCATTGTCATTAGCAGAGAATCATATCCATTGGATCCGATTGTATGAAACTAATGGTTGCATGTTTCTAAGGGCAAAAGAAGAGTTTTCATCGGATTCAAACCAGGAAATTGTCAGATATGTAAACGAGCATAAAAAATCATTGATCCGTTTTTTCGAAAAGCTCAATTTTAATTATTGTGAATCTACTCGACTAGCATTACTATTTGAAGGCGCTACTGCGTTGTCAGAAATATTAAATGTAGATGATGTGGCTCGTGAACTTATACATTCAATAAAACACTTGTTTGAAAATAAGTTGAATTAGCAAGTCAATATTGGCTTGCTAATTTCCATCACAAAAGTATAATGAACGTTCTATATAAAAAGGAGTGGCAAATTAATGAGAAAAATTGTTCTTCCTGGTATCGCTATGATTGGTGTAACTTATTCATTTGCACGATTCAGTTTCGGATTGTTCCTACCGAACATTTCAGCCTCCTTGAGTCTTACCGAAAGTAATGCTGGTATAGTTGGTTCAACAGCTTATATCTCGTATACCTTAGCTTTATTTACATCTGCATTTTTGATTCAAAAGTTTGGCCAACTAAGAATGATTCAACTTTCTGGGATAAGTGCATTTATTGGATTACTTGGAATAGCAATTTCTCAGGAATTTTCTTTGCTCGCTTTAAGTTCATTTATTGCAGGGATAGGCAGCGGTTGGGCGTCACCTGCTTATAGTCAAGTGGCATCAACAGCTTTACAGACAAAGGATAAAGATCAGGGCAATACATGGATCAACAGTGGAACAAGTTTCGGAATTATGCTTTCAGGTCCTGTGGCGCTGCTGTTCACAGAATATTGGAGATTTGCCTATGTTCTTTTTGCGATAATTGCATTGGTCGTTCTCGTATGGAATAACCTGAGTATACCTTCTCAAGATATGAGATCTAACATAACCAGGACTAAACTACAGTGGTTACCAGCCATCAAAAAAGCTAGGTTTTTATTAGTAGCATCTCTCATTATAGGTGGAATCTCCTCCATATTCTGGACATTTTCAAGAAGTTATTTAACTGTTGTCTATGACATGAATATGAATGAAAGTGTGCTATTCTGGATTTTGATGGGTATATCTGGAGTAGTTGGGGGTATTGCAGGAGGGCTAATTAATCGAGCTGGTCTAGCTTTATCTTATCGTTTAATCCTTATAATGATGCTCCTATCTCTATTTTTTATTACGATCCCAACAACGATTACCGTTTACTTTTCTTCAGTATTTTTTGGAATTTCTTATATATTTTTGACAGGTTTATTTATTGTCTGGTCTACCCGTATTTTCAAATCAAACCCTTCCATCGGAGTAAGTTTATCTTTTTTATCATTGGGAGTTGGTCAATCGTTTGGGTCAGCAATAGCAGGTGGTATGATTGATATGACATCTTATACTCTAAGTTTTATGTTGTTTTCTTTTATCGGCATTTTTGGATTATTTGTTCCCATTAATAATCGTTTTAATCGAGTAAAAGTCGAGAGTAATTGAAATATGGAGTATGGAGATGAAGTTGAGCTTTATGAATACTGGGAGGGAAATTGTTGGATCTAACTCAATGATTAATTTAATTAAAAAGAGGGTATCCAATTTCAGATATAGCCTTGATATAGTTAGGCAGACCGTCACGAAAAAATTGGTTGCCTACGCTGGAATCGACCCTAGGGTTCATGAATCTGGTAAGTTCAAAGCCACCAGCAACCGGATTACAAAAAGAGGATCGTCTCGTCTTCGGCAATCTCTTTATACAGCTGTGCAATGTGGCATAACAAAGGATTGAAATCCACATCTTAGAGCTCACTAGGATAAAAAGCGTGAAGAAGGAAAACGACATAAAGTAGCGATAATTGCTTGTGTTAACAAATTAATTCATTAGATTTACGCGATATTAAAATGATATTAAAACGTAAAGTGGCTTTCAAAGTCTAGTAGCATCATAACCCCCGACTCATACCACCGTACGTACGGATCTGTATATGTTAGAGCCCAAAGTTAGACGGACAGTGAGTTTATATTTTACTGTCCGTTATGCCTTTCTGTCTCCTCGTTTCTCTCCTCTCTCAGACTCCTGTTGTTTCACCAGACTTCACCGGTTATCCTTGCAGGGAGCTCCTCTCGGACATCAGTTTCATTGATGGATGAGTACGTCGATTTTATTCCTGGGTTTTAGCCCTTCCTAAAATAATTGGTTATATAGCTTCTGCTACTTCTGACAGTTCAACACTCGTTCAAACGAATGCTTACAGTTCCTTAAAAATGAAATCAATCAACTTTCTAGAAAAATCAAACTGACGTTCTTGGAGCATCACTTTACAGATCGTTTTATAAAAATTCTTTTGGTCCACATCGAAATAAATCGTTTTTCAACTAAAAAATAAGGCAATTGGCCACTGAAAATCATCCCGTCAAAAAATAGGTGGTTTTCAAAATAAAAATGAAAAACTCCATAATTTTCGTTACGGAGTTTTACTATTACCTTTACTATGTTTGTTCATGATAAAAGGGGGCTAACCATTTCCCATTCATGGACATCTAAACCTCTGGCGCTTGGAGAACATATGGATCATTCTCTGCTATATCCATCGCTTCTTCCAGTGAGGGAGCTATAAATATAACCTGTCCCGTCTAAAAAACGCCCTTTTGCGTACACCCTTCCTTTTTCCTGTTGTTCATCAGGATATTCCTAATGTTGAGGACGGAAACGACTACCTCTTTCCTAATCTTTCATAGGTTGGAATGCGTTAGATATATCATAGCCCCCCTCATCTTTAACTGGTATGAATTTTAGAAAACGATCTTATTATCTTTTAATATGTTTATTTCATTTTGTCTTCCTTTATAAAAATAACACTACAGTGGTGTTGAATGGTAGATACCAGATGTATAAATGCTTCTTATCAACTTTGCTGGATCCTCATTCTCCTTCTTCAAATGAGCAACCCTTTTTCCTTATTTTTACTCTCTAGGCTCCATTGAGTGTTAAGGAAGAGGCTGCTGTTGAGTGATACAGTGTATATTTCCCCCGCCAACTGAAATTTCCCGTGTGTTGATAGGAATAATTTCTCGGTCTGAAAACATGTTCTTAAAAGCTTCAATTGCATATTCGTCCTGTGGGTCATTGAAGGTCGGTAAAATGACGCCCCCATTACATAGGTAACAGTTAATATAGGTTGAAATGAAGGTTACCTCAGGCGAACGTTCAAAACTGTAACAAGAGTAATCAATTTCTAGACTTTCTGTTTCACTCAAGGTAATTTGATTGGGTAAGTGAATTTTATTGATCTTCAACTTCCTCCCCTTGGCATCCGTAACTTTCTCCAATCGTTGGTAGGCATCCTGAAGCACAGCATATTGTGGATGACCAGGATCATCTGTCCAGCTCATTGCTACCTCACCTGGTCGAACGAAAAACACTACCTCGTCCACATGACCATCGGTTTCATCACCCACCAAGCCATCCTTTAACCAGATAACCTTTTGGATATTTAAATATTGGAGGAGTATATCTTCAACTTCTTCCTTTGTTATGTTATTATTTCGATTAGGATTCAATAGGCATTGCTCTGTAGTTATGAGTGTGCCTTCACCGTCTACCGTTATTGCCCCGCCTTCTGTAATAAAGTCAGTAGCATCATAGCGACTGATTCGTTCGATTTCCAGTACCTTTTGTTTGACCAGTAGATCGAGATCCCAAGGGAAATACAGCCCTTCTTTTATTCCTCCCCAAGCATTGAAACCCCAATCGATCCCTCGAACTTCACCTTTATCGTTTTTAACGAAGGTTGGACCAATGTCACGCATCCAAGCATCATTGGATGAAATTTCAACAATTCGTATATGATGCGGCAAAAGTGCACGGGCATTTTCGAATTGTTCCGCACGTACGCACATGGTTACAGGCTCAAATTTTGATATCGCCTTAGCAACCTCCACATAAACTCTTTGGGCTGGCTTAGCACCAGCTCTCCACGTATCGGTTCTCGTCGGCCAAAGCATCCATGTACCTTTGTGTTTTTCAAATTCTCCAGGCATTCTGAACCCGTCTTTTCTCGGTGTACTATTTATGGTTAAAACCATTTCTCATCCCCCCCAAACAAATAAAAACTCATATCGACAACATAGTGATAAGATTCCAGTATAATAGAGTTCTTTTATGAAAAATCCCTCCCTAATGTGTAGTTGCTAACTAGTAATGCAAATTTCATGCCATCTTTTATTTTTCTGAAATCAAAATTTGATTTTCTTAGGGGTTTTCAGGCTTTATCATCGTTCTGATTCTCATTTAAAAGAATAATAATACCAAATTTATTTTAAAAACATCAATTCTGTTTTATTGTTTGAACCGAAATCGATTCAGCAAAATTTTAAGTTCAGCATCCGCATCGTACTATATTAGGGATTGTATTTTTTCAACCTTCTCATGAATGACGATTGGGTTAATCCTAACGATTCAGCTGCTTTTCTTGTTGATGGATGGTTATTTTTCGCTTCAGTAATCATTTTTTTTTCGATTTGCTCTAAATATTCTGGAAGGCTTTGATCATTTAGACTAGAAAATGAAGCCTCTATCTGTTGTATTTCCTGCAATACTTTATCTGGAAGATCTGACTTTTCAATTACATTTGCTTTCGTCGTAACTATCAAACGTTCAACCATGTTTTCTAACTCACGGATATTACCAGGCCAGCTATAGTTTTGAAGGTAGTCAAGCAGTTCCTTACTCAACGTCGAATTCTTTCTATACTTGGTCATATATAAATCAAAGTAATGGTATATCAGAGGAAGGATATCATCTTTTCTTTCTCTCAAAGTAGGAATTTGGATAGAAACAACATTGAGTCTGTAGTACAAATCCTCCCGAAATCGTTTTTCCTTCACCATCTGTAGAAGGTCTTGATTAGTTGCGGTTATGATCCGGATATCCACCTTTTTTAGATCGGTAGCACCGATCGGGATAAATGACTTGTTTTGTACCAATTGGAGAAGTTTCGGTTGAAGGGAAATAGGTAATTCTCCGATTTCATCTAAGAAAAGTGTGCCTCCATTCGCTCTTTCAACCAATCCTATTTTCCCCCTGTTGTTCGCTCCCGTGAATGCCCCTCTCTTATAACCGAACAGCTCCGATTCGAGGAGCGTTTCTGGTATTGCACCACAGTTTATCTGAACAAAAGGCTTATCAGGTCTTTCACTGTTTTTATGGATTTCCTCTGCAATCATACTTTTTCCGACACCGGTCTCACCATTTAACAAAATGGTCGCATCTACTGTAGCAACTCTGCTTATAAGATCCATCATTTCTTCATGTTCCTTGCTCTTGCCGATTATGGCCTGCTTATGGCCTTTTTCCGTTTCCTTCATCTTCAACTGCTGGAGTTCATTCCAATACTTCTTAAGAAGTGATTCAGCCTTCTCAAGTTTAAATGAGGCTCTAACCGTTTCTGTAATGTCCTTTACCTGGACCAATACATATTCAGTGTCATCCTTTTGAACTTCAACTAAATGTCCAGTAGCCAGATACTGCCGTCCTTTTGATGTCTGGACCTTCGTAACCGTCTCCCGTTTTTCTAATACGATCTTTGTTACTGATGGAGTAAATAGTCCATTATTTTCTAATTCCGTAACGCTTTTACCGATTACTTTGGACCGAGGTGCCCCCAATTGTTTTGTACTTGTATCATTGATCCAAAGGGCAACCCCGTTATTATCAGCTATAAAAATTCCATCCTTCAAATGGTTGAAAATCGTATTAAAATGCTTGTCCTTAAAAAATCCTTTATTCATTAAGTCGAACCTCCCTAGAACAATTATACAAACGCGAATTTGAGTCGAAATCGAATCAGATCGATTCGAAATCGATTCGAATTTTCATTATATATTACCAATTTTCAGAATAAAAGACTGCTTTTTAGTAAATTTACAGTATTTATTTTTGGCATGGAACTTGCATTTATAAGATTACGAGGAGGAGACATATGAAATCATTACTACTAGGAGTAAATAAAAAGCGTCTACTTGAAACGATTAAAGTGAGCTCTTCTATTGGCTCTTCTGAAAAAGGAGGTCTAAATCGTCTAGCCCTAACGGAAGAAGACAAAATGATGAGAGATGTATTTGTTCAATGGCTGCATGAAGAAGGGCTGGATGTCAGGTTTGATGATTTTGGAAACATATATGGAAGGAGGAAAGGTAAGATAATCGATAGCCCTGCCGTTGCTGTTGGATCTCACTTAGATACTCAACCATGTGGCGGACGCTATGATGGTATTCTAGGCGTTCTTACAGCATTAGAAGTGATCCGGGTATTAAATGAAAATAATATAGAAACCGACTACCCGATCGAAATCATTAATTTTACGAATGAAGAAGGAGCTCGTTTTGCTCCACCGATGCTTGGTTCCGGGGGGGTTTCTGAGGAATTTACAAAAGACTTTATCTACAGCACGATGGACGATAATGAAATATCCTTCCAAGAGGCTTTAAGAGAAATCGGATATTTAGGAGATAGAAGACATCGATTAAAGAATGTCAGAAGTTTCATTGAACTCCATATCGAACAAGGACCTATTTTAGGAAATGAAAATAAATCAATTGGGATTGTCGAAGGCATCCAGGGTATGAGCTGGCTAAGCGTTAAGGTAACAGGCGAGACAAACCATGCCGGTCCTACACCGATGGAAAATCGGAAAGATGCCCTCGTTCCATCTGCGAAGATGATTTCAAAGGTGAACGAAATCACGAAAAAGATTGATGGCTTGAAAACAACGGTAGGTAAAGTGAATGTCAAGCCGAATGTGGCGAATGTGATTCCAGGTGAAGTGGATTTCATGATTGATATCCGACATAAGGACGATGAGGTCCGTTCATATGCCATTGAAAGACTGAAGGAACAGTTGAGTACCATTGCGTTGATGAATGACCTGGAGGTAACGATCACGACAGATTGGCACTCTGATGCTGTCAGATTTTCACCTGTAGTGACGGATGCTATCAAGGAAGCAGCTGACAAATGGGGCTATTCTTCAATAAAGCTTTTCAGTGGTCCTGGCCATGATGCAAAATATATGAACAAGATAGCTGGGAGCGGCATGATTTTTCTGCCAAGCATCCACGGCATCAGCCATAACGAAGATGAACTTACGTTAGATGATGACATCGAAAAAGGAGCCAACGTCCTTCTTTATGTAATCCGAAAACTAGCAAATAACTAAATGAGCAATTGACCTTTTTATTATTATTAAAATTTCTGATCAGGAGTGATGAATATGAGTCAAATGAAACTAGCCGATCATGCGAATGGCGAATCTTTGACAGCTGAATTATCTGTGTCAGACCGTAAACACTTTCTTCATCCATCTACGAATCCTAAAGCCCAGGTAGAATTCGGCCCGAAGATCATTTTTAAAGGCGGAAAAGGCATCCACCTGAAAGATCTCAAAGGCAATACGTATATTGACGGTGTTTCGATGCTATGGAATGTCAACCTTGGGCACGGGAACAAGGAATTGGCAGATGCTTCGTATCAACAAATGACAGAACTCGCCTATGCCTCAACTTTCTACGGATATGCCAATGAGCCGACCGTCCGTCTGGCTGAAAAGATTGCATCTTTGACCCCAGGAGATTTGAATACCGTTTTTTTCACGTCTGGCGGCTCAGAGTCCAATGATACGGCATTCAAGTTGTCAAGATTTTATTGGCAGCTGCAAGGTTACAAGAAAAAAAGGAAGATCATTTCTTTACGTAGAGGCTACCATGGTGTAACCGTAGCGGCACAAAGAGCGACAGGAATCGATGTTTACCGTGAGTTTTCTGGTTCGACGGACCCTGACATTGTCAATGCAAAGGCTCACGTTACCGACTGTGAGCTAGGTGATAAAAGCCATCCAGACTATGAGGGCAGTATTAGAAGTATCATAGAAAAAGAAGGAAAAGATAAGATTGCTGCCGTCATTGTGGAACCGATCCAAGGGGCTGGTGGGGTTCATATTCCTCCAGAAGGGTACCTGCACGCTATCCGAAACCTTTGTAATGAATTTGATATCCACTTGATTGCAGACGAAGTGATCTGCGGCTTTGGGCGCACTGGAAAAATGTTCGGTGTTGATCACTGGGGGATTGTCCCCGACTTCATGTCGGTCGCAAAAGGGATCACAAGCGGGTATGCTCAGCTTGGCGGTGTAGTCATGAGAGAACATATCAGGGATGCTATTAATGAGTATGATGCTATGCTGGCTCATGGATTCACCTATAGTGGTCATCCTACAGCTTGTGCGGTCGGATTGAAAAATATTGAAATCATAGAACGGGACGGTCTTGTGGAAAATGCAAGACTACTAGGAAACGTGTTAGAAAAAGGACTCCATGATTTAGAAGACAAATACCCCTTTTTTACAAAAGGTAGAGCCAAAGGCTTGCTAGCTGGATTCGATTTAATGAAGGATCCCGAGGAAAATGTTCCTTTTGATGACTCTGTAAAAGCAGCCGTGTCCATTGTAGAGGAATGTTACCAACGAGGGTTACTGATCAGACCGTTCGATTTTGAACCAGGAATGAATATCGTAGCCATTGCCCCTCCTCTTATCATCAATAAAGATGAAATAGAAAGGATCATTACGATTTTAGATGATTCCGTAGCCGCCTTTTCTAAAAGAATTTAGGGATGACTACCGGTATATACAAATATCACCACTTAGAGAAGGACTTTGGACGGAAAATCTGAAACATGTTCATCCGATATTACGAACCGGCTATAACCTCACGGATGCATCAACTTTTGAAGGATTAAGGAATCTGGCTACGTCCGAAAAATAAGATCTTACTCTTTAGATAATTAAATAGTTTGTAAATAAACCTAGATTAATAATTCATACCTGACAATCTTCTAAATATAAAGAGGATTGTTAGGTAAGATTTACTATTATTCCATTCAAATCTTATATCCCCTTTTCTCTTCAGATGGTAACACATGACCCCTAATTGTAAGCGGATACATCAGAATGGTAATAAAAGATGTCTAATCAATTTCCTCAAGTAAAAAAAGATTGGAAGGAATGGTTCTATGAATCAATCAAATCAATTGAAACGAAGGTTAAAGTTGTTTCATGTAGTAGCAATAGGAATTGCGTATATGTCACCCTTTGCTGTTTTTGATACTTTCGGAATCGCATCGGATGTATCTTCAGGACATGTGCCTGCAGCATATATTGTAGTTTTTCTCGCAATTCTTTTCACCGCTTTAAGTTATGGAAAATTGGTAAAAAGATATCCTGCTGCTGGCTCTGTCTACACATATACTAAAAACATTTTGAATCCATATGTCGGTATTCTGGTGGGATGGGTTACTTTTATAGCCTACTTAGCCCTTCCCATGATCAACGCCTTACTTGCTGAAATTTACCTTTCAGCAGCATTACCTGGCGTTCCTAGCTGGGTCTGGGTTGTCGGTCTGATTGTTATTATTAGCTTTTTGAATATCTTTGGTGTCAAACTCGCAGCTTCGGTGAATTTGTTGCTTGTCGCATTTCAATTTTTGGTTGGAACAGTCTTCATTTACCTTAATGTTCGTTCCATTACAAAAGGACCTGAGCATTTTAATTCGTTGAACGAGCTATTTCCTTCCAACATGGAGTTTTCAGGGCTGTTTGGGGCAGCAGCTTTATTAGCTTTATCCTTTATAGGGTTTGATGCAATAACAACCCTTTCTGAAGAAACCGTTGAACCTAAAAAAAATATTCCCTTAGCTATCTTACTAGTTGCATCAATAGGGGGGATCTTTTTCTTCACTGTCACCTACTTTATGCAGTCCCTATTCCCTGATGTATCTGTGCTTAATGATATTGAAGGTGCCTCACCTGAAATTGCTTATATCATAGGTGGAAACTTATTCCTCTCTATTTTCACCGCCGGAGCCTTATTTTCCGTATTTGCTTCAGGTTTGGCAGCACAAGTTAGTGCTTCTCGCTTGTTATATGCCATGGGAAGAGATGAAGTATTGCCTAAGCGTTTCTTTGGGTATTTACATCCTAAACATAATTCACCTGTTCCAAATATTCTCTTAATCGGTGTATTAGCATCATCCGCACTTTTGTTAGATTTACGCGGAGCAACATCTCTCATTAATGTTGGTGCATTCACTGCTTTTTCATTTGTTAATATATGTGTGATTGTAACCTACTTAAAGACTAAGGAGTCACGCTCTTTATTATATACCTTAGGTCATTTGATTGCCCCTCTTATTGGTCTGCTCTTTATTGTGTATCTATGGAGTAACCTTGATTTGTATTCCATTACGATTGGTTTAATATGGGGCATCATCGGTTTCCTGTATTTGACAATATCTACAAACTTTTTCAAAAAAGAACCACCTCAAATTGATTTTGATGAACTTGAGGTGTCGTAAAAATTGAAATCTATAAAGAGCTTTAAATTTAAAAGGAACTTAGTTAAGGGAGTGAATGTCATGAATAGTAGATTACTTTTTCCTAAGCTATCATTTTTGGTAGTAATCTTTTTGCCAGTTTTACTGCTATTAACTGCCTGCACCCAACAAACAATAGAAAAGGATACGGAGGTACCTAAAGAACCCACCCAGAAGTCTCAAGGAAAAGCCACCCTAGTTCTTAAAAATGGAAGTGTATATACCATGGAAGAAGATCAGCACACTGCTGAAGCTATAGCTATCAATGATGACCAAATCATCTTTGTTGGCAGCAATACTGGTGTGGAAAAGTATATAAACGATGACACTCAAGTGATTGATCTGAAAGGAAAGATGGTCTCCCCAGGCTTTATGGATGGACATACCCATCCACCGGGCCAATGGACTACTAAGCTTTTTCAAGTAGACCTTACGAATGTTAAAAGTCATGAAGAATACATCCAGGCTATTGCCGATTTTAGGAAGGACCATCCTGATACGAAAATAATCACTGGCCGTGGTTGGAAAAATGGATCGTATGAACAAGCAGATGGTACAAACCCAGGTCCTAAGAAAGAGGATATAGATGCGGTGGTTTCCGATATTCCAGTAATCCTCAACTCTATTGATGGCCACTCTGTATGGGTAAACTCCAAAGCACTTGCAATGGCCGGGATATCCAAGGAAACAAAGGCTCCGAAAGGCGGTATGATTGAACGTAACCCTGACGGTTCCCCTCGCGGTGTTCTCCGTGAAGGTGCAGCCGATTTACTAACAGATGTACAAGCTTTGTTTGATCTAACTGGGGAACAGTATAAAAAGGCTTTCTTGAAATATCAAGATGAAGCAAACAGTTTTGGTATAACCGGAATTCTGAACATGTCTGGCAGTACTGAAAACACGAGTTTACTGCATGAGTTGGAAAAGGAAGGGAAGTTGACGATGCGAGTTGCCAACGCCTTCAAATTTGACCCAGGCACCAATCCAGACGAAGCGGTTAAAACGGTGCTTGATGCTCGTGAAAAGTATAGTTCAGATTATCTTCAAATTAATACTGCTAAACTATTTGCTGATGGAGTAACTGAAGGCAAAACCGCCGTTTTCCTTGAGCCCTACACTGAGAATGCCGGAATGGGTGAGCACTACCATGGGGACGCAAATTGGAAAGTTGAGGATTTCAATAAAATGGTTACCTCTCTGGATGAGGACAGTGTTCAGTTGCATATTCATGCTATCGGTGATGGAGCTGTCCACGCAAGTCTTAATGCGTTTGAAAAAGCACGTAAAGCTAACGGAGAACGTGATTCCCGTCATACCATAACCCACATTTCCGCTATTAATGATAATGATATCACACGAATGGCTAAAATGAACGTCATTGCAAGTTTGCAACCATTCTGGTTTTACAAGGATCAGTACTATGAATTAGAAAAGGCAATGATTGGAGAGGACCGTGCGCTGGACATGTACCCTGCCCGCAAGATGTGGGATGAGGGAGTGACTATTGCTAGTAGCAGCGACTATCCTCCCACCCCTGACTACCGACCCCTTAACGGTATAGAGATTGGAGTTACTCGAAATAGTCCTTATCCGGATGAACAGGAAAAGAATATGATCCGTAATGATGATTACGCGCTAACTGTAAAGGAAATGATCCAGTCATTCACAAAGAACGTTGCTTATCAATTATTCCAGGAAGATGATTTAGGCTCCCTGAAGGTTGGTAAGAAGGCAGACATGGTAGTGCTTGATTTAGATATCATCAATTCCGACCCTAAAGACATCTCAGAAACAAAGGTGGTCTACACAATTGTTGGCGGGAAGATTGTTTACGAGGGAAAATAAAAAAATGAACTTTAACAAAACTGATAACAAAATGACGTTTCTCTGACTGAATTGTCAAGAACAGGTATTACTCTTCCAAAATGTCACGTTTAAAAATAAACCAGGCGGATTCTACGAATCCGTCTGGTGTTTGTCTTTATACCTTTTCTTTTTGAACGATAGCTTCATCTTTCAAGTTATTTATGACAATAATAAAATCTACAGCTTCCGCACTCGGTACTTTTTCCTTTAATTTGACAACAGGGTATATTTCTCTTCGAAGACAACATCTCCGTTCATAATTGTCATCAACACCTTCGTTTCCCTTATCTTTTCCGCAGGTATCGAAAATAAGTCTTTATCTAAAACAACGATATCAGCCAGCTTCCCAGGTTCTAATGTCCCAAGCTCATGATCTCTAAAGACACTATGGGCAGCACCTGAAGTATACGCTTTTAAAGCAGCAGCAACCGGAATCCGTTCTTGTTCATTCCAAATTCTTGCGCCACTATAATCTATCCTGTTTACTGCATAATAGATTTCCTTGATTGGATCCAATGGAGATATTGGAAAATCAGTTCCAAATGCTAGATTTCCAGCCGCTTCGTATAATGATTTACACGTATAAGCGTTATTGTCTTTTTCTTCACCAATCCTTGAAGTATGATTTTCACTTGGCATAAGAGCTAAATGAGAAGGCTGGATGGAGGGGATCACTCCCAAAGTTTCAAACCGTTTTATATCCTCTGGATGTATGACTTCAATATGTTCCAGGGCGTGCCTTGAATCCCTGTTCCCATTAATGTTCTGAGCTTCTTCAAACGCATCTAGACCTAACCGGACCGCCCCGTCACCAATTGCATGGAAACGAATCTGAAACCCTTCTTTATCGGCTTCAACAACCCATTTTTTAATTTGTTCCGGTGAAAAAGCTGTCTCCCCTTTGGTTTCTGGGCGGTCTTTATATGGGTCCAACATAAACGCTGTGTAGCCCGTAACGACTCCATCTATAAATTGCTTCAATCCTGTAAACTTCAATTTTGGGGACTTGTATCTCTTTCTAAGATTTTTCACACGTTCAAAATTCCCATCCAGTGCCGGGTATAGGTGAACACGTACAGTCAAATTCTCTTGATCCTCAAACTCCTTATAAAACTCATAATCTTCTATACCAGCTAGCGCCCTACTGGCGTATAAGTCATTGACAGATGTTACCCCACATTTTGCTGCGTGTTTTAGAAAACTTTCCATCAATTCATATTGCCGTTCTCTCGGAAACAACAATGCTTTATCCGATACTAATGATACAGCTGTTTCAAGCAGTACGCCTGTCAACTCTCCATTGTCATCCTTCTGAATATCTCCATAGGGCGGGTTTGAAGTTTCTCGGGTAATATTTGCAATTTCCAACGCCTTGCTGTTCACCCATGCATAGTGTCCTTCAGCATGAAATAAAATTACTGGAGAATCAGGAACATGCCGATCAAGGATCTTCCGATTTGGAGGGACACTCACGTCCTCCCAGCTTCCTTCATCCCATCCATTTCCAATGATCCATTCGCCATCATCTTTACTACGTGAAAATTCTTTTACCTTCTGTACAACTTCCTCAGAGGAAGTGGCAGTCGATAAATCGATCGAAAAATCAGTGAATAAACTTCCGAGCATCAAATGTAGATGTGCATCATGAAAACCAGGCATGATCAATTGATTTTTAAAGTCATAAACTTTGGTCGATGTCCCTATATATTGATTTCCATTACCTCCCTTTTCTACTGCTGAAATTTGATTATCTTTTATCGCAATGAACCCTGACATCGGCTCATCTTCTACCCCTGTGAATATCACATTACCCCGGAGTAAAATATCAGCTGTATTCATCATATCTCTCCTCATAAATAAATTTTTATTTTTTAAAAGCTGCTGTTTAAGGTAAGTCATGAAATGTTTTCTTCATATTGAATTTCTGGGAGTCTGTTCCGGAATCCTTTCGTCAAAAACAACAGATATACAACACCTAACACGAACCAAACGCTTCCTAGAATCAAAGAATACTTGTCAAGATTAATAAGGAGCCACAAGTCAAGTAATGCACCGATTAAAGGAACGACGACATATAATGCAATTCCTTTAAAGGACCTCTCTTTCTTCCTTCGGAAGAACAAAAAGATGACTGAAATATTTACAAAAATAAACGCTAGAAATGCTCCAAAGTTAATGAATGATGCCACCAAAGTGAGACTTAAAAATAGCGCTGACAAGGATAAACAAGATATTAAAAGGATGTTGTTGACGGGGGTCCTATATTTCTTATGCAGCTTCCCAAAAAATTTCTCAGGAAGCTGTCCATCCCTTCCCATTGCAAACAACACACGGGAAGCACTTGCTAATGATGCTGTTGCGGAACCAAAAACTACAAAAGCGGTTACTACTAAAAAGGTCGTGCTCAGGACATTTCCTCCAACTAGTCCAATGATTTCATATGCGGCTGAGTCAGGGTTACTAAAACTCATGTAATCCGGCCATAGATTGTGTGATAAATAGGAAACTACAATAAAAATAAAGCCACCGATCAACGTTACCAAAATAAGACTGCGGGGAATATTCTTTTTGGGGTTGACGGTCTCCTCGGCAAATGCCGTTACTGAATCAAATCCTAAAAATGAAAAACAAAGCAACGCAGCTCCGGCAACGATCAGAGAAAATGTTTCATCAGGATTAAAAAACGGTTCGATATTGAATAGGGTCCCTGTACCTGTCCCTTGTAGAATTGATTTAATAGATAGAATACAGAAGATCAGTAAAAACAATACCGAGAACACAATAACAATCATATTTGCTCCTGCTGCGAGTTTAACTCCCCTTATGTTTACAAGGGTGACCAGGATTAATAATCCAGTGATCCAAACCTGAGGCGGAACCCCTGGTATTGCTGCAGAGAAGAAAATACCAAATAACAAATAGTTGACCATCGGTATGAAAAGATAGTCCATTAAAATTGACCACCCGACCAAAAATCCGACAAAAGGATTGATCGCTTTCTGTGCGTAAGTATATGCTGATCCGGCAATGGGATATTCTTTCGCCATTTGTCCATAACTATATGCAGTAAAGAGCATTACGATCAGAGCAAGGATATACGACCCTGCTACCATGCCATGTGATAGCTGCGAAGCAATACCATATGTACTAAAGACAGTGGTTAAAGCCATAAAAGCCAAGCCGAATACAACAACAGAAGGTAATGATAGAGATCTTGAAAGGTGTGTGTCATATTTCAAATTTAATTCCCTCCTTAAATTTTAGTTATTATTTCATATTGCAATTTCTATGCCAATTAGGAATTTTTAGATTATTAACAATATTCCCCTCCATTTTCCTATTGCATGAAACAGCTCTCATCAACACCCCTAGAGACGCCATGCAATATCACATAATCTATGAACCTATGCATAATCTAATTGATGACACGACCCCTGCTTTTTGTGAAAGAGAGTCAGCTTGCCCTTCTTTGTTCAAAGGCTGCAGGTAGATCTTGTTAAACATATAAAAATGAAGCGACCTGATTCCAAGTATTTGGAAAATCAGATCGCTTCAAGGAAAAACTTTCGTTTATTTTACGGTCCCTGTATACTCTTCCTTACGTGTTTTCAATAATGTGCCGGCTGCTTTCACTCGAATTTTTGTTGCGTTACCAGGTACGTAAGACAATGGTACATCTTCAAGATCGACTATTGTTAGGTCAGAAGGATCGGCGCCGGCTTTGATTGCCTCCTCACGTGCCATATCCTTCGCCTGCTCAAGAGTTTTCTCCCTGCCAAGCTCGTCCATGGAAAAGATTCTTTCCACTTGCCCGCTTACTTGGGAAATCGCTGCCCCCATTGCGTTCGCAACTCCGAAATGGTTCGGTTTCAACACTTCTGATGCTCCTTTTAAATCGTTCGGGAACAGGATGCTTCCTCCGCCTACTAGAACGACTGGAACAGGCTCTGAACTTGTTTTAATTTTATCGATTGCTTCTTCCAGCATTTCAACCATTTTTGCGTACACTCTTTGTAATAAATCTTGATCCAAATGAGAGACTTTTTCTCGATCGCCTAGATCAGCTATGCCTAATGCAACGGCTACATCCGTTGTCGTAAGAGTCTCACCTCCGAAAATCAAGCTCTTCTCAGGCAATCGATGGCCAACACTCTCAGGTCCGACCTTTATTTCCCCATCGTCCAATACCTCGATGATCGTCCCGCCACCTAAACCGATTGAAACGATATCAGGCATGCGGAAATTGGTCCTCACTCCGCCGACTTCTACAGCGAGTGAGGATTGACGTGGGAACTTGCTTATCAGGACACCGATGTCGGTTGTCGTTCCACCGACGTCTACCACCAACGCATCCGACTGGTCCGTAAGATAGGAGGCACCTCTTAGACTGTTTGTAGGTCCGCACGCAATTGTTAGAATCGGATATTTCACCGTGTATTCAACAGACATTAAGGTTCCGTCATTTTGCCCGAAGAATACCTTTGCGTCAACCCCTTCCCTTTTTAACGCCTGCGTGAATCCATTCGCTGTCGTCCTTGCCACATCAACCACTGATGCATTCAAGATCGTCGCATTTTCACGTTCGATAAGTCCAACACTGCCGATTTCGCTCGATAACGAAAGAGGGATTTCATCACCAAGCACCTCCATCAAAATCTCTGCAACCCGTAACTCATGTTGATTGGATACGGGTGAAAAGACGGACGTGATCGCAACCGAGTCCACTTTTCCTTTAATCTCATAAGCAATTTTGTAGATTTCAGCTTGATCCAGTTCAACGATTTCACGACCATCGAACTCATGTCCACCTTTGACAATATACGTATGTTGGTCGAGGATCGCTCTTAAATCATCCGGCACTCCGACCATTGGTTTTATCGCTAATGTTGCAGGAGCTCCAATACGGATAACCGCAACTTTGTTCAATCTTTTCCGTTCCACAATCGCATTCGTGCAGTGTGTCGTACCGAGCATTGCGTAATGAATGTCCTCCACAGCGACACCTGACCCCCGGATCACTTTTTTCAATGCTTCATAGATCCCAGTACTTACCTCTTCTGTTGTCGGGTGTTTCACCTCGGTAACGACATGATAGTTTTCATCCAAAAGGACCGCATCTGTATGAGTTCCACCTACGTCTATTCCAATCCGATAACTGCACATTTTATTTCACGCCCCTTTCTACCAGTTCCTCGATCGGTGTATATGCGACATTGTAGCCGAAGTACCCAGGACCCGTCGTTTCAATCCCTTTCGGTGTCCTCCATTTCGGATCACACGGCATACCGATAACGACACAACGCGCACCGTACCGTAATCCTTCTGTTGTAATCGGGATTCCTGTTTCTGCATCTAATACAGCAATCAAGTCCGGGGTTACACATTTTACGTGATCCTTCGTACGGGCCAGTAAATGTTCATTTTGAAACTGAAGGTACAGCTCATTATCCTTATTTTCATCAAGGCCATGAATCGTAGCCGTCCCGCGAGCAAACCCTGATTCCGTCTTCCGGTTGATATCCGTCACTTTTCCTGTAAAAAGCTTATACCCGTTCGTCACATCAAGGATTTCTTCAATCGGGTTTTTGTTGGCTTTTTTAGCTTCGCGAATCCTACGGCCGATTTCCTCTTCCAATGTCAAAATGTTGAGGATCGATGCTTGCTTAACTGTCTTTCCTTGCATCGGATAGATCGAAAGCATGACCGACCCACCCATTTCTACAGTAGCGGATCGAGCAATTCGTTCCGCCCAAACGTTATTGATCGTATTCAATACGGTATTGTTGCCCTTTTCATCGGCTAAAACCATCGGTGTCGCCGAAATACCATCTAGATAAAAGGTCACCATTTGGAGTTCCGGAAACGCTCTTCCCATTCCATCCGCGTCAATGATAGGCAGACCCAATCTCGCTGCCAAAGCAAAAGGGATCATCGAGTTGACCCCGCCCGCTTCAATCGGCATCGTCGCAAATATTTCTATTCCCAAGTAATTTTTTAACGCTTCAAATGCCCCGATCGCTTCCTCACCGCTTGGCACTTTTTCAATCATGACGGTAGGAGCGCCCATCATTGCGGAAGGAACGATCAAGGCGTCATCCGGAACTTCATCAACACTGATCAACTTGACCGGGCCATATTCCTCGATCGCCTGGAGTGCCATCAGCTTACCGATATACGGATCACCTCCGCCGCCCGTCCCTAAAAGTGCAGCTCCAACGGCGATATCTTCGATTTCCTGTTTGCCAATAAGTCTCATAATCTCTTAGCCTACCTCTCTATATTCATTTCGTTTAATTTGATTGTTCTTTAAAATGATCGAAACTATCAATTGTAAGCCAAATGCCACGATGAAGGCATCCAAACCTGAAGCCCCTGTCAGAGTGAATAAACCGAATCCACTTGGAGCAGGTGTTGTCATGAAAGCTAATAGTGCTGACAAAATCCATACAATCGAGCTCGTTACATTCACGTTTTTCATCTGACCGATATATTGAAAATCATATTTTTTCGGATTGACGAAGTAATCCCCGACATAGATCCCCCCAATTGGTGGAATCAATGCACTTAAAAAGATCAAAAACGGTATGAAGTTATCATAAATACCGCCGAGGGCCATCATTGTCCCTACGAATCCAGCAATGATCGTCAATACGAATTTCGGTGCTTTACTGAAAATGACAGAGAACCCAAGTGCTGAGGAATATAGATTGTTATCATTCGTTGTCCACTGAGCTAAAATCAGGATGGCCATCGCTGCGGCTCCCCAGCCCAACCCGAGCATGATCTCGACGATGTCTGCTTTGGAGGTCGCTTTTGCTAGAATGACCGCAATGATCAACACGACACTGAAACCGGCAAAAAATCCGACAAAGGATGAGATGACAGCATCTTTCGTAGTTCTTGCATATCTTGAGATGTCTGGACCGATGATCGCACCTATTGCAAGAGACCCGATAATCAGGGAAATCGACAGTCCGACCGTCAATGGGTCCCCACTTAAAGGGGTATCGATAATCGAAGAAAAGGATCGGTTGTCCATAACTTTTGCAAGGGATGCCACAAGCAATAGGCCAAGTAAAGGTACCGCGAGAAAACTTAGTTTTTCTATTGCCTTATAACCGATAACAGCAGTCGTGGTCATCAGGATCCCGCCTAATATGACCAATGCCTTCGCTGGAACATCAACCGAAAAAACTTCCAGCAGTATATAGCGTAAACTCGAACCGAATAAATCGAGCTGGACACCGAACCACCCGAATAATGCAATCGCTATGATGACCGATACAGCATAAGAACCGTATCTACCTAACGCGAACCTTGATACCAAGGAAGTGGAGAGTCCTGTCTTGGCTCCGACAATTCCACACAATGCGCTTAAAACTGCCAATACGAATGTTCCAACGAAGGTGGCTAGAATACTCTTTCCAAACGATAAACCACCGCCAAGTGTTCCGCCTAGAACAATTGCGGATAATGCAATGATTGCTCCCAACCAAACAATCGATAACGCAAACCAGCCTTTCCGTTTTTCCTGTGGCACTGGTTTCCTTTCATAATCATTGACAAATTTCTTTTCTGATCCCTCAACCATAACATTTCCCCTCCTTTTGATTGATCTTTTTTTAATAAAAAATAGGCTGCCATTAATCTGGTATCTGATTGATGATGTTTTCAATCATTTCTTTACCTAGTTCCAGTTGGATAAAAAAGTTTTCTTCCTTGTACACATTGAATGACCAGAACACTCCGTTCGCGATAAGGATGAATTTTTTTATGATTTTATCCATCTCTTCTTCTGAAATATGGGGATAATCCCGGTTCAGATTTGAATATAGAGCATCTACCAGCCATTCATTAAAAGAAAGCATATTGTTTTGCAAATACATCTGTATCTCTGGAATCGGTGCTGTAACCAATGATATATATGCCTTTGTTTCCCGCGGGCTTGCCCTATGATAGGCAATCGAGCCATCGATCAATGAAGTGAAGATCACCTTGATATGACAGTTTTCCACCTCTTTCATGATTTTTTTCATCTCAGTAAAATGGTTGTCCAGCAGCTGCTGAAACGCATCGATGAACAAGCATTCCTTGTTTTTGTAATAGAAATATATCGAGGCCGGCTTGATCCCCAATTCCTTCGCGATTTTCTGTAAAGTAGCCCCTTGATAACCGTTCAATGAGTACTGGTTGATCGCTGCGTCAATCACTTCCTGTTTCCCCAAAAAATCACCACCTAACGTTTATTAGGTTATTTTATAGAAAAGTAGTACAAAAAGCAATAATTTTCAGAATAAAAAATTAAATTTCAATTTCCCTGACTTGATTAAATAAAATGGATCTTAATCAAATTAATAAAAAAGTTTTTTAAATTTAAAGGAAATAAGGTTTTTCTTGTAAAAATCTATAAAAGACCATTTAAGCTGTGGCCAGTATAGACTTTAGTTACAAAAAACCTTGAAAGGGAAGTGACCAAATGAAAGTAGTTATTGTTGGTTCCGGGATTGTTGGATCTAGTACCGCTTACCATTTAGCAAGAAAGGGTGCCGAAGTTATTATTGTTGATCAATTCCTTCAAGGGCAAGCTACAGCCGCTGGAGCAGGAATTGTATGCCCTTGGATTTCAAATATAGATAATCCGGATTGGTATGCCTTGGCAAGTAGGGGTGCATGCTATTATCCATCATTAATTAATGAACTTGAATCAGATGGTGAAAGTACAACAAGTTATCGTCTTGTTGGTGCGTTAGCTGTAAGCAATAATCCAGATGACTTAAAATTATTTGAACAAAAGGCAAAAAGATGTAAAGAAGAAAATAAGGAGGTTGGAAATATAAGCCGGTTAACATCTAAGGAAGCCCAATCCCTTTTTCCTCCATTACGTGATGATTTAGAAGCGGTTCATATAACTGGAGGCGCAAGAGTTGACGGTAGACTTTTAAAAAATGCTTTGGTAAGTTCTGCAAAAAAACATGGAGCCAAGGTCTGTAAAGGTGTAGCTAGTTTAATGGTAGTTAATGATACTGTAGTTGGTGTAGAAGTTAATGGGGATGTTATTTTAGCTGATGCTACGATTGTTACAGCTGGGGCCTGGGCAAAAGAGTTATTGTTACCTCTAGGTATAGAGCTTGACATTGAACCACAGCGTGGGCAAATCATCCATCTGAAAGTAGAAAATGAAGATACTTCTAAATGGCCCATCGTTTTTCAACAAAATAATCATTATCTTGTTAGTTTTGACGATTCACGAGTTGTGGTTGGCGCAACAAGAGAAACAGGATCAGGCTTCGATTACAGGGCAACAGCAGGTGGCATAAATCAGATAATGACCGAAGCTCTATCGGTATCACCAGGACTCTTTGATAGTACATTACACGAAATTAGAATCGGATTTAGACCTTTAAGGTCTGATAATTTACCATTGTTAGGAACAGTTCCATCTTTAAGAGGATTAGTCATTGCTACTGGACTTGGATCAATAGGTCTAACAATGGGTCCATATGTAGGATTACTGGCAGCTAAACTTATGGTTGGGGATGAAATTAAAGTAGATCTTACTCCCTACAACCCTCTTAGAGATACTTTGATAAAAGAATAGAAAAAAGTTTTTTCTTATAAGATCATCCATTTTAAAAACTTTCTTTCTGACGTTAAATAAAAAAACTAAGCTGATAAGGGTTACAAATATACGTAATCACCTCTCATCAACTTAGGTTTTGTTTCCGTTCAGTTACAATCCCTATCTATGAGTCATTATTCAATTGATACCGGGATGTAACCCAGTGAATATGACGGTTAAGTCAAGTTATAGCAAATTCAGGTGATGCAATCTTTGCTAACCTAGCACTTATTTTTGCGATTGGAGTTGCAATTGGATTTTCGAAAGACAGTAATGGTGCTGCAGGATTAGCGGGTGCAACCGGATTTTTAGTATTAACCAATGGAACGCAAGCCATTAATAAAGAGATCGATATGGGAGTTTTGGGCGGTATTTTATCGGGTATCATCGCCGGCCTTCTCTATAATCGTTACCATGAAGTTAAGTTACCTCAATGGTTAGGTTTTTTCAGTGGAAAACGATTTGTACCAATCGTTACCGCTGCGACCATGGTCGTATTAGCCTTCATATTTGGTTTCGCTTGGCCCCCAGTTCAGGAAGGTATTAATTCGATTGGTCAATGGATTATTGATGCCGGCGCACTTGGAGTCGGAGTATATGGATTTTTAAATCGACTTCTTATTCCAGTTGGCTTACATCACGTTATAAATAGTCTTGTCTGGTTTGTGTTTGGAGATTTTAACGGCGCTACAGGCGACTTAAATCGCTTCTTCGCACACGATCCAGATGCTGGTATTTTCATCGCTGGTTTCTTTCCGATCATGATGTTCGGTTTACCAGCAGCCTCATTAGCAATGATTGCTGCTGCAAAGGCAAGCCGTCGTAAAGAGGTTACAGGATTGTTAATCGGTATGGCGTTTACCTCTTTCTTAACAGGGATTACTGAACCAATTGAGTTTTCGTTTATGTTTCTATCACCTTTACTTTATGGTGTACATGCCTTGTTAACAGCGAGTTCATTTGTAATTACCTATGTACTTGATATCCATCATGGATTTGGGTTCTCAGCTGGAGCCATTGACTATATCTTGAACTTTGGTATTGCCCAGAGAGCTTTGCTCTTGCTTGGAATAGGACTTATATACGGCGCGGTTTATTTTGTGATTTTCTATTTCCTTATTAAGAAATTTAACCTTAAGACTCCAGGACGTGAAGATGAAGAAGAGCTTGATAAAGAGGAAGACAGTAATGAAGAGTGGCAGATTGTCGGTTCTGGAGACAAATATGATGAAATGGCCTCTCACTTTCTAAATGACTTAGGTGGAAGAGAGAATATCACATCTTTAGATAATTGTGCGACGAGACTCCGGATGACGGTAAAGGATATGTCCACAGTAAATGAAACAAAATTAAAAAGACATGGGGCAAGAGGGGTTATGAAGCTCAACAAAACCAATTTGCAGGTTATTGTGGGTACTGACGTTGAATTTGTTTCGACTGCCATGAAGAAACAAATAAGCCAGAAATCAACACCAGCAATCAAGGAAGAAAGCATCTCAGATCAATCAGAAGTAGATCAAAAGCTTGCTCCACTAAATGGTGAAGATTTTGCGGCACCTATTGGTGGAAAATTGATTTCCTTGACGGAAGTACCTGATGAAGTGTTCTCACAAAAAATGATGGGTGACGGATTAGCGATTGAACCAACCGATAACACGGTCGTCGCGCCTGCAGACGGAGAAATTATTAACATATTCCCGACAAAACATGCGATTGGATTAAGATTAGAGCAAGGGTATGAACTATTAATTCACTTCGGGCTAGATACCGTAAAGTTAGATGGAAAAGGTTTTGAGGCATTCGTTACGGAAGGAATGAAAGTGAAAAAAGGGCAGGAACTTATTAAAATCGATTTAGACTATGTTAAACAAAATATCCCTTCGATCATAACACCGATAGTTTTTACCAACTTACCTGAAGGAACATCAGTAAACCTTGAAAAAACGGGCATTGTCCGAAAAGGTACGGATGGTATCATAACAGTGAGCTAAAAGAAATGCGAAAATTCTTCTTTATAGGAATGTAATACATCCTTTGACCTTAGGCTATTTCTTTATAAAGTAGAAGTTAAGAATAGGCCGACACCTATTTGGGATCGAATCCGTATATAATACCGACTTCTTCGCTATCGTTTTTGAGCATACACGACTTACATTGTGCATAAAGAAACCTTGACGCCCTCCTTATCCATACGTTCTTAAGAACGACTCCTTTCAAGGGGGATCAGTCAAAGGCTGAATAATCCACCCAAGCTGACCAAGTCAGGGTGGATTATTTTTTAAGGTTAAACGACAGTACTATAACGATTAAAGTTGCAAACACGTGAAAACACTTTAAATACTATCATGTGGCACCACCCCCTTTCTGCTGGGAGTGTACCGACCACCATTGAGAAATCCTAATTAATTTGTCGTTTACTTCTCCTTATATTATTAATGCTGAATATTATATATTTTGGGGACAACATTATTACTAAAAAGAAATTTTGGATTGTTAACATATGTACATGGGATAAAGGGGATATATACCACATATGTAATTACGCACCTTTCTAGGTTCAATACGGACTAATGCTAAGGGAAGGCTTGTTTTAGCGGACGATATAAATAAATAAAACCCATTTTGAAAAAATATTGATCAAAATGGGTGTCTCCAATTGGTTTAAGTTTGATGATTTTCCAGCTGTATTTATATATCCATAATAACATCACATTAAATTTTTTATGTTGTTTCATCGAATTTAATTATATGTGTCGATTTTTCAATATATGCGTCAATTGCTACTCCCAAAATAATAGCTGCTGAAACTTTTTTCAACAGCTATGATCTGTTTCTTTACTTGAGATTTCCATCTGTTATTCGAAGTTAATCTCTGTTCCTCTTTCACTAGATTCATATATACCAAGCAATATCTTCATCATTTCTACGCCGTCTTGAACCGGGCTGATTGTTTCTGTTTCACCTTTAACACAAGATATAAAATGATCAATTTCATTTTGGAATCCTTGATTAAAATCAAAAGATAAAGAATCTATTTGTGGAGTAGAATTTAAAATCGTATTATTTTTTTCTGTTATAATTTGAAGTTTAGGTTCGATTTCTGCGCCACCTTTGTCTCCAAACACACTAATAGCGATTGATTCTTCCTTTGCATGGAGAGTAAAACTGACATCTACCATTAAAGAAGCACCATTTTCAAACCGGATAATGGCATTGGCTAAGTCCTCAACCGTATTCTTGTCAGGGTCATAATCTGCTGCTTTGTAGAATGATTTGTTTACAATATTTGAGCGGTTACCTAATTTATTGTACGTGTTTCCGCTGATTGATTTGACCTTCGGTTTCCCCATTAAATACCAGCACAGATCAATAACGTGGACTCCTAAATCGATTAAAGGCCCACCACCTGATCTTTCCTTATCAGCAAACCACCCCCCAGGATTACCTAAAGCTCGGATACAGGATGCTTTTGCATAATAAATTTCACCAAGATCTCCTGAATCAATAAAGCTCTTTAATACTTGAGTATTTGTTCCAAACCGGCGAACGAAACCAACCTGAAGTACTTTTCCGCTATTTTCCTTTGCAGCTTTTTCTATCTCGTACGCTTCATCAACTGTTTTACATAATGGTTTTTCAACTAAAACATGTTTCCCTGCATTTAATGCAGCAATTGATATTTCCGCATGTGAGTTATTCCATGTGCAAATGCTGACTGCATCAACCTCTGAATCTACTAGCAAATCCTGATAGTTTTTATAATATTTTGGGGCACCATATTTCTCTGCTTTTTCTTGTGCTCTTTGTTCATTCATATCACAAACAGCATAGATTTCAACTTCGTTATTATTTTTATAGGATTCAAAATGCATTTCGGAAATAGAGCCTGCTCCAATTACAGCAACTTTTATTTTCCCCATTTTATGTTAACTCCTTTACCTTATAGTTCTTCCCAAATTCTCCTAACATTATCTAAGCCTATCTTAGATCCTCGTTTACACTCTTCTAATCCTTCAAACTCGATGGAAATATACCCATCATAGCCAGATTGTTTAATAACGTGTAGAACATCATATAAATGAATATCACCATGACCGATAATTGCTCCTCTTAAATAATTACCTGAAGCAGATTGGAACCAACCTTCACCAGGAAAATAAGAAGAAGCAGGTCGGTAGTAAAAGTCTTTCATATGAACCATTGATGCATAGGCAATATTTTTCTTCACTGCTGCAATTGGACATTCATCCACACATAGGAAATTTCCTGTATCAAGTGTCGTTTTAAAATTAGGTCGGGATACATTCTGGATTAATCGCTGGATCCTTTCACTAGCCTGAACATAGAAACCGTGATTTTCCACGCTTGTCACTATGTCATATTGTGCTGCATAATCAGCGATTTTTTGGCAAGCTTCTGTTAATCTAGGTAAATCCAGTTCGAATTGTTTAATGGTTGCCACTTGAGCGGGTTTAAATGCTACATCATGTCTCATTAGCTTTACACCTAATAGATTTGCAATGTCAACTTCTTTCTTTACTCTTACAATTTCTTGTTCAAATACTTCCCGATTACCCTTCAGAAAGTCAGCACCAATCGCATAGTTTGAAATTTCAATACCTGCTTCTTCCGTCTTTTGAAGAATCTCTTCTATTAACCCTGGATTATCCGTCAAGCTAAAACCCATTGGAACAAGCTCAATATGTTCTCCGCCCTGATCAGCCGTCCATTGGATAGCATCCAAAATCGTCATTTCCCCTGAGTTAATTGCTCCTGCTAAACTGTAGGAACTCATACCAAGCTTCATTAATAGTCCTCCATTTAACTAAAATTACTCACTAACTATTTATTCTCATTACGTTTTAAAGAACAGTTTACCGCAGTAACTTAACCGATTTTTCCAAATTAAATGATATCTTTCACGTTTTGGCCACTTGTAAAAATAACACCATTTTTTTCGCAAGTAATAATCATTGCTGTAGCATCTTCGACTTCAGTAGCAATCGGTTTTTCACATAAAATTTGTTTTTTTATAGCTTGCCAATTTCAACACATGTTCTTAATGATTCACATTTTCAGAACACATGATTACTGCGTTAATGTCAGTCTTTAGTAATCCATCCAGATCCACAAAAGTCTCAAAGATACACAATTGGATAACTTTTATAGAAGGGTTTTAAAACGAAAGGTTTAAAAAAGCCATCATCGCAGTTGCGCGTCCAGTATTCCGAATCATTTACTACATGTTAAAAACAGATACACCCTATCAAGAAATGGGCGATAATATGGTAGATAACCGGTGCAGAGGATTTTTTTTGCGATTTTTAACTAAAAGATTGTGATTTTCGTAAAATAACTACGATTTTCAGCCTTGTTAAAAAAATGATTAATTAGGTTAGCCTAAATACGTGAGCAATCGGAGTATCTCCTTCCTTTTCCACTATTTTTGGCATTCTTACAGATACTCCTCCTTCCGCCTGATTAAATGCAAGATGTTCTTCACCGCAAAGCATATCTATACGAGAAACCTTTTCATTATAAGGAATGTAAACATATTCATCCCTATAAAGATCATCTTTGTCTTGATATAATCGGAAGCAGTAAACTGTTTCTCCCTTTCTTGTAAAAGCAAAATTATCTTTAAAATATGGTGCACAAATGCGAGTACCATAGATAGCCTCACCGTAAACTTTCAACCAAGCTCCAAGTCCTTTCATCCTTTTTATTGCTCCCTCAGGTAAGCGCCCATCAGGTTGTGGTGGAACATTTAGAGCAAGATTTCCACCTTTAGATATGACTTCAATCAACGTGTGTACAATTTCTCGTGTAGACTTATACTTATCTTCATATTTAAAAGAAAAAGAGGTCCCTATTGTAATACAGCTTTCCCATGGCACATTCATCGGACTGTCAGGAATTGTCTGTTCAGGGGTAATGTAGTTTTCAAACTCCCCTCCTATAGTACGGTCAGCTGAAATTAACCATGGCTGTATTTCACGTGCTCTTTCCACCACTTCTGCAAGACGAATATCCTGTTTTCCTTTACCAACCCACCCTGCATCTAACCACAATACGTCAATTCGACCGTATTTGGACATTAGTTCCATAATTTGATTATGTGTAAAAGCCACAAACTTTTCCCACAACCATGGATATTCATCTGGATCATAAGAGGGACCGCGCCACATCTCCTTGCCCTGATCCATGCCAGGAGTCCAATAGTAAGGCGTATGCCAATCTGCCTTAGAAAAATATGCAGCTATACTCAAACCCTTCTCACGAAAAGCATCAAAAACATGCTTACATATATCAGCATACTTATGCCTGTGAAAAGGACAATCTGAAGAAGTAATACGATAATCCGTCTCTTTCGTGTCCCACATACTAAAGCCATCATGATGTTTCGTCGTGAAAATTAAATATCTAAAACCGCCTTCTGCCGCTAAATCAGCCCAAACTTCTGGTTGAAATCGAACAGGGTTAAAGGTTTTATTTAGATTAAAATATTGTCGCTTGAATTCCTCGCCATCTTTTTCCCAGTCAATATCTGTACGAGACCAATCAGAATCTTTATCACTTAGAGCCCATGATTCCACAACACCAAGCTGAGAATATGGCCCCCAGTGCATCATCAAGGCCAATTTTTGGTCCTTAAACCATTCCAAACGTTCCAATATCACGAGATCTTTCGGTTTCATCCATTTCTCTTCTGCACTATAATTATGGACACCGTGATTTACTTCCTGGTCTTTCAATATTTTCATTCCTTTCTAATTCACCGGTTTTATGAATATCTTAATCTCGTGAAATTACTTTTTAAGAATTAAGCTTCCTCCCAAAACCGTCTCAGGTTTTCCATTCCAATTTTACAAGCTTCTTTACATTCTTCCATTCCTTCAAATTCAAGTGTGATATAACTGTCATAACCGTAATCTTTAATCAATTTTACAATTTCTCTTATTTCAATATCACCTTGTCCAACAATTGCACCTCTTAAAAAGTTATCGTTAGATGTCTTAAACCATTTTCCTGCACCAGGATCTTCATAATAAGGGCGGAAATAAAAATCCTTAAAATGAACAAGAGAGGCATAAGGTAGATTCTTCTTTATACCTACAATGGGGTTTTCATCCACACACATAAAATTTCCTACATCCAATGTTGTTTTAAAGTTAGGTCTGTCCACTGCTTGGAGGACTCGTTGGACACGATCACTATGTTGTACAGCAACACCATGGTTTTCAATTGTCGTTGTTATGTCGAATTTTGCTGCATAGTCAGCGATACGTCGGCTTCCTTCAATGATTTGCGGTAGGCTGTTTTCAAAGTATTCAATGGTTGTTTTCTCAGATGGTAATGTAAATGCAGTCACATCATGACGCATATGTTTAATACCCATACGGTCTAAAAGATCTACATGTTCCTTCAGCCGTGCTACCTCTGCTTCAAATTCTTCCTCGGTATCCTGGACAAAATTTGCCGGCATTGAATAGTTTGATAGTTCAATGCCAACTTCTTTTGCTTTTTCTTGCACTTTATCTGCAAGTTCCACGTTATCTACTAAATTAAATCCATAAGGGACAATTTCCATATGCTCTCCACCATTAGCAGCAATCCATTCAATAACATCTAAAACATCCATTTCTCCCGCTTTAATTGCATCTAACAGACTATACGTACTTAATCCTAATTTCATCTCACATTACCTCTTATTTAGTAGATTTACATTCTATTCGATAGATTTTTCGTTATTATTTCCATTGTGCGATATAACTCATCAAGCTCTTCTAATTTTTCATCACATCCAAAAGGATTAGGTGGCATAGTGATAAACCTTTCAAAAGATTCTTTATCCCAGTTGTTCCATGATGTTACTATCATGCCGGGCAATTTACTTTCTGCCCTTTTTTCTTTTGCCTGATGTTTACTTTCGTTTAACAAATTTATAGCGGCATCTGTTTTAAACCAACAGGCAGGAATAACGGTAAAGCCTTTTTCAATAAAATTTCCTATCGAAGGATACAAATCCAATCGTTCATAATGCCAATCCATCATCACAATATCTTTAGGGATAAAATCAATTGCTTTATGTGTACCAAACGTGTCCCCTTCCCATTGGTCATAGCCCATTTTTTCACTGTCGTTTAACCGATCTCCCCACATAAACATTTCAACGCCGCGATCTTCAACTAAATGCCCATGCATATCATTAACGGCCTTCGCAAACAAATCAGCTCGATCCTTTCCTTTGCAGCGAGGGCAGTTATCATCTGCTATTTCGTACACTTCATCCATACCAACATGAAATGCATCAGCATCAAAAGCTTCAATAAGTTCATCCATTAACCCAAATACAAGTTGATTAACGTCTGGATGTTCCGGACACCAGCTTCTGCAGAAAATCTCCGGCCACTTTGCATCCAATGGCACATACGGTGTTTCATCAAATTCAGGATGCGCTTTCAATATTGAATTAGGCGCTCCGCCCCAACCTTGGTGCCCAAGACATTGGAATAATGGGATAAGTCGTATCCCGTTATTTTTACATACTGCTGCTATTTCCCTTGCATCCTGCTTTGTTAAGGTTCCATCAGTGATTTCTGGGTGAGACTCAAATACAAAAGATGTATTACATTCCAATAGCAAATGGTTTATTCCTTTTGGGGCCAATACTTTTTCGATAAATTCCTTGAATAGCTCAACCAAGTCATGTGATCCAAACCTTAAATGAAACGCGCGTACAGGATCTATTACATTCACTTTTTATACACTCCCTATTAAACTTTTACTATTTAAATGAAGTTTCTCTATCATATACCTGCTACTTTGCTAAAGCACTGCCTTTCACAAATAGATTACATTGACTTAATAAAAATTCACTATACATCGAATTGGCCCATGAAAACCATGGTCTCGTAAATTTTTCAGGTTCATCAACATGAAATCCTTCGTGCATAAAGTTTGTATTTGCATCGGTATTTTTAAACAGATCATGAATTTCTTCTTTCTCCTTACTTGTTAATGCTGTTATCCCCTGAATCGCAAGAGCAATATGCCAAATATACTGCTCAGGTGTATGTGGACTGCCAATCCCTTTCGCCACCTTCCCTTGGTAATAATAAGGGTTTTCAGAGCTTAAAATGAATTTTCTTGTGTTTTGATAAACTTGATCCTCCACATCGCAATACCCTAAATAAGGAAGCGCAAGAAGACTAGGCACATTTGCATCATCCATTAGGTTGTAATTTCCAAGGCCATCTGTCTCGTAGGCGTAAATTGTTCCATAGACTGGATGTTCTACCTTACCAAAATTTTGAATCCCCTGATCAATTTCATTTGCCAATTCTAATGCTGTTTTCGCAAGACTTTTATCAACAAGGACTTTTTCAGCAATTTCCTTTAATTGTTTCAAAACAACGACAGCAAACATATTGGCAGGGATTAAGTAGCCATACTGACAAGCGTCATCACTAGGACGAAAACCACTCCAGGTCATTCCTGTGTACCCTACAGGAGCCCCTTTTCCTCCATGTGATAATGTATCCTGCGCAGCGCAGTTATCCCTTTCAAAGAAGTAGTTGGACTTCTCTTCATGGTTTTGCTCCATCTTCCAAGTTTCAATTATTTTTGCAACAGCTTCCCGGAACAATTCCTTAAAATGAGATGTTCTTCCAGTTGATTTCCAAAATAAATACGACAGCTGAATTGGATAGCAAAGTGAATCAATTTCATATTTTCGTTCCCATAGAAGAGGGGTCATCTCCGTCTTGTCATCATGAAAGCGGTTTCCATTTGCTTCTTCGTTAAACGCATTTGCATATGGATCATGGATTATGAAGGAGAATTGTTTTTTTATAACACCTTCAATCATGTCGGCCATTTTCTCATCATATTCAGAAAGTATTAAATACGGACGAACCTGTGCAGCTGAATCTCGCAGCCACATTGCAGGTATGTCACCGGTAATCACAAACGTCGTTCCATCACCTTGAGGTCGAATTGTTGTTTCATACGTATTGGAAAAACAGTTTTCAAACATCGCTTGTACTTTTTGATCATGAGTGAATGCTGTTTTTACTTCATCTATTAATGCTTTCATTGATCGTGGTAACTGTCCTTTCATACAGTACCTTCCTTTTTTAGTATTTTTTATAGTGTGCAACTGATTTTTTCCTACCACACATTTTAAACGCTTATTTACGGATTCATTTTTCAAATCCAACTGTAACGATTTCATGCTTACGAACCGGGACTTGAACACCTTCATTGCCATCCGCATGTAATGATTTCCCTTTTTCTTCAATCACATTACTTATATAAGCATGATGAAAAGATGCTGAAGACTTGACTATAAGAGTATCGCTTTCATCAGCCATATTAAACCAGCGCACCATGACATCACCAGACTGTTCAGATACTTTCATAGAAGAGAAAGCTAGATTTGAAGATTCCCATTGGAGAAATGAATGGACAGGTGACAACTCCCCATCATGAAGACCTGTCTGTTTCAATGACCACGGTACCTGGTATTGATATGCATCTTGATATGCCTTCGTTGTACCAGCCTTTCCCTCATGTGGATAAATACGAAATGAAACAGAATGCTCTCCTAAACACTGTGCCTCAGGTGTCGCGAAGTAGCCCCAATCACCAAGCTCACCTACAGAACGCAGCAAGGTTACCGCAATCGTATTCCGCCCATCACGGATGATTTCATACTCATTTAATCCAAGATTTGCAATTGTTAAGCCTGCGATATCATTACTCACATCTACAAATGCTTGTTGATGCTGTGAATGATCTGGGTTGGTCCATTCCTGTGAAGGCTCGTTGAGACGTTTTGCTATTTCAAAGATTGAATCAGCATAATGTACGTCTGTTTGAATATCCGTCGGAAATAATGCCCTGAGGCGGTGATCTTTCGCTTGATTATTGTAAGATGTTTTCACACTTATACCTTTACTGTTCTTTTCTAACGTTACGACTGTTTTTATGATGAACGGAACCACTTCCTCCACGCGTGCAGACGTTCTGCCAGTAAACCAGACAAGCTCCTTTTGCTCTTTTTCCAGTAAATCTGATGCGCTTTTAGGGATTGCCCATTCATGAACAATCTCATATGCAGCCTTAAATGGTGTATCTTCAATAATGTTTACCTTTGCAATTAAATCTTTTGTTGTAAGTGCTTGTTCATTATTTGGCTGCTTATACATATATTCGTTTCCAATATCTCCTGTATCTTCATACACACATAATTCTTCAAAAGTACGTCTATTTGCTTTATCAGTCATAGTTAAGGAACCATTTTCATTAATTTTTACGTTTACATATTTATTTTCCATTTCATTTTCATTAACGATCAAGGAACTAGTATCCTTATGTTTAGCAGCTGAAATCCATGCGTATGTCTTATACCCAAGCGCAGGAACTTTTTCTGCTTCAAATGTAAGGCAAACCCTTCTAGCCATATATGGTTGACGGAATTTCTCTTCTGGCAGATCATAATCAAAAAATATTCCTAAATCTTCCGCTTTATATTGATATTCAGTACCTGTATCATCAACTAATGTTCTTTCCCCTAATGGAAATTCTTTAAGCGCTCGTTTGTTTACTCCTGCTGCGAAGTAATCCTTTTTTATATCAAGTGTAATCTTAACAACTCCGGTACGATCCCATCCCGTCGTATTATATACAGTGAATGGAAGGGCATCAGTACCCCATTTTTCAAAACGAGTGGTATTAATTTTTTCGGAAATGGACTCAAGACTTTCATCAATTATCATCTCAGCTACATGTTTACTCCTCTCGAATCTTGTAACCATTCCACGGTGAACCTCATCGACACTACAGCCGCAAATGCTGTCATGCGGGTGATTTTGCATTAATGTCTTCCATGCATATTCAATTAAGTGATGCTGGTAACCTTCTCCTTGCAGGTATGCAAATACAGACAAAGGTTCTGCCACTTTCTCAAGGAGTGCCTGATTAAATTGATTCATTTGTTTAAGATATACGCGTGCTGATGCTGTATTAACGAGAGTTCCCCATCCATCCGTTTGTTGACTTCGTAGCTCTCCATCAATTACTTTTAAATTTTCTGGTAGTGTTTCTGCAAGTTTGCCCACATAATCATTAAAATTTGAATGAACAAATTCGATATTCGGATATAGCTTTTCAGCCGTTCGAATCGCTTCTGGCAAATCGGTTTGTATTGGTTGATGGTCACAGCCATTCAACATGAGCATATGTGGAGTTGCAGCATATTTTTCTAAGGATGCAATATGGTGATCCCAATATTTCTGTGCTTCTATTTCATTTGTTGGAACTTCATTCCCATTACAGTACCAATTGGCAAATAAAATACCGAGAACAGATGACCCATCTGGGGAGCTCCAGAGCATTTCTGAATAAGGTGATTCAAAATTTTCTGCTTCACTGACGGCATTATTAAATCCAGTTGGTTTCACACCTCTTCCAAAGACAGCATTGTTAATTCCAGCCTGGCTTAAGATTTGTGGAGCCTGGCCAATATTTCCAAATGAATCCGGAAAATAGCCGATCTTTGAAACGCCTCCCCATCGCGCTGCATCTTTCATTCCGTATTGAAGATTACGGATGTTAGCTTCACTACTTGTCAAAAATTCATCCTGCAAAATATACCAAGGGCCGATTTGAAGTCTTCCCTCTCTGACGAACGTTTGAAGCTTTTCTCTCATATCAGGGTAAATTTGTAAATAATCATCTAAAATGATTGTTTGGCCATCAAGATGAAAGCTTTTAAAATCAGGATTGCTTTCCAATGTTTCCAACAGCCTATCCATCAGCTTCGTTAAAAGGACATGATGCTTCTCATATGGCAAGTACCATTCCCTATCCCAGTGGGTATGTGAAATAATGTGGATAACCTTTTTATCTTCCAATTTAAACCTCCAAAACTACTTCATTATGTGATATGTACTAATCTCATATGGATGAAATTTCCGACTGATTTGTCCGTCTTTCATAGACAATTTAGTAACTGGTTGTTCAAGTAAATTCGTTTCATTTATAGCATTTATCGTTTGTCCAAATTGCAAAATAGCAGAAGTTTCACTTCCTTTGGATTCATACAGTCTCAAAATAATCCCATCTTTATTTTCAGCTTGTTTGATTGAATCAACGATTACACTCTCACTCTTTGTGTTTATAAATGCCATCAAATCTGGTAATTCACCCGAATGTGCAGATGTCATAGCAACAGTAATTGGAGAATTTAACTCTTGGCCTTTTTTAACTGTATCTCCGTTTCTCCAGTCCCCTTCATGAGGGAATAATGAATAAGTAAATTCATGCTTCATTAGATCTGCTTGGGTATCAGGCCATTTTGGAGCACGTAAAAGTGAAAGTCTCATTTTATTTCCTTTTATGTCATAACCATATTTACAATCATTTAATAAACTTACACCATAATTCCCCTCTGAAAGGTCTGCCCATCGTTGTCCACATACTTCATACTGAGCTTGTTCCCAACTTGTATTATTATGAGTAGCACGTTCAATCGAACCAAACGGAATCTCATAAGTCGCTTTAGAGTTATAAATATTTACTGGGAATGCAACCTTTAAAAGTTTATGTTTTTCTAACCAATCTACTGTTGTTTTAAAATCTATTTTTTTACTGTTATGATAAAAGGTAATTTCTTGAGTAACCAATGAATGATTCACTTTCCAAATAAATTCTAATTTATCAGAAACAGACCCTTTATAAATTACTTTAGAGTCAATTAAATGGGGATTTATTGCACGCTGCTTTTCAAAGTTCGGATCTATGTCCCAAGCATCCCAATCAGTTGGTAAGTCATCGAATATTTGCAACTCATTCGCATATTCTCCATCTTTAATAATCTCTTTATCAGCTTTCTTATCATATAATCGACTTATCCAACCATTATTAGTAAATTCTACTTTATAAACAGGGGTCTCCCAATGATCACTGAATTCTTTAGAAAGTGCGACTTCTTGTTGATCAGCATCCTCTAACCACACTGTTTTATAACCCATTTCAGGAATGCGATCGATGTATGTATGGAGTGTTACACTTTCATCATCACTTACGATAAAATCTGTTTTATAGCTGTTCCCTTGTTTATCAATAATTTTTTTAGTTAATAGTTCTTTTCCTCCGGTAATCGTTATCATTTCATCACGAGTCCAGCTAAGGCTGTTTAGTAGAATAATTGGTTGACCAGGTCCCTCAGTGTTAATCGATTGAGTAATATACTTAATTGCTTCCTCTTTTAATCTTGTTCCTTTATCAAATAACTCATTATATTGTTTTTCTGATAAATCATATACAGGTGAAATCGATGTACCTGGTACAATATCATGGAACTGATTGAGCATGATTAGCTGCCAACCTTTGTTTATTTCCTCCATCGGATATGTTGTACCTAAAGTGATGTGAGCTAAGCTATTCCAAATCTCTAGTTCTCGATAAAGAGACTCTGCTTTTCTATTATTCTTTTTCGTTTTTGCATGAGTAGTATAAGTACCACGGTGGAGTTCTAAATATAAATCCCCATACCAGTTAGGTAATTGCGGCTTTTTCGAATCTATCCTGTCAAAAAAGTCATGCACCTTATCAAATTTTACATCCGGAAGGCCTGGAAGATTGCTAGACCGTTCCAAATACTCAATCATTTCCCTTGTGACACCACCGCCTCCATCACCATAGCCATATACCAACATTCTCTCAGGAAATTCGTTCTTTTGGTTATAATCCTCCCATGTACGATGAATATCTGCTGGTTCTGTTTGCTGGCCAAGAATATTATGCAAGTAAGATAGTATCTTAGTACCATCAATTCCTTCCCAATTAAATAGATCATATGGGAAACGATTGGTATCATTCCAATTTAGTTTTGTTGTCATAAAATAGTCTGTTCCAGCTTTTTTTAGTATTTGTGGTAAAGATGCACAATAGCCAAATGTATCTGGTAACCACTCTACTCGGGGCTCTACACCAAATTCATCTTTGAAAAATTTTTTGCCATAAAGCAGTTGTCGGACAAGGGATTCTCCTGAAGGGATATTCAAATCAGGTTCTACCCACATACCACCAATAATTTCAAACCGGCCTTCTGCAACTTTTTGCTTCACTCGTTCATAAACTTTTGGTTGGTATTCTTTTAAGAAAGAAAATAACTGAGGTTGACTTTGAGCAAATTCAAAATCGTTATATTCTTCTAATAATGTACAAACACTAGAAAATGTACGAGAGCCTTTTCTAATTGTTTCTTTAATAGGCCACAACCATGCAATATCGATATGCGATTGACCAATGGCTCGAATAGTCCCTTCTCTAAAACCTGATAAATCATTAACTGTTTGATTTAATCCTGCCTCCATCTTTCTAAGTAAATTCTGGTCAAGGAGTGTTTCTTTACTTGGCATACCAAGCTGATCAACTACCTGTCCCATAGCTTTGTGGAGTAAATGGTAGCGAGTATCGCTTTTATCTAATAATGTAGCGGTCTTATAACAAACTTCCAATGTGTATAAAAGACTTTGAACTTCTTTATTTATCAGAACCAAACTACTCTGTTCTAAATATCCTGGTGGTGGATCTGTTTCTGGACCTGCAACTAGGTTAAATCCACGCAGATGATCTTTTGGAATCCCAACTGGGTTAAATATTTCAACTTGGATATGCAACACTTTGTTTCCTAACTTTTCAGGAGGAATTATTACTAGATCACGATTTCGATCCAGACCTTGTATTGGTATTCCTTCCATTGAGATAAGGCTTTCACAGTATGATTGCTTTCCATTACCATTTACTTTAAATAAAATCCCTACGGTATCATTTTGCCAATTTCTAGGGATCTCTACTTCTTTGTCAAGAAAAGCTGTAGTACCAGAATCCGTAACTAAATCACCAATATTTATCAGTAAACTTTCTAAGTTTTCGTTATGGTAGGAATACTCTCCAGGGTTAACATATTGAGCTTTTTTTGATGTCCAACCTTGAATTTCAAGTGAATCCTTATATTGATGAGCCTGTAAGATACGTATTAAACGTTGAATACGCAGCATTTTATTTTTCCTCCCTATTCTGCTTTTGTCTTTTTATTCTAATGATGTGAGCGATCCTCTATGATTAAGTCTTTTTCGATCACGTTATTAGAAGACCCACCTACCATAAGCTTTACTAATCCAGGTTCAACTTTAAAATTCATTTTAATATCCCATATAGCTAGCTCCTCAAAACTGATAGAAAAAGTAACAGTCTTGGTTTCATTTGCTTTTAGCCATACTTTTTGAAATCCTTTTAGTTCTTTATTCCGTTGTGTCACTGTAGCTTCTACATCTTTTATATAAAGTTGGACTACTTCATAACCATCTTTATCCCCAGTATTTGCGACTTCTACAACTAGCTTAACTGGCTTGGAATTCTGAAGCTCCTTTAAGGTGATCGTTTCATTTTCTTCAGAAAGAAAACGATATGTAAAAGATGTATAACTCAAACCATGACCAAAAGGATATAATGCCTTTCCACTCATATCAATGTAATCTTCTTTACCACCACTATCCTTGTAGTTATAATAAACCGGTAATTGCATTGACGAACGAGGAATAGAAACAGTGAGCTTACCATTTGGATTAACATCACCAAATAGAACTTCAGCTATAGCTCTCCCTCCCTGTTGACCTGGATACCATCCTATTAAAATAGCATCGCAATATTGGGTCAGCATTGGAATTGAATAAGGACGTCCTTGAATAAGAACAGAAATGATTGGCGTTCCAGTTGAACTAATTTCTTTCATTAGCTCCTGTTGTACTCCACCAAGTTCTAAACTGGCGACATCAACATTTTCTCCACAATCCATTTCTGTTTCATTGGATTCCTTGACAGCACCGTTATTTTCAAATTCCATTCCAAACTCTCTAGCACTCGTTCCCCCTAAAGCCAATACTACAATATCAGCTTCCTTAGCCATCTTTTTTGCAGTGGCAAACTCGGATTTGTCATTCCCCCTGATCCCACACCCTTTTACATACAATACATCTGTATTCTTGCCGACGATCGATTTTATACCATCAAGGATTGTTACAACATATTCTCTTCGCTGTGGTGGTGTATAGTCTCCGAGTAAATTGTATATATTGTCAGCATTAGGGCCTATAACAGCTATTTTCTTTATCTCCTTACTAATTGGTAATAGATTATTCTTGTTTTCAACTAATACAATAGACTGTCGAGCCATTTCTAAATTCGTTTCGATGGCGTTATTATTCCTTATAACAGTTGAAGGCTTTTCTTTATTTAGAGTTGGTATGTTATCAAAAAGTTTTAACTTGAATTTCAAATACAATACTCTTGAAACTGCTTGATCAACAAGTTGTTCTTCGATTTTCCCACTTTCCATACCAGCTTCGATCGCCATATAAACATCATCCCATAGACTTAAATCTACTCCCGCTTTTAAGCCATATGCAGCTGCTAATTCCTTGTCTCCAGTTAGCAATAACAACCTGTCAAGCGCAGTACCATCTGCCATTACAATTCCTTTGTAATTCCACTCTTGTCGAAGAATCTTAGTTAATAGATGATGGTTTGCATGACAAGGAACACCATCAATCTCATTATAAGCAGCCATACAAGCTAGAACTCCAGACTGTACCCCCGCTTTCATTGGAGGTAAAAAAATCTCTCGCAATTCTCTTTCACCAATTAATGCCGGCCCTGCATTGTGCCCTCCAACTCCTGCCCCTTGTGCAGCAAAATGTTTTAATACTGGGAGAACTTTTGGTGTACCTTCTTTCTCTCCTTGCATTCCACGGACTACAGCCTCCGTCATTTTCGAAGATAAATAGGGATCTTCACTAAAACATTCTTCCGTTCTTCCCCACCTAGGATCACGAACAATGTCCAGAGTGGAGACTAAACCTAAGTGCCCACCCCTGGCTTGCAGCTCATCCGCTACTTGTTGTGAAACCTTTTGCTGTAGCTCTGGATTCCAAGAGGCTCCAGACCCAATATGTGTCGGAAATATGGTGCTTTCCAATGCTTGATGCCCGTGTGGACATTCTTCAGAAAATAGCACAGGTATACCTAATCTTGTATTTTCTTCCACATACGTTTGGATCATATTAGTCACAACTGCACTATCTTCTACATTAATACCATTTGAAAAATTAACATTAGACCACGGATCAGCTCGAAACAAACCATATAAAGCACCCATACTATCAAATTTGGTCACTTGTTCTTTGAAAGCTTTTGTTAATTTATAGCCGTTTTCTGTTTTTCTATAAGCATCCCATCCATACATTTTCTGATTTAATTGACCTATTTTTTCTTTTAAAGTCATCTGGTTTATTAAACTTTTCATTCTTTCTTGTATGGGATCATTATGATTTTTGTATTTTTCCATATGTATTCCTCCAATAGCTGCCAGGATTGAACATCCAAGAAGTAGCTTTCACAGCACACTATTTTAAAATATAACGATGAATCGTATACCTACTTTATTGAGTTATACGATTCATCTTCTATTATCATATGAACCTACCAATGCACCAGAAGATTAAGAATATTCAGTCTAATAATTAGCTGTCTTTCCAACGATCGTAAGCATCTTGATAAACTTGAACATATTGTTCTATATTCATATTTTCAATCGTTTTTACGTATTTATCCCAGTTAGATAATGGTTCAACCCCAGTGATGAATTTAGCTTCCATTTGTTCTACGTAGGATTGTAAATCCACTTCAATGGTATTAACCGTAGATTGTTCTTCATTTGTTAAATACATAAGTGGAATTGGAACTTCTGCATAAGGATCAATTTTTGCTTTCGTTTCATCCTCAATAAATTTATCAAATTCTGTTAATTCCACACCTTCAATTCTAGCCGTTACAGTTGGTGCAGTAATTCCATATGCAGGTGTTAATGTTCCTCGATAATCTTCTCTACTATCAAAACCTTTAGGTACCTCTAAATATTTTCTTGCACCATTTTCACCTTTTTCCCAAAGATATCCTTCAGGTCCATCATTTACGTATTCACGACCTTCTTTTGAATAAAAATAATCAATCCATCGAATCGAGGCTTCTGGATGTTCATTGTTACTTGTGATAGCGAACGCACCTCTATTAATTCCAGGACTACGAGGAAACAATGGCTTATCTGAAACTGAACTAGTTAACGGATGAAACATAGGATTGTTTATTGCTTCTTCTTCTGATTCACCAGTAGTAAAGAATGAGAAATAATCTGGGAATAATCCAAGACGGTTTGCTTGCCCTTTTGCTTTTTTCTGTTCATCAGATTGCGAAAATGTCTCTGAATCTAATAACCCTTCTTCATAAAGTTTATTCATGTAAGTTAAGTATTCTTTATAGTTTTCTGTAATCGGAGTGTACCTAACAGTTCCATCAACCTCATCAATACCCCATTCTTTCAGCCCAAAAGCACCGAGTAACCATGGACGTGTACTATCCATTTTCACATCAATTAATGGAATTTCATCTGCTTCTCCATTCCCATTAGGATCTTCTGTTTTAAAACGTACTAATAAATCATAAAGTTCATCAGTTGTCTTAGGTAGTTCTTTCACACCCAATGCATCTAGCCATTGACCGTTGAACCACATTGGCCCCCTATACCAACCAGATGTTGGGTGCATATTAATTGCGGGTAATGAATAGATGTGTCCATCAACTGTTGTAATGGATTTTTTGATTTCAGGGTTTTCTTCAAATATTTTATTAATATTTGGAGCATGTTCTTCAATAAGGTCTTCTAAAGGTACCAACACTCCTTGTTTTCCATAATCCACTTCCATACCAGCAGTCAAATTAGATGATCCTGCTGCATAAATAATATCTGCTATATCTCCACTGGCAAAGGCTAAATTTAATTTTGTCTGAAAATCACTCATTGGTGGAGTGATATATTCAAAATTAATATTTGTCTTCTCTGAATACTCTTTTAAAGTAGGCATGTCTTTCCATTCTGCCAAACCAGTACCAGGTGCCATCATTGTTAAGTTTATTTCTTCATCTACAATCGGAAAGCCCTCTTTATTCACTGCAACATCTTTAGAAGGTTCTTTACTTGCCTCTTCTTTTGAAATGCATCCTGTGAGTACTAAAATAACGGTTATGAGCAGTGTTAGTATTTTTTTCATCCTGCATCTCCTTTTCGTTTTTTTCCCCTTAAATTGACGCGTTTTTCTTTGTTGAATGCTCACCCCCTTTAATTATCAATTTAGAGAAGGCACACTACTTACCCTTTCAATGAGCCTATCATCACACCTTTAACAAAGTATCGTTGTAAAAACGGATAGACAATAATAATTGGAAGTGTAGATACAATCATTACACCATACTTAATAATCGCGGCAAGTTGTTGCTTACTATGTATCGCCTCAGCCATACTGCCTGTAAGATTCGTGCTTTGTGCTGACATTTCTTGCAATACAAGTATTTCTCTTAAAACTAATTGAAGCGGAAACATTTCTTTGTCAGATAAGTAGATTAATGCATTAAAATACCCATTCCAATGGCCAACACCATAGAATAACGCCATAACAGCAATAATTGGTGCTGATAAAGGTAAAATAATTTTAATAAACATTTTAAAATTTGAGGCACCATCAATGATTGCTGCCTCTTCTAATTCTTTTGGTATGGAAGTTTGGAAAAATACACGAGCAATAACGATGTTCCATACTGCAGCCGCATTCGGTAAAACCATCGCCCAAATTGTGTCAATAAGTCCTAAATTTTTTACTACTAAGTAAGTTGGAATTAAACCTCCACTAAAGAACATTGTCAGAACAAACATACCCATGAGAAGATTTCTACCAGCAAAATCCTTACGAGACAGTGCGTAAGCTGCCGGGATCGTAACTGCTAAATTTATGAATGTCCCTAGTGCTGTATAAAAAATTGTATTGAGATACCCCCTCCAAATTGCGCCATTTTCAAAGATTAGCTTGTAACCATCAAATGTAATATCAATAGGATAAAGCCACATTTTCCCCGAATTTACAGCTGACGGATTACTTATGGATGCACTAATAATATAAATCAATGGATAGAGTACGATCACTAGTGCTCCTGTAAGAAAAATATAAACAAATACCTTAAACATTTTGTCCGTTTTCGTTTCATGTATCGAAGTATTCATTATTTTATACCTCCACTTACCATAGACTTGTTTCACTCGTTTTTTTCGCAATTTTGTTTACAACGATTAGGAGAATCGCATTAATAACAGCGTTAAACAATCCAACGGCTGACGCAAAACTATACTGTGCATCTAATAAACCTGCTTTATAAACGAATGTCGCAATTACATTCGAAGACTCAAGATTAAGTGGATTTTGCAAAAGTAAAATCTTCTCAAAGCTCAGCGCCATAATGCTGCCTACGTTCAAAATTAATAATATAATCATTGCTGGAACAATTGCCGGAATGTTTATATGCCAAATACGCTGAAAACGTGTCGCACCATCTACAATTGCAGCCTCATGATGCTGTGGATCAACGCCTGAAAGTGCTGCGAGATAAATAATAGTCCCCCATCCTGTACTTTGCCATACACCAGATAATACATATACCGTTTTAAACCAATCAGGATCACTCAAAAAAGCAATCGGTTCAAAACCCAAAAATTGAATACCATGATTTATTATTCCTGTTGCTGGAGATAAAAATGCTATGATCATACCAGACATAACAACAACTGAAATAAAATGAGGGGCATATGTCACTGTCTGTACAGTACGCTTAAAAAAACTGTCTTTTACTTCATTTAATGCCAACGCTAGAATGATCGGCAATGGAAAACCTACAATTAATTCGTAGATGCTAATTCCTAATGTATTCTTTAATAAATCCCAAAAATAATATGATTGAAAAAATCGGGTGAAATGATCAAATCCTACCCATTCGCTTCCCCATATCCCTAAAGTTGGATTGAAATTCTTAAATGCAATTTGCACCCCGTACATAGGAATATAATGAAAAATAAAAAAGTATAAAAAAGCTGGTAGGACAAATATGTAAAGCTGCCAGTTTTGTAGAATCTTCCTTCTCTTCCTCTTCTTCAATGGCTTTTCTTGCTTTAATTTATGATATGTAGAACCTCTATTCATTTCTTCTTCCTTTTGTAATGGGGAAGTTGCCGTACTTGAACTCATTGAATGACCCCTCCTTCTATTTTTCTTTGGAACTACCTCTATATTAATGTTTTTTTGAAAATGTAATCAATATGTCGTTTTTATTAAGCATTGTCAACTAGATAACTACACTACTGTATCCGCTTACATTAATAGACTTCTCAACGCTGGAAATATGTCATAATTGTTTTACTATGTAACCCTTTACAATTTATTAGAATGGCTTTATAGCGGTGTTTAAAGGGTTAAAAAGAATAATAAAGCAAAGTTTCCACCTGTAGTATTTGCTTATGGTTAATCGGCGATACTCCTTTTTCTGAATAGTTTAAACAGACGCAAACATTCATAAAAATAACCTAAACTGAAAAAAGCTATGATTTATAAAAATCACAGCTTTAGTAAAATGATTATGTTACTTGTTTAAATTACGATATTGTCCAGGTGTTACACCTACTAGTTTCTTAAACTTACGGGTGAAATTCGCAACATCCAAATATCCTACTTGAACGACGATATCTTTAATTGACTTATCAGTTTCCTTTAACTGCCTCTTTACATCTTCCATACGGAGATCCTGTAAATATTGCGAAAATGTGACACCTGTTTGTCCTTTTATAAAGCGGCTAACGTAAGATACCGATAGTTGAAATTTAATCGCTAAACTTTCCAAAGATAGTTCATACTTATTGTAGTTTTGTCTAATATACTCCAAAATTTCATTTTTCAATTTATCATTATGGCTTTCTTTCTTATCCTCAACCTCTTTACATATTATTAATACTAACGTTTCGAGTTGTTTATGCAATCGTTCAATTGAATGAAAATCTACTATGCTATTAAAATCCTGAATATAATTACTCATTCCAATTTCAGAGGTTGTTTTCACTATCGTATTGATAATATCAAAGCAAATACATTTTATTGTCTGGATAGACAAATCTTTCTCAGCCAGATTTGTAAACATGTTGCGTAATGTTTCAGCAGCAACAATATGATCCCCTTGTTTTAAACTTTGGACAAGCTTTATTTGTTCTTCTTTCGGATATCCAAGTGACTGTTCAGGCTGTATCACGATTTCCTCAAAATAGATCATACTTCCTTGTGGTTTCGTAAATTTATATTCCAATGTTGTAAGAGCTTCAATATATGATCGGTTTATCCGGTCTTTTTCATGATAAAGGCCACCTACCCCAATGGTAGAATCCAAATGACAATTTTTTTTAATATACTGCTGAATTAATGGGACAAGCTTTTGACGCTCTTTGTTAGCATCTTTACCTATTCGATCCATACTTATAATTAAGGCTATTGCATCATTATATATCAAATCAACACCATGTGCTGAGGCGTTTTTCAGCGTAATATTCGATAGGATGTTAAAAACCTTTTCACGTTCTTCTAAATTATCCTCCATAAATGTACCTTTTTCAAAATAAATAATCGCCACAAAGTAGTGCCCATCCTTCATTTGAATATTTAACGTGTGCAATAATGAATTTATTTCTTTTCCATCGCTTAAATCACCTTTTAATAGTTTCACTAATAATTGATCTCTTACAAAAGGCTTTTGCATATACATTGTTTCATTCAAAATTTGATGATCTTCAAACACATGAGTAATCGTTTTACGAATGGTTTCTAGTTCATTTCCGCCTTCCAGATCAACAGTTTCCTTTCCATTTCTGTTTGTTATTTCAAACAGATTTTGAATCGGCTTGTATTGATTTTTCCCAAGGAATACAGCCAATACAAAGCCAACAATTAAAAGAACAATTAATACAGCAAAAATTAATATTGTTGTATTATCTAACCGCTTAAAAAATTGATCGGTATCCATTAACGTTATAAATTTCAAGCCACTTAACTCCGATTTAACAGACACAAGTGAATAATCTTTTCCATTTAATTCAACATTATCGACCCCGTAATGATCAATAGAAAGAGAGGCTAATTGTTCTGTACTAATTGATTCATCATTAATGGCAGATGCAATAACCTGATTATTTTCATCGACTATATATACATTGCCTTCAGATTCACCTAGTATGTTTTGAATCAGATCTGTGATCGTGGATTCCTCTATAAAATACATTACTGTACCATAAGGATTGAGATTATTTGGAGATATCGGAAATAAATAAGCAATCATATTCTTATATTTATCATTGTTTTCATTTTTAATAACTACATTCTTAACAGGCTTAATAAATGGTGTTTTCGTATACAAATCACTAATGAGATCCTCTTTTTTCCATTCACCAAACCGATATTTTTTTTGCATTAAGGCGTCTATAGTATACGAACCACTGGTAGAATATATTGTCTCATCATCATGATAATAGACAAATAGTTCCTCAATGATCGAACTGTTTGCTTTATATTTCTTTAATTCCTCAATTGCTTCTCCACTGTAATAGCCATGACTGATCATATAAGGCGTCAGTCTTGGATCATAGGAGATTCTTGCTGCTAGTGTTGCTAATTCTTTCATACGTTCATTTGTTAGATTTTCTACCTGTTCTAATTTATTTATGTTTGAATGTTCAATTTCCTTCCGAAGGCTGGATACAGAATGATAATAAATAATAGTGCTCATTATAAGAAAAGGAACAAGAAAAACAAGTAGATAGGAGACGATATATTTATATAATAGTCGAGATTTAATCCTATTACGCAACACACTCCCCCCTAATCCTTGTTAAACAACTCAATATTTAGGTTAATCTCTTTTCCTCAATTTGAACACATGCTCGAAACGCAAACCATGCAAGCGGATAAGCAATAATGGAAGAACCTGCAAAAAACAGAAGAATAGGTAGAAATCTCAATAGATAAAATAATAGAAAGAGACAAATGATCATTGCAATCGTTTCCAGAGGACGTGCTAGCGCAACATAAAACGATTGTTTAAAATACAAGAAAAATTTGAGTTCATAACGTACAAATACAGGAAAGAAATACAGCACTGTTAGAAAATACAGGAAAATAATCATAATTAAAAAGAGATGAACATAAAAGGATTCAATGTATTTTTGTGAAATGTTTATATCCACATATAAAAATATCCCTAAACCTATCAAAATAAAACCCAGTCTATTCGATTTAATAAATTGGGTTTTATATACAGAATAGAAATTCTTAAATATTGGAATATCAAAGTCTTCATCAAACCACTTATGTATGACTGAGAATAGTGCAGCTGTTGCTGGCAATATTCCAAAAATCCCCAACCCCAGCAATGTAAATAGCACCCAAAGAAAGTGAAGATACATTACTTTAGACAACCAATTCCCTCCATCATACACCCATTTAAATAGACCATTTATAATTGTCATTTCAGCCCCCGAATCGAAAATACTTCCATTTTTTCTATAATAAAAGACGATAGTAGGATAAAAGAAACCGACTTATTTACCGATTTCTTTTACCAGCCGCTAATATTATTTTTAAGCTATATACGCCAACTAACATATCGATGCTTGGTTGGTCACCTAAAAGATGAACTTCACCTCGAAGGATTTATTTTTACCCCATCTTTTTTGGCTCTTTAACCGTATCGCATCATTCTAAAAGCATCTGGGTCTAAGTTTAAAGAAAGCATTTCTAAGTGCAATTTTGAGTTCGTACTTAGCGGAGTGGACTGGAGAACCGAGCAAGACCTCAATTGACTTCACCTTCGAAATCCCAGACGTTTTTAAGACTCCACTCACCAGCACACGGAGCGGAAAAGGATCACTTCTTGTAGAACTCATCTAGCTGTATGTGTAAACCTCTTTTTTCGCCCATAGTGCAGACTTATTTGCCATGTTTTTTTACAAACACCATGAATATAACTATGATTCTGTTGTTTCGTCAGAATATTTAGTTAATTTATTGCAAAACGAATTTGACTACCCCTTTATTCCGGGATTCTATGATTTATTTTAGCATAATTTTGGTTTTTTCTGCACTTTTTGTCTGATTATTATGATAAATAAATCTTCTCAGGATATAATTTCAACCTCATTAGGACGGTAAACAGATATAACATTCCCCTTTTTATCTGTGGCAAACATAACCGCTCTTTCAGCCTCAAGGAGAAATGAATAAGATCTATTTGATACAGGATCCTTAATTTTAACAGATGTGTCTCCAGCAAACTCGGACACAAAAATAAATAAAGAGCCATTTTCAAAAGAGAGTTTTCTCCCGTAATTGCCTGGTATATCACCTTTTTGCCAATCCAGCTGCTTATTGACTCCTGCTTTCTTTATTGCATATTCGTATAATGCTATTATCGACTCACTTCTTTCATTTAGTTCAACGGGCAATGAACACCAGATCATTTCACCTTTCCCATATGAAATTTCCTTTATTCCCAATGGATTTTGCTCAAATTGCAAAACCTCTTTCATTGCTTCTGCAATTCGTTCTCCACCAAATGAAACTGGATAATGTTTTTCATTGATTTTAAGCATTTCCTCACGAAGGATATTTTTAATGCTAGTTGAACCAATGATATCGTTCATTCGTCCTGTAGCGTGCCAATATTCATCTAAGTTTATAGGTCCTGTAAATAATAGTGTTATACCTTGTTCTTTTACAACTTCCAAAATGGTAGTCAGTGCACTGCTGCTAAAATTGTGCGGACTTGGAATAACAACTAGTTTTGGCAGTTCGTTTCTTAATTCATCAAGATGATATTCACTTAATGCACGAAATGGCGTATTCATCTCATATGCCAATGTTCTTGTAAGCTTCATTGTTGCATCCAAGGCTAGTCTGCGATTCGAGAAATCATTTGAATATGGGAAAACTACGGCTATTTCTTCTAGTTTCCGGCCTTTGAATAAATCACGTGTCTCTTTAATAAACGCACCAAAATCATAAGAAACATTTGTTTCTGGCTTTTCGGTACCGTCAGCACGAATTGCCCCGATATTTGATTCATTTATATTATCCATAAAGTAATTTGTATTCCAGAGCCATTGTACAGCACCAGCCCCACCGGTCGAAAAGGAATAAGCATATTTTCTTTCAAGTATGTTGCGTAATTCTTCTTCACTTCTTTTCGCTTGATTATTTGGATTTTCTACGTACATAATTCCCGTTTCCTGGATCAGATTTGGCTTTGTAGGAGTTTTCGTAAAAATTCCATTCCAGACTAATTGATCCAGCAACCACCATGTGTGGTTCGTTGTATAATCAACCTCATCACAGTAAAATAACGGCGATGGCCGCTGTGAGCCTAGTGCCTCATCCTGTCCAACCGTAACAAGTTGATCTGGTGCTAATCGCTTAATGGTTTCTGTAAGTTTTTTTGCCCATTTGTTATGCATATCCATCGTATACAACGTATAATCTAACCATTTTAACCCCTTTTTTCCAAAGAGCATGTCTTTGATTCCGAAGTTGATCTCACTCGGTTCAGGTGGTTCAATCACATCAAAGGATGGTAATTCCTGTTCGGTCATGTTCCATTTTTCCTGAAGTTCACGAATGGTGGTATGACGCTCTTTAAGCCATTCTCTATATGCTCTACGATCATACTTATCATGAAGTGACCTGGGTCCTGAGAACGTACGACTTGGATCAAATATTGAAGGCTCATTGATTAGATCCCAATTTATATTTGTTGTTTCTGTATGTCTTGAAACGATCGTCGTAATAAAACGTTTTTGCGCCTCAATACTTCGGGGATCAAGATATGGGTTTTCTCCTTCCCATGCTTCTGGTGTAAAGGAAAAGAAAGTAAATGTTACTTCAAGATCATGTTTTTTCGCGCATAAGATAAAAGCGTCGATGGAACGTAACACATTCTCATTAACATGACCATCGACAAACATCATGTTACGCCATGCTGTCCAAATTCCTGTGCGAATATAATTTATACCAGCACGCTTCATTTGTTCCATATCCCGATCCCAAATATACGGGTTGGGTAAGAAAAGAAAATAACGAGCAACATCCGACGTCATATACGTCATTCCCACAATTGGCATCGGGCGTCCATCCTTTTGGAAATAGTCCCGATCACATGTCAATTTACCACCTATTGTTAAAAGCTTCTTATCCATTCCCCAGAAACCTTGGTGAAGTATTCGTTTTTCCCCGAAACTTGATACAGCATGACAAGTAAGATCATATAATCCTGATTTAATATCGATTGGGATAATAAATGAAAGGGTATTTAATTGCTCCGAAGCTTCTATTGCATCTGTTTTAGAAAAGACTTCATTTTCATTTTTTGTAACAATAAATTTCAATGTCCATTCCGTAGTCTTGTTTTTAAACGACTGTAATTGATAGGTTACTTTTGGACGTTCTCCTTCATCGTAGGTAGCATAGTTTGTTTTCAGCCACATTTCGGTTACTCCGTTTGTTACAAACAAAGCTAATTCCTGCATAGTCTTTGCGCCTTTTACTGTCCAAAATCGTTCATTGACCTCCTGATTAATGAATAGCCAGCGACCTCCTGTGAATTTCCCTTTCATATTTTCAATTAATACACTAGGAGCGGCCACTTCACGACCACCTTTCGAAACACCTTTAAGCAACGGATAAATATGTGCATCCATAGGCCCCACTGACCCCATTTCGGCTTCAATTGTACTAGATTTCGTAACATGTAGCACAAAATTACAAGTATCCGAAATTTGAAATAGGTCTTCTTTACCCGCGAACACAGGAATATCCTTATTATGCTGTAAAGAAGCGATCGGTTCGGAATCAACATGCAAAGCCTCATGAATATTTAATTGTTGATGGAAAGCCGTTTGCGCACGTTCCCTTTCCCAATTTCCATTCGCCATATAGCATGGAACTCGAAAAGGAATACCGCCAATATGTACGATTCCTTTACCACTTTTAAGGTGATCATATATTGCTTGCCAAGCCTTTTTTGGAAAATAAGGACCATGAAAATTTATAAAACAGTCCACCTCATTATTTGATAAAATTTCTTTTAAAGAAACAGCATCTGCAATGATTATTTCATTGCTGAAGTTTTCAAAAAATGAACTGTCCGGTCTATGGCCATCTATTGGAAAACGAGAATCATAGAAAATGACGATGTTACTCATGATTAATAACCTCCATTTTTATTAACGGGACATTCTATTAAAAAAATATAGAGCGAAGTAATAAAAGATCAACCCTCACTCTAAAAGTTTATTTTAATTATAGATCATTAGATAAGTCGAAACTCTTATTATAGAATCGAAAAATGTTAGGTACCTATTTCCTCATTCCAAACAAAGCTCAATCACAGGTACTACATGGTCTGGCTTTATGATTGGAAGCTCAAGGACTGTTTCGTTATTCCCGATAACCGGTATATCGTGATGAAAGACATCCGATTCTTCAAAGGTTTTGACCGGTATTTCGGAATGGTCATGAAGAAATCTCGCATATTTCACCTTTTGCGAAAAATTCTTCAAGTGGATCGTTCTGAACGGCCATGAAAAGATATGTATGAATACCTTATCTCCTTTTTGCGTGAGTCTGCAATCCTGCGGACATTCAAACGAACTTGATCCAGCACCGTAGATCGCTTCACTGTGGAAGTCAATCCACTCCTCTATTTCCTCAAGTACTCCCATCGTCTCCAAATCGAAATTTCCTCTTGCAGTCGGACCGCAATTCAATAAGAGATTTCCATCCTTTGAAACGGTATCAATTAACAACTTGATCAGCATCTCCGATGATTTCCAATGAAGATTGTTCGGATTATAACACCATGTTCCATTCAGCGTCTGACATGCTTCCCAAATTCTTTTTGCTCCTTCGGGTGTATAAAGTGATTCTGTCGGCTGATACTGTTCCGGTGTATAAACTCCTCGATCCAACCCTAACCGATTATTGAGCAGTATATGCGGCTGATGGGTCAGGATCAGTTGTTCAAGGTCTTCCGATTTCCAGTCATCAGGTCCTTTCCCTTTTGACCATCCCCAATCTCGATCTCCGTAGGAAAAGTCGAACCAGAAGTAATCAATCTTCCCATATCGGGTTACAAGTTCTTCTACTTGGTCAAATAAATATTGTTGGTAAATGGACATGTCCCGCTGCTCATTCCTTGCATTCTCATCTTCCCGCTGAGGATGGAGGCCGTCGATTGTAAAATGTTCGTGGGACCAATCGATGACAGAATGATAGAAGCCGATTTTCATCCCTTCCTGACGACATGCTTCCACAAACTCACGAAGAAGATCTTTTCCATAAACGGTATTTGTAATTTTATAATCGGTATACTTACTATCCCATAAAGCGAATCCTTCATGATGTTTTGTCGTAAAAACGATGTATTTCATTCCGCTTTTCTTCGCTTGCTTCACCCATTTTTCCGGTTTAACAAGATCTGGATTGAATTGTTGCAGATACGTGGCATATTCAGTTTTTGAAATTTTCTCCTGTGTCATGATCCATTCATCTTTTGCTTTTAACGAGTAAAGCCCCCAATGAATAAACATACCAAACCGATCATGTAGGAACCAGGTTGGATCCCCGTATTTTTCCGGCCAGTCATATGAGTCCCACATATCAACTTCCTCCCCTTAAGGTTTTCTGAATAAGCTTGACGACGTCCTCATCAAAGGTATTCCTAAAAGACTGATCGATCCTGACAGCTTTACCAAAATGATATTGATTTGCATTTACGGTTTCATGGATTCCTTGAATATTATCGAGTGTCAAGCCTGCACCAGGCATTATGTCAGGTCCGTTCATTTTTTTGGCAATATGGACAAGTTTCCTGAGCTTCCATTTCCCTTCGATACAGCTTTTTTCCCCGCCTGAAGTGAGGATCCGTTTCACATTCATTTTGTATTTGATCAGCGATTCGTAGGCTTCATCCAAAGAATGAACCTCATCGAAAGCTCGGTGAAACGTAATGTCCAATTGTGGATAGGTTCCGATGATTGTGTCTAAGATTTGTTCATCGATCCTGTTATCTTTAGTGAGTGCCCCAAAAACGATCCTGGCCCCCCCAAGTGATAACACCTTTCGGATATCTTCCCGAATGATTTTCAAATCACCATCCGTGTAACAATAGTGGTAGCTGTGGGGACGGATCATCACCTGGACCGGTATCGACACGCTTTCCAATACTTGTTTTATCGTTCCATAGCTTGGTGTCAATCCACCTTCCTGGATGGCTGATACCAATTCGATTCTGTCCGCACCTAGTTTTTCTGCTTGTACTGCCTCCTGACCATTTTGAACAATAACCTCTAACACCATTTCACTCTTCAACCTCCATATGAATCAGTTCGGCCAATAATCGAACACCATAGCCTGATGCACCCGGAACATGATAGCCTTGTACTTTCCATGGTCGTACGGTATTTGCCATATCAATGTGTACCCATTTCCGCTCCGCTTCTACGAAGTGATTTAAAAATACAGCAGCCGTGATCGCACCTCCGAAAAGTGAGGAACCGACATTATTCAAATCCGCACAATCACTTTCTAAATACGTTTCATAATCGTGGATCAAAGGCATTGGCCATACGTGATCGCCGGTATGATCGCCTAGTTCCTTATAGGACCACAAATCTTCTTCACGATTGCTGAAGATGCCTGCTGCTTTCAATCCAAGCGCTTGACCGATCGTCCCGGTCAATGTTGCGATATCAATAATTGTCGTTGCACCTAATTCTTGCACATGTAAAAGACCTTCTGCTAGGATCAATCTTCCCTCACCATCGGTATTTCCAACCTCGACAGTTGTTCCATTTTTGTACTTGATCACATCTGAAGGAAGAAAAGCATCCCTTCCTGTAACATTTGTAACTAACGGCAAAACGGCAGTTACGTGAACAGGACTATTCAAGTCTGCCAGTAATTTCATTGCCCCGACTACCGCGGCAGAACCACCCATATCCATCTTCATTTCACCGATATCACGTGCTGTCTTGACATTCACACCGCCTGAATCGAACGTTACACCTTTTCCGACAAGCGCAATATGTTTTCGGTCACTATTTTTCAATGTCAATACAGCTAGTTTCGGCGGATAACCACTTCCATTCCCGACCATCGCAGTCGCTTCGAATCCTCTTTCCTTTAACTCTTCTGATTCGATGATCTCGACTTTTACTTTTGATTGATGGAAGATACGTTTCAACCGATCTGCATATAATGCTGGTGTCAATTTGTTCGCAGGCTCATTACATAAATCACGTGCCAGGTACACTGCATTGGCACGGATTTGTGCGGTCTTGATGTGTACATCATATTGATCAGTGTTTAACTTAAAGGTCGGGTACTGTTTGTTCTCCTCTTTTTTATAGGCCAAAAACTGATACCCGCCTAAATATAAGCCCTCCATGAAAGCTGCAACGATCTCTTCTTTTGAAAGTCCTTCACAATGTGTTATGAGTTTTTGAAAATCGATCGTTACTTCTTCACATGGATACTCCTGGATTGCTTTAATCGTCTCGCCGCCGAGAAAACGAATATCCTCTATCGATTTTCGTTCTTTCTTAAACCCTATTAGTAGATAAAGTTGCTTTTTCATTTGTATAACATTTGTTTTTCCGAAATCAATCATGTGTCTATGGATGACAAGATCTTCATTTTCATCAACCTCTTCAATCGCAATTACTTTTATATTCACCTATCCATCTCCTCGTACGTATGCATTACTGACTCTTTGGGAACAACGTCTTTAATCAATATAAATGACATGCTGTATATTGTTCTCTACCTAGTTGCTTGAGTTCCGGTACTATTTTCCTGCAGATCTCCATCGCAGCCGGACATCTTGTATGGAACTTACATCCGCTGGGAGGGTTTGCTGCACTTGGAATCTCCCCGGTTAAAACAATCGTTTCACGTTTCTTTTTTGGATCTGGTTGGGGGATGGAGGACAATAACGCTTGTGTATAAGGATGTTTCGGATTTTCGAATATTTGTCGTTTCCTAGCGATTTCGACCAGATTCCCTAAGTACATCACGCCGACTCGATCGCTGATGTGTTCAACTACACTTAGATCATGAGAAATGAATAGATACGTAAGACCGAATTCTTCTTGTAGATCTTTCATCAGATTCAAAATTTGTGATTGGATCGATACATCTAAGGCCGAAACTGGTTCGTCTGCAATGATCAGTTCAGGTCGTAAAATCAACGAACGGGCAATTCCGATTCTCTGCCGTTGTCCACCGCTGAACTCATGTGGGTATTTTTCCAAATGGAATTCGCTAATTCCGCATTTATCCATAAGCTCTGTTATAAGCTTTTTCTTCTCATCATTTGGCATTTTGGGATAGTGGATCTTCAATGGTTCCAATAAAATATCTTTGACTTTCATACGTGGACTAAGAGACGCATATGGATCCTGGAAAACCATTTGCATAGGTTTACGGTATTTCTTCCAATCTTTTTCAGAAATATTCGCGAGGTTCTTTCCTTTAAAGTTAATCTCGCCTGAGTCTGCTTTTATCAAGCCATTGATCAAACGTCCTGTGGTTGATTTGCCACAGCCTGATTCTCCTACCAATCCGAACGTTTCCCCTTTTTTGATGGAAAATGAAACCCCATCCACTGCCTTTACATACTTATTTTCAGCAAACCACTTTTTTGAAAGTGGAAAATGTTTTTTAACGTCTTTTATGTCGATCAATACATCATCCTTCATTCGGTCATCGCCCCCTGCCTTTGGTCTTGATAAAGCCAACACCGGCATGAATGTCCGTCTTCTTCGATTAAACCTGGTTCTTCCGTATGACAAAAATCCATCACATCTTTACATCTCGGTGCGAATTTGCATCCTGTCGGCATATTTGTCGGGCTCGGAACTGTACCTGGGATTGAATGAAGCCTCTTGCTGCCTGATCCGATTTTTGGAACGGAGGCAATCAACCCTTTTGTATACGGGTGTTTCGGATTTTCAAATAATAATTCTACAGTCGTTTCCTCGACAACTCTTCCGGCATACATGACGATAACACGATTGCAAACTTCAGCAACGACCCCTAAATCATGTGTGATCATCAAGATCCCCATGTCATTTTCCTTTTGAATCTCTTTCATCAAACTCAATATTTGTGCTTGGATCGTAACGTCCAATGCCGTTGTCGGTTCATCCGCAATCAACAAAGATGGTTTACATGAAATTGCCATCGCAATCATGACCCGTTGTCTCATACCGCCTGATAATTGATGCGGGTATTCTTCCATAATGTCTTTCGCCCGCGGTATACCGACAGACTCCAGTACTTTTACCGCATGTTCAGCCGCATCTGCCTTTGACATCTTCAAATGGAGCTGGATTGGTTCTCTCAGCTGTTTACCGATTTTTAGGACTGGATTCAAGGATGTCATCGGTTCTTGAAAGATCATCGCCAATTCTTTCCCTCGATAACCTTTCATACTCGATTCGGGTAATCGAAGTAAATCATGATCGTTATAAATGACTTGCCCTCCCGTTATTTTCCCAGGTGTATCATGTAAAAGTCTCATAATGGATAAGGAGGTTACACTTTTCCCACACCCGGATTCCCCGACAATCCCGACGTTTTCACCTTTATCAACATGAAAGCTGATCCCATGTACGACAGTTTGCATCCCTTTATCAGTTTTGAAGGCTGTTTGTAGATTGTTTACTTGGAGTATGTGATTCATCATTTCCCTCCTTAGTCTTTTGTTTTAGGGTCTAACACATCTCTCAACCCGTCACCTAATAAATTGAACGCTAAAACGGTCAGGAAAATAATCAACCCGGGAAAGAAGACGAGGTGGAAGGATGAATCGATGTAATCTCTAGATTTACTAAGCATTGCACCCCAGTCTGGAGATGATGGTTCTGCACCTAATCCTAGAAAGCTCAAACTCGCTGCAGCTAATATGGCTGTTCCTACTTTCATCGTAAAGTACACTATGATGGTCGGTACGGTTTCAGGAAAAATATGTTTCCAAATGATGCGTCGATTGCTTGCCCCGATTGATCTTGTTGCCTCAACGAAAAGCATTTCTTTCGTCTCTAACGTGGCACTGCGGACGATTCGTGCAAATGATGGAATACTGAAAAAAGAAACCGCAATGATGACATTTCTTAAACCAGGTCCCAAAATCGCAACAATACCAATTGCCAAAATCAAGTCAGGGAATGCAAATAACACATCACAAACCCTCATGATCGACCGATCCAGCAACTTCCCGAAAAAACCACTGACCAATCCAAGAATCGTACCGAAAACCGCACCCAGCAATACTGCTGAAATACTGACCGATAACGTTAATCTCGCTCCTACTGCCAATCTGCTTAATATGTCTCTTCCAAATTCATCCGTACCGAAGAAATGCTCGAGGGTAGGAGACTCAAGAACTCGATTATAATCAGGTTTTGCAGGATTATATGGAACGACAGACGGACCAATGATCATGATGAGAATCAGGAAAAGAATGAAGAAAAGGGAAATGAGTGCAGGCTTTTTCTTACGGAACTTTTTCCAGAATTGATGAAAGTGTGTCTCTTTTCGTTCATTCACAATTCGGTCCGTGGTAACAACTTCAGGTTGGATGTTACTCATATTAAACCTCCATACAAACTTTTTTAATAAGTTTCTTATACACAGATGTAATGTCTAGCTCCACCGCCTTGGTGATCGAGGTCGCTTCGATTCTTCCGCAAACACAAACAGCGTGTTATCTCCAGTACTTGCACTCCAAGGATAAGTGAAACTTAAGTAAGCTGCTTCGCTATGCTCGGCGCTGACTTAGTTTTCTTTATCGAACCTGATCAAGTCGCTTCCTTTATTCTATTTATTGGTAGCGTATTTTCGGATTTAAAAAGCTGTAAACGATATCGACAAGCAGGTTCACTAAAATGAATTGTAATGAAAAAAGTAAAATTTCCGCTTGGACCACCGGGTAATCTCTCATTTGAATCGAATCGATCAATAGTCTTCCGAGTCCCGGAAAGCTGAAAACGGTTTCAACGACTACTGAACCTCCTAATAGAAAACCAAACTGAAGCCCTGCAATCGTCACGACAGGAATCAATGAATTCTTCAAAGCATGTCCAAAGACAATTGCATTACCACCAAGCCCTTTTGCACGACCAGTACGTATATACTCTTGCTTCATCGTGTTCACGAGCGAAGATCGCATAAACCGTGCAATCATCGCCATAATGCCTGCTCCTAAAGCGAACGAAGGCATCAGGTAGCTTTTCCACCCCTCAGCACCCCCAGTCGGTAACAACCCCAATTGGACAGAAAATAGTTGAATCAATACAAGACCTACCCAAAAGTTTGGAAGGGATATACCGGATACAGCCGTCAACATACCGAGATGATCCGGCCACTTGTTTCGAAACACGGCAGAAATGACTCCAAGTAAAATACCGACGACGAGTGCCCAACCGATGCTCATGAAGGTCAGTCCAAGTGTCGGTATGATTCGTTCACCGATCAACTTGCTGACAGGTGCACCGGATTGGATCGAATATCCCAAATTACCAGAAAGTAAATCTTTTAAATAGAGTAGATATTGTTCAATTAAAGGTTTATCCAGACCGAGATTTTCCCTGATTGCTTGTACTTCCTCTAACGTTGCTTTTTTACCAGCTATCAATCTAGCTGCATCACCAGGGATCAGATGAATGAACATGAAAATTACGAATGACACAACAAGTAAGAGAGGTATTAGACCAAGAACACGTTTCAATATGTACTGCCACATTTCGTTCAGCACCTCCAAAAAAGGGGAGCTAATCGTGATCAGCTCCCACAGGATCTTATTTTAATTGCGCCTCTTTAATGCTGACGGATCCATCAGGTAATACGTAAACACCTTCTAAATGATCGTGATACCCTGATAATATCGTATCTGATGCTAAGAAAATCCATGGTGCATCATCATAGACTTCGCTTTGGATCTTCGCGTAAATGTCCTCTTGAGCCTTTGTATCGGATGTTTCATTAGCTGCATCAATCCATACATCTACTTGACTATTATTATAGTAAGCTGTATTCGCTCCATTCGGTGGGAAGTACTCACTGCTGAATAGAGAACGGGTTGCTCCATCCGCATCACCTGATGAAGGAGACCAGCTTACATACCACATTTGAACCTTTGCCTCTTCTGGAGTTTTTGGTGTGTAGATCTCATCAGATAATGTCCCCTCTTCCATCGACTTAATTGTGACATCAATTCCGATTTGTGCGAGCTGCTGCTTTATGAGTTCCATCCCTTTTAAGGTTTCAGAGCTCGTATTACCCCAGATTTCGGCTTCAAATCCATCTTCGTATCCTGCTTCATTCATTAATTCCTTCGCTTTTTCCAAGTTGAATGTATATGGTTCTTGATTTGAATAATATTGTGTTTCAGAAGACATGGTTGAACCCAGTATTTTTCCATATCCATTTTTGACAACTTTTATATATGCCTCTTTATTTACGGCATAGTTCATTGCCTTACGAACTTTTTCATTAGTGAATGGTTCTTTGAATGTATTGATCGATACATACCTTGCGATTGTTGAAGGCGTTTGTTCGATAACGACACCATCTACATTTTCCAGTTCTTTAACATCTTGTTGAGGAATCGGATAAACGAAATCAGCTTCCCCCGTTTTCAACATGGCAGCCCGTGCCCCATTTTCCGGAACCGGCTTGAACGTAACTTTTTCGACATTGGTTGATTCAGGATTCCAGTATTCATTAAAACTTTCAACAACGAGTGAATCACCTTGATTCCATTCTTTAAATTTAAATGGCCCTGTCCCTACAGGATTCAAACGAATATCTTTGCTGTTGTCATCAATTGCTTTAGGACTGATCATTGGGACCATGGCAAATTTGTTCAGCATAGCACTAAATGGCTGATTAAGGACAAATTTAACCTCATAATCATTTGTGATTTCGAGACGATCGACGTACTGAAAATTCCGTTTTGCACGAAGATCATCATTATCATCCATGATCCGATCAAAGTTTGCCTTTACAGCAGCAGCATTAAACGGCTCACCATCATGGAAAGTAACACCTTCTCTAAGTTTGAATGTATAGGTCAACGCATCTTCACTTACGGAGTAATCCTCCGCCAAAACAGGTACTACGTTCATATTTTTGTCAAACCCGACAAGCCCTTCATACATAGCCCTTGTACCAAAAATTGAAACCGTATCTCCAGCGTTATGTGGATCAAGTGTTACAAAGTTTTGATCGATGGCAATCGTGATTTCCTTGTTATTACTTTTAGCAGCTCCATCGGTGCCTGAAGTAGAATCAGATGAACAAGCCGAGATTACCAGCAGGACGGTGCTCAGCAAAAATAGTTGACCTAACAATCGTTTTTTCATCTATATTCCCCTTTGTCATAGTAAAATTTTTGTTTCACCTATGTCTTTCCCATTGTCATTTTGTATGTTGTAGGATCGTAATTGTAATAAACGATCAATCGTTTCTGTATTGCTGTAATTCAACGTTTTCAATAATTCGGCAACCAATACCGGCCAAACGAGTTCAGATCCGCTTAATACTTTTAATGCGATGCTGATTTTCTCCTTTTTTAACGCGAAACAGTAAACCCCCTGTGCACCTCCTTTTGCAATGATATTTGGATCTTCAAGCAATACCGTGCAGATGAAATGATGCGATGCAACGATTTCTGGTTGTGCATTCATTACCTTGGCGATATTTTTAACCGCAGTGGCTGTTTGTGTATCTTTAATAAGATCCGGGACAACAAATTTCAAAAACGAAATCGCGATATTCTTCAAAGGAACGCCATGCACTGGGACACCGCATCCATCAATCGCAGTATTTATTTGGTTTACAGGTGTTTCAGACAGTTCAGCTACATCACGGAGAATTTCTTGCTGCAAAGGATGGTCGAGCTGGTCATATCTAGTTAACTCATAACCTCTGTCCCTCGCATATGCCAAAAACCCTAGATGTTTGCCAGCACAATTATGTAATAGTTTACGTTTTGGCTTATGGTCCCAAATGTATTGCTGTCTCGGTATTTCGTTCAGCGGATAGCTGTGATTGCAGACTAGAAGTTCTTCTGACAGCCCAAGTTTATTCATCAGGCTTTCTAATGCAACCTGGTGATAGTGTTCTCCTCGCTGTGAAGCGGTAAATAAAGCAGCCTCGTGATCATCAAGATGATACTTCTCGATGACATTTGTCCGAAACACTGGTATTGCTTGAATCGGTTTCATTGCAGATCGATAAAATACCGGATGATCCGATCCCCCCTTCTCATAGACGATTTCTTTTTTATCATTAAGAACACAAATTACTCCCTGGTGCGTATTTTCCAAACTTCCTCCCCTGTGTTCTTCAGCAACTATTGGAAATGTCATCACTTATACCTCTCTATTAAAATAAATCGTTTTAATGAAATGGCGCTGGACACTCATTGCTGCTCCTACTACAACCCCATCCACCCCTGTTTTTGTCTTTCTTAATTGGAAGGTTTGGGTGACAGGAGTCCAAATTTGATTTTTACACTTTTCTAGAATTCGTTCTGTTACTTCCGGATAATCCTCGATCAGACTACCAGCCAGGACAACCGTATCTGGATTGTACATACAAACGACATTATTGATTGTAATTGCTGCGTAGGTTATCGCTTTGTCCAATATGTTCACTGCCCATTTTTCTTCCTTTTTGTATGCCGTAAACAATTGATCCATACTGTTAACCGGCATTGTTTTGGACGCCTCTTCCAAAAGAAACTTCTCTGCGATATACGTTTGCAAGCATCCGAAATTACCACAAGGGCAATAAATACCATAAGGATCCACGATCGTATGACCGATCTCTCCTGAAAAATTCCCTTCCCCGCGGTAGATTTCACCTTTCGTAATCAATGCAGACCCGACACCGCTCCCAAATCCAATCATCGCCATCGTTTCCTGTTCAGGATCAGCTTCCATGTTATATTCAGCCAGCGCTTTCAATTTCAATTCATTATCCACAAATACCTGAAAACCTGATTGTTCTTGTAACAGTTCCTTTAATGGAACCTGCTTCCAATCGAATTGTGCAGATAATATTATATTCCCCGTTTCATTTTGAATAAGACCAGGCAAACCTACACAAACACCAACTATCCTTTCCAACGTGATATTTTCCCGCTCAATGATTTCACGAATGTTATTGGAGATGAATCGTACCATTTCACCCGGATCAGTAGGCTCGTAATCAATATGTTCTAACACGATCAACTTTCCAACAAAATTCATAAACCCGATACGAATATCCTTTTGGTCAATCTCTACACCGATCGATAAAACAGAATTTTCATTTGGAATAAAATATGTTGCCTTTCTCCCCATCCCTTCACTTATTAAATTGACTTCACGAATCAGATCCTCATCTAATAGAGAAGCAACAATCCTCGAAGCGGATGTCGGGCTCATCAGCGTCCGTTTCGCAATTTCAGCGCGGGAGATTGGTCCATCATTTAGGATCATTTCCAGTACTAAACTTTGATTTTCCCGTTTCAAAAAATCTTGGTTTTTGATTTTCATTCGATCACCTTATTAACATTATGTTATTTATTGTTCTTAATTTTTATTATATACTAGTAAAAAAATGAATAATAAGACTTCTTTTGTCGTTTTTTTCTTTATTTTCTCCTGTGGAGTTATTAAGTAGTATAAAGTAGCAGGAAATGTCCGTCAATAGATTTTTGAAAATTTCAATGTTTCAGAAAGGTGTGTGGGTTTTCTTGTGAATTGAAAGCTAAAGTTTGATAGAAGACACTGGTTACTTCCAATTTATAGATTTATGCAGGATATCGATTTTTTATTGTAAAGGAGACTGTTTACGTGTTTAGAATAGGGATAGATATCGGTGGTACGAAAATAAAATGTGGATTATTTAGTCAACGAAATCAACTTTTGTACATTGAAGAGATTCAGACCCCGAAACATGCGATTGTCGAACAAATCATCTCGACTCTTAAAACACTCATTGCTGGAAAACAGATAATTGGTATTGGAGTTGCTTCGGCTGGAATTGTAGATTTTAAACAAGGGATGATTACGAGTGCAACAAATCTTCCATCACTGGAAAAAGTGCCATTAAAAGATGTATTAGAAATGACTTTTCATGTCCCTGTCATTGTAGATAATGATGCAAACTGTGCTGCATTGGCCGAGGGTGTTGCGGGGAGAGCAAGATCAGTAAGGAACTATATTTGCATTACGCTTGGGACAGGAATAGGCGGAGGAATTATACATAATAAGAGATTAGTGCATGGGAAGAATGGTTTTTCTGGAGAAGTAGGTCACATGTCGATTTTTCCTGATGGCATCCCTTGTAACTGTGGTAAAAAAGGTTGTTGGGAAAAATATGCATCCGGAAAAGCATTGGAAAGAATGATACAATCCGATCCACACCTGGTTTCGAAAAAGTTCACCCCGAAGCAATTGTTCGAAAGATACCTAGAGGATGATGCAAGTAGAAAAATCATCGACCAATTTATTGAATATTTATCTATCGGGATTGTCAACCTTCAATATTTAATTGACCCTGAAATGATCGTAGTCGGCGGCGGGGTTATAAATTCAAGTGAACAATGGTGGGACGCTTTACTTAAAAAGGTTGCAAACACATCATCCATTCCTGTCAATTTACAACAAGCAGAATTGAAGAATGATGCCAGTATGATCGGCGCAAACCTGTTGATAAATAATGATTTAGTCAGCAATTGATAATGAACAATAGGCTGTAGTCCTTCATACTGTTCGTTTATTATTTTGTACGTTTTGCAAAATAAGCCTTTTAGATCTGACTTAATAAAAATAGCCGAGTGAGTATACAAGATAACGGTGCCTTTTCATGTTCACTGCCTCCAATAAAAATAGATTTGAACTGAACTCATAATAAGTTAATTAACCTTTAAAGTATGTGATTTATCTCACAAAAAAATAACATCTTTTTTGTAAAAGGTAGGCCCGTTGTATATACGAGCCCTTCCTTTTTCCTTTAAAAGTTTTTTTACCGTGAAACTATTTCTACTGCATTTAAGAAAATACGATTCCCCCATCAATTACTACAGACTGGCCTGTCATATAGTCAGATTCCTCCGATGCCAGGTAAGACAACCAGTTTCGCTACATCTTCAGGTTTCTGGACTCTGCCAAGGATAATTTTTTCTGAGTATTACTTTAAAGCTTCATCCTTTTGCAGATTCAATATACTTCCAAGCTGCTTATCTATTAAGTCCCACATATCAGTACCAACAATCCCAGGGCAGTATGCATTTACCGTAATTCCATCTTTGGCGAGTTCCTGTTCAGCAGCCTGGGTCAGTGCTACTACGGAAAATTTTGTCGCAGAATAATGTCCAAGATAAGCGAAGCCTGTTTTCCCGGCTATGCTTGCTGCACTGATAATTTTGCCCCCGCCCTGTTTTTGCATAATCTCTGCTGCTGCCTGTATTCCATATAAAACTCCAAAAACGTTCACATTGAAGATTTTTGTATATCTTCTTCCGTTACTTCTAACAGGGGCTTAACCTGGGCTATGCCTGCATTGGAAACCATAACATCTAAGCTTCCGAAATGTTCGTTTACCTGGCGTGCCATTTCAAACACTTGATCACGAATGCTAACATCTCCTACTACTGCTAAGCTTTTCATCCCAAGCGATTCAATCTCCCGGGCTGTTGATTCTGCAAGGTCTTTATTGATATCATTTATCGCCACAATCAATCCGTCATTTGCGAGTCTTGTAGCAATGGCTTTCCCAATTCCTCTTCCAGCACCGGTCGCTTTATTACATGAGATTATATGGAACCGAACTCATCTGTTCAACGGTCTTTCGATCCTATTTACAATAAAGATAGAAACTTCATTTCCTCTCAATAAATAAATCCTTAAAAAAAACCGGGGAAGTGTTCTAGGCCGAATCATTACGACTCCTTACTCAATAGCTTTCTGATCTCTGCCATGGCAGAGGGCGGAAAATATGTTATCTGTTAAAAAACAAAGAAAAAGCGACATTAGAAGAAATATTAAGGAAGAAAGAAGAATTGAGCAGGATAGCTTCATCAAAGGGTTTACGAGGTAAGGAGACCCTTCAATGCAGCCGTGAACTAGACCACCTTCTTAACGTCTATCAATCCTGGTTATAAGACTTATAGTTTTCTAATTTACATAAATAATCCGTCAGTTCAATTATTTTATCAAACGTTAATTGGTTAGGATCACTCTGGAACTTACGAATTGATATTCGAATTTCGTTTATAAGCTCACTACGATCTACCATTTTTAAAGGAGTTTCCAACTGAATACCTCCTCCTCATTCGCTTTTGCAAACACATTAGCCCATCATGTAAATGATGTCAATTCCGTGATTATCATTGTGATGCACCACTTATTGAACTAGCTTGTAATTCATCAGACCTATTCATTGTCTATTTACATTTGAGATGCTATTACTTCTGATAACATTCTACGAGAATACTGATTATCTCTCCCTTCTAGTTTGTCTTTACATATGTCATTACAGGTTCTATAGACAATTATAGTCCTGATTTTACAAATTGTGAATATATTAATCTCTAAAATTTATTTACTCTAACTTCTCCCCTACCCTAATAATGTATTATCGAGATTCTATCCAGGAAAGTCCCCTAAGTAGCAAATACTAATTAATGATTTAACTCAATCATTAATTACATAAAAAGAAGCTTATCTTTTTTGGTATAAGTCCATTTAAATTTAAGATCGGTTCCCGATAATCTGTTACCCAAACAATCGGTCATTTTCTAAGAATAAAGAACCCTTCGATCCACGAGTTAAATCCACTTAGGCGCTATTACCAATGAGGGCACCCGTATTTTTTTAACCGCTTATGGTGTGGAAACCGTTGAATTTCGTCCGATAACGGTTTGGTTTTACTCAAAAGGCATTTGCCCGAATCGTTGCCGATAGGTGTCCTGTTGACGAAACTCTTACGTAACTATATTTGGTCAAAATAGTCACCCCTTTTTCGGACTTGTATATCGGATGTTATAAACTTATGTACTCCTTGGTCCTTGAAGTGTCCATTTTGCCCTTACTTAATTTGGACATACTATAGATTCTAAAGGATGATATACTTTGAGAAATAGAAAAGATGACCTCGGGCTCCTATGAAGGTCATCTTCTAAATTTTATTTTTTTTAATAAATCATTTTTCTATCGTATTTTTCTCTTCAGTTTGATTGCACACGACTTTCTCCTCCCCTGCATGTATATTCGAATTAAAGGAATAAGTAGAACTGTAGAATTTACTGATGTTGAAGAATTTGCAAGTATTGTGGTCAAAAAACTACTCCAAGGAGGAATAATTTAATAACTCAAAAACGAAGGGAACGTGGATCCCCTTCTTGAAAATAAAATACATTACTTGCCCAACTAAAACTTAATAATATAAACCCTTAGAAATGCAGTTATAGCAGTGTTTTTCATATGCACTAGTAATGACATTAGATTCTCGTTTTCTATACAACGGGCAGCATAGGTTGCGAGTTTCGTCCCTTTCCCCCTTGAGTAACTCTCGATCGCTTTGATCAAACCGATTGTACCGATGGAGATCAAATCCTCTGTGTCCTCCCCTGTATTCTCGAATTTTTTACATATATGTGCGACGAGTCTCAAGTTATGTTCAATCAAGCGATTCCGGGCTTCTTCATTCCCTTCCGCCATTTCTTTCAAGTATCTGGTTTCTTCTTTCGGTGACAATGGTTGTGGAAACGCATTGTTCTTCACATAAGATACGAAGAACATGACTTCTTTGAAAAAATAAGCCAGTGCTGCGATGATGCTTGACACATCCTCACCTCCATAGGCAGCTATCACACATACTTAATCCTATGTAACGTTGGGCTTGGTTGTGTCTGTACCACTTTAGATTCATCGTTTTGTTTTTACAATGTTCTGCTTAATCTCACTGCAAGATAAGCAAATAAATTAACGGTTAATTAATCTTTTCATATGCTAATTTCTTTTTGTATTCCTTTATAAAATAAACTAGTACTAAAAATAACTTAGATTTATTGAGAGATGAGATTAAATACATACCTTCCCCAATAAGTCCCCTATCGTAAGTTATTTAAATCTCGTTGTAGGTTTTCCCATGGTTTCTTTCATTCTTGTAATTGGATCGTCCTCTTGATCATCATTCCACTCCACTACCTGTTTATAAGACAAAAGTGCTTCTTTTAGTTCCTGGTAATCGACATCTTGCACACTGATTTTATTTTTGATAGCAAGACCTGCTGCTGTCCCGGCTGATTGACCTAATATCATGAAAACAGGCTCCATTCGGATGGAACCATAGGCAATATGGGAGCTCGATAAACAAACAGGTACTAATAGATTGGTACACTCTTCTGATTTCGGCCGAATTGAACGATAAGAAATCGGATAAGGGGATATCGGGATTTCCACATCCCCTTCATTGACACACCTGCCATCTATGACTACTCGCCTGCAATGATGGGAATCCATATGATAAGATGCCAGACCAATGGAATCCACCACTCTACTTTGCTTCAAACAGTTATGATCGGTCATGACATAATCGGAAATCATTCTTCTGCCTTCTCGAATATATAGTTGATGGGGCCAGTGCTCAGTATCTTCGAATTCATCTTTAGGAAGTCCCCATTTAGAAACTTCTTCCCGAATTTTTTTAGGCACACGAGAATCATATGATAAGAAATACAGAAAGCCTAAATCGTAGTTTACGTGATCCTGAAAAATCGTTTCACGGGTCTCATAGCTGCCTTCCGGCCACTCATAGTTCATGCCGATATTATCGGTGGAAAACGCCCCATGATTATTCAAGTCTGATTTTCCATTCGGCAACATTGTATGGAGATTCATCGCATCCCAAAATCCTTCATTAATATAGCGAAGTAATAGTGAATAACGATTAGCGTCATAACTAGTAGGTTTCGGAAAAGGTAGTCTGTTTTCAGCATCCTTTGTCAAGCAAATACGGAAGTTATACGCCTGAATGCGCTTATCCCCCTGACCATTATAGCCAAGAAGAGCTGGATCGGCTTCCGTAATTCCTGGTAATAGACCGCTGTCAGGATCACCTTCCAATACATAAGGATCGATCCATTTTTCAAATTTATGATGGGGGCTTCCGAACTGGATGCCATTATAGATTTCTTTATATGTCGCATTTGATTCTCTACCGACACTATAAGAAACACCAGACCTCGCCAATAAATCTCCTTCATAGCTGGCGTCCACAAACATCTTACCCATATAACTTGTGCCGTCTTCCATGACTATTTCTTTTATTTTTTCGTTTTCCATACGGACATCAGCTAAATGTTGATTGAAAAATAAGACCACCCCATGCTCGTATAGCCATTTTTCAAACACGTACTTTGCCACTTTCGGTTCAAATGTAACCTGTTCTTCCCGCCCATAGTAAGCCCCAATCTCCTGATAAAACTCCTTCGCAATGCCGCCTATGGCATCCTTTGCACCTAAATCCGTCGCTCCTAATCCACTGGATGTCAAGCCTCCGAAGTATCGTCCAAATTCAGCAATAGCAATACTCAATCCCATTCTGCTCGCCTGGACTGCTGCTGTGATCCCTGCTGGCGTGGCTCCATAAATGATCAAATCTCTATTTATGACTTCAGGTTCATCAGCTTTTTCTGCTGGTTTATAATAGTAAAGATTTTCAAAGCTCATTATTATCCCTCCCAACACCTAAGAAATTTGTATTTTAGCTCGGAATTGACGATCATTTCCCATCCCTAGCCCGTACCAGAACTTCACTTAACTCAGGTATCTGTTACCATTATAATCATTTGAAAACCAGGACCGGTCATCGAATTGTTTTAGCTCTCTCGTCGTAAACTCCTTGACTGTCCCCATGGTAGAAATCGCCTTACCGACAATTAGAACACGTTCGGCTGCTATTTTACCGTCTTTGATTAGCTGTAGAACCTCTTCTATATCCAAATATAAACATCATAAAGCCATGCTGTTTATGTAAAAGTGAAGAAGCGCTCTTCAGTCAAAATTGTCCGAGCACCTCTTCACTAACAATTTTTACCAGGTTTCTTTAATAGCAATTACACTTGCTTCTAATATTTCTTTTATATCATCTTCTACATTACTGTTTTCCAGGTGTTTTTGGAAATCTTCCAAAAACTTGAACGCTTGTTCTTTATTCTCATTTTGATAATGATGTTCAGCTTGATTCAAGTGGTTTACCAACTGCTTATACAACGAATGGTCCACCAGTCCATCATCTTTTAGATCAGCTAATAACTTAGATAAAGAATCAATCGTAACAACTACGTTTACTTCTATAGTGCCGGTTGAAATTGTCTCCCCGTTATAGGAAACCGTTGCTTGAATTTCCGTTGTACCTCCGTTTTTGGCGACAAGCCGATCATCTTCAATATCTGCAACTTCCGGGGAGGTATTGGACCATTCAATAGTGGCTCCATTCAAGTCAGCCGTGTTTCCATTAGCCAGTATAACTTCCAAGTCCACGCTTGTTTCCTCACCCTGTGTCAGAGTTGTATCCCCAACAGATAGTTTCGCTTCCTTTAGAGCTACTGGCATTTTATATAAGTCAGCACCAGAAGCGTAGTAGATATTGCCTTCCTCATCTAGGTCCATTAGGTTTACGGTACTTCCAATTAATTGTTTACTTGCCATAGTTTCCGGGTCGATCACCGTAAGCTTGCGGCCCGCTGTTGTGTATAGCATACCTTGATCATCCCAGCGGATAAAGAATGGACGCCACTGGCTGCCCCTGTGGACACCGGAATACAACTCGATGCTCTTAATGATTTCTTTAGTTGATGGATTCATTGCGAAGATAACGGAATTAGCTGTACCTTCCTCATTGTAGCCCCAAGCGACGCCCCAAAGGTTATTATCAGGTCCGATTGATAATTCCCCAATCATTTCAGGCGTTTCCAGGCCGTCAACTTCGAGATCGAAGACCTCATATTCTTCAGTGCTGACATTATAGGCGAACATTTTCGATCTATCCGCTATCGGCTCGATGCCCAACCCACCAGAAATTGTTGATCCTCCGTACACCATGCCATCTTGATAAGCTAGTCCAATAATGCTCTGATTTTCAATGATATTTCGTATGCTCTTCCACTCGTCCTGCTCAGCATCATAGATAGTCAATGAACCACCTAATAAACCATAGTCTGAAATCGTGCCGATAAACAGCTTGTCATCACCAGAAGTGAACGTGAACGGTCTGCTTTGCCCATCCGGGATGTCATAAACCATTTCCGGGTTGTCTCCTTCCCCGCCATCTTTAAAATGATAAGGGCTTTCTGGGTCATATCTATAAATTCGGGCACCACCATAAGCTCCCATATATACATCTCCGTTCAAAAAGCCCATTCCTTCAATTTGGTGTGGGTCCCGCTCATGCAAAATGTATTCTTCTTTAGATGTATCATAAACTCCAATCGAACCTTGATATCCACTCAAATACACATCATTATCTGGTCCGATCTCCAGACTTTGAATGGAAAGGCCCTGCATATCTACTTCCGGATAACTCACTTCAACCTCGTTTGTTTCTGGATTGTAAACAGTGTACTCGATTTGATGATGAAGAATGGCCAGTACGTCCGTGCCATCTTCAGTTTTCGTCCAGCCAATCGCTTTAGCTGGTGAAGCCGGCAGCTGTGGAAGGTCTGCCCCCACTGGCGATAATTCCTGCGTTTCTAAGTTATATGTCCATAACTCTCGTGCATTCTTAGTTACAAAATAAATGAGATTTTCATCATATGGAGATGGAGAAGATATCAACCCATCAAATGCGTATTGATCTTCCCAGCTGATTTGCTTGATTACTTCTCCTGTTGTCACGTTCATGATAAGTAAAGAGGTGCCATATGCTACAAATAGAGTATCCTGATATTCCCATACATTCGAAACAGACATATTATCGCCTGTAATCGGTAGTTCGATTTCCATCCTTTCTCCAGTTTCCCGATCCATTTGAATCAGGTAAGCAGTAGTACCGATGCCAACATAAAGATGGTCTTCTGTCACCCCTAGTCCACGAGCATAATTTTGCTCCTCATGGAAAGAACCTAAATCCGTGAAGGTGTCGGTTTCGATGTCATATTCGAACACTTTGGCATTAGGGTAAGTCGCACCGTAGATTTTCCCATCTTCGGTTGCATCCAGCTGCCATATCCAATTATCAGATGGGTTTTTACCTACTTGTTCCATTCTTTGTTCATTAACGACGTAACGATAGAGAATTCCGTTATAGGTTCCTGCAAAATAGACATTGCCATCAGAGCCGACTGTCATTCCCCACACCACATCGCTTCCTGGTAGTTCTTCGGAATAAATCAATTCTCCTGTTTCAGAATCCGCTGCATAAAACTTTGCTGGAGAACCATTGGTAGCATAATATACTTCCCCGTTCCCAATCGCTGCTCCTTGGGTTTTAGAAGCAAGGGCTGCAGGTCCCTGATTGATCGGATCACCATATTCAAATGGCAATTCCAACTGGTTTGATGTTCTTTCTATCAAAGTTATATGATCGTAGTACCCCTTCATCATAGAAGTAGAAGATTGATAGATGAAAACTTTCAGTCCAGTCGCATTAGGAGGAGCAACCGCTTCAACTACTACCTCCTGCCATTCATCAAAAGATACAGCTTCAAAGTATTTTGCATTGTTCTCAATGTTATTACCTGCCTCGTTATACCAGCGTAGCCATATCCCGGGGTTACCTTGCAGTTCCTCTACATACAATTGAGCAGATAACCGATAATTGTTTCCCTCTGTCACTTCTATTTCTTGACTAAAAAGACCAATTACACCGCTATTATCTATAGCGAGGCTTTGATCTCCTTCATAGACTATCTCATCAGAAATAGCAGCGCCTTCTGAATATCCACCGCTCCAGAAAACCCAGGAAGGGATGTCACTTTCCGAAGCCGGGGAATCTTCGAAATCTCCATTCTCAACCAAAAGTTCTTCCTCAGTACTTGCCGACTCAGCCGAAATAGGTTGGAAGGTTGAAAGAATCATTCCCACTATTAGAAAAAGTGATAGTAACCGTAACAACTTTCTTTCCATGTATGCTTTCCTCCTTTTTTGTGAAGTATCCACTTCACCTATCATTGAGATTTTAATAGATTCTTTTGCCTTACTTTTTCAAGCGTTTCTTAAAATCGGCAAATCCCCATAATTGCCGGGCCAACTAATTATTTTTGGAGTTTCACCAATACCGAAAAAATCCATGGATAATTAATCGATCTTCTCACTTACTGAAAAGAAAACCAGTAAAAAAGCAAAGGAGTTCCTATACGAAATTTTACGTACTTCTACACCGCAATTTCTATTACTTTCAAATAACTATATCTTCTAAAGATACCTCCTGTGTTCAAGCGGGGTTCATAGTACACTTTTTTAATGTTTAATAAAACTAAGCGTCTTTTTGACTTCTTCCTTTACTGCGAAATCGATATCCGACTCTTTCGCCATTTCTAAATGTTTCAAGGCATCCTGGATATGCTTGTCTGCTTGTTCTAAGTTGCCTTTATCACGATGATGGCCTGCCTGCATAACATCATTTATTAACGTCTGACTTAAGGAGTGGGAAATCTGCTCCTCTTCGGTATACTTGGTGATCAGTTCATAGGCATCTTCTGTCGTATAGTCAGTAACTTCAATTTTCATCAAATTCGCTTTAGCAGCATAATAGATATTTCCGTCATCTCCGAGGGTCATCAGCTCGGTTACAGTTGTTTCCAGTGTTTCATGCGTCAATGATTCCGGATCGACCACAGTTACTTTTCCTGCCAGAGTAGTATACATTAGCCCGTCATCACTCCAGCGAATTTGGATAGGACGCCACATACCTCTGTTTGCGACTTCCGGATAAATGTTTTTACTTTTGACGATTTCTAATGTGTCCGGATCGATTGCGAAAATAGTTCCATCCGCAGCAGACCATAACAATCCATCAGGTCCCAGGCTCATGCCACTAATCATTTTGGGTTGGGTAGTTACCCCAGGGATATTAGGAACGAATTCTTCAATCTTCTCTCCATTATCGATATCCCAGACAAAAATCTTTGCGTCTGTTTCTGTCGGCTCAATCCCAAGTCCTCCCGCAACAGTGGTGGATCCGTAAAGCAAGCCATCTTTTACTGCCAGTCCGGCGATCGATTGATTTTGAACCACATTCTCGTAAATTTCAGTCTCTTCCACCGAAAAAGGATCAAGAATTGTTAAAGATCCTCCTAAATGTCCATAATCAGGGATGGTGCCGATAAACAACTTCCCATTGGAAGGCGTCATTACGAATGGACGGTCCTGGTCGGGTATTTGATAAATTTTCTTCGTGGAAATGGTATCTGCAGCAGTATCTAGCTCGAAAATGTTTGCTCCGGGATAAACGCCGAAATACATCTTGTCACCTATGGAAGCCATTCCTTCCGCTTGGCCTAAGGAAAATGCTTCAGATTCCTTTGTTTCTGGATTAAATACAGCAGCTTTACCACCAGGGTAGCCGCTCATGTACATATTGCCATCCGGTCCTTTTTCAAGTGTTTGAAGCGGGATAGGATTTCCTACAATCGGATATTGATATGTCTTCACTTTTTTCGTTTCCAAATTCATGAAGGTTACCCCACCGCCGAACTGGACAGTAACCAGCGACATCCCCGGAAGTTCCGGATCGTCCGGTACTTCCACCCAGGAAGTATTACGGAGGAATGTTCCGAACGTGACACCAGTATCTGTAGCCTCTAGAGTATCAAGGTCCACTTCTTGAAGTCTGCTGCCCTGTAAAAAGTAGACACTGTCGCTGCCCGGTAATCCTTTTACCAATCGCAGCCCTTTATTGTTTAAGTAGTAAGTATCGTTCCATTCCCCAGCTTCGGTATCATAGAATATGAGAGCGTTGTCTCCTCCGCCGATTCCAGTAACAATATACTTACCTGCAGCATCCATCTGCCAGATACTGCTGCCATGGGTGATATTTTCAGGGATATCGATTCTTTCATACTCACCCGTTTCCACATCGAGCTTAACGACATGATTGTCTACACCGACACCAAGATACAAATAGCCGTCATGATAAGCTGTAGATCGCGTATAACTTTGACCAGGTGCAACACTTCCATAGTCTGTCATCTCACCGGTGTTTGGATCATAGCGTCCAGCTTTTGCATTTGGGTATGACCCGAAGTAAACTCGTCCTTCTTCATCATAGGATAATCCGTAGACGACACTTTCACCAATGCCACCAAGATTTGTAAGTTCCTTAGTTTCAGGGGAATATTCGTAAAGTTTGCCATTCCCGCCGATATACACATTTCCATCCGGCACGGTGATATGGCTCCAGGAACTACTCGAGCCTTCCAGGGGATAAGTCCTTATCACCTCTTGATTCATCAAATCGACCACCTGGAATATAGCCGGTTCTCCTGATGCTGTCGTATACATGACATCTCTTCCATCCTCTTCTCCATATGTGGAGTCGTAAATGGCTACACTTTCAATATGTGAGCCTAGGTCTTCGGGTTCACTGAATTTCTTTCCTACTTCGGCTGAAACGCTTTGATCAGTAGTGAAAAAAGAACTAAGTACCAACAAAAACACAATTGCTGAAATGGTGGAAGCTTTAAAGAAGTATTTCATGTAATACTCTCCCTTCTTTTTTGAATCTGCCTTACAGCAAGCCTGCCGCTCTACATCGTACTCGATACCTCCCCCTGGCATCTTTTTCAAGAATACTTCACCTCTGCTACCTTTCTTGGAACTTTACAGCTTGCTGTACGTTTCGCCTCTTCTAGACAAGCTTCCTTCCACCTCAGATTAATAGTCTCTTAAAAGACAAAATACTCCTTTAAAAGACAATTGATAGGTCATTCAACCTGATGACAATTGCCTAATTCACCCGCAATGATAGTCTCTAAGACTTGCAAATCGGAACCCAGGATAACAATATCCGCAATACAGCCTGGTTCTATTTTTCCGATTTTTTCATTTGTCCCTGCTGCCTTGGCAGGAATTTCGGTAGCCATAAAGATTGCTGCTTCAAGCGGAATGTTACAGTGTTCGACCATATATTTGACTCCTTCATTCAACGTAATCGCGCTGCCAGCAAGACTGCCGTTTTTCAGCCTCACTTCATTTCCTTTTCTCACCAACTCCTTACCACGCAGAGTATACTCTCCATCCGTCAGTTGGTTGTAGCCTGTACAATCTGAAATGATGGCGATTCCTTCCATGCCTTTTACTTTATAAAGAAGCTCGATCATCTTGTGATTCACATGCACCCCATCCGCGATCAATTCACAAATAAAGTTCTCTATATAGAGTGCTGCGGCTGCTGTCCCTGGCGACCGATGGTGTATTGGACTCATCGCATTGAACGTGTGGGTCAGCTGACTTAACCCAGATATTGCAGCTTCTTCTATTTCCTCTAAGGTAGCATTCGTGTGACCGGCTGAAATCTGAATATCTAGATTTCTGAGATATTTTAAAATCTTTTGATCTTCTAATTCCTCAGGGGCAAGTGTTATTTTTGAAATGATATCTGCATAAGGATCGATTACTTCTTTTACATCCCGCCATGTCAGTTTTCTGATTAATTTCTTCGGCTGGGCACCATTGTATTTTGAGCTTATCCAAGGCCCTTCCAAATGTACACCGAGTATTCTTGCTCCATAAGTACCTGCGGCCATATGCTTTTCCGCCTTATCAAGAAACCGGTTCACATCAGATAAAACAGCAGTCCGGGAGGTGGCTAAACAGGCGGTAACCCCATACTTAACCAGCTGGCGGGCCACAATTTCGAAGACCTTATCCTCTTCATCCATGAAGTCACCTCCATCGACACCGTGTATATGTGTATCAATAAAACCTGGGCAAATATAGCCCTTTTCCACAACCTTTACAGGGGCATCTACATCGCGCTTCTTTTCTCCTATGTAAGCAATCAAGCCGTCTGTAATTTCTATGAACTGATTATGGAGGACTCTTCCTCCAGTAATAATACTTCCTTGCAAATAATACATTCCTCACCCTCTTTTCCATGCCTTAACTATGGATAGATTTCTTCAGACAAACAAGGACACCATTTCAGGTGTCCATCATCTTTTATAGTTTTATCGTCTTTCCAGCTTTACTGGATTTGTACGCAGCCAAAGCGACTTCCAAAGCTTTCAGTCCATCATAGCCTGTTATTGATGGCTTACGCTTCTCCTTAACACAGTCGACAAAATCACGGATCAATCCTAAATCCATGTCGTTGCAAAAAAAGACATGCTCTAATGACTTCTCTCCACTGGAAAACATCCTGAAATGTTCCTTGAAAGCATCCACAGTTACTGTCTGCTTCGTTCCGATCACCTCGATAGTCACGTCTCCCCATGTTGGATAATCAGAAAACCTTGACCAGCTTGCATCATGGGAAGCGATCACACCGTCTTCGAACTCCAATGTCAAAATACCAGCGTCATCGATTTCGATATCGTGAAAATAAGAATCTACAATCGCATGGACGGAGGAAATCTCCTTATCGCTATACCACCGCATGATGTCGACCATGTGGACGGTATGGTCAAGCACAGCTCCTCCCCCTGATCGCGCTTGATCGATGAACCAGCCACCTGGATTCTGTCCCCGATTAGTCGTCCGGAATGCAACAATCTCGCCAAGTTCATGCTTATCGATCATTTGTTTAACTTGTTGGATTGGCAAGCTGAACCTGACAGGAAATGCTATTTGCAAAATGACACCATTTTCTTCACATGCCTCAATCATTTCTTTTGCATCTTCCACTGTCGTTGCAATCGGCTTTTCACATAAGATATGCTTTTTAGCTTTTGCTGCATTCATCACCATTTCTTTATGACGGATATTTTCGCTGCAGATAATGACAGCATCCATCTCTTCATTTAAAAAGGCTGCTTGATCTGAAAAAAATTCAGCAGCATATTTTTTAGCCACTTCTGTACCACGGTCTTTATCTTCATCGAAGATGCCGACGATTTCTACATCAGACAATTTCTTTAAGCCATTTGCATAGCTATAGGCATGCATATGAGCAAAACTCATCATACCAATTTTCATTTTCCACTACCCCCATTGACAAGCTCATTCCATTTATTCAATTGTGCTGCTAGTTCGGAATTCATAGCATGAGAACTATGCAAAATTGCATCAACGGTATAGGTAAGCGGAAGTGAAGTATGATGTTTCGGAATGACAGGAGTCATCTCCTCGCTATCAAACTCAAGAATCTGGTGAATCCCACTCCATTCAAGCTCAATCCGCTCTTCACCATTAAAGGTATATTCCAGATGAGCCATCGTCCCCCCTCCGAAATTGACCGTAATGATCGTATGCTGGGGAGTAAGCTTGCCATTAGAGTGATTCGCGTGGACTGTTTCCGGCTGTCCCAATAAGTTCGATAACACATACAGATCTTCAGCAATGATGAACTCACTTTTATCAGGTGCAACTCGTCTTCGGAACCTGAGCACACCTTGGCCATTTCCTTCTATAATTTCATACGCCCTCTGAAAAAACGGATAGACCTCAAGTTCAAAATAGACCATTAATCCCTCCATGTCCTGGTGGCCAGCAGGAAGGCTTCCATATGGAAAATACATGTACTGGCAACTCAAATCCCTATCAAGTTTATGACCAACAGAAGCAACGACAACAGTCCCCTCCCGGACATTTTCAAGCATTTGCTGTTCAATGGAATCGACTCTTTTTACGTTTGACAACGTCGTACTAAATTCAATCTTTTCTAACCTGCCAAATACGATATTCATTACGCCTATACCTCCTATCTCAGTAATTGCTTCAAACGGTTCACGGCTTCTTCGTTCGCTTCTTTAGCATCATCGAAACCTTCATACTCGATGGACAGCCAGCCCTTGTAGCCTACTTCTTTCAGACCATTGACGATGTAGAAAAGGTCTACTTCACCGTCCCCAGGCACAGTACCAATCAGTTCTACTCCTTCTAATGACTTAAAGCCTTTAAGGGTTTCATCCGGCAGTTTTTCACGAAAGTCTTTGAAATGCACATTGATGATATCATTTTTCAATCGGTCGAAAGCGGAAGTTGGCTTTTCATGGACAAGCAGGAAGTTTCCAGTATCAAATGTCGATTTGACATATGAACTGTTCACATTTCGAATGATGTCTTCGACTTGTCGGCTTTTACCTGCAAGAAGCCCATGATTTTCAATCGCCAAATATACCTTTTCCTGCTCCGCAAGTTCTGCACATTCTTTCAGTCCTTCCACAATCCATGCCTGGCCCTCCTCATATGTCAAATCACCACGTAAATCACCACAAAAAACTCGGACAATATTGCTACCGAGCTTCTTGGCGGTACGGATGCCATCCTTTACTTTTTCTGCTTCTTGAGCCCGGTCCGCAACAGCCTCTTTTATAAAATTATTGGTCACATCATAAGCAGAGACTTGTAGATTGTACTTATTCAATGCTTCTACTACTTCCTGCATTTCTTCTTCTTTGTTTTCTTTATTTTTCCAATAGATATCAAGCAGTTCAACACCATCTAAAGCGATTTGATCAGCATATTTTATAAAATCTATCACAGACCAATTTTCTTTTTTCAACGTTGAAGCCAAACTGTACATACTGACACTGATTTTCATGGAAATCCTCCTGTCCTTATATGCTGCACGCCGAGCAATGTCTATCTAGAGATAAACTTCTTTTTTGGTTTTTGCCGATTCGTACACAGCATTCAATATTTTCATCACTTCAACACCATCGGTTACTGGGGCGATGTTTTCTTCTCCTTCCAGACAGCAGCCGACAAAATGGTCGACCTCGTTATGGAAAGCCTTTTCAAAATCGAACGTCAAACTATCAAGCTGGGGAGTAATATTCAAGATTGTATTATTCTTTTCCGTAACTAAAGCGAATTCCGGCTCGATCTCGGCTCCTCCCTTATCACCAAACAGCTTTACAGATACTTCATTTTTCCTCGCTTGAAGTGTAAAGCTTACATCTACAAATAAAGAAGCACCGTTTTCAAAACGGACCATCGCATTTGTTAAATCTTCTACATCATTCAAGGTCGGATCGTAATCAGCTGCTTTATAGAATGATAGATTTTCAATATGGCTGCGGTTGCCAAGTTTATTGTACGTATTTCCACTGACAGAAACCGCACGAGGCTTGCCCATCATATACCAGCAAATGTCTATCATATGGACTCCTAAGTCGATCAAAGGGCCCCCGCCTGATTTAGAGATATCACTGAACCAGCCACCCGGATTGCCTAACCTGCGCAGACAGGATGTTTTGGCGTAATAAATGTCGCCCAGAAGACCTTGGTCGATGAAGGTTTTTAACAGTTTCGCATTATCCCCATGTCTTCTTACAAACCCGACCTGAACTATTTTCCCTGTCCGTTCTTGAGCCTCCTTGACAGCCAAGGCCTGTTCTACCGTCATACTTAGCGGTTTTTCAACCAGAACATGTTTACCTGCTTCAAGAGCTGCAACAGCTATTTCTGCATGGGTATTATTCCACGTACAGATGCTGACTGCATCAATATCTTGATTCTCAAGTAGCTCCTTATAATCGGTATACAATCGGGTAACCTGATATTTCTCTCCTTTTTCTTTAAGGCGTACTTCATTCAAGTCGCAAAATGCCACGATTTCAACATTATCCTTGGCCTGGTATGGTTCAATATGATATTGGGATATGGACCCAACTCCGATTACTCCTACCTTTAACATAAGCACATATCTCTCCCTTCATGATCATGAAAAGTTATTTCTTTGTTATGAAAATCCGTAGATATCCTGCCCCATTAGCTACTGTGGTGATATTAACCCCTTCCATGGTTTTGAGATGAGGTGAATGGCGGATTTCTGCCATTGTTCCTAAGCCGGTTATCCCTGCGTTGACTATCGCATGTTATCCATTTCTCAAATTAGAAGTTAATAATTTTCGTCAATCCAGCCGATTTATCATTGAATAATGCTTCATAGGCAGCTGCAGCATTATCCAACCCTACTTCATCCGTAATGAATGGCTGGACATCTATCCTCTTTTCACTGACAAGTCTTAAATACTCTGCAATATTCCTGCCTTCTGTCCAGCGAACGAAACCATAAGGATAATCAATAGCCTCGGATTCGTAGGTCTTATCGTATCTCCCCGGTCCGCCAGCCCTTGATATAAAAATCTGCGCTTCCTTAATAAACATCGGCGTTCTCGGGAAATCAGGCTCGATATCTCCCACAATGACTACCTTCCCTTTATTCCTGATCCATTGCAGGCTTTGTTCCGTAAGCGGCGACCGTTTTCCACCCGCACAAAGCAGTACAGCATCTACCCCATTTCCATATGTAAGACTTTCAATTTTCTTTTCCATCGCTTCTATTTCAGAAAAAGCATGGATGGTTGTTACCTGAGCGAGCATATCGACCCGTTGCTCAGAAATATCATAAGCGATGACATTGTATGCAGCTGTATCGCCAATATTAGCTATCATTTGTCCGAGCAAGCCAAGACCGGCAATTACCACGGTTTCTCCAAACTCAAGTTTTGCAATTCGCAGTGCATGGATCCCAATTGCGCCAATCCCAGCCAGGGCTGCTTCCTGGGGTTTTACGTTTTCCGGAACCTTGGCGTATAACGTTTTAGGAACAAGCATTTTTTCTGCATGGTGGACATATGGTGCCCCATAACAAGCAACGAGATCACCCTTTTCCACATCATCAATGCCGCTCCCGCATGCATCAACCATTCCCATAGCACTGTATCCGAGAGGCACCTTTTTCCCCATGCTGCTTGCAATAATGCTTCCTTCAGTGCCGGGAGAGATGGCGGAGTGCATCGTTTTTACAAGAATATTATTGTCTTTAATCTCTGGTGCTGGAACTTCCGAAATTTCAACTTGTTGATTGGCTGCAATGATTTGTTTCATCTGTTCATCACACTTTCTTTTTTAGTTTTTCTGCCACTTCTCCAGGTTCGCTTGTACAAATTGATCATCATTTAAATGAGGATACTGGGCGTAAATACGGTCAATTTCAGCCGATTGCCCCGGACTAAGTCGCTCTTCTTCATTAATACACCAGTTTCCCTTCAAAATTCCCTGGCGGGCAAGCACTTCATTGATGCCTGCTATGCTGCCTTTAAATTGGTTATGAACGTCAAAAAAAGCTGCATTGGAATCAGTTACCTCTTGCCCGATAGTCAGTAGTTCGCTTGGAATAGCACCTTTACTTTTCACGGTCTTTATTTCGTCAAACAATTCTACCGCACGTTTCGTCCAAACCGCCCAATGGCCGAGAAGGCCCCCGGCAAAACTCTTTTCGATCACTCCTTCTTTTGTATTTATTTTGAAAACAGTCAGGAGGTCATTGACAATATTGTCATCATTGCCTGTGTATAATGCGATTTCATTGTTACGTTTGGAGGATACAACAGCTCTTATTACGTCAAAAGTAAGATAACGGTCGAATGGTGCGATTTTTATCGCATGGACGTTAGGGATGTCGGTAAACCGTTTCCAGAAATCATATGACAATGTCCTACCTCCGACAGCTGGCTGCAAATAAAATCCGAATACTGGAATTACTTCAGCCACTTTTTCCGTCCGTTCAATCAGCTTCTCTTCAGTTAAATCATTCAGCCCGCCCATGCTTAGTAACCCCAGATCATACCCCAGTTTTTTCGCTAATCCCGCTTCTTTAATTGCTTGAGAAACGGGTCCGCAGATACCAGCCACCTTTATAATGGTATCTTTTTTATCCGCCTTGGTGATTTCCTCCATAGCCATGGCCAACACTTTTTCAAACAAGTTAATTTCAGGGTCACGGATTTCAAACTGAGTAGTATGGACTCCCACCCCTATACCACCTACACCTGCGTCTAAATAATAACGAGTCAGAGCACGTTGACCTACTTCATCAAGTTGTTTAGCACTTGTTAATGCTAACGGGTGAGCTGGAATGACTGTTCCTTTGTGTAATCTCTTTTTTATTTCCGGTTTGATCATTTAAAATGCTCCTTCACGTTCTTGGAAGTGGGTCGGCTTATTAAAGGTAGACCCTTCGCTCTTTACCCATTCCGTAATCATATCGATCATCTCTTGGACAGACACTTTGGGATAGCCGAACAATCGGTGCGCTTTAGAGGCATTATTCAACAATGCTTTAGTATCTTCCTCACTTCTGAAAATCGGCGTCTCATCAAATCGTTTAGCAAATTCTTCAGCAAGCCAGCGTACCGATAACGTTTCCGGTCCGGTAACATTAAGGACCTTAGGTGGAGAATCACAGTGCAGTAATGACCTCACAGCGTATTCGTTGGCATCTCCCTGCCAGATTACATTTACATTTCCCATGGTTAAATCAATGGTCTTCCCATCGTATACCTGCTTAGCAATTTCGAGCAAAACGCCATAACGGAGATCAATTGCATAATTCAACCGGAACATCAACATCGGAGTCTTGTTTTTATATGAGAAATAGGTTAAAATTCGCTCTCTGCCTAAGCAAGACTGGGCATACTCACCTATAGGATTCACGGGCGTATCCTCAGAACAATTAGTGCTGGAAATACTGGTAAGCGGGTAGACATTCCCTGTAGAAAAGGCAACAATACGGGAATTCTTGAATTTTTCTGCTACTCTTCCAGGTAAATAGGCGTTCATGGCCCATGTGAAATGTTCATTTCCCACAGTCCCAAACTTATTACCTGCCATATAAATGATGTTTTTTACATCGGGTAAAGCATGCATTGCCTGATCATCCAGTAAATCAGCGGCAATCGTTTCGATTCCGGAATCGTTCAGTTCTTTTTTTAATTGACCAGATGAAAAGCGAGAAACGCCAATAACACGTTTCGGAATGGTTGCCTCATCTACGGCCCGTTTTACCATTTTCGCCATTGTCGGCCCCATTTTTCCTCCTACACCCAGAATCATCAAATCCCCATCCAATTGGGTAAGATCCTTCTTGAGAGCATCCGATGGTCTTGTCATAAATTCCTCTAACTCTGTAATCGTTTTCATTACTTCACTCCTACTATATATGATTTTTTGCATACAGCTTATTTTGAAATTTCAGATTAATAATTAACTACAATTCTATGAACTGGCCAATTAAAAGACAAGTCTTAAAATTGTCTTTATTAGAGAGAAAGAAGAATTTTTTTGTTCCAAAAATTCTTCATGATTATTTTGACAATTTAAAATAATCAATATATTATAGATGGAGAATACATATAAAGACATGTCTGTAAATTGTCTTTAAAAGGAGAAGATATTATGAATTTACATGGTGTAGATAAAGATGTTTCAGAAATTATTATCGGGGTCATAGGGCCTGATGCTTTAATAAAACAAATCAAAGAAACATTGAAATCTTTTCCGAATTTTAAGCCAGTCTTTCACATAGTCACTTCCTCCACTGTCATCCCCGACATCGCAAAAAATTTGATGGGTGATGTTGATGTGTTGATGTTCACCGAATACCACCTTTACCATTTGGCAAAGCAGGTGATAGATTTTCACATTCCAGTCCACTATATTCCGTTGATGGGAACCGGCCTTTACCGTTCGTTATTTCTAATTAAAAATAATTATGAATCGAAACAGCTATCCATCGACACAATCGCAGAAAAATATGTACAACAAATACTTTTTGAACTGGATGAACAATCTTATGAATATACACTCTTCAGCTCCAATAACAGGCCAGTAATGATCAGTGAAATAATTGATTTTCATGTACATAATTATCGAGAAAATAATTCGGTTGCACTTACAGGTATCCAGGAAGTTTCCAATAAATTGACCGAAATGGATATCCCTCATGAGTGGGTTACTCCGACCCATCAAGATATGATCGTTTCATTAGAACGAGCATTACTTGCCACAAGGACCAGACAAAATAAAGAATCCCAAATTGTCACTGGTCTGATTGATGTCGACCACTTTCAGAAAGTAATAGAAAAGTACCCATCTGAACATGATGTTCAGCTATTGAAACTACAGATTCAGCAAATGCTGCTCGATTACATCAAACAGCTCGACGGACACTTGATCAACCTTGGAGGCGAAGAATATTCCTTCATCACCACTCGGGGTATTTTTGAACGAGAAACAAGAGGCTACAAGTTCATTCCATTGCTGCAGGATACAAAAAGTCAAATAGGGATTACGTTAAGTATCGGAGTCGGTTTTGGCAGTACTGCTGCAGAAGCAGGCAACCACGCCCGGCTCGCACTACGACAATCGAAAGGGTTCGGCGGCAATGTCTGCTATATCGTCCGCGAAGATAGAAGTGTGCTTGGACCAGTCGACATCACTACTTACACACAATATGAACGTTATGATTTGTCCATTACCGATGCACATCTGTTAGAAAAAGCTGAAAAGGCCGGCATGTCAGCAACTTATATGACCAAATTAATGGCGCGTGTCTCACGGTATAAGAAATATGAATATACGGCACAAGAATTGGCTTCAACCTTAAAAATTACCACCCGTAGTGCTCACCGTATATTATTAAAATGGATGGATGCCGAACTGGTCGATATCGTCGGTGAAGAAAAGGTCACCCATAAAGGCAGACCACGACGGATATACCGGTTATCGTTCATCATAGACGAAGAAAAAGTACGGTAGGATGAAATATCGAGGGAAATACATTACAATTTTCCTCGATTCCTCTTATTAATCAAGGTGTTTATACGGAAGTCAGTGAAATTTCAACTCTTGATCCTCCAGCAAAACACCTATATTTTTCAATCTGCTTTCATTAGCAGCCTCTACGAACCTAATGATTTCCACTGTTTCACCAAGTGGCACACGGGACATACCGTCATGAAAAAATCCTATAACTTCCTCAAGTAAACTGGCATAGAACGGCTTGTCATTATTACTCGCATCTACGGCTGTGGTCCCTTTTTCAAAATGAATGGCAGCCCCAAATTGGTAATTCCCTTTCCGGTTTCCTCTCACTGTCCCGATCCGTCCATCCTTCCATTTTCCTACCAGCAAATCATGATGAGTATTGGCTATCGATTCCACAGAGGATACTCCCTTCCCAAGAATGGTATACAGCATTTCTACGCAATGAATGCCATACCAAAAATAACCCGGTTGCTTTTCCTGGAACTCGATCGGTCCAAAGCAGTCCGCACCAACGATATCTCCTTTGTCATCGGTAGCAAGTGCTTCCTGGAGATTCCCAGAAAAACGTAGGGCAGAGGTGCTCATAATAGGCATATTAAATGATTCAGCTATCTGTACCATTTCTAAAGCCTCGTTTGTACTTAGACAGAATGGCTTATCGACAAAAACCGGCTTCCCATAGGGTGCCAGTTTACGAAGCTGTTCGAAATGGATACGCCCATCCACCGATTCCAGCAGAATCGCATCGCTTTGTTCCGCGACTTCTTCAACTGAAGTGACTATTTTCATGTCATAGGCAGCTTGAAGCTCCTCCGTATATATCTCCACCCGCGTCATACTTAATGTAAAATCTGGAGATCCACCAGGATAAGCCACCTCCACCCTTCCACCTCGAACGTGATGTTTCATTGCGGGGTCATTCAATAACCTGGTAAACGTAATGGCATGAGAGGTATCAAGCCCTATCATGCCAATCTTTAAATTTTTCATATTCCATCCGCCTTTTCTGCATGTTATTTCAAACCGGACATTTGGATTCCTTCCGTGAAATAGCGCTGGAAGAACAAAAATATCAGAAATGTAGGGAGGAAAGAAATCGTTGATCCAGCCATCTCAATTCCGAAGTTCCCTTCCTTACCAAGCAATGACGCCAATCCTACCGTAACTGGGAACATTTCTTCCTTTGTCATATAAATCAACGGCTGGAATAAATCATTCCAGTTGGAAATGAACGAAAAGGTACCAACAGTAGCTACAACCGGTATTGACAGCGGTAAAATGACTTTGAAGAATATCTGAATGTCATTCGCTCCATCCATGTATGCTGCCTCTTCAAGATCATTAGGGATATTCTGCAAAAACTGTCTGACTAGAAAGACACCCATGATTCCCCATAATTCTGGAACGATTAATGACCAGTATGTGTTGATCCAGCCGAAATCAGCAAACATGATATATTTCGGGATGATCAAGAGCTGCTGTGGAATCATGATGACGGCCATGAATATCCAAAAAATGATTTCACGGCCTGGGAATTGCTTTTTAGCAAACACGTAACCTAACACAGCGCATAACAACATCTGACTTGCGACTGGAATGATAGTTATCACGATCGAGTTGAATATCCAGCGCATAAAAATGCCATCTCTAAATATATGCACGTAATTGTTCAAACTGATTTCGTCCGGGATCCAGAACAAAGGATCTACCTGTGCGTACTGGACTTCCTTGAACGAACCCATAATCATGATAACGAACGGCATTAAGAAAGTGAATGTAAGTAAGATCAAAGCGGTATACATGACAATTTTTTTCAGCAAATATGTCATCTCCTTTTACAGAACAAACCAACTCAATAGATGGATGATTCTTTGCCCAGATACTTCCTTTGGATCAAAGAAACAGTCAGGATGATAAAGAACAATACATAGGACAATACAGCAGCATAACTTAGATTAAGGCTTGTAAAACCTTGCTCATATAAATAGTAGACAATTGTCGTTGTGGAATAATTCGGTCCTCCACCTGTAAGTAGGAAGGTAGAATCGAAAATTTGAAAAGATCCAATGGTTGTTATGATTGCCACATAAAAATGGATTGGTTTTAACAATGGAAATGTAATCGTCCAAAAGATTCTCATCTTAGATGCTCCGTCAATCCGTGCAGCTTCATATAGCTGTTTGGGTATTGACTGGAGACCAGCGAAATAATAGATCATCGTACTACCACTGACTTTGAAGATACTCAATCCAGCAAGCACCATCAATGCCTGGCCTGAATCAGAAAGAAACAACTGGGGATCAATGCCGAAGAAGCTCAAAAAATAGTTGACCATGCCTGATTCAGTACCACTGAACAACCATCCCCACAACCCTGCGATAATGACAAACGAGGTTACAACGGGTAGAAAGAATAATCCTTTAAAAACCTTCTTGAATCTAACGCCGCTATTGATGATCAAAGCTAGAATCAAACCCATTGCCATTGTTGGAACAATATAATAGATGGAAAATAACACGGTATTCCAGATTGCTTTCCATGCCAGCTTATCGTTCAAAAACGCCGCCCAATGCTTAAGACCAACAAATTCAGGAGTCCCAATAACCTTCCAATCCATGAATGTCAGGACAAAACTGAAACCAAAAGGAAAGATTTGAAATATCAAAAAGTGGATAAGGGCAGGTACCAAGAAAATGTAGACAATCGCATTACGATCCCATTCTCTTTTTAAACGCTGCAGCATGGATAGATCACTCTTTTTTTTGGCTTTATAGGTTAACTTCTCTTGTAATTTCCCTTCCAGTGCAATCACCTAATTTCTGTATGTAAGTTAGCAACAGAGAATGTGGCCACCAGGCGGCAGCCACTCCTTTGTTCTATTAAAGATGTCAGTTATTAAGTTGTGCTTTAATCGCTTCCGCTGCAGCATCCGCAGCCTCTTGCGGCGTCTTTTTACCTTCCATCATCGTTTGGACTTCAGCCTGGATAGCCGGCATGATGTCGCGGCCAATCGGGTGGATGACACCAGGTAATGCGTATTGTGTATAACCAGCAAGTTGGCTTAAATATTCTTGGTCATCAAAGATTTCTTTTGCAGATTCTCTTGTCGGAATGTACTGTGTCACTTCGTTGAATTTACGTTGATTTTCTGTGTTAGTCATGGTTTTGACGAACTCCGCAGCAGCTGCTTTGTTGTCACTATTTGATGGAACTACGAACATTCCAGTTGTCCCATAGGTTACTTGCTCTTTATTCTTAAGCGGTTCCCCGATAGCAAAGTCGATATTATCTTTGTTCAATAGGTTGGATAGGGTAATACCAGACCCTAACACCGCCATTATTTTCCCGTTATCCCATAGTGCGTTATGTTCCATCGCAGTAATCGAATCTTTAGGAATCCGGCCATCTTCATACATATTATTGATGAACTCAAATGCTTCTACGGATTCTGGAGAATTGATAAGCACTTCATCATTTTGAGTGATGATATCTCCGCCAGCCTGCCAGATCCACGGATAAATCGTCCCATTCATCGAACCGCCGCCAGGGTAACTCATCGCATAATATCCTTCTTCCTGAGCTTTCTTGGACCACTCTTCGAATTCTTCCCAAGTGGTTGGAAGGTTTTCTGGATCTTCTCCAATCGCTTCGATTATTTCTTTGTTATAGAAGAATGTATATGCCTCTTGTAAAATTGGAAGGCCGTAAGTTTTATCCTGCCATTGAGTGGAAACAAGAGCGGTATCTACGAAATCTTCCATATCCAAATCTTCCAAATACGGATCTAATTCAAGTAGCATGCCCTCATCCGCATATTGTGGCATCTGATCCGGGATAGCATAGAAGACATCCGGACCATTATTGGCAGCCAGTGCTGTCAATATCTTTTGGTCCCTGTTACTCCATGGAATCTGTTCAAAATTAACGTCAACATCATGTTCTTTTTCAAAAGAAGCGACAACTTCTTCCCACATTTGTTTTTCCTCATCTGTTCCACCTGTAAATGGATGAGCCCATACAGTTATTTCACCGGAGATTTCTCCTTCATCAACAGGACCAGTCTCCTCATCTGCCCTGCATCCTACAATCAGGGCTGCTAACATGATGAACGCTAGCAAATAACCAAACTTTTTCATTCATTAAAACCCCCTTGAAAATTTTAATAAATCAATAAAAACTGAACTTCACAGCTGGAATACTGACTCGCCACCTCCTTATAAACGAATCTCTTATGTAACTTGGAAACGCTGTCATAGACAGTAATAATGCTCTTAATTAAAATCAAGTTGTTCCCTTCAAATAATAACGTACAACTTAAAGTCTGAAATTGTTGGAATTTTCTTTAAGTTATTTAATATCTTATGACTTTTCTATAAAATAGACAAGTCTCTTAAGTGTCTTTAATAGACAGTTCATAAATAAGGATGAATGGAGTGGTTGCAATAATAAAGAAAGGTGTCGTATAGTTTATTCTCAGGGGGGAATTACGGTGGGTGGCTGGGAAAAATTCAATAAAGTTGCATATTGGATGCTTAAAGCGGCTTATATAAATCTATTATGGATTCTTTTTACGTGCTTAGGGTTGGTTGTATTCGGGCTCTTCCCTTCTACTATTGCCATGTTCACAGTGGTTCAAAAGTGGTTCAAGAAAAAGGACATTCGCATCTTTCAAACATACTGGCGCATGTTTCGTAAAGAATTTATCAAAGGGAACGGTTTCGGACTGATCTTTTTGTCCCTTGGTTATTTTCTCTATTATGACTTCCTGTTGTTACAGGCAAACCATGGGAGTCTGCAATATCTGTATCCTATACTTGTATTTATACTTTTTGTTTATATACTCACTCTATTATTCTTCTTTACTGTGTACGTCCATTTCCAACTATCGTTCTTTCAATATTTAAAACAAGCGTTCCTGATTGCAGTAGTCTCACCACTAGAGACATTACTGATCTTGGCAGCTATCATACTTATGTATATCATGATTACAATCCTACCAGGCATTATCCCGTTATTCCCAGGTAGTATACTTGCGTTTGTGACAACCTGGCTAAGCAGACGGGCTTTTCAGAAAATCAAAAACAAGCAAGTAAAACAAAGTACAAAATAATATTCTGTCAACATTAAAAAGAGGCTTAGCTGATATCAGCTAGGTCTTTTGTATTGGATCTTAGTAGTATAGGATGAAGTTTTATTGCAGGTTTATTAAGACATTTAATAGACTTGTCTCTTTGCCAGTTTTTATACGATAATTTCACACAAAGAAATGTAAAAGACTGGAGTCACATCGCGAAAATTGTAATCGCTTTCATTCTTAATGGTTGACCTTTATTCGGGATATTATTGGAGGTGATAGAAATGTAATATTCTCAGTTGTCCACTCCATATGGAGTGTTTCAGCCCATAAAAAAGAAAGGAAGGATGACTCTTGCGAAAACTCTATTATCTTATTATGTTGACCGTTTTACTTGCAAGTACAACTGTTATTTATATGACATCTGTTAAAGCAGATGAAAGCAAAGTCCAAGAAATCGGGACTCCTTTATATGAAGTCTCCATACCGGGAGCAACCTATGGAGATGGGCCCGATGGAGAAGCCTGGGCTTACGCTGTAGCAGGAGGATCGCCGGCAGTTTTTAACGTATTGGATGCAAAAACAGGAGAACGAATAGACAGCTTTCCATTAGAAGGTGCGAGCAGTGCCTGGGCCTTGACGGTCGACCCTGATGGAAATGTCTACATCGGCACCTATTCTAATGGACAATTGTACCGCTATACGCCAGGTGATGATAAGGTGGAAAACCTGGGTACTGCCATTCCGGGTGAATCGTTCATTTGGCGGATTAGCTCCGATGATGAAGGTCGTATTTATGGAGGTACCTATCCTGGTGCCAAAGTATTTCAATATGACCCAGAGACAGGTGAGTTCCGCGACTATGGTCGAATGGTAGAAGGACAGCAATATGCCAGAAGCATCGACATTTATAAAGATAAAGCCTATGTGGGTGTAGGCACTAACGGCCCTAACCTTGTAGAGCTGGATGTGGAAACAGGTGAGAAGAGAGAAATAGACCTTCCGGAAAAATTTGGCGACCAGACAAATGTATACGATGTAGATGTAGTTCGGGATAAATTATTTGCACGTGTCACTGGAGTCAGTACGATCCTCGTATTTGACCTGAAAACCATGGAAATAATTGATGAAATCAAAAACGCTGATGGATTGGATGTTTCTCCAGTAGGTCCTATGAATCTCGCATACTTAATCATCGACGGAGAGCTTCACTCTTATGATTTGCAGTCACTGGAATTGAAGCCGACTGGTTTTGATGAATTATTCACGGCGCGTGATTTCGGCTGGATAAACCTTGATAACAAAGACTACCCTGGGAAAACCTTGATCAGTTTGACTTGGAATGGAGATATCCGCTATTACAATCCGATAACAGGTAATCATAAAATACTGCCTGGCCAAATCGAGGGGCAGCCAGTCGATATCCAGTCTCTGACACAAGGTCCGAATGGAAACATATTTGTAGGCGGCTATTTTGCCGGAGGGCTCGCTGAGTATGACTATCAGAATGAACAATTCACCGCTTACAAAGGGATGGGACAAATTGAAGGAATGACCACACATAACGATCGATTATACATGGGAGTCTATACTGGGGCGCGTCTCTTCTCCTTCGATCCTACTAAATCATATGAATATGGAACTAACCCAGTTGAACATTTCGGTTTGAAAGACCAAGATCAGGACCGCCCATTCGCACTTGTATCTGCAGGAGATAAACTCGCGATTGGAACCGTGCCTGACTACGGGAAGTTAGGTGGAGCATTAACGATTTTCGATCCGGAAACTGGGGAATATGATTTCCATAGAAATTTAGTCCAAAATCAAAGTGTTATTTCTCTGGCTTATAAAGATGGATTGGTTTATGGTGGAACTTCCGTATGGGGCGGCTTGGGTATTCAGCCATCAGAAGAGGAGGCTAAACTATTTGTTTGGGATATTGAAAACAACCAGAAAGTCTATGAATCTATTCCAGTACCAGGTGAAAAAGCGATCTCCTCTTTGACTTTTGATGACGATGGATACCTATGGGGGTTGACCTCAGGAATACTCTTTAAATATAATCCTGAATCTGGTGAAGTAATTGCGGAAAAAGAATTGTACCCTTTGAACTGGGATAATGTAAGTCACTTATGGCGGGGCGGATTTTTATCATTTGATGACGACGGTAGCCTGTATGGCCAAACCCATGGCGAGCTGTTTAAAGTTGACCCCGGAACATTAGAACATGAAACCCTTGTCGATAATGCTTCCTTATTCGCTCAAGATGCTGAAGGTAACTTCTATTTTGCAAGAGGTCATAAGCTTTTTCAATATCAGCGATAACCGGTAAAGTTTGCTCCTATTGTTAAACTATTTAATGTAAAACATTGTGTCTTTGACTCTCTTTAAGGCATTTGAGACACGTAAAATTTGAAAAGGCGGGTAGATAAACCATCTCCCTGCCTTTTCTCTGTATCGACAATATCTTCTTCCCCATGCATTCTACTTTTAGACAGCCCGACACTCAACCATTCTTATTTTTCTTACAGAACCAAGACGTGCATGACTTTCAGCTAACTTAGTAAACCATTTATGGCAAGTCGAGCTGCTCCAAGCACCCCAGCATTACCGCCTAACTTTGATAGTGAGACATTGACTTTCTTCTTACTGCTTACCTTTTGTAAAGCAACTGACAATTCTGTTTCCCATAAAGGATAGGCTTCCCCTACACCGCCACCCAGAACAATCGTTTCTGGATCATACATATACTGTATATTGGCTAAAACTATACTTAAATCTTGAACAAAATTATGTATGAGTTCTACTGCTCGTTCGTCTTGTTGGCGGAAAAGTTCAAACAGTTTATAGCTGTCCCAGTCAGGAGCTATTTCTCGGGCCCTAAGATTCAATGCTGTCCCAGACACATATTTTTCTACGCAGCCACTTTTTCCGCAGCCACAGGGAATACCACAAGGGTATAGAATCATATGACCGAACTCCCCCGCTCCACCATTCACACCTGTAATAATTTTATCCGAGTGGACAAGAGCCCCTCCCAGCCCAGTACCAATGGCCACATAGGCATAATCTCTCAATTGTTGTGCAGCACCTAACCATCCCTCTCCCAGTGCTGCAACATTTACATCATTATCTATAAAAATCGGAATCGAGAGCCGTTCCGATAATTTCTCTTTCAATTTAAATCCACGCCATCCTTTAATCGTATCCCCTGCTCCAACAATTTCCCCTGTAACAGGGTGAACACTACCCGATGTCCCAATACCTAAGGCTGCTATCTTTTCTGGGTTATCCTTCATTAATTTTTCAATCGCTTCAAGCATGCTTTCTAAAATATTCTCAGCGCCTGATAAGGTTTTGGAGCGTACCTCTTTTTTTATATTCCCGTCCCCATCTACAATAGCTGATCGTGTATTAGTGCCACCTAAATCAATCCCTATTAATTCTATGCCAATCCCCTCCTTCCTCCTACACTAGAATATTTTATTGATAACAGACTGGGCTGTTTTGTTTTTCATGAACATGGACCGCTCTTTATTCTGTAAAACGATTCCTGTACAAAGCAGGTCCACCACAAAAAGCTGTGAAATTTTCGCAGTCAATGATCCGCCTTCTAAAGGAGACTCCTTTGCTCCACCATTTAATACCACATCAGCGATTTTGGTTATGGGCGAGCGAGAATAATAGGTGATAGCAATCACTTTGGCTCCACTTTTTTTAGCAATTTCTAATGAATGGATTGTGTCCATTGTACTCCCGGACACACTGAAACCAATCACAACATCTTTTTCTGATAAGGTTGAGGCATACATCGCTTGTAAATGCGGATCAGTCGTCACCTCCGTTCTTCTCCCGATTCTAAGAAAACGACTTTTAGCATCGAGTGCGGTTATGCCAGAAGTACCTACTCCATAAAAATGAATATACTCTGCCTTATCCAGGATAGTGATAGCTTCATTTAAATCTTCAAGATTGATCATGGATGCGGTATGTTTTATTGATTCGATAGTATTTAATGAAATGGATTGAATCAAATCAGAGGACTCAGCAGAGGTTTCCGCTTGAAGATCTGTTGAATTTTGAGCCAAGGTAAGCTTGAAATCCTGATAACCTTTAAAGCCTAGCCTTCTACAAAATCTCAGTACTGTTGTCTCTCCGACTCCAACCTCATCGGCTAAATCAGTAACAGAGTAATACATCACTCGTTTAATATTATCTAACACGAAGGAAGCCACCTTTTGTTCCGACTTCGTCAAGGAAGGATAATTACTGTGGATGATTTCTTTAATCGGTTTTATCACTTTGGTTCCGTTGCTGCTCATTAGTTCCCATCTCCTTTTAGAGCTTCTGCAAAAGATTGTGTTATAAATTGGGGTCTGGTTATAGCTGAACCGGCCACAACGGCATGAGTCCCTTTTCTCATAAGTAAAGCTGCTTCCTTGGGATACCTGACTCTCCCTTCAGCTATTAAGGTTCGGTCCGATTTCTTCACACAAGCGGCTTAGCAGAGTGACATCTGGTCCATCAACTCTCTGTATAGGTGGTGTAGCCCGATAAAGCGGAAGAGATACAATCTGCTCCTGCTTCTAATACAGCCAACATTCTTTTATTGTTGAAATGTCACTAAAATAAGCTGATCCCGTTCTTTAATATGAATTTTTTGAATGGAAGGAGCTGGTGGAATCAAAGCAACTGGTACCTGATATTATTGCTATCAAGCAAATGGCAAATCTTCCTATCATCGGATTGGTCCACTCCCTCTATCTGTATTAATATTTTAACTCTACACATCGTGTTGTCCGTTACCTTCTGATGTCGTACAGGGTTATGAACGGCCCTGCTAGCTATTACCTGATTGATAGAATCCTAATGATGCACCGGCCATTCCAGTTGAACCCCGTTATTAGTCAATAGACGCTGGAAATCTTCCAAGATACTCTCGTTCTCATAAACCTGACGTGGAGTCGTTTGTTTTTCTATTGCATATGCTGCTAGATACCCAGCCACTTCTCCAATATTCCACTCGACAGGATGAAGCCTGTAACACCCGTTAGTGATATGAGTAACGCCAATATTTTTGCATGCCGGGATAAGATTATTCATTCTTATCGGAATCATAGAACCTAATGGAATCTGAAACGGCAAACCGGCAAAATCTATGTAATGCCGGTTTCCAGTACTCGGGTGAAGATCAACACCATAGGAACCGATACCTACACTATCCCTGAATTTTTCAGCACCGAGGTTCCCGCGTATTTCTTTGCTGATATGTTGTTCAAGCACTGTGAATTCTGCTTTTATTCGCCGAGATTCCCGAATATAGGGTTTCATGGCCAACCCATCTTGTGTACCTAAGATATCTGGCCGGAGCCTTAATCCTGGATACCCGTAACCCCCTCCCCGCCTTGGTGCCTCCGTCTGCATCCAATATAGCAGGGATAGACTCAATTGCCTGGCGGCTTCTAAATGTTTTTCCCTTGATTTTTCGTCAACTTCAAAAACTGTGCCTAAGAAGTAGTCATTCTGCTGCCAGTTGACAGTAGTGATATCCTGGAATTGTGTTCCCGGCAAGAAGTGTTTTTCATCAATGATTCTCCTGTACTCCCATAAGGAAAAATGCTTTCCATCAGGAAATAACGAAAAGGTCCTTCTCTCATGGTTATGCGGATAGACGCCATCCCAATGTAACAGTTTGACCGGCCAGAAGTCAGGCTTATACTCCTTCCAAAATTCATATTGGTCTGGTTTTACGATCGTGTAGTCCTCTCCTTCTACATAATCGATAGCAAACACATGGGTCACCGCCTGCATATCTAAAGGGTCCGCTTCTCCTTCTAATGCATGGGGTTCTCCTGTTTGAGATTGGGATTCCGCCCCTGTCACGTACTCTGTTCCGCTTAACGGAAGCAATTCACCGATATCAGTAGCATCTAAAAAGTAGATACCATGAATATGTCTGCGTTCACCGGTTTCGAGATCCTGTACTGTGACAGTTCGTACATCATCTCCATCTACATATGCTGCTTCCAACTTATGCTTGCTTAATATTTGCAACCGGCCATTATGGATATAGGGTGCCATCATTTCATATAGTACTGCTAACGCAGTCCTTGGCTCATGTGACAGTTTACTAACTATTGCACTACCTGGATTTAACCTTTCTGTTTCCATCGCATGTTCATACAACGGAAAATTCCTTTTATAATAGTCCCTTACCTTATTTCTGAAAGTACGATACAATCCTGTGCAACCATATTCTTCAATCCAGGGATGCTCATCGGGAGGTACACCCTGATTTGTCAGCTGGCCGCCGATCCACGCTGTTTCTTCTGTAAGGATTACATTTTTCCCTATTTTTGCTGCACCGATTGCTGCTGCACACCCTCCTAAACTCCCGCCAACAATTACAATTTCCGCTGTGTACTCTTTTGCCAAGATAAATCTCCCCTTATCGAAATTCTAGTCATTGTAATGAAGTCCCAGTTGCTTTTCTAATAAACCCATGTAAAGTCCGGCCGCAATTTCGGCAACCGTCCACCCTGATTCAATCGCCCACATCCGCAGGGGATCCGAATACTTCATTCCTTTCCATATCATATGCTCTTGCCAAAATCTGCAATCTGCAGTTCATCTGAGCTATAAACTAAACGCTTATATCGAGTACTCTCAGGAGGTGAAAATAGACATTGCCAATACTGGAAGCATATTCGACAAACGTTCTTTTCCATTTATTTATTTGTTTCTCCAAGGCTTTTCTATCCTTAGGTTCTAGCAACAGCGGGACTTCACCCCCTCCACCAAGAACTACGAAACTAGCGTAAAAATCTAGTTTTTCTTCCTCCAATTTATTCGGGTGAAGCGTTTGTACTTCAGCATCTGTTTCCCTCAATAGTTGAGGAAGATCACTGTCATGGGCCGTAATTACAGCAATTTTCATGTCTATCACCCCGTCTTTTACGATTATGTAATTGAAATGGAGTTTTTTTTTAAAAATTAATGAAAAAAAGGAGTTTTTCCCCTAAAGAGAATAGTAGTTTAACATTTTATAAAAGTCAATATTTTCAGAAATTTTAATTTCCATGTAGAAGGAGCCATCGATAAGATGACTCCTTAAACTCCAATAGATTGTATAATACCGGAAGTGTACCCTCCCATCCGTTGATATCCAAGGTCATTCGGATGCAATCCGTCCATTAAAAATGTCGAAAATGTTAACTCAGTAATTCCACTATTCCGATATAGATCACAGATCGGTAGGCCATACATATCACCAATGAATTGAATTGCCTTTACATAATCAATAAGTTTGTGGCCTGAAGCATTTTTATGGTTTACATCATAGCCGTTATTGTCCCGTTGTAAGGGGGTACATAAGACAATTCGAATGGTGGGCTTAACAGTCAAAATATGTTCGACAGCCTCATGATAAGCTCCATAGAAAGTCAAAGGATCAACCGAAGGGTTACCAATCCCCCCCAACTCACCGATCGGTACATTCAACTTGAAATCGTTTGTCCCTGCAGCGATGATAACTAAATCTTTATCTGAAAAAGAAAGATAGTCTAAAATGGCTTGATGTGTACCTTCCCCGTTGACGGTGCCCTCTGCCATCGGAACACCCGAAACACCTTGATTATCATACTCAGAGAATCCAAGTTTTCTTTGTATAATCGTCCCCATACCTACGGCAATTGCACCGATGTCGCCCTGGCCGTATGGTTTACCATCCTGCCATTGAATCGAGTCTCCAAAAATGACCATGGACTTTCCTTTCCAATCGTTAACTGGCATATGTAATATCCCTCCATTAATTTCCAATATCATACCATAAATAAAAATGGACGGGGGACTGCACTTTGTCCAAGAAAGTGAAAAACAACTTCAACATGTTGTCTTTTTCCATACACCATTTTTAATCAGGATTTAAAAGTCCATAAATTTTTCATATTCTCTTCTCGACCTATATGTAGATTAAAATACTTGTTCCTATACCTTATTAAGACTTTTTTAATCGAATACTATCTAAAGATTGTGTTTCAATGGGTATAAATATTGAGTGTAATTTGGGTTAAACAATGATAAAAAGTATGGAGAATTGAACACCTTCTAAAAAATTATTTTTGAACTCTTAACTTATCCAAAATTTCAAACATTTTTTTGTAATCACTGATATAATAAAAATTCTTGCGGATCGCCCGCGGAAAGGGATGAATTTCGCAAAAATCAACAAAAATTATAACAAAGCCAACGAAATAAATGGATAAAAAGCAAGCGGTGGCGACCCCCGCTTGCTTCTAGGTTTTACATCATATCCATGTATTGAGCTGATTTATCATGTGCTGCATCCATCAAAGACTTGACGCGTGCGTTATGTTCAACGATTGTTGAATCAGCTTCATTATTCCGAACTCTTTTGATTATCGTTAAAATGAATAATTGAAATGGAATCATTCCGTATCCCTCCTATCCTGGCGATATTCCTTTCAGGTCGTATCTTTCTCCGTAACTATCCAATCAAGAAAAACCTTGCCTCTTAACATTATTTTCAACCTCCTTATTTTTTACATCATGGAAATGTAATAGAACGCTTTTTCACGCATTTGGTCATACAAATCTTCATTATGCTTCTTTTTGTTGATTTCTTCATATGTCATTTCTGATTTCAATATCGTTTGTACAATCGTCAATAAAAACAAATGGATCGGCATCATAGCGGATTCACTCCTTTCTATGATTTACTCCAGGGTCACACCCCGCTTGAGCCAATAATTTCTTTCTGCTTTTTCATTCCGCATTCCATTCAGCCTCCTTTCATTTACTCCATTAAAAAACGCCACAGGAATAACTCCCTGTGGCGATAAAGACATTTAGACATTCTTCTTCCGTCTAAAGGCATAGAAAAGCCACAGGCAGTCGTCGACCTGTGGCGTTATTAACGTGTTTGAATAACGGTTAAATTACGCTTGTTTCACCGGTCGAACTATTTGAATATTCAATTGAACCGCTTTTCCAGTTACGTATACAGTCATTTTGTTCGACCTCCTTGGTAATTTTTAACCTGCAGAGTAAATTATATCCACTTTGTTACAAAAAGTAAACCTCTTTTTTTATATTTTTTTGATTTTTTTAAAAAATGGGTTTTTCCACTGCATCAAAACCCCATAATTCCCCGATTCAGGATCATCCAAATAATTTGGCATAAGCTTTAAAGGTGTACGACCAGCTTTCATCAAAAACGATACGACAGGGTCTATGCATTCGCCCCGAATGACTCGATCTAAATAAACTTGGGGATCCATTTGATCTTTCACTTTTTCAAAACCAGGCATACGGCTTCCTCCCAGTACGGATTCAAGTTTTAATTCGACTACAAGATGATAAAGTGCTTGCATAAGCAATTTTCCTAAGCCTGTTTTCCGGTACCTAGGGCGGACACTGATATCAACAACATATAATGCATTTCCTGTCGGGTCGTGTGTACCAATTGAACCGTTATCCGTTATCTCTTCCCAGGTATGAGCCTCTCCATGATTATTCACGATTAATGTTGTGATTGATCCGGCAAGTTCACCATCTACTTCAGCACAAATCGCACCTTCCGGAAAAAGTTGAACATGGTTTTCGAGCTGCTCCTCTGTCCACCAAAGATCAGAAGGGAACGGCGGCGGAAAGCATTCCTTTTGGATATCTATGAGCTGTTGGAAGTCAGAATCAGTGTAATTACGGATCGTCGTTTTAAAGGGTGTGTCATTCTGGAAAAGATACTGATAGAAATACATAGCGTTTTGCAGTCTCCTTTTTTATGTATTTACCACATTATTAGCTTATGAAGGAGAGAATCCTGCCTTGTTTATTTTAAATTTTATTGTAGATCAGTATTTTTCAAATAAGGTCTGTGGTGTCCGCTTATGCCCCATAAAAAAGGGACTGTCCAAAGAGTGTCAGCCACTCTTTGGACAGTCCTTTTTATTTTTTAGGCTATCTTTATCTTAAAGGACTTTGTTGATTTTACACTTAAAGAAAGTATAAAATACTTTCTTCAGTATAAGAGCAACTAAGGCTCGGCCAGCGACAAGGCTTGGCTTTACCAAGTTTTCTTTAATCGAAATTTGCGACACTCCTACGGGAAAAGCGAGCCAGGCGAGACCCCACACTTTTTAAAAAGGATTGTCGACTATAATAATGAACTTCGACTAAATACCACCACGACCTATGGTGAACGTCGAAGCCAGCAGAAGGAAAGCTTCTAAGAATTTTCATCGCAGACACGAAAATGATTTCATTATTGTGTTGAGATCCTGTGCAAGTGAGGGGTCTCGCGGATATAGGGATCATGCACGGAAGTGATGTCTAGCTCAGCGACCAGTCACTTGGATCACTTCAAACTTCCTGCGGCGGTGACAGCCTCCTCGTCAGTCCTCCAGTGACCTTTGTGACTAAACGGGTCGCTTCCGCTTTTCGATTGCCCGCGGAAAGGGAGTGAATTTAGTAGAAATCAACAATATAAACTAACAGAGCTATTTCTTAAAATATCTATGATTCTTCGTTCAGTTGTTTCTTCCATTGCGAAATTTTACGATAAAATACTAACGCGATTCCAAGTGAGAGATAGCTTGTACCCAATAAGATGAGCTTGTGCAAAGTTTGTTTACCTTCAAAAGGAATAATGCTTCCAATATATAAAAATGCACTCAACGATAGGAGTACAAAGCTAAAACGTTTGAAATCTGCAATTTTATCTTTGGTATCTTTGACCATTTCCTTTGACAATACTCCCACCCCTTTACTGCTATCATCGTAACACGATCCAGATAGTAGAGTAAGAGAATATCTGACAGTTCCTGAAGTTACCAGCTTGTCAGCATGGATTCCGTGGTATAAGCAATAGTTTGGTTTATCGCTATTCATAAAGAAAGGCCCGCCAGCATTTATTCCTATTGCCGTTAGCGGACCCTTCTCTTTTTAATTGAACCGTTCAGCTTTCCAACGCTTGTTTAAGGTCTTCGATCAAGTCTTCTGCATCTTCAATTCCGACAGAAATCCGTAACAATCCATCTGTGATTCCCAGTTCATTACGTCGGTCCTTCGGAATGGAAGCATGTGTCATTCGTGCAGGAGCAGAAATCAAGCTCTCAACCGCTCCAAGACTTTCCGCAAGTGTGAAGTACCGCGTTTTGCCCAAGACCTGGTCAGCCCTTTCCTGACTACCAACATCAAACGAGATCATGCCGCCGAACCCACCTGCCTGGCGTTTCGATAATTCATGGCCAGGGTGTGACGTTAAACCAGGATAAAAGATTTTTTCCACTGCAGGATGCTTCTCCAGGAATTCCGCAATTTTCTTCGTATTGCTCTCGGTCGCTTCCATACGGAGACCGAGTGTTTTGATCCCCCGAATCAACAGCCATGAATCCTGTGGTCCGAGTACTGCTCCAGCAGAGTTTTGGATGAAGTGCAGCTCTTCAGCTAATTCCTTTGAGTTCACTACAGCAAGACCTGCGACAACATCACTATGTCCACCGATATATTTCGTCGCACTGTGCAAAACGATATCTGCACCGTGCTGGATTGGTGTCTGCCAGTAAGGAGTGTTAAATGTGTTATCGACAATCAGCAACAGATCATGTTTTTTTGCTATTTGGGAAGCTCCAGCAATATCCGTCACTTTCAACAATGGATTTGTCGGCGTTTCAACATATACAGCTTTCGTATTGCCTTTTATCGCCGCTTCAATATTATCGAGGTTGCTTGTGTCTACGAATGTCGATTCCAAACCAAGACGGTTCAACACTTTCGAAACAAGACGATATGTTCCACCATAAACGTCATCGGTAAAAACAACATGATCTCCGGTATTGAACATCATCATGATCGAATTGATCGCAGCCATTCCTGAACCGAATGCGAATCCAGCTTCACCTTCTTCTAAATCCTTAATCAATTCTTCTAGTGCATAACGCGTCGGGTTTCCTGTACGAGAATACTCGTATCCTTTGAAGTTACCGACACTTTCCTGTTTATACGTACTTACCTGATAAATCGGAGTGGAAACGGCACCTGTATGCTCGTCACCGAAAATACCAGCATGGATCATTTTCGTTTTCGGCTTCATTTATATGCCTCCTTGGTAGATCTTTTGGCTTAAGTAACGCTCACTGCTGTCTGGAAAGACCGTAACGATATGACTACCGGGCTTTGCTTGTTCGGCTTCGATCAATGCAGCATGTAAAACAGCTCCAGATGAACTGCCGGCAAGGAGTCCTTCTTTCAAAGCTAATTCTTTAACCCGGTTAAAAGCATCCACATCTTCAATTGTATAGATTGCATCGAAATAACTTGTATCCATATAATCCGGGAGGAATTCCATGCCAATTCCTTCAGCCTTGTGCGGCCCTGGTTCCCCCCCGTTCAAGATCGATCCTTCTGGTTCAACAATGACTGTTTTAATGTCTTTGCTTTGTTCCTTCAAATAGCGGGCTGTGCCCATGAAGGTACCACCAGTTCCTGCACCAGCTAGGAAAACGTCGACTTTTCCATCAAGCGCTTCCCAGATTTCAGGCCCTAGTGTTTTATAATACGTATTTGGGTTTGCTGGATTTGCAAATTGAGCAGGATAATAGGAATTCTCGATTTCCTTTTCAAGCTCCTTCGCCTTTTCGATTGCACCACGCATCCCTTTTTCGGTTTCAGTATTGACAATCTTGGCACCTAACGCCCGCATTAATTCCTGCTTTTCAACACTGAACTTTTCAGGAACGACGAATATCACTTCGATTCCCTTGTTCACAGCCGCCAAGGCGAGGCCGATACCAGTATTTCCGGCAGTAGGCTCGATCACCGTCCCGCCAGGCTTGAGTTTTCCGCTGATGAAAGCTTCTTCAAGTAATTCTTTTCCAAGTCGATCCTTGATGCTTCCACCTGGATTGTAAAACTCAAGTTTAGCGAAAAGCCGTACACCGTTGGGAAGATCATAGTTGGCGATCTCCACCAGCGGCGTATGACCAATCAGCTCTTGAACGTTTTTAAAATACCTCATGCATGTTATTCCTCTCCAAATACATCTTTCCATTCACTGCGTTTTTCAAGCATTTCTGTGGCGATTTCCTTGGCACCCTCGAGGCTGTGGTTGGCAGCCCATCCACATTGCACCTCATTACATGCCGGAACTTCATCCGCATTAAGGACATCATTCAATGTCTTTTCCAGAACATCCATAATTTCCTCTTGATCCGAATGGTTCAATACAGAAAGGTAGAATCCCGTCTGACATCCCATCGGTCCGATATCAATTACACGATCATGATGGTTACGGATATTTTCCGCCATCAAATGTTCAAGGGAATGAAGTCCTGGCATATCCATATGTGCTTTGTTCGGTTGCTTGAAACGGATATCATATTTTGAAATCTCGTCTCCATGTTGACCTTTCGTAACCCCTACGAGACGGACATACGGTGCGAGTACTTTCGTATGATCGAGATTGAAACTTTCTACATTCATTTTTTTAGCCATGTTTCTTCAGCTCCTTTACCATTTTTAGAATCAAATCTGCGGAATTTTTCGCCGCTACTTTCAAAAATTGATCGAATGACATCGGTGCATCTTTACCTGCGATATCCGATAAAGAACGAATCACGACAAACGGGACTTTGAATTGATGACAAACCTGCGCTATTGCGGCAGCCTCCATTTCGGCTGCAAATAATTCAGGGAACTTTCCGCGGATGTCTTTTACCCGTGATGCGTCGTTCATGAATGAATCACCGGATGCAATCAACCCTTTGACGATCTGCATCTCAGTAGCATCCTTCGCACTTTCTTCTGCAATATTCACAAGCAATGGATCAGGCATATAAAAAGCAGGCAATTGCGGGACTTGGCCGTACTCATAACCGAAAGCCGTAACGTCTACATCATGGTGTCGTATTTCCGTTGAAATGACTACGTCCCCCACATTCAAGTCAGGATTGAACCCCCCTGCAGAGCCTGTGTTGATCACATAATCAGGTTTATATAGCTGATTCAATAACGTTGTTGCAATCGCTGCGTTGACTTTACCAATCCCTGATTTCAACAAAATGACATCCTGATCGTATAATTTCCCTGTAAAGAAGGTACATCCTGCGATCGTTTCTGTCTTACTATCCTCAATCAATTCTTGCATTAAGATGACTTCTTCGTCCATTGCTCCGATAATAGCGACTTTCATATTCACATTCCTTTACAAATCTTTTTTTACAGCATGAATCAACCACACATACCGATTCAGTCGTTCAAAGCTAACTTCAAAGCCATTATTTTGAAAAATCCCTGATAGAACGCCAATCGTAGTGTAGTATTCCGTCTGCAGATCATGAAGCAAGTTCTTGTAGCCCTGGCTCTTTACCCGATCATGAATTTCTTTTTTCGCTTCTTCATGTTCAAATACAGTGTCTGCAAATACAATTTTACCATTGTTACCAAGGAGCTTTCCATAATTATGAATAGCACGTGCTTTTTCATCGTCTGTCAAATGATGAAACGCATACGTACTTACAATCGTGTCAATGTTTTCATCGAATTCAGGATAAGATAGAAAATCACCATCGACGATTTTTAAGTTTGGAAAGCGTTCTTCAGTTTTCTCTCGCATGACAGGTGATGGCTCCACCCCCACCACATCCAGTTTTTTATTGAGTAAGACGTTCGTCAAATTGCCCGTTCCTACGCCGAACTCAAGAACGGTTCCGGAAGATTCACTTGCCACTCGTTCAAGAATTTCTTCATATCGTTCAAAAACCTCATGATATTCATTATCTTTACTTGAAACAGTCTCATCATAAGATTCTGCCCATTGGTTAAAGAGATCGATAAACTCTCTACCCACCCTGTCCACACTCCTAAACTTTAAAATTTATTATTCCTATCAATATAGTATGATTTATTATTAATATGGATACAACATATCATAATCGAGAGAATCTGGCAAAATTGAAACCGTGTTTTAACCCGCTATTGTACGAGTTTCGGCTATTCATGTGTGGCACCTTCATGGTAAAATTTTATTCAGCATAGAATGATTTGGATAATATCCCCTGACATGAGTAATTTTTAGGAGTGTGAAAATATGGAGCTTCATCTAGATTTTATTGAAGATAAAGTAGAGTTTTTCGAAACAGGTGAACTTTCAAAGCTGGAAGCGGCAGTTCAAGAAAAAATTGAACAAAACCAGGCCTTATTACTTCGGGTACATCATGTATCACATCAGGTGAACATCGATCCCTCGAGCGGAAAACGTATCTATTCAGCAGTTGTGCATTTCAGATACAAAGGCTGAACGAGAAAAAAGGAGCCGTATTGGTCGGCTCCTTTTTTACGTCTCAAGCCTTAATTTTAAATCATGCTTGAGGGCGTTGTTCCAATACTGAAAGTATCATAATCTAGATACAACAAAGTAAATAAAGTCAAAGCGAAAGTGGGTAACCATTATGAAAATGTTTTTTGCAATCTTAATCATTCTGATAGGGGGATATCTCCTATTTACAGAAGCAAAACCAACCTGGTCTTTATTTGGAAGTGGCAAGGATCTCTCAGAAGAGGTAAAGGGTGCAGATCGGATCAATATTGATGTTTCCGGTATGAATACGAAGATCGTTCCTGAAAAAAGAAGCGATCTGAGAGTAGAATTAGATGGTAAAGGAGATGTAGATCTCACTCGCCGCGGTGATGACATCAAAGTAAAAGCGAGAAAAGGATGGTTCAACTGGTTTGGATTCGATAGAACCAAGCTGATCATACACATACCCGAGGATTACGATCAAGAACTTGAACTGCATAATGGATCGGGTAATTTAACCTTTTATGGTCCATCAGACCAAATGAAGTTGAAATCCTTAAAGGTCGAAATTAATTCAGGAAACTTGAAGCTAGAAAATATTCATGCAAAGAAGTTCAGCCATGATGCTTCGTCAGGTAATGTAGATGTAAAAAATCTGAAAACAGACCAAGGGACATTCGATATCAGTTCCGGGAATGTAAAAATCAAGAACTATACGGGGGCATTGTCTGCAGATTTATCTTCAGGTAAATTAGACGTTCAGATGGATGAACTGACTGGAGACATTGATGTTAAGATAAGTTCCGGATCAGCTGAATTGGACCTTCCAAAAGATGCTGGATTCAAGGTGAAAGGAAAAGTAAGCAGCGGACATATCGATTGTCATTTCCCATTGGAAAATGAAATTTCTGATCGAAAAAGAATAGAAGGGATTCATGGCTCTGGAGATCACCGTGTCGATCTCTCTGTATCCAGTGGCCATATCAAAATTCATTAAGGCTGTATTCTAATAATTTGTTGCTTATGAACTCTATTTGATATAGAGGTCAAAAAAACCGGTAAGCAGTGTAAATATATGAGACTCCTGCGGGAAAAGCGAGCCAAGCGAGACCCCGGAGCGCGGAACTCGCGAGGAGGCTTGCGGAAGTAGGAAAATGTAAGGATATGAGGTCTAGCTCAGCGACCAATCACTTGGATCACTTCAAACTTCCTGCGGCGGCGACAGCCTCCTCGTCAGTTTTCCAGTGCACTGCGTTCCTGACCGGGTCGCTTCCGCTTTTCTAGCCCGCGGAAAGCGAGTATATTTCCACACCATTACATGGAATTATGAAAAACAACAATCTTTACTATTAGAGTCATCAGTAAAAATCAAGAAACTGCTCTGTTTTAAGTGACATGGAAAAAAGATAGGAGAGTTTTTATGATTGATATGATTGAAAAGAAAGTAAACATCCCTAGTTATCCGCAGCCACAACTTCGACGTAATTTAGTTTTGACGGGATATGCTGTATTCATTTGGTCAATAGCCTATATGTTGCCTCATCTTTATTGGGCTTTAGGTGGAACAATCGGTTTATCCTTGCTGAAGGAATCTGTAGCAGAAACAGCTTTTTGGGAAATGATAAACTGGGTAGCATCAGGATTCCTAACAGCTGCTGGACTCGTAGGTATTGCATTCATCTATCTTAGGAAACAAAAAGTCATTAGCTATTTGCTGCTCGGAATAGCCTTATTTGGATGTTCGATAGCGACTTCCCATGGGATATATGGGCTCTTCTACCGGATATTTCAAATTACAGGTGTAGTCGAGTTGGAATCTGGATCGTTTAATGTTAATGAACATTTGTTTATAGTGTGGGATCTTTTGTTATTCGAACCGTGGTTTATGATTGAGGGAGTTTTATTTGGCTTCCTTGGTTGGTTTTACATTAACAAGTCACGAAACAGGCGAATCTGGTTAATGCTCTGTACAGTTGGCATCATCTTCGGTTTAGTTTCAGGTCTGTTAGGTGTACGGTTTGCATAAAGAAAATGGAGCATTGACTTTTTATACTCCGCAATGATGGAAAAAAGGACCCGAAAGAAATTAATCATTCTCCGGGTCCTTTTCGTGCTATATTTCTTATTGATTAGCTGCACCTGGAACACGTTCGACAGACGTTGGTTTCCAACCTTCACCATCTACCCATTCAAGCATGACGACATAAGGGTTGTCTTTATTTTCGGCTTTACTAACAATACCTTTAGCTGTAGTTGCAGATCCACCGTTTCCAATCCACCAGTACTCGATTTCATCAGGTGATAGTCCTGTTGCATATTGTAGCGCTTTTTCTTTTTCCTTCCAATCAGTAGTACCTTTTTCGAAGCTTGATTGATGTGAGTCTTTCTGGACAGTACCTACTGGCTCCCATGCACCATCAGGTCCTGCAGTATCGTCAGAATAGGTCTTATATCCTTCACTATCTTCACTGCTTCCTTCAGATGCCTCTTCTTCCTCTTTCTCTACAGATGTATCATCTTCTTCCTTAGATTCGCTGTCTGTGTTCGTTTCATTTTCCTTATTTTCTTCTTCGGCAGCTTGCTCATTTGAAGAATCATTATTGCTCGATTCATCTGAGTTCTCATCTGTTTCAGGTACAGATGCTGTATTATCTTGATTCTGCTGTTTTTCAGTAGCGGATTCATCGTCACCTAAAAGCATACTTGCTCCTACGGCAAGGATCCCAATGAAGACGACACCGATCAATATATTCAATATAAGTGTTTGCTTTTTACTTTTTTGTGTTCGTTTATACCTCGAGTTGGTTGAAAAATTATCTCTCATGGTCTCCCCTCCAATCCTACATATTATTCTACCACTCTACATTGTTTCGATGAAGGATTATTTTTTGTACCGTACAAGAAAATATTGTATAATCAATAGTGTGAATATTTGTAATTTTTAAACTAGTTTTGTCGTTAAAAAGGATTTTCTCCATAACATGGCTAATAGTATTGATAAGGAGGGGAAATGTATGCAGTTTACAACTTTTCATTCAGAAGAATGGAATCTGAAAACGTTTCATACGATTGGCTATCAAAAAGACACGCAAACGTTACATGTCTGTTTACATGATGGTTCGACTCTAGAAGTGTTCGATGTTTCTGAACAGAGGCTCTTTGAATTCATCCTGGCGCCTTACAAAGAACAGCATCTTCAGGACCACTTGCTCCCCAACCACGAAGTGAAAGTCGTACAACCCAAAGCATAACATACACTCGCTCAGTCTGGTTGTTGTTGTGCTTCATACAACTGTTGAACAATCTGCGCAAATGTTTTGTTCGTAGCAGTTTCTGTTTCTGCTGCATCCAGGTCAACAACGACCAGCGCGTATTTTGGATCATCAGCAGGAAAGTAACCCGCAAACCACTTATTGTACACTTTCTGACCCTTTTCACCTTTTTCAGCGGTACCCGATTTTCCTGCTACAGCCCAAGGCAATTGACTGAAAGAACCATGTCCAGTTCCATTTGGATCAGCGACAACTCCCTTCAATAATTTCTGAAGCTCTTTGATCGTATAGCGAGATAAAGTATCACCAGCTATTTCTTTCTCCTTAAAATCTGCAAGTGTCGTTCCGTTCTTATATAAAACAGAATGAGCTGCGCGCACTTGTTTTTTTGTGCCTCCTCTTGCAATCGTCGCCATCATATTCGCCACCGAAAGTGGAGAAACACGTACATTCAACTGACCGATAGCGGTTTGGGAAATTGCACGAGAAACATTTTTATCCTGTCCATCATTCCATATCACGTTTGGTTGTTCGCCTGGATAGTGCTTGAAACTCTCAAAATGAAACACATCTCCTGTCCATCCTGAAAATGCAGTAAGTCCTAATTTAGCGGCATATTCATCAGTGATATCTTTGTCATTTTCCATTATTTCGTTTAGTAAGGTCGCAAAGGTATTGTTACAACTCTGATAAAAGCTTTCTTTAAAGGTTAAATTGCCTAAATCACGTTGCTCCTGCCCCTCATTATAGGTGTTTCTACTGCAATCAAAGACACGATCCGGGTCAGTCGATAGATGATCTTCTTCGATAGCAGCTGCTGCTGTGACAATTTTAAAAACAGAACCCGGAAAGTGTGTCTCTAGCATTTTATTTGCTGTGCCTTCAGCTAAAGGATTTGAATGTGGTGGCAATGGTCGGCTGGACATAGCAAGCACATCACTTGAATCTACATCCAATAGGACCGCACCACCCTTTGTAATCTTGAATTGATCAAATGCGTCTTCTACGATGCGCTGAGCATTTGGATCCAAAGTTGTCCTTAGGGTTACAGGATAGAACGGGTTAGACGGTGCTGTATATTTGACATCAAAACCGAAAAGTGGCCTTCCGGACTGTTCAACATGATAAATAAGCTTCGATTCTCCTTCTGAAATCAAAAAAGGATCGAAAGCTGCCTGTATTCCGTTGACCCCTATTTTGGTTGATATACTTATTAGACCTTTGTCTATACGTTCAGGGTATTTTTCACGTAACATCCCAGGGTTTTCACGTACTGAACCAATGAAATGTTTTGCAAAGGTGTTTTCTTCATTTATTGAGAGCATTTGGCCGAATGCACCCTGAATCATCAGATCATTCACATGTTCAACTGTTTCACGTGTGATGTCTTCATTTTTGATTACAAGAGGATCTTTCCTGCCCTCCAATTTACTCTTCAATTCAAACGTCGAACGGTTGACGAGCGGAGATAATTTCTTAAGTGCATCTTCATCTTCTTTTAAAAACGGAAAAAGGATGACAGAAGGTTCATGCACTTCCGCCAAGAGTTCACCATAGCGGTCCTGCATCTTCCCTCTCCCATCATCTAAAGCGATCGAGTGTATACGTTGTTTGACACTTTCTTCAATCAGATTTACCTGGTATTTTGAAAACGATCGTGTATCGACCAATTGGATATGTGCTAGTCTGCCGATAAGCACGGCCAATACGATACTGAATACGATTAAAACATAATAATGCCGCTTCGGATTGTTCATGTGAGCCCCACCTCACCAACCATTCTCGCCCGAAACAACTTTTTTAAAACAATACTCTTTTTATTCTTGGTATTGTTCGTTTTTATTATTGATTTCTTTCGCTCCCTTTCCGTGGGCAAACGAAAAGCGGAAGCGACCCGTTTAGTCACGCAGGTCACTAGAAAACTAACGAGGAGGGCTCGAACCAAACAAAGACTTGGTTCTACGTGGGCTCCCACATAAGGTGTTAATCAATGTGTCGACCGCCACAGGAAGGTTGAAGTGATCCAAGTGATTGGTCGCTGAGCTGACATCATTTCTTTGCAATTTCCTACTACCGCGAGCCTCCTCACTAGCTTTCCTTATGCTGGCTTCGACGTTCACCACAGGACGTACTTGTACAGGATGTACTGACTTCGACGTTCACCATAGGACGTGGTGGTATTTAGTCGAAGTTCATTATTATAGTCGAAGATCCATAATTCGCTGCGGGGTCTCGCCAGGCTCACTTTTCCCGCAGGAGTGTCGCGAATATCGGTTAAATGAACGTTTTATAAAATCAACATTAATCATTACTATAGACAAAAAATAGAATGAATTATTCTTCCATTATCCTCTCTTTTTGTAATAAATGCTCCTTTACCTTTTCGAAAATAGCAAAAGAATTTACTTTCTCATTGTTCCATAACATGATGACGTTAAGCTTCTCATCTGATATTGCCAGATTTCTGAACGAAATCCAGGTGTTCCCCCACCAATGAGTCTGAAATTTGGTCCCAGGAACCAACCATATCCATATTTCAAATTTGGATCCCAACTGGTAGTTATATATGAAGTAAACATTTTTTCGTAGGATGCCTCAGATAATATCTTTTTACTTAGGAGCGCATCACACCATTTATTCAAATCGCGAACAGTTGAATAAAGTTCACCTGGTGCATCAATTATACTTAATTTGTCATGATCTGCATTTATCAATTTTCCGTTTTCGATAGAATGACCAAGCGCTCATTTTGGATTAATCAGTTTAGGGTTGTCTATACCTGTATCATTCATTTTAAGAGGTGTGAAGAAAAGTTCATTAAGTAATTCTTCAAAAGTCATACCCGATACACTTTCCATGATGTAACCCATCAGGATGAAGCCTGTGCTATGTAACTCCATTTTTGCCCGGGCTCGAATAATTGCTCCTGACCTGCAAAACATGCAAGAAAATCTCCTTCTTCAGTCTGGAGTTTATACATTTCATAACGAAGATTTGGAACAGCATAAATATCATATAATCCTGAAGTATGGTTGAGAAGATGATAGAGAGTAATCTTTGGGTGGAGCTTTTTCAATTCTTTTATGTATGTCTCAGGAGCATCATATAAATTCAGTAGTCCTTTCTCTTCCAGCTTCAATGCAGCAGCAGCGATGAACATTTTGGTCTCAGAGGCGATATGGAATTTAGTTTCGAGTGTATTAGGTACATCTAGTTGTATACTGGCTTTACCATAGGCCTTTTCGAAAATCACATTATGATCTTTTGAGATTAAGATTGCCCCGCTTAAATGATGCTCTATCTCATAATTCCTCAGAGTTTCTTCAATTGCTTCCATGAATTCCTCCTTAAACAAATAGCTGAAAATGAAAATGCAAAAAACCCGTTCATCCTTTTCGACAAACGGGTTCATCCATCTATTTAGCCTACTTCTACGATGCGTACGTTCATTTCCCCGCCCGGTGTTTGGACAGCTACTTCATCACCGACAGTGCGGCCCATTAGGCTTCTAGCCATAGGGGAGTCATTAGAGATCTTACCTTCGAACGGATCTGCCTCAGCACTTCCGACGATTGTGTAAGATTCCTCTTCTCCATCTGGTAATTCGATGAATTTCACTGATTTACCGATGGACACAACATGCGGATTCTGATCCTGCTCTTCAATGATCTCAGCATTACGGATCATCTTTTCAAGCTGTTGTATACGAGCTTCTACGAATGCCTGCTCATCTTTCGCAGCATCATACTCAGAGTTCTCAGATAGATCTCCGAAGCTCCTAGCAACCTTGATACGTTCAACGACTTCTTTACGTTTTTCCGTTTTCAAGTATTCCAATTCGTTTTCGAGTTTCTGTTTACCCTCTTCAGTCATATAATGTTTCTTTTCTTCTGCCATCATTCTTCACTCCTCTAAAACCTTCTCGTTACCGACTAGTATATGCATTGGAACTAAAGACGTATTAATAAAAAATGTAAGCGTACACATTGTACACTATCTGAAATATAAGATATTCATCTCATATTGAAAACAGAGGTGATCGGACCCCCTGTTATGATTTCAATATTTCTTTAGTTTCTAGGATCGTATTGATTTTCGTCACCATCAGGTCGATCGCCACTCGGTTTTGGCCGCCCTCAGGAATAATGATATCAGCATATCGTTTCGTCGGTTCAATGAATTGATTATGCATCGGACGAACGACTGTGGTATATTGATCGATTACGGAGTCGATGGTACGTCCACGTTCATTGATATCACGAAGGAGACGTCTAATGATCCGGACATCTGCATCAGTATCAACGAATAATTTGATATCCATCAGATCACGCAGCCGTTCGTCCTCTAAAATAAGAATACCTTCTAATATGATAACATCTTTTGGTTCAATTGGAATTATTTTATCACTTCTTGTGTGTGCTGTATAGTCATAAACAGGTTTTTCAATGGACTCTTTGTTTCTGAGCTTTTCGATATGTTCAATCAATAAATCATTATCGAATGCGAGAGGATGGTCATAATTCGTTTCTAGTCTCTCATCCATCGATTTTTCGGATTGGTCCTTATAGTATGCATCCTGTTCAAGAATTAAAATCGATTGATCGGCAAACTGCCTGAAGATTTCTTTCGCTACTGTCGTTTTTCCGGATCCTGAACCTCCGGCAACACCAATTACAACTGGTTTCTTACCCATGCTTCCTTCCCCTTTATTCCTTTACTTTATCTTTCAAAATACTAATAGCCATTCCGTCACCAACAGGAAGTATCGTTGTATCGAACCTGGATTGTCCAATCAAAAATTCATTGTAATTCCGAATTTTATCCGTCAGCTTCCGAAATCTCCTTGTCTCGATTTCTTCGTTCCCTTTTGCTACGAATCCTCTGAACAAGACATTATCACTAACTATTACTCCACTTGATACGAGCATGTTTTCAAATTCCTGAAAGAAACGCTGGTACTGCCCTTTGGCAGCATCTATGAAAATGAAGTCATAAGGTCCTTCTTCTTCAATCTCCGAAATTTTCTCAAGTGCATCTCCTTCAATTACGTGAATTGAATCTTGCAATTCAAGTTTTGAAATATTGGCAACTGCTTGGTCAAACCGCTCTGAATCACGTTCGATGGTTACAACATGACTCTCTGGAGCGGCCTGTACCATCCGGATTGCGGAATATCCAATTGCAGTTCCGATTTCCAAAATACGCTTCGGTTTATGGAGACGAATAATTTGTAATAGGGCTTCCATTCCTATCAGATCCATAATCGGGACATTTTCTACCCGCGCATCTTCTTCCATCTGTAAAATTTCTTGCTGTCTATCTGGGATCAATCCTTCAATATAATGTTTCAACTCGTCTGAAATCATGTGGAAGCCTCCTCTTAACCCGGTCTATTTTAACATAAGAAAAGAGGGAATGCGAGTCTCTCTCATCCCCTCTGGTTTCCAATATTATTCTTTGTCTTTATTTGCAAGGTCACGCCACTCTTGAATGTATTTTTCCTTGATCTTATTATGGTCATCCAAAGTTTTCGCATATAGGACTTCCCCGTTCGGCCGTGCGAAGAAATAATAATTCGCGTTCGGCTCTGGATTCACTGCAGCATTGATCGCTGATTCTCCAGGAGCTGAAATCGGTCCGATCGGTAAACCGGACTCATTATAGGTATTGTACGGTGATTCGATTTCTGTGTCCTTATACGTTACTGTAATTTTCGACTGTTGCTGCGCGTAGGTGACCGTCACATCAGATTGGAGAGGCATCCCTTTTTGAAGACGATTATAAAATACACCTGAAACTTTGAATCGGTCTTCCTTTTCTTTCGCCTCTTCTTCGATGATGGAAGCTAATGTGAGGATCTCATGAGTCGAATAGCTCGATTCTTGTATCCCTGCGTTATATTTCGTCACCACTGTGCTCATCTTTTTAACCATCGAATCAATGATGGATTCTAAACTCGGATCTTTCACGTAAAATTCATAGGTTGCTGGAAAAAGATAGCCTTCGAGTGGCCAAATCACTTTTTCATCCAAGATTTTTTCATCCAATAACGGATATTTTGCAATTAATGATTCAATGAATTTCTTATCTTTCATTTTTTCCTGGACTTCATCTTCTGTGTAATCCGTTTGTTCTGCAATTTTGGATACTACTTCATTGATGCGGAGTCCTTCTGGAATACGGACGGTCATTTCCGCCTCTTTATATACTTTACCGTCTTTCAGAGAATTAATGATGCCTTTCATCTCCATAGATTGGTTAAGTTCATAGTTTCCTGCTTGAAAATCATCTTCATTTTTATATTTGACATAGTACTTGAATACGAGTGCGCTTTTGATTACCCCGCTCTCTTCTAATTTTTTCGCTATCGTGCCGGTTGATGTGCCAATTGGTATTTCTACTTCTATCGTTTCTTTATTGGAAGCATCAACTGGCTCAAATGCGCCTTTAATATATACGTAGCCACCGATTCCCAGGCCAACGATCGAAAAAACCAGGAGTGTAAGTACGGTAAATACGACTCGTCTTACAATCTTTGCTTCCTGATTACGGCGCACAATCGTGTCTTGATCTAGATTTGGTTGAAGCACCGAAATATCCCCCCTCTAATACATCTGTTCCATTATACTATAATTCAGTATTGATTCGGCTTAAATTCGTCAATTTTTTTAGATTTTGTCAAAATCAGGATTAAATGCCGATCAGGTTCTATTTATATTCTGAATGTTGAATTCTAAGAAAGATTAAAATGGATTTAACATTTAAGAGTTAGCCTTTTGAAAGGAAGTGAACTTCGCGGAAATCAACAATAAAAACGAACAAAATAATGAATTAACTAAAAAAAGACTGACCACACATTTGTGATCAGCCTTCATCATCTTAGTTTAGAGTTCTTCGGATTCTTGGAAAGTGTTCAACATTTCTTCGACCATATCCCATTCTTGATCTGTTTCAATTGGGAAAAGTTCGATATCATCATCTTTTTCGCCTTTATCTTCGTAACGGAAAGCGAAAACTTCAACATCTTCTTCATCTTCACCATTTTCAACAGGAACAAGTACCATGTACGAACGTTCAGTTGCATCTACATCGAACGTAAAGAGTACTTCAAATAAATGTTCCTCTCCATTTTCATCAGGGATGATAATCCGCTCTTTTTCTTCGTCAGACATTATTAGCACCTCTTTTTTAGTTGACGGCTGGGCTGTCTAAATAGCTCTGTAAGATGAGCACAGCTGCCATTTTGTCAATGACCCCTTTGCGCTTCTTGCGGCTGACATCAGCTTCTATGAGCATACGTTCTGCCGCGGCCGTGGTCAAACGTTCATCCCACAGCACAGTGGATATTTTTAATGTGTCCTCAATATGCTTCGCAAATTCTTGACACATTTCTCCACTAGGGCCGATTGTTCCATTCATATTTTTCGGTAGACCGACCACGATTGTGTCGACTTCATGCTTTTCGATCAGTTGCTTTAAATACTGCATTTCCTGGTCGATGTCTTCCGTACGTCGGTATGTTTCTATCCCTTGTGCCGTCCATCCTAACGCATCGCTAAGTGCAATGCCAATTGTTTTTGTACCGACGTCTAACCCTAATTTTCGCATATGCAGAGTTTATCTCTCACTTTCCTGATGTTGTACTAGATACGATTTTACGAGTTCCTCAATCAATTCATCGCGTTCAAGCTTGCGGATCTTACTCCTTGCATCATTATGACGAGGAATATAAGCTGGATCGCCAGACAGGAGGTACCCTACGATCTGGTTGATCGGATTGTATCCTTTCTCTTGCAATGACTCGTATACTGACATCAATACACTCTTCACGTTGGTATCCATCGAGTCGTCTTGGAAATTGAACTTCACCGTCTTGTCAAATGAGCTCATCTTGACACCTCTCTTTAGCGTTAGATTGGGAAATCCCCGCTTTTTCTACCTTTATTGTACAATACACATACAGGTTTAGGAAATGGATTTGACGAATTCGTAAACATAATTTAATGCGTCATCCAGTTTTTCAGGTTGTTTTCCGCCAGCTTGAGCCATATCTGGGCGTCCACCTCCGCCGCCTCCACATCGGGTTGCGACTTCCTTTACAATTTTACCTGCATGATAGCCTTCTTTCGTTAAATTATCTGTAACTCCTGCAACAATATTCACTTTTTCATTTTGTGCAGAACCAAGAACGACTACTCCGCTTCCGATCTTGTTCTTCAAATCATCTACGATTGAGCGTAAATTATTCATATCACTAGCAGAAACTTTTCTAGCCAATACTTTTACGCCATTGATTTCTTCAGCATGATCCATCAAGGAACCTGCTTCAATGTTCGCAAGCTTACCTTTCAATGATTCATTTTCGCGTTGAAGCTCTTTGATTTGTGATTGGATAGTACCGATCTTTGCAGGTACATCATTCAGGTTAGACTTTAAAGCGTCGGCTGTATCTTTAAGGATTTGGACTTGTCCAGTGAGATGATGATAGGCTCCTTCACTTGTAACTGCTTCAATCCTGCGTGTCCCCGCCCCGATGCCTGATTCCGCTATGATCTTGAACAACCCGATTTCTGCAGTATTAGCTACATGACAGCCTCCGCATAGCTCAAGGCTGTAATCTCCGACTTTTACGACACGAACTTCACTTCCGTATTTTTCACCGAATAATGCCATTGCTCCCATTGCTTTTGCTTCTTCAATCGGCTTGATCATCTTTTCAACAGGAATGGTGCTCCAAATCTTTTCGTTTACGATTGATTCAATCTTCTCTAATTCTTCCGGAGTGATCTGATTGAAGTGGGAGAAGTCGAAACGCAAACGATCAGGGGTTACAAGAGAACCTGCTTGATTGACGTGTTTCCCAAGAACATCTTTAAGTGCTTGATGAAGCAAATGTGTTGCGGTATGGTTCTTGATGATACCAGCACGGCTAATCTTGTTGACGGTTGCCGCAAGGGTTTCATCGACTTTCAATGTCCCTTTTTCCACATAGACTGTATGGAGATTTTGGCCATTCGGCGCTTTTTGGACATCCTTTACGACAACAAAAACGTTGTCATTCTCAAGTGTCCCTTTGTCAGCAATCTGTCCGCCGCTTTCTGCATAAAAAGGTGTATGATCAAGAATCACAAGGACTTCTTCACCAGCATTTGCTTCATTGACCGTATCAGCACCTTTTACGATCACGCTAACTTTAGAAGAGGTATGCAGTTGGTCATAACCTATGAATTCACTTGAGGTTTTGATATCACTTAGGACTCCAGTCTGAACCTGCATAGAACCTGTGTCCTGACGTGCTGAACGTGCCCGCTCACGCTGTGCTTCCATTTCGACATCGAATTGTTGTCGATTCACTGTCAAGCCTTCTTCTTCCACATACTCTTCAGTCAATTCAAATGGAAATCCATACGTATCATACAACTTGAAAGCATCTGAGCCAGAAAGTTCATTCTTCCCATTTTCTTTCGCTTCCTTCATCATTTCAGATAAAATCGCAAGACCTTCGTTGATGGTTTCATGGAATCGTTCTTCCTCATTCTTAACGACTTTTTGGATGAAATCCGTGTTTTCAAGAACATTTGGATAGAAGTCTTTCATGACATCTGCAACCACTGGAACAAGCTCAAACATAAAAGGTTTGCTGATGTTCAATTGTTTAGCAAAACGGATTGCTCTGCGGATAAGGCGGCGTAATACATAGCCTCTACCTTCATTGGATGGCAGCGCCCCGTCTCCAACCGCGAAAGTAACTGTCCGGATGTGATCGGCAATCACCTTGAAAGCAATATCGAAATCCGGATTCTTACCATATTCGGTACCAGAAATTTTTTCTGTCGCTTCGATCATCGGCATGAACAGATCGGTTTCATAGTTTGTAGGAGCATCCTGCAACGCACAAACGACACGTTCAAGCCCCATCCCTGTATCGATATTCTTTTTAGGCAACGGTGTATAGGAGCCATCAGGATTATGGTTGTATTGAGAAAACACAAGGTTCCAGATTTCAAGGTGACGCTCGTTTTCTCCACCTGGGAACAACTCTGGATCATTCGGGTCGTTTCCATATTTCTCCCCTCGATCAAAAAAGATTTCCGTGTTCGGTCCACTCGGTCCTTCACCGATATCCCAGAAGTTCTCTTCGAGGCGGATGATCTTCTCCTTGGGAAGATCGATTTCATTATGCCAAATGTCATGCGCTTCATCGTCTTCAGGATGGATCGTCACCGCTAGCTTATCAGGATCGATTCCCAACCATTTTTCATCAGTCAAGAATTCCCAAGCCCACTGAATCGCTTCTTTTTTAAAGTAGTCCCCGATTGAGAAGTTTCCAAGCATCTCGAAGAACGTATGATGTCGAGCAGTTTTACCGACATTTTCAATATCATTCGTACGGATTGATTTTTGAGCATTTACGATACGAGGATTCTCTGGAACGACACGACCATCAAAATACTTTTTCAAGGTTGCAACGCCACTGTTGATCCATAGCAAGGACGGATCTTCGTGCGGTACAAGAGAGGCACTAGGTTCAACCTTATGTCCTTTTTCTTTGAAAAAATCCAAATACATCTGTCTTACTTCAGCTGAAGTGAGCGTTTTCATCATTGATTCCCTCCTATTTTTTATGAGTTTGTCTTTTTTAGACAATGGCTTTGTTAAAGAATGATGTTGATTTCTTCGAAATTCAATCCCTTACCGCGGGCAAACGAAAAGCGGAAGCGACTCGTTTAGTCACGCATTGTCACTGGAAAACTGACGAGGAGGCTGTTGCCGCCGCAGGAAGTTTGAAGTGATCCAAGTGACTGGTCTCTCAGCTAGACATTACTTCTTTGCAATTTCCTACTACGTGAGCATCCTCACGGACTTGGACAGTTCGTTGCGAGGTCTCACCTGGCTCGCTGTTCCCGTAGGAGTGTCGTGAATTTCGGCTAAAATCAACAACGAAGATTAACAAAGCCTGGACAATAAAAAAAACCCACGCCCTAAAACAGGGACGAGAGTTATCACGCGGTACCACCCTGGTTATGAACACATCTTCTGTATTCATCACCTCGACACATTAACGGTGTGCGCCGACAGGGTTTGCCTGCATTCCGGATCAGCGTTCAGTCAATCTTCATCCAGAACCTCTTTCAGCCTGGGAGGTTCTTCTCTGCAGGGAAGGGCTTTGACCTACTCATTCCATCATCAATTTACATATTCCATATTCATGTTCTGCTGTCGTTAATTATAGACTTTACTTTTCGGTATTGTCAACATTTCTGAAATGCTCTTTCGCATGATGGAAAATGACTTTTCCTATCGCAAAGAAAGGTACAGCAAGGAGTAAACCAACAACTCCACCGATTTCCCCGCCAATTAACAATGCTAATATGATTCCTATCGGATGGATGTGCAATGTTTTACCGACAATAAGCGGTCCGAGAATATTCCCCTCGATGAATTGAAGGATGATGACAATTCCAATTACGATCAACAGTTTATTTATCGATATCGTTGCAGCAATCAAAGCGACTGGCACTGCCCCGAGCAACGGTCCGAAATAGGGAATGAAATCAGTGACACCAATGATGATTCCTAGAATCACGGGATAAGGGACACCCGCTATCCAGAACGCGCCAATTGCAAGTGCTGCAAGGGCACAAGCTACTGTCAATTGTCCGCGTATGTAATTACCAAGTGAAATATCGATATCATGGATGATTTTGTTTCCAGGCTCCCGCCACTTTTTCGGTGTCATGTGCAATATCATCCGTGTAATAATTTTAAAGTCTTTCAGCATATAGAAAACGAGAAAAGGAATGACGATCCACGCAAAAAGGTTTCGCCAAAATCCTTTGATTGAAGCGAGTACGCCGCTTATCAATATTGTTATATATTGTTCTATAGCATTCAACGTTTTTTCAAATTCAGTATGGACCGTTTCGGGCAGATTATCAGTATGTTCATAAAATTCCCGGATCCACGTCCGATAAGTTTCTGATAATACAGGCAATTGTTCACTCAGGTCTTTGAGCTGTGATATCAGATATGGAACACTTTTAAAAATCAAAAATCCGATGCCACCGAAAAAGGCAAGGTAAATAACAAGGATAGCGATCGATCGTGGGATACCTCGCCTATGAATCCATTCTACAATGGGATGTAATAGATAGGTGATGAAGATTGCGACGAAAAATGGCATGAAGACGGCCAAAAACATATCAAGAATTGGATCCCAAAACGGTTTCAATTTCATGAAGACAAATGCACATAGTAAAGCTAATAAGACCATGCCGAGCCTTACAAGTGCTTCAATTGTAAACAGTTTTTTCATAAGCGCCACCGGATCTTTTCACAGTATTCTTGTATCTTTAACGTGCGCTTATTTGAACACCCTATTCATGGCGAAAGAAAACTACGTTAAGGTAGAAGCGAATACTTTCTTTAAGGAGATTGATTCATTAAATTTTAAGTGTAATTGTGACACTCCTGCTGGAAAAGCGAGCCAAGCGAGACCCCGTAGCGAGGAACTCGCGAGGAGGCTTGCGGATCGCCCGCGGAAAGGGAGCGAATTACACAAAAAAATTATTATAAGGTCAAAAAAAACTGACATTCATCTGAACGTCAGCCCTTTTCAATAAATCGCTTTTGCAATCCTTTTGCGGATCCGCTTCATTTTCTTCGTTGATAGCATGCGATTCATCTTCATATTTCTTCCATATAATGATTTGATCAGATACGCACCGGCACAGGTCGTTGCTATAGTCATGATTGTACGGTTCACATTAAACACCATCCCAGTATGAAGTTACATCGAAATACTTAGATCGTCATCATCGAACAAATCATCCAAAGAAGTCAAACTGCCATCTTCCTCTACTTGATTAAGAGTCAGTTTGCCATCAACGGTCGTCAGTTCGATGAAACATCCCCAGCAGTAATACTGGTCCACCCCGATTTTGCCAAGATCCTTGCATTGGCAGTTGGGACATCTCATTGTTCGTTCCTCCTCTTGATAAATCAAAAAAGTGCTACGAATAGGATGTCCCGTATTTTTGGGATTTATACGCTTTCTCATTTTGTTCCGTTATCGCTTGTGCTTTTCAATCCTTTTTTTCAATTTCATACTCAAATGTGAGTTACGGGTCCCTGAGTCGTTTTGCTGTACTGCTCTTTCCAGTGCATCCATTTCACCACATAAGATGAGATATTCTTTACTGCGGGTAACCGCCGTATAAATCAGATTCCGCCGCAGCATCCGATAATAGCCTTTAACAATCGGTAAGACGACGATCGGAAACTCGCTTCCCTGTGATTTATGAATCGAACAACAATAAGCATGCGTAATCTGGTTCAGATCCGTTTTTTTGAACGTCACCTCAATGCCATCAAAGGATATGACAATCTGATCTTCTTTATCGGTTGTTTCTTTTGCGAAGATGATCGAGACGATTTCTCCGATATCTCCATTGAAGATTTGCTCCTCGGGAGCATTGACGAGTTGGAGGACCTTATCCCCGACACGATAGATCGATTGAAAATACTCAATTTCCCTTTTTTGTTCAGTCGGAGGATTGAACATTTCTTGCAATTCCTTGTTCATCTCATCAATTCCAGCACGGCCTCTGTACATTGGTGCCAATACTTGTATATCCCGCGCTGTAAACCCTTTTGTCATGGCACTTTTACAAACCTGGAGGACTGCTGTGGTCACTTGCTCCTGTGAACACGGGAAGAACCGCCTGTCATGTTGAGGAGCACCCAGGTCCTCAGGCAACCCCCCTTTTTTCATTTCATGGGCCAATTTAACAATGGTCGATCCTTTCGCTTGTCGATAAATCTCATCAATCTTAACTGTTGGGATCACTTCAGATGAAATGAAATCCTTTAATACTTGTCCAGGACTTACCGATGGAAGCTGATCCTCATCTCCCACCATGATCACCTGGATTTCTTCAGGTAATGCGTCGAACAGCCTGTAGGCAAGACGGACATCGACCATCGACATTTCATCAATGATGAGAAGTCGGCCTGCAATCGGATTTTCTTCATGATATTCAAATCCGCTGCCGCCTTTCCAACCAAGAAGACGATGGATCGTTACTGCTGGAATACCTGTGGATTCACTCATACGTTTCGCGGCACGGCCAGTCGGGGCTACGAGTAAAAATGGGAAATCCTCATCCTTATAGTCCTGCAGATCGAGCGAAAGACCATGGATTTCAGAATACGTTTCGATGATTCCTTTTATGACAGTCGTCTTCCCTGTTCCAGGACCACCAGTCAAAATCATCATTGGGGAAGTCAGTGCTTTATAAATGGCATCTTTCTGAGCATCCGCATATTCGATTTCTTGTGATTCCTCCAGAGCTCCGAGTGCATTGTAAAAATCTGAAAGCTCGATACGATCATATTCTTCCTGTTTCAATAAGCGTTCAATCTTTTGAAGTAGACCATATTCAGCAAAATATAGCGAGGGAAGATAGGCATTTTCATCCTCGATGAACACCTTCCCTTCACCATGTAAAGCAACAATGTCGCTGTAGAAATCCACTTCAGAATCAACAGGCTTTGTAAAAAGCAGTTTTTTCGTTTCTTCTATCAATTCATCTACTGTAATGTATGTATGTCCGTGCTGATTACATAGCTCTTTCAAATTATAAAGAAGGCCAGCTTGCACACGTTCTGAAGAAGTTTCTTCGATCCCTAAAGCATTTCCGATTTCATCTGCTCTTCGAAAACCGATTCCATCAATGTCATAAATCAACTGATAAGGATTGGTTTGAATGATGGATATCGCCTCATCTTTGTAAGATTGATAGATTTTCATTGCAATGGAGGGACCGATTCCGTAGCGATGCAATGTACTGAGAAGCTGTTCTAAACCCTGGTGTTCCATCAATGTTTCATATATGGTCTTTGCCCGTTCTTCGGACAAATCCCTAACCTCATTCAATACTTCCGGATCTTCGATGATTTTAGAAAATGCTTTATCCCCGAGCGTATGTATGACTTTCTCTGCGGTCTTCTTCCCGATCCCACTGAACAAATCACTTGAAAGATACTGGACCATCCCGTCTTCTGTCCTAGGAAGATCTTTTCTATAAAATTCAACCACAAATTGTTTCCCATACTTTGGATGGTCTTTCATATCACCCCAGAAGATGTACGTCTCTTCTTCCATCAATACAGGGAAAGTGCCCACTACGATCGTATCTTTATCTATGTCCGCTAAATTAGATTCTTTCGAAGACACTTTTAAAACGGAATAAAAGGTCTCTTTATTTTGATAGATCACATGAAGGATTGAACCTTTCACATACCGTTTTTCCTCTGATCCTAAATCGAATTGGCTTTGTAACTCCATCGTTTCGCCCCACTAATCATTGGTTTCAGTAGACTCTTGAATCTCATTGATTTTCTTGATCCCGTTATGTGCCAGCAGATGATCGTTCTGATTTTCGATTGCTTTGGCAAACATCTCTTTCGCTTTCTGGATGTTTTCTTTGTACAAATACGCTACGCCAAGGTTATAGTAAGCGTCTGCATGGTCTGGCGCGAGCTCGATAACGTTTTCTAAAGCAGTGATTGCTTGTTCAAACAAATTCAGTTTTCCGAGTGTCATTCCGTATTGGAACCACGCCTCGACATCCTCGGAATTCTTTTCAGCGGCAGATTGGAAATGCGGAAGGGCACGTGTGATATCGCCCAATTGTGAAAAACTCATCCCGAGCATGAAGTGGGAATCACCATCTGAGAGTCCACGTTTGATCGCTTCTTGAAAAAGGTCAAGCGCATCATCATACTGCTCGAGTTTATAAAAGACAACGCCACCACCATAATAGGCCGGCGCCATTGTTTCATCCATAGAAATGGCTTTATCGAAAAAGCCCATCGCTTTCTCATATTCGCCTACCAGTTCTAACAGGTTTCCAAAGTTCACATAAATGACTGGATCGTCAGGATTTTCTTCAAGAGCACTATGAAATGCCTTCGCTGCTTCTTCGTATTTTCCTTCTTTCATCAATTCAATTCCGTGTTTATTCTTATCAGACATCGTCGGTCTCCTTTTTGAAAAAATCAGCTGTTTGTTGTTCTAACACTCCCTACGCGTACCTCACTGCGGGGCTTCGCATGGCTCGCTTTTCTAAAGTGTTGCGAATTTCGCATTAAGTACTGCTACACTCAACATTAATCTTTACAAAACCTTGATTTATAAAAAGAAATGGAAGTGGGGATCTGTCCTAAAAGAAAAGTGTCAGACCCCTCCAACACAACATTTTGGATAAAACCACGATTTTTCACAAAATGTTGTTAAATTCGGAGAGACTCAGACACTTTTCGGACAGCCCCCACTCTGTTCCATGATCTATTTATAAATAAGAAATTGCTTCCTCTTTTTTATACACTTTATCGATCGTCCCACCGCCAAGACATACATCTCCATCATAAAAGACAACTGCTTGTCCTGGGGTGATCGCACGCTGCGGTTCATCAAAGATAACATCATACGTGCCATCTTCCATTTTCCGGACAGTCACAGGGCGGTCTGGCTGGCGGTAACGGAACTTCGCCGTGCACTTGAATTCATCCGGCATTCCTTTCCCAGTCATCCAACTGACCTTCGTGGCGTTTAGTTTATCCGAATAGAGCAGCTCATTATGGAATCCTTGTTCGACAAACAGGACATTTTTTTCTAAATCTTTTCCGACAACGAACCATGGATCGCCATCGCCACCGATTCCTAGTCCATGACGTTGACCAATCGTATAATACATAAGTCCGTCATGGGACCCTTTCACCTCACCGGACAGGGTCTGCATTTCACCAGGCTGTGCAGGAAGGTATTGGCTAAGGAATTCTTTGAAGTTCCGCTCCCCGATAAAACAAATACCTGTACTGTCTTTTTTCTTCGCAGTCGCCAGGTTTGCTTTTTCTGCCATTTCTCTGATTTCAGGCTTCTTAAATTCCCCGATCGGGAACAATACTTTCGAAATCTGTTCCTGATTCAGTTGATTCAAAAAATAGGTTTGATCCTTGTTTTCATCGACACCGCGGAGCATGACCTTCTCCCCGTGCCGTTCACCGATGCGCGCATAGTGTCCAGTTGCTACATAATCAGCTCCAAGACTCATCGCATGATCGAGGAATGCCTTGAATTTGATCTCTTTGTTGCACATGACATCAGGGTTTGGCGTTCTTCCAGCTTTATATTCCTCAAGGAAGTAGGAAAACACTTTGTTCCAATATTGTTTTTCGAAATTCACTGCATAGTAGGGAATACCAAGTTGGTTACAGACACGGATGACGTCTTCATAGTCTTCCGTTGCTGTACAAACGCCATTTTCATCAGTGTCATCCCAGTTTTTCATAAAAATCCCGATCACGTCATATCCTTGTTCTTTTAAAAGCAATGCAGCTACTGAAGAATCGACCCCTCCAGACATTCCAACGACGACTCTTGTATCTTCAGGGCGTTTTTCCATATTCCTCACCTCCATTCACATTGATGTCAATCTATTGACGATACGGACAGTTTCGTTTGCTGCCCGATCAATCTCTTCTACTGTGTTTCCAAAACCAAAGCTGAAACGGATTGCAGAAGTCATCCGTTCATGATCATCGAACATAGCCGCAAGCACATGGGAAGGCTCGATCGATCCTGCCGTACAAGCTGATCCGCTGGATGCCGCGATACCAGACAGATCCAGATTGACAAGCATTGATTCTACATTTGTCCCAGGGAAGCTGATATTCAAAACATGTGGCAGCGAATTGGTGATTGATCCATTCAACACATACTCGATGCCGGCATCATCAAAAATTTCAAGCATTCTTTTTTTCATTTGAAGAAGCTCTCCATAGCGATTGATTTTTTCATCTTGAATCAATTCCACCGCTTTTTTCATGCCCATGATTCCAGGAACGTTCTCTGTCCCGGCTCTCCTCTTACGCTCTTGTTCACCGCCGAAGGCACGTGGTTCCAGCCAAATCCCCTCACGGACATACAAGAACCCATTCCCTTTCGGACCATTGATTTTATGGGCTGAGACAGACAAAAGGTCGATTCCTATATGCTTCACATCAATGATCACACTTCCATATGCTTGAACCGCATCGGTATGAAAAAGGACTTCCTTTTCACTCGTAATTCTACCGATCTCTTGAATCGGTTGAAGCGTACCAACTTCATTATTCCCGTACATGATGGTCACAAGGATCGTATCTTCACGAATCGCATCCTCTACTTGCTGTGGATCGATGAGCCCCTCTTCATCAACAGGAAGGTATGTCACTTCAAATCCATTCTCTTCTAGATATTCAACAGCATGTAATACTGCGTGATGCTCAACCTTCGTCGTGATGATGTGCTTTCCTTTCTCCTGAAGCGCGAAAGCAGTTCCGATAATTGCCATGTTATCCGATTCGGTACCGCCGCTTGTGAAAATGATCTCGTTGAAATTCGCGTTGATACTGCCGGCGATCACTCTTCGGGCTTCATCTAGGGCTTGTCTCGTATTCCTTCCGAACTGATGGATGCTCGAAGGATTCCCGTATTGAGATGTAAAATAAGGAACCATCGCCTCGACCACTTCCTCACGGGTAGGAGAAGTCGCAGCATGGTCCAAGTAAATCGAATTCATAAAATATCACCTATATTGAATTGTTCAACCCGAGTTGAACAAACCTTTATTTTTGTTGGTTTTTGCGAAACATCACTTTAATTTAGGCTCTTTAGTTTTCGAAGAGCGTTGAAATATACTCGCTTTCTGCGGGCGAACCCCATCACGTTCTATGACAAGGGCAGTACTAGCACGCACGTCCTGTGCGTCGGAATTTGCCGTTTATCATTTGGACTTATTAAAACTATCCTTAAATGTAGAACATGTAAGACTTTTGATCTTCATCCCCACCACTATAAGAAGCCAACTCCTCGAGAGTGGTGCTGTCCAGCACTTCCTTTACAGCATCCCGGATTTTGATCCAGAGGTCTCTTTTTGCGGGTTCTTCATCATCCATGATTTCAACTGGGGTGATCGGTCCTTCAAGTACGCGGATGATATCTCCTGCTGTTATAGTTTCCGGATCACGGGTCAAAGTATACCCGCCATATGCTCCCCGTACACTTTTGACTAATCCTGCATTACGGAGCGGACCTACTAATTGTTCAAGATAATGTTCTGATAATTCATGGTCTTTTGCGATTGATTTCAGTGAGATTGGTCCTTCACCATGTTTCTTCGCCAGTGCCATCATGATGGTCAATCCGTAACGTCCCTTTGTCGAAATTTTCATAGTATCCTCCTCAATTGACAACTCAAATACACCTGTAAATCTAGTTATATCCCATATCGTTATACTTTAGGCTGCTTGTTTATAATACAAGTTGTGATGTATTTCTCCATATAGATTGTATCTGAATTTTTTTCCTATGACATTATAGCACGAAAAGGGTTCTTCTTGCATTGAATCGAGTCGTATAGTATCGTTCAGTTGAATTGATACAAACCTAACTATATTGAAGATTGTCCATGAAAGGACGTGAACATATGGATTTATTCGATATGCAGATGGAAGAAGGTCCAAAGGGCAAACCGCTGGCGGACCGGATGAGACCTAGGAATTTAGATGAGTTCATCGGTCAAGAACATATTGTCGGTAAAGGAAAACTTCTCCGTCGCGCAATTGAGGCAGATCAGCTCTCAGCCATGATATTCTTCGGACCTCCTGGAACGGGTAAAACAACTCTTTCAAAAATCATCGCGAATACGACATCTGCGCATTTTGAACAAATCAACGCAGTCACTTCTGGTGTGGCAGATATCCGTACGATAACGACCCAGGCACGGGAACGTTTGAAGATGGATAATCAGAAAACACTTTTGTTTATAGATGAAATCCACCGTTTCAACAAAAGTCAACAGGATGCCCTTTTACCGTATGTGGAAGATGGAACGATCATCTTGATTGGAGCGACTACAGAAAGTCCGATGTTCGAAATTAACAGGGCTCTTTTATCTAGATCAAGGCTGTTCCGATTCGAACCACTGACTGATCACCATACGAAAGAAGTGTTGGAATCAGCCATCAAGGATCCGGAAAGAGGATTTGGAAATCATAACATCCGTGCTGAGGAAAAAGGGCTTGAACATTTGGTGGATGTAGCCGGTGGTGATGCACGTACAGCCTTGAATGCACTCGAACTAGCTGTGCTCACCACTCCGCCTGATTCAGATGGTGTCATCCAAATAACTATAGAAATCGCTGAAGAATCGATCCAACAGCGTGTACTGCAATACGATAAGCAAGGTGACAACCATTATGACACGATTTCCGCTTTCATCAAAAGCATCCGTGGTTCTGATCCTGATGCGACCCTTTATTGGCTTGCGAAAATGATCTATGCAGGAGAAGATCCAAAGTTCATCGCACGGAGGCTTTATGTCCATGCTGCTGAAGATGTAGGACTTGCTGATCCGAATGCATTGTTGATCGCTCAAGCTACAGCTCAGGCAGTCGATTTCATTGGAATGCCAGAAGCACGTATTCCGCTTGCAGAAGCAGCTTTATATATCGCAACCGCTCCAAAGAGCAATGCGGTCATCACTGGAATCGATAGAGCCTTGAACACCGTCAAAAATGAAAAAACCGGTCAAGTTCCGACCCACTTAAGAGATGCCCACTACAGCGGTGCAAAGGAATTAGGTTCTGGAATCGGCTATAAATACCCACATGATTATCAGGATGGATATGTTTCCCAACAGTATCTTCCTGATCACCTGAAGCATAAATCCTTCTATCAGCCGAGTGAACGAGGTTATGAAAAAACGGTCACGAGAAGGCTTGATTATTTTAAAGAGCGGATTGAAAAAGGAGAATAACCTATCAATCAATCTTTTAGTCGAAAAATAATATAGTAATCTTGTATAGTTTCTCTCATTTTTGTCCAAGATAAGGCTAAAAACCTTCTGGAATAAAAAGGAGAGAATTTTTCATGTCAAATCAGAGACAAGATGCATGGTCAGAAGAAGATGATCTACTATTAGCCGAAACAGTGCTAAGACACGTTCGTGAAGGGAGTACACAGCTTCAAGCTTTTGAAGAGGTTGGTGACAAATTGGATCGAACATCTGCAGCCGTCGGATTCAGATGGAATGCCATCGTACGTAAAAAATACGAGCAAGCCCTGAAGATTGCACGCCGACAACGAAAAGAACGCAAACGAGCAGCTGCATCAAACCAACCGAAGCAACCAGAGAAATCCACTGCTTATCAAACTCGCTTTGATGACACTATGGATTTTGAAAACTATCATCCTCTTTCTGAACCGAAGCATAGAACTTATACAGCCGAAGAAAAATCAGAAACAAACCAGGTACAACTAGAAGAAAAATCAGAAACAAATCAGGTACAATTAGAAGAAAAACCTGTTCAAAGACAACAGGCTGCAACGCAAGCAATGGACTTGGATACAGTCATCCATTTCTTAAGTCAGTTGAAAAACGACAACACAGGTTCTCAATCTGTAAAAGAAAGAAATGAGCGTCTTGAACAAGAATGCGAAATGCTCAAAAAGCAAAATAAAGAGTATGAAGCAGAATTGAAAGAGCTGAAAGATAATTTCGCATCCTTAAAGGATGATTATCAAGCTTTACTTCAAATCATGGATCGTGCAAGACGTATGGTCCTGCTCCAAGACCAAGAAGAGATTTCCGCTTCAAAGTTCAAAATGGACAAAAACGGTAATTTAGAAAAAGTAGCGAAATAAAGAAAACTTGGCAAAGCCAAGCCTTTGGCGCAGGCTGAGCTTTCGTTGCGCTTTTATTGATGAAAGTATTTGATACTTTCTTTAAATGTAAATATCTGATGGGCTGTCCCGAAAGTGTCAGAGTCTCTCCGAACTTGACAACATTTTGAGAAAAATCGTGGTTTTGATCCAAAATGTTGTGTTGGAGGGGTCTGACACTTTTCTTTTGGGACAGTCCAGTTTTTGTGTGTGTGATTTTTCTCACAACTTAAATCTTTCAAAGTCGTTATGATATAAGTGAATAGAATCATATATATGAATATAAACCATTTATCCTGTATCATTACTCTGTTTTACCACAGAGGTATCGTAAATTTGACTTAAAGATTTTTTCTGTAGGCTGTTTTCGCATAGATTGTTGTTTATGGAAATATACTCGATTTCCGCGGGAACCTGCAAGCCTCCTCACTTGCACAGGATGTCAACACAAAAATGAAATCATTATCGTGTCTGCGACGAGAAATCTTAGAAGTTATCCTTATTCTGGCTTCGACGTTCACCACAGGACGTACTTGTACAGGATGTACTGACTTCGACGTTCACCATAGGACGTGGTGGTATTTAGTCGAAGTTTATTATTATAGTCGAAGGTCCTTTAAAAGATTGCGGGGTCTCGCTTAGCTTGCTTTCCCGCTGGAGTCTCGCATATTTCCACTGCCAAAAGGTTTCAGCACCTTTCTTTAGAACATTCCATTAGCCACAAACTTTTAGAAAACAGCCTTTCTGTTCGAATCAACATTTAGCTTTAACAGGGTCAAAAAAATGTACTGGATGGGAGGAGAACAACATGCAATTAGGCGATACAATTAAACGTCACCGTGAGGAATTGAACATATCCATTGAACAGCTTGCTTTGAATTCCAGATTGTCGATCCACACTTTAAAAAGGATCGAAAACAATGAGCTCATTCCTGATCGTGATATGTTATTCAAACTATCTACTGCACTCGACATCCCTATTTCGGAATATCGAGCGAATCCAGGAATGAAATAAAGGAAACTTGGTAAATCCAAGTCTTTGGCGCAGGCTGAGCTTTAGTTGCGCTTAAAATGAAGAAAGTATTTGATACTTTCTTTAAATGTGAAAAATAGGCTAACTCCTACATCCGGACAAGATGGAGAGTTAGCCTTTTCTTTTGGGCTGTATTAGTTTTATTGTTGACTTTCTTCGAAATTTACTCCCTTTCCGCCGGCAAACGAAAAAGCGGAAGCGACCTGCTTAGTCACGTAGGTTGTGGCAGCCGCAGGAGGTTTGAAGTGATCCAAGTGCTGGTAGCTGAGCTAGACAGCACCTCCACGGGTCTCACCTGGCTCGCTTTTCCCGCAGGAGTGTCGTAAATTTCTTTTCAATCAAACATAGTCAGAAATCAACAGTAATATTTAACATAGCTATCTTTTTAAAAGGTTTATCTGATTCGGTCCACTTTTATATCGTTGCTTTCCAACAGCTTGTTGATGACATGACCCGCCATCATAAGCCCAGAAATCGACGGAACGAAAGCGTTTGATGAAGGTGGCATTTTCGCTTTACGAATCTTCGCATTGTCATCCGGTACGATGCTCTTACGAATCTCCTCTCGTATTTGGACAGGTTTTTCATCAGAAAATACAACGTTAATCCCTTTATGGATACCTTCTTTACGCAACCGCGTACGGATTACTTTTGCAATCGGGTCATAGCTAGTTTTCGAGATATCTTCAATACGAAGTCTTGTCGGGTCCATTTTGTTGGCCACACCCATACTTGAGATGATCGGAATCTCCCTTCGCAAGCATTCCTTCATTAAATGGATTTTATAAGAAATCGTATCGGATGCATCCACGACAAAATCAAGTGGATAGCTGAAGAAATCTTCATAAGTTTCTTCTGTATAGAACATCTTCAATGATTCAACTTTACATTCAGGATTAATGTCAGCGATCCGCTCTTTCATCAAATCGACCTTAGGCTGTCCGACCGTCGACAATAATGCATGAAGCTGTCGATTGACGTTTGTGATATCGACATCGTCTTTATCAACAAGAATGAGTCTGCCGACCCCAGAACGGGCAAGCGCTTCAGCAGAAAATGAACCGACACCCCCGATGCCCAACACTGCTACAGTTGAACCTTCGAGTGCTTCTAATCCCTCTTTTCCTATGGCTAATTCATTTCGTGAAAACTGATGTAACATCTTGTGAATTCCTCCAGTACTCCAATCAAATATCCATAATAGCATATATGAAGGAACACCTTGAATGCAACTACAAACCAAAAGAACATCTAATTTAGGATATGAGGATCGTCAGCTGTCTTTTTGCATAATGTCCATATAGTGCCTTTACAACTAAAGCGAAACGCTATAAAAAATATCTTAAACCTAGAAAGTAAACCAAATTTAAAAGCAACCAGGTTAACCTGATTGCTTCGTGGTTGAATATGTAAGAGTCCCATATGTGCCGTCGAAATCCTTCTGTGTTGAACCTGCCTGAAAAGGTGGGTGTCCTGTTACAATTCTTATGCGTCCTTTCACTGAAGGCTTGCACGTAAATCATAAACTCAGACTCCCATTTGTAAAGTGTTGGCTCAAACGTTCGGCAGAAACGTACACCCCAGGACTCTTTGATATTGTATTTAAAGAATAGCACAAACTTTAACCGCTTTCAATGATTTGTCAGTGTTTTCATAAAAATCAGACTTCTTTACTAATCAGTTCACTAATGTGTTAAAGTGTTCGATTTGCTGGTCCCTCGCAACCCCAAACAGAAAGCCTTCTCATGGAATCGATTGAAGTTTCACTTAAAAAATGGCCACCCTCCAAATGGAAGGTGACCAATGGCTCATGATTTGTTATTTGCTGTCTTTTCTTGTACTTTTAGGTGAAGTTCATCAAGTTGAGATCCACTAACTTCACTTGGTGCATTCGTCAATAAACAACTTGCACTAGCTGTTTTCGGGAACGCGATCGTATCTCTCAGATTACTGCGTCCCGCAATCAGCATGACGAGACGATCCAGTCCAAGTGCTATTCCACCATGTGGAGGTGTTCCGTATTCGAAGGCTTCTAACAGGAACCCGAACTCATCATAGGCTTGTTCTAATGAGAAGCCAAGCGCTTTGAACATCCGTTCTTGAACATCCCTTTGATAGATACGCTGTGATCCCCCGCCAATTTCGTAGCCGTTTAATACGAGGTCATACGCTTGGGCACGGACATTCACCGGATTCGTTTCAAGCATTTCAAGGTCTTCCACTTTCGGCATTGTGAATGGATGGTGTGCTGCTACATATCGATTTGCATCTTCATCAAATTCCAACAGCGGGAAGTCTACGACCCACAGGAAGTTGAACTTTTCTTTGTCGATCAAGTCCAATTCTTTTCCGAGCTTCAAACGTAATGCACCTAAGCTTTCCGAAACTACCTTTGGCTTGTCTGCCACAAACAGTAGCAAGTCTCCGGATTTCGCATCGAACTCATCGGTCAATCCTTTTTGCATTGCTTCATCAAAGAATTTTGCAATCGGTCCTTTAAGGCCTTCTTCTTCAACTTTCAACCATGCAAGTCCTTTTGCGCCATAAACTTTTACAAAGTCAGTGAGTTGATCGATGTCTTTTCTCGAAAATTGATCTGCTTGACCGCTAATGTTGATCCCTTTTACAAATCCGCCGCTTTGGACAGTAGAAGAAAATACCTTGAAGTCGGATCCTTCCACAAGAGATGAAACATTCACAAGCTCCATTCCGAAACGAGTATCAGGTTTATCAGAACCGTAACGATCCATCGCTTCCGCATACGTCAATCTTGGAATCGGGGTTTCTAAAGAAATACCCTTTGTTCCTTTCATGATCTTACTCATCATTTCCTCTGTCATCTTGAAGAGGTCTTCCTGATCCATGAACGAAGTCTCGATATCAACCTGTGTAAATTCTGGCTGGCGGTCTGCCCGAAGGTCTTCGTCACGGAAGCAGCGGACAATTTGATAATACCGCTCGAAACCAGACACCATCAATAACTGCTTGAAAATCTGTGGCGATTGCGGCAGTGCAAAAAATTGACCTGGATGGACCCTGCTTGGCACTAGATAGTCACGTGCTCCCTCAGGTGTACTTTTTGTAAGCATCGGCGTTTCCATTTCAAGGAACTCATAACTATCGAGGAAGTTACGGATTTCTTTCGTCACTTTACTTCTGGTCTTGAAGGTCTCCTGCATGATCGGACGCCGAAGGTCCAAGTAACGATACTTTAATCGAACGTCTTCTGTAATTTCCTCTTTATCTGAAATAACGAAAGGCGGTGTTTTCGCAGCATTCAAAATTTCAACTTGCTCTGCACGAACTTCGATCTTACCAGTTGCGATATTCTCATTGAATGTCGCTTCATCACGTGCAACCACCGTCCCTTTTACGTCAAGGACGTACTCGTTACGGACACGTTCTGCCAGCTCCGTTGCTTCCCTGGATGTTTCCGGATTAAATACAACCTGTACGATGCCTGAACGATCACGTAAATCAATGAAGATTAGCCCCCCTAAGTCTCTACGCTTCTGGACCCATCCTTTCAATTGAACTGCTGAACCAATTTCTTTTTCTGTTAGTTTTCCACAATGATGTGTTCTACCGATCATGACTGTGATCCTCCCTCAAGTTGTTCAACTATATATTTTGTTGCTACTCCAATCTGTATCTCTACCTGTTCACCTGTGCCCATGTCCTTGACATTGATGATTCCTTTCTCTAACTCATCTTCCCCCAGGACAAGAACATATTTGGCATTCAAACGATCAGCTGCTTTAAATTGCGCCTTCATTTTCTTATCTAAGAAATCCCTGTCGGCAGTCAATCCAACGCTGCGGAGATCGTTTAAAATGGACATACTACGTTTTTTCGGTTCCTCCCCTAACGAGACGAGATAGCAATCGATTCCCTTTTGGACAGGCAATTCGATTTGTTCTGCTTCTAATGCGACGAGAAAACGTTCAAGGCTCATCGCAAAACCGATCCCAGGTGTTTCAGGACCACCAATATCTTCGACCAGACCATTGTACCGGCCTCCACCGCTTAACGTGGTGATAGCGCCGAATCCAGGTGCTTCGCTAATGATTTCAAACGCCGTGTGGTTATAATAATCCAACCCTCTAACTAATGTCGGATCCACTTCATAAGAGACATCTAGTTCATCTAGATAAGCCTTCACATTATCAAAATACGTCCTAGAGGAATCATTCAAATAATCAAGAATCGAAGGCGCAGACTGCATTTTCGGATGATTACGATCCTTTTTGCAATCAAGGATCCTTAACGGATTTGTGTTGATCCGGTTCTGACAATCTTCGCAAAGCTCATTGACAACAGGTTTGAAGTGATCGACTAACGCTTCTCGGTGGGCTGTACGACTGTCGTTATCACCGAGTGAGTTGATGATCAGTTTCAAATGCTTCAAACCAAGCTCTTGATAGAGTTCCATCGCTAGAGCCATCACCTCTGCGTCAATCGCCGGATCATTGCTTCCCAACGCCTCGATGCCGAACTGTACGAATTGTCTCGTACGTCCCTTTTGCGGACGCTCATAACGGAACATCGGTCCAATGTAATAAAGCTTAGTTGGCTGTTGTGCTTCACCGAACAGTTTATGTTGTACAAATGAACGTACAACCGAAGCGGTGCCCTCTGGACGAAGCGTCAAGCTACGATCGCCGCGATCCTTAAACGTGTACATTTCTTTTTGTACAATATCTGTCGTATCACCGACACCCCGTTGGAATAACTCAGTGTATTCAAAAATCGGCGTGCGAATTTCGTGATAATTGTATTTGCGGCAAAGTTCTTTCGCTTTTTCTTCTATCAACTGCCATTTCTCAACTTCCCCTGGTAAAATATCCTGGGTTCCTCTAGGAATTTGAAAACTCATCCTGCTTCACTCCTCACCTTTTTTCAAACGATCTTTTACTTTTCCACTATAGATCCAAACCTTACTGTTGTGAATTTCGCATGAAGAGAAAAACCACCAATAATGGTTTAACAAAGCCGAGCAAATAAAAAACTCCCGCCCCTAACAAAAGAAGGGACGAGAGTATTTACCCGTGGTACCACCCTAGTTGAAGCATAAGATGCTTCCACTCAAGCTGCAGTTAACGCCTGCCTACGTTTAATCCCTACTGCATATGTATAGTTCGGGACAAAACCTTCGGAGTGTCTTTCTTCCAGGCTCTCTGTAGGAATGCTTTCAGCCATTGGCATCCCTTCTCTGAACATGAGTTTCTGAAGTACTTTTCTCCATCACTGGTTGTTTACGTATCATTTGAATTGATTACTATCATACGGACCTTTATCCCTGATGTCAAGCCTATTTTCCATTCAAAATATTTACAAGACTGTTTTCTAAAAGTATGGTGTTGATTGCTACCGATTAAGTAGAATGAAAAAATTTACGAGACTTCCTGCTTTCGTTTGTCCGCGGAAAGCGAGTATATTTACAAATTATAATAATTAATTCAGAATTTATCGCATTAACCGTTGTTTTAATTTCTTAACCGCTTCAAGACTGACACCGAATTCTTCTGCTAATTCATTATTGCTCATCATATGCTCTTTCTCGATGAACTTATGGAAATCCATCCCGAATAAAGCATTGGATCGATGATTCATCGCATCGTGTTTTAGGCTTTTTCTCATTCTTACAACCACCTGAACTTTTTATATTACTACCTATCATTACCTATTAATCGAATTTTTTTACATCTTGAAAGGTTTTTTCAAGAAATTACAGAACCACATATATAAATAAAACTTCGGACTTTTCGTACCGATATAAGAGATACAAATAAGTTTTGGAGGTGTATTTGTGAGAAGGTTTTGGTATATCTTTTTCATCAGCATGTTGGTCTTGGGGGCCATATTACCCGTTTTAGGAAATTCTGTGTCAGCAGCAAATCACGGAAAAGCGAGGATCACAGTGGATACATTGAATGTCCGGTCAGGCCCAGGACTCGGCAACTCGATTGTGACACAAGTACATAAGAATAAGGAATACCCAATCCTATCTGAAAACGGAGATTGGCTGCAAATCCAGATAGGTAGTAAAAAAGGCTGGGTTGCCGGTTGGTTTGCGAAAAAAATCAATAAACCTTCTACTGGTCATAACGATGACGCCAATACACCATCAGGTAAATGGGTCTCTTCAAAAGTGGATGGGTTGAATGTACGGTCTGGTCCTGATACTTCGTTTACTGTACTGGGTCAAATCTATCCCCATGAAAAATTCCAAACCATCGAAACCAAGGGCTCATGGACAAAAATCAATTACAAGAGCGCTTACGGTTGGTTGGCTTCTTGGCTAATCCATTCCAGCAGTAATCCAACTCGTACAGAAACCCCGACCACCAAAGACCAATCGGTGGTAAATGTAGCAAGTCTTAATGTACGTAATGGACCTGGAACGACATCCAACGTGATTGGTTCGGTCCGCAAAGGCGATATGGTTGTAATATTGGATATTCAAAATGGTTGGTATAAGATCAAATTCAACAATGGCAATGGATGGGTTGCGGGCAAATACGTAACCAAGTCGAAAGACATGGATATTTCTTCCGGTATGCCATCTACCCCAACTCCTTCAACTTCTTCTGCTAAAGCAAAAGTCACTGCTTCGATATTGAACTTGAGAGATAAAGGTTCTCTGAATGGTAAAATCATAGGTCAATTGAAGAAGAATTCAGAAGCTGATATTTTGAAAGAAAAGAACGACTGGGCATATATCAAGCATGGAAAAATGAAGGGCTGGGCAGCATCCTGGTATTTAGAGAAGATTAAAAAGTCGACTACGCCAAAAAAGGATGAAGCTTTATCAAATGAACCTTCGATTTCATTGCTTAATAACGGAACCAATCTTAGAAGCGGCCCTTCGACCAACCATACAGTCGTTGCAAGAGGAAACAAAGGAGATCAATTTCCAGTTCTATCAAAGCAAGGTGATTGGTATAAAATAAAGCTTTCCAACCAACAAGAAGCGTATGTCGCTGGATGGATCGCATCTTTAAGCGGAGCTTCTCTTCCTGAAGTGGCACATCCGACTATCGGTGACCATTTGAAAGGAAAAACCATCGTGGTCGATGCGGGCCATGGCGGCCAAGACAGCGGTGCGATAGGAGTGACGTATGGAACACTTGAAAAAGACTTGAATTTAAGTGTCGCCAAAACTGTATCGTCAAAATTACAGGCTGCAGGGGCAAAAGTAGTCATGACAAGAGATGACAATCAATATATAAGTCTACCTTACAGGATATACTTAGCTCATTCGAACAAAGCAGATGCCTTCATAAGTCTGCATTTCAATTCATCAATTTTTCCAAGCGCCAAAGGAATCAATTCTTTTTACTATTCTAAATTGAAAGATGCTGCGCTTGCGAGCTCCTTACAGGATGAACTCGTAAAACAAACTGGATTATCAAATCGGGGTGTGGCATATGGGAATTTCCAAGTATTACGGACCAACCATCAGCCTGCAGCACTGTTGGAACTCGGCTTTCTATCAAACTCCCAGGAGGAGCATTATATTCGAACCGCATCGTATAAGGATAAGGCGGGACATGCCATTTATCGGGGGCTTGCAAAGTATTTTTCAACAAAATGATGGCTTAAATTCTGAGACTCGTTATTTGACTATTGGGTTCTATTTTTAGATACAAAATCGAATTCGCAGCCTAATTCACGGGGCAAAATCTTTAAGGCAGTATAGTCCATTGCCTTTAGTTAACATGGACGTCGTCCTTGGGCAGTAAAACCTGGCGTTTTGCCAGGTTTTACGGAACCCTCAACGATTTCATCCTCGCGAAATAAATAACGAGCTGTTTATCGGTAGCATCAATAAGAGGCTGCCTCTGACTTTTAAGACATACTTCCAAGATGCTCCTCAAGACGATCCATGGTCTGTTCGGCACCTGGGATGGCATATGTTTTCACCTTATCGAATATAGCGGCATTTTCTTCAAAAACTGTGCTATAAATGAGTTTGGTCTTACCATCCAGATCCTCAAAGTTTGCTGTAGCCAGAAAATGGGGAAACACAGCATGTTTGATAACGATTCGCTCGGGTTTAACGACCTCTACAAAGACGTTGGTGTTAGGATAATCAACACCATCAGGACCGTGCATGATAAACTGCCAAGTACCGCCCGGTTTCATATCAAACTTCTGAAAAGTCGTCGTAAAACCTCGAGGTCCCCACCACTTCGACAAGTGCTCCTCTTTCGTCCAAGCATCAAACACAAGATTGCGTGGAGCATCAAATACGCGGGTTATCACAATCTCACGTTCACCTACTTGCGTTTGAATTTTGTTAGTTACGTTGTTTTGGTTCATGTCCATCCCTCCAAAATGAATTTGGCTTTGAATTGTTAGTAGTTTCTTATTCCAGAAATGCTGCCCTTTTCAGGTATAACTTACAAATTCAAGATGAAGCATCTGAGTTCCTTTCCTACTCTTGATATATTGGCCATTTACACAAATAAGGCGCGTTTTTAAATAAACACGCCTTTGTTATGTATTAATACCCCTTCCAAAAATTCACCTTATTAGGTAAAACTTCATTATTTTCGATTCTCTTCAATGTATCCAAAAAGCATGCTATCGCTTCATTCAGTTCTGTCACAGCTGAAATATGAGGAGTAATGACGGTATCATCTCTTTGCCATAGATCGGAAGTCCTTGGCAGCGGTTCTGTTTCAAGAACATCTAAAACAGCGTAACGGACCTTTCGTGATTTTAGGGCTTCAATAAGCGCTTGCTCGTCCACCGTGAGTCCTCTGCCGACATTGATAAAGGCAACGCCGTTTAAATTGCTGAAAAAAGCCCGATCAAATAGCTTACTTGTTTCATTTGTCAAAGGTAATGTGCTGATAATCCAATCTGCCTGTGCAACCAACGTATTTGCAGAGCTGGTTTCCGTCACCTTTTGAAAATACTCCTTTTGCTTGCCGCTTTGTGAGATGCCGTAAACGGTTGCTCCAAAGCTTGAAAATACTTTGGCAACCTCCTGTCCGATCTCACCTGTACCAAAGATAACAATCGTCTGATCCTTCACCATTTGTGGAGTTTTTGGAGACCACTTCTTCTCCGTTTGTTTTCCTTCAAAGTAGTGATGATATTGAAGATCTCTTAATACATAGCTTAAACAATACTCACTTATTCTTTGTCCAAACGAGCAAACAGTTCGGGTTAGAAGGATATCATGTTTCTTCCATCCATCAATTTCTAAATAGTTGTTTACACCCGCATTAAAGGAATGTACCCATTTAATATCGGCAAAGTTGAACCCAGGACATGGCTTAAAACCTACATAGGCATCTGCCCATGACAAATCCTCTTCTGTTATTTCATCAATCTGCATAAAACGAAAGCTCTGAGATATTTTATCTGGTAACTGTTCTTGGACTTGCTCTTCATAGTTTCCTGCTACTAGTATATTATGTATTTTCATTAGACTTCCCCCATAATTTTTTAGATAATGCATCGAGTCCGCGTCGAATACTAAAAAGTGTTTTATCAAATTAATGGTAGAGCAAAAAAGACTGTCCTAAAAGTGTCAGACACCTCCAACACAACATTTTGGATCAAAATCACGATTTTTCTCAAAATGTTGTTAAAGTCGGAGAGACTCAGATACTTCTAGGACAGCCCCTTCTATTTTCACTTATAAGTTATGCACCCTAAAATGGGATCCTTTTAGGCTTATGGGCTACATGCTGTTTTATTTTACTTTTTCCTTTCATCTGTATCCAGGATCAAGGTGACTGGTCCATCATTGTTGATCCGGACGTCCATCATTGCACCAAATTCTCCTGTTTCAACCTGAATCCCTTTTTCACGTACTTTTGAATTGAATTTTTCGTACAAATCTTCAGCTATGTCCGGTTTGGCTGCATTCATGAAATTCGGACGTCTCCCATTCCTGCAATCCCCATACAATGTAAATTGTGATACGGAGAGCATCGAACCCTCAATATCTAATAGGGATCTGTTCATCTTGCCTTCTCCATCTTCAAAGACCCTGAGATTCGGTATTTTTTCAGCTAGAAATTCTACATCCTCTATCGTATCTTCATGGGTTACACCAACCAACAGGACAAGGCCTTGACCGATTTTTCCGACTGTACGGTCTTTCACAAGGACCTCACCACTGGACACCCGTTGCACGACAACCCTCATTACATTTCCCTCCTACTGCATGACTCTGCGGACGGCATAAACGTCTGGAATACGTTTGATCCTCTCGACAACCTTCTGAAGATGACTAACATTATGAATAGAAATCGTCATATTGATGGTCGCCATCTTATTTTTATCGGAGCGACCGGAAACAGCACTGATGTTTGTTTTCGTTTCAGCAACTGCTTGAAGGACTTCGTTCAATAAACCTCTTCTGTCGAAGCCATTGATTTCGATATCTACACTATAATTTTTCGATTGGTTCGTGCTTCCTTCCCATTCCACCGGTAAGAATCGACTCTCATCTTCTTCCATCCGGATGTTTGGACAATCCTTACGATGAATCGAAACACCACGGCCTTTTGTGATATAACCGACAATGTCATCACCCGGGACGGGGTTACAGCACTTGGAAAGCCTGATCAACAGGTTGTCGATTCCTTTTACCTGGACACCAATTTCTGTTTTCTTCCTAGGTTGCGGACTCTTCGTTTCATTGATTGATTGAAGAAGACTTTCGGTCTCTTGATCTTTCTTCTTCCGGACTTTGTCCGCAAGACGCGTTGCAATCTGTGAAGCAGTGATTCCGCTATATCCGACTGCGGCATACATATCTTCAATATTAGAAAAATTGTATTTCTGTGCAACCCTGTTCAGATTTTCGTGGGTAAGGACATCTTTCAATTCGTAGCCATCGTTTTTGATCTCTTTTTCGACCAATTCTTTTCCTTTAGCTACATTTTCATCTCTTTTTTCCTTCTTGAACCATTGACGAATCTTATTTTTCGCATGGGAACTTTGTGTCAACTTCAGCCAATCCTGACTTGGACCATAGGAATGTTTCGAAGTCAACACCTCGACGATATCACCGGTTTTCAGCTTATAATCAAGCGGAACCATCTTTCCATTGATTTTTGCACCGATGCATTTATTTCCGATTTCAGTATGGATCCTATATGCGAAATCCAGCGGGACTGAACCAGATGGAAGTTCAATGACATCTCCTTTAGGCGTGAAGACGAATACCATATCAGAAAATAGATCAACTTTCAGAGATTCCATGAATTCTTCTGCATCTGTCGCATCATTCTGCCACTCAAGTATTTCACGGAACCATGTCAACTTTTCTTCAAACGTATTGGTTCGATTATTCATTCCTTCTTTATAAGCCCAGTGCGCAGCAATTCCGTATTCTGCGACTCGGTGCATTTCCTCGGTCCGGATCTGTACTTCCAAAGGATCACCTTTTGGACCAATCACAGTTGTATGCAAGGATTGGTACATATTCGCTTTAGGCATTGCAACATAGTCCTTGAATCGTCCAGGCATCGGTTTCCAGCACGTATGGATGATACCAAGGACGGCATAACAATCACGGATGCTATCGACAATGACACGCACAGCAAGTAAGTCATAGATCTCGTTGAACTGCTTATTCTGTTTCGTCATTTTACGATAAATGCTGTAAATATGTTTCGGTCTTCCCCATATATCTGCTTCTATATTCACTTCACTCAATTTGGACTGGATATCTCCAATGACTTCTTGTACATATTGCTCACGTTCGTTCCGCTTCTGTTTCATCAAGTTTACGATTCGATAATATTGCTGCGGGTTCAAATAACGTAAGGCAACATCTTCAAGTTCCCATTTGATTGTAGAAATACCAAGCCGGTGAGCCAACGGTGCGAATATTTCAAGCGTTTCATTCGCTTTTTGAATTTGTTTTTCTTTGGGCATATGTTTAAGAGTGCGCATATTATGAAGACGGTCAGCAAGTTTGATGAGGATGCAACGGATATCCTGCGCCATCGCCACAAACATCTTGCGGTGATTTTCCGCTTGTTGTTCTTCTTTTGATTTGAATTTGATTTTCTTCAGCTTAGTGACTCCATCGACCAACATGGTAACTTCTTCAGTAAAAGCTTCAGTCAGTTCATCCAATGTGACGTCGGTATCTTCGACGACATCATGAAGAAACCCTGCTGCAATCGTAGGTGCATCCATTTCCAGATTGACAAGGATGTCTGCTACTTCAACAGGATGATCAATATAAGGGTCACCCGATTTGCGAAATTGCCCTTCATGAGAATCTCTTGCAAATTCGTACGCCCTTTGTAGAAAATCTATATCTTCTCTCGGCAAATAAGTTGCCGCTTTGTTCAATACATCTTGTATGGCCATGCAATCACCTATCATATGTTGATTGGTATATAAATTCTATTATCGTTAAAATTTAACTTCCTGTAAAGCGAAAAGAGAAATTTGTCGAATCATTTCTTATGTCAATTTCTTCTATCAGACGACACAGTTATTACATGTTGATTTTTTTCAAAATTCACACCCTTTCCGCGGTCAGACGAAAAGCGGAAGCGACCCGATTAGTCATGTTGGTCACTGGAAAACTGACGAGGAAGCTCGAACCAAACAAAGACTTGGTTCTGCGTGGGCTCACTCATAGGGTGTCAATCAATGTGTCGACCGCCGCAGGAAGTTTGAAGTGATCCAAGTGACTGGTCGCTGAGCTAGACATCACTTCATGTATGAGCCCTACCCTAGATCCGCAAGCCTCTTCGCTCACTAACACAGGAGGTGCTGGCTTCGATGTTCACCACACAAGGTGGTGGCTTTTAGTCGAAGATCCTTAATTCGCTGCGGGGTCTCGCCTGGCTCGCTAGTCCCGCAGGATTGTCGTGAATTTCGTTTAAATCAACATAAAAACCTTAAAAAAGACAATCAAATGTTTTCTAAATTTAATGGATTTTCTTTTTTTACTTTACTGTTTCATGTATTAGAAAAAACGAGCCCGACAACGAGCCCGTTCTATATTCTCTATCTTAATATTGCATCAGTGTAAAAATGTCATACCCATCCAATTTATCTCGACCGTTCAGGTATGTCAGTTCAATCATGAATGCGATTCCAACGACTTTGCCTCCTAGCTTTTCAACCAACTGGATCGTTGCTTCGATCGTTCCGCCAGTTGCAAGGAGATCGTCCGTGATCAAAACACGTTGGCCTGGTTTGATCGCATCCTTATGAATGGTCAATACATCTTTTCCATATTCTTTCCCGTAGTCTACTTTCACCACTTCACGAGGGAGTTTTCCTTCTTTACGAATCGGTACGAAACCGACTTCCATTGCATAGGCAACGGGACATCCGACAATGAATCCGCGCGCCTCAGGTCCTACTACAACATCGATCTGCTTTTCTTTTGCATATGTAACGATATCGTCCATCGCTTTTTTGTAGACTTCCCCTTCTTGCATCAGGGTCGTGATATCTTTAAAACGGATCCCCTGGTGCGGGAAATCTTCTACAACCTCAATATATTGTTTGTAATCCATCTTTCTAGTAAGCCTCCTCAAAGTCGAACAACATCTTTTTCGTTCTCAAAAAAACATCGCTTTAAATCCCGATAGGAGGAGTAACATAAGTCATTCTCCAGACTTGCCTGCTCCTGTTTTCTCCTATACATCATCGAATCTGTAAGCGGTCGTTTCATTGGTTGGTCTGATACTATGATAACACCATTGTCTATTGTAACAAATTCGAGTTCAAAAAACACCTCTGACATAAAATAGACAGACTCCATCTTCCAGCCTTTATGGGCTGCCAATTCCTTTGCCCGCTTTTTATAGTCGAATCTTCCTTGTTTCTTCAAAAAGGCATAATACCATTTGAAAGAATCTCTTGTCGGGATCGGGTTGAAATAATGGTCCTCCTCATTATGAAAAACAGTATAGACGCGTTCTGCTGTAGAACCAAGGGATAGCAATTGACCCAATTGTTCTTTATTTGAAGGCAGATCGAGAATGATGAGATATTTTCCATTCAGTTCAACGTTATCCATAGTAACACTCTCGGAAATTCGGACTGTATGATCCTTCCAATCATCTAAACGTAACGATTCTATCGTGCTATCTTTAAAAGAAAGTAGCTGGATCTTGGTTCGGTCAAGCATTTCCAATCGACTCGTAAGATTCTTTATACCACGGTAATCGAATAGCTGCTTTTCTTTGACCGCAATATCCTGAAGCATCAATTGCGGCTTACGGAAGCCATTCCATTCATTGATTGAAAGTTCACCTACAACTGAAATCGAAGCATTCGGCGTGATTTCTTCGAAAACCTCCCCGAAATGAAAGCCAATAACATCCAGATTTGAATGATTTCCCTTGAGTGCTAGCTTCAAGTGCTTTGAATCACTGCCTATTCTACGAATTTCTTTTAGTTGGCACTGATCGATGAGGAACTTCGGTTTAGGATTTTCAACACCAAACGGCTCTAATGCCTCCAGCTCTTCAATAACATCAAGGGAGATTTCATCCACTGAACATTGAAGATCGATCGGTGTTATCGGTGAAAAATCTTTTTCTGTAAGCTTTTCTTTCGCCTGTCGATCCAAGCGTTCCCGCAACTCGTCAAGATATTCTAGCTGAAGAGTCATCCCTGCTGCCATGGGATGTCCACCAAAGTGCGGTAGAATATCACGGCATTCTGATAGATTTTCAAACATATCAAAACCGACAATGCTTCGTGCTGATCCTTTTGCAACCCCTTTTTCCAGATCAATACTCAATATGATGGTGGGCCGATAGAATTTCTCAACAATACGAGAAGCCACAATACCGATCACACCAGGGTTCCAACCTTCTTTCGCGATGACCAGAACCGAATTACCTTCAGGTGGATATTCGGTTTCAACGATTTCAACCGCTTCTTTTGTAATGCTATTGACAAGACTTTGTCTTTCCTTATTCATTGCATCGATTTCCTTAGCAATCATTTCGGCTTGTTCAGCATCGGAAGTCGTAAACAGATCAACGGCAGGATCAGCAGAATCCAAGCGACCAGCCGCATTGACATGTGGACCAACGCCGAATCCAATGTGTTCAGATGTGAGTTGCTTACCTTCTAATCCACATACCTTCAATAAAGCTTGCAGTCCTGGCTTAGGAGTTATTTCAAGTTTCTTGATCCCTATTTTGACAAGCAGTCGATTTTCATCCACCAGGGGAACTAGATCGGCTACCGTTCCAATACAAGCAATATCAAGCAAATGGGTCGGTGTTTCACCTAGAAGTGCATGGGAAACTTTGATCGCAACACCAACCCCTGCCAGTCCTTTGAATGGATATGGACATCCAGGTTTTTTCGGATTGATCGTCGCAAAGGCATCAGGAAGCTCTGGCTGGGGTTCATGATGATCCGTTATGATGAGATCAAGACCTATTTCCTTTGCAACTTCAGCTTCATGGATCGCTGAAATACCTGTATCTACTGTCACAATTAACGAATATCCTTGCTCTTTCGCCCATCTGAATGCAGATTCATTCGGACCATAGCCTTCTGTGAACCGATTAGGAATATAATAGTCGAAATCGGCACCAAGCTCCCGTAATGTATAGACCATAACGGAGGTACTACTAACTCCATCAGCGTCATAATCCCCAAATATCAATATTTTTTCTTCTCCTGCGATCGCTTTTTTGATTCGATCAACAGCTGAATCCATTCCATCCAGCAGGAAAGGGTCATGGAAATCAACATTTTCAATATGTAAAAAGTTCGTAACTTCATCTATTCTTTTCTTACCTCTATTAACAAGCAAACCCGCTACGAGCGGTGATAGACCTAGGACGTTCACCAATTCATCCCTGTTTGATTGGTCTACTTCTGTGAGACTCCATCGTGTCCTCGAATTCAACATAAAACCACCTCTTAACTCACTCATTATACAAGAGTGTTTCAAGAGGTGGCAAATCGTAATTTATACTATGAAGTTGAGCGATCGGAAGCATTTGTTGACTTGGCAGTATTCTTATTTGATACACGATCATTTTCAGCATTTTCGATTGAACTTCTATGATTGCCTTTCAACTGGCGGGTCTCTTTACGAAGTGTTCGTAATTCTTTTTTCATGGAGAAGAACCTGGCTGAACCTGCAACACCAACAGCAAGTGCTCCTAACATTGTTGAGCCTAGTATGACAAGAACGAGTGGCCATTGTGCCGTTCCGAATAAATAATCTACTTCTACTGCCTCTACATTTATGACAGCGAAAACCGCGATAATGATTGCAAAGAGCAATCCGATGATGAAGCTCCATTCTCTTCTCAAGTTGACTCACCATCCTTCTCTTCATTGTAAGGATTAATATGAACGAAAACGTCTCGCACCAATGATTGTTCAATCAACCGCCTCTTCACTTCTTTTCCAATGTCATGACCACGTTGAACAGAAATCTCTGGATCTACCGCAATTTTTATATCAATGATGACATAATAGCCATGTTCCCTGGCGAAAAACTCATCTAGGTTCATGACACCTTCAACGCTTTCAACGATTTCCTTCATTTCCACCGTGTCTTCCTCATGGAGAACATGATCCATCGTATTATGAATGGACTCTGCTCCAAGTTTCCAAGCTATCCGTAAAACAAGAAGCGAGACAGCTAATCCTGCAATCGGATCCCCATACTCAAGCCAATCAATCCCTAGCTTACCACCAAGGACAGCCGCACCGATACCGATCAGCGCTGCTATTGAGGAATAGACATCGGATCGATGCTCATATGCATTCGTAATAACCGCATCACTTTTAATTCTTTTACCCAAACGATACTTATATTGAAACATCAGCTCTTTTGCAATGATGGAGAAAACGACAGCATAAACAGCCCAGATCTTTGGCGCTTCTATCGGATGAAAGAAAGACTCTACAGAGGAATAACCGATTTCAAGTCCAACAATGAATAAAAGGACTGCCACGATGATCGCTGCAATTGATTCTGCCTTTCCATGCCCATAAGGATGATCACGGTCAGGAGGGAGCTTTGCAGCCCTTAAGCCTAACAACACTGCAAATGAGCCAGCAACATCAGAAGCTGAATGTACAGCATCAGCAATCAAAGCCCGGCTGTTCGAAATGAACCCGACGACACCTTTAATAATGGCAAGTACGAGATTTCCAATGATGCCTACCCATGCTGCGAATTCCCCTTGTTTGAACCGTTCTTCGTTCTGGTTGTCCAACAAAACCACTCCAAACTAACAATCTCCATAATAACTTACGCTACAGTCTTTGTTTTTAATCATTAGACTCTATTCATTGTTGATTTCTACGAAATTCACTCCCTTTCCGCGGGCAAACGAAAAGAGGAAGCGACCTGCTTAGTCACGTAGGTCACTGGAAAACTGACGAGGAGGCTGTGGTCGCCGCAGGAGGTTTGATGTGATCCAAGTGACTGGTCGCTGAGCTAGACAGCGCCTTCAGGGTCTCACCTGGCTCGCTTTTCCCGCAGGAGTGTCGCAAATTTCGCTGGAAATCAATAACAGAACTTACAATAACAGAACTAAAAAAGTAAGAAAAGGTTGACCGGCAATGGGTCAACCTTTTATCCAATTAATCCGCTGATTGAGCAGGTTTCACACGTTTTTTTTGTAGTTGTTTTCCTTTCAAAACCAACCATATCTGTGCTGCGATGAAGAGGGAAGAATACGTACCTGCGACCAATCCGATCAGCAAAGCAAATGAGAAATTCGTAATCGCAGGGCTTCCAAAGATCATCAATGCTAAAGCTGCAAAGACCGTACTTAGGACTGTATTGATAGAACGTCCGAAGGTCTGAACAAGACTGACATTTACGATCCTTGATAAATCAGCGAATGTCTTCACTTTGCCAAACTTCATGTTTTCCCTGATCCTGTCAAACGTAACGATCGTATCATTGATCGAGTACCCGACTATCGTCAGTACAGCAGCTATGAATGGCAGATCCACCTCAAGCCGTAACAGACTGAATAAAGCGATGATGAAGAATGCATCATGTAGTAATGCGATAATTGAGGACAGGGCCATCAACCACTCGAAACGGATCGTTACGTAAATGATAATTCCGATCGATGCAATTGCAATAGCATACAAGGCGTTCTTTGCGAGTTCCCGTCCAACAGTTGGATCGACCGTACTTACATTCGGTTCTTGTCCATATTTATCGTCATAAAAAGATTTTAACTCAGCGATATCATTTTGGCCAAGAACCCCAACATAACGCGCAACAGCAATATTTTGGTTTTCGCCAGAAATGATCACTTCTTCTGCTTCCATACCTAGAGATTCAAGTTCATCTTCAACCATTCCCTGGTCAAGTTTTTCATCAGCTGTGATTTCCACACGACTTCCACTTTCAAAATCGATGCCCAAGTTCAATTGGAATATTACAAGCGACAAGAGTCCGAGTCCAATCAGTACACCGGACAATGTGAAAAATTTCTTGCGATGCTTTACAAAATCAATGTTTTTGAACTTGTTCTTGGAGATATCAAGACGATCCGTATCATCCAAATCACTAATTTGATCCTTTTTGACACCGAACAACCCAAACTTCTTGTTCAGGATTCGGCTGTTTACCCATAATCCGAGTAATAACCTTGATCCATACACAGCTGTCAAAAAGCTGGTCAAAATACTTATGATTAATACAAGGGCGAATCCTTTTACCGCACTAGTACCGAATATGAACAAGACCGTTGCAGCAAGTATAGTCGTGATGTTCGCATCAAGAATCGTCGATAAAGAGCGTTTATTTCCTGCTTTGAAGGCAGACATGACCGACTTCCCTGCACGAAGCTCTTCCTTGATCCGTTCATAGGTGATGATGTTGGCATCGACTGCCATACCAACCCCTAAAATAAGTGCTGCAATCCCAGGGAGTGTCAACACACCTTCCATCCACTCGAAAATAAGCAGGATTAGGTAAATGTACGTAGTTAAAGTGACAACTGCGATGATTCCTGGAACACGATAATAGAAGATCATGAACAAGAAGATGAACGCAATCCCGATTAACCCAGCGGTAACCGTTTTATCAAGGGAGTCCTGTCCAAACTTCGCACCGACTGAAGTCGAATAGACCTCTTTCAATTTCACCGGAAGGGATCCAGCGTTCAAAAGATCCACCAAATTTTGTGCTTCTTCAACAGAGTCTATTCCTGTAATGGTTGCTTGTTTTGAATTAATGACTTCCGTTACACTAGGAGCGGAAATGTATTTCGGTTCACCAGAAGCGCTTCCTTCCTTTTTCACCTCTTCCTTGAAGGAATCCTTCCCTTCTTCAAAATCAAGCCAAATAGCAAGACGGTTGTCCGGCGCTCCTCTCTGCATGATTTCCCTAGTAACTTGTCCGAATTTATCCCCGTCTTTTAATCCCAAAGCTACGATAGGCTGATTCGACTGTTGAGCAAACTCTACCTTTGCTCCGCCTTCTTTAAGATCAGAGCCATTCAACATGACTTTATCATCTACGTCACGGAAGGTTAACTCCGCTTGTGTAGATAACAGTTCCCGTGCCTTATTTTGATCATCGACCCCAGCTAGCTGTACCCTTATTCGTTCGCCTTCAATCTGGATGTTAGGCTCAGAAACTCCGAGTACGTTTACCCTTTCATTGAGGGCACTAACCGTATTATTCAGTAATTCCTTATCTACCTTTTGACCTTCATTTGTAGGTTCGACATCATACAGAACCTCGAATCCACCTTGTAGATCAAGACCGAGTTTAATGTCCTGGACGATGTCCTTTGTCGTCCCCCCGATTGTTCCAGCTATCAAGATGACAAGCAAGAAAAAGGCGACGATCCGTCCTCTTTTTACCATATGTAAATTCCTCCCCTTATGCCGACAATCTGGATGCCCGTCCTTATGTTATGTAATGACAATACATCCTATTATATCCATCGGATGAATTGTGTGTCAATTTTCCTTCAGCGTGTCTAATTCGTACCAGTTATCATCAGTAACCGCTTGTATAGTCAACCAATTCATGAAATCATTCGTTGATAGGGTCAAAATTTTATTGACGACTTGGTGGATCATCCACTCTTCATCCTTCGTCTTTTTTGTACGTGAAAGGATGCATTTCCAGATTTCTTCTTCTGTCACGCTCTCATACCCCATGAAGTGCATTTCTTCCTTTTTACTGACCAATGCAGGCAGTACTTTCGGAAACCAGTCTTCAAGCACCATCGTTTCACTACTTGCTTCACACATGAATCATCTTCCTCCTTTTAAAGAAATGGTTCGTTCAACAATCTACTTTTTAGAAAATCGAATACATTGCGATTCCAACCCCGAATCCAGCTATTAAAACACCTGTTACTACAGCAAGGAAAGCATAATGGAAACGGATGTTGAATAATGCCGCCGCTACACAGGCGCTGTATGCACCAGTCGTAGGAAGTGGTACGGCTGTAAACAAGATCAAGCCGATAGCACCAAACCGCTCAACGTTTTTACTGTTCTTTAATGTGCGTTCATATAACCAGTCATAAAAACGCTTATACCAGCGATACCGCATTAGAAATGTACTCAATGGACGAAACAGGATCAACAATGGGACAATCGGCAGTAAATTGCCAAGAATCGCAAGGCCTACTGCTGGCCAAAAATCAAATCCAAAACCATATGCAAGTGGAATACCTCCACGTAATTCTAAAATCGGCATTGCAGAAACAATTACGACGATTACTTCATTCGGCAGAAAACTGAGATTCTCTACCAAGAACTGCTTAATATCTTCTTTCAATGTCTACACCTCAAATATTTATACTTGTCATGCTTGGCCTACTTTTCTGCATATACATGAAAAAGAAAGCGTGTTTCCTTCAAAATGAACCGTTATGTACAAAGTATGCAGTAAAAGAAGGCAGGGGCGAATTCATGTCAAAACAAACGTTCATACAAGGCACAATGATTTTGATTGTTGCTGGATTGATTACAAAAGTGTTAGGGTTCATCAATCGAATCGTCATTGCCCGTATCATGGGTCCTGAAGGTGTAGGATTATATATGATGGCTGTCCCGACCTTATTACTTACGATTGCACTGACGCGTCTCGGTCTGCCTGTAGCGATCTCCAAATTGGTAGCAGAGGCAGACGCGCAAAACAATCCGAGAAAAATCAAACAAATCCTTGTCGTTTCGTTAACAATAACAGGAATTCTAAGTATTATTTTTACATTTGCGCTGATTGCACTTGCACCTATTTTATCACGAACATTATTAACTGACCACAGAACTTATTACCCGCTCATTGCGATTGCACCGGTCGTTCCGATTGTCGCACTGTCTTCTGTTATACGGGGATACTTCCAGGGGAGACAGAACATGAAGCCCTCTGCCTATTCCCAGGTAATCGAGCAAGTTGTACGCATTACACTTGTGGCAGTGTTAACAAGTGCACTTCTGCCTTATGGTGTTGAATATGCTGCTGCAGGAGCGATGATTTCAGTTGTAATCGGTGAACTTGCATCCCTCCTTTATATGTTTTCGGCGTTCAAACTCCAAAAACGTATCAGAATTCGAAGAGGATTTTTCAATTATGTGACAAAAGGAAAAGAAACGTTCAATCAATTGATGCGAATATCATTACCGACCACAGCCAGTCAATTGGTCGGATCAGTTTCATATTTTTTCGAACCGATCGTCGTCGCTAGAAGTCTTTATCTTGCGGGTGTCACTACTGTTATTGCAACTCAACAATACGGGTCCTTAGCAGGATATGTCATTCCATTCTTGACGCTTCCAATGTTCATCACCTACTCATTATCAGTCTCACTTGTACCAGCCATCAGCGAAGCAGCTGCACAAAAAAAGCATCATGTCGTGGAATACAGGCTGAATCAAGCTCTGAGGATTTCAATGCTTTCCGGAGGGGTCTCGGTGGTCATCACCTATGTCCTTGCAGCACCTTTAATGGATTTGATGTATAACACACCGGAAGTTGCCGTTTATGTAAAATTGATGGCGCCATTTTTCTTCTTCCTCTATTTCCAGGGACCTCTTCAAGCTGTGCTGCAGGCACTTGATCTGGCTAAGGCAGCAATGATCAACAGTATCATCGGAGCCATCGTCAAAATCATCGCGATCTTTTTGCTCGCTTCTAGGCCAGATCTCGGGATCATGGGTGTAGCCCTTGCAATTGTCATCAATGTTGTACTTGTCACCATGCTCCATTTTGCCACGATTGTAAAAGCAATCAGTTACACGATCGTCGTCAAAGATTATTTAAAAGGCATCCTGGCAATCGCAATGACTGCTGTAGCAGTTTCAGGCTTCCATCATATAGTGGATCTGCAGCTCCTCCCTCGGACATTGTTTTCTATCGGGTTTACGCTGCTATTGTACTTGCTCCTGGTCATCGGTCTAAAATTAATTAAAAAAGAAGACGTCCAATACATCCCATTCTTGAAAAAGATTGTACGTTGAGATTTATCCTTTCAAAATTCGCTATCGCTTGGCTTGCTTGACCCGCAGGAGTGTCGCGAATTATTCGTAAAACGGTACTATTCCTGTAGTCCACCAATTAACAATTACAGTACCTTAAAAAAAATCAACCCGCAAGATTTAGTGGGTTGATTTTTAATCGTCTTCTGTCAGATCGATAAAGAAGATTCCATCTGCCTCTAGAGAACAAAAAGAGATCTTTTTCAAGTCTCGAAAGCCCAGTTTTTTTAACTCCTGGCGTAACCACAGCTCGGTTTTACCTAATCGTTTCAGATGCTGTTCCTGGATTTTTCCGTCCAAAACCAATGGCAAAGGAAAAAGATTACTCCCAGGGTCATCCTCATTTTCTTCCTCTTCCTTTTTAATCACAGAAAGTTTCCCTGTCGGTTCAAGGATCGCAAACTCGACATCCGAGATTTTATTTACTCCATTCTCACGTAATTGAATCAATAAATCGTCGAAGTTATATCGTTGCTTTTTCATTTGGGTTTCATCTATTTGACCTCGATCAATGATGACCGAAGGCTTACCGTCAATAATATGTCTCATTTTTTCGCTTTTTAAAGAGACAAAGGCAAAAAACACTTGCAGTATCAGTAGAACACCGATACCGAGCAACGATTGCATCATCGGTTTTTCAGGACTTTCAATCGATATGACTGCCATTTCCGCAATCATGATTGACACAACAAAGTCTACAATCGATAATTGACCGATTTCCCGCTTCCCCATTAATCGGAATACGATGATGATGATAAAATATATGAAAAGGGTCCGAAACAGTATAATCCCGATTTCCATGGAAGTCTTCTCCTTTCTATACATAGTCTCACCGACTAAGGAGAAGATATGAAAAGATCTGGATGGTAAAATTTTAGTAGTACGCTAATAAGTAGCGTAAAACCAGATAAATCGTTGAAATGATCAGTGAAACGATGACAATCGGGAATCCGATCAGTAAGAATTGTATAAAACTAAAGGTTTGTTTTGATTTTGACGCTAATCCTGCCACGATGACATTTGCTGAAGCCCCAATCAAGGTTGCATTTCCTCCTAAACACGAACCTAAAGCAAGAGCCCACCAGAGCGGATCGAGGTTTTGAATCCCGTATTCCTCGAACTCCATGATGACTGGAATCATGGCAGCTACAAACGGGATATTATCTACAAACCCAGACAATAACCCTGATCCCCATAAAATGATGACCGCAGTCTTAGGTATATCCCCTTCTGTCCAAGACAATATCCCTCTAGCCATTTCATCAATGATTCCCACTTCAATCAACCCACCGACCAAAATGAACAAACCAATGAAGAAAAATAGCGTCACCCATTCGATTGAACGGAAAACTTCTTCAATCTCCTGTTCCTTCGTCGTCAACAATAACAACAACAAAGCACCACTCATTGCGACAGTGGTCAAATCCAAATGAAGGATTGGATGAAGCAAGAAGCCACAAATCGTCATGAGAAGAACCGTAACAGACTTATAAAGCATCGGTCCTTTTTTCAAGTATTCTTTTGGATCAAGCTGCATCAACTGCAATCTTTTTTCACTTGAAATGAATAAACTGCGACGGTAAAAGAGAGATAAACCTCCAATGGCTACAAGATAGATGATCAACACAATTGGTCCAAGATTTAGGATGAAATCATTGAAATCCAGATGATCGACAGCCTGACCGATCATGATGTTTGGAGGATCACCAATTAACGTTGCAGTCCCTCCGATATTCGCAAAAATAATCGCACATATTAAGAATGGTGTGCTAGATACCTTTAACATATTCGTCAGGGTGATGATGATCGGGACCAACAACAGGACTGTTGTGACATTATCCAAAAAAGCTGATCCGATCGCTGTAATCGTGGACATGACGACCAATAACGGTATCGGTTTTCCTTTGACCTGTTGAGCCAAAAGAATCGCTATGTATTCGAATACCCCATTTTGACTCGTAATCGAAACGAGCACCATCATTGAAAATAACAAAGCAATTGTATTCCAATCGACATGCTCGAAGAAAGCTTGCTCGACCTCCAATAGGCCTAAAATGAGCATGATGACTCCACCGCAGCAAGCAACAAGTGCACGATTGATTTTTTCAGTCATGATTCCGATGTAACTGGCTAAAAAAATGATAAACGCTAAGGTTACGTTCACATTTCCCATCCTCTACTTGTCCGTAATAGTACATCGTATGTTAGAGAATAGGTAATCATGTTCGACTTCTAATTTATCTTTGTCCTGAATAAGTTGTACTAAGGAATATACATGCCTATAAGGGGTGAGGGAATATGTCTAGACGTATGATGGCAGCAATGGGGTTCGGACTGATTGTCGTACTGGCGATCATCATGACCAGCAGTTTCTTACTATCGCTTATCCTTCGATTCTCAAATCTGACTGAGCAATCTTTAACCTGGGTCATCCTTGGTTTGTCAGTCATAGCGCTCTTCATTGGAGGAATCGTATCAGGGAGAAAAGGAAAGGAAAAAGGATGGTTGCTAGGGGCAGGTACGGGATTGTTGTTCACACTGGTGGTCTTTCTTGTTCAATACCTTGGTTATCAAGTGAAATTTGATCCGCAGCAGTATATCTATCACCTTGGTTATTTACTTGCCTCAGCTTTAGGAGGGATGATGGGAGTCAATTTCTCTTCACATAAACACTAGGAATATTGTGAAATGTGCGAGACTACTGCGGGTGAGGAGGCTTGCATATTGCCGTGGAAAGCGAGAATATTTCTGATTTGTAGAAAGCAACAAACTCTACGAAAAAACCACAACGAAAAAGAGACTGATCCATCGTGTAATCTGTATTCAGATGCACGAACTGTTTCAGCCTCTTTTTTTGCGGTTATTATTGATTGTTATCGACCACTTCACGAATTGCAGAGCGATCGTATGTAAGTTTCGATCCATCTCCTGCACGAAGGACGACTGAGTTGTTTTCCTCATCAATCGCTTCGATCGTTGCGTGAAAACCGCCAATCGTAATTACGCGATTTCCTTTTTCAAGACCAGACTGCATTTGCGCCGTCTTCTTCTGACGCTTTTGTTGAGGTCTGATCAAGATGAAGTAGAAAATCACGAACATAAGGATAATTGGTATTAATCCACCTAAACCTTCCATTTGTTATTCACCCCTTTCAAGTCATAATGTATGTTAAAAGTTTTTTGCATTCGGTTTATTGAAACCGTACTGTTCAAAAAACTCTTCCCGGAAATCAAGCAATCGATCCTCTCGTATCGCCTGTCTGACCCGCTCCATCAATTCTAACAGAAAATAAAGATTATGATAAGTCGTTAACCGGAAGCCGAATGTTTCACTGCTTTTTACGAGATGTCGGATATATGACCTCGAGTAATTACGGCACGTGTAGCAATCGCAATTTTCGTCAAGAGGCCGGAAATCCCTGCTGAACTTCGCATTCCGGATGACTAATCTTCCTTCGCTCGTCATACAGGTCCCATTACGGGCAATCCTCGTAGGAAGAACACAATCAAACATGTCGATGCCCCGGATCGCTCCATCGATAAGTGAGTCAGGTGACCCAACACCCATAAGGTATCTCGGTTTATCGTCAGGGAGCCACGGTGTGGTGAATTCCAGAACACGGTTCATGACGTCTTTCGGTTCACCGACTGACAAACCACCAACCGCATACCCAGGAAAGTCGAGTGATACAAGATCCTTAGCACTTTGTTTTCGAAGTTCTTCATACTCTCCACCCTGGACGATTCCAAAAAGACCCTGATCTTCAGTCCTTTGGTGAGCTTCCAAGCATCGTTCCGCCCACCGGCTTGTCCGTTCTACAGATGGCTTCATATAAGAATACTCTGCTGGATATGGCGGGCATTCATCAAACGCCATCATGATATCAGACCCTAAAGCATTTTGAATCTCCATAGCACCTTCTGGCGTTAGGAACAATTTTTCGCCATTGAGATGATTTCTAAAGTGGACACCTTCTTCAGTAATTTTCCGTAGATCACTTAAGCTGAAGACCTGGAATCCGCCTGAGTCCGTTAGAATTGCACCATCCCAATTCATGAACGTATGGAGCCCTCCCGCTTCTTTTACGATATCATGACCCGGTCGAAGCCATAGATGATACGTATTGCTGAGGATGATACCTGCACCCATCTGTTCAAGTTCCTCAGGACTCATCGTTTTGACCGTTGCCAAAGTCCCTACTGGCATGAAGACTGGTGTTTCAAATGTACCATGCGGCGTATGGACTTTTCCTAGGCGGGCGCCCGACTGCTTACAGGTTTTGATATGTTCGTATCGTATTGCACTCATGGATGACTGATACTCCCTTCTAATATGAGCATCGAATCTCCGAAGCTGAAAAATCGATACTCTGCATTCACAGCCTCTTCATAAGACTTCATTATCAAATCTCTTCCTGCGAATGCACTTACTAACATAATCAATGTAGATTGTGGAAGGTGGAAGTTAGTAATCAGTCCATCGATCCCATTGAATACATAGCCTGGATAAATGAAAATCTCCGTCCAACCTGATTGTTCATCAAATTCTTTCGGGCTGTTTTGTGCAACTGTTTCAAGCGTACGTGCAGATGTCGTACCGACCGCAATGATCCGCCCTCCATCTCTTCGGACTTGATTCAACAAGTTCGCTGTACCCTTAGAAATTTGATAATATTCCCCATGCATCTCATGTTCTTCAACATTCTCCACCGATACCGGCCTGAATGTTCCCAGCCCTACATGTAAGGTAATATATGCGACATGGACTCCCTTGTTTTGAAGCTTTTCAATCAATTCTTCTGTAAAATGAAGACCAGCTGTCGGAGCTGCAACTGAACCGATATGCTTTGAAAAGACAGTCTGATACCGTTCCTTATCATTCAATTGCTCCCGTATATATGGAGGGAGAGGCATCTCTCCGAGTTGATCGAGGATTTCGAGGAACGTTCCTCCCTCATAGGCAAAGCTCAATAATCGTTCTCCCTGATCTCCTTCTTCTATACAGGTCGCTTTCAGCCTGCCTTCGCCAAAAGAAAGAGTAGTCCCTTTTCTTACACGTTTTGCTGGTTTGACAAGGGTCTTCCACGTATTGTCCGCTTCTTCTTTCAAAAGTAAGACCTCAATTTTCGCTCCGGTCTCAGATTTTATACCGTATAAACGTGCAGGTAACACACGAGTATCATTCAATACCAAGCAATCTCCCGGTTTTAAGTATTTTGGGATATCGCTGAATGCATTATGTTCAATACCGCCTGATTCTGGATCGACCACCAGCATTCGCGATTTTGTACGATCCTTCAGCGGTGTTTGCGCAATCAAATGTTCTGGCAAATTAAAATCAAATTCATTTACTTTCATTATCACTTCACCTATTTATCTGCTTTTTTGTATGTTCATTGTTGTTAAGAGTTGGCTCTATCTGAAGCGTCCGATCAAATAAAAAATCAACGAAAGGACGATACTCACGACAATAGATGTGACAATCGGAAAATAAAAGGTCGTATTTCCTTTTTTGAAAACGATATCGCCTGGTAATTTTCCGATGAAACTGCCAATGATTCCAAATAGAATAAATACGATCCCGATAACAATGAAAATTTTACTCATGGCCTTTTCGGTTCCTCCAAGTCAAAATGCTTGTAGGCAAGTCCAGTTGTCATACGCCCCCTTGGTGTCCGTTGGATGAATCCAATCTGGAGCAAATAAGGTTCGTAGACGTCTTCGATCGTTTGAGGTTCTTCACCAATTGTTGCTGCGATGGTATTCAAACCTACAGGACCGCCTTTGTAATTTTCAATAATCCCTCTTAACAATTTATAGTCAATATTGTCCAATCCTAAACGGTCCACTTGAAGCCTTTCAAGTGCTTGGACCGCAATATCCTTTGTTATGATCCCATCTCCTTGTACCTGTGCGAAATCACGAACCCTTTTCAGTAGTCTGTTTACGATACGAGGAGTGCCGCGAGCTCTCCGCCCTAATTCTTCAGCAGCATCCGGCTGGACTTTTATCTCAAAAAAATCTCCTGTACGGATGACGATTTCCGTCAAATCATCTAATTCATAGTAATCAAGCCTGCTATGCACACCAAAACGGTCACGCAGCGGAGCAGATAACAAACCTGCTCGAGTTGTCGCTCCTACTAACGTAAAAGGTGGTAGATCCAAACGTACAGATCTGGCTGTTTCCCCTTTTCCAATAACGATATCAAGGCAAAAGTCTTCCATCGCCGGATACAAGACCTCTTCAACTGATCGATGCAGCCGATGGATTTCATCGATGAAGAGGACATCCCCAGGTTCAAGTGCAGTTAAAATCGCTGCTAGATCACCAGGCCGCTCGATTGCTGGGCCACTTGTAGTCCGAATGTTTACACCCATTTCATTAGCGATGATACAGGAAAGAGTCGTCTTTCCTAAACCAGGAGGACCATATAAGAGTACGTGATCAAGTGGTTCACTTCGCATTTTTGCAGCTTCAATGAAGACTTGAAGATTTTCTTTTACCTTCCGTTGTCCGATATATTGTTGGAGGTATTGTGGCCGCAGACTAAATTCAAGCGTTTCATCTTCCTGATTGAGTTCATTAGAAATTATCCGTTCTTCCATCTCACACCCACCTCAGGTCAATTCAATAATAATTGTAAAGCTTTCTTTATGTATTGATCCGTTGACAATCCACTTTCACCTTCTAGCTGAGGTGCAACTTTCTTGATTTCTTTCTGACCATAGCCAAGAGCTTCAAGTGCTTCAAATGCATCTTGAAGACCATCTTCTGGCTTTTCAACTTTGGGTTTCTCTTCGATTTTCACTTCAGTCCAGTTCGTCAATTTCCCTTTGAGATCCAAAATCATCTGTCTGGCAGTCTTTTTACCGACCCCTGGAAAACGTGTAAGAAACTTCTCATCTTCATTTTCAATGGCAGTAACGACCTGATCCGGCTTCCCAGATGCTAGAATAGCCAGTGCTCCTTTTGGGCCAATTCCAGAAACTTGGATCAATTTCATGAACAAATCACGTTCATCCAGGTTTTCAAACCCATACAACGCCAAAATATCTTCACGTACATGCTGATACGTAAAAATAGTCGTCGTGTTTCCAATTTGTTTTTGATATATGAAAGGATTCGGACAGTTAATTTTATATCCGATATTGCCGCATTCGAGTACGACATGATCTGTATGTATGTATTTCACTATTCCTGTAATATAATCAATCAATGTTAGTAACCTTCTCCCCTATTTTGTTGATGTTTGCGAAAATCACTCCCTTTCCGCGGGCGATCCGCAAGCCTGAGTTCCTCGCTGTGGGGTCTTACCTGACTCGCTTATCCCGCTGGAATGTCGCGAATTTCAGTAAAATCAAACTTTGTCAGAAATCAACAGTATTCTTAAACGAAGCCATAAGAAAAGTTCTTTTATAAGAGTGTAGCGGTTTTTCTTTTTTAGTTTCCTTCTACACTTTTGGCCGGAATATCCGTTAAATCGGCCGGATTATAGCCGGAAGCAGCAGGAATATTTATGAAACTGGCCGAATTATGAGCAATAACCGCCGGATTCTGTTAATCCATAAAAATACGAACGTCTCTTCTTATTTTTTCATTGTAGCACATCTGTTGAAGAAAAGTCGAAAGAATATAAGAGCTGACGGAGTTTCAATCGCTAGTATCACTCTTCTTTAAGATACTTGTCATTCATTGATTTCTGCGACATTCACTTCCATTCCACAGGAGCGTCACAAACTCGCTTAACTCAAAAGGTACCAACTTTTTAATCTCTCAAAGCCTAGGATGAAAATAAAAACGACCTGCTGGGAAAAGTTTCAGCAGGCCCTATTGTTCATTTTTTGATAGCATATGGTTCATATTGATTGAGTACTTCTTGGTAATCTGATTTGGTTTCAATCCGTATTCCTTCTTTCAACTTTTCAAGAAGATTACTTTCGAGTTTATTCACATCGATTTGATAGAAGGACTGTATGATTTGGTCTTCATGAGGTCTACCATTGAAAATCGTAAGGATGCTATCCTCCGTCAGACCGAAAAAACCATTCACTTTTGAGAGTGGTGAGATATCATCGATTTCTTTCTCGAATATGACTCGTTTCAAATCTTGGTCGATCATTTGCCAATCAGCGTAAGCTGCCCAAAAATCTTCCATCGACCAGATTGTTTCATAAATGACTTCTTGACTGCTTTCCCCGTCTAAATAAGTTCGCTGTAGAAGAACTTCGACAGTGAGTGGACCAGAAACAGTCTGTGCTTCCTGCTCGTGCGTTTGACTTTGGGAAGGAAGGTTTGCTTTCACCTCGTCCTCAAATGAATGAAACAACAGCACATAAACTGCCCCTAATACGGATACAACTATAGGAAAAATCCAAGCTGCTTTCACAGGGAAGGTTTTCACCTGACTATCACCTCACGTTTGTCTTCCTCAGACAAATATACATTCAGTAATAGTTTTACCGAATCAGGGTAATTTATCCATCTTAAATGAATCGCTATTGTTCATCGACAATTTCAAGGTTATGATACACTTCCTGAACATCATCAAGCTCTTCCAATGCCTCGATCAGGTTGAACATTCTTTGTTCATCCTCCCCTTCAAGCTTTGTCAGCGTCTGAGGAATCATCGTGATTTCTGCAGTTGAAGGTGTATATCCTTTTGAAAATAAATCATTCTTAACACTAGAAAATTGTTCGGCATCGGTGTAGATCTCATACGATTCTTCATTCATTTCATATTCTTCTGCACCTGATTCGATGATTTCTAAAATGAATTCATCTTCAGAAAGTGAAACATCGTCTTGATCAATGATAATCACACCTTTACGTTCAAACATGAAAGCCACACATCCAGATTCTCCTAAGTTCCCGCCATTTTTCGAAAACGCATGTCTTATTTCAGCAGCAGTGCGATTTTTATTATCCGTAAGTACTTCAACCATCACAGCTGTACCATCTGCTCCATATCCTTCATAGACGATTTCTTCATAGTTGACGCCTTCTAAATTTCCAGTCGCCTTTTTAATAGCACGATCGATATTTTCATTCGGCATGTTTGCTGATTTTGCTTTATCAACAGCTAAACGGAGTGATGGATTTGTCTCGGGGTCACCGCCACCTTCTTTTGCAGCTACAAAAATTTCTTTAGCAAGCTTCATAAACACTTTTCCGCGCTTTGCATCCTGCGCATTTTTCCTGCGTTGTATATTTTTCCATTTAGAATGTCCTGCCATATTGTTTCTCCCCTTTTCTTACACTTCTTTTTTCAATATAGCACATATCTATACCCTTAAAAAAGAAAATGGAGCTGACACAAAAGGCGTCAACTCCAGCTCTAAACTTCTTTAACGATTGTTTTGGAAAGGTCGTTGCATTGCATCCCCTATGTCGTTCATAATTGAATTTACATCTGAACGAACTTCTGCGAAACCATTCCCATTTCTCAAATCGTCATCGACATTTCTGATTCTTGTAAACATTTCTTCGTCCGTTGTTACCCGAACGTTTTTATCAGTTATTTGTTGCACAACTTCTTTTACTTGCTTTCTAACATCCTGGTCGTTTTGATCATTCGTATCGACGCCAATCAAAACTGTGTCACCATTAACCACGACACGCACATCATCAACGTTTTTCATTTCCTTGACTCTCTTGGAAATTCGAGCAGCAAGCTCTTCACCATTATAATCATCTGCATAATTGACTTCTGCCCTGTCGAGGTCTCTGCGATCACGATCTGCAATCTGAGTTAAAGGTCCCTCATTGGCATCATCATTCGTATAATATCCAATAGGACGAGTGTCATTATTATAACGTGTTTCCATCGCTCCGTTACCATCTGCATTACATGCCGTCAATGCACTTGTCAGCATTAAAGCTGAAGTCAATACAATTAATTTTTTCATTAATAAACCTCCTTTCACCATTTAGAATGGCAATCGGAGGTTTAAATTAATCCTATTTGAGACGGAAATAGTTCCCTATTCTTTTTTGGTGTCTTTTTTCTTTTGTTTCCTTGGCTGCATCTGAATGTCAATGTCCCAATAAGGGTCCCTACCTGGAGTCTGGCCCATCATTCCGCCTTGGCCCTGTTGCATCCATGGCATCTGTCCTGCGCCTTGCTGACCTTGCATCATTGGGAGCTGACCCATCATGCCACCCTGATCTTGTTGCATTCCTGGCATTTGACCGCCGCCTTGCTGACCTTGCATCATCGGCAGCTGACCCATCATGCCACCCTGATCTTGTTGCATCCATGGCATTTGACCGCCGCCCTGCTGACCTTGCATCATCGGCATCTGACCCATCATGCCACCCTGATCTTGTTGCATCCATGGCATTTGACCGCCGCCTTGCTGACCTTGCATCATCGGCATCTGACCCATCATGCCACCCTGATCTTGTTGCATCCATGGCATTTGACCGCCGCCTTGCTGACCTTGCGTCATTGGGAGCTGACCCATCATGCCGCCTTGATCTTGTTGCATCCATGGCATTTGACCGCCGCCTTGCTGACCTTGCGACATTGGGAGCTGACCCATCATTCCGCCTTGATCTTGACTTGCCCATGGATTTAGAGCTTCATTATTCTGACCTTGCTGCATCATCTGACCGCCACTTTGTTCTTGGCCTATCCACGGCATTTGCCCGCCACTTTGGTCTTGGCCCATCCATGGCATCTGTCCGCCACTTTGCCCTTGACCCATCCATGGCATTTGCCCACCACTTTGTTCTTGGCCCATCCACGGCATTTGCCCGCCACTTTGGCCTTGAACCATCCATGGCATCTGTCCGCCGCCATGTTCTTGACTCACCCACTGATAGTCATCATAATCCATATCTTCCATTCCGTACATTCCTTCTGGCGACATGTATCCATTTGGTATATCTCCGTATTGGTCCATATGACCATACATAGGATATCCTCCCATTTGATGGGGATAGCCATACGGTTGCATCATTGGTCCACAGCAAGAATCCATCATTTGATAAGAACCGTAATGTCCCCACGGTCCTGCACAAGGATCGGGCATACAGTAATCATCATATGGTATACATTCAACTGGCGGACAAGGCTTGACAGGTTTTGGCTTAGGCATTTCATATGTGGTCGTCTTTTCTTCTTTTTGTAAGCCTAATGTAATTTGGAATTCTTCCTCTGTGATCGGTGCCTTAGGTTTTTTAACAACTGGTTTTTCTTTTACGATCGGTTTTTCCTTTATCGGCTTCTCTTTTATCGGCAACTCTTTTTTAATCGGCATTTCTTTTTTGATTGGCATCTCTTTTTTCGTAGGTGCTTGGATTGGCATTTCTTTTTTCGGTTTAGGCATTGGTTTTTCCTTTGTTATCGGTTTCTCCTTCATTTTCATATTCATATGTGGCATTATTTTGTTCTTCATATTACCCGGATTATTTTGTTTTCCGTTCGGATTGCTAGTAGGTACTTTTACTTTGGCACCAGGATAAATAGTATCAGGTGTCTTGATTTGGGGATTAGCTTTGATGACATCTTGTAAATCTACACCGTACATTTTAGCAATTTTCCAAAGTGTATCCCCTTTTTTGACAATGTGTATTTTCAAAACGATCTCCTCCCTGCCTAATTCATTACACAGTATATGAGAGATTGGGCATCTTGCTACACTTTTAAGAAACGGTCTGTTCACCATAATCATTATATGAGTCTGTTTAAACACATATTCTTTATGAATGTGAAGGGCTCGTTATTCCGATTGAAAATATGGTATTCTTAAATGAACGAAACTGTTGTACTAGGAGGAAAAGCGTAATGAAAGATAAAGAAGATAAGGTCTTAGGGGAAGAACGGAGGGACCTTCTGCTTCAATGGCTGAAGCAAAGTGAGACTCCACTGACGGGAAGTTATCTTGCAAAACAGACAAATGTGAGCCGGCAGGTGATTGTTCAAGATATTTCGTTGTTGAAAGCTCGGAATGAACCCATTATGGCTACGTCCAATGGATACTTATACTTCCAACCCGTTTCTTCAAAACAGAAATACAAGAGAATCATTGCATGCCAGCATTCTTCTGATGAAACAGTAGATGAACTCAATACAATTGTCGATTATGGCGTTACTGTAAAAGATGTTACGATTGAACACCCTGTCTATGGAGACTTGACTGGGGTGATCATGATTCAAAGTCGTCATGATGTTGCACAATTCATCAATAAAGTACGTGAAACCAACGCGGCTTACCTGCTTGAATTGACGGACGGTGTCCACCTGCACAAATTAGAAGCAGATTCAGAAGATCAGTTGGACCAAGCATGCAGAGCATTAGAAGAGAAAGGGTACTTGTTGTCACGATCATAGCTTTTTCAATTAGCTATTCAGAAGTTGCTGAATTTCCTATATTGAAGCAAATTCAATTTTTATCGGTGCATCTCTGGTTTTTATCGCTGCAAAACCGAAATAATTCGACGCAGTTTAGTGATTTATCGTCACCTTTCAATTCTCGCTATGCGCCGGACCCGATTATGTTCACTTGTCTGACATGCTCCAACTTTTCAAGAGCTTTTAGAATACCATTAATGTCTTCTTTAGAAGATGCTGTCTCGATCGACAGCGTAACATTTGCTTTTCCTTGAAGGGGAATCGTTTGGTGAATCGTCAAGATATTACATCCTAATTCGGCTAGAATCCTAAGTAAGGACGACAATGATCCTGAACGGTCTTCCAAATGGATAGATATAGACACGATTTGCTTTTGAACCATGGTTTCAAACGGGAAAATCCGATCCCGGTATTTATAAAATGCACTTCTGCTTAAATCTACGGCGTTAACTGCCTCATTAATTGTACTCACTTTTCCAGTTTCTAAAAGCGCTTTCGCTTCAAGCGTTTTCGTCATCGCTTCGGAAAGGACATCCTCTTGTACCAAATAAAAACGTTCACCTTTACGATCCATCTTGCAGCCTCCTGTTAAGGAATTGTTACCTCAGTATATAAGGATTAGCTTTTGTTAGCAACTTTATCGTATTATGTATGCTTTTTATTGGTACAGTTCAAATTGTGCTTTTACACAGAAACGTCCCTAAACTCAATTTTTAGAAATGTCAAGAATGAACAGATTAATCCTGAAAGTGAACAGAGTATTGATGAGAGTAAACAATTGGCCCATTATACTTTGAAATTTTAAACCGTGACTCTTCTCGTTCCTTACTACTGGGTCTTTCTTCGCTCGCTTGTGCCACAGGAATGACGCGAATTTCATTTATAAACCAAAAAAATAGACCGTCTCTACGACAGTCTATTCGATAAATTCAAATTCATAATCCATGATACGGACGATATCACCATCTTCAGCACCACGTTCTCTAAGGGCATCATCAATTCCCATCCTCCTCATCTGTTGAGCAAATCGTCTGACCGATTCATCTCTGGAGAAGTCCGTCATTTTGAATAGACGCTCAATTTTGCCCCCGGAAATGACAAATGTGCCATCATCTTCTCTTGAAAGTTCAAAAGGCTGTTCTTCCTTTTGATGCTTATAGAGCACTCTTTCATCCTCTTCTTCCTCATCTTCTATGAGTGGGAATTCAGGTGTTGTTTCTAATTTATTCGCAATTTCAAATAACAAATCCCGTACTCCGTCTTTGGTAATCGCTGAAATCGGGAAGATCGGGTATTCATCTCCAACCTGTTCTTCGAATAACTCGAGATTATCTTCTGCATCTGGCATGTCCATCTTATTTGCAACAACAAGCTGTGGACGTTCTGTCAAACGCAGATTATATTGCTTAAGCTCTTCATTGATTTTCAAGAAATCTTCGTATGGATCTCTTCCTTCCGTACCTGACATATCAAGGACATGGACAATCACTCGTGTCCTTTCAATATGTCTTAAGAACTGATGACCCAAACCGACTCCTTCGTGTGCACCTTCGATCAATCCTGGCAGATCCGCCATGACGAAACTCCGGTTGTCCTCTGTTTCAACAACGCCCAGGTTCGGACTTAATGTTGTGAAATGGTACTCGGCAATTTTAGGCTTAGCTGCTGATACAACGGACAAAAGAGTGGATTTCCCGACACTTGGAAAACCGACAAGTCCAACATCAGCAAGTAATTTCAATTCTAATGTGACTTCTCTCTCTTCACCTGGCTCACCATTCTCGGAAAGTTCAGGTGCCGGGTTCTTAGGAGTTGCGAATCTCGTGTTCCCGCGTCCTCCCCGTCCACCTTTAGCGATGACTGCTTGTTGCCCATGATCGACGAGGTCGGCAATTACTTTTCCAGTCTTAGCATCAGTCACGACTGTTCCTGGAGGGACTTTGACAATCATATTTTCTGCATTGCGTCCATGCATGTTTTTAGACATTCCGTTTTCACCCCGCGGAGCTTTGAAGTGTCGGTTGTAACGGAAATCCATCAATGTCCGTAATCCTTCTTCAACCTGGAAAATGACGTCTCCGCCTTTTCCGCCGTCTCCACCAGCTGGTCCCCCATCTGGTACATATTTCTCTCTGCGGAAGGCCACCATTCCGTTTCCACCATCACCTGATTTTATAAATACAGTAACCTGATCGACAAACATGATATTTCTCACCTCACCTTATGATCCTAGTTCAAGAATATATAACAGTTCATTTTCCTGACAGTAGCTTTCGACGATCGTGATTGAATTATGTAAAGGATTCAGGGAATCTAATGCCTTACAGGATTCGAGATCAATTTTCCCTGCAAAATCATAGGTGAATCTTGATCTTCCATGAATCAATTGGATAGTAATCATCAGATGCGGCTCTCCATCTGGTTCCACCAATTTATTAAGATGACCGATGAATTCTTTAGTCCAGTCGTACATCGCATCGTCAAACGACGAAAGGTCTTGTTCGTCACCGATCACTTCATAATCGAGTCGATATTTGTTCTGCTGCCAATTGTATGTTAATAAAAATTCAGCCATTTTCGGCATCCGAAGATTTGAAACCTTCGCCTCGTTCTTCGCTTCATGCACAACCTTTTCAATTATTTCTTTTGCCCGGTCAGTACGGTCTAGTGCTAAGTTTCCTTTTATCAGTTGAAGTTGGTTCAGCCAATCATGCCGGGCATGACGTAATAGACTAACGGGATCCCATATTTCCTTCATATCAGCACTCCCAAACGTGAAAAATTAACCGTCTTTTAAGAAAGTATAAGAAGAAAAAAACTCTAACCAGTCCGGTTAGAGTTTAAGTGTTACGCTTCTTTGGCTACTGGGTAAACACTTACTTGCTTACGGTTACGGCCTAGACGCTCGAATCGAACGACTCCGTCCACCTTAGCGAATAAAGTGTCATCTCCACCGCGGCCAACGTTCTTACCTGGGTAGATCTTTGTTCCGCGTTGACGGAAAAGAATAGAACCACCAGTAACAGTTTGTCCGTCAGCTCTCTTAGCTCCTAGACGCTTAGAGATTGAGTCACGACCGTTCTTTGTACTACCAACACCCTTTTTGGATGCGAAGTATTGCAGGTTTAATTTAAGCATGAGATGCACCTCCTAAAACCTAATTGATTTTGATATATTGACCATAGTCACGTTCGATTGACTTTAATGCAACCAGCATACCTTCAAGTAAAAGCTGTATCTTCTCTGATGTTTGTTCACTTACAGAGGAAGGTGCCTTGAATGTAAAATACCCGCCGTCTTCACGAGTCTCCACTTCAGGTTCAACCTGGCAGAGTTCTTCGATAGCATTCACAGTTCCGAAGGAAACAGCTGTCACTGCTGCACATACAAGATCATGTCCATATGGACCTGATTCGGCGTGCCCCGTAATGCTGAACGACACGATTTTACGCTGATCACGAACTATATTGACCCTTAACATGATTATACGTTAATTTTGTCAATAACAACTTTTGTGTATGGTTGACGATGACCTTGTTTACGACGATAGTTCTTTTTAGGCTTGAACTTGTAAACAACGACTTTTTTCGCACGGCCTTGCTTGTCGACCTTAGCCGTTACAGTCGCTCCGTCTACGATTGGGCTTCCGACTTTTACGTCATCTCCACCAACCATCAATACACGATCGAATGTAATTGTATCGCCAGCTTCACCATTCACTTTTTCAATGTAAAGCTCTTGTCCTTCTTCTACACGGAATTGTTTTCCGCCAGCTTCAATAATTGCGTACATCATATGCACCTCCTGTTTTACTCAGACTCGCCATTACAGGTGCTTTCACATAAATTGAGCTGCGAATTTCTGCGTTGCATCGTGACTCCGGTCCTCATGTAGGTCATTCTACACTCTGGTCCTCGTCCATTTGTGCACCTTGAATTCCTTGCTCTCTTTATCCGAAATCTGAATCAATATAGCCGTCGTATTTCTTTGTTGCGTAGTTACTGCGGTCCTCAAATAGATCTTCCTATTATCCGGTCCTCGTATACTTCCGCGTCTCGAACTACTCGACTCTATTGTTTCAACCTTTCCAGAGTTTAAAAAGCTTGAAAACCTGCTTTGAGCGGTTGGAGCATGAGGCTCCAAAAACTAACGAAAAAATCATACCATAAAACAAAAGGCATTGTCAACGTTATTCCTTCTCTATTCGTGCTTCGATCACATCGCATGACCCGATTTGCCTGACGTGAAAATAAGGTTGATCTACCTCGGATTTTTCCGTTATATACAGTTTAGCAGAAATCAGGTTTGAAAGGTCATCTTCCAAGTCACTTTCTGGAGCTTTGATATAATCCCGTAATGGTTTAGAAACTTCCACCCAGATCCCTTCCTCTTCTGTATGACGATGTTCAAACAAAGCTCGTTCTAAAGCATAGTAGATGGTTTCAACGGATAATTGCCTATGGATTGCTTTACAAACCGCACATGGTTCAGTCATCTGCGCAGAGAGGCTGTCTTTCACCTTTTGACGCGTAAGTTCTAATAAACCAAGTGCAGTGAAGCCATGAATTCTAGTTCGAATCGGGTCTTGATTGAACGTGTTTTCAAGACGCCTTATAACTTTGTTTTGATGATCTTTACTATTCATTCGGATGAAGTCGATAACGATCATACCACTTATATTCCGTAGTCTCAATTGTCGCGCAGCTTCTTCTGCTGCGTATAGATTCGTCTCTAAAATTGATTCATCACGGTCTTGCTTACCAGTGAATTTCCCGGTATTCACATCGATCACTGTCAACGCTTCTGTGGGGTCAATATTGATATGACCACCATTTTTCAACCAAACAACTGGCTGAAGTGCTTTATGGATCGCCTGCTCAATATTATGATGGCTGAAAAGATTTTCAGTTCCTTTATATAAATAGGTCTTCTCAGTGAAATTTGGATATTTATTCTTAAAGGATCGGTAAACATCGAAGTCATCAAAGATGTACGTCATTTCCTCATTTGAGGTATGAGCTAAAGCGCGCTCAATCAACGTATTCCCTTCAAACAATAATGAAGTGCGCTTTAAGGTCTCAGCTCTATCTGAAAGAGTCGCCCATTGCTGCCTGAGTCTTGATACTTCATGTTCTAACTGCTCAAGTGACACTTCTGAGCTTGAAGTACGCATGATCAAGCCTTCACACCCTGTAGTCAGTTCATCCCCTACTTTTCTCATCCGCTCGGTATCATCCTCTGACAACTTTTTTGAAACGGCTGTGTAGTTCCCGAACGGTAAATAAACAAGGTGCTCTCCCGGTATTGTAATGTTTTCCGTAAGGAGTGGCCCCTTGCTTTTAGAAGCTTCTTTTTTCACTTGGACAATAATCCATTGGCCTTCATGTATCTTTTCAGAAATCGTCTGATTTTCCTTCTCGGATATCGGGACCAAATCAGTGGCATGTATGAATCCGTTCTGTTCAAATCCAACGTCGACAAAGGCCGCTTGAATACCTGGCAGTACTTTAACGACACGCCCAACGTATATATTGCCCGCTTTGGGATAAGCATTGGGACGTTCAAGCATCACCTCGACCAATTGTCCATGATTGACAAGCGCAGCTCTCTTTTCAGATGTTGTCATATTAAATAAAAGTTGTTTCAATATAGATCCTCAATTCTCATCTTTTACGTTAAAACTTCTTCTTTATTTTAACGAAAAAGATCCTCAATTGCACACGAACCGGCACTCCGCTTAAAATAAGCCGACAATACATCCTTTTCTTTACACATATACGGAGGCGCTGATTTAATTAATATGACATGGCTGTACCCTTTGTATAATCCTGCAAGTACATTTTCTACACTTGTTGTCGGGTGAACACTGATGACTTTGTTCCTCTTCGGCTTTTCCTTGGTACTCATCCTTTCCAACAAGAATCGGACATACACATACGGGTGATGTTTCCATTCTACATAGTGAGCATAAAGTAAGAAAGATACGATGATGATCAAATTCAAGTGAAAAGCAAACCAAAGGAGCGACCCCCCTGTAAAAATGAGCAGAAATATACAGGAGATCAACAACATGAATTTCTTTGCTTTTTTATATGGGGAAAACAAGGTGATGAATAGGAAAAGGAGCTTACCTCCATCCAGTGGCCATATGGGAAGTAAGTTGAACAATAAGATCATCCAATTCATCGATATCAGAAGATCGAGTGTATACGGGTCACCTAATCCATTATATAAGCAGAACATACCGAGGCTGATCATCCAAACATGTTGGAGAGGACCTGCTAATGTGACGATGATTTCCTCATGATAAGGACGATTCCCGTACTCATCCATTTCGGCAACACCTCCAAAAGGCAGTAATTCCACTTTAACCAACCGCCATTTGAAAAAAAGTGCTGCGAACGCGTGTCCCAGTTCATGAATGAGGATGATGAAAAACAAGACAAGAAACTCCCGAAAGTGACCAGTTGCGATGCCGATCAATGCAATCAGCCAAAGAAGCGGGTTTATTCGTATCAAGGGGAGGACCTTGAGCATTATTCAGAGGATAATACTTTCAAAGGATCTACAAACCCACCGTTATCCTTGATTGCGAAATAGAACATGCCCGCTTCTGATCCATCCTCCATTGTTACCTTACCTAGAGTCGTCCCTAAATCGATATAATTATAAAGTTTGACGCCATCATCGATTTTATCGAGCTTTCCATACCAAGACTCGCTGCCATCAAAATGTTGGACCACAACCGTTTTGCCTAATTTGTCCTTTTCTCCTGCAAAGATGACAAACCCTTCTTTAATAGCAGAAACGTCTGTTTTATTACCGGTTTCCAGCAAAATTCCTTGTCCATTGTCCTTGAACGATTGAAGGACTTTCGTGTTCGCTGGAAGCGCATAATCTTGCATCTTTTTACCCGTATTAGCAACCTCGCTACCCTTACTTTCAGTCGGAAACAACGCGAGCGGTTTTCCAAATTTCTCTTCATACCAACCTGCGATCGAAGCGAATTGAAATTCCTGATCAAAGGAATTATTGACAAGGGTACGTACAGGATTGAGGTTTTCAGATGGGTTCTTGAAGACAATTCCCACAATTAAAAATAAGCCTACTGCTGCCATCAATCGAAAAAGGAATCCCTGAGAAGAAAATAAAGGATGACCTCCTTCATTTCGCTCATCCTTATAGTCAGGGTAGGAATGATTGGAACCAGGTTTATTTCTTTTTATGTGATTGTGATACTTTCTCCGTATCTCATCCGCTCTGCTTTTCATAGACACCCATCCTCTACATCTGGTTTGTACATGTTTATGACTTGTCCGGGGTGTTTATGACTATTGTAGATTTACAATCACGATTGGATGAAAAGCATAATAAAGTCGGGTAGGGATAATTCTCTACAAATAGTGAAAAAGCCGGATTCTCCTGGGCTTCCCATTCGAATCCGGCTTTGATTTATGATCTCATTCCGAAAAATTGCTTCACTTTTTTAAAAAGGCCTCTGTCTTGCTCCAACGACATCAACGGGACGGATTCACCAAGAATCCTGCGAGCGATGTTCCGGTATGCCTGCGAGGCTTTCGTATCCGGATTCAACGCAATCGGTTCACCACGGTTGGAAGCGCGGATGACGAGTTCATCATCTGTAACGATCCCTAACAATTCGACCGCTAAAATCGAGACAATTTCATCGACATCCAACGAGTCGCCATTTTCCATCATATGAGGCTTCAAGCGGTTGACAATGAGCTTAGGAGCTTCGATGTCTTCCTGTTCCAGCAGACCGATAATACGGTCTGCATCCCGTACTGATGATGTCTCAGGATTTGTGACAACGATCGATTTATCAGCGCCTGCAATCGCATTTTTGAACCCTTGTTCAATTCCTGCAGGACAATCGATGATGACATAATCATAGTCCTGTTTGAGCTCTGTCACGATCGTTTTCATTTGTTCAGGTTTGACAGCACTTTTATCTTTTGTCTGTGCAGCGGGTAATAAGTACAGACACTCAAATCGCTTATCTTTTATCAAAGCTTGATGTAATTTACAGCGGTTATGTGCAACATCTACAAGATCGTAGATGATACGATTTTCAAGGCCCATAATCACATCCAAGTTTCGGAGACCGATATCTGTATCGATTAAACAAACCTTCTTTCCAAGAAGTGCAAGCGATGTCCCAATGTTGGCTGTGGTTGTGGTTTTTCCAACTCCGCCTTTTCCAGATGTAATAACGATAGCTTCACCCACAAAACATTCCCCTTTCCCTACAATCGGTTTAAACCGGGTCTGAGCTGGTGTAATATATGCATTCGATTGAATTTGATCATATTGTCCTCTTCATCTAAATATGCACAATCACCAGAGTACTCTAGTTCATTTTCTTCTTCATTTATAAATTGATCTGCAATACGAACTAAGGTTGGTTTCAATACAGAAGCTGCTACAACGGCTGATTTACGACCTTCACAGCCTGCGTGGGCGATCCCTTTCAATGTCCCCATCACAAAAATGTTCCCAGTTGCTGCGACAGTACCACCAGGATTCACATCACCCACTAATAGTAAGTCGCCTTGAACCTTCAATATCTGACCAGATCGTATCATTCTGCTAACAGAAGTGATTTCATTCTCTTTTTTCATGAATTCTGCTTCTTTACGCGTAATGACGTCTGATTCAATTACATCGACTAACAGGTTCTTCTTTTGGTAGATGATATTTCTCAAAGTCTCTTCCTGAGCTTCACTCAAATATCGCTTGCCCACTTTGACCTTCACCGTAATCTTTGGGCTTTCTGAAGAATCCTCTGTTCCGGGATAGATTAACTTCGATTCCAGTTCTTCCAAAAGTTGATTGAAAGAGCATGTATCATCAAGATGAAGAATGAGTCCTTCTTTCGTCCCCTTAATCGTTACATAATGAGTATTTGATTTTTGTTGTTTCTGTCCCTGTGCCATTACCCTGTTCACCTCAACATACACAAATTCGACAATGTCAAATGGGAATCCTTTTTTCCACTCTATTTTTCTTGCAATTCCATGGCTATATCAAGCAACCATTTCCGGAGTGGGTAATAGACTAAAACGACGAATACACCATTTAGAATCAAGGTCGGGAGATACCGCTGATAAATAAAGGTTTCCACCATCACATTCGCTACTCCTATTAAGCTATATAACCCATAAATTAAAAATTCGAATGTAGAAAGACCTATTAGCATAATGAATAACGTCACAAATATGTTCCCGTGGAAATATCTAGCTATGAAGGTCGTCACATAGGCTGTCAATCCCATCGAAAACATATACACCCCTAGCAAATCAGTGAAAATCACATCATAAAGCAAACCGAAAGCTATCCCATAAATGAGACCGCGGATCGGTGAAATGTACATAGCTATGAAACACACTATGACAACAACAAAGCGTGGGATAAGGATTGTTTCGTTATCCAGATGCTGTGGTGTGAAAACCTGCATGATGGTACTTTCACTAATAAAAACGAGGTATGTAATAAAAGGAAGAAGAAAGCGGATCATGACGTTTCTTCCTCCTCTATTTGGTCTGGATCCCCAATTTCAACATCCACTTCTTCCATTTTTCGCTTGACGATCATCACGTGATTGATATCATAAAGGTCCGCAGCTGGCTCTATGTAAGCAGTTTGTGTCGGTTCCACTTTATCAGGTTCTACTTCTACGATCTTTCCAATCTCTAAGCCTTCAGGGAAAATGCCTCCAAGACCAGATGTCGTCACGGTTTGACCTTCTTCTAATTTCTTATCGATCGGGATCATTTTCATCAAAAGCACTTTCTTCTTTTCGTCAAACCCTTGAATCAAACCATATACTCTCTCTTTTTCACCATTTACGACTGCCGAAATCCTGCTGTTCGGATCATGGCTGCTTACCAATTCTACACTTGAATGGAATGCTGAAACCTTGTCGATCTTCCCTATCAATCCCTGGGCAGAAATGACAGCCATATTTGGTTCGATTCCAGCTTGTTTGCCTTTATTGATTTTGACAGATTGATACCATCTCTCTGGTGATCTTCCGATGATAGAAGCTTGCCATACCGTATAATCTGTCAGGGTTTCTTCTTTTTTAAGTGTGTTTCGCAGGGTTTCATTTTCTTTCTTCAAATCTTTCACCCGGCTTGCGAGTGAATCATATTCATTCAACTGTAACTTCAGGACTTTATTTTGTTCATAGATTTCTTTCATCTCAATTACATTCCCAAAGAAACCCGCTACAAAGTGTGCGGGTTTATAAAAGACAGATTGTGTCCATCCAACGGTATCTTGCAAAAATTGTTCTGGCCATGAAATGTTTTCACGTTCTTTCATGGAAAAACCGATCATAGCCACCAGAACAATCATACTTACTAGTAAAATAATCAATCGTTTATTAGAAAAAAACTGCGGCACGATTTACACCTCTTACGATTTTGATTTAGAACGGCCGCCGCCAAATCCTGGTTTACTGCTGATCTGCTGGTAGTTTTCAATTGCTCGTCCAGTACCAATCGCAACACAGTCCAATGCGTTTTCAGCTACAATGACAGGCATTTTCGTTTCTTCACTGATTACACGGTCCAAGTTTCGTAGAAGTGCTCCCCCACCAGTCAGTACGATTCCACGATCCATGATATCAGCAGCCAGCTCAGGCGGAGTCTTTTCCAACGCAAGCTTTACAGCATCCATGATGGTATCAACTGTATCCTTCAGTGCACCTGCTACTTCTTCACCAGAAATCGTAATCGTCTTGGGTAATCCAGTTAATAGATCACGTCCACGAATATCCATTTCTTCCATACCATCTGAAACATCTGCAGAACCGATGTCCAACTTGATTGTTTCTGCTGTACGTTCCCCGATAATAACGTTATACGTCTTTTTGATGTACTGGATGATCGCGTCATCCATTTCATCACCTGCTACCCGGATCGATTGTTTTTCAACGATTCCACCAAGTGAGATGATTGCGACTTCCGTCGTTCCTCCACCAATGTCGACGACCATACTACCAGTCGGCTCCCAAACCGGAAGATCTGCACCGATCGCTGCCGCTAAAGGTTCTTCGATTGTTTCCACATCACGAGCTCCCGCTTGTTTTGTCGCTTCTTTCACCGCACGTTCTTCAACATGTGTGATTCCGGATGGAACACATACCATGACAAAGGGCTTTCTAGAAAACACAGAACGGTTTTTCTGAGCTTGTTGAATATAATGCTTCATCATCGTAGCAGTAGTATCATAGTCAGCAATAACCCCGTCTTTCATCGGACGGCGCGCGACGATGTTTCCTGGTGTACGACCGATCATATTCTTTGCCGCATTACCGACTGCTTCGATATCTCCACTCTTTGTGTTGATTGCAACAACGGAAGGTTCACGTACGACTACACCCTTCCCTTTCACATATACCAGCGTATTCGCTGTACCTAAATCAATTCCCATATCTCTTGAAAATCCACCAAACATTTATGTAAATCTCCCTTCATTACTAGCAAAACTCATAACTTTGATTATACTCCAAACTGTAAAGCTTGAACAGTCTAAACGTAGCCTTTTTCTTTAAGGCTTACAAATTTTTGATTACCGATGATGATATGATCCAAAACATCGATTCCGACGATCTTTCCACACTCCGATAAACGTTGAGTTACTTCAATGTCTTCACGACTCGGATTTGGATCACCACTCGGGTGATTATGGAAGCAGATGATCGATGCTGCAGACCGACGCATTGCTTCTTTAAATACTTCTCTTGGATGGACGATGGATGCATTCAAACTTCCGATGAATACGGTTTGTTTATGCAACACCTGATTCTTCGTATTCAAATAAATACATACAAAATGCTCCTGTGACAAAAAACGCATCTCATCCATGACATAATTGGCTCCATCTTCTGGGGAGCGGATGATGTACCGGCCCTCGATTTGAAGCCTGTTCACTCGTTTTCCTAGTTCAAGAGACGCCAGGATTTCAACTGCTTTCGCATTGCCAATTCCCTTGACAGCAATAAGTTCATCAATCGTTGCATCCTTCAAAAGGTTCAATCCTTCAAACTGCTGAATCAATCTATGTGATAATTGAAGAACAGATTCTTCTTTTGTTCCTGAACGTAAAATAATCGCGAGCAACTCTTGGTTAGAGAGGACGTTGGCGCCTTCCTTCAGCATACGCTCTCTTGGTCTTTCATTCAATGGAAAATCACGGATTGTCAGGGGTTTGATTCCCAAATGCAGATCCTCCTTAGGATATATTCCGTGACTGACTGAGATCATTTGAAATTCCGAATTCTTTTAATTCGCGTACTGTCTGTGCTACTGGCAAACCGACTACATTGAAATAATCTCCCTTGATCTCTTTGACCAACGTCGATCCATAGCCTTGTATACCATATGCGCCTGCTTTATCTGAACTTTCTCCACTCCTCACGTATTCTTCTATTTCCTCAGAAGAGAGATTCCAAAACGTCACTTCCGTCACACCATGGAAAACCCGCTTTTTTTCTTCTGAAATAATAGCAACACCTGTGAATACATGATGGGTTTCGCCGGATAACATCCTCAACATGTTGAAAGCTTCTTTGTCGTTTTCGGGCTTGCCTAGGATCTGCTTATTGAACACGACAACAGTATCCGCCCCCAAAACAACATCAGACGGATTTTTACTATAGATGTCTTGAGCTTTATGTAAGGCCAATTGTTCGACAAATTGTTCTGGAGAATATTCTTTACTGATGTCTTCAGAAACAGCGCTTTTTTGGACAGTAAATGATAGGCGGGCAATTTCGAGTAATTCTTTACGTCGAGGTGAGCCTGAGGCTAAAATGAGGCTTTTCATGCAATCACCCTTTACGTCTAGAGTAGAGGTTATGATTGTCATTTCACTACTTTTGAAGGGAGTATTTACAGAATATCAAATCCCTTCCAGTAAAACAACCAAAATTAGTCATTCCCCTCCTTTATTATAATTCGTAAAGGAAGGCTGATTTATGTCTATCTTTTTGTCGAAATTTAGAGGAATTTCTGAGGTAATATTTCACAGGTGAGTCTGTATTGTGGATGTGGGTTTTTCATGGTCTACAGAATAGCGGTAGTCAGCGCTTAATCACACTTGTACTCAATGGAGTTCTGACGAACAGCTGAACTTGAATCATTCCTCGTTACATTTAATCATTAAACGGACATAGGAGACCTTATTTATCCAAATCTCAATGATTTTACGAAACTAACGGACAGCAGAGACCCTATTTAATAAAAAGTATGGAAAAACACCAGATCTTTTCAAAGATAACGGCTCCCCTGTCCGCTAATAGCTCCAAAACACCGTTTTCGTCACAAATAACGGCTCTGGTGTCCGCTAAAGTCACTTCACATATTTCTTTTAACAACCTCTACTTATCAACACTTTTAAAAACTGTTTATCAATGATTTGTAATGGATTACAGCGTTCAATTTGGCTTGCTGCAAATCCCATTTGTCATCCTTATTTTCAGATATTGTCGAAAGAGCATTGATGAATGCTATGGACTTTTCTTGTTGTTCCTTTGAGAGGACAGAAACGGAACCGAGGGACTCGTTCTTCCACTCTAGCAAATCAGACTGCATGCCATTGATTACTCCCGCATCTGCTGCCAACACTTTTTCAAATAACACCTTTCCTGACTCAACCCATTGGAGCTGATTCTCATCATTCACAGCAATCTCTTTTCCGGAAATAGTCCATTCTTTCGAATACGCATCTGACACTATGGTCTGGTAGTCAGGAAGGAGTGCGCTCAAATCTTCATTACTGCCAACACCAAGAATGACACGATTATCGGCAGGATCGAACACAGCAGCAAATCCATTATCTTTCGCTTGCTCAACGACTTCCTGAGCGCTCTCACTAGACGAGTAGACACCACCTTGAATGATGTTTGTTATGATCGAAACATCGATCTTCGTTGCTTCAACTGCTGTCCCTGTTGTCCCTTCCTCTGTTCCAGCAGGACTTTCCTGAACGATACCTGTTGATTGGGGCTCTGTTTTCGACTTGAACTCATCTCCTGTAAAAATCATTAATACGATCAAACCGATCATGCAACCAATTAACACTGCACTTCCAATCGGTATAAGCAAGCGTTTCGGAAATTGAAACGGCATTTTCGGGGATGGCAGTTGACCCTTGAAAGGCATACGTTGTTTCTTTCTATGAATAGGTAATCCTGGTTTACGGTCATATGAAATAGGTTGGTAATCTTCCATTTGCTTTTCACTTCGGTTCTGGTTAAAAAAATAAGTAGTGTCAGAAGGCTTGTCTTTTGGCAGAACCCATTCAAACGGAGTTTCAATGGACTCCCGATCAATTGCAGCCGCAACTTCCTGCTCTTCTTTAATTTCCATCACAGGCCTGTCCTTCCCGTTCACTTTGATCGATATTTTGTCAGGCTCGTTATGCATCCCTATCAACTCCTTCTATACTCAATCTATTCTATGTACGAACACCTTTCTTTAGAACATCGATGGTAGAGTGGTAGGAAGACTATATCACAAAGAAAATAAAAAAGAACAAGACCTCTGTCGTCTTGTCCTTAAAAGCGTTCGAGTTATTTTGACACGCCCTCATTTATAATGATATGTTTTCACTTCCAATTGGTAGGTCAACGATTTAGTATTCTCTCCCCCACTGGCAGTCTCCATAGATAAAATTTTGTAGAACCGCTCCGATTGTTCAACTGTATCTATGAACGTATTAATAGAATCCAGATTTGGGGCATTTACGAGGACTGAAAACGTAAATGATTGTAAAACCGAAAAAGATTCTTGTCCCTCATTCCCGCCATTATCACTGGGTCCAGCGTTATCTTGTTGCAGCAGGATTTCTTGAATATCGCTTTTAGCGTCATTTTCTGCTTTCCGTAAATCAAGGACAATCCGATCTGTTTTCTTCCCCTTTGGAGCAGTATGTATGCTTACTTCTTCTTGATCGTCATTTTGTGCGTTTATCTTTTTTCCAGCAGTTTCAATAAAAGTCTTTTCAACCTGGATTTGCGAATTCAACATATTGATCCGGTCGAGTGAAGGATAGACGATAAACAGATAGCTTGCCACTAATAGCAGGACCATGATGATTGAAAAAAGAATCATCAACCTTTTTTGTGAAGACACCTTCTGCATCATTCTCCTCCTCCTTTTTTAGTGAATCGCTCCGTATGGAAGACAATCTCAAAATCAGCAAAATAGTTTTTGCTTGTTTTCTCTGTTTCAGACGTTTCTTTTGTTTCTCCTTCAATCACTTCAGCAATTTGCTCAAATCCCTGATCATTTTTCGATACTCGGACGATCGTGACATCCAATATCCCATCAGACTCTAGCAATTGCCGTTGATACTCTGCGATTTGCTCTAGTTTTGTGAACGTCGTCACAAGAGTTACTGTACCATTTTCGGAATAACCGATTTGCTCAAGAGATCCGTTTTTTAGAGGTTCAATCATTTCATCGATAACGTCAGTGGTAGCAATCCTGCTTGAGATAAGCTGGTTCAACTCCTTCAACATCTCTTTACTTTTTTCTGAGCTTGTATTTAATTGCCCTTCGATATTACTTCGTTCGTCCTGCAAAATCTCTACTTGTTTTTCAAGTTCTGAAATTTCCAGGATAGCCAGTATTTTCGAAGTCGTTATCCCTGCAATCCCGATAATGGATATAACCAGAAGGAGGAACACCATTTTCCTGGTCGTCGAAGCAGATGTCTTTTTTTGTGGGAGTAGATTGATATCAACTTGCACGTCATCACTCCCCTTTCAGCCCAAGTCCGACGGTTGTATGAAACATTTTTGGCACCTGAAGACCTCTCTCAAGCACCACTTTTCCCCCGGGAATTTCTATAAGAGGCAGATCGAAATAAGAAGTCGATTGCTTTGAAAATTGCTCCCCTTGAGGATGGTCACCGGATATGATGAATGCATCGAACGTAGTGGACTCATCAGATAATGAGAATTGATAAAATCTCATGACCCGATCGATCTCCGTCACAAGTTCATTCCATCTTTCCTCGATATCGAAAGGTTGAGTAATCATCTGGTCTTTGGAAGCTTCATCAGCAGTTTCCGGTGATAACATCGGGATATACCGTGTGAAAAGCGGCACATGCCTATGAAAAGCTGTCGCGTTGATTCCCATTCGGTCAAGATGAAGGCATAGGTAATGATGGTGGTCATCTACAAGATCCAGCTCGTAAAAAAGACGGTAACTTGCAAGCGAGGCGAGTTCTACCCCTACAGGCTTCAACTTCACTTCTTCCAGGACGCTTACATACTCTTTCATTACATCCTCAGGTGCTGCAAAAAGAAGATACTCAACCTTTCCTTCCTTTTTCTGCAGCTTTTGTACATCGAATATCGGCTCTTCGAATGGTATGTGAATCGATGCTCCGAGCTCTACTTGGATATATCCCTTTAATTCATCGTCAGGGATTACTGCGGGAACAGGAACTTTACGGATGACGGAAATCGAATCAGGTATCGCGATACTGACTTTTTTGCCTTTGACCTTCCATTCCTGTACACACTTGTTAAGCAGTTGGGTAAGGAGCTTCGGATTCATGATCTTCCCCTCTTGTATGACCCCTGATGGGATGATTTTTTCCCCAACTTTCTGGACGATCAGTGGAGAGCGGCTTTTCAATTTTACATATCGAATACAATCATCCTGGAATACGAGAAAAAACGGGTATTTCTTTTTAAAAGGTAACCATGCCATGACGAACAAACTCCTTTAGTTTAAATACCAGCGTAAAATCGGTTCTCCCCAAAACAACGTCACGAATGCGGCAACTACAATGAACGGACCGAACGGCACATGCTGTTTCCTTTTGACCTTCTTCATAGCGAACAGGCTGAGGCCAACGATTGAACCGATGAAAGATGCCAGGAATAACACGAGCAAAATGCCTTTCCATCCGAACACCAACCCCAATAACGCAAATAGTTTGATGTCACCGCCGCCCATTCCACCTTTACTGATGACAGCGATTAATAATAGCAGGCTGAATCCTATTAGACTACCTACCCAAGCATCCCACCACGGGTTCGTCGGTATCCATAAACGATATAGGATGATGAGAGGTGCAAAGACTAACAGGATCTTATTCGGAATCAGCATAAAGAAGAGATCACTGACGAAAATGATCATCAACATCGAAATCAAAATTAGACTGCCGATCAGCATCGGTGACCATCCGAATTGGTGGAAACTGAAGACAAACAGAACACCAGTCACTAATTCGATGATTGGATAAATGATAGAGATCCTGGTCTTGCAGTAACGACATTTTCCACTTGTAACGAAATAAGATAGAACCGGGATGAGATCGATCGGTTTCAATGGTTTCTGGCATTTTGTGCAATGCGAACCAGGCCGGACAAGCGATTCCTTTTTCGGAACCCTTAACCCGACCACATTGAAAAATGACCCGAAAACCAAACCTAAAACGAAAAACAATATGTACATGATGAATCTACTCCGTATATAGAAATGAACCCTCTCGAGTGGAGAGGGTTTAACTAATAAAAATTAATTATCTGAATCAGAATCTGTCCCTTTTAATTGAGCTTCTGTCCATTCTTTCTTTTTCATTCCACTTCCGTTTAAAGTGATTGTGTAACTTTTTTTCCCATTTTCCCCTGGTTTTATATCAACATTTGCAGTGGAATAAGGTCCTTCCCCACTAGGATTTTTAGGTACGGCTTCTAAAAATCCTTCTCTACTTAAAGTCTTTGCATTAACTGAAGAAGCTGATGGGTCTTCTGAAAGGACATACAATCTTGCTGCTTCAATAATTTGCATTGCATTTGCTTTATGTGTATCTTCTTTTGTATTTTCAATCAGTTTCCCAATCGATGGTACTGCAATCGCCGCAATAATCCCCAAAATAACGATTGTTGCGAGTAATTCGACTAGCGTAAATCCTCTCTCTGACCTTACCATACTTTTTTTCATTTCGTGACTCTCCCCTTAAAAATTGATATTTTCGTACAGATCAAACATCGGTAACACGACTGACAACACAATGACACCAACAACGACGGACAGGATCAAAATCAATATCGGCTCGAGGAGTGTGCGAAGACGATCCGTGATATGTTCTACCTCTGTTTCATAAAAACTAGCTATCTTATAAAGCATTTCATCGAGGTTACCCGTTTGTTCTCCGATGGCAATCATATGTAAGACTAAGGGCGGGAAGACCCAGCTGTTTTTCATCGGAACCGACATCGACTTTCCTTCTTCTACAGAATCGATTGATTCATCCACTATTTTCTTAAAGACTGTGTTGTTAAGGACATTCTTGGTGATAGACATGGATTGCAGGATGGGGACTGAACTAGTGAATAAGGAGCTAAGTGTTCTTGCGTACTCGATAATTAGCGTTTTTTGTAAAATCGATCCTAATATTGGTACTTTCAACATAGCATAATCTAAGTAATATTTACTAGTTTCATTTCTCCAAAACGCATAAAAAACGATAACAACTAGACTTATAATAGTAATATTTACCCACCAATAGGTGTTTCCGAACTCACTGACTGCTAAGACGATTTGTGTCAACTGCGGTAATTCATTGTTCGAACTTGCGTACATTGCTGTAAATTGCGGAACAACGACGTAAAGCATCACATTCAGGACGGCAATTGCCACAATACCAAGTAAAGCAGGATAGATGAGGGCAGAAACCACTTTCTGACGCATTTCATACCGTTTTTCATAATAATCCGCTAGACGAAGCATCGCTTCATCTAAGTTGCCGCTCACTTCTCCTACACGAGTCAATTGTATGACCATCGGTGGAAAGAACCTATTGTACTTTTCCATCGCAATCGAAAGCGACTCCCCTTCTTGAACCTGTTCCCTGATGGAGATCAACGTGCGTTTGAACGTTTTCTGTTCTGCTTGTTCTTCTAATACTTGTACCGATTGGACTACGGAAACACCCGCATCTAATAGAGCTGCGAATTGTCTTAGGAAAATGACCAGATCACGAGGGTTGATCCGTGTGCTGATCGAGAGCTCCTTCGTTAACAAATTTTCTTTGTACTCGAAAACCTCTGTCGCAGCGATTCCTCGTTCTCTCAATACACTGACGGCATTCACCCGGGTTTCTGCATCAACTTGTCCACGTGCTTTTTTCCCATACTGATCTCGACCTTGATACGAATAACTAGGCATCTATACCATCATCTCTTTTAGGTAAGGTTGGGCGGCTTCCCTTGAAATCTTGCCATTCCGTAGTTTTTCTTGTATCGACATTTCCAGTGTGTACATCCCCTGTGACTTGCTCGTCTGCATCATGCTTTTGATCTGATAGATTTTTTCATTACGGATCAGGTTCGACACCCCTGGATTGTTCATCAATAATTCGGTGACAAGGGTTCTGCCATCTTTTTTGATGTTCGGGATCAACCGCTGTGAAAAGACCGACACCAGGACCGAAGCTAGCTGGATCCGTATTTGCGCTTGCTGCTCAGGCGGGAAGACATCAATGATCCTATCAATTGTCGAAGGTGCATCTGTCGTGTGGAGTGTTCCCAATACCAGATGCCCGGTTTCCGCGGCAGTAATTGCAGTGGCAATCGTTTCAAGGTCACGCATTTCTCCGACGAGTATGATGTCTGGGTCCTGCCTTAAAGCAGATCGCAAACCAGCCGGGAATGATTTTGTATCCAATCCGATCTCACGTTGGACGATGATGGATTGCTGATGTCGGTGCAAATACTCGATCGGATCCTCAAGCGTGATGACGTGGCGGTTCAAGTGATGATTGACGTAATCGATCATGGAAGCCAATGTAGTCGATTTTCCGCTCCCTGTTGGCCCTGTGATCAATACCAACCCCTGAGAGTTGATCATGACACTTTTCAATGTATCGGGCAGTATTAATTCTTCAATAGAAGGGATGATGGTCGGAATCACTCGAATCGCGAGACTGATGCTTGAGCGTTGGTGGAAAGCGTTGATCCGGAATCTTGACACGCCCTGGATCCCATATGAAAAATCAATCTCGCCCATCTCGATGAACTCGTCCCATTGACGGTCATTCATGAGGGACTTTGCAATCAACTCCGTATCTTCTGGTGTCAATGGTTCCATATCTCGAGGGACGAGGTCGCCATGTACCCGGAAAATAGGAGCGAGACCAATGGACAAATGGACATCCGATGCTTTCAGTCCATGTGCATATGTCAACATTTGATGAATCCGTTCGATATCGTAATTCATAATTAACCCCCTAATCGATTGTCGTCACTCGAATAACCTCTTCAACAGTCGTCCAACCTCTTTTAGCTTTTTCTAGACCATCATCAACCAACCACTGGATCCCATTTTCTTTAAAGTGATCCTTGATTTTTCCATTCGAGTTTTTTTGAAGGATGTGTTCACGAATAATATCGTCGACCTGTATAACTTCTTGAATCGGTATCCTTCGGTTGAAGCCGGTGTATCTGCAACTCACACATCCCTCTCCAGCATAGAGAGATCTGACATCCATGCCCCTTGAACGAAACAACCGTTTTTCCTGTTCTGAAGGGGTGTATTCGGTTTTACAATCTTCACAGATCCGTCTGACCAATCGCTGTCCGACAACTCCTGTAACAGCAGCAGATATGAGATAAGGTTCGATCCCCATGTCGATCAATCGGGTGATTGCACTGACAGCATCGTTCGTATGTAATGTGGATAAAACAAGATGACCTGTAAGAGAAGCCTGGATAGCAATCTCCGCCGTTTCCGCATCACGGATTTCTCCGACCATGATGATATTTGGATCTTGCCGTAATATTGACCGTAAACCACTCGCAAAGGTGAGGCCGACCGTATTGTTCACTTGAATTTGGTTGATGCCCTCGAGTTGATACTCTACAGGGTCTTCAATCGTAATGATGTTGTCTTCTTCTCTATTCAATCGGTTCAAGCCGGTGTACAATGTCGATGTTTTCCCGGAGCCCGTCGGTCCAGTCAAAAGAATCAATCCGTTCGGTTTATCGAGAAAGCTAAGAAAGGTTTGTTCGTTTCTTTCACTCATGAATAAATTTGCCAGACGGAGATTGGTTTTTGAGAGGTCCAGGATCCTTATGACCACTTTTTCTCCGAACATGGTGGGAAGCGTAGAAATCCGCAAATCGATTTTACTGTTATTCAGCTTCAACTGGATTCTTCCATCCTGTGGAATTCGAAATTCTGTTATATCAAGATCGGCCATGACTTTGATCCGCGAAAGCATTGCACTTTGCATCGATTTTGCAAAGGACTGTTCATTCCTGAGGACCCCGTCAATTCGGAAACGGATGACTAATTGATTTTCCTGGGGATCAAAATGGACATCGCTCGCTTGGCTTTCAACGGCATCTGACAAAATCTGTTTCACAACCCTCACTGCAGAGGCTTCAATTTCATTCGTATCTCCTGTCGTGCTGTCTGTGACGATTTCCTTACCAGCACCCCCATAGTACTTATTGATCGCCTGGATGATCTCCGTTTTGCTTGCGATGACAGGGGTGATTTGAAATCCGGTTGATAACCTCAAATCTTCAACCGAGTAATAATCCAAAGGATCAGCCATTGCAACAACCAGTTTATCGTTCTGTTTTTGAATCGGTATGTACACATTACGTCTCGCGGTTTCTTTAGAAACGAGTGCAGTCAAACTTGAGTCGATTGGTATACTCGTCAATCGAACATGTGGAATGCCCAATTGGAATTCCAACACTTCAATCAATTTTCGTTCTGTGATGTACCCACGGTCCAAAAGAGCATCACCAAGCTTTTGATTATTCGATTTTTCCTTCAGTACTTCGTCTAATTGAGCTTGTGTAATCATACGTTCGTTGACTAAAAGATCCCCTAATCGAACTTTCATTGACTCCCCTCCTTTAATTAGGCGCATTCTTCCTTTATCTTCTACTATTGTACTATAAAAGAGTCCAGAATAATGTTAAAATATAGACTATTATGAAGAAAGTGGTTGGAATGTGATGATACATAATCAAAAAGGACTCTCTTTGCTTGAAGTACTTGTGACTATAGTCATAATCGGTCTTGTTTTTACACTACTTTCGCAATCTATGGATTTTTTCACTACAGCTACCAACAAACATGATGCTCGTAAACAAGCCGTTGAAATCGTAGAACAAGAATTGAATAGAACACTCGATCAGTTAAAAAAGGGTGAGCCCGTGCAGGAAACCTATGTAGTGGATCATTTTTTTGTAACCACTCATACTGCGAAACTATCTAATCAAGAAGAAACTCCTTCTACTTCATTACCACAACAAGTTACCATGTCAGGTGTTTTCGATGATAGTGAACCAAAGCTTGTTACAGTCACGGTTTCATGGGGGAATTAAAGATGAAAAATGAACGCGGTATGACTTTAGTGGAACTTCTAGCAGCAATTGCAATCTTTTCAATGATTGTCGGTGTGTTGTATAGTTTGTTCTCTTTTGCCCAGGCTTCCTGGAAGCAAACAGAGGGCGTTGCACGTACTGAAACACAAGTACAAGAACTGAAGACGGTGCTGACACGGGAACTTGCTTCACCGGTTTACCTCAAGTTGAACGATAGCGAACTCCACTTTGAAACCCAGGAAGAAACATTCAACATTCTAACAATAGAAAACAATCAACTTCACCTATATCAAAATGAAGAGAACTTCTCGACCACCTCTCTATTCCATCAATTCACCCTACCAGTGGATCATTTTGAGTTGTTAGCCCAAAATAAAAACCCGGTCTCATTTGGAGCCGAGTTAAAAGAAGGATACGCCTATCTAAAGATCCACTATATAAAGGATGGGTTGAAAGCCAAAAATCAGGAATTAGTCATACCAATTAGTATATTTTCATATTAATTTTCTATGACATCTCCAGAGGCTTTTTTAATTATTTCAGATTTATTTTTTAATACTTCCAGAATAGAGTTTCTTAAAAATATATATTTATTCAAAGCTATAGGAGCATTTGTTTCTTTATCTATACCCGCATAAATAGATATATATCTTTCAGCTCTTATGGATGCATTCTGAACAGTGACATTTCCATGAGGCGCATTGAGTAAAATGAAACTATGAATACTGTTTCCAGTGCTGATCAATTCTGCCTCTTCAATTGTAATATCACCTTTTTTTGAAATCAACGAGATTTCTGAGTTTCCATTATGACCGGTATTAATAGTGTTTCCACCTTTGATCGAAAGATTTCCTTCACCGATGATGGCCATTTTATTTCTTTTATCATACACCCGATTTTCCCCAACACTGAAAATTGTTACGTTTCCTTCGATAGTTACATTTTCAAAATCATGTATGAATTCTTGGAAGGTCAGCCAATGCATTTCTCCATTCCTTTTTTCAATCAGGACTTCTCCATTGGAAAACGTCTCAACTGCAGTCATTTTATGTTCATAGAAATAGGGTTCATCAGCATTTTTTTGTTGATCTTGATTAAGGTCCCCTGCAATCGCTCTGGTGACGACTGTATACTCTCCTGAATAATTCTCCAATTGTTCAGAAGTCAATCGATTACCTTCACTATCCTCTGCGTATTGGTATAGGTGCAGCTTATTACCTCCATCCTTCATGACGCTCAACGGATTTTCCGAGGTATATGTATATGATTTCAAATAATCAATTTTGTCCAAATTATCCTGCCGTTTAAACGTTTCCATCGCGCTCACGGATAGATTGACGGCTTGTTTTTGATGGAGGATCCGGTTCTCATTCAGAAATAACTTGTTGTACCAGCTATAACTGGCTGGGATAAGGATTCCGAGGACCATGATGACCATCAATACGATCACAAGCGTACTTCCATTATTCGATTTGAGGATACGAAGCATATGATCACCTGAATTCTTAAGAAATGGAAAAAGAGACTGTCCCAAAAATTGTCTGAGACTATCCGAACTTAACAACATTTTGAGAAAAATTGTGGTTTTGATCCAAAATATTGTGTTGGAGGTGTCTGACTCTTTTCTTTTAGGACAGTCCTTTTCCTATCCGATATAGCTTGCAACTTTATTTCTTCCTTGCTGTTTTGCACCTGTATACATTGCCCGGTCAGCATTCCTGATTAAAGTTAGCGGGTCCTCACCTAGCAATGGAGCGGTAGACACCCCCATACTAACTGTCAAATGGATTCGTTTATTTTGCAGGTCTCCGAGGTCATTCTTAATGGTGAAATGTGAACTTGAGATTTCTTCCCTGATTGCCTCAGCCAGATCCAAGCTTTCGGCATGATCCATATTCGGAAGGACGATGACAAACTCTTCTCCGCCGTATCTTGCTACTGTTCCATTTTTTCCGATGATATCCACAAGTCTATCTGCCACCTGGCACAATACGATATTACCCGATTGGTGACCATACGTATCATTTACACGCTTGAAATGATCGATATCCAATAGGATCAGAGAAAAGGGTTTATGGGATTCTTCATAGTTCACATACATTTCCGAAAGCATATCTTCAAAATAACGGTAATTGTAGAGATTCGTCAGGTGGCACCGTTCGCTTTTATTTTTGGTAGCCTCATAGTTTTTTGCCTTATCGATTGCCACTGCTAGATAGTTTGATAAGATTTCCAGTATCATCGCATGTGCTTTGTCGTATGCTTTCTTTTGATTCGATGCGAACGTGATTACGCCTACTACTTCATGGTTCCGGATCATTGGAACAGAAAGGACGGATTGTACCGAAACTGGCAAGAAACCTCTTGAATATTTCCGCAATTGATGGCGTGCTGTAAAACGGAGGCTATGACCGCTCTCCCACACTTTACCGCTTATTCCTTCCCCTTTTAATAGATAAGGATGGTCAGCGTTAAAGGCTCTCTTTGATTCGTATTTCCGATTAACTTTCAATTGAGTCTCATCTTCAATATCCAATATGTACGCATAATCGACTTTCAACATTTTCGTAATACGGCCCATATAAATATCTAATATTTCATCTACTTTCAAGCTTTCCGTCAATTCTTGTCCAATTTTACTTGTAAACTTCAGTAAGTGGTTGATCTTCTGGCTGGAATGGTACATATTCACAAATAATGAAATGACGACAAAAGGGATACCGACGAATAGAATGGCTGTTGTACCTAGTTGTGAATAGATGATGTAGAAGGTGATCCCGACAGGAAGGATGAATGACTCCATGAACATCTCCCAGAGGAAATCTTTATCAAACAATGAGCTTGATTCTTTATATATGTATCTACGCAAAAAATAGAGGATGAAATGGTTCGTAAGGATAGCTGTGAGAGAATAACCGAGAACTGGTATGATCTTCGGATACTCATTCATGCCCAATCCGCCGACTACACCACCAAGCAGATAATAGACCAATGCTGCTGATACAGAAACCAACATGAACATGAGTGAACTTGTCCCAAATCGATAGAGCGGATATTTCAACCTGATCATCGAAGCTGCAATCGTAATCTGAACAAGGACCAATTCGATCAGTAATCCGAAATGCAGGAAGACGGCGAGGGATATCCCCTGTATCAAGGAGATGTTCGTCCCCTTCACATGGATCGGGAACAAAGAGACGACAACCATCATGATCAGCATGCCGATAATATCTAACCAATAGCCTTCTAATGATGGTATCGAGTAGGTGAAGAATGCCCACAGGACCACAGTCCAAGCTAACGCACAGAGCGTTATGAGCACACGTTTTGCACCTTTCGTCATGTTCCTCCCCCCTTCGCCTTTATCCCTGACATTCCAATTGAGTCTAACGTACTATTTATCCTTATTCATATTTTATCAAAACTTCTCAGAAAATGTAATTAAAATATTCAATTTATTTCATATTTTTGAAAATTTCCCTAGCCATTGATATGAAGTATAAGGATCCTGTAATCACGAGGACATCTTCCTCACCCATCCGATCCATCTCTTTTTTCAAAGCAGCTTTAAAATCCTCTTCTAGTTCTTTTGGTTCATATTCACATCTTTCAAATAAAGATTCAGCGGAGCTTGCCCTTGGAAAGTCGAAAGATGTAAACATGAGGTGATCGATACAGTCGTAAAGTTCAGATAGCATCTCATTGACCGGCTTATCACTTAAGGCACTGAAGATGATTCTTTTTTTCCGATTTGGAAAATGACTGATCAAGGTTTGTTTGAGACTTTCGATTCCTTCTTTATTGTGAGCACCGTCGAGAATAATCAGTGGGTTTTCACTGACTTGTTCAAAACGACCTGGCCATTGTGCTTGAAGTAAACCGTCAAAAATATGCTGCTCTTGGATTTCGAAATCAATTCGATCACCCAAGGCTTCAATCATGACAATCGCCATTGCTGCGTTTTTCACTTGATGGAAACCGCTCATTTTGACACGAAGATTTTCATAAGTTCGAGAAGGACTCTTTAACGTAAACGATTCTCCCTCTTCCAATACTTCATGTTCCGTTATGAAATAATCTCTTTTCAAGCGAGTGATCAATGCATTATGCTCTTTTCCCTTTTCTTCCACTACTTTGATGGCTTCTGCTTGTTCCACCCCAGTGACAAGTGGAACTCCCGCTTTGATGATTCCGCTTTTCTCATAAGCAATTTCTTGTAATGTATTACCCAGAATCGCGGTGTGATCATACCCGATATTTGTAATGCCTGTGAGTATCGGCTGGATGACATTCGTAGAGTCGAGCCTTCCTCCAAGGCCAGTTTCAAATAGAATGATATCCGCTTTCTGGTGCCTGGCGAAATAAACAATCGAGAGGATTGTAACTACCTCGAATTCAGTCGGAGTCCCTAAATCGGTAGCAGCCAATTTTTCTGCTATGGGTCTTACTTCATTTGCAACTCTTACCAGATCGTTATCTGCCATCGGTTCCCCGTTGATGGAGATCCGCTCATTGAAGCGTTCAATATAAGGTGAGGTGAATGTCCCGACCGTATAGCCTGCTTCTTGCAAAATGCAACGCATATACGTTAGGGTGGATCCTTTTCCATTTGTCCCCGCTAGATGGACGGCTGTCAGGTCTTTTTCGGGGTGGCCAAGTTCTTTCAACATCCATTCCATCCTCAATAATCCAGGTTTCATACCAAAAGCGAGAAGTTCATGAATCCAGTGCAATGTCTCTTCATAAGTTTTCATTTCACTACTCCTTGATAACTATGAAGAAGACGAATCACTATGATCCGTCTCCTTCACTCGATTAGTTCTTTAATTCCTTGATACGCTCTTCAACCTTTTGTCGATTTTCCAGATACGTCTTTTCCTTTTGACGTTCTTCTTCAACAACTTTTTCCGGTGCTTTTTTGACAAATCCTTCGTTACTTAGTTTTTTCTGTACGCGCTCAACTTCTGAATTCCATTTCTTATACTCATTTTCCAAGCGTTTGACTTCTTTTTCAATATCGATCAATCCTTCTAGCGGTAAGAAGATTTCCACATCACTTACGATTGAGGTCATCGCTTTTTCTGGCGCCTCCAGGTCAAGCCCCATCGTCAATGGCTCTGGGTTACAGAAGCGATCGAGATACGTACGATTCTTCTCTAGCTGTTTCAGAATTTCCTGATTCTGAGGCTTAAGCTGAATTTCAATCGGTTTGCTTGGCGGTACGTTCATCTCCGAACGTGTATTACGGACTGAACGAATGATTTCAGTCAACACCTTCATTTCCTTTGCAGAGTCTTCAAAATGTAGATCCCCGCGTTTGACCGGCCAATCAGCAACTGTTATCGACTCGCCTTTATGCGGGATATGCTGCCAGATTTCCTCGGTTATGAATGGCATGAATGGGTGAAGCAGGCGTAAAGTCTGATCGAGGACATACGCAAGAACAGATCGGGTCGTTTTCTTACGTTCTTCATCCTCTCCATAAAGAGGAAGCTTCGCCATTTCGATATACCAGTCACAGAAATCATCCCATATAAAGTTGTATAACGTTCTACCAACTTCTCCAAACTCGTAAGCATCAATCAATTTCGTAACGGATTCGACCGTTTCATTCAAACGAGTCAGAATCCATTCATCAGCAAGTGATTTCTCACCAGATAAGTCGATTTCATCAGCTGTCATACCATCCATATTCATTAATGCAAAACGTGAAGCGTTCCATATCTTGTTTCCGAAGTTCCAAGTCGATTCAACCTTTTCCCAGTAAAAGCGGAGATCGTTTCCTGGCGAGCTTCCAGTTGATAGGAAGAAGCGCAATGAGTCAGCTCCATATTTATCAATGACATCCATCGGGTCGACACCGTTTCCGAGTGATTTACTCATCTTACGTCCTTCTGAGTCCCGAACCAATCCATGAATCAGAACATCCTTGAACGGACGTTCACCAGTGAATTCAAGTCCCTGGAAGATCATACGGGCAACCCAGAAGAAAATGATGTCATAACCAGTTACCAATACATCTGTTGAATAGTAACGCTTGAAATCAGCAGAATCTTTATCCGGCCACCCCATTGTAGAGAATGGCCATAATGCTGAACTGAACCATGTATCCAGTACGTCTTCATCCTGTTCCCAGTTTTCCGGATCTTCTGGTGCGGTACGGCCGACGTACATTTCACCGGTTTCCTTATGGTACCAGGCTGGAATTCGATGCCCCCACCATAGCTGGCGGCTGATACACCAATCACGGATGTTTTCAATCCAACGCATATACGTCTTTTCGAAGCGGTCTGGCACGAAATGGACCTTGTTCTCTTCCTTTTGCAATTGGATAGCTTGATCAGCTAACGGCTGCATTTTTACGAACCATTGTGTGGAAAGATATGGCTCGACAACTGCTCCGCTTCTTTCTGAATGGCCAACAGAGTGCATGTGTTCTTCAATCTTGAATAGAACAGCCTGATCTTGGAGGTCTTTAACGATCTTCTTCCTACATTCAAAGCGATCCATGCCTTGATAAGGACCAGCTTCTTCATTCATCGTTCCGCCCTCATCCATTACAAGGATCCGTTTAAGGTTATGACGGTTTCCGATTTCGAAGTCGTTGGGATCATGTGCAGGTGTAATCTTGACCGCTCCTGAGCCAAACTCCATATCAACATAATCATCTGCTACGATCTCGATTTCTCGTCCTGTGATCGGAAGCTTAACTTTTTTACCGATCAAGTCTTTATATCGATCGTCATTAGGATGGACGGCAACAGCAGTATCTCCAAGCATTGTTTCTGGTCGGGTTGTTGCTACCTCGATATGTCCGCTTCCATCTGCAAGAGGGTATTTCATATGGTAAAGGGCACCTTGTACGTCCTGATAAATAACTTCGATGTCTGATAACGCGGTCTTTGTCTGGGGATCCCAGTTAATGATGTATTCTCCACGGTAAATGAAACCTTTTTCATAAAGCGAAACGAAAACTTCTTTAACAGCCTCGGACAAACCTTCATCGAGTGTAAAACGTTCACGGGAATAATCAAGGGATAGCCCTAGCTTCGACCATTGCTTCCGGATGAAATCAGCATATTCATGCTTCCATTCCCAAGAAACTTCTAGGAATTTTTCACGGCCGAGCTCGTATCTCGAAGTTCCTTCTTCCTTCAGCTTCCCTTCTACCTTGGCCTGTGTAGCGATCCCAGCATGGTCCATCCCAGGCAGCCAAAGCGCATCATAACCTTGCATACGCTTCGTACGGATCATGATATCCTGTAATGTCGTATCCCAAGCGTGACCGAGATGCAGTTTACCGGTTACGTTCGGTGGTGGGATCACGATGGTATAAGGCTCTTTGTCTTCCCCGCCCTTTGATTCGAAAAACTTTCCATCGAGCCAATATTGATACCATTTTTCTTCTGTCTTTTGTGGATCATATTTTGTCGGCATCGAAATTTCTTGTTCTTGTTTAGACATTTCTTACTCCTCCTTAAAACCTCATTATTCATTTTAAGTACAGTTCTTTTTAAGAAAATGACTTTGATAAATATGTGGATGGAAATTACTTTAGCGAAGGCTCTGTTAAATCATACGTTGATTTCTGACTAAGTTCGATTAAAGCGAAATTTTCGACACTCCTGCGGGAACAGCGAGCCAGCGAGACCCCACCGTTTTTAAAAGGATCTTTATAATAAGGACCTTCGACCAAATTCCACCACGTCCTGCGCCTGCGGTTACTCGGCGCAAAACTGCAAAAAGGATGCAATATAAGTCTGTGGTCTTGTGGTGAACGTCGAAGTCAGCATAAGGAAAGCTTCTAAGAATTCCCATCGCAGACACGAAATTGATTTCATTTTTGTGTTAAGATCCTGTGCAAGTGAGGAGGCTTGCGGAAGTAGGTAAATGCAGGAAGTGATGTCTAGCTCAGCGACCAGTCACTTGGATCACTTCAACCTTCCTGCGGCGGCGGCAGCCTTCTCGTCCGTTTTCCAGTGACCTTCGTGACTAATCGGGTCGCTTCCGCATTTCTTACGCCCGCAAAAAAGGAGCGAATTTCGCAAAATAACTAATGAAAATATCAAAGCCTTGAAAATAAAAAAACCTCTTTTACATCCTCAAAGGACGAAAGAAGTTCGCGGTACCACCTTTGTTTGCAGCACAATAATAACTGGCTGCACACCTCTAATCGATAACGGTCAGAATCCGACTCCTCTTACTTTCCTGGTTCAGAGAAGTTGCTCAAGGGGGACATTCAACTGCTACCTCCTAAGAAATCTTTCAGCTGATGATTTCCCTCTCTTTAGGTTTCACAATCTACTCTTCCCTATCGAAGCATGCTATTTATTTTTAAACACGTATTAGTAGTAATAGTTTACCTTTTGAATTGTCTTATCGTCAATAGGCTTTCCACAAATTTTCTCTTTTAAACAAAAATGGGCACGGAAGTTAGGCAAGTATCATAACATATAGTAATCCCTGTAAAAGAAAGGATCATCACAATGAGGAGACGACGAGGCTTCAACAAATACCGGTTTCAATATCACCTCCGACAATTCAGAAGCATCTGTGAACAATTTGTCTTTCCGTTGTTGATATTCCAGGCGATCCGAACACTGCTGTTCCCGTCGGCATTCGATATCATACTTGTAGTCATCCTTCTTGCTCTCCATCTTGCGATTTATTATGAATTCTGGTGATGAAAAACAAAAACCCTGCTGGAGAGCAGAGTTTTTCGCTAAAAGTGTCAGATACTTCAACTACCGCTAGTTTGGTATCGTCTGAAGGAACTGATCTGTAAAGCGGTCAAGAGATTTCATGACATTCAGTTTGCGGTCCAATTTTCGGACATGCTCCAGCTGGGAGATATCTAGAGAACCTTGATACATCTGGATCGTAGAAAATACTGGTTCAGGGAACTTCAGATAACTTGCAAGTAAGATCTTTTCCTCTGGTAATAATGGCAGATGAGTCTCATAACGCCCTAGCCAATCCATCGCTACATGTTCACTCCATTCCGGATATTGTGCAGCTGTCCGGAAGAAATAGGCCAAGTCACGAACCGGAGTATCTAGTATCGCCCTTTCAAAGTTGATGAGGCTTCCTTCACCAAGTTGATCTTGGACGACATGCCCCCTGAACGGACGGCCATGGCATAAAACACTTCGATAGCGCTGGTGTTCTTCACAGCCTTTATACCATTCTGAGACTTTCTGTTTCGCTTCTTCAGCAATCCGCATCATTTTATGGAATTGGGAAAGGTAACGAAGTTCAAAAGGTGAAATATATGTTTGCCGTTCAGCTAGCTCAGTGAACCTTTCCATCTCAAGCTGTCTTTGCTCGAAACGCTTCGTCAGCCCAGTATAAGAATCCTTGATGACTTCTTCTGAGAAGGATTGCGCTTTTACGGTATTGGCATGAAGTTTTCCAAGCTCATCGATTATGAAATCCTCATAAGGAAAGCTTGAACGGGAGTCGCTTTCATACCATTTGGTCAAATAATAGTAACGATCGTTAGCAACTACATAAGGATCGCCATATTTCGTCCTGGTCAAGGGAACGACATGATCATACCCAATTTCATTGAGCCGGTCCATGCAATGCAAGAACCAATCGAACTGTTCCTTGTTCATGGTGGTTTCTTTAAGGGCGAACGCCCCCCGTTTTGAAGTAATACGTTGAACACGACCATAAGACTCGATCTTTTCTGGGAACAAGTCATAATAATATAGGATGATGCCATCGACTGACATTGATGTGGCTTTCATCGTACCACCTTCTTTGCGCGGTGCTCAATCCAGTGACAAACTTCTTCTACCAGAACTCTGTTCGATTCCCACTCACGCTCGAACATATCCAATATTTCACTTGGTGATTGACCTTCTGTCGATTCGAGCCGCCGCACACACCTTTGCACCTCTCTTGGTGCAATGAGTTCTGCTGCTAGTAATTGATCATATCCGCCTTCAAGTGGAAAATGATCATGGATCGAATCAAGCACTCTGTACATTGATTGGGTATCCGTCGCTAAACGCCAATCAGAAAGAAAATCACATAATCCTTTCATGCTGCGTTCAGGAGTATCATCCCCACCCTGCCAAAACAATCTTCCATGGACACGCTTTCCCTGGTGGGTCAAAATAGATGGCTCTAATGCCGGAATTTTAAGATGTCTGAATCGATTTTTTATCGTTTCAACAGTCCTCAGCCGCCTTCTTGCCTCAGGCAGGCTTCGATTGAGAACTGGCATGTTGAGATCTGAACGATTCAATCCATACTTTTCTACCATCTGCTCTCTTGTCTCTGAGAAATATGCATCTTGATCGTCTGGATTTTCATTTCCAAGAGCTAATAATTTACCGATGAACATCCCCCACGTTTGTTCATGGTTGTGCTTCGGAAAAGGCTCATACCGCTCATCATGGAGAGTCAGGAATTGGCCTTCAAAAGGAAGGAACCACTCTGTGTCCAACGTCCGGATCATCCGATCTGTCAACATATTGTTGCTTTCCAAACGCTCTCTCCAGCTGAAATGCCAGTTCATTGTCGATTCATCTGACCAGATACGAACTCTTTTCGTTCCAGCATCAGTTTCCAGAACTTCATTCTTATGCTTCCAACGCAATGGTTTCAGAGGGTAGTGTTTTTCGATGAGCTCCAGTATATCCATGCTCATAAGGACACCATCCTAACGTGCTGAAACTGGTATATATAAAATTTGTCCTTCTTCAATCTCTTCACTCTCTAGGCGGTTGACTCGCATCAGCTGACTAGGCGGTACATCATATCTGCCAGCAATCGAATCTAAGGAGTCACCTGCTTGGATGATACACATCTTCATCTTTGTGAGCTCTTCGTCATCCCTTGTAAGCATCTTTGTTAAATAAAGTGCATTTTCTTCACGCGGCGGACGGCTGGATGACGTCTCCTCTACCTCTTGCTCTTCATATACCTCTTCGGCCTCTTCCTCATAATAATACTCTTCGTCCGCTTCTTCATACTCATATTGTTCAGGACGATAGGTTTCTTCTTCCTCGTATTCGATTTCAAAGCTCGAAGAATCTGAATCATCCAGATCACTGTCATATTCATATGATGCTGAACGGTCATAATGCTCTTCTGCCCTGCTCATAAATTCAACTTGAGGCTCTCTTCTCACAGCTTGATATTCTGTTTCAACATTTTCATCTTCTTCACTTTGCGGTGATCGCCGTGATTCGAATTCCAGGATAGGGAATGGATTCGATCCACCTTCATACAATTCATCATCGTCATCATCTTCTTCACGAGGCTCATAAACTTCATTTTCATATACTGACTCTTGATGTTCAAAATCTTCAGCAGCATATCCCTGGTTCTCATAAACACCAGTCACACTGACAGCTGCAGAAACCTCAATACAAGAAGGTGTCGGCATGTCATAATCGAAGTTATCAACCGTCACATAGAGTTCATCCTTATCATGAACTCGATTTTTCGGGAGGGTGATATCAACTGGGAAACGGTGATCCAACTTCACTACATCATCCGATACTTCATTCAATTGGGAAAACGAGCGATATCCAAGAAAGTTTGAGTCTTCTGTAGATGGTTCTTCCTCATCTTGGTCTGCACATCTGTATTCACCTGTCAAACAGAGAAACCCTTTAATACAAATTTGATCATCCACTTCTTCGATCGTCACGTCCGGATCCAAGGCTACTCTGTAAAGTTCCTCAACCTCCTGTCCCTTATTGAGCCATACGGATTCTTCTATTGAAAACTGTAACTTAGACTGATTACGCTCTGTCAAAGCAAGCTCCCCCTCTCAACACAATTATTCCTGTACAATACAGATGTATGTCTGAGTCGTGATTTTATACCTAAAAATGACATTGTTAATGACTGTTTCGAAAGATTGTCCATTTTTGGAATACTAACTTTTAAATAAGGATATTTTCGTTTATTTCCAATTATATGTATCAATAGAAACATGCCAAAGCCTAGCTTTAGGTGGATAGCTGAACCTTAGTTGCACTTTCGACTGAGCATCATCTGGACCTGTCTTGGATATAAGAGAAAAGGGTGTCCAATAAGTGGCCCGAGTCTATAACATTTTAAGAAAAAGCGTGTTTTGAAGACAAAATGAGGTGTTGAAGGTTTCTGACATTTTCCTTTTTAGGCACCCTCTTTTATTAAATCTGATATGGTCGCCACTTTAACGGACACAGGAGACCTTATTCAGGAGAAAACAAGGTAATTTCGCAATTTAGCGGACAGGAGAGACGTTATTTTGCCAATACAGTATGTTTTTTCAGCTGAATCAGGTAAATAAGGGCTCTGGTGTCCGTTACGTCCTTGAAATGTGGGATAAGACCACAAATATGTGCTCTGGTGTCCGTTAGATGTTCGTTTCAATGTTTCTCCCAAATCGCAGCCTATTTTTCTTATGTTTTAAAAAAAGCAGGCAGGATATTTACGATATCCTGCCTGCTGTATTTGAATGCTTTAATATTGGAGATTACTTTTGTAGAAATTCCGCTACTTCTTTGAAGGCGTTGTCGCTTGCTTCAATTGTCTTTTCAATATCCTCATCTGAGTGTTTCGTAGATAAGAATAATCCTTCATATTGTGATGGCGGAATAGAGATGCCTTGATTGATCATTGCCTTGAAGTACACTGTGAATGCATCAAGATTTGAAGAGCTTGCTGTTTCATAGTTGATGACTTCATTGTCAGTGAAGAACAGCCCGATCATCGAACCCGCACGGTTGATGTGATGCGGAATCCCGTGTTTTTCAGCAGCTTCTGAAAGACCCTTCTCCAATCGGTCTGCTTTTTTACCGAATTCTGCATAAGACTCTTCTGTCAGTTGACGCAGCGTTTGATAGCCAGCCGTCATCGCCAATGGATTTCCGGATAGCGTACCAGCTTGATAGATTGGTCCGCTCGGTGCGATTCGATCCATGATTTCTTTTTTACCGCCATATGCTCCAACAGGCAGGCCGCCTCCGATTACTTTTCCGAGACAAGTCAAGTCAGGTGTCACTCCGAAATGGCCTTGTGCACATTGGTATCCGACGCGGAATCCAGTCATTACTTCATCAAAAATCAGTAATGTACCGTGGTTTTCTGTGATCTCACGTAAGAATTCCAGGAATCCATCCTTTGGAGGGACGACACCCATGTTACCTGCAACTGGCTCTACGATGACACCCGCAATATCCTTACCGTATTGCTCAAATGCGTATTGCACACTTTCCTGGTCATTGTATGGAACCGTAATCGTGTTCTGCGCAATTGATTCAGGAACTCCTGGACTATCTGGCAATCCGAGTGTTGCAACCCCAGATCCGGCCTTGATAAGGAGTGAATCCCCATGGCCATGGTAACAACCTTCAAATTTCAGGATCTTGTTACGGCTTGTATACCCTCTCGCAAGACGGAGAGCACTCATTGTAGCTTCCGTTCCTGAGTTCACCATTCTCACAACTTCAATTGATGGTACACGTTCAATCACTAATTCTGCAAGCTTTGTCTCCATTTCATGTGGAGCACCGAAACTTGTCCCTGCTTCAGTCGCTTTTTTCAATGCTTCAACAACATGATCATCTGCATGGCCAAGGATTAGAGGTCCCCAGCTCAACACATAATCGATGTATTCATTATTATCCAGGTCATAGATTTTAGAACCTTTCCCGCGTTTCATATAAATCGGATCCATATCTACAGATTTGAAGGCACGGACGGGACTGTTGACGCCTCCGGGCATAAGTGGTGTCGCTTTAGAAAATGCTTGCTTTGATTTTTCGAATGTACGATTATTCATCTTAACACCCTTTCTATCGATTATCTTTCATCAATATAGCGTGATGCATCCTTTGCAAAGTATGTGATGATCAAGTCTGCTCCTGCGCGTTTCATACCAGTAAGTTTCTCAAGAACAACTTCCTTTTCGTCGATCCAGCCATTTTGTGATGCTGCTTTGATCATCGAATACTCACCACTTACATTATAGGCGACGAGTGGCAATGGAAAACGGTCCTTGATCTCTCTTAAAATATCAAGATAAGCAAGTGCCGGCTTGACCATCAGGAAGTCTGCTCCCTCCTCATAATCCGATTGGGCCTCACGGATCGCTTCAAGGCGATTCGATGGGTCCATCTGATACGTCTTCCGGTCACCGAACTGCGGTGAACTATGAGCAGCATCACGGAATGGCCCATAAAAAGCAGAAGCATATTTGACTGCGTAGGACATGATCGGAATATCCTCAAAGCCAGCTTCATCAAGTCCTGCACGAATCGCTGCTACGAATCCGTCCATCATATTGGATGGCGCAATGATGTCTGCTCCAGCTTTTGCTTGGGAAATCGCTGTCTGCGCCAACAATTCAAGTGACTGATCATTCAAAACATCCCCATCATGGATGACCCCACAGTGGCCGTGGTCTGTGTACTGACAGAGGCATGTGTCCGCAATCACCGTCAATGAAGGATAGTTTTCTTTGATGAAGGTAATGGAACGTTGAACAATTCCATTTTCCTCATAAGCAGATGTACCACGCTCATCTTTATGTTGTGGAACTCCAAAAACAATGACAGATTGAAGTCCGAGCCCCGTAATCTCATCAAGCTCTTCTTGTAAGCGGTCCAAAGAATAATGGAACACGCCTGGCATCGAGCTGACCTCTTCCTTAACATCCTCACCTTCTACAATAAAGAGTGGGTAACTCAAATCTTCTTTTCGTAAAAATGTTTCACGTACTAATGAACGCATACTACCGTTTCTTCTTAATCGTCGATGTCGTTGGAATACATTGTTCATCGTCGTTCCTCCTTTTCTATATTGCTTTGATATACTCTATTGTTCATTTTTGCGAAATTCACTCCCTTTCGGCGGGCGTAAGAAAAGCGGAAGCGCCCCGATTAGTCACGAAGGTCACTGGAAAACGGACGAGGAGGCTGTCGCCGCGGCAGGAAGGTTGAAGTGATCCAAGTGACTGGTCGCTGAGCTAGACATCACTTCCTGCATTTACCTACTTCCGCAAGCCTCCTCACTTGCACAGGGTCTCAACACAAAAATGAAATCATTTTCTTGTCTGCGATGAAAATTCTTAGAAGCTTTCCTTCTACTGACTTCGACGTTCACCAGACAACATGGTGGTTTTTAGTCGAAGATCCTTTTAAAAATAGTGGGGTCTTTCCTGGCTCGCTATTCCCGCAGGAGTGTCGCAAATTTCGCTTCAATCAAACTTACTTAGAAATCATCAGTATTATTTAATAAAGCCTTCTAAATAAGACTCGATCGATGCAATCAAGCCTTCCGTCGTATATTCTTCTGCAACGATATCTGCAGTTACTCCATATTCTTCAAGTGCTTCGGCCGTTATCGGGCCGATACACGCACATATCCTATCTTTCAATGTTTCATCCGCTCCTGATAATTGAAAGAAGAAATGAACAGTGGATGGGCTCGTGAACGTAAGAATATCAACATCTTTATCTTTCAATGCTTGTTGTAACGCTTCTTTATTGGCATCATTAGGAACTGTCTCATAGGTGATGACAGGTTCAACCTCTAACCCCCCGGATTCAGTCAATTCATCAACGATAGTACTTCGTGCCAAGTTTCCATGTGGAAACAAAATACGCTCACCATTGTCAGTTTGATGGGTGAATTCTTTCGTAAATTGTTCCGCTACGAATCTTGAAGGCATAAAGTCGACTTTCATACCGCTTTTTTCTAGAAGTTCTAAAGTCTTCTTTCCAATCGCTGCAATCTTCACTGATTTAAGAAGCTCAATCGAATAGCCTTCTTCCTGTAACTGTCTGAGAAAATAACGGACCGTGTTTTGGCTTGTAAAAACGATCCACTGGAAATGTTCTATCTCGTGGATCGCTCTTTTTAATGCTTTATTGTCTCCGGCTGATTGAAAAGAAAGAAGAGGAATCACAACAGCTTCCCCTCCCCTTTGCTCAATTGAATGGACAAGCGGAAGAGCCTGTTCTTCAGATCTTGTTATTAAAATTTTGTGACCTGAAAACGGCAGACCCTTATCCATTACTGATCAAGCTCCTTTTTAACCCGATCTAAAATATCTTTTGCACCACGCTCACCTAGTCTCTTAGCCAATTCGACTCCGATTTTTTCTGGGTCAGTGCCTTGGATTGTATCTTTGATGATGGTCTTTCCATCTGGAGTCGAAACAAATCCTGTAAGAGTGATCGTTCTCCTGTCACCATCAAGCTCCGCGAGTCCTCCGATCGGTACCTGACACCCGCCTTCAAGGGTACGTAAGAACGCTCTTTCAGCCCGCACGGTATCGAACGTATCCGGACAATTGATTTTTTCCAACCAACCCTTCAGCTCCTGATCACTTTCTCGGCATTCAATCGCAAGCGATCCTTGTCCCACTGCTGGAATACAAACGTCCTTCTCCAAGTATTGACTGATGACATCATCAGACCATCCCATACGTTTCAATCCAGCCGCTGCTAAAACAATGGCGTTGTAGTCTTCATTTTCTAGTTTCGCAAGTCTTGTATCAATATTCCCACGTATCCATTTTATAGAGAGATCCGGTCGTTTCGCAAGCAATTGTGCTCCTCTTCTCAAGCTGCTCGTCCCGATCACCGAACCCTCAGGTAATTCTTCAAATGGCGTATGATTTTCAGAAATAAGCGCATCGCGATAATCTTCACGAGGCGGGGTGCAGGAAAGTTCAAGTCCTTCAGGAAGAACAGACGGCATATCCTTCATACTATGGACAGCAAAGTCGATTTCCTTATCAATCATAGCCTGTTCAATTTCTTTAACAAAGAGACCTTTCCCTCCCACTTTTGAAAGGGTCACGTTCAAGATTTGATCTCCCTTTGTTACAATCTCTTTGATTTCGAACTCGAATGGTGCTCCAGCTTTCTTCAATTGATCGATCACCCAACGTGTTTGGGTAAGAGCCAGTTTACTCCTTCGAGAACCGATGACAATCTTACGCATAATTGACCTCCAGACCTAAATTCAAAATTTCACAGTGCCAGGCACGACAATTTAGCCCTCGTGCCCCAAGAGTTCCAGAAAAGTGCCTGGCACCCTTGCTGTTTATCATTCGTTAATTCACTCGTTAATTGCGCTAATACCACAAATGAAATTCCGTTAAAGTAGCCGCTAAAAAGTAGTTGATCAGGATGACGAGAAGCCCTGCTACATTCCAGTAAGCTAGCTGACGGCCAAATGATCCTCTGCCTACCTTCAAATACAAGTAGACTCCATACACGGATAAGACGATGAACGAGCTGATCACTTTTGCGTCTGTGAAAATTGCCTGCGTCTCGTACACTTTATACCCATAAATCAGCCCTAATATCAGGCTTAGGAACAGGATCGGGACCCCAACCATATTCAGTATGAAAGGAAGTGTTTCCAACCGTGTAAGGCTTTCAAAGCGCCACAATCGTTTCCCTACTTTTTTCTGTTTCAGCATATTGTATTGTACAAGATACATAATCGATAGAATGCTTGAAACCGTAAAAGCTCCATAAGCAATGAATGCCATCGTAATATGTATGATTGCCAACTCGTTGATCAGTTGATCGGAAAATGCTTCTGAAACTTGATTATTTGGAGCAAACCAACTGACTGCCATTAGTATGAAACCGATGATATTCGTAAAAAACACAAAGAAATGCACACGGAAAAACCAGTTGATCAACAAGGAAAGAGTGACGATCACCCATGAATAAAAAAATAACCCTTCCGTAGGTGTGAGTATCGGAAAACGGTTTGCTTCAAAAATCCGTAATATTAAAACAAATGATTGCAATACCCAGACAATAGAAAGCAACCAGAAGGCAATTCTGTTCGCCTTCCGGTTGTTTTGTAAGAAATCCATGAAATATCCAAGTACGCTGAGTGCGTATAAAATAATTGTAATATCGTAAATCCACCTGATACTACTCACGATACAACTCCTCTCCTGGGAGCAAGCTAATTCGCCGCTGGGTTTGAGACATTTTGAAACGATTTCTCCGATCCTACCTCAGTCGACTTTTGTTCGCGAGCAAGACGCTCCTCTTTTAGTACATTTTCCAACTCTTCTTCAATTCCAAATAGCTGTGTGAAAAGCTCTAAATACTCATTAGAATCAGGTTCTGCAGCCAACTCTTTCACCTTCGTGATCGGATCACGGAGCAGTTGGTTGATGATACTCTTTGTATGTTTGCTGAGAACTTTACGTTCACGATCGGTAAGATCAGGCATTTTACGCTCGATGCTTTTCATCGTTTCAGCTTGAATGGAAAGAGCTTTCTGTCTTAATGCGGTAATGACAGGAACAACACCTAATGTATTGATCCAGGTCAAGAATGCAAGCAGTTCCTCTTCAATAAGGACCTTGATCTTCGCAGCCTCTTCCTGACGTTCTGCGAGATTCGCCTCAACGATCCCTTCAAGATCATCAATGTCATATAAAAAGACGCTTTCAAGATCGTGCAAGTCAGGAGAAAGATCACGTGGAACAGCGATATCCATCATGAACAAAGGCTTCCCTTTACGCTTTTTCAAAACGGGTGATACGTTTGCCTTTGAAAGCACAAATTCTGTAGAACCTGTGGAACTGATGACAATATCCGCTTTCTGTAAAGAAGATTCCAACTCATCCATAGTAGAAGCTTGTCCGTTAAAACGGGCTGCCACTTCTTGTGCTTTTGCATATGTCCGGTTGAGTACTGTAATTTCATCAACACCATTACTGCACAAGTGTCTTGCTGTAAGTTCGCCCATCTTTCCGGCACCAATGATCAAGACATTCTTTCCCTCAAGTCCATCGAAGATCTTTTTAGCAAGCTCTACTGCAGCATAGCTGACAGAGACTGCATTTTCTCCAATTTCTGTTTCAGAATGGGAACGCTTTGCTAGTGTTATGGCTTTTTTGAACAGTTCGTTGAAAACGGTACCTGTTGTTCCAATCTCTTGGGCTGTGAAGAAACTTGAACGTACTTGTCCAAGTATTTGCGTTTCGCCAAGAATCATTGAATCTAATCCGCAAACCACCTTGAATAAATGCTCGATGGCATCTTCACGTTCCTGGATTTGCAAATATGGCTTCAGCAATTCTTTATCTAATGAAAACCAATTCGCTAAAAAGGCTTTAATGTAATATCGGCCTGTGTGTAACTGATCAGCGACGGCATATATCTCAGTACGGTTGCAGGTCGATACGATGACACATTCTAGAATACTTTTCGTTTTTCTTAAAGACTGTAAAGCTAATTCTAACTCACCAGGTTGAAATGAAACTTTTTCACGTATTTCAACCGGAGCAGTCTTATGATTAAGTCCAACTTTTAAAATGTGCATCGTTCGTCACCCCCTGTATTTATGTAAAAACAAAGTAAATTATATAAGTCCCACTTGCATTATAGCATGTGTGTAAAATCATAACAGAAACAAATGTGAACAGTGTTTGAAAGTCTTATGGTAAGATGATTTTTAGCAGACAAAAATCAGTATTCCCTAAAAACCAAATTTTAGTATATCCTTGCTTTATCAAGGCTTGACACACCTTTAATGTATCAAATTTCAAAGGTTTTCGCAAAAGAACAACATGATTCATGCTATATGAGGAGGAGATTATGAAACAAGGTATTTTTCCAGGTACATTGATCACAGGGTTGGGTGTATATTTTTTAGCAAGACAATGGTCCGTTCCCTTCATCGGTGAAATCGATGCCCTTCCCGCAGTCTTGCTAATCATCGGTATAGCGTTCCTCTTGCAAAAGAATGAACCGTACGCGCTTTTTTCAGGAATAGTCATTTGCGGCATTGCAGTCCATTATTATGCCAGTGGTAATATCGCCAACTGGCCGGCACTCTGGATTGTTTATTTCCTCAGTATCGGGATCGGATTTATCTTACAGTATAATAAAACAAAGCAAGGTGGTCTCTGGATCGGTGCAGCCTTAATTATCGTTTCCCTGATTGCCCTATTTTCAACCAATACAATCGGAATCATCAATACAATCGTCAAGTATACTGAACAATTCTGGGCAGTCATACTGATTGTGATCGGGTTTTACCTGATGCGGCGGAAAAAATAGTCCCCTGTGGAAATATATCCGAGAAGATCAGCATAGTGGTCGCTCATGAGCGATTCTATTCCAAAAAAATTGAGGGTAATTCTAGAATTTTTTTGTTAATTCAAGAAAAAATGAGCACAATTCCAGAAATTCAATTGATAATTCAAGAAAATGGTACTAAGGTACCGCCGAGATTAACATTTGAGCCCTCATCATTTATATCTTCAACTAAAAAAGGTGTTGCCCGTTTTTTTCCGGACAACACCTTTTCATATCGTTTAGAGGATTGAGCTTAGGAAATCCTTCGTACGTTGTTCTTTCGGATTGTTGAAAAGGTCTTGAGGATGGCCCCGTTCAACGATACGACCATCATGCATATAGAAGACCCAATCTCCGACTTCACGTGCAAAGCCCATTTCATGGGTGACGACGACCATCGTCATTCCTTCTCCTGCTAACTGCTTCATTGTCGATAAAACTTCCCCTACAAGCTCAGGGTCTAATGCGGAGGTCGGTTCATCGAACAGCATGATATCAGGCTTCATAGCCAGTGCTCTTGCTATTGCTACACGCTGTTTCTGTCCACCAGACAGCTTCGAAGGATACACATCCGCTTTTTCCGCAAGGCCAACTTTTTCAAGCAGCTCTTTCCCTTCTCTTTCAGCTTGAGACCGGTTCATACCTTTGACCATCAATGGCGCCTCGATGACGTTTCCAAGAACCGTTTTATGGGGAAACAGGTTGAAGTGTTGAAAGACCATTCCAATTCGTTCACGGACCTTATTCAGGTTGTCTTTCTTAGGATCGATCTCTTTTCCTTCCACGATGATTTTTCCACCGTTTTTGATTTCCAAGAAGTTCAGACATCTAAGCAGAGTACTTTTCCCTGATCCACTTGCGCCGATCAATACGACAACATCATTTTCTTTAACTTCCATATCAACATCTTTCAATACATGTAAATCGCCAAAGCTTTTGTTCAGCTTATCGATTTTGATCATTTCTCGTTTTTCAGTCAACATCATTCACTCCCTTAATCACTTGCAGATAGCTTCTTCTCCATCAGGCTGACGATAGCTGTCAATAAGAAAACAAGAATCAGATAATATACAGCTACGATTAGAAGATAAGTCATTGAATCGAAATTATTTGAACCTGAAGTAGTGGCGACATTAAACAGTTCGTACATTCCGATGAATGCTGCTAATGATGAATCCTTCAATCCAATGATGAATTGGTTACCGAGTGGAGGTAGTGCGCGCCGAAAAGCCTGAGGCAAGATGATTCGACGCATGGTCAATCCATTCGTCATACCTAATGAACGTCCTGCTTCCATCTGGCCTTTATCAATGGATTGGATCGTACCTCTGAAAATCTCCGCAATATACGCACCATTATGGAAAGCCAGTGCAAGTGTCGCAGACCAGAAACCTGAAATATTCATTTCGGATAATCCGAAGTAAAAGATGAAGATTTGAACGATCAGTGGTGTTCCGCGCACGATATAAATATAGAAGTTTGCGATTGCTTCCAAAACTTTGACTTTAGAAATTTTCAGCAACGCAAAGAAAAGACCTATGAATATAGCAATTAGTATCGATACTGCCGTTACTTGCAGCGTTAAAAGCATCCCTTTGAAAAAGACAGGATAACTCTCTATGAATGTGGAAAAAAAGTGCGAAAAACTAGGCAAAGTGTATCAGCTCCTTAAAACCTCAAAAATCAAGTTGATAAGATTAACTCATATAGTTCTTTTGGAAAAGTTATGCAATGCGTATTGTAAGTAACAAATGTGCGCAAAGCTGCGCACATTCGTTATCTTTCCAAATTCAATTCTTATTCCCCTTCAGGATCAGATGTGATATCGTCCCCGAAGTACTTTTCACTCAGTTCTTTCAAAGTTCCCTCTTCTCTAAGTTTCTCTAGTGCTGCGTTGATATCCTCAAGAAGCTTTTCATTATCCTTTGCGACAGCAATTGCTTGCTCACTGCGTCCTAGAAGTTCTTTACCTTCGATTTTGAAATCATTTCCGATTGCTTCCTTACCAGTAACAAAGTCTGTTATGACTGCATCGTGTTTCCCTTCACTTAACGCTTCAAGCGCTGTAACATCACTATCATAAATCTTGATATTGCTTGTCACTTCTTCAGCACTTTTCGCGTATGTCGAACCTTTTGAAACTGCGATTTCTTTATCTTTCAAGTCATCCTTCGTTTCAATATCGCTATCTGGTCTTGTGAAGATTTGTGGACCTGAATAGTAATATGGAACGGAGAAATCTACATGCTCTGCACGTTCAGGGGTGATTGTGTGGCTGGCTACCGCTGCATCGAACCGTCCAGTTTTCACACCTTCAACGATACTTGCGAATTTGAATTTCTGTGGATTGGGTTCCAAGCCTAGTTCTTTCGCAACCGCTTCAGCTACCTCGATATCGAAGCCTGTCATTTCACCTTCTGCGTTAGTAGAACTGAACGGTTTGAATTCCCCAGAAGATGCAAACGTGAACTTTCCATCTTCTTTAAGGTCATATTCTCCATCTGCTCCGCCGCCGCCATCTGAACCACCGCATGCTGCCAGAAGCATAGAGAATGCTAATACCATGACTGCCCATAAACTAACTTTTTTCATTCTGTTTTGACCCTCTTTCTGTAGATTTTTTGGATACTGCACTTGAGAGAAACATACAGTGGAAAACAGACCATATACGGTAATTTTTCTAAACTCCTATAAAGTATGTAGAGGCGACAATGCCCGCTGTCATTCTACCAACCATACTTTCTATTTCTCTCAACCACTGTATATTTCCCTTAACTAAGGCGAACTAAACAGCACCTTAGTCCTGCTTTTTCAAAAGTATCCTAAGTACTACCTTCTACATAAAAACAAAAAAACCTCCTTATTTTTAAAAACAAGGAGGTTTGGAGATTATATAAGGCTTTCAATAGTAGACCAGACTTTTTCTTTTCCGAACGAGGTTTCGGCTGAAAATAGGAGGACAGGCTCTCCTTTTTCAATCTTAAGGGTTTCACGTATCTTTTTGATGTGCTGTTGGTGCTTGCCTTTAGGAATCTTGTCCGCTTTTGTCGCTACGACAACCACAGGGATTTCAAAATGTTTCAGCCAATCATACATCAATTGATCGTCCTTCGATGGTGAATGACGCAAATCGACTAATAAGACAACTGCCCTCAACTGCTCACTTTCCATCAAGTAGGTCTCGATCATCCGCCCCCATGCATCGCGTTCCTTCTTGGAAACTTTTGCGAAACCATAACCAGGGACATCAACAAAATACATCGTGTCATTCAGAAGATAAAAGTTCAACGTTTGTGTTTTGCCAGGTTTTGAAGAAGTCCGGGCAAGGGCCTTACGGTTGATCATCTTGTTGATGAACGATGACTTCCCGACGTTTGAACGTCCGGCAAGTGCGATTTCCGGTTTCTGATCATTCGGGTATTGTTCTTTTTTCACGGCGCTGATTATCAGTTCAGCTGTATTTACTTTCATTTTTCCCCACCTATCAATGCTTCTTTTAATACCTCATCCAAATGAGAGACAGGTATGAAGGTGAGATCCTTCTTTACACTTTCCGGAATATCATCCAGATCCTTTTCATTTTCTTTAGGGAAAATGATCCGCTCCAATCCTGCTCGATGGGCACTTAATGTTTTCTCTTTTAAGCCTCCAATTGGAAGCACACGACCTCGGAGAGTGATTTCTCCGGTCATCCCGACTTCTTTACGGACAGGGCGGTTAGTCAGTGCTGATATAAGCGCTGTAGCCATTGTTATCCCTGCTGAGGGACCATCCTTTGGTGTAGCACCTTCTGGCACATGGATATGGATATCATTTTTCTCAGAAAACTCGGGATCGATATTCAATTCTTCAGCACGGGAACGAATATAGCTGAAAGCTGCCTGTGCAGATTCCTTCATTACATCGCCAAGTTTCCCAGTCAAAATCAGCTTCCCTTTCCCTGAAGATACTGAGACCTCTATGGAAAGTGTATCTCCGCCAGCTGTCGTATAAGCGAGACCCGTAGCCGTACCGATTTGGTCTTCTACTTCCGCTTGTCCATATCGGAATTTAGGTTTGCCCAGGTAATCTCCAAGCGTTTTCTCAGTAATGATGACACGTTTTTTATCGCCTGAAACGAGTTCTTTTGCTGCTTTTCTGCATAAAGAAGCGATCTGCCGTTCGAGGTTACGCACCCCTGCTTCACGTGTGTATCGACGAATCACTTGCATGATTGCCCCATCACGGATCTGGAGCTTTCCTTTCGTCAATCCATGCGCTTTGGTCTGCTTCTTTACAAGGTATTGATTTGCGATATGGAGCTTCTCAACTTCAGTATAGCCAGCAATCTGAATCATTTCCATCCGGTCCAACAACGGTCCAGGAATCGTTGAAATGTTATTTGCGGTCGTTACGAACAACACCTTTGATAAATCATAAGGTTCTTCAATAAAGTGATCGCTGAACGTGTTATTTTGCTCAGGATCAAGCACCTCTAATAAAGCTGATGCCGGATCGCCGCGGAAGTCATTGGACATTTTATCAATTTCATCAAGTAAAAATACCGGGTTCACTGAACCAGCTTTTTTCATTCCCTGGATGAGTCGTCCTGGCATCGCACCGACATATGTTCTGCGGTGTCCGCGGATTTCTGCCTCATCCCGTACACCACCGAGCGAAATCCTGACGAAGTTGCGGCCAAGCGTCCTCGCAATCGACCGGGCAAGAGAGGTTTTCCCTACTCCTGGAGGTCCTACCAAACATAGGATCGGTCCTTTTAATGAATTTGTAAGCTGTTGTACAGCAAGGTATTCCAGGACTCTTTCCTTCACCTTTTCGAGTCCATAGTGATCCTCATTCAGGATTTTTTCAGCATGATTAATATCAAGATTGTCTTCTGTCTCTTTTACCCAAGGAATATTCAAAAGCCAATCGATATAGTTACGAATTACCCCGCTTTCAGCTGAGCTTTGCGGCATTTTTTCGTACCGATCCAGTTCTTTCAGTGCCGTTTTCCGAACGTTATCCGGCATTTGTGATTCTTCGATTTTTTCCCTTAATGACGTGACCTCTCCAGCTTTACCTTCCTTGTCACCCAGTTCCTTCTGGATGGCTTTCATCTGTTCGCGAAGATAATATTCTTTCTGGGTCCGTTCCATTGACTTTTTGACACGCTGGCCGATTTTCTTTTCAAGACCGAGGACTTCTTTTTCATTGTTCAGAATTTGAATGATTTTATTAAGACGGTCTTTGATCTCGAGCGTTTCTAAAATTTCCTGCTTTTGTTTGATTTTTAACGGCAAATGGGATGAGACGATATCCGCCAACCTGCCAGGCGCTTCGATGTCTTGGACAGAAGCAAGTGTTTCAGCTGTCACTTTCTTCGAGAGGTTTATGTATTGTTCGAAATAATGCAACAAGGTACGCATCAGAGCCATCTCTTCAGCATCAGCCTCATTACGTTCCTCGATCAATTTGACCTTCACTTCAAGATATCCTATTTCTTCATCATCTTTATACGAAGTGATTTCCCCGCGTTGAATTCCTTCTACAAGGACTCTGATTGTTCCATTCGGAAGCTTTAGCATTTGATTGACTTTTACAATCGTCCCTAATTTATAAATTTCTTCTTCCGTTGGTTCTTCTATGGCCACTTCTTTTTGAGTGGATAAAAATATGTGCTGGTCGTCCATCATTACTTTCTCAAGGGCTTGTACAGACTTCTTGCGTCCAACATCCAAGTGGAGAACCATACCTGGATATACAAGAAGACCTCTTAGTGGCAACAATGGTATTTTTCTCGTTTGAGCCATAGAAACACACCTCCAAGTTCTATTTAACACGCTGCTAGTGTTCCTTTGCCTGATTTCCTAAGGAAAGCAGGAAAGAAAGGATTCAAGTCAGCTTCATGATCATAACGAAAAATAGGTATTTCATCTTATCAATTTTACCCGTAAATCTAATGTTTGTCTAATAAGTACCATCCATAAATCAACGTTTCATTATGGCAAGTTGAAAGTCAAAAGCTTATAAATTTTCTCTTCAAACTTCGCGACACGCCGGCGACAAAGCAAGACAAAAGAGGTTCCCCATTAAGGAGCACCACAAGGTGCAGGTAGATCTGGAATGACATCTGAGAAAAGAATAGATCCAACCGCAAAAAGAAACCCCCGCCTCAAACGACCTTTGGCGAGGACTCTTGCGTAGTGATGCTATCGACTCTTTCTTTATGGTATTTTTCCTTGAAGACGTGTTCAAAAATCTCTTCTAAGTGTTCGACGTATACAATTTCGACTCCTTCGATTTGTTTAAGGATCGATTGTTGGTTTTCTTTTGGCACAAAAACAGTTTGGACGCCTGCTTGACTTGCAGCTGAAACTTTAGCAAAGACACCCCCAACAGGTTTTACACTACCGTGTATGCTGATCTCTCCCGTCATCGCTATTTGATTGTCCACTTTAATCCCCTTGATTGCAGAATAGATAGCAGTTGCGATTGCTATGCCTGCTGAAGGGCCGTCGACAGGAGCTCCACCCGGGAAATTGATATGGATGTCAAAGTTGCTAGAAGGAATGCCCATTCTTCTAAGGACCGTCAACACATTTTCAACTGAACTTTTCGCGAGGCTTTTACGTCTAATTGATTTGGATTGGCTGCCGATGCTCTCTTCCTCTACGATACCGGTAATCATAATCGAGCCTTTTTCTTTTGTCGGTATCACGGTCGCTTCAATTTCAAGAAGGGCACCAGTATTAGGTCCATAGACCGCCAATCCATTGATATACCCGACCCGAGGAACAGGATGTATCTTGGATTCCATCCTAGGAGACAGCTGACTTGAATGGAGGACCCATTCGATATCATTTTTCGTCAGATGGTTACGGTCTTCAGTTATCGCCAGACCTGCTGCGATCTGAACACTGTTGACAGCTTCACGGCCATTACGAGCATAACGTGAAAGCAGGGTTAAGGCACTTTCTTCAATTGTAAATTGGATTTTCTCAACCGCTCTCTTTGCAATACGGATGATATCATCGGCGGTTAGCTCTTTGAAAAAGATTTCGAGACACCTTGATCGGATAGCGGGCGGAATTTCATCAGGAGTACGCGTCGTTGCACCAATCATGCGGAAATCTGCCGGTAATCCATTTTGAAAAATATCATGGATATGCTGGGGGATCTGGTTGTTCTCTTCACTGTAATAAGCACTTTCTAAAAACACTTTGCGGTCTTCTAAAACCTTAAGAAGCTTGTTCATTTGGATCGGATGAAGCTCTCCGATTTCGTCTATGAAGAGAACTCCACCATGCGCATTCGTGACAGCACCTTGTTTCGGTTGCGGAATACCAGCTTGTCCCATCGCTCCTGCTCCTTGATAGATCGGGTCATGAACTGAACCGATCAGCGGGTCAGCAATTCCACGCTCATCAAAACGTGCTGTGGTTGCATCCAACTCAACAAAAACAGCTGTTGGCTTGAAAGGGGATCGGGCATTTTTCTTTGCTTCCTCTAACACAATCCTTGCAGCCGCGGTCTTCCCAACTCCTGGTGGCCCATAGATAATGACATGTTGTGGGTTAGGACCACATAGCGCAGCTTTTAAAGCCCGGAGCCCTTCAGCCTGGCCGATAATTTCATCAAAACGCGAGGGCCTTACTTTTTCAGATAATGGCTCGCTTAACGAGATACTTCTCAATCTTCGAAGCTGATCCATTTCCTTTCGTGATTCTTTATCTATCGAAACTTTTTGAGTCCGTTGATTTCGCAGTAAATTCCAAAAGTAGAGACCGATGATTACGCCAAAGAACAGCTGGATGATCAATGCTATTCCTGTCCAACTCATGCCTTCCCCTCCTATATGTATGTGTTTTCGTATCCACTAGTATTTCCGAGCATGTGTTGGACTAAACGTTATTTTCTGAATTGGATGCAGGAATTTACTTTTAATTTTAGTTGCTATTTAGTTCGTTCGAATAGTTAACGTACAAAGAAGACTTTAGTTAAAAATTTTAAAATTAACAAGCAAAAAAACACTCTGCTCGAGGCAGAGTGCTTTATCGATCATTCATTATGCACTTTCTTTAGGTTTCTTTTTTTCATCGATAACAGTACCGTCTTCAAGAACAAGCTGCGGCGGCACTTTATCCGTAACTGTTTCTGCGGTAATGACACACTTGTTGATATCTTCACGTGATGGAAGATCGAACATTACATCAAGCATGATGCCTTCAATGATGGAACGCAGACCACGTGCTCCGGTTTTACGTTCAATAGCTTGCTTCGCGATTTCGCTAAGTGCATCATCAGTGAACTCAAGCTCGACATCATCCAGCTGTAACAGCTTCTTGTATTGTTTTACAAGTGCGTTCTTTGGTTTGGTCAGGATTTCCACCAATGCTTCCTCATCTAGTGGCGTCAGGCTGGATGTAACCGGAAGACGACCGATGAATTCAGGTATAAGCCCGAATCGAAGCAAGTCTTCAGGCAATACTTTTGATAAGTATTCACCTTGTTTAAGTTCAGCTTTTTCAGAAGTCTCAGTCCCGAATCCGATGACTTTCTTTCCGAGACGACGTTTAACAATCTGTTCGATTCCATCGAATGCTCCACCACAAATGAAAAGGATATTCGTAGTATCGATTTGGATGAATTCCTGATGAGGATGCTTACGTCCACCTTGAGGAGGTACACTGGCGACAGTTCCTTCAAGGATTTTAAGTAAAGCTTGTTGTACACCTTCACCAGATACATCACGTGTGATCGATGGATTCTCAGACTTACGTGCAATCTTGTCGATTTCATCGATGTAAATGATACCGCGTTCTGCTTTTTCCACATCATAGTCTGCAGACTGGATCAATTTGAGCAAGATGTTTTCAACATCTTCCCCTACGTAACCAGCTTCAGTTAAAGATGTAGCATCAGCAATTGCAAATGGTACATTTAGGATACGCGCTAATGTTTGAGCCAGTAATGTTTTACCGCTACCAGTAGGTCCGATCATCGCGATATTACTTTTTGCCAGCTCAACATCATCTGATTTTTTAGATGCGTTGATACGCTTGTAATGGTTATAAACCGCTACGGAAAGCGATTTTTTCGCTTGGTCCTGACCGATCACATAATCATCAAGGATTTTCCGGATTTCTTGTGGTTTCGGAACGTCTTTGAACTCTACATCTTCTTCCGTTCCAAGTTCCTCTTCTACGATTTCTGTACACAATTCAATACATTCATCACAAATATAGACACCTGGTCCGGCAACCAGTTTACGTACTTGATCTTGTGTCTTACCACAAAAAGAACATTTCAATTGCCCTTTTTCTTCATTAAATTTAAACATTGAATCACCCCTAAGAATGGTTTGGATGAATTGTTACTTTTAGTTATTTGTCATCGTGTGTATTTTACACATTGAAAGATTTCCAATATGTTTTGAGAGTAACAAATCTGTCGTTAGAATCCATTATTGTTATGTATTTGATTTTATCACGAAGAGCCGTAAAACAAAAATAATAACGCTTTGTTATGTAAATTCGAAATGCTGATATGTATCAGTATAGTCATAAAACAGCTGTGCGATTCCTAAATAAAAAATATATTTTTGTTAGTTACACACCATGATTCTCGAGTCTGAAAAGAGCCATTTTTGTATAAAACAAGGCACGAAAATTCGCGCCTTGTTTTATATCTTACTGTATATTATGCAACAGTCTTGCTATTCTCTACAAGAAAATCGATTGCTTTACGGACCTTCAAATCACCCTTCAGCAGATCAGGTCCACCTTGCATAGCGAGCATTTGCTTCATCTTTTCAACTTCCATTTGGTACATTTCAGCCATTTTCTTGATTTCTTCTTCAACTTCTTCATCAGAAATTTCGATGTTTTCAGCTTCTGCAATCGCTTCAAGAGTCAAGTTTGTGCGAACACGCTTTTCAGCGTCTTCTTTCATTTGTTCCTTCAACTGATCTTCAGAAGTTCCTGAGAACTGGTAGTACATATCAAGGTTCATACCTTGCATTTGTAGACGTTGGTCGAATTCCTTCATCATACGGTCAAGTTCAGAATTGACCATTGCTTCTGGTACATCGATTTCTGCGTTATCAGACGCTTTTTGAACAATTTGATCTTTCATTTCATTTTCAGCTTGAGTTGTTTTATCATTTTGAAGGCGCTCTTTGATTTGAGTTTTCAACTCATCAAGAGTTTCAACTTCTTCATTTGCATCCTTAGCGAATTCATCGTCAAGCTCAGGTAGTTCCAATTGCTTGATTTCATGGATTTTAACTTTGAATGTTGCTACTTTTCCAGCAAGCTCTTCAGCATGGTATTCTTCAGGGAATGTTACTTCAACATCCTTTTCAGCTCCAGCTTCTTCACCTTCTAGCTGTTCTTCGAATCCTGGAATGAATGATCCAGAACCGATTTCAAGAGAATAGTTCTCAGCAGTTCCACCTTCGAATGCCTCACCATCAACAAATCCTGCAAAGTCGATAACGACAGTATCGCCTTTTTCAACTTTACCGTCTTCTTTTACAGTCAATTCAGCATGCTTCTTTTGAAGAGCTGTCAATTCCTCTTGTACATCTTCATCTGTCACTTCTGTGTCCTGTTTTTCAACTTCAAGACCTTTGTACTCGCCAAGTTTAACTTCAGGTTTTACAGTGACAGTCGCTTTGAAAACAAGGTTTTTACCTTTTTCAATTTGCTCGATGTCAACATCAGGTTGGTCAACCGGGTCGATTCCTGTTTCTTCTACCGCTTGGCTGTATGCACTAGGAAGCAGGATATCTAGAGCGTCCTGATAAAGTGCTTCTACTCCGAAACGCTTTTCAAACATTGAACGTGGTACTTTTCCCTTACGGAAGCCTGGTACGTTCACCTTTTTAACTACCTTTTTGAACGCTTGATCCAATGCTTCATTTACACGTTCAGCATCGACATCAATGGTCAATACACCTTGATTACCTTCTTGCTTTTCCCATTTTGCACTCATGACTATAATTCCCTCCAACATTTATCTTCTTATAACTTCATTAACGTACGAATGAGTTTGCAACCACTACATTATAACACATGAACATTGGTTTTCAACTAGTTCGGCTGGTCATCCTGCAGACCGACTTCTTTCATTGATAGACGTTCGATTTCCAAGATCTTTTCAACTACTTCATCAAGTAATTCTTCATCCAATGAAAAAGCAACCTGCAGTTCGTCTCCATCATAATCCATCCCATTCAGCCTGTGTGCAACTTCAAGAACCGCAACTGCCCATAATTGTTCATTGAGGGGTTCGGGCTGAAACGGATATATCATGAACAAGTAATGATCCCAAATTTGCACGGCCATTTCTAGCAAAGTAGGGTTCTGTTGTTCAAGTTGATGCTCAATGATCGTCTTTACGAGTCGGTAAAATTGTCCTTCCGGTATATCATGTAGTTGATCGGGACTAACACTCATCGTCTTGCCGAATTTATGTATACGGATTGATTCTGATGCGTCACCATCTTTCAACATCTGTAAGACGATGGTCTTTAACGATGGATTGGCATCGGGATATGTAAGAAAATTCTTCAACTCGTGGCGTACAACCGGTTGATCTGGCTTTTCTATGGATTGGACAGCTTGCCATTGTTTTTTCGAGTCCGAAGACTTCAATTGTTCTGAAAGATGCTCAACTTCCTGATCGGAAAATTTCGTTTCAAAAACAAAGTCTTCGCTCGGTTCTTCCTCTGCCATCTTTCGGCTGAAATATAAGAGTTGGTAGAAATTTTCAGCCATTTGCGGCGGCAAGCTTTGTTCCTGTATGACAGCTTCGAGAATTTCTACGACTTCTTCATAATCACCTAATTGGATGAGGATCGATATGTAAATTTGAAGGACATCATAATACTCTCCGATGTCTTTTTTGAGAATCTCGTCACATTTCTCCTTTGCTTCTCTTAGGTCACCTAGCTCAACCAGGCTCAAGACTACTCCTACGTTGCCTTGTGGGTGATCAGGCTCCATTTCGATCAGCTGCCGGAAAAAATTCAGCGATTCTTTGTATTTCTTTTGTTTAAGGGCTGACATTCCCTTGTTCACAAGCTTTGCAGTAAGGTTTGGGAAGTAAACGATTTTACTGTCACGCGGCCCTTTATGGTCTTTTTCCAAAACAATCTCCCCGCTTTTTATCAATCGTTTAAAGCAAGTTTAGCAGTTTAACTTCCTAAAAACAAATGTTTACATATTAATTCTATATTACAGCTCTCAACGGCGTTCCGGTCTAGAGGGGTTTCATTTGAAGCGTTCATGATGCACTTTCATCCAGCTTTTTGCGCTCGAAGTGCTTATGAAGCGTTCATACGGTGACTCAGCGCAGTTTTTCACGCTCAAAGTGTCTTATGAAGCTTTTTAAAGTCAATTCTCTCCTCGTTGTCACGGTATAAGAAAACGCTCCCCTGTTATTATGCAAAGGAAGCGTTAGTATGTATTAAGTATGGCGTCCCAGGAGCGATTCGAACGCCCGACCGACAGCTTAGAAGGCTGTTGCTCTATCCTGCTGAGCTACTGGGACATAATATCATGTAAAATATCAAGGTGTAAATGGAGCGGGTGATGGGAATCGAACCCACGACCAGAGCTTGGAAGGCTCTTGTTTTACCACTAAACTACACCCGCATCAATCAGCGACAATAATTAATATATCGAATTTCGATTGAAATGTCAATGGTTTTCTTTCTGGTCGTGAGTTCTTTTTCCACTAAAGTTCATATTCTGTTGATAAATCGGTCAATTCCTCTCCATCATATTCAAAGAATCGCACTCTGATATGACTGCGGTCTTTACACTCGCAAATTGCATACGTCCGTTCACGTCGATTTCTTGGTAAACGAAGGCTGCCTGGGTTTACAAAAACCATTCCATTTTGCTCGCATGATTCTGCGACATGGGAGTGGCCGAAGAACACTAGATCCGCACCTTGTTCCTCAGCTTTATAAGCCAAATTCATATAGGACATTTTTACATTGTATAGATGGCCATGGGTAACGAATAAGCGAAATCCTTGTTCTTCAATTAGGGATTCATTAGGAAAATCATCATGACCTATATCCATATTCCCCTGGACATTGTAAAAAGGTTTCAACCTCTCATCGTCTGACGATAGTTCAGAGTCTCCACAATGAACCATGACATCGACTTGGTTTTTATGCAGTTCGACAACTTTTTTCAGTTCTTTGGTAAGACCATGGCTATCACTAACGAGCAGAACGTTCATTGACAGGTCCTCCTTTTAATATTTCAAAAGATTTCAGACCAAGCGTTTCGTAATTCATGCAGTGCATTTGCACGGTGACTGATTTTGTTCTTTTCCTCAGCATTCATTTCAGCCAATGTCTTTTCTTTTGAAGGAACATAGAAGATCGGATCATAGCCGAATCCGTTCGTGCCTCTTCTTTCGTTCAGAATGAGTCCTTCACATTTTCCTTCGACACTACTCGTTTCTTTTCCCAGTTGGGCTACTGCTAAAACACATACAAATCGAGCCGTACGTTCTTTTTCTGGGACAGATTCCAATTCAGCGAGTACTTTTTCTATATTAGCTTCATCATCCTTTTCTTCCCCCGCAAATCGTGCCGAAAAGATACCAGGCCGGCCATCGAGTGCGTCAATGACCAACCCGGAGTCATCGGCAATGACTGGCGCATGAAGTTTATTTGCGATTGTTTCTGCTTTGATGCTTGCGTTCTCTTTGAAACTCGATCCAGTCTCCTCAATCTCTTCATGAAAATCCAAATCTCTCAGAGAAACTACACTGATCCCAAACTCTTCAAACATTTTACGGAATTCCTTGACCTTCCCCTCGTTATGTGAGGCGATGATGATTTTATCCATTTTAGTCACCTACTTATCTCCGACCAAAAGGTGGGTATCCCCTAATGCAGCCTTTTGATGTTCGATGAGTTCTGTAATTCCTTTATCCGCTAACTCAAGCATCGTTTGTAACTGTTTATAGGAGAACGTAGCCTCTTCACCTGTACCTTGGAGCTCAACAAATTCTTTTCCACCAGTCATGATTACGTTCATATCCACATGTGCTTTTGAGTCCTCTTCATAGCAGAGATCCAAAATTTCTCCGGATTCTGGTACTACCCCTACAGATGTAGCTGCTAAAAATTCTTTTATCGGCATTTTTTTAATGAGATCCTGTTCAATGAGTTTGTTGAACGCCATCGTCATTGCTACAAATGCTCCAGTGATACTTGCCGTCCGCGTTCCGCCATCCGCTTGGATCACATCACAATCAATCCAGCAAGTGCGCTCCCCGATTTTATCAAGGTCTACAACCGATCGCAGTGCACGGCCAATCAACCGTTGAATTTCCATCGTGCGTCCTGAGACTTTCCCTTTACTTGATTCACGGATGTTCCGTTGCTCAGTTGCCCGAGGCAGCATTGAATATTCAGCTGCAATCCAGCCTTTCCCCTGATTTCTCATAAAAGGCGGTACACGGTCCTCGATACTAGCTGTACAGATGACCTTCGTATCCCCTACAGAAATCAATACAGAGCCTTCCGGGTGTTTAATATAATTCGTTTCGATATGTATTTTCCGTAACTGATCATTTGTTCTTCCATCTGTTCTCATTGATTATTCCTCCTCTTTGCATCACACTATCGATTAGTATGACCAAGTCAAACAACAAAGTATGCTTTTGGTCATATTACACGATAAATAAAGAAAACTTCGCAAAGCCAAACCTTAGCGCGGCTGAGCTTAGTTGCACTTATATTGAAGAAAGTATTTATACTTTCTTTAAATGAGAAAAAGGCGGCTGAACACCGCCCTGACTCTTTCTATCGTAACATAATTACATGATCTATTCATTTTAAAATTCTACAGTGTTTACATTAACGGGACGTGACACAGGTTCTGTCAATAGTTTCCCATCCTCTCGAACCACTTCACTTTTGCCATTTACTTTAACTTGTACCTTGTCAACCCCTGTAATTTCGGTCAACGACAATACGAGTGAGTTAAGCGTCGCATCAGAAATTGCGGTATTCTTTGCTTCACCTAAAATCGCTTCATTGAAATTGAGTGTTACGACACCATCTTCTTCAACTGGTGCACTTACAAGTTCAACCTCATTCCTCATATCCGTCAAAAGCCCGGATTGGAGGGATGGACCGCCCAGCAATTCATCGACAGTCGCCTTTACGAGGTTTTCATTTGAATTCACCTTCCGTGTAACCGGAACATAATGGAATTGGTCGTCACCATTTTGACTAATAAAATAAACTGTGACGGTCTTGCTGCCTGTGACATCGACAACCCCATTTGTTTCAATGTTGATACCATCTGCACGTGTCATGTTATCACCGATTGGTGTTTGATTGACCGGCATGACTTTCTGATCTTCACCATTGATTTTGATTTTGACTGCGTGTACATTATCAAACTGGGTGAGTGTATACGTCAATGATTGTAAGATTTTCATCTCATCTTCTGCTGCGTATTCCTTGAACTCTTCAGAAAAATCGATTGTTGCTGTCCCCTGATCGATGTTCAACCCTAATACCTCAGTGCCTGCAGGTAAAACGGCTCTCATACCATTCGGGATGTAGTTGGACGCTTTTCCATCATTCACTAAGTATTCCACCACTTGTTTAGCAGGGTCTTCCGCAATTGGCATGTTCATCGTCTGTGGAACGACCATCCCATTTTCATTGATTAAGTATACTTGTAATTGATGTGATTCTGTAGCACCCGCTGGCGCATCCTTCCCATCAGCCAATGCATCTTTGTCTTTATCGGTCTCCTCTAAAGACTCACCGTCATTCAGATAGTTGACCTCCTGGGGCGGATCGATTTCATTATTTGTTTTTTCTGTTAACAAGCCACATCCAGACATAAGCAGCAATAGACCTGTTAAAAGAGAAACAAAGACCATTCTCCTCTGCTTCTTCCTCATTCCATTCCCTCCTACAATGGTTTGTACTACTATATATACGGGCCATCTGTCCAATTAGACCAACCATCTCTAAATTTAAGGATTTGTTAAAAAAAGATGTTGTTTTCTTCGAAATTCACTCCCTTTCCGCGGGCGAACCGTGAGCCTCCTCACGAACTTGCACAGTTCGTTGCGGGGTCTCACCTGGTCCGCTGTTCCCGCAGGAGTGTCGTGAATTTCATTTGAAATCAATAAAGAAGATTGACAAAGCAAATTTTAAAGAAATGGAAGATGCAAGCAGTAGTGCCGGGACTTGTTGAATTCTGTTCATGAAAAAAGCCAGCACAACAGTTTTGTGCCAGCCTTTATAATTCAATATGCTCTATGTGTTTTACACTTTGATCAAACCACTCACTGCTCAATCGGTTAAAAATTTGACTCGAACCTGTTGTGAAAAAGCGATGCTCAGGAAGACCGGCTCCTGAGTAAAGGCGGTTGCTATAATACAGGATTGTACTCACTTCCCGTGCAGTCTCTGCTCCAGATGAAATGATCTGAACATTGGTTCCCATCACTTTTTTAATGACAGGGGCCAGGATCGGATAATGGGTACAACCGAGTATCAACGTATCAATCGGTAAATCGCTTAAAGGTGCAAGTCTTTCATAAACCACTTGTAAGGTTTCCCGAGTATCGATCATACCGCTCTCAACCAACGGCACGAATTCCGGGCATGCAAGACCATGCACATTTACCTTGCTATCGATGTTTTGCAAAGCTTTTACATAAGCTCGACTGTTGATCGTTCCTTCTGTACCGATAACACCTACTTCACGATTCAACGTATTTTTTATAGCTGCCCTCGCTCCAGGATGGATGACCCCAACAACAGGGATCGGCAGTTTATGCTGAGCTTCTTCCAATACAGCCGCAGTCGCTGTATTACATGCAATTACGAGTAATTTAATATCTCGTTCCAAAAAATAATGAACCATCTTCCACGTATAGGTTCGGACTTCTTCCAAAGGACGAGGGCCGTACGGGCACCGTAATGTATCACCTAGATAATAGATCCGTTCTTTCGGCAGCTGCCTCATCACTTCGCGGGCTACAGTCATCCCCCCGACACCAGAATCAATAATTCCTATAGGATTATTCAAATAAACCCCTCTTTTTCTCTGTTAAGTCTAGTTGGTAGTTAGAGAATTCATTTTGTCATATAGGAGATGAAGGCTTTGATGAAGGCTTTCGATTTCGTCATCAGAAAAGTGCTCCGTCAAATCTTTAAGATAATTCTGTCTCCGTTTAATGACTTCTTCTATTATTTCGTATCCTTTATCAAGTTTCTGTATGCGGACGACGCGACGATCTTTCGGATCACGTATTCTTTTAACTAGCCCGTTATTTTCCATTCGATCAATCAGATCAGTAGTCGTGCTATATGCAAGATACATCTTGTTTGAAAGATCTCCGATTGTCATTTCATTTTGTTCAAATAACCATTGTAAAGCTACGAATTGTGGGGGTGTAATAGAGAAATCATTCAATATTTCCCTTCCCTTTTGCTTTATATGTGCTGAAATCATTCTTAGTGCTTTTTCCATATCATTGATTTTGTCTTGTTTTACTTGCTCCAACTATGTAACCTCCTGACACAGACTGTTAGTTCTATTTTGCGCTGTTTAGTGGTTTTTTTCAACAACATTTCCCAATAATCAGAAATATTTTGTTCTTAAAGGTATTTCTATGGTCTAGTTTTTCCTGATAGCGTTGTCAAATAGAAAGCCCGCAATCGGACTTTTCTCTGTGTCCGAACATGATTTTCCTGATCGTGACAGTGTGAGGCAATTTTCCGATAAAATTGAACTATAAACAAATGACCCAAGAGGAGATTTCCATCCTCGTGGGCCATCTAATTGCTTTTATTTCAAGAAATGCTGTTGTACATATTGTTTGACTGCTGCATCTGTATCAAGCTGGAGGACATCTTCTAAATGAGTAGAAACTTCCTCTTTGCTCAATTTCAGAATCTGACTGCGGGCAGGGAGAATGGATGTGGCACTCATGCTGAACTCATCGAGTCCTAACCCAAGCAGGATAGGAATCGCGATTTCATCTCCGGCCATTTCTCCACACATACCGGCCCATTTACCTTCTTTATGCGCAGCATCGATCACATTTTTAACAAGTCTTAAGATTGCAGGATTATATGGTTGATATAAATAAGAAACTTGTTCATTCATTCTGTCTGCTGCTAGCGTATATTGAATCAGGTCATTGGTGCCGATACTGAAGAAATCGACTTCTTTAGCAAATACATCCGCCATGACTGCAGTAGACGGAATCTCAACCATCATTCCGATTTCAATCGAATCGGATACTTCAACACCGTCTTGCTCAAGTTTTTCTTTTTCCTCTAAAAGGATCGCCTTTGCCTGACGGAATTCATCAAGCGTCGCAATCATCGGGAACATCACTTTCAAGTTCCCATAAGCACTTGCTCGCAACAAAGCTTTGAGTTGTGTTCTAAAAATCGTTTGTTGGTCAAGGCAGAGTCGGATCGCGCGATATCCTAAGAACGGATTTAATTCCTTCGGTAGATTCAGATAAGGTAATTCCTTATCACCTCCGACATCCAATGTACGGATGACGACCGGCTTCACTTCCATTTTAGAAAGAACATCCCTATACGCCTCGAATTGTTCTTCTTCAGTCGGTAATTGATCACGATTCATGTATAGGAATTCAGTACGGTATAATCCGATTCCTTCTGCTCCATTATTCAATACACCTGTAAGATCCTTCGGGGTACCGATGTTCGCTGCGAGTTCGACATGTTTATCGTCGGCCGATTTCGTCGATTCATTGACTAGCTTTGCCCATTCTTTCTTCTGTTCTTCATAACGAGCACGCTTTTGCTCATACTCCGTTTTTTCATCTTCTGATGGGTCAATGATGACGACTCCATCAATACCATCAATGATGACAGTTGTCCCATTTTCAACAGATTCTGTGATTTCCTTAGTCCCCACGACAGATGGGATCTCCATTGAGCGGGCCATGATCGCTGAATGGGAAGTTCGTCCTCCAATATCTGTCGCAAATCCTTTGACATAAGTTCTGTTCAATTGAGCTGTATCTGAAGGCGTCAAGTCATCAGCGATGATAATCACCTCTTCAGTAATCATGCTCGGTGTGTTGAATTCAACATCCATCAGATGAGCCAATACTCTTTTTCGAACGTCACGGATATCTGCAGCTCTTTCTTTCATATATTCATTGTCCATGTTTTCAAACATTGAAATGAACATACCCGAAACTTCGTCTAAAGCACTTTCTGCATTGATTTTTTCGTCATTGATTTTCCCAGTTACATTATCGATCAATTCAGGGTCCTGCAGGACAAGAAGATGGGCAGCAAATATTGCTGCCTTGTCTTCTCCCAGTTCTTTTTCAGCGTGCTCTTTGATGCCTTCAAGTTCTATTTTGGATTGGTCGATTGCTCCCTTAAACCGCTCAACTTCTTCGGAAGGGTTCTCGATTGTGGTTTTCTCTACTTCCAATGCAGGATTTTCAAGTTTGAAAACCTTAGCAACCGCAATGCCTGCAGATGCGCCAATTCCCGTAATACGTTGGCTCATTACTCAGCAAGTCCTTCTTGTTTTAGTACATCTGTTAATGCAGAAAGCGCATCATCAGAATCGTTACCGTTTGCTTTGATCGTAATTTCAGAGCCTTGTTGAATTCCTAAAGACATAACACCCATGATCGATTTCAAGTTGACTGTTTTTCCTTTGTGCTCAAGCTCAATATCAGAGCTGAATTGTCCTGCCTTATTCACTAATGTTGTCGCAGGTCGTGCGTGTATTCCTGATTCACTCGTTACTGTAAACGTTTTTTCTGCCATGTTTCCTCTTCCTTTCTACTTTTCAATTGAAATGATGTCGTTTTCTTTTAGATCAACTGATCCAGACTTCTCTATTTTTACTTTTTCTCCTTCTTGGAGATTAGTAAACACAATTGGGGTAATGATGGATGAAGCATGTTTTGAAATGTAATCAAGATCCGCTTTCATCAAAGTCTGACCTTGCTTGATCTCGTCACCCTGCTCTACCATTATTTCGAAACCTTCACCTTTTAAGTTGACGGTATCAATTCCAAAATGAATTAAAATTTCACGGCCGCCAGCTGTTTCTAATCCGATAGCATGCTTAGTCGGGAATACATTGACCACTTTTCCATCGATTGGTGATACGACAGTTCCATCTTCTGGTTTGATCGCAAAACCATCTCCCATCATCTTTCCTGAGAAGACTTGGTCTGGAACTTCAGTAATTGGAAGAATTTCTCCCTTGATAGGTGATACAATCATTTCCTTCTTCTCCTCTAAATCGCTTTTCAAAGCATCAGGAGTAACATCTTCGATTTGTTCTTGAACTTCTTCATCTGTGTCAGTTTCGACCTTGCGTGGACGTTTGCCCTTCATGATATCTTGCATTTGGGATTTGATTGAATCGGACTTCGGACCGAAAATCGCTTGAATATTGTTTCCTACTTCAAGTACTCCTGATGCCCCTAATTTCTTCAATCTTGCTTTATCCACTTTCTTCACATCATCGACAGATACACGAAGTCGAGTGATACAAGCATCCAAGTGTGAAATGTTCTCTTGTCCACCAAGTCCTTCTAAAATGTTATAAGGCAACTCGGAAGTGCTGGATTGAGTCGTGTCTTCATCCTCATCCTCGACATCCTCGCGGCCAGGTGTCATCAAATTGAATTTACGGATCGCAAATCTGAATCCGAAATAATAGATGACTGCGAACACAAGCCCGACCGGGATCACGAGCCACCAGTTTGTCTGCGGATTGATGACTCCGAACAAGATGAAGTCGATGAGACCTCCTGAGAATGTCATTCCGATTTTAACATCTAACAAATGCATTGTCATAAAGGATAATCCAGCAAAAATCGTATGGATTCCAAATAATACTGGTGCTACGAATAAGAATGAAAACTCGATCGGTTCTGTAATACCCGTCAAGAATGATGTTAAGGCTGCTGAAGCCATTATACCAGCAACAACCTTTTTACGCTCAGCTCGTGCTTCATGATAAATCGCAAGAGCCGCTGCAGGTAAACCGAACATCATGAATGGGAATTTACCTGTCATGAACGTTCCAGCAGTTAAGTTTTGCACACCATCTTTAATTTGTTCAAAGAAAATCCGTTGATCTCCTCGCACGAGATTACCCGCTTCGTTCGTATATGACCCGAATTCAAACCAGAACGGAGCATAAAAGATATGGTGCAGGCCGAATGGAATCAGTGCACGTTCAATGACACCGAATACAAATGCCGAGAATGTGAGATTGGCATGGATCATATTCTCAGAAAAAGCATTCAAACCATCCTGTACCGGCGGCCAGATGAATGTCAAGATGACACCGAGAACGACTGCACTCGCCGCTGTCGCAATTGGCACAAATCGCTTCCCTGCAAAAAATCCTAAATAAGATGGTAAATCAATGTTATAAAACTTATTGTACATGTAGGCAGCAACGATACCGAGGATGATCCCACCGAATACACCTGTTTGTAAGGTAGGGATACCTAGTACTAGCGCAAATGCCGGGTCGGCGTTTTCACCAGTTACATCAGCAATTTCAAGCCCCTGGATGACGCTCATCGTAGCATTCATAATCAAGAATCCGACAGTTGCAGCGAGCCCTGCTACACCGTCACCGCCAGCTAAACCGATGGCGACACCTACTGCAAAGAGTAATGCGAGGTTATCAAAAATGATCCCTCCGGCTCTTTCCATGACTGCGGCAATCATCTCGATCACGGCATTATCGAGGAAAGGTGCCATTTCCAATAAAGTTGGGTTTTGCAATGCATTACCAAACGCAAGTAATAGACCTGCTGCTGGCAAAATTGCAACCGGTAGCATTAATGCTTTACCGACTTTTTGTAAAGTACCAAAAGCCTTTTGCATTTTTCTATACCTCCATTGTTATTGTTGGTCACAATAGCTTAAGAATACGGTTACAGAATGAAAAAAAAAGACATGAGTAAAAAAGACCAAAATGCACCTAAGGTATATACTACCCCTAATTTGCGCATTTCAATAATCTTCTTTACTCATGCCTGATCGTATCAGTAACACGTAAAGTGTTTATTCTTATTCTATTGTGGTGAAAGCCTTTGCAAATGCATCGTCAAATATACCGCTTCTGCATCTGAGACGTTCTTGCCAATCTTTTGTTGCATGACTTTCATCAGCTTCCATGCAAGATTGTAGCATACAGGGTACTCTTCTTTCAACACTTTTGCTAGTTTATCCTGGTTACCAACTTGTTCCTCATGCTCGATGCGATCGATTCCGTGTCTTAAATGCTGAATGAGCCGTAAATAATCGATGCTCGAGCGATCAATTGATATATCCAACTGTTGTTCGATAATATGAATCAACGTGTTGATCAGTTGAGAGTAACTGTTCAACTTAGAAATGGATCGATTAGTGGCTGCACTGTGAAGGTGAAGCGCAATGAATCCAATTTCTCCTTCCGGAAGATGAACTCCTGTTTCTTCTTTTATCAAACCAACCACATCTTTAGCAACCGCGTAATCTTTCGGGTAGAGCAATTCTGTTTCTTTGGAAAATGGATTGACGATATCGATTCCTTGTTGGATCCGTTTGATAGCAAAAGCGATGTGATCCGTCAAAGCGATATGGATATGTTCATTGAACTTGACTCCTAATTGATTCTCACTGTAAAAAATCACTTCATTCATGACCAATATGAAGGATTCATCGACTTGAGACAGTAATTGCTTATACTGGTGCTGTTCTTCGACATCATTCAAGATATATAGCTTGTCCACACTGGGACCATCGAGAATATCATCCGGTTTTTTAGAAAAACCGATTCCGTTGCCGATCAATACAACTTCTAGATGATTGGAATCGCGTGCAATGACGACGTTGTTGTTTAAAACTTTTAATATTGTATACTGCGTATCCATGCACCACCATCCCCTCATCATTTTACATCGTAATCAAACGACAACATCATACCTAAACATAAATACACCGTCAATAGTTATTATAACAGTCTCACTATTTTGTTCTAGTCCTTTTAATGCTAGCTTTTTAGCACTGTATTGTTTGTTTAGTGATTTGCAAAAGAATTTATGAGCGAAATTTAAGTTTAATGACCTTCGACTAAATACCACCACGTCCTGTGGGAACGTCGAAGTCAGTACATCCTGTACAAGTGAGGAGGCTTGCGGAAGTGAGTTAATGCAGTGAAGTGATGTCGAGCTCAGCGACCAGTCACGGATCACTTCAAACTTCCTGCGGTGGCGACAGCCTCCTCGTCAGTTTTCCAGTGCCCTACATGACTAATTGGGTCGCTTCCGCTTTTCGTTTGCCCGTGGAAAGTGAGTGATTTTCGCAAAAATCAACAATAAGGTATAACAAAGCTTTAAGTTTAAAAAAGTAAAAAAAAAGCGGCTTTCATTTTTGAAAGCCGCAAACCTCTAAATTTCCAACTCGCCAAGCCGCAATAGCTCGACGACAGCCTGGGAGCGCCCCTTGACACCTAGCTTCTGCATCGTATTGGAAATGTGATTCCGAACAGTTTTTTCACTTATAAAAAGTTGTTCAGCAATCTCCCTGGTCGTCTTGTCTTGAACAAGAAGTTCGAATACTTCTCTCTCCCTTTTTGTAAGTAGAGGCTTCGGTCGGTAGTGTTTATCTTTCAATGAATTTCACCCCTCCTTGCATGGGCTAACGAGCTGCGTTTCATGCAGAAAAGATATTTAGTCAACATATCATATGAAGGGATGAAATTGGTCGTGACTTGACATATTCAAAAATAATTGAAATCAGAGGTTTATTTTTGCATATTCTTCATGCGGTCTATCATACTAGCTGTCCATTTTTCAGGAGCGCCTAGATGTTTATCGATATGGACGATACGCCCCCGCCCTACCAAAACAGGATTTCCTTCTGAATCCTCTGCCAAATAATGCAGATCAATCGAAGTAGTTCCAATATAGGCGATCTTCACAAAGATTTTCAGCGTTTCATCAAAAAGAACTTGTTTCAGGTAATTACATTGAAGATCCGCAACGACCGGGATTGTCTTACTATCCGGTCTACTCCATTCTTGCATGAATCCAAGTTCCTTGAAAAGCTGAATTCGTGCATCCTCAAAATAAACAAATGGAATTGTATTATTTAAATGATTGAATGGGTCTACTTCAGAAAACCGGACATCGACTGTTGTATAAAAATGAAAACCCATTCTCCAGCTCTCCCAATCCTGAATATACTCTATACCTTTCATATTTCCCCTCCGTGCTGATGAATTTAAAAAATGAATACTCATTCATTTTTTGGTGATAAACGAGGACTGACGCATCTGGCCAGTCCTCGAATCGTTTATCGTAATCAACAATTATTATGCATCGGATCCAAAGAAATTTCGGAAAGATTGCAATGATGTATCACGGTTCAATGCAGCAATCGAAGTCGTCAAAGGAATCCCTTTCGGACATGATTGGACACAGTTTTGAGAGTTCCCGCAATTTGCGAGTCCTCCATCGCCCATAAGCGCATTCAGTCGTTCTGCTTTATTCATTTCTCCAGTCGGATGTGCGTTGAACAAACGAACCTGAGAAAGTGCAGCAGGACCGATGAACTCAGATTTATCATTGACATTCGGACATGCTTCCAAACAAACCCCACATGTCATGCATTTTGACAATTCATACGCCCATTGACGCTTGCTTTCCGGCATACGAGGTCCAGGTCCAAGATCGTATGTGCCATCGATCGGGATCCAAGCTTTCACTTTTTTTAACGCGTCGAACATGCGGCTGCGGTCAACTTGAAGGTCACGCACTACCGGGAAGGTTGCCATCGGCTCTAGACGGATCGGCTGTTCCAATTGGTCAACCAGTGCTGTACAAGATTGACGAGGCTTTCCATTGATCACCATAGAACAAGCTCCACATACTTCTTCAAGGCATCCCATTTCCCATGTCACTGGTGTCGTGTTTTCACCTTTACTATTCACAGGATTCCGGCGGATTTCCATCAAAGCCGAAATCACATTCATGTTCGCACGATAAGGGATCTCGAATTTTTCATCATAAGCTGCAGAATCAGGGTTATCCTGACGCTTTATAATAAATTGAATCATTTTTTCTTCAGCCATGATTATTATTTCTCTCCCTTCTTCTTAGAGTAGTCACGCTTACGTGGTTTGATGAGAGAAGTATCAACCTCTTCATATTCGAAGTCTGGACCGTTCTTCTCTGGATTAAAGATTGCTTTTGTCGTCTTCAACCATTCTTCATCGTTACGGTCAGGGAAGTCAGGCTTATAATGAGCCCCACGGCTTTCGTTACGGTTCAATGCACCAAGAGTGATTACACGTGCTAATTGAAGCATGTGCCATAATTGACGCGTAAATGAAACACCCTGATTGCTCCACTTCGACGTATCGTTGATGTTGATATCCTTGTAACGCTCCATCAACTCAACAATTTTATCGTCTGTTTCTTTCAACTTATCATTGTAACGGACAACCGTCACGTTATCTGTCATCCATTCACCGAGCTCTTTATGAAGCTGATACGCATTTTCCGTGCCATCCATTTTCATGATTTGATCAAGGTGATCGGTTTCTTTCTTAACTTGACGCTCGTAAATTTCCTCAGGAATATCCTCGATTGTCTTTTCAAGACCCATAACATATTCTGCAGCCTTTGGACCTGCAACCATACCACCAAAAATGGATGATAGAAGCGAGTTGGCTCCTAAGCGGTTTGCCCCATGTTGAGAATAATCACATTCACCTGCAGCAAAGAGACCAGGGATATTTGTCATTTGATCGAAATCAACCCACATACCACCCATTGAATAGTGGACTGCAGGGAAGATTTTCATTGGAACTTTACGAGGGTCATCACCCATGAACTTCTCATAGATTTCGATGATACCACCCAGTTTGATATCAAGTTCTTTTGGATCCTTGTGTGAAAGATCGAGGTAAACCATGTTCTCACCGTTGATGCCAAGCTTTTGTCGAACACAGACATCAAAGATTTCACGTGTTGCAATATCACGTGGTACCAGGTTTCCATATGCAGGATATTTTTCCTCAAGGAAGTACCAAGGTTTACCGTCTTTATATGTCCAGACGCGTCCACCTTCACCACGAGCAGATTCACTCATAAGACGAAGTTTATCATCTCCTGGAATCGCTGTAGGGTGAATTTGGATGAACTCACCATTTGCATAATGAACGCCCTGTTGATATAGAGCCGAAGCTGCTGAACCAGTATTGATAACTGAGTTCGTCGACTTACCGAAAATCACACCAGGTCCACCAGTAGCCATGATAACTGCATCAGCTTTGAAGCTTTGAATTTCAGAAGTCTTCAAGTTTTGCGCAACGATTCCCCGACATACATTTTCATCATCTAGAACCGCTGATTGGAAGTCCCAACCTTCATACTTCGTTACTAGCCCTTGTACTTCATAACGACGGACCTGCTCATCAAGTGCATATAGTAATTGCTGTCCTGTAGTAGCACCAGCAAATGCTGTACGATGGTGCTGTGTACCGCCGAAACGACGGAAATCCAATAATCCTTCTGGTGTACGGTTGAACATGACACCCATTCGATCTAATAGATGAATGATACCAGGCGCGGCATCACACATTGCTTTTACAGGAGGTTGGTTTGCAAGAAAGTCCCCACCATATACTGTGTCATCAAAATGTTCCCAAGGAGAGTCTCCCTCACCCTTTGTATTTACTGCTCCGTTTATTCCGCCTTGTGCACAAACGGAGTGAGAACGTTTAACAGGCACGAGTGAGAACAAGTCAACATGTGTTCCTGATTCAGCGGATTTGATAGCAGCCATCAAGCCGGCTAATCCTCCGCCTACAATTATGATATTACCTTTGCTCATCGTGACTCACTCCTTATAAAATTGGTAGGTTTGATGCAAAAGCAAACCATTCTGGATTTACAAATGCAAATATGGATCGTATTCCAACGATTGAAACTGCAAAGAAAATTCCGATTGTTACATACGTTGCGATTTTTTGGGAACGTGGTGATTGGACAATTCCCCAGCTTACAAGGAAGGACCAAAGTCCGTTCGAGAAGTGGAAAATCGTTGAAATTACGCCAACAATATAAAATCCAATCATGAAAGGATTATCGAGAATCTCTTCCATCATTGAAAAGTTTACTTTCGCCCCAAATGCAGCTTGTACACGGGTTTCCCATACGTGCCAAGAAATGAAAATAAGCGTGATAATTCCTGTTACACGCTGCAACAGGAACATCCAGTTACGGAAGTACCCGTAGCGACTTACGTTGTTACGAGCTTGGAACGTTATGTACAATCCGAAAACAGCATGGAAAATGATCGGTAAAAAGATGATGAAAATTTCAAGGAAATAACGGAATGGAAGTGTCTCCATAAAGTGTGCTGCAGCATCGAATGATTCACGACCTCTTGTCGCGAAGTGGTTTACTGTCAAGTGTTGAATCAGATATAAACCAATTGGTATAACACCAAGTAACGAATGTAGTCTTCTTAAAGCAAAATCTCTAGTGTCAGCCATGTCTGTGCCCCCTTCTAAATAAGTGTTGCCGCTGCAAAATCAAAGCATTTTTGAAAACCCGATCATACGTTCAGAAATACTGTTATCCGAAGACAAGCTCCGACAAGAATTGATAACATGTCTATTGTACTCCCATCATATAGGACCGTCAAGAAAACGAATACATCCGATTTTAGAAATATCTAGAAGGTGAAAACCTATTGCTTTTTACTGTGTATGTTCGTTTCAGCCGTGGGTTTAAGAAAGGCTGAAGCGACCCATATATTTATTCGATGCTCACTGGAAAACTCACTAGGTGGCTTGAACCAAAGGTTTTGCATGGTGTAAAACAATGTGTTGCCGCTGGAAGAAGTTTAAGTGATCATAGTGACTGGTCGATGAGTTAGACAACTTCTATGTCTTAGCTTGAAACCAAGTTGCACTTACCTATTAACGGACACAGGAGACCTTATTTGGCTAAAACAATAGTGTTTTAAAAAACTAACGGACACCAGGGACCTTATTACGCAAATATCATAGAAAATCAGCTGCTTTGTTCACAAATAACGGCTCTGGTGTCCGTTAAAATTCAGAAACACTTCATTTTGTCACAAATAACGGCTCTGGTGTCCGCAAACTGAAAACATGGCTGCTTGAACTTACCTGTCTCGATTAACCCGCAGGAGTGTTGCTAATTTCGCTTCTGGTTTTACCTAAAATGACCTCTTCATTTTTGAGACCATCTATTATCACTATTTTTCCCATAACTGTGAAAGATAAAGTCGCCCTTTGTCATTCATCATAAAGATAGTATAATAAAATAATATGAGTGAAGGAGAGGGGAATACAGATGAAAAAAGACAATGATGTCCTTCCAGAACCAACGAACGAAGCAGAGGGGTACTTATTCGGATATGAATTGATGAGGGATGTACTGCTGCCAGAATTATTAGGTAAAGAAGATCATAGTCTCTTATACTGGGCTGGGCGGACACTTGCACGGAAATATCCTATGGACACTACTGAGGAACTGATACAATTTTTTGCTGCAGCAAACTTTGGAGAACTTCGTTTAAAAGAAGAAACGTCCAAAACGATCACATTCGAGTTAAGCTCAGATCGGATCTCAGAATTGTTGAGAAAACGAATGCACGAAGGATTCCAACTCGAAGCAGGTTTCTTAGCAGAGCATGTCCAAAGGCAAAAAGAAAGAGTCACTGAATCTTTTGAAGAGATTAAAAGAGGTAAAGAAGACAAAATCATCTTCACTGTACAGTGGGACCGTAAAGATGAAATCTCAGACACGAATGTGTCAGAATTTTAGCTGAATAAGAGAGATACATATAAATGAGGCTGTCCAATAAGTGTCTGAGTCTCTCCGTACTTAACCACGTTTGAGAAATATGGCGTTTTAATACAAAATGTTGTGTTGGAGGTGGATGACACTTCTTATTTTGGATAGCCTCATCTTTTTGCTTTCATTTCATCCCTGCTCGGTAACCTTTTCGTGGACTATTCTTGAAATCGGTGGAGCAAATTTAAGCAATGGTTGTTTAACTCAGTAAAATGTACTTACGCCATCACTCCAACAATTCAATTATTCGTCATCTTCCTTTTTCGATTGCTCAGTAAAATAAGAAACAATCGTTTCAGCCACTGATGCAGGAATTTTCGCTTCTTTCAATTCGTCAACAGAAGCCTGCCTGATCTTTTTAAAGGAACCAAAATGTTTCAATAAAGCTTTACGCCGCTTTTCTCCAATTCCCGGGATCTTGTCCAAGCTTGACTGAACCATCCCCTTTTCTCGAATTTGGCGATGGAAGGTAATCGCAAAGCGGTGAACCTCGTCTTGAATCCGTTGCAGCAGATAGAATTCTTGACTGTTTCTAGCAAGCGGAACCACCTGTGGCGGATCTCCGATCATCAATTGCGCTGTATTATGCTTGTCATCTTTTACAAGTCCACAAACCGGTATTGATAAACCAAGTTCATTTTCAAGGACATCGATGGCCGCACTGATCTGCCCTTTCCCGCCGTCGATGATGATAAGATCCGGGAGTGGGGAATCTTCCTTTAGAACCCGCGAATATCTTCTCCTTGTTACTTCTTTCATGGATGCATAGTCATCTGGACCTTCAACGGTTTTGATTTTATACTTCCGATATTGCTTTTTGTTCGGTTTACCGTCTGTAAAAACAACCATAGCAGAAACAGGATTTGTTCCCTGGATATTGGAGTTATCGAACGCTTCAATAACATGCGGGGTTGCTATTCCCAGATGTTTCCCGAGCTCTTCAACCGCTTTAATCGTCCGTTCTTCATCCCTTTCGATCAACTCGAACTTTTCACTCAATGCAATTTGGGCGTTTTTCGTTGCAAGGTTCACCAGATTCTTCTTTTTACCACGCTGAGGTTGGGAAACCGGAATATCTAAAAGTTCTTCTAACAAATGATGTTCCACATGTTTCGGGACGAAAATTTCTTTCGGAATGATGTGATCCTTTTGCAAATAAAACTGTCCCACAAAAGATAGAAATTCTTCTTCAGAATCACCATAAACCGGAAAAAGCGAGACGTCCCGTTCGATTAGCTTTCCCTGACGGACGAAGAAGACCTGGATACACATCCAGCCTTTATCGACATGATACCCGAAAACATCCCGGTCCTTTTGATCGGTATGCACCATTTTCTGTTGTTCCATTACCGACTCGATATGACGTATCTGGTCCCTAAGTTCTTTCGCCCGCTCAAACTCGAGCTTTTCAGCAGCTTCTTCCATTTTTCTTTGAAGATCTCGTTTCACTTCTTTATGCCCACCGTTAAGAAAGCGGTATATTCCTTCGACCATTTCACGGTTTTGCTCTTCAGTCACCTCGTACACGCACGGGGCAAGGCATTGACCCATGTGATAATACAGACAGACACGATCAGGCAGCGTCTTACATTTTCTCAACGGATAAATCCGATCAAGGAGCTTTTTCGTCTCATTTGCTGCATATGCATTCGGATAAGGACCGAAATATCTTCCCGTTCCTTTTTTCACTTTTCGGGTTGTAATCAATCTCGGTTGATTTTCATTGGTCACTTTAATATATGGATAGCTCTTATCATCCTTCAACATAACATTGTAGCGTGGGTCATGTTTTTTGATAAGATTCATCTCAAGAATAAGCGCCTCTAAATCGGAGGTAGTGACGATATATTCAAAATCATGGATTTCCAGAACAAGCCGTTGTGTTTTCCCATCATGGGACCCAGAAAAATAAGACCGGACTCGATTACGCAGATTTTTTGCTTTACCTACATATATGATCGTGCCGTTCCGATCCTTCATCAAATAACAACCAGGTTGATCTGGAAGGACTGACAGCTTTTGTTTCAACTGTTGAAGCATATTTCAAACCTCCTTAAGGAGTGACATTTTATCTTTATGTATAGTTGTTTTATAAAAGTTTATTGTTAATGGAATGTAGTAATGCTGAAAGCTTTTTGCAGTGGAAATATACAAGACTCCTGCGGGAAAGCACGCGAAGCGAGACACCGCAATCTATACAAAAACAGTCTTAATCATAAATTGATTGTATCATCATCGAACATTTAATGGAAAAAGTCACACTCGGAGCGTGAAAAAGAGGCTGACCCGTTAAGGTATCAGCCCCTGTTGATTATAAGTTTTATTGGTGCTTATTGATAAGGTCGACGAGTGCTTCTTTCGGTTGGAAACCGACAACTTGATCGACGACTTCACCATTTTTGAAAAGCATCAATGTCGGGATACTCATTACACCGAACTTTCCTGCCGTTTCCTGGTTTTCATCTACATCAAGTTTAACGATTTTAACACTATCGCTCATTTCGCTATCAATCTCTTCCAATACTGGTGCAATCATTTTACAAGGCCCGCACCAAGGTGCCCAAAAGTCAGCTAATACAAGACCTTCACTTGTTTCTGAAGTAAAGTTTTGGTCAGTTGCTTTCACGATTGCCATATTCATGCCTCCTCATCATTTCGCTTACAATGCAAAGTATATCACCTTACAAAAAAACTTCCTAATAATTTGTTTTCAATTGTAGCATACCCGATTTTTCATAACTCACACCCTATTTTCGCTAGCAAATTCAGCTTGTTGGCAAAGGCTCTGTTCGTTTTTATTGTTGATTTCTACAAAAATCCACTCCCTTTCCCAAAGCGATCCGGAGCTCCTCGTTGCGGGTCTCGACTGGCTCACTTTTTCTTGTAGGAGTGTCACAAATTTCGCTTAAAGAAAACTTGGCAAAGCCAAGCCTTGGCGCAGGCTGAGCTTTAGTTGCTCTTATACTGAAGAAAGTATTTTATACTTTCTTTAAGTGTAAAATCAACAAAGTCCTTTCATAGAGCATTTGTAAAATAGGAGTGACTCATCTGTTGTCGCTCACCCTATCGTATACTTATACAAGTATGGATGTGAGAAGTGAGGACTCCGGATGAGTCATTCTTAAGATTCTTGTATTCTTTTATAATCGATCCCGTATTAGACGAGTACTTTCTTGAATTCTTCTGTCAGTTTTGGTACAACTTCGAAAAGGTCCCCAACGATCCCGTAGTCAGCAACGTTGAAGATATTCGCTTCTGGGTCTTTGTTTATCGCTACGATGATCTTAGAGTTAGACATACCAGCCAAGTGCTGGATCGCTCCAGAAATACCACATGCAATATAAAGATCTGGTGTAACAACTTTACCAGTCTGGCCGATTTGCAGACCGTAGTCACAATACTCGGCGTCACATGCACCACGAGAAGCACCGACTGCTGCACCAAGGACTTCTGCAAGTTCTTCCAATGGCCCGAAACCGTCTGCAGATTTCACTCCACGTCCACCAGCTACGATGACTTTCGCTTCGGAAAGGTCGACACCATCTGTCGTCTTCTTAACGATTTCTTTGACAATCGTACGTAGATCCTTGATCGCCACATCTACGTTTGTCACGTCTCCTGAACGGTTTTCATCTTTATCAAGGGCTGCAATATTGTTTGGACGGATTGTTACGAACAATACACCATCAGTAATGATTTTCTTTTCAAAAGCTTTTCCGGAGTAGATTGGACGTGTATAAATAAGGTTTCCACCTGTATTTTCGATTCCAGTGATATCTGATACAAGTCCAGATTCAAGTTTAGCTGCCAGGCGTGGAGATAAGTCTTTTCCCATTGCCGTATGACCGAACACGATTCCTTCAGGGTTCTCTTGCTCAATCACCTGCACAAGTGCTTGAGAGTAACCGTCAGTTGTATATGCTTTCAATTTTTCATCTTCCACTACCAACACACGGTCTGCTCCATAATGAATCAAGCTGTTTGCTAATCCGCTGACAGATTCACCGCATAGGACGCCGACGATTTCTCCGCCTTCAGAGATTTCTTTTGCTGCTGCGATCGCTTCATATGATACGTTCCGTAGTTCTCCGTCTCTGACTTCTCCTAAAACTAATACTTTTTTAGCCATGGTTCCTCTCCCCTTCTATATCACTTTTGCTTCTGACCGTAACAATGACACAAGCTCTTTCACTTGATCGTCTACTTCACCTTCAAGGACTTTTCCTGCTTGTTTTTCCGGCGGCAAGTAAACCTCCAATGTTCTTGTCTTTCCTTCAACATCATCCTCATCTAGATCAAGATCATCCAGCTCCAGCTCTTCAAGAGGCTTTTTCTTTGCTTTCATGATCCCTGGGAGTGATGGATAACGCGGCTCGTTCAATCCTTGTTGGGCAGTGACGAGAACCGGCAAAGACGTTTCAATCACTTCTACGTCTCCTTCTACATCACGCTCAATCGTTACAGTTGTACCGTCAACTTCTAATTTCGTAATCGTCGTGACATGCGGGATATCCAATAGCTCCGCCAAACGTGGACCGACTTGTCCAGATGCACCGTCAATCGCGACATTACCACCTAGAATGAGATCCACTTCTTTATCTTCGAAATAAGCGGCAAGAATCTTTGCAGTTGAATATTGATCCCCGTCTTCTACATCTTCATCATCGATCAATACAGCTTTATCAGCACCCATCGCTAGAGCTGTACGGAGTTGTTTATCGCTTTCCTCTTCTCCGACAGTAACGACAGTGACTTCTCCACCATGTTCATCACGCAATTTGATTGCTTCTTCTACGGCATATTCATCATACGGATTAATGATGAATTCAACACCATCTTCACTGATCTTACCGTTTTCAATCGCAATCTTTTCTTCCGTATCGAATGTACGTTTTAAAATCACATAAATGTTCATTATTCTTCCCCTCCAGTATTAACGGTCTTTAAATTCTGGTTTACGTTTTTCTATAAAAGCTTGAATGCCCTCTTGTCCATCATGAGAAGCAAATGCTTTACCGAAGAATTCAGTTTCTTTTTTTGCTCCAGCTTCATATTCACCTTTTCTCGCATAATCAACGAGTTTCAATGCTAAATCTACCGCAACAGCGCTTTTCCCTGCAGCTTTTCCAGCTATCTCATAGGCTTTATCCAGGAGATCATCATCTGAAACAACGTGATTCGCCAGACCTAAACGATGTGCTTCGGAACCGGATATCGGTTCGCTCGTCAATAGAATTTCAGTCGCCTTAGCAGCTCCGACATAATGCGGAAGTCGTTGCGATCCAGCAAATCCTGGCACCAAGCCAAGCTGTAGTTCCGGCAATCCTAATTTTGTATTTTCTGTCACAATACGCATGTGGCATGACATCGCCAGTTCAAGGCCACCGCCAAGTGCGGCACCGTGTACAGCGGCTATGACAGGTTTCGAAAATTGTTCGATCCGATCAAACACCTGTTGTCCGAAAGCACCGAGTTCAGAGAATCCATCCGCATCTTCTACGGTCGTAAATTCCTTAATATCCGCACCTGCTGAAAAGAATCTTCCTTCCCCGCGGATGACGATCGTTTTTACATCTGTATCCGCTTCCAATTCATCAAAAACGGAATTCAGTTCTTTGATCATCGGGGAACAAAGTGCATTGGCGGGTGCGTGTTGCAATAAGATCGTGCAAATGTGGTTTTCCTTCGAATAGGATAAATACTCCAAAATCTCTCCTCCTCTAACTTGATCTATAACGAAAGCCATTAATCAATAAATCGTGGACTGGCTTTGCAAGCGCTGTCAAATCAAACCTATGGTCATTCATTACCCAACTCGTAGTCGTTTCATCAATGGTACCGAAGATCATCTGCCTGACGATCCGGATATCAAGATCAGGATGGAAAACTTTCTCGTCAATCCCTTCATAGATGAGCGAATCGACAAGTTCAAGGTACCTTTTAAGTACTTCACCGATTTTAGCCCGAAGTTCCCGATTCGTCTGACGGAGCTCCAACTGGGTGACGATTGCAAGTTCATGGTCCACAGATAGCTGCTTGAAGTGCATTTCAATCAACGTTAACAGCTTATCTTCAACAGAATGCTGCTGTTCAATTTCATCTATTGTCGTGTCGATAAAACGTCCCATCTTTTCACGAAACAAAGAGATAAGCAGATCCTCTTTATTTTTGAAATAAAGATAGATGGTTCCATCGGCCACACCAGCTTCACGTGCGATCTTAGAAATCTGCGATTGGTGATAGCCATGTTTTGCTATGACCGTTACAGCTGCATCAATTATCTTTTCATATTTTGGTCCTTTTCGTTTTACGGTCATCTGTTTTACCTCCACATAAAGAAAACTTGGCAAATGCCGAGCCAATGGTGACGGCTAAGCCATAGTTGCCCTTATACTGAAGAAAGGATCAGCACTTTCTTCAAGTGATCAAAAAATGAATGAACATTCACTCGGGTTAATTGTACTGTAGTTGAAGGTAAAAAGTCAATGAATCTTTCGTATTTTTCAGAATTTTACGCATCCAGTTTCAAGTATACATTTAAGTGTTTAGAATGGCAAAATTTTAGGCGCAAATGTTTGTGGACATGTTCCTGTTTTTTCTGGACAAAACTATAGATTTGATGGACAAATACTCTATTTTTCTGGACAAGACTTCAAATTTATTGGACAAAAATCCGATTTATTTGGACATTTTAAACGGATGGCAAAATAAAAGACCCCACCGGAGTGAGGCCCTTCGACGTATCATCATGCATTTTGTTTTTGCTTCAGTTTTTCTTTTTCTTCTTCCACTAGTACTCTGCGAAGTACTTTACCAACCATTGTCTTCGGTAGTTCTTCTCTGAATTCGTAAAGGCGCGGTACTTTAAAAGAAGCCAGGTGTTTTCTGCAATGTTCATCCAGTTCTTCCTCGGTACAAGTTGTGTTTTCCTTCAAAACTACGAAAGCCTTTACCGTTTCTCCACGGTATGGATCAGGCACTCCAATGACGGTAGCTTCCAGTACATTCGGATGTTCAAAAAGGATCTCTTCAATTTCCCGAGGATAAATATTAAAACCACCTGCGATGATCATATCCTTTTTCCGATCAACGATATAAAAGTATCCGTTCTCATCCATATACCCCATATCGCCGGTCAAAAGCCAGCCTTCGTGGAAGGTCGAAGATGTCTCTTCTGGATGGTTCCAGTATCCTTTCATCACTTGAGGACCTTTTATCATCAACTCGCCTACTTCATTCACCTCGGCAATCGTACCCGATTCCGCTGACAAAATCGCAGCTTCGGTATTCGGCCACGGGACGCCAATACTACCTTTCATACGTTTGTCATAAAGGAAGTTCGCATGCGTGACCGGTGAAGCTTCTGTTAATCCGTATCCTTCTACAAGATTTCCTCCTGTGAGGGACTCAAACTTCTCTTGAACCTCAACAGGCAGTGGTGCTGATCCACTGATACAACTTGCAATTGAGGACAAATCAAAAGACTTGATATTCGGATCATTCAATAATGCGATGTACATCGTCGGTGCGCCTGGAAACATCGTCGGCTTATGCTTTCCAATCGCTTTCAATACTTGTTTCTGATCAAACCTAGGGAGAATGATCATTTCTGACAAGTACATGATCGAAAAGTTCATTACACAAGTCATCCCATAAACATGGAAAAACGGTAATGCACCAAGGATTTTCTCTTCACCATAGTTGGCCTTATACATCCAGGAGCGGCATTGTATCGTGTTTGCGACTAGGTTGTAATGCGTCAGCATGACACCCTTTGCTGGTCCGGTTGTTCCACCTGTATATTGCAACAGTGCAAGATCTACCATCGGATCGATTTCAAGTTCAATCGGTTGTGCAGACGCTTCATCAAGCAGCTTTTTGAAAGCATGGATTTTATCATTGTACGTTACATTGACAACAATATTGGTCTGTCTCTTTTGCACGAATGGATAGATAAGATTCTTCGGAAACGGCAGATAATCCTTCACACCTGTCACAATCACATTTGTCAATTCTGTCCGGCTTTTGACCGCCTCGACTCTCGGGAACAATAGATCCAAACAAATGATTGCTTTTGCTCCTGAATCGACCAATTGATGTTCCAGTTCCCGCTCTGTATAAAGCGGATTCGTCTGTACGACAATGCCGCCAGCCATCAATATGCCATAATAACTGATGACTGCTTGCGGGCAATTCGGCAGCATGATCGCTACCCTGTCACCTTTCCGTATGCCGAGTGAATGTAATTGGTTTGCCATTTTCAGAGAACTTTCATACACTTCGCCATACGTCATCCTTTTTCCTAAAAACTCCAACGCAGGTTTTTCTGGATGCTTGCTTGCGGCACCCTCCAGATAAAATTGCAACGGCTTCTCGTCAATTTCGACTTCATGAGGGATTTCTTCGGGATATTGCTGTAACCATTTTTTCTCCACCTTAATCTCCTCCTTTTATACCGCTCCTTTCCATTAAAAACTCACTCTCTACCATCATTATAATGAAAACGGATTCAATTTTACATATTATTTAGAATATTTTTTCACTTGAACAATTTTCCAGTTTATTGATTTACAGCGGTTATCAACCATTCCCCCTGATTTAAATATATGAAAAATGTCGATGAAAAAGACCTTACTGGGCAAACATCCCTAGTAAGGTCTTCTCAGAAAATGTAAAACAGTATTTTGTAATGTTAAAGAAATTTTGTTTGACATTTATTTTCGTAGAAAACGAAATTCACGACATTCCTGCGGGAACAGCGAGCCAGGCGAGACCCCGCACTTTTTTCAAAGGATCTTCGACTATAATAATGAACTTCGACTAAATACCACCACGTCCTATGGTGAACGTCGAAGTCAGTACATCCTGTACAAGTACGTCATGTGGTGAACGTCGAAGCCAGCAGAAGGAAAGCTTCTAAGAAATCTCCTCGCAGACACGAAAATGATTTCATTTTTGTGTTGACAACCTGTGCAAGTGAAGAGGGTTGCGGAAGTAGGTCAAGACATAGAAGTGACGTCCAGCTCAGCGGCCAGTCAATTGGATCACTTCAGGCTTCCTGCGGCGGCAACACATTAATTGACATCCTTATGAGTGAGCCCACGCAGAACCAAGTCTTTGTTTTTCGAGCCTCTTCGTCAGTCTTCCAGTGACCTACGTGACTAAGCAGGTCGCTTCCGCTTTCATTCTCCCGTGGAAAGGAAGTAATTTCGCATAATAAAACAGTGCCTTAAAAAAAGAGGTAAATGACTCCTGCCAAAATAAACAACCCACAACAAACCAGCAGGACCTTCCATAATGTTTCCATATGTTTTCACCTATCCAATTCCACTGCCGATCACAAATGATAACCCGATCGAGATGATCATCGAGATCAGACCGACAGCTCTATTATCCTTTTGAATTTCTTCATCAATACGGAAACGAGGCGTCAGGAATTCGAATATGAAATAACCGATCAACATCAATAGGAATCCATACGCACCCCAAACCATCATATCGATGATTGTATCGTTATGTTCAATCGAGTAACGGAAAATGTTGGCTATTCCGAATATTTTTCCTCCAGTCGCCATTGCGACCGAAAGATTCCCTTTACTGATTTCTTCCCAATTCTTATACTTTGTTACAATTTCAAAGACAGCTAAGAAAACCACTAGACTTAAAACTACTACACTATAGTTTGCTACGGTTTCAATGTAAGGATTCGTCAACCAACTGCTCATTTCCGCCCCCGCTTTCTATTTCAAACCAACTATTGTCACGCCGCTTCCGCCTTCACCTGCTGAACCAAGCCGAGTTGATTTTACATTTGGATGCTCTTTCAATAAAGATTGGACACCCTTCCGAAGAGCCCCTGTCCCTTTTCCGTGTATGATGAATACTTGTGGATATCCAGCCAGTAAGGATTCATCTAAAAACTTATCAACAGCGCGTAAGGCATTTTCATAACGTTCGCCTCTCAAGTCAAGTTCCGGCTTTGTGACTGATGATCCTTCAACTTTAACGAATGGTTTCGGTTCACGTTTCTTTTCGGCCTTGATCGGTTCAAGCTCATTCGCTTTAACCGTCATCTTCATGATCCCAATTTGGACTTGATATTCATTAGAACCGACTTTCTCTACAATATGACCCTTTTGGTTTACAGTCAATACTTTCACTTCTTGCCCTGGTTTCAGGTTTTCTGGTGCCTTGTTCGTTTGTTTCACTTTCTTTTTCAATTTCGAATCGAAATCCGGAGTCGCCTCGTCCAAACGTTTTTGCGCTTCAATCAGTTTGTGCTCTTTTACATTCCCATATTCTTTTTGATACGTACGAAGCTCCTTTAATATAGCATCGGCTTCTTTTCGTGCCATTTCAACTGATTGCTGCGCCTCTTTTTCAGCCTTTTCATAGAGCTTTTCTTTGAACTGCTCGAATTCTAGCAATTTTTTCTCTAAATCATGTTTCAAAACTTCTGCTTCTTCATGAAGTTCTGTCGCTTCCGATCGTTCACGTTCTGCTTTTTTCTGAGCATCTTCTAACGAAGCAATCATAACATCGATCTTGTTGTTATCTGCACTGATATGAGCTCGTGCATTCTCGATGATTTTCTCATTCAATCCGATTCGCTTTGAAATTTCAAAGGCATTACTTCGTCCAGGCACCCCGATCAATAAACGATACGTAGGACGTAATGTTTCTACATCAAATTCCACACTCGCATTCATGACACCTTTCCGATTGTAGGCATAAGCCTTCAATTCACTATAGTGGGTCGTCGCTACCACCTTGGCCCCACGTGCATTGACGTAATCGAGGATTGAAATCGCAAGTGCAGCACCTTCTGTTGGATCCGTTCCTGCACCTAATTCATCAAAAAGCACCAACGACTTGAAGTTAACTTTATTCAAAATGTTCACGATGTTGGTCATATGGGAAGAAAACGTACTTAAATTCTGTTCAATGGATTGTTCGTCTCCGATATCTGCATAGATCGCCTCGAACACCGTTATCTCGGACTCCTCCTCGGTAGGGATCTGTAATCCCGACTGAGCCATCAAAGACAATAGACCAATCGTCTTCAGAGTGACCGTCTTTCCTCCCGTATTCGGCCCAGTTATAACGAGGGAATTATATTCTCCTCCTAACTCGACATTAATCGGTACGACTTCCTCAGCTGGAATCAATGGGTGCCGTGCACGCTTCAAATCGATATATTCTTTGTCATTCAAAATCGGTTTTGTAGCCTTGATTGAATGGCCGTAACGGGCTTTAGCAAAAATGAAATCAATTTCCGCGAGGACTTTGACGTTATGGCTGAGAAAGCTTGAAACTTCAGCGACAAGCTCTGTCAAGGCTTTCAATATCCGTTGGATCTCTTGATTTTCTTTACTTTTAGCCTCTTTCAACTGGTTATTGATCGTTACAACAGCCTGCGGTTCAATGAACAATGTAGCACCCGAGGCTGATTGGTCGTGGACCATTCCGCCAAATGCAGACCGATACTCCTGTTTGACCGGAATGACATAGCGATCGTTACGGATCGTAACAATGGCATCGGACAGCATCTTTTGAGATTTTGAGGAGCGTATGATCGATTCCAGCTTTTCACGTATACGAGACTCATAGCTTCTCAACTGCTGGCGGATCGTTCGCAATGCTGGACTTGCCGAATCCATCACGTAGCCTTGATCATCGATGCAGTCTTTGATTTTTGTTTCGACCTCCATCAATGGATCGATTTGCTCCACAAGATCTTGGAGGATCGGGAGGTCAATTTCATCTTCAAGCATACTTTCTATAAATCTTTTGAACCTTCTCCCTCCAAAAATTGTGGTTGAAATATCGACCAATTCTTCTGGATTGAGGATTCCTCCGATTTCACTTCTTTTGAGAGAGGCTCGTATGTCACGAATCCCACCTAATGGAACATGCCCTTTCAAGCGTAGGACTTGTACACCCTCATCTGTGCTGCTCTGTTGATGGACAACATTTTCGAAATCCGTCCATGGGATCAAATCATTGATCTTTTCTTTTCCTAAGGACGAAGAGACGTGCTCGAGTAGCTGTTCTTTGATTTTGTTATATTCTAAAACTCTTAAAATTCGTTCATTCACTTGTAAGCCCCCTGTTAACAATTCACTTACTTATGCCTTTCTAAGAAAGTCTTGAATTCTTCCAAACTGTAAGCGTTCAGGACATTTTCTTTTTTCAGCAACGCCTGTTGACCGACACATACACCGATTTCCATATGATCCAAAGTATCCCTGACATGGGCATCGGTATTGATTGACAGCTTCACCCCATGTTCCTGGGCTTTTTCAAGCCATTTCGGGGCAAGGTCCAACCGGTTCGGATTCGCATTCAATTCCAGCGCCGTATTTGTTTCAGCAGCCATATGAATCAAACGATCGAAATCCACAGGATAGCCATCTCGACGTCCAATGATTCTTCCAGTTGGATGTGCAATAAGATCCACATGAGGATTATTGAATGCCGTTTCCAAACGTGTCATAATTTTTTCTTCACTTTGTGAGAAGGATGAATGGATCGAGGCAATGACAAAATCCAGCTCTGCTAATAGTGAATCGTCATAATCCAATGATCCATCCGGTAATATATCCATCTCAATCCCGGAAAATATCGTGAAATCATCCCATTTCTCATTAACTCTTCTAATTTCTTCTTGCTGTTCTTTGATCCGTTCTGGAGTCAGACCATTAGCGACACGCAAAAATTGAGAGTGGTCTGTGATGACGATATGGCTGTATCCTCTATTTCGAGCAGTTTCAGCCATCTCTTCAATGGAATTAGCACCATCACTCCACGTCGTATGCATGTGGAGATCACTCTTAATATCTTCAAGTTTAAGATAATCGACTTTGTTTTTAAAAAGTTCAAGTTCGTCTTTTCCCTGTCTTACTTGAGGAGGTATGAATTCCAATCCAAAGTGGTTGAAAAATGCTTCTTCGCTTTCAAAAGTCTTGATCTCTCCGGTTTCTGTATCTTCAACACCATATTCACTTATTTTTTCAGAGCGCTCTTTCGCAAGCTGTCTAATCTTCACATTGTGTTCCTTCGAGCCTGTAAAATGATGCAGTGTTGACGCAAATTCTTCTGGTTTTACAAGACGGAAATCGACCGAAATATCATAATCATAAGTGACGACTACAGATACCTTTGTCGTCCCTGAAGCGATAACCTCCGTTACATTCTCAAGCGTTTCGAGCTGTGGAGCGACTTCTTCAGCAGCATTGGTACCGATGATGAAATCGATATCCTTGATCGTTTCACCATAACGGCGCACACTTCCTGCCCTGGAATAACGCTCCACACCTTCCAGCGATTCAAGCTGTTCTTCAATTCTGTCCGTAATCGGTAACATCATTGCGATTGGAAGACGTTCTGGCCGCTTACCGAAATCTTCGATAGCTGCCAGGATCTTCTCTTCTGTTTTCTTTCCAAATCCTTGCATCGATTGTACTTTATTTTGTTCACAAACCGCTTTCAATGACTGGATGTCTGTTACGCCAAGTTCATTATAAAGCTTCGCGATCTTTTTACCACCGAGCCCAGGCAAATGGATCAAACTTAGCAAACCTGCTGGTAAATCTTCTTTCAACTCTTCCAGCAAAGAGGATTCTCCGGTTTCTAAAATTTCTTCAATAACGGATAATGTCCCTTTACCGATCCCTTTTATTTTTGAAAGGTCGTCCATTTCAGAAATCGTCCTAGAATCACTTTCCAATGCCTGTGCGGCTCTTCGATAAGCCGAAACTTTAAAGCTGTTTTCACCTTTTATTTCCAGGTATAGAGCAATCTGCTCCAAAATCCTTATAATTTGCTTTTTATTCATCAGGTACCCCTCCCTTTGTCCAGTTCATCAAAGGCTGTTTTCTAAAAGTTTGTTGTTAATTGAGTACTGATAAGGAGATAAATGAAAGACTATAGTAATGGAAAAATGCGAGACTCCTGTGGGAAAGCAAGCTAAGCGAGACCCCGTAAGCGAGTTACCGAGCTGAGAAGGCTTGCAGATTGCCCACGGAAAGCGGCATATTTCCAATTTGTAAAAAACAACAATAGATTGGAAACAGACTTACAAAAAAACTGGAATGTAGAAAAAGGGCATGACTTATAAGTGTCAGCCCCTTTATCAGTTAGATCTTCGTATTGATTTCTGCGATCCACATGCTTTTTATTTTTTCAGAAAAAACCGGTGTATGCTCTACCATCGCTTTTGCAATAACAGAATCCCCCATAGCTGACTGAACCGATGTAAGCGGAACGAGGGCAGCAATGTAAAGAAAAAGGAAGATGACCAAATACACCTCTACAAAACCTAACACGCCTCCCAACCAGCCATTGATCGTCCTCAATATAGGAAGATCCGCAAGGAAGTCCAACATCGAACCTAAAATCTGCAAAAGGATCTTTGTAGCAAAAAACAACATCGCGAACGCAATCGCACGATAATACGCATCCTCTAAAAATCCAGCATTCATGAAAATCGCGAGACTGCTTTCCTCTGACACAGTTGGATAAGGAATCCACAGCCTCAGTTTTGGAGCTAATTCATCGAAATAAAGATAAGCAATGATAAATGCAGCAATGAACCCAGTCAAATGGACAAGCTGCAGGATCAATCCCCTTCTAAGACCGATGAAAAAACCTACCACCAATACCCCTATTAAAATCAAATCAATCATTTGTTATTCCTCTTTCTGTTTCTCTAATTGCCTGACACGTTCTTGTAATTTCAAATAATCACTCGTAATATTGACGGCTGTCAGGACAGCTAATTGCTTCGCATCAAGATTATTGCTTTGATGTCGAATTTCTCTCATTTTCTTATCGACAATCGATGCTACTCTGTTGACATGTCCTGCATCTTCTTCACCAACAATAGTGTATTGCTGACCATAAATATGTACAATCGTTCGATTACCGTTAGACACCCAAAAGCCTCCTAACTCGAAAATAACTAATCATTATCTTAACACGAACTACTGAGAATGGGAATAATGAGACTCCATGGTTTGACATATTATTACAAAACGATAATCCTTCCATTTTATTTTACTGAATATGTTAATGTGATTTCAACCTATTTCTATTCGCATGCCTCTGCCACCTTCGTTATAATTATGTTAAGTCTTATCGTTAAGAGGAAATCAAGTGAATTTCGCAAAAATCAACAATAAAGTAATAACAAAGCCTATTCTAAAGGAACGAAGGTGACTCATGGAATGTCTCATGCCGTATTGAAATTGGATAAAGCACAACTCAATAAAATAAAAATTGAATATCACCCATACATACAATCGAATGTTCCTCAGGGAGGTCTATTTGTCGCAAAAGTGGAAGGATGTACAATCACCGCTTACAAATCAGGAAAAATCCTATTTCAGGGTCCTGCTGCTGAACAAGAATCATCCCGATGGAGTGAAGGGGAAACTGTACTAAAAACAAAAGAGGTAAAAGGCCGGAAAAAGCATGCCTACCTACCACCAGAACAAGTCGGATCAAAGTCCATGATCGGTTCAGATGAAGTCGGTACAGGTGATTTTTTCGGACCAATCACTGTCGTAGCCGCATTTGTTTCAAAAGAACAACTACCACTTGTCAAAGAGCTTGGTGTGAAGGATTCGAAGCTTTTGAAGGATCCACAAATCATCGAGATCGCAAAGGATCTTATCCAAAGTATCCCCTACAGCCTATTGGTGCTGGACAATCCGAAGTACAATGAACTGCAAAGCAAAGGGATGTCACAGGGGAAAATGAAGGCGAAGCTCCATCAGAAGGCGATCAGCAACGTACTCGAAAAAATATCCGGTCCAGATACGGTTGAAGGAATCTTGATCGATCAATTTTGCGAACCAGATATTTATTTCAGACATACTAACTCGCAGCCTGGCACAAACCCTCCCATCTATTTTGAAACGAAAGCAGAAGCGCTCCACCTTTCTGTAGCTGCAGCCTCAATCATCGCCCGCTATGCTTTTCTCAAAAAGATGGATGATTTATCCGATTCGGTTGGTCTTCCGCTTCCTAAAGGAGCTGGTCCACATGTCGATGAAGCAGCGGCAAAGGTCATCTTCAAGCATGGCGTAGATGTTTTGAAAAAGGTAAGTAAAACTCATTTCGCCAATACGCAGAAAGCATTGAAGCTAGTTCAGCAAAAGCGCAAAGGATGACATAAAAAGTCGCCGAGATTAATCCGATTTGGATTTTTTATGCTGTTATCTAAAAGTTCGTTACTTGGTTGAAACCAAAATGAAAAGAAGGGTAGACGCCATTCAGGTGTCTACCCTTTTCTCATATCAGCCTCTCATTGTTGCATTGAATTTATCTTTCACGTAACTGAGGACTTTACTGTGTACTTTTTCAACATCTTCATCTGTCAGAGTTTTTTCAGGATTGTAATAGGTAAGAGAAAAAGCGACTGATTTCTTCCCTTCATCCATGTGCTCCCCTTCATAGAGATCGAAGATGGATACTTCTTTTAATAATTCCCCGCCTGCAGCTTTGATTCCAGATTGGACATCTCCAGCACGGACATCCTGATCAAGGATCAAAGCGATATCTCGTGAAATCGACGGATAGCGTGGTAAAGCTGAATATACTACCGGCTCTACATCCGTACTAAACACTACATCTAAATCAAGCTCGAATAGATATGTTTCCTTGATATCCCACTCTTTTTGGTCAGCAGGATGCAACTGTCCGACAACCCCGATTTGGTATCCGTCAAGCAGGACGATCGCAGTACGACCAGGATGGAATCCATCACGTTTAGCCTGTTGATATTCAATTCGATCACTTACACCAAGCTTTTTGAACATACCGTCCAGCACACCTTTGACGACGTAAAAATCGACAGGTTTCTTTTCTTGCTGCCAAGGATGCGAATGCCATAACCCGGAGAATGCACCAGCAAGCTTCTGATGTTCATTCGGAAGCTTTGTCAAGTTCTTCTCATCTGACAAATATGTTGAACCGACTTCAAAAATGGCAACATCGTTCAACTGACGGTTCTGGTTATATTGCACAACTTCCAATAGCTGCGGCAGCATGGTACGACGTAAAACTGCACGTTCTTCACTCATCGGCATTGATACTGAAATGTAAGCCGGTTGCTCTTCTGTAGCCAACCCGTGATAAGCGTTTGCCTTCTCTTTTGTAGTAAGTGAATACGTAAGTGCTTGATAAAGCCCGACGCTTTCAAGGTAACGACGTACTTTACGTCTTTTCGATTGAGCTGGAGTCAGACCTCCAGTTGTTGTCGCACCTTCAGGTAGAGTTGTCGGGATTTTATCATAGCCATAAATCCGTCCAATTTCCTCAATCAGATCTTCTTCCAACGTTATGTCTGGACGCCTGGCTGGTACTTCGACCCTGAACTCATCCCTTTCGTGTTCGTATGAAAACCCGAGTCGATCAAAGATCTCATGAATTTCATTCGTTTCTATCGATGTACCTAAAACTTTATTTGCTCGTTCACCACGAACAATTACTGTTTCTGGATCGACGAATCTGGGGCCTGCTTCTACGATCCCTTGAAGAACTTCACCGCCTGCTAATTCAACCATCAATTCAGCAGCACGATTGGCTGCTTCATAGACACGATTGCGGTCAATCCCTTTTTCAAATCGTGTAGAGGATTCACTTCGAAGTCCGAGGTCTTTCGACGATTGACGGACACGAGAAGGATTGAAGTAAGCAGCTTCCAGTAAAATCGTCGTCGTTTCATCTGAAACCTCTGAATCTGCTCCACCCATCACACCAGCAACAGCGACTGGCTGTTTACCGTTCGTAATAACTAGATGGTGCCCCTCAAGCTTACGATTTTCATCATCTAATGTCTTGATTTCTTCTCCAGGTGCTGCTCGTCTGACAAGCACTTCCTTTGACCCAAAACGGTCATAATCAAAAGCATGGAGCGGCTGGCCATATTCAAGCAGGACATAGTTTGTAATATCAACGACATTATTGATTGGACGGATACCAGCTGAAATCAACCGGTTTTGCATCCATTCAGGTGATGTTCCGACTTTAATATTACGGATTACTTTTGCCCCATAATATGGATTGTCCTCATAATTATCAACCTGGACTGATACATAATCAGATGCCGATTCACTATTTTCATTCAACGTCGGCTTTGGTAATGTCAGCTCTCTTTCAAAGACAGCTGCAGTTTCATATGCGACTCCGATCATATTCAAACAATCAGCACGGTTCGGTGTAAGACCTAGTTCTAAAATATGATCATCTAGATTCAGGTAGGAGAGCGCATTCTTCCCGATTTCTGCTTCTTCCTGCATCACATAAATACCGTCCGCAAATTCTTTAGGTACCATTTTCGCATCTACACCTAGTTCTTCCAGGGAACAAATCATACCGTTCGAAACTTCGCCGCGAAGTTTCGCTTTTTTGATTTTGAAATTACCAGGAAGAACTGCACCGACTGTTGCAACCGGAACATTTTGTCCAGCAGCTACATTTGGAGCACCGCAAATGATTTGTACTGGTTCCTCTTCCCCAATGTTCACTTGACACACATTCAATTTATCAGCATTAGGATGTTGTTCACACTTTTCAACATGGCCGACAACTACGCCCGAAATGCCTTGATTCAAAGACTCGACTCCTTCCACTTCGATACCGCTTTTCGTTATACGATTAGCAAGCTCATCAGGTTGAATACCGTCGAGATCCACATATTCTTTTAACCAATTATAGGATACTAACATGAATTACACTCCCCGTGATCAACTTCTTATTTTTTGGAACTGTTAATTTCATTATTAATTTCCGGGAAATCCACTCCCTTTTTGCGGGCGATCCTCAAGCTTCCTCACTTGCACAGGATGTACTGACTTCGATGTTCACCACAGGACGTACTTGTACAGGATGTACTGACTTCGACGTTCACCATAGGACGTGGTGGTATTTAGTCGAAGTTCATTATTATAGTCGAAGTTCCTTATTATAGTCGAAGATCCTTTTAAAAAAGTGCGAAGTCTCGCCTGCTCGCTTTTCCCGGCAGGAGTGTCGCGAATTTCCCTCTAAACATTATTGTTTCGTAATAGTGCCTATCTGTTAAGCGCGTTTGAATTGTTCCAGGAACCTAAGATCATTCGAATAAAAATGACGAATATCATCAATTCCATATTTCAGCATCGCTATCCGTTCTGGTCCCATACCGAATGCGAAACCAGTGTACTCTTTTGGATCGAATCCAGCCATTTCAAGGACATTCGGATGGACCATACCAGAACCTAGAATTTCGATCCAGCCTGTTTTTTTACAGATTGAACAGCCTGAGCCGTGACATTTAAAACAAGAGACATCGACTTCGACTGATGGTTCAGTGAATGGGAAAAAGCTTGGGCGCAGGCGAATTTCACGTTCTTCTCCAAACAATTTCTGCGCAAATAACGTCAATGTCCCCTTCAAATCACTCATCCGGATGTTTTTATCCACTAAAAGTCCTTCGATCTGCATGAATTGGTGGGAGTGTGTCGCATCATCTGTATCACGACGGTATACCTTACCAGGACTGATGATTTTGACAGGACCTTTCCCTTTATGTTTTTCCATAGTCCGCGCTTGAACCGGAGATGTCTGTGTCCGTAGTAACAAGTCTTCCGTGATGAAGAATGAGTCCTGCATATCTCGTGCAGGGTGGTTTTTCGGAAGATTCAAGGCCTCGAAGTTATAATAATCGGTTTCAACTTCAGGTCCCTCAGCGACAGAAAAGCCCATTCCTATAAAAAGATCTTCAATTTCTTCGATTACAGCAGTAAGCGGATGTGCATTCCCCTGTCGAACCGGGCGGCCCGGCAATGTTACATCGATTGTCTCGTTACTCAACTGCCGATCTAGTTCTTCTCTTTCAAGCTTCTTTTGCTTCGCTTCTACTTTAGTCGTGATAGCCTCTCTTACTTCATTAGCAAGCTGCCCCATTTTAGGTCGTTCTTCTGCCGGGAGTTTCCCCATACCTCTTAAGACTTCAGTAATCGGACCTTTTTTACCTAAATACTCTACACGAATATCCTGCAATTCTTTTAAAGAAGAGGCCTGTTCAATCTTTTCTACAGCTTCCCCTTGCAGGGTCATCAAACGATCTTGCATAACTGGTTCCTCCTTTATCTTCGTAACTTGATACCAATGTTTTTTATCTACATCATGTAGTAGCAGCAACGATAACAACAAAAAAACCTTCATCCCAGAAAGGGACGAAGGTTTCGCGTTACCACCCTAATTAACAGCCCAAAAACCAAAAGCTGCTCACTTCATTATGTAACGGTTTCCCGGCACAATCTTAGCTCATCGAAAAATCGATCAGTGTTCGAAAGGCAACTCCGGAGTGAATTCCACCATATCCACCATAAGCACGCTCCCAGTCTCTGGCGTACTCTCCCTGAATGGCGATCCTTGATGTACTACTTTCCATCATCGTCATTTTTCAATATATTTAGTTAACTACACTGTATTATAAGGAATCAAAAACGTTCCTGCAACTATTATCGCCTTATTTATGCTCTTTTAGACCATATAACAATATACCGGCAGCAACTGCAACATTCAGCGATTCCGCTCGCCCGTAAATCGGCACGTAAAGGTTTTGATCAGAACTGGCTAAAAGATCTTCATGTACCCCATTCGCCTCATTCCCTAAGAGCAGTGCATATCCACTCGTATCTTTTATGGACGTATACGGTACACCACCTTGGAGTGACGTGCCGAATACCTTGATTCTGTTCTCTTTCAACCGAGGAATCCATTCAGCTATATTCCCTTTTACAACTGGCAAGTGGAATACTGATCCCTGAGTCGATCGAAGCACCTTGCTATTGTAAAGGTCTACCGTTCCATTACCTAGGATCACACCGTTAGCGCCTGCGCTTTCAGCCGTCCGTATGATCGTCCCTAAATTACCAGGGTCCTGGATGCCATCAAGTAAAATATACGTTCCGTCAGACGTGATTGTCATATCGTCAGTTGATGCTTGGACAATAGCTACTATGCCTTGCGGTGACTCAGTATCAGCCAGTTCTTCAATAACAGATGGTGCAGCAATCCACGTGGTCACATTCCCCGTATGCCAACCAGAAGGGATTCGAAATGATTCCTCTATGATCAAATCTGTTACTTCCGCGTTGTGCAGCAATGCTTCTTCAATCAAGTGCGGGCCTTCAATGATGAATGCCCCTGCTTTATCTCTGCCTTTTTTTCGTTTTAACTTTTTCCATTCCTTGACTCGTCCGTTTTTAGGAGATGCAATCCGGTTCATCTTTTTCATTCCTTAATCGAAAATAATAATGCTATTATACGTGATATTCATACATAATCCAATTCAAGTGGATAAAAACTATCAACATACAAATGCTATGTACATCATTCCTAAACCAAAATCAGAGGTGAAAAGTAATGGATCTGAACTTACGAAAAGCAGTTTTAGCAAACGTTTCTGGAAATAACCACGAAGAATTAGAGAGTACGATCGTTGAAGCGATCAACAGCGGTGAGGAAAAGATGTTACCTGGTCTAGGTGTCCTTTTCGAAGTCATCTGGCAGAACTCAGATGAATCAGAAAAAAAGGAAATCCTCGAAATTCTTTCAGAAGGACTTCAATAATACGAAGTCAACCAGCAAAAATAGGACTCCTCATGGGTCCTATTTTTGCTTTAGGCTGTTTTCTAAAAGTTTGTTGCTAATGGAAAGTTGTAAAGAAAGGGGCTGAAAGATATGCCAGTGTAGATATGTGAGACTCCTGCGGGTAAGCAAGCTAAGCGAGACCCAGCACGTGAGGAACGAGATGCGGAAAGCGAGTGTATATTTCCAAACTCAAAAAACAGATTTAAGATTGTATGATCTGTTGGACTGTTTTTTCATCAAGACCTTTTACAAGTTCAACCATCAGCCGTACAGTATGGTCATAGTCATCCCTGTGGATCATGGATGCATGCGTATGCAAATAGCGGGTGGCCATTGTAATAGAGATGGCAGGAACACCGTCATGAGTGATATGGATATTCCCGGCATCTGTTCCTCCGCCAGGTGTTGTATCAATCTGATAAGGGATGTTATTTTTTTCTGCTGTTTCAAGAACGAAGTCCCGTAATCCTTTATGGGAAATGGTCTTAGCATCATAAATAATGATCTGAGGACCTTCACCAAGCTTAGATAAGGCGTCTCGATCGGTAACCCCTGGGGTGTCCCCAGGAATCCCTGTATCGATTGCGAATGCAATATCGGGTTTGATCATATTGGCAGTCGTCTTCGCACCACGTAAACCGACTTCCTCCTGGACAGTACCTACACCATAAACCGTATTCGGGTGTTTGATTTTTTTCAAATGTTTCATCGTTTCAGCTACAATTGCACAACCAATCCGATTATCAAATGCTTTAGCCAGTAGCATTTTAGGATTGCTCATGACCGTAAATTCAAAATATGGGATAACGGAATCTCCCGGTCTGACTCCGATTTCCAGGGCGTTCTCTTTATCAGAAGCACCAATATCAATGTACATATCTTTGATAGGTACCGGCTTTTTCCGGGCTTCAGGCGAGAGGATATGAGGCGGTTTCGATCCGATGACACCGACCACATCACCATTCTTGGTTTTTATCGTTACACGTTGTGCGAGTAACACCTGTCCCCACCAGCCGCCAACAGTTTGAAAACGCAAAAAGCCTTTATCATCGATGCGTGTGATCATGAACCCGACTTCATCCAGATGGCCTGCCAGCATGATGCTCGGACCGTTTTTAGACCCTTTCTTTTTCGCGACCAAACTTCCGAGGTTATCACAGTATACTTCATCCGCGTAGGGTTCGATGTATTTTTTCATGACTTCTCTCGGTTCTGATTCATCGCCAGGGATCCCCCTGGCATCCGTCAACTCTTTAAGCATAGTGAGTGTCTCATCTAAATTCTTCATGAAGAACCTCCTGATGTCTAATCGTGGTGTTTTTCAATACCCCTGATCTTGACGTGTGTGGTTCACCTTGTTCTTTGATAAATAAGCGTCCTGTATCTCTTCAATGGTAAAACCTAAAATTCGTCCGATCATCAGATAGTCTTCCATTAATTGATTGTAATTATTGACGTCATCGCGATAGTTTTTGAAGGTGGTGACACTCTCATACACCTTCAAGAATGCACCGACGGCTTCTCCCTCAAAGTCATCCGGAATATGTACATGTTCTGGCACCTCATAGGGAAGGATCAATCCGATCGATAGCAAGAAATGAACGCCATCAACGTATTCTTCTAGGATGACATCTTTAGATGAAGGTGGTTTCGAACTCCAGAATTTGAAGCATCGGGTTTCATTCGCAAGCTCGCCAATTTCCACAAGCAAAGCGAGAATTTTTTTATCCAATAAATCCGCGTTTTCCAATCCCCGTTCTGATTCAATACGGCGATCGAGTTCATTTTGCATTTTGTACATTTGCTGTAAATTCAGGTCCATCATGTATCCCCTCTCCTTGTGCTTACTCAAGTATACCAAGGATCAACATAGACCTTAAGGATTTCTTCTCATCAAAAAGGGCCGAGATCCTCATATAGAGCATACCGGCACCTGTTCCGAAAAATTCATCGTGCATCCGCAAAAAAATCCTGCCATTTGTAAACCCATTCTTTCCGTCGTAAAACGTAGAACAACACTGCGAGAATACATAGGATGCTGATCATCCAATGGAGCGTCAATTGGTTCAACCAGCTTCCAAACGACGTATAAACGATAGCTAAAGGGACATTCGTATATAATGACAGCTTCGTATAATCTTTGAAATTCCTCGCGATTTCAATGATACATAAGGAGATGAGATGAAAATGAAGAAATGGGACCAATCTTAGGATGGTGATTTGTCCGATCGATAATTCAGAACGTTTTCCAAACCACCTTTCTTTCATGTTCATGACTTTACTGAATGATTTCGGTAATGATTTTACAAGTGCATAAAAATATACGCTTACCAACGTTACACCGATTATGGAGTAAATTGTACCGAACACTACCCCGAAAACGACACCGCCTAAAATACATATGAATCCGACTGGAATGAATAAGAATTGCCGTAAAATATGCAGGAATATAAACAGGACTGGGGCTAATGCACCGCTTTTACCGAGCCAATGGATGAGTTCCATCGCATGCTGTTCCATTTACATCCCCCCCATAATCAATTTATGTGAGAGTAAATGTCATTAGACCTTTACCATTCGCGGACAAGTAGATGTAAAGAGCGATCTGCAGAACTATCAAAACCGGTATCCCAATACGAAAGGACGTGTGTTTCGTCTTATGTCGGAACAACTGCATGCCTGCAAAAATGCCAACTGCACCACCTATGAGAGATACAATCCATAAATGAGCCTCAGAGACTCTCCATTGGTGTCGTTTAGCTTTTTGTTTATCGATAAACATGATGATGAGACCGTAGAGATTGATTAATAGTAATAAGGAGATGATCATCGTTTTCGTTTCCTTTTCTTTTCATTGGACTTTTTCGTTAGTGGAATGGCACTTTCAGGCTGCTTCCGGATCCACTTTACGTATTTGTGTATCTTTTCATTGCTGCGAAGAGATTTCAAATCAGGATAATGAGTAGCAAGTTCTTCATTTGTAAAAAGGGCGTGAACCTGTTTATGGCATGGAATGCATAGATTAGCTGTTTCACCGAATGTACCTTGGTACTCACGGGGCGCAGATGATGTTCTGTCGTAGTGACTCCTTGTCTACCGCACAGTTCACAAAATGATGTTATTTGCTTCATATTCAAACTCCCCTCTTTAAGTACATCCTTCTTGTTTGGATAAACCAAGTCGTCAAAGAATAAGGAGTACCCTACACTGATTTTTGCGCTCAAAATGATTCATAAAGCACTTTCACCCGGGCTTTTGCCCCAATCGGTCTTATGAAGCTCTCATAAAGCACTTTCACCCGGGTTTTTGCTTTTTTGTGGTGGGGTACTAGATACCCCCGTGAATATAAAAAAGGCTGACTACGAATAGTCAACCCCTGTTATTTAACCTTTTAGGCTATCTTTAGCTTTGTTCGCTAGTTCTGCGAATGCTTTTTCATCAGTTACAGCAAGTTCAGCTAGCATCTTACGGTTAACGTCGATTCCAGCTTGCTTCAATCCGTGCATCATACGGCTGTATGAAATTCCGTTCATACGAGCTGCAGCGTTGATACGTGTGATCCACAATTTACGGAAATCACGTTTCTTTTGACGACGGTCACGGTACGCATAGCGTAGTGATTTGAATACTTGTTGTTGAGCAACTTTAAATAATTTATGTTTCGCACCAAAATAACCTTTAGCAAGTTTTAAGACGCGCTTACGTCGACGACGTGTTACATAGCCACCTTTTACTCTTGGCATTGTAATCCCTCCAGTATTTTTCAGTAATTTGTTCAAAAAAGCAGGCGAACAGTCGCTTTTTGAACTGTATATGACGAATTAGATCATGTCTTTGATGCGCTTGTAGTCTCCGCTGGATACAAGTGCAGATTTACGTAGCTTACGCTTTTGTTTTTGAGACTTGTTACGGAACATATGGCTAGTGAATGCGTGTGAACGCTTCAATTTGCCAGTTCCAGTTTTCTTGAATCGCTTAGCAGTCCCTTTATGAGTTTTCATTTTAGGCATAGTAAAGTTCCTCCTTTGATTACTTGTTCGAAGAAATTCCGTTCATGATCCCCTTCCAATATAGAAAGTTACTTACTTTCGATTGGAGCAAGAATCAAGAACATACTGCGGCCTTCCATTTTAGGCTTGGATTCAATCGTTCCAAGATCCTCACATTCCTTTGCCATACGCATGAGCACGTCACGTCCTAATTCGGAGTGAGTGATCGCACGTCCTCGGAAACGGATGGACGCTTTGACTTTGTTCCCTTTCTCAAGGAACTTTCTCGCGTTACGAAGCTTTGTGTTGAAATCATGCTCTTCAATATTCGGGCTAAGACGAACTTCCTTCGTCGTAATTGTCTTTTGATTCTTACGCGCTTCTTTTTCTTTCTTCTGCTGCTCATAGCGATACTTGCCATAGTCCATAATTCTGCACACTGGCGGTTTCGCATTAGGGGCAACAAGAACAAGATCCAGATTTGCATTTGCTGCAATTTCAAGTGCTTCTTGACGAGATTTTACGCCAATTTGATCTCCATTGGCGCCAATCAGGCGAACTTCGCGAGCGCGAATGCCGTCGTTGACCATCATGTCTTTACTAATAATGAGCCACCTCCATCGATTTTTACAACCTAATCCTTTTCTTGTAAGTAAAGCAAATCTATTGTTTGATATACTAAAACAAATAGAAAAAGCGTCGGCGCATACAACACCCACACTGAAAGTTTCCGACTATTGATCTTTAATTGATCATCGAAAGCTGGTTCATTGTACCTGCCAACTGTACATCAGTACGTCGATCAGGTGAGAAGCGGGTGCTTCTGCTTATTTTACAAGAATATACGATTATTTCACATTAGAATCATATCATCGATGTCGCACCGATGTCAAGCCATCACGAGTGCTTCATTTCAACCTTTATAGCGTACCTGATTTCTCTACAAAAATCAAGCGTTTTTTTCATAATAGAATGGTTCTTCTTAATTGCTGGTTTCTTGCAAACTTCGCTTAAATCATGTTTGTATGGCATTCATAACCAATGACTCCAAAGAAAAAGGCTTTTTAAGTAAAGATTGTTGTTTTTCACAATTCCATGTAATGGTATGGAAAAAAAAAGAGATGACTCGTTCTGTCATCTCTCTATAAGCATCTTAGCTATGCTCAACTTCATTTTTCAGATTATCTTTGAAGCTTTCCAGTGATACAGTCTCGGAATCCTGCTCACCGTACTTCCGTACATTGACAGTATTCTTTTCGATCTCCTGGTCACCGACTACAAGCATGTAAGGGACTTTTTGCATTTGTGCTTCACGGATCTTATAGCCGATTTTCTCTTCACGGGAATCGACTTCTACACGTATACCGTTCGACTTCAATTCCTCCTGTACTTTATATGCATAATCCATATGGACTTCCGAAACCGGAATTACTTTTGCCTGTACTGGCGACAACCAAGTCGGAAGTGCACCTTTATATTCTTCGATCAAGAAGGCGACAAACCGTTCCATAGTCGATACGACTCCACGGTGGATGACGACTGGACGGTGATCTTGCCCGTCGCTGCCTTTGTAAGTCAAATCGAAGCGTTCCGGTAAGTGGAAGTCAAGCTGAACTGTTGAAAGTGTCTCCTCTTTTCCGAGTGCAGTCTTCACCTGGACATCAAGCTTTGGTCCATAGAATGCTGCTTCTCCCTCCGCTTCCACATAATTCAGATCCATATCTTCCATTGTTTCTTTCAATAAAGCTTGGGCTTTCTCCCACATTTCATCATTATCGACATACTTTTCTTTATCAACAGGATCACGATAAGAGAGTCGGAACTTGTAGTCATTGATCCCGAAGTCCTTGTAAACCTTTTGGATAAGTTGAACGACACGGATAAACTCATCCTTCAACTGATCTGGTCTTACAAAAATATGGGCGTCATTCAATGTCATTGAACGTACACGCTGTAACCCTGCAAGTGCCCCGGACATTTCATGGCGGTGCATTGTGCCGAGCTCAGCAATACGGACAGGCAGGTCTCTATAACTGTGCATTGCGTTTTTGTAAATCATCATATGATGCGGACAGTTCATCGGGCGAAGTACAAGCTGTTCGTTATCCATTTCGATCGGTGGGTACATATCTTCCTGATAATGATCCCAGTGACCGGAAGTCTTATAAAGTTCAACACTACCAAGGTGAGGAGTATAGACATGGTCATAGCCAAGCTTCACTTCAGTGTCTACGATATAGCGTTCGATGACTCTTCGGATCGTCGCACCTTTCGGAAGCCAGATCGGCAGCCCCTGGCCGACTTTTTGTGAAATCGCAAAAATTTCTAATTCTTTACCCAGCTTACGGTGGTCACGTTCCTTCGCTTCTTTGAGGAAATGCAAATGCTCTTCCAACTCGGATTTCTTATTGAACGCAGTTCCATAAACTCGTTGCAGCATTTGATTGTCACTGTCACCTCTCCAGTAAGCACCCGAGATATTCATCAATTTGAATACCTTTAATTTGCTTGTTTGCGGCACATGGACACCTCGGCAAAGGTCAGAAAATTCACCTTGGTGATAGAATGTGATCTTATCACCTTCAGGAATTGCCTCAATCAATTCGACTTTAAGGTCATCTCCCAGTTCCTCATAGCGTCGGATCGCCTCTTCACGACTCACTTCCTCACGAGTGATTTCAAGGTTTTCATCCACGATTTTCTTCATTTCTTTTTCAATCTTCGGAAAGTCTTCCTCAGTCAGCCTGTGCTCCATATCTATGTCATAATAAAATCCCTTTTCGATTGTCGGACCTACACCAAGCTTGATTTTTTGATCGGAAAAGACACGTTTGATCGCCTGTGCCATAAGATGTGCTGTACTATGACGAATGATTTCAAGCCCTTCTTCAGAATCAGGCATGACAATTGTAATCGCTCCGTCCTGTTCAATCGGTTGACGTAGATCAAGCAATTGATCATCGAGTTTTCCGGCGATAGCTTTCTTTTTCAATCCAGGACTGATCGACGCAGCGATTTCTTCTGTTGTTACGCCTTTATCGAACTCCTTGACTGCTCCATCTGGAAAAGTAATTTTCACCTTTGACATGGTCATTCACACTCCTACTTTAATAAATACAAATATAAGTTAACTAGTCTTGCGCAAACTAGAAACAAACCTTTTAACCATTAAAATGGAATTAAAAAAACACCCATCCCTGGAAAAGGGACGAGTGTCTACTCGCGGTTCCACCCTCGTTCCGGCAGTCGCATGCCGGCACTTGGAATCATTTAACGGTCATTTACCGTCAACGGTTACTAGAAGTTCTCCGTTGAAGTTCAGAGGTGGTAAGTACTTTTCACTTGGTGAAGAGATTTCAGCAGATTCTCTTCTCTCTGGAAACCAGTATCAAAAGACTCATATCCTCATCATTACTTTGGTATTGGTAATTGTTATGTAGTATTATATTCAGTCTACCAAAGAAAATCAAGCCTAAAAATACCAAAATATATATTTTTGTCATTTTACTGCAAATTTACGATTCGGTAGGATACGGACACGCTCTTGAAATACATTCTGAATAGTGCGGTTCATTGAATCATCATCCGAATCCGTATAAAGATAAATCTTTTCTGGCGCAATCTCGATTAGCACCTTCAGTAAATCAGAAGCGATTGAATCCAGATATGCTTTAGCTTTCCCGCTCACCAGCTGTTCCATATCTGCTTCCGTCAGTTCATAATAATGTTCATTATAAATTCTGAAACGTTCTCCTTCAAACTTAAGATGTACAGTTGAAAACAAGGACACCCTTGACTTCACGAACTGCCTCAATTGATTAATGAAATCTTGATATTCCTGTTCGAATTTAAATTCATCTATTGCACATTCGATATATTTGGTTAAGAGTTCCCTGTATGGTTTAAGACGGAATTGTAAAAATGATTCATAAGAAAAGATCATTTCGGAATCAAAAAAATCCTCTAATGCACTGACGATCATATCTTCTCTTCGTGGGAAGCCCCTGACTAATGGGATGTTTTCAGGGTTTCCTTCGATCAGGGACTGTGTAATGGATAAGATTTGAAGCTGTTCATCTTCATCCGTGAAATAAAATTCGGTTTCCAAAATCCTTAAAATCCAGGCATCTTCTCTAGTACGAATAATATGTTTCGCTAAAAAAAGTAATATTGTAGGCTTCAACATGTCACTAACCGGATCCCTGGAATCTAAATAAATGTCCAACGCATTCTCATCAGTATAGTGAATCTTTATGGGAGTCGACCGGTTGGGTATGTTTTGATTATTGAGTAATTTAGTGATTCGTTTAAACAAATAATGGCCTTCCTTTTCATCCAAGAAATGAATCGTAACCAACCTTAATCCTCCTTGTCCACAATCATTGTTACAATATATGAACGACAAGGAAGATTATTCTAAGGAATGGCTTTTAAATTTGTCTATGTTCGTTGGGCTACTGAAGACTCATGCTAATTCCACCGGCCACCTCGCTTGTTCCATTGAACCTAAGTTGCACCAAATCGTTTATGGACACAGGAGACCTTATTTGATCAAAATACTATGATTTTACAAAACTAACGGACATGAGAGACCTTATTTCGTAATTATCGGGGAAAATCAGCTGCTGTGTTCACAAATAGCGGCTCTGGTGTCCGCCAAAATTCTGAAATGCCGTCTTTTTCATAGGTTCTGATAAAGGACTTTGTTGATTTTAAGCGAAATTTGCGACACTCCTGCGGGAAAAGCGGTCGAGGTGAGACCCCGCCGTTTTTAAAAGGATCTTCGACTATAATAATGAACTTCGACTAAATACCACCACGTCCTATGGTGAACGTCGAAGCCAGCATAAGGAAAGCTACTAAGAATTCTCATCGCAGACACGAAAATGATTTCATTTTTGTGTTGAGATCCTGTGCAAGTGAGGAGGCTTGCGAAAGTGGGTTAATGCAGAGACGTGATGTCTAGCTCAGCGACCAGTCACTTGGATCACTCCAAACTTCCTGCGGCGGTCGACACATTGATTAACATCCTTATGAGTCGGCCCACGCAGAACCAAGTCTTTGTTTGGTTCGAGCCTCCTCGTCCGTTTTCCAGTGACCTTCGTGACTAATCGGGTCGCTTCCGCTTTTCGTTTGCCCGTGGAAAGTGAGTGAATTTCGCAGAAATCAACAATAAAAACGAACAATGCCTTTTCATAAATAACGTCTCTGGGCTCCACTAAACCATGACTGTAAATTCCGCATTAAAAATAACAAATGTATAAAAAAGGGGCTGTCCCAAAAGTAGCTGAGTACCCCTCAACTTAACAACATTTTGAGAAAAATCGTGGAAATGTTGTCTTAGAGGTGTCTGACACTTTTCTTTTAAGACAGTCCCTTCTAGACTATTTATGTGTTCTTCTGTTTTCACCGCCAAGTGAGATCGGAGTCGTGAAATGCTTGATCCGTTCCATAATCCGTTTGGCCTTCAATTGTTCAATCCCGCCTTTTTGAGAATAGGCAAGATGCTCCTCAAGCTCTTCATAATCGTAATTAGAAGTATAACAAGTTGGCAGCTTTTCCATCATACGGTATTGGAGAATTGATCCCAATACTTCATCCCGGATCCAACTAGACATGGTTTCCGCACCAATATCATCAAGAACCAATACAGGCGCTTTCTTAATCACATCCAACTTTTCATCGACTGTTTGGTCTCCGATTGACGTTTTCATTTCTCTGAAAAAGTCAGGCGTATATACAAGGATCGTCTGAATGTTCCTCTTCGCGAGAGAGTTGGCCATTGCACCCATGAGAAAGGTCTTTCCAACTCCGAATTGTCCATGGACATAGAGACCTTGGGATGAACCTTCTGGACTCGTGACAGCTTTTACAAACTCCGCTGCCTTTAAAGTCGCTTGATACCTCTCTGTGTCTTTCTTATCGAATTGTTCAAAGGTGGCTGAAAGAATATCTTTCGGAATGAAATAACTTTTGATCAACGATTGGAGATTCTCCAGCTCATCGTGAGCAATTTTATTATGACAACGGTTATAAGTTACATCAATGATTTGACCGTTGATGAAAAGCTGGGGTTCATACCCTTTCAGCATATTTTGACAACGCTCCAAGTCAAGACAACTCTCACAATTTTTAGATCCTTCCACAAACTCCAGTAATCTTGGAAGACTCCGATCGATCATTTGATTCGTGATTTCGGGATGAGCCTGATGAAAAGCTTTCCAATCGGGGTGCGCCAATACCTTTTTCTTCACTTCGATCAATTCTTTTTCTACTTTCGGACGATCAGCAAAACCTTTCATTGATTCTGATATTGATTTCATATGGTACACCCCCTATAGTCCTTTCAAATATTCTTCAAGCCATTTTTCATCAGTTTCTGAAACCTGTTGATTTTCCTTATCTGTTTTAGGCGAGGCCATCCACTTCGGAAGCTTGTCTTTTCTGATATTCTTCTGTTGGACTGGTCTTCCTGCCTTTGACTGTTGTTTAAAGGATTGATAACTTTTATGTTCTGCTTGGGCAAGTTCCATCGCTTCTCTTACAGATGAAATTTTCTTACGTTTCCACTGACTTGCGATTTTTTCGACATGAGCGTGGATCAATTTCATATCATTTGTATTCAACACATAATCGATCAGCACATTTATGACACCTGCTGAAAGCTTCTGGTCGAACATGATTGAGTCGATCAACTTGAGATCGGCACTAGCGGCACGACCTCCCTCGCTGTATTTTTCTAGCAATGCACGAGGGGATATCGTTTCAAACGTCTTTATCATCATTTCCTGTGGTGTTAACTCTTCTTCATTATTACGGACCGAATTTTCCTTTTGCCTACGTTCACTAAGACGTGGTAATTGACCTGGTTTTTCAATCTTGTACCAGCGCTGGACCTCTTGCCTTAACGAGTACGGGGTAAGCTGTTCGTCCCTGAAGTAGGCTTGTTGTACGATACTGCTCATTTCCAACGGTGAAATTTGATAAATGAACGCAAGGCGATGAATGGATTCCCGGATGCTTTCCGTTAAAACCTCTGATGGTATGATGAAGCTGCTCAAGTCCCGCACAAGCGCATTGAAATCGAAGTCATCCTCCGAAAAGTTTGGAGCATTCCCTTCCGTATTCTTCGCACGGTCATTTTGGGAAATGGACTGGTTGATCTCTGAGTCTGTCGCCGCTCTGATCTCGGATTCATGTAAAGAGGAAAATACATCGTTGAAACTAGCAGTAACATCCTCGTATTCATCATGAGTTTCAGTTGTGAAAATAAAGCGGTTCCTGACTTCAAGATACCTTTGCTTTCCCAAACGGCCATATAAATAGACACTCAAAACATCGTCCTGGAAAAATTGCTCCGGTTTTAAAATCGGCTGTAATTCATATATGAAAATGCGGTCATCTTCAATCTTTTTCCGATAGGTCTTCAATAGTCCGATGGCCTCTAGCTTTTTCCGTTCTTCAAAGATCTGCTGCATATTCATTTGTGTCTGTTTCATCAACGTATGGTGTGAAGTTGCTCCATTTAGGTTTTCGCTGAAAAGGGTCATGTATAGGCTGTATGCTTTGGCACCTACCAATGGTTGATACAACAGTGTTACCATTTTCAATTCTTCAGCTTGTATCCGTCCACTGCTATACACTTGAAAGCGATCGACAGGAAGTAATTCTTTCCAATGATTTTCCATCTACTTCACCTTTACATTCATAATTGGTAAGTGAAAAAAGAGCTTATGTATATGTAAGCTCTTTACTCGTTCTCTCGTTTTATTAAATCTTTAAGTTCATCGATAAACACGTTGATGTCCTTGAATTGCCTATAAACGGACGCGAATCTGACGTATGCTACTTCATCAATCTTCGCTAAATGATCCATTACCCGTTCACCAATTTCTTTACTTTGGATTTCCGAAGAGCCATCATTTCGCAAATCTTTTTCAACCGTATTCACGACTTCTTCAAGAACCTCAAGTGGTACCGGTCGCTTTTCACAAGCCTTGATCAATCCACGTAAAAGCTTGTCCCGGTTAAATTCTTCCCTTGTCCCTTCTTTTTTCACAACAACAAGAGGAATTTCTTCCACTGTTTCAAAAGTGGTGAACCTGTAATTGCATTTTTCGCATTCTCTCCGTCTGCGAATCGAACGTCCGCCATGGACCGGGCGAGAATCTAGCACCCTGGTACCGTTATGTTGACAATGTGGACAACGCATTTAACCAACCCCATATCGAAAAACTTCAATTTATATAATGTCATATTTAGTCAAATTGTAATATTATCCTTAACTATAATGATAGTGGAAAGGTTACCCCATGACAAGATATTTTCATATGATCAAGAATAGCCACGGTTTTTCGCCATTAAAAAAGGTGTGCATCTGCACACCTTGATAGTCATTGTCAATATTAATATGCTGAGACCTTTTTTTGGCCGACTTTAACTGGACCCATACCTCTTGGAACTTCTAGATTTTCTTTGGATGCAGCTCCAAGTGCTTCTGCGATATAATCTGCAGCGACGTTAGGATCAAGATCACCACACGTATAAACATCAATACTTGCATAACCATGCTCTGGAAAACTGTGAATTGTTAGATGTGATTCAGATATGATCACAACTCCACTTACTCCATGAGGTGCGAATTTGTGAAAGGCTACTTCTCTCACCTCTGCACCTGATTTCAGTGCAGCTTCTACAAATAGTTGTTCAATATAATGCATATTGTTCAACTTTTCTGCATCACAACCCCATAATTCAGCAATCACATGACGTCCCATTGTATCCATTTGCATAGTCCCCCTTCAATAATAATCATGCCTTCAAAAGCATGCGGAAATGGAATTTTACCACGGGGGAAAGTTAGTCCAAAGAGGTCCTAACCCTTTAAGTAGTATCCAGTTCCTATATTGCTTATAACTTGAAGTTCACGATGAACAGTATACTGCTTTTCTCTTTTTTTTGCAAGAAAATTTTTTCCTGCCTATCTACCTACCGAATTCAGCACCTAGACATACTCATACATACTTGTACAAAAAATGCTTGGCTATCACTTCACTGCATTTACTCACTTCCGTAAGCCTCCTCACTTGCACAAGATGTCAACACAAAAATGAAATCATTTTCGTGTCTGCGATGGGTATTCTTAGAAGCTTTTCTTATGCTGGCTCCGACGTTCACCACAGGACGTGGTGGTATTTAGTCGAAGTTCATTATTATAGTCGAAGATCCTTTTAAAAACGGCGGGGTCTCGCCTAGCTCGCTTTTCCCGCAGAGTATCGTGAATTTCGTTTAAACCTGAAACAACCATATCAAGAGGAAATCATAAAAGGATTGGCCATTAAGACCAATCCCGTATTTCATATCAACATGTTATTTATGCAGTTCCTGACAAGCGCTTATCAGTTAAGGCGTCAAGTGTTTCTCCGACTTTTTCTGCAAGATCTACAACTCGGCAAGAATATCCCCACTCATTGTCATACCACGCAAGAACTTTCACTTTGCGGTCTTCGATGACCATTGTGGACATTCCATCAATGATTGAAGAATTTTCATTTCCATTGAAGTCGATCGATACAAGTGGATCCTTCGTATATCCTAAAATTCCACTTAACGTTCCTTTAGATGCCGTTTCGAGTGCTGCATTGACTTTTTCAACCGTTACATCATGCTTTACATCGACAACAAGGTCGACGAGGGATACGTTCGGTGTCGGGACTCGCAGTGCCATACCGTGAAGCTTTCCTTCCAATTGAGGCATGACTTTTGCAATCGCTTTAGCTGCGCCAGTGGAAGTCGGGATGATCGATTGTCCACAAGCACGCGCACGTCTCAAGTCCTTATGTGGATTGTCGATATTTTTCTGATCATTTGTATATGCATGAACTGTCGTCATTACACCATTTTCAATTCCAAATTGCTCATCAAGAACTTTTACGACAGGTGCAAGACAGTTTGTCGTACAAGAAGCATTCGATAAAACATGGTGCTCTTCCGGAATGTAAGCGGCATCATTTACACCCATAACAATCGTCAAGTCTTCATCTTTACCAGGAGCTGTTATGATGACTTTCTTTGCACCCGCTTCTAGATGATACCCAGCAGTTTCCTTCGATTTGAACTTTCCGGTCGCTTCAATCACGATATCAACGTTCAGTTGTGCCCAAGGCAATTGCTTCGGATCTCTGTCGCTTAATAATTTGATTTCTTTCCCATCTACAATCAAAGAATTTTCCTTTGCTTCAACCTCAAGGTCGTAAGTACCATGAATGCTATCGTACTTGATAAGGTGAGCTAGTGTCTCAGAAGGATAACTTGCATTTATCGCAACAACATCTAATTGTTGGTTTTTCATCGCTTTACGGAATACCATTCGTCCAATTCGACCAAATCCATTAATCGCTACTCTAGCTTTCATGTTGAATCCCTCCACTATCTATAAAGTGCTATACTTTTTTCTGAAAATCTAAAATTAGTATAACATATTATATGTAAAAGGGAACACTTAATTTATTAATAATAGAAAAAAGAGGCCTGTGCCCGGCCCCTAAAGTTCAAAATTTCGACATATACATGAAAGTGACGAATGAGAATCCTGTTTCTCTTAGAGTATATCCCATTTAGTAAATATATGTATCAATTGCTGAAGGCTCTCTTCAAGCGTTCCATTATTATCGATGACTTCGTCTGCCCATTTTTTCTTATCGCCCAATGGGATTTGAGAGCGGATGCGTGATAAGGCTTCTTTAGAGGACGAATGATCCCGCTCCATCAATCTTTTCAATTGGGTTTCCTTATCCACATAAACAAGCAATGTATGATCAACCATATGGGTCAATTTGCTTTCAAAAAGCAATGGGATATCCATGACGACAGACTTGTGCTTTTCCAAGAGCTCATCCCTGCGTCCAAGCATCCGTAAACGTACAGCTGGATGCACAATGCTGTTCAGCTTCAAACGTTTCTCTTCATCATTAAATATGACTGCGCCTAATTTTTTTCGGTTCAAACTACCGTCTTTTTCAAGTATTTCTGTTCCAAAAAATTCAACAATTTGCTTGTATGCTGGCTCGCCCGGCAGCACAACTTCCCGGGCGATCTTATCAGCATCTATGACAGGGATATTCATCTCCTGGATCATTTCAGAAATGGTACTCTTCCCACTTGCGATTCCACCTGTCAAACCAACAATCAATTCTAACACCTCACAGTTTGAAAATACCTAACACGATCAGCATGAGTCCAGGCAAAAAGCTGATTAACCGCATTGTCGGTAACGCCGACAGCACTCTCCCAAGCTTCATACCAGTGACAAGGAACAAAACGCTCATTGATGATACAAAAACCGCCGTCATTAAATGTGGAAATCCGAGTAAAGAGGCACCTAGACCAGCAGCAAAAGAATCCAGGGATAGTGCCAATCCAAGCAATAAAGCTTCCAGACCTGCAATCGTTCCGGAACGGTCGATATCTGCAGCTGCAGGTGTCCTGAGAATTTGGATAACGATTCCTAACGACCGGATTTCCATGTTCCAAATGTATTCTGATTCATTCTTCTTCAGTGTTGCTTCTTCCTGTTCATCACTACTTTTGAAAAATTGCCATAACACATACATGCCTAAACCGATGAGCAAGATTCCACCCAACTTGCCGGCAAAAGCGGGAGAAACGAATGTACTGATGATCGTTCCAACATTCATTGCGGCAAGTAACATCAGAGCAGAACAGAGTGCAATCAGAATGATAGAGAAATACGTAATTTTCATGCGTCGTACACCGTATGTTACACCAACTCCGAAGCTGTCCATGCTTACAGCTATCGTCAGAGTCAATAGGGCTACCCATCCTGTCAATTCCATACATCCTCCTTGCTTCAGCGCTAGGATAGTATATGGAAGGTGCCCATCCGACGTACGACATTTTCATGAAATTATCCCAATTACTTTTGGCAGCTCGGACAAATATGTGTGCCTCTTCCACCTACCACAATCCGAATGATTTCGGTTCCACAGTTCAAACAAGGTTCCCCTTTCCGGGCATAAACGGATAACCTTTGCTGGAACATCCCCATATCCCCCTGGGAATTTACATAGGAACGGATCGTGCTGCCTCCTTGCTCGACCGCTTCCATCAACGTTTCGACAATTGCTTGATGCAACTTTTCCACTTGCTTTTTCGATAACGATCTGGCCTCAGCTTCAGGGCTAAGTCCAACCTTAAAGAGCGCTTCATCTACATAGATGTTGCCGAGACCAACCAATACAGTCTGATCTAATAATACGGGTTTGATTTTACGAGTCGTTTTCTGCAGCTTATTCCAGAGTTCAATTGGTTCGAAGGAGGGATCGAAAGGTTCGGGACCTAGTTGAGATAACGGTAAATGAGCCTCTTCCTCTCCAAGCGGATAAACATGCATGGTCCCAAACTTGCGGACATCACGGTAACGAAGTTCTGATCCATCCGTGAATGAAAAGATCACATGCGTATGCTTATCTGCTTCCTCCCCATTTTCTACATAAACATAACGACCTTCCATCCTCAAATGAGAAACCAGGACAACATCGTCGAGAATTATTTTTAAAAATTTCCCTCTTCTCCCTATTGAACGGATCGTCTGCCCGACCAACAAGGATTTGAATTCGGCTAAATCATCTGGATGTTTGATGATTTTTGCCCACTTTACAGTGATATCTTCTATTGTTTTTCCTAGCACGAGGTTTTCCAATGTGCGTCGAACGGTTTCTACTTCTGGTAATTCAGGCATTTCTGATCTCCCTATCTAAAAATCATAATGGCACCCGGCCCTGTATTCAGAAGACCGGGTACCTGGATTGTATTATTTTGCGTCGTACCACGTGTTTCCGTATGAGTAATCTACTTTCAATGGAACATCCAATTGAACTGCATGCTCCATGACATCCGGTACGATTTTTTCAAGCTTTTCGATTTCGTCTTTTGGTGCTTCAAAAATCAATTCATCGTGTACTTGCAAGAGCATTCTGGTTTGCAGCTTTTCTTTTTTCAAACGTTTCGCCATCTCTACCATCGCCTTTTTGATGATATCGGCGGCTGACCCTTGTATTGGTGTATTCATTGCTGTACGTTCAGCAAAACTTCTCAAATTGAAGTTACGGCTTGTGATTTCAGGGAGATATCTCCTTCGATTCAACATCGTCGTTACATACCCATCTTGTTTCGCTTGTTGTTTGATATCATCCATGTATTGTTTGACACCTGGGAAGCTTTCCAGATAACGCTCGATGAACTGTCCCGCTTCCTTACGTGTAATGTCAAGGCTTTGTGACAGTCCATAATCACTGATACCATAGACGATTCCGAAGTTGACCGCTTTCGCTTGTCTCCGCATATCAGCAGTCACTTCGTCTTTTTCAACATGGAAGACATCCATCGCGGTTTTCGTATGGATATCCAGCTCATTATTAAATGCATCAATCAATTTATCGTCTTGTGCAATATGGGCTAGAACACGAAGTTCGATTTGGGAGTAGTCCGCAGCAAATACGACCCAATCTTTTTCCGATGGTATGAATGCTTGGCGGATTTTTCTGCCTGCCTCCAGACGAATCGGGATGTTTTGCAGGTTCGGATCGATCGAACTCAATCGTCCTGTCTGGGCAAGTGCTTGATTGAAACGGGTATGGATTTTCTCGGTATCACGATTCACTACTTTCAATAACCCCTCTACATATGTGGACTTAAGCTTACCAAGCTGACGGTAGTAAAGGATTTCTTCGACGATTTCGTGCTTATCCTTCAGTTTTTCCAGAACATCGGCTGACGTTGAATAGCCTGTCTTCGTCTTTTTGATGACCGGCAGCTGCATTTTTTCAAATAGGATTTCACCAAGCTGTTTCGGTGAATTGATATTGAATTCCGTTCCTGCCAATTCGAAGATTTTACCTTCGATCTTTTCCAATTGGTCATTCAGTTCAGCACCCATCTCTTCCAATCGTTTCACATCGACCTGGACGCCTTGCTGTTCCATCTCGCCGAGCACTATGGAAAGAGGCATTTCTAGATCGTAAAAGAGCTGATCCTGTTCATTTTTCTTAAGGCTTTCTTGAAGATGGGGGACCACTTCACGGAGCATATTCGCTTTACGTACAATATGTTCACTTAAAGCCTCTTGATTCGGAACTTTTTGCTTTGCACCTTTCCCGTAGACGGTTTCATTGCTTGATACGCCCTTCAATCCAAACCTGTTTGAAATCGAGGCGATATCGTGTGAAGAGTCGGATGGATTCAACAGGTAGGATGCAATTAATGCATCGAATTTGATACCTTTTAAGCGGATGCCTTTCCAAGCAAGTGATACAATAGCTTGTTTTGCATCAGCGGCATACTTTTCTACTTTTTCATCCTCAAGCCACTCGATAAGGGAGTCTGATTTCAATGCTACATTTGTCGGGATGAAGTATTTCCCTTCATCACTAACAATTCCGATACCTAAAATATCAGCGTTGTGATAGTTTTCGGCTAAGCAATCGATGACGATTGCAGCATTTTGTCCGAAATCGGCTTCCTTAACCTCTTCCAAAATCTCATAGCTGATTTCTTCAGTCGGTTTATCCGCTTCTTCAGCAGCGCCGCTGTCCACTCTGTCTAATAGTGAGTTGAATCCTAGCTCCTTAAAGAGTTTGATGACTTTTTCAGAGATTTCATTTTCATACTCACAACCGTCGAGCTTGATTTCAATCGGGGCTTCCACTTCAATTGTTGCAAGCTTTTTACTCATTTCAGCCTGTTCTTTATTGTCTTCAAGTTTTTCCTTCAGTTTTTTTCCTGAAATTTGGTCGATTGAGTCGAGCACTTTTTCAATCGTTCCAAATTCCTTCAAGAGCTTGATTGCTGTCTTTTCACCGACACCTGGAACCCCTGGGATGTTGTCCGAGCTGTCACCCATAAGTCCTTTCATGTCAATGATTTGATCAGGCGCCAAGCCATAACGTTCCTCGACTAGCTTCAAGTCGTATGTATCCACATCTGAAATGCCTTTTTTTGTTAGAGCGACTTGCACATGATCGTCCACCAGTTGAAGCAAGTCCTTGTCTCCTGTAATGACTTTTACATCCCATTCCTTCGGATCTGCTTGCTTCGATAATGTACCGATGATATCATCCGCCTCGTACTGCTCCAGTTCATATCGTTTGATATCGAAAGCATCGAGCAATTCACGGATCAACGGCAATTGTTCGGATAGTTCGGGTGGTGTCTTCTGCCGGCCACCTTTATATTCATCAAAGGTTTTGTGACGAAATGTCGTCTTACCCGCATCAAACGCCACAAGCATATGACTTGGCGCTTCCTCTTCCAGCACTTTTAATAACATTGTTGTGAAGCCGTACACTGCGTTCGTGTACACACCTTTATCATTGTTTAAAAGGGGTAACGCAAAGAATGCACGGTATGCAATACTATTCCCATCTACTAAAACGAGTTTCTTTTTGCTCATTCGATTTCCTCCTCGTTCAACACTAGCTTCATTTTATCATGTTTGGATTTAGAAGGGAAAAAGGGAGGGCCATGGGATGAGTCAAGTACTTGTGGGAGCTTTTAAATAATGAGGTTGATTTCTGCGAAATTCACTCCCTTTCCGCGGGCAAACGAAAAGTGATAGCGACCCGGTTAGGCACGTAGGTCACTGGAAAACGGACGAGGAGGCTCGAACCAAACAAAGACTTGGTTCTGCGTGGGCTAACTCATAAGGATGTCAATCAATGTGTTGCCGCCGCAGGAAGTTTGAAGTGATCCAAGTGACTGGTCGCTGAGCTAGACGTCGCTGAGCTAGACATCACTTCCGTGTATTAACCCAATTCCGCGAGCCTCCTCGCGCATTCTGCGCTGTGAGGTCTCGCCTGGCTCGCTGTTCCCGTAGGAGTGTCGTAAATTTCGTTTGAAATCAACACCGAAGTTCATTAAACCCTATTCTTGGCATCTAGTACTTAGTTTGATTATTACCCTAGCAGATCACTTCATGAACTTTTAAGACATCAACATGAGGGTCCTTAATATTGTAAGTTCTTGTTTTCGTAGACTTTCACTATACAAAAGAGAGTCCTTATTTCATGTCATTTGCTTAAATACCATACTCCAATTTCTTCCACAACCAATGTTCTCATACGGGCAATGGACAATGGGTCAACTCAGTAAAGTAGACCTATCCCTCTATAAACAAAAAAAGACGAGAGCCGTAGGAGCACTCTCGCCATCAATAAGGGGATCCTTTTGAAAAGGATTTTCAAGTTCAGTTTAGCAACGGATTATGAAGAACCAATATCGCAGGTGTTAATATTGTGTAAATTTTCAGTCTTGTCTCGTTTTGAAAAAAGTCAGAGTAAACGTCGTTCCAACATCTTTTTGGCTCGTCACCTTAACTGATCCTTTATGGGCTTCGACCAAATGCTTGACGATTGCAAGTCCAAGGCCAGTGCCTCCTGAGTTTCGGCTTCGGGCCTTATCGACTCTGTAGAACCGTTCGAACACACGCGGGATTTCATCCTCTGTAATTCCTATTCCAGTATCCTTTACTTCAAGGTGTATTTTGTCGTCTTCCTCTTTTCCTGTAATCCATATGCTTCCGCCATTAGGCGTGTAAGATAAAGCATTGTTCAGCAAATTGATCATGATTTGTTTCATACGAGCAGAGTCGCCTTCTATTTTAAGGTCCCCCTCAATCTCAACGAATACCTCGATATCTTTTTGTTCTGCTCTTGGTTCGAGTAATGTGACCACATCATTCACAATGGTTTCCAGATTGATCCTCTGCCAGTTCAATTGAAAATTGGATTGTTCCATTTTCGTAAATTCGAGCAAGTCTTGAATCAAATTTTGCAGCCGATCGCTTTCCTTCCATATGATCGTTAAAAATTTCTCCCTAAGCTCTTTGCTTTCCATTGCTCCATCCAATAAGGTCTCCGCAAAACCTTTTAACGAGGTAACCGGTGTACGCAATTCATGCGAAACATTTGCTACGAAATCTTTTCGCATCTGCTCCAGGTTTTTAAGTTCGGTGATGTCATGAAAAACAAGAACAATCCCTTTTACTTTGTCTTTTTGGCCCAAAATCGGAACACATGTTAAATGAAAATGTTTCCGGTCGATGCCGATTGATAACGTAACTTGTTTCTTCACAGTTGTTTCGGTTAGAAACGTTTCATCAACCAGCTCGATAACATCTTCGTTCGGCATAATTTCATGGTACAGCGCTTCTTTCCAATTCTCTGAATCAATTTCAAAGAGGCTTCTATAGGCACGGTTCATTAAGTTGATATACCCTTTCGAGTCGATCAGCAACAATCCGCTGTCCATATTTTCAATCACCGTCGACATCCGTTCTTGTTCCGCCTCCCTCAATTCGGTGATCTGTTCGAGATTCCGAGCCAGCACATTAAGGGAGTGATTCAATTGCCCCGTCTCTTTCAACTGGTATTCATGTGTCCTGGCTTTGAAATTGCCACGGGCAAGTTCTTTGGCAACCCGCATAGCATCATCTACCGGTTTTACCAGCTTTCCAGTCAGCCGGAAGGTAACCACAATCAATAATGCGTAGCTTAAAAGAATAGTAAGTAAGACAGGAATCCAGTAGCGGCGTACTTCATTGGTTAGTGTCTTTTCTTCAGCAGATATGACGAGATAATCAGAAGTTGATTGTTCAGGTGAAAGGGTCATGACAAAATCGACTCTTCCGTCACGCTCGATTTTTTCCACGTTTTCAGATGGCGTGAACCTTTCTTGTTCCGTAAACGGCGGTTTTTCAAATGTTGTCGCCGCAATCTCTCCCCCTTGTGTAATGTACGAAATTTCTCCATCTGTACTACCTTCATACCGATTCAACGTCTCCTGAAGGTCAATGTTTCCAGGTTCTATAGCCTTTGAAACAAATTGGAGCTGTTTGGCGTACGAATCAAACTGCTCGCGCTCCATGGCGCCGATTGAGAGGTTAGCAATAGCGAAACTTAACAACAGGAATATGCCGCTTGCAAAAATGATGAAAGAATTTAGAATCCTGCCGCGAAAGTTAACCATTTACTGAGGTCCATCCAATTTATATCCTAATCCTCGGATGGTTTTGATATAAATCGGTTTCCTTGTATTCTGTTCGATTTTTTCGCGCAAATGACTGATGTGGACATCGACGATCCTTGTATCGCCGACAAAATCATAATCCCAGATTGCATTGAGCAATTGCTCACGTGAAAGGACACGTCCTCGGTTTTTGATAAGATAGACAAGAAGTTCGAATTCTTTTGGGGTTAGTTCAAGCAGTTCACCTTCGAAAAATGCTTCATAATTGTCTGGATAGACTTTCAATTCCCCTACCTTCAAGGACTCCAGGTCATCAGGTTGAGGTGTTTGAGATGTAACATATTGGCTTCTTCTCAATATTGCTTTGACACGTGCAACTACTTCTCGAGGACTGAATGGTTTTGTCAGGTAGTCATCCGCTCCAAGCTCAAGACCTAAAACCTTATCGAATTCATCGTCTTTAGCAGTCAGCATGAGTATCGGGATCAGAAGCTGCGATTGACGTAGATTTTTACATACGTCCAAACCATCCATCTCTGGAAGCATCAGGTCCAATACAATCAAGTCGGGTTGTTCTTCACGCGCAAGTTCTAGTCCGGTGACACCATCCATTGCGGTAATCACTTCAAAACCTGCTTGTTCCAAATTGAATTGCAATAATGTATTGATAGACTCTTCATCTTCGATTACTAGGATTTTTTCTCTCATCTTAACGCCACCTCATCATATGGACATGATTTTGATTTTATTTTTACACATCATAGCGAAAAAAAAAACAAAAAAGACGAAAACGTCTCTTTTGTTACCGAATTTTTACACTGGCTTAAAAATTATCAAATGTCCGTGACGTGATCGAACGTGGTACATATGGCGGACAAACTTCCAGTTCACCATCGATGACGAGAGCCTCAGACTCGTTGTAACCCTTGATCATCACAGTCACAACATGCTTTTCCGTATCGACATTTGTGATTTCAAATTTAAGTATGATCGTTGCATAGTGATAAACAGGCTTCGGAAAGGAAATCGTTTGTTTTAATATAGAACTTCCCGGTCCAGGAAGATATTTACTAACAGCAGAAGTGATGAAACCAGTCAGCATGATTTGCGGGACCACTGGTTTATTGAAAGGGGTTAATGATGCATAATCATGTTGGATATATAAGGGATTGTTATCATCCGTCAATCCAAGATACAACAGAAGATCTTTATCCTCGATCGTTTCAGTGATCTCTAGCTTTTCCCCCACATTTATCTCATCGATTTTTCTACCAAGCTTCCGTTTTTTCCCTAGTAACATGTCAGTTCCCTCCTCGTGAAGTAAGCGTTTACACCATTTGTGAAAAGGAAATGCCAGATGAATAGAAACATTCTGACATTATGGTGTAAAAGAAAATTGGCCATGTGAATCTCAAACAAGCCAAAACATGATGAATTGTAGACTTAGTTTACTATTCAAGTTGATTTGTAAACGACATTCACGAGAAAAGCGAGCCAAGCGAGACCCCACAGTGGAGGAACTCGCGAGGAGGCTTACGGAAGTGGGTTAATACAGGGAAGTGATGTCTAGCTCAGCGACCAGTCACTTGGATCACTTCAAACTTCCTGCGGCGGCAACACATTGATTGACATCCTTATGAGTTAGCCCACGCAGAACCAAGTCTTTGTTTGGTTCGAGCCTCCTCGTCCGTTTTCCAGTGACCTACGTGCCTAACCGGGTCTCTTCCGCTTTTCGTTTGCCCGCGGAAAGGGAGTGAATGTCGTAAAAATCAACAACAAAAATTAACTAAGCTAAGTGTAAAGAAAGAATTCGAGAAAAGTTCCCGAATTCCTCCTTCTACATTCTAATTGTTCCAATATTAGGTTAAAACATTCATGACATTTCGGACGGAGTCGGCTGATTTGTCTAATTGAGCTTTTTCATCATCTGTCAATTCAAGCTCAATGATTTCTTCAAGACCTTCTCCTCCAAGGACAGTCGGCACACCTAAGCAAATTCCTTCGTATCCATATTCACCTTCAAGATAAGCGATTGCAGGAAGGACACGGCGTTGATCTTTAAGTATCGCTTCAACCATTTCTACAAGGGAAGCAGCTGGCGCATAGTACGCACTGCCATTTCCTAATAGCTGTACGATTTCTCCGCCACCTTTACGAGTCCGTTCGACGATAGCATCAAGACGATCTTTGCTGATCAATTTATCTAGAGGAATTCCTCCGGCGTTGGAGTAGCGGATTAATGGCACCATATCATCACCATGGCCGCCAAGCACAAACCCGCGGATATCCTTGACTGAAAGGTTCAGTTCTTCTGCAACGAATGTACAGAATCGTGCCGTATCAAGGATACCAGACTGACCGATCACGCGGTGTTTAGGGAAACCAGATTCTTTAAGTACTGTGTAAGTCATTGCATCTACCGGGTTCGTCAAGACGATGATTGTGCAGTCTGGAGAGTATTTCACAATTTCCTGTGTCACACTCTTCATGATCTTTGCATTTGTATTGACGAGATCGTCACGGCTCATACCTGGCTTTCGCGCGATACCAGCAGTGATAACGACGATGTCAGAACCTGCTGTGTCTTCATAGTTTGCAGTACCAGTAATTTTCGAATCAAACCCTTGGACAGGACTTGATTCAAGCATATCGAGCGCTTTTCCTTTAGTAGGGTTTTCCATGTCTGGAATATCTACAAGGACAACATCACCAAGTTCTTTTTGACCTGCGATGAATGCGGTAGTGGCTCCAGTGAAGCCACCGCCGATTACAGAAATTTTATTACGTCTGTTTCCCATGTGTACCACTCCTTATGCCATATTTTTGATCAGTTCATTACCGAATTCAGAACATTTAACTTCAGTGGCACCGTCCATTAGACGTGCGAAGTCATATGTCACGACTTTGCTTGCAATCGTCTTTTCCATAGACTTCATGACCAATTCAGCTGCTTCGGTCCAGCCGATGTGTTCTAACAATAATACCCCTGAAAGAATGACTGAAGATGGGTTGACTTTATCCAAACCTGCATATTTCGGAGCAGTTCCATGAGTTGCTTCAAAGATAGCATGTCCAGTTTCATAGTTGATGTTCGCTCCTGGAGCGATTCCGATTCCACCTACTTGTGCAGCAAGTGCATCTGAAACATAGTCACCGTTCAAGTTCATTGTTGCAACAACATCAAACTCTGCTGGACGTGTAAGGATCTGTTGAAGGAAGATGTCAGCGATCGCATCCTTGATGATAATCTTGCCAGCAGCTTCAGCATCAGCTTGTGCTTTGTTTGCAACATCCTTACCTTCCGCTTCCACGATACGGTCATACTCAGCCCAAGTGAATACCTTATCTCCGAACTCTTCTTCAGCAACTTCGTAACCCCAGTTCTTGAAAGCACCTTCTGTAAACTTCATGATGTTTCCTTTATGGACAAGTGTAACGCTCTTACGTCCTTCATTCAGTGCATATTCGATTGCAGCACGTACAAGGCGTTTTGTTCCTTCCTCAGAAACAGGTTTGATTCCGATACCAGAAGTTTCAGGGAAACGGATTTTATTTGCACCCATTTCTTCTTGCAAGAACTTGATGACTTTCTTGACCTCATCAGAACCTTTTGCAAATTCGATACCTGCATAGATGTCCTCAGTGTTCTCACGGAAAATGACCATATCAGTATCTTCCGGCTTTTTAAGAGGAGATGGTACGCCTGTGAAGTAGCGAACTGGGCGTAAGCAAGTAAACAAGTCCAATTCTTGACGCAATGCTACGTTCAATGAACGGATACCACCACCAATAGGAGTCGTCAATGGCCCTTTGATCGCAAGTATGTATTCACGAATCACATCAAGCGTTTCAGCTGGGAGCCATTCACCTGTTTGATCATAAGCTTTCTGTCCAGCGAGGACTTCCTTCCATACAATTCCTTTTTCTCCGTTATATGCTTTTTCAACAGCAGCTTCCAATACTTTAGATGCTGCAGCCCAAATGTCTGGTCCGATTCCGTCACCTTCGATATAAGGGATGACCGGTTTGTTCGGTACGTTCAGTACCCCATTATCAACTTTAATACGTTCTCCGTTTGACAAGTTAATTACCTCCTGATCGTAAAATCTTCTTTTCGTTTTTTATCGTAACAAATTTTTTATCAAATGACTCATAAAAAGCGTCTGATGAGTATCAACCATCATGATGAATCTCATCTGACACTTTAGCAGTGAGTCGACTTGTTCAATTTAGCGATTTTCTATTGAGATATATTTTTGTTTATCAGGTCCAATGTATTCTGCACGAGGACGAATCAGACGGTTGTTTTCATACTGCTCTAAGATGTGTGCTAACCAGCCTGAAACTCTGCTCATCGCGAAAATAGGTGTGAAAAGATCATGTTTTAGACCAAGGCTGTGATAAACGGATGCTGAGTAGAAATCAACATTAGGAAGCAAACCCTTATCATTCGTCATCAATTCATCCAGCTTTACAGACATGTCATACCACTTGGATTCTCCTGTAATGCCAGTCAATTGCTTAGACATTTCACGAAGGTGCTTCGCACGCGGGTCTCCGTTCTTATATACACGATGTCCAAATCCCATAATTTTTTCCTTACGTTCAAGTGCTTCTTTTAAATAAGATTCGACGTTTTCAGGTTCACCGATATCAGTAAGCATCTTCATTACTCTTTCGTTGGCTCCACCATGAAGCGGTCCTTTCAATGCCCCGATCGCTGCCGTTACACCGGAATAGATATCGGATAGTGTCGCCACACAAACGCGGGCAGTAAATGTTGAAGCGTTGAGCTCATGATCAGCATGAAGTACTAATGCTTTATTGACAGCTTTTTCGGAAATCTCATCAGGTTCTTCTCCGTTCAGCATGTACAAGAAGTTTGCAGCATAGCTAAGTTTTGTATTTGGTTGAATGACTTCTTGTCCATCACGTAAACGAGAGATGGCCGCCACGATGGATGCAAGCTTCGCTTGTAGTCGAATCGCTTTTGTGAAATTTGCTTCCTCGTTCATTTCATCTGCTTCACTATCGTATAAGCCTAAAGCAGATACAGCAGTTCTTACCGCTGCCATTGGATGGATTTCATCAAGCGGAAAGCTTTTCATCATATCCAATACTTGCTGGGGTAAAGCATAATGCTTGGATAATTCAGCATTGAATTTATCCAATTCTTTTTGGTTCGGTAATTTACCATACCAAAGTAAGTAAACAACCTCTTCAAAACTTGCATAATCTGCAAGATCGTCAATATTGTAGCCGCGGTATGTCAGTACACCATCGATGATCGAACTTACCGAAGATGTTGTAGCTACAATGCCTTCTAAACCTCTAGTTGTGGTCATGGCTCTCTCTCCTTTTAATAAAATTGAGTTCTCTGTTCTCTTAATACAATAAAGCACGTGCCCAAAAAGTTTGACGAACTTTTTGTATCAAAGAAAATGTTTACCGTGAAGTAAACACATTAATTAAGGAAGGATAAAACGCATACATATTAATTATAAACAAGTTTGTGAACTTTGTGAACGCCTACGACTCGAAAACCTTAATCTATCAACGTAATTCTCTTTATTAAAGGGGCTTTCAGGAAAGGTATTGGCATGGAAATATTCTCGAATTTCCGCGGGGGATCCGCAAGCCTCAACGCTACAGCATCTTGGAATTCGACCAAATTCGCAAAGCAACATTACCCTTTAACAAAGTCAAACCCTCATGAAATGTAGTTTGCGACTTTCATGACCATATATGCAATTCCGGCTCCAATCAAAGGACCGACTGCGATACCATTAAAGAGACTTACTGCAAGAATTGTTCCAAACACAAGTGCTGTGGTGATATGCGGGTCCTCTGCAAGGAGCTGGATCCCGTTAGCAGCGATTAATGCAACCGCAATTCCTGATCCGAGTGCAATCCAGGCATAAGAGGATTTAAGTGCTTCCCCTAACTGTTTAAAGCCGATATCACCAGTCGCGATTGGAACAAGGACAGCAATGGTAATTATCGTAACACCCCATTCAATCCCCTTTTTTTGAAAGGTTGGAAAGACTCTATCGCCAAGACCGACCCATTTGATGACGAGCAAAAAAACAACGGCAATCAATAAGGACTTGTTCTTTGCCCAAAGCGCAATGCCTAATAATACTAACAAAAACAAAGCTGGTTGATCGAACATTCTCTTCTCCCTCTCTAATTATCATTGAATCTTATCGGCTATAATTGTAAAATAATACTAATCCACAGGGCGACCGACCAACCCTGTCGAAAGGATCGATGCAGTTGAATCTTCATTATGTATATAGCTTTTTAAGATTTCTATTAGTCATTACAATCATCATCTTTACTTTCTATGCCCTGCTGCTCACCGCAAAAGTCACCTACCCATTCATCATTGCTTTTTTCTTAGCCTTGATGATCAATCCGCTGGTAAATCTCTTGGAGCGGAAAGGAAAGATGCCTCGGGGAATTGCCGTCATGATCATATTGATCCTATTAATCGGTCTGATCGCCGGTTTCTTGACCTTATTGATCAGCGAGATGATTTCCGGATTTGGTTATCTTGCTGAAGTGATCCCGCAGCACACCCAGACATTAGTCCATTTCGGTCAAGCGTACTTCACCCAGCAAATTTTACCGATCTACTATGATTTGGTAGCAATGTTTAAGAGCCTGGACCCGTCTCAACGTGAAACCGTCATCGGTAACATCCAATCAATTGGTGAGAACATTACTGAAAACGTCAAAGCATTCGTCCAATCCGTGTTGATTGGATTGCAGAACTTTTTACTTAGCTTGCCTAATGTTGTCACAGTTATGATTTTTTCTTTGCTTGCTACGTTTTTCATCAGTAAGGATTGGTATCGGTTCAAAGGCTGGTTAGAGAGAAAAACCCCCGAACGAACTGTTGAAAGCGGCAGAAGTGTCTATATCGAGCTTCGTAAAGCACTCGTCGGATTTATTAAAGCACAATTGACACTTATATCGATAACCGCGGGGATCGTACTGGTAGGACTTCTTATTTTACGAGTTGATTATGCTATTACAATTGCTATTCTGATCGGTATAGTTGATCTCTTGCCTTACCTTGGAACGGGAGCCGTTTTCGTCCCTTGGATCATTTATTCCTTTGTCATGGAAGAATTCACCCTGACGATTGGATTATCGATTTTGTACGGTGTTGTTATCATCCAACGACAAATTATGGAACCTAAGATTCTATCTACGAGTATAGGATTGGATCCTCTTGCTACATTAATCTCTTTATTCGTAGGTTTCAAGTTATTCGGTTTCCTCGGACTAATCATCGGACCTGTTACACTGGTTGTTATTCGAGCTTTGAACCAGGCGAATGTATTCGTGGATGTATGGCATTTCATCATAGGTAAAAAAGCAGCATGACTTGATGTAGTGGATCGCCCGCAGAAAAGTAGTGAATTTCATTAATACGGAGTCTAATTAAGGTTATTTAAAGTTGATTTTAAACGAAATTCGCGACACTCCTGCGGGAATAGCGAGCCAAGCAAGACCCCACAGCGATAATGAACTTCTATAATAATGAACTTCGACTAAATACCACCACGTCCTATGGTGAATGTCGAAGTCAGTACATCCTGTACAAGTACGTCGTGTGGTGAACGTCGAAATCAGCAGAAGGAAAGCTTCTAAGAATTTTCATCGCAGACACGAAAATGATTTCATTTTTGTGTTGACGTCCTGTGCAAGTGAGCGAGGAGGCTTGCGGATCTAGGGCTCATACATGAAGTGATGTCTAGCTCAGCGACCAGTCACTTGTATCACTTCAAACTTCCTGCGGCGGTCTACACATTGATTGACACCTTATGAGTGAGCCCACGAGAGAACCAAGTCTTTGTTTGGTTCGAGCCTCCTCCTCAGTTTACCAGTGACCTACATGACTAATCGGGTCGCTTCCGCTTTTCGTCTGCTCGCGGAAAGGGAGTGGATTTCGAAGAAATCAACACCATTTTTCAACACAGCCTTTATTTAATTTAAAAAACTAGACTGACTTCACATTTAGTCAGTCCAGTTTTTTTAGTTATCGCCGGATGGTGAATGTAAATTGACCTGAGTCAATTTTCTTTTGTATGAATCGTCTCATCCCGATTTTAACGAACGTTCGGGTATAAGGGATCAACAGTAAAAATCCTACAGTATCCGTAATGAAACCCGGGGTCAACAACAAGGATCCCCCTACCAGGATACAGATGCCGTCTAAAATGACGTCATTCGGTATTTGCGCATTCTGCAATTGGATTTGCGCCAATCTCAGCGTTTGCATGCCTTCTTTTTTGGCAAGCCATGCGCCAATGATACCTGTCGCGATAATGAGTAGGATCGTAATCGGTACGCCAAATGTATTTCCAGACCAAATCAAAATACCTATTTCCATTGCAGGTACGATGATGAGCAATAATAAGAGAATTCGAAACATAGGCTCGCCCCTTCAGAACGGTGTTACTTCCATTATATCGGAAATTACGACTTATAGCACACTTGTCTTACCGCTGTATACCACACCGCGTGAGCCATCCACTGTTATATCCTGACCATCCTTCAGGATTTTAGTTGCGTTTTCGACTCCTACGATGACAGGAACTCCAAGACTTAATCCAACTACAGCCGCATGGCTTGTCAATCCACCTTCTTCGGTTATGATTGCAGCAGCTTTTTTCAATGCCGGCATCATTTCCCGATCTGTACCGATCGTGACAAGGATATCTCCATCATCGACTTTCGCAGATGCATCTTCTGCATTGTTTGCGACTACAACCTTCCCTGCAACAGAACTTTGTCCGATCCCTTGCCCTTTCGCAATGACATCTCCGACTACATGGACCTTCATCAAATTGGTCGTCCCTGTTTCCCCAACAGGAACACCTGCTGTGATAAGGACGAGGTCCCCGTGATTGACAATGCCGGATTTAAGAGAAGCATTGACTGCAATTTCCAATAATTCGTCTGTGGATCTCGCTTCCTCGCTAAGCTGAGGTGTAACTCCCCATACGAGGGACATTCTTCGGCATACCACTTCTGAACTCGTCACCGCAATGATCGCAGCTTCAGGACGGTATTTTGAAATCATACGTGCAGTATGACCACTTTCGGTCGGAGCAATGATCGCAGAGATATTCAAGTTGTAAGCAGTATGAGAAACAGATTGACTGATCGCATCCGTAACAGTCAACTTGCTTGATTTGCTTCTAGAGTGAAGGATATCTGCATGATTCATCGCGGTTTCTGCCTTCATTGCAATCTTATGCATCGTTTGAACAGCTTCAATTGGATAAAGACCTGCAGCTGTTTCACCTGAAAGCATGATTGCATCTGTTCCATCAAAGATCGCATTCGCAACGTCACTAGCTTCAGCACGTGTAGGACGTGGATTGCGCTGCATGGAGTCAAGCATCTGAGTAGCTGTAATAACAGGTTTCCCTTTATCGTTACACTTACGGATCAGCTCTTTTTGGACGAGAGGAACTTCCTCTGCAGGGATTTCAACACCAAGATCTCCACGAGCTACCATCAAACCATCAGAAACTTCAAGAATTTCGTTGATATTATCGACGCCTTCCTGGTTTTCGATTTTTGGGATGATCTGGATATGCTCTGCATTATGGCGTTCAAGGATTTCACGGATTTCTAATACGTCTGATGCCCGGCGTACGAAAGAGGCCGCAATAAAATCGACTCCCTGACGGATTCCAAACTCGATATCACGTGCATCCTTGTCTGTGATACCAGGTAGATTGACGGAAACGTTCGGGACATTGACACCTTTTTTGTTTTTCAATGTACCGCTGTTCAATACATGCGTTTGGAGCTGGTTGTTTTCTACTTTTCTGACTTCAAGTTCAATAAGGCCATCATCAAGCAGGATCGTTGAACCGACCCTGACATCATCCACCAGGCCGGGATAAGTGACTGAAATCTTCGTATCATCTCCAGAAACCTCTTCCATGGATACGATAAGGTCTTGTCCAGCTTTCAATTCAACTTCTCCATTTTCCAATGTGCCTGTTCGAATTTCCGGCCCTTTCGTATCAAGTAGAATTGCTACTGTTTTACCAGTCTTTTCAGCTGCCTGACGGATATTTTTGATACGAGCACCGTGTTCGTCAAAATCCCCATGTGAAAAATTCAGTCGTGCGACGTTCATCCCTGCATTGATCAGTGATGTCAATGTTTCTATCGTTTCACTTGCTGGTCCTATGGTACAAACAATCTTGGTATTTCTCATCATGTTCCTCCTTGAATTTCACTCTTCTATAAGCTTCTAAGAAAGATGGCGGACCTTTCTACGGAAACTTTTATATCGAAAGCTCTTGAGAGAGCTGATACATCTCGTTATCGATTTTGTGGGTTTGAGACAGAACATCATTTATGTCATGTGCAACGATTTTGTTCTTTTGAATCCCAACTGCTTTTCCAGCTTCTCCGTCAAGTAGCATCTGAACCGCTTTAGCTCCAAGCCTGCTGGCTAACACACGATCGAACGCAGTTGGAGAACCGCCCCGTTGGATATGACCTAAAACGGTGACTCTAGTCTCATAGTTCGTCGTTTCTTTGATTTGATTGGCAATATCGACACCACTGCCTACACCCTCTGCAACGACAATGATGCTATGCTTTTTCCCGCGGTCATGTCCTCGGCGTAACCTGTCAGTGATCTCTTCCATTTTAAAGTCTTCCTCAGGAATCAAAATTGATTCAGCACCGCCAGCAAGTCCTGACCAAAGTGCGATATCTCCAGCGTTTCGTCCCATTACTTCAATGATATAAGTCCTCTCGTGAGACGTAGCTGTATCACGTATTTTATCAATCGCATCAATAGCAGTGTTCAACGCAGTATCAAAACCGATCGTATAATCCGTTCCTGGGATATCATTATCAATCGTTCCTGGTAATGTAATTGTCGGGAAACCATGCTCCGTCAGTTTTTGGGCACCACGATAGGAGCCGTCACCACCGATGACGACCAGACCATCAATCCCGAATTTCTCCAGTTGTTTGACACCTTTCATTTGCCCTTCGTGCGTCTTGAATTCTTCACATCTTGCGGAATACAGCATCGTTCCGCCTCTATGGATGATATCACCTACAGATCCAAGCTCCATCTTTTCGATATTGCCCTCGATCAAACCAGCATATCCATGATAAATCCCATACACTTCTATTTTTTGATATATTGCTTCCCGTACAACAGCTCGTACAGCTGCATTCATACCCGGGCTGTCCCCTCCGCTTGTCAATACTCCAATCCGCTTCATATCTTTCACCTCGACCAATAGTTGTGTTTGTTGTGTTCTTAAAATATCATGTTCCAAAATGGAAGACAATAGACAAGCGTCCAACAGAAAAAGTGCTTCCCCATTACAGGAAAAGCACTTTTCTTTATTTTACGCTGATGGAATCGCTTTCAAAGGTATATTGTCCGATTTTTTTGTATTTTTCATAACGATGCGTGACTAGTTCTTTACTGGTCATGTTGGATAATTCATCGAGTGACGCTTCCAACACTTCTTCTATGTGTGAAGCCTGTGTTTCAAGATCTCGATGGGCTCCTCCTTCAACCTCAGGTATCATCTCATCGATGATACCCATATCAAGAAGGTCAGGTGCCGTGATTTTCATCGCGTCAGCAGCCCTTTTCGCTTGGGTAGAATCTTTCCACAATAAAGCTGCAGCTCCTTCAGGTGAAATCACAGAGTACCATGAGTTTTCGAGCATGTGCACATGATTTCCTACCCCAATCGCAAGCGCTCCACCGCTAGCACCTTCACCAATAACGATGCATACGACAGGCACCTTCAATCCTGCCATTTCCACAAGGTTACGGGCAATCGCTTCACTTTGTCCCCGTTCCTCTGCTGACATACCAGGGTATGCACCCTTTGTATCAAGAAGACAAACAATCGGACGGTTGAATTTCTCTGCCTGTTTCATCAAACGTAATGCTTTTCGATATCCCTCGGGATGAGGCATTCCGAAATTCCTGCGAAGGTTCTCTTTCGTATCCTTTCCACGCTGATGACCAATCACAGTCACAGGATGACCATGGAATTTCGCAATCCCTCCGACAATAGCTTCATCATCCCCGTATAACCGATCACCATGAAGCTCAAGAAAATTCGTGAAGAGTGTGTTGATGTAATCTAATGTTGTCGGTCTTTCCGGATGACGTGCCAACTGGACGCGATCCCAAGGGGTCATGTTACCGTATATTTCTTTCTCGACCTTCTCAAGCCGTTCTTCCAATCGTTGAAGTTCGTCACTAAGATCAATCCCTTTTTCATCCATGAACCTCTTCAATTCAGCGATTTTGTTTCGCAATTCCTTTGCTGGACGTTCAAACTCTAATTCTCCTACCATCACTCTTCACCTCCTTCGTGAATATCCAATACATTTGCAAGTGTCGATTTCATTTTTGTTCGATGTATTACTGCATCCAACTGGCCGTGTTTCAATAGAAATTCTGCCGTTTGGAAATCCTCCGGCAGGTCTTGCCTGATTGTCTGCTCAATGATCCTGCGGCCGGCGAACCCTATCAGTGCTTGGGGTTCAGCAAAATTATAATCCCCTACAGATGCAAAACTTGCAGAAACGCCCCCTGTAGTAGGGTGAGTCATGACAGAAATAAATAATAATCCTTCTTCATGATGACGTTTCAATGCAACACTTGTTTTTGCCATTTGCATCAGGCTCAGGACACCTTCTTGCATTCTAGCTCCACCAGATGCGGTAAAGATGATGAAAGGCTTTTGCTCATCTGTAGCTACTTCGATTCCCCTTGTAATCTTTTCACCTACAACTGAACCCATGCTTCCCATCCTGAAGTGCGCGTCCATCACTGCGAAAACGATGGAATGCCCATCTATGTCCCCTTTTCCGGTCACAACAGCTTCATTGATTCCTGTTTTCTTCTGATCTTTTTCGATCGTTTCCAAGTAATTCGGAAAGTTCAACGGGTTTTCTGTTTGCATTTCTTGATTGATTTCACTAAACGTACCTTGATCAATGATCAGGTTGATGCGTTCTTTTGCGGTCATCCGGAAATGATGATCACATGACACACACACTTTATGAGCTTTATTAAGTTCCTTTGTCGTCATGATGGATTTACAAACTGGACATTTGGTCATCAATCCTTCAGGAACATCTTGCTTTACTCGATCAGATGGGATCGTTGCATATTTTCTTTTTTTGGCAAACAAGTCTTTCAACAAGTTGTTGCACCTCCATAAAACGCTATAAAAAATTTCAAGCACCATGACAGCCACACCGGCGCCAGAAGATAGATTGAAGAGTTGGCTTTGGTACCAGAACTAAGTATTTTTATTCATCACTGCTGAAATCTCTGGATGGAAGCTAACTGCGTTTCCTCCACCCCAGCCTGGATTAACGATGTAATGTCCCGGTAGTCGGATAAACAATATGTGGAATCCGGTCTAGAACCTGTGTCATCGTATTCATTCAATTCAATCCATAGCCGGTACAGCAAAAAGTTTTGTGCCGCATCAAAAATAATTTTGAAAAAGTCCCAATCCATGGGAGAAGGGACATCTTTTGCATCGTATTTCTCCATACGTTCAAGCTGAGCCTGCAATTTCAAAATCTGTTCATTCGTCCTTCTCTCAGCAGCAAGTACGATTGCATTTTTCTCGATGAGGTATCTTGTTTCCGCGAGTTCCTTCCTTGCTGTCGTATCATTCAATATAAAGGAAGCAAGCACCTCGACAAGGCGATGCTTCCTTGGTTCTTTAATAAATGTCCCTTCGCCTCTACGTGTTTCAATCAACCCTAGTAATTCCATCGCCCTCAGTGCTTCACGGACAGAGGATCTGCCAACGTTGAGCCTTTCTGACAATTCTCTTTCTGAAGGCAGCTTGTCCCCTGGTTGAAGCCGGTCATCAAACATGATCGTTTTCAGCTTTTTTAAAATCTCTACGAACATCTTTTCACGAGGTTTGGCTGTCATTAATAAGGCACCCACTTTTCAGAGGCTGTTTTATTTTTCATCAATCAGAGCTAAACGGCGGGTCTTCGCTGCAATTTCCTCTGGATCGACCTCGATTCGAGCCACACCTGTTTCCATTGCGGCTTTTGCGACTGAAGCCGCCACCGCAGGGGCAACTCTCGGATCGAAAGGTGCCGGAATGACATAGTCATCTGCTAACTCAGTCGGTTGAATAAGATCAGCAATTGCATAAACGGCTGCGATCTTCATTTCTTCGTTGATATGTGTAGCACGTGTATCTAGTGCTCCACGGAAAATCCCAGGGAAAGCAAGGACGTTATTCACCTGGTTGGCAAAGTCAGAGCGGCCTGTTCCAATCACTTTAGCACCTGCTTCTTTCGCTTCACCTGGCATGATTTCAGGGATCGGGTTCGCCATAGCAAAAATGATCGGATCATCGTTCATTGTTTTCACCATGTCAGGCGTCAATGCACCTTCAACAGATACACCGATAAAGACATCCATTCCTTTGACTGCTTCTTCTAACGATCCTTCTACTTGCTGTCGGTTCGTGAAGTGAGCGACCTCTGCTTTGACCCTGTTCATCCCATAAGGACGTCCTTCATAAATCGCACCTTTAGAGTCACACATGATGATGTCTTTGACACCGAATCTGTTCAGAAGCTTGATGATGGCGATTCCAGCAGAACCAGCACCATTTACTACGACTTTGATTGAAGACATCGACTTTCCAGTCAATTTAAGAGCATTCACCAACCCAGCCACTGTTACGATTGCGGTGCCGTGTTGATCATCATGGAAAATCGGAATGTTCGTTTCTTTTTTCAAACGCTCTTCGATTATGAAACAGTTTGGCGCAGCGATATCTTCCAGATTGACCCCACCGAAAGTCGGTTCGAGCAATTTGACTGTCTGTACAATCTGATCGACATCATTCGTATCAAGACAAATCGGAAAAGCGTCTACCCCAGCAAAGCTTTTGAATAGAACAGCCTTCCCTTCCATGACAGGGAGTGCTGCTTCCGGACCGATATTGCCGAGCCCCAATACCGCTGTTCCGTCAGAAACTACAGCAACAGTATTCCCTTTCATCGTATATTCATAGACTCTGTTTTTATCTTCATAAATATCCTTGCAAGGTTCTGCGACACCAGGAGAATAAGCAAGACTCAAATCAGTCGCATTTCTCACTGGTACTTTTGCTTTGGATTCTAGTTTACCTTGGTTGATTCTGTGCATATGCAGTGCTTCTTCTCGAGAAACAGACATAAGTTCATCTCCCTTATTCTTTTAGCTTTGTTACATTCTAAAGTTGATTCTTTATTACAAATTTCTTTAAGCGAAATTTGCGGCTCCCGATCTCAACAATAAAGATAACAAAGCCTTATTTTTAAATAATAGCTACGTCTATTGAAGCATAAAATGCGCCTTAAAATAAACAGAACAATGTTGTTTTTACACTGCTAAACATTTACATAATTATATAAACCGAAGTGGTCAGACCACCTATCGACCTATCCATTATAACAAACCTGGTCAAGCTGTAAAGAATTAACGGTTTATTTTAAAACAACATTTTTCGTTCCAAGCAACGCTTCAAACTTTACAACACATTCCCGTGTAGGGTCAATACTGAACTCCTTGGATAATTTTACAGTTTTTCTGTCCTGTTCGTAATACAAAATGACGTCGGTGTTCCCCGGATATTGGAGAACGATTTTTTTGATATCATGGAGTACCCCTCGTTCTTGTTGGGATGGTTCAACCTTAAGAAATAGACTATGAATTTTCTTATCATTTGGTTTCGAGAGTGTTTGAAGATCAGCTGCTTTGTCAATGATGATCTTCAACCCATCTGATGGTTCCACTTTCCCTTCGACAAGAAGAAGTGTTCCGTCTTGATATAAATCACCATTTTGCTGATAAGCTTTCGGAAAAACGATCCCATCGATTTCTCCTGTTTCGTCACTCAACTGGACAAAGGCCATCCAATCTCCTTTTTTGGTTTTGATTAATTTCGCTTTTGTGATCAAGACGCCTAGTCGAATCTGCTGCTCCTTGTTATCAATCTCGCCAATTTTACTGCGGTTGTAAACATCGAGGACCTGATTAAATTCTTCTAAAGGATGTCCAGTCAAATAAAAGCCTAGCACTTCAAACTCGAACTGCAGGGTTTCCTTATCTTGAAACGGTGGAACGTCTTCCATCACAGGCTTATCAGAGCCTTGATCATTTTCGAATAAATCGATTTGGCCTTCTTCCTCCGCCTTTTGGATTTTTGCACCATAATCGATGGCAGCATCGAGGTTTGCCAGAAGCTGAGCCCGGTTGGTTGAAAAATCATCGAAACATCCCGCAAGGACCAGTGATTCCAATGATCGTTTATTCATCGTTTTCAGAGATACCCTTTTACACAAGTCGAAGATATCCCGATAAGACTCCTTATGCCGTTCTTTTAATATCGCTTCGATTGCTTTGATACCCACATTCTTAATAACAAGAAACCCCATCCGTAAGCCGTCGTTCTCGACCTTGAATCCTGCATCACTTTCATTGATTGAAGGCGGATATACCTGGATCCCTTTTTGGCGTGCCTCGCTTAGGTAAGCTGCTGTCTTCCCATGATTTCCAACAGTACTGCTCAACAGTTCAGCAAGGAAGTGCAACGGATAATTCGCTTTCAAATAGGCCAATTGATAAGCGATCACACTGTACGCCACAGCATGGGAACGGTTGAACCCATAATTAGCGAACCTGACGATTAAATCGTAAATGTCATTTGCGGTATCTGCATCATACCCTTTAAGAGTCGCCCCAGTCACGAAATGCTTCCTCTGTTCATGAAGGACTTCTGCTTTTTTCTTACTTACTGCCCTTCTTAGCAAATCAGCTTCACCTAGAGAAAATCCTGCCATAGTCGAAGCAATCTTCATGATTTGCTCCTGATAGACGATGACTCCGTAAGTTTTGCCTAAAATCTGTTCCAGATCAGAATGCGGGTAGTTTACCTTAGTCTTTTTATGCTTGCGATCGATGTAGGCGGGGATGTTTTCCATCGGACCTGGTCTATATAAAGCATTTACCGCGACGATGTCCTCGAATTCTGTAGGCTGCAGCTTTCGTAAAACCTTCCTCATGCCGTCAGATTCCAACTGGAAAATTCCTGTTGTATCACCTTTGCTTAATAGCTGATACGTCCTGTCGTCATCAAACGGCAGGTCATGAAGAAACACTTCCTCTCCGGTAATTCTCTTAATCGAGGTTCTGATATTTTCTAACAAAGTTAAATTACGAAGACCTAGAAAGTCCATTTTAAGGAGTCCGATCTCTTCCAAACCATCCATCGTATATTGTGTCAGATCAAGGAATTCGCTTCCTGTCTGTGTGGGCACAACCTCATTGAGAGGATCTCTGCTGATGATGATTCCTGCTGCATGTGTTGATGAATGTCTCGGGAGTCCTTCAATCGTTCTTGAGATATTCCATAAAGTCCGGGCTTCTTCAGATTGATCAAGCGTCTTTTTAAGCAATGGTGACTCGTTGACCGCTTTTTCCAATGTAATTCCCGGCCTTGAAGGGATTTGTTTAGCAACCTTATCGACAAGACGGTTATCGAGATTCAATACACGTCCGACATCTCTTACAGCTGCTTTTGCAGCCAATGTACCGAACGTAATGATCTGCGCCACGCGCTCTTTCCCATATTTATTCGAAACATATTCGATGACTTCGTCTCTACGTGTATCAGGAAAGTCAATGTCAATATCAGGCATCGTCACTCGTTCGGGATTCAAAAACCGCTCAAAAAGGAGTTCCTGGTCGATCGGGTCGACTTGGGTAATATATAACACGTATGAAACAAGAGAGCCCGCTGCCGATCCCCGTCCAGGTCCTGTCATAATTCCATTTTCCCTGGCAAACTTCATAAAATCCCATACGATCAAGAAATAATCGTTGAAACCCATTTCCTCAATAATGTTCAACTCATAATCCAAGCGGTTGATCACTTCAGAGGACAGATTGGCACCATACCGCTCTCTGACCCCTTCTTCACAAAGCTTCCTCAAATAGGAACCGCTTGTCTCATCGGAAGGCAATGGATAATGTGGCAGAATCGGATTCCCGAATTCGAGGGTTACATTACATTTGTCAGCAATCTCTTCTGTGTTTTGAATCGCTTCCCGGGTATGAGCAAAATGCACTTCCATCTCCGAGCTGGATTTGAAATAGTACCCCTCCGTCGGATACCGCTCATGCTCCCCATCGGTCAATTTCGTGCCAAGCTTTATGGCGCGCAATGCCTCAAACGCATTCGCATCGACTTGGTCTATGTAGTGGATATTATTCGTTGCAACAACCGGAGTGTCAGTTCGCTTTGAAAGTTGATTGACATTCAGATTGAGCTCTTTTTCCCTTCCAATTCCGTGATCTTCTATCCCTAAATAAAAATCGTCACCGAAGGACTGTTTCAATTTGCTGCACATCTGTTCAGCGATCTGCATGTCGGTCTGGAGAAAGCGCTGGATAATGCCGTTCACCCCGGTTGATATAGCAAGAAGCCCGTCCCTGAACCTATGAATATCAGATAGTCCAAGTGCTGGCAGTTCTTTACCCTTATACGTCTGGAGCTTGGAACTTATTTTAATCAATTGACGATAACCGATATCATCTTTTGCATATAAAAGAAGCTTGGCTGGGGGGGAATTCTCGTCGGTAGAAAAATGAATATCGACTTCCAGGCCAAGAATCGGTTTTATCCCTTTTTTCTTACAAGATTTATAGAACGGAAGCACGCCATACATAACGTTGCGATCAGTGAGTGCTAACGCAGGCATCCGATATTCTTTTGCACGGTCGGTCAACCTGTCGATCCTGCATGCACTTTCTAACAATGAGTATTCACTATGTACATGCAAATGAACAAATCCCATTTGAGTCACTCCTTTCTTCCTTTTCCTATTTTCATTATATACAAGACAGTAACAACATGAAATGAAGCATACTTCTTTGTGGTTGTCCATACTTATAAATAGAGAGGGTATATCAGATTCTCAAGTTAAAGGTGGGGTCTGCTTGGTCAGAGAGTTTGTTTCAACAACTATCATTTATTATTGTATAGCCTTTGGAATCATATTAGGTGGGTGCTTGGTCGGGGCGATCGGAATGATGTTGACAGGAAAACCTCCGTTTCTTTCCATGACACAATTATCCAAAAGCTTGAAAATATGGGCGATCGTTGCTGCAATCGGCGGGACTTTCGATACAATCGATAATTTTGAAAGAGGGTTTGAAAGTGAAGCTTGGATAGAAGTCATCAAGCAAATCCTCTATATCGTCTCCGCTCTCCTTGGAGCAAATTCAGGCGGGGTGATTATACAATGGATTACTCAGGAGGATTAGAAGATGAGGATTCCTCCCCTTCATCGCCGTAAAGGTTACCAACGTTTTTTTGCCGGCATTGTGATCGGCTTCATCATTGGCTGGTTCTTTTTTTTACTAAGTTTTGGTGGTTTACAGGAATTTTATATGACCGAGATTGATCGAAGGGATGAAAAGATAAGAGGCTTGAACGATGAATTCAAACATTTCAAACAAGATTATGAAGAAAAAAATAAAGAAAATGAAAAAAAGCTTCGGATCCAAGAAATCAAAGTCAGTTTTTTGAACAGGGAACAGGCAGGATTGAAAGGACTACAATTAATCGAGCTTGAAAATGCGGTAAAATCAGAGCTCCATGACGTGTTGACAAAAGACATTGAATCAGTCGGCCAAAACTCTAATCTATTGATTAGGACTCTTGAAAACAAAAACTTTCTGATAGGTAAAGAAACGTATAATGTAAAAGTCTATCAAATGCATCTTTATACAACCTTGCGTTTAAATTTGAAAGTTGAACAAGTAAAATAGACTTGTTTTTTGACAATTGTGAGACATTTGGATTTCATCATTAGCAAAGTACATGCACATCGTATACAATATAAATAGGAATAAACACGTTAAGGGGGATTGTGTATGATTATCAATCGAAAAGAAATGGCGAAGGCGAAAGTCGAAAAGCTTAAAAACGGCTATTCCGCATTTGCTGAAACGAAAGAAGTTGCAGAACTGATCAAGAAGCAAGCTACCGAACTCAACATCGAATTTGTAGAGGACGTGACAGAAATTGGTTCCTGGTTCATCCCAGCCAAACAACAACAATCATAGTGTAATGAAAACATAGCCCCACCTTTTTTCAATAAAGGAACTGGGGCTATTATTTTTGTGTGAGGAATAAGAAAATCTTATTAAAACTAGGCTCTTTTCTAAAAGATTGTTGCTTTTGAGTCATTTTAAAAAAGTCTCCTTGTGCAAGTTGATTGGAGAGAAAGGTGCGAGACTCCTGCGGGAGCAGCGGGACAGGCAGGACCCTTCAATGTCGCAAGGCGACGAGTGGGCTCACCGCACGCCCCACGGAAAGCGAGCATCCTGGAGCGGAAATCAACGACTTTCAAGAGCAACTATGTTTGCGAAAACAGCCAAAAACTAAATTCGCTATCCGGAAATGCGCGCCAAGCGAAACCCAAACAGCCATGCCTTCCAGGTTAACGGACATCAGAGCCGTTATTTGTGACAAAATCGCTGTTTCTAATTTTTAACGGACACCACAGCCGTTATTTGTGAACAAAGCAGGTGTTTTTCTATGATATTTACTAAATAAGGGCCCTAGTGTCCGTTAAGTTTGTAAAATTCCATTATTTTGGTCAAATAAGGGCTACTGTGTCCGTTAACCCCTATTTTAAAAATCATTTATATGCACGACAAGCTTCAACGAGATCCTGTATGATCTGTTCAGTCTCTTCGATTGTATAGACGGTAGCCCCGGAAGCCATCGGATGCCCTCCGCCATTGTATTTTGCTGCGATTGTGTTGACGATAGGGCCTTTGGAGCGAAGTCTAACACGAAATTGATCAGGTTCCTCCACAAAAAACACCCAGGTCATAAGCCCCTCAACGTTTGAGAATGAATTGACAAGTAAAGATGATTCATTCGGGGTCGTATTGAATTTCTCCATCACTTCTTGCGTCAAGTACATATAACCTACACCAGGATCGATATATTTGAAATTGGATAAGACATGACCATTCAATCGTGCTAAGCTCAATTTCACTTTATACATCTCTTCATAGACTGCAGAGATATCGAATTCATAATTCCGTAATTCCCCGGCATATTTCATCGTTTTCTCAGTCGTATTCGGGAACAAGAAACGCCCTGTATCTCCTACGATTCCTGCATAAAGCAGTCCAGCACCTTTATCAGAAAGCTTGAACTGGTGTTTTTCCTTCCCGTATAAGTAAAACTCATAAATCATTTCACTCACACTGCTTGCGTCTGTATCGACCCAGATCAAATCACCATACCGATCTTCGTTTGGATGGTGATCGATTTTAATGATGAAATCCCCGGAAGAGTATCGTTGATCACTGATCCGTGCCTGATTCGCAGTGTCACAAATGATGACGAGTGCCCCATCATAAACGCTATCTGGAATGGTGTCCATTTCAATCATGAATCTCAGGGATTCTTCTTCTTCGCCTACGACATATATCGATTTGTCCGGAAAAGTAGATTTTAGAACTTTAGATAATCCACCTTGTGAACCGAGAGCATCCGGATCTGGACGCACATGGCGGTGGATGATGATTTTTTCATATTCTTTGATCTTCTGTATGATTTGTTCTTTCATTACGGACTCCTTTATCTGTAACCTAATGTTCACTTTAGATAACTGTAAAGTATAGATTTTATATCCTTTTTTCTATACAATGGTACTCGAATGATTCAACTGTATTGGAGGAATATCATGCCTGTATTCATCATCATTATCGTATTATCAATCAGCCTTTATATATTCTATAAAATAAAAGAGTTCCGCGTAAAGGCTCCTTATGAGAAGAAATGGACGAAATCGAAGGCTAACATAGCTCTTGGTGTTTTCATAGGAATATTCGGACTAAACCGTTTGTTCATCAATGAGTCTACATATGATCTGGTTATCGGCGGTGTATTTTTGGTTTTAGGTTTGATCAATGCATTCATGGGATATAAAGCGTATAAGTACTTTCTTCCTCTTGCTGTAGAGGAGAGAGAACAATCCAATTCTTAGATTATTTGAGGCTGTCCAATAAGTGTCTGAGTCTCTCCGTACTTAACAACATTTTATGAAACATCTCGTTTAAAATGTTGTGTTGGAGGTGTCTGACACTTTTTATTTTGGACAGCCTCATTCATATTTGCGCTCTGTTTGAATTCATTAAAGGTGGCGTTCGATAAGTTGGGCCATCATGAGAGCTTTTCCAACTACTTCCCCTTCATGATAGATTTCGACGTCGACTTTACCGTAACGTCTGCTTAGTTCAAGGATTTTTGGTCGGATCGTAATCTTACTATCGATTTGTACAGGCTTTAAGAAGTACAAAGTGATATTTTCTACAACAAGGTCACCCTTCTTCTTCTTTCGCAGAGCCCTGCTCCCAACCTCGGAAACCAATGTTGTCATCACGCCATAAGATAATGTCCCTAAATAATTCGTCATCTGTGGAGTGACTTCACAGGTAAAAAACACATCTTGTTCATTTTCATTATCACGGACATTACTTGTAATCAAGTCATCAAAGGTTTCCCCAATCTGCGGTTGTTTTTGAATCATTTGCAAGGCCTTCAACACATCCTGCCTGCTGATGATCCCTTGCAGCGTTTGTTGGGAATCCACAACCGGCAAAAGCTCGATACCCTCCCAAATCATCATATGGGCTGCGTTTGCAACAGATGTCGTCGCGCTGACAGTGATCGGATTTTTTGTCATCACCTTTTCAATCGTCAAATCGTTGTTTTTACCAATGATATCTTTGGAAGTCACGATACCCACGATCCGATTCTTTTTATCCACTACAGGATATCGGCTGTGGTCTGTTTCTTTATTCAACTCATACCATTTCGTAACCTTCTCATCATTAACCAGATAATTGGTCTGTTCAACCGGAATGGTGATGTCACTGACGAGGACGATCTCCTTTTTGATCAATTGATCATAAATGGCACGATTGATCATCGTCGCTACTGTAAATGTGTCATAACTCGTTGAAATGACGGGAAGTTCTAATTCATCCGCCAGTTTCATAACCGTTTCATCAGTATCAAAGCCACCTGTAATCAGCACAGCCGCTCCCGCTTTCAATCCAAGCGCATGAGCTTTTGTACGGTTTCCAACGATCAGTAAGCTGTCAGGGTCCACATACCGCATCATCGCCTCAAGCTTCATGGCACCAATGACGAATTTGTTCAGCGTCTTATGCAGCCCCTTTTTCCCGCCAAGAACTTGTCCATCGACAACATTGACGACTTCTGCATATGTCAGTTTCTCGATATTTTCTTTTCGTTTCTTTTCAATACGGATCGTGCCGACACGCTCTATCGTGCTGACCGTCCCCTGATTTTCTGCATCTTTTATTGCCCTGTAGGCTGTACCCTCACTAACAGAAAGAGCTTTTGCAATTTGTCTGACAGAAATTTTACTGCCGATTTCCAGTGTTTCGATATACTCTAATATTTGTTCATGTTTTGTTGACATCATTTCACCAATCTTTCTAAAAACCGATCTCCGCAAATTGCTAAGTCTTTCCTATTATACTAAGGGTATCCCTTTACATCAATGCTGCCTGATTCTCTTGCGTTCTTTTGCCGGGCGTCTTAGCGTTATAGTTTGTTTTGATTCCTGAGGATATTTTTGGAACAGCAATGCAGAAAAATTTCCACCGATTACGAGCAAAGCAAAGAATAACCAAACTGCAGAGAACCATCCGCCTAATCCTGTTCCGATCTCAGGCAGATAAGGAACAGCAAAGTAAACAAGTGCAAGGGCACTCAACAACGATAAAATCAGCCTATTCTTCATTAATCGTTCTCCTTCCTAGTATATGAGGGATGTCCTTTATATTTAGCGTATGCAGCCCCTTTTTAAGAAAGAAGAAAACGTAGATTAAAGTTCGATGGATTCTCCCGATTTCAGTACATGTCCTTTTTTACCTTCCAACTCATTTACAAACGCTTCAGGATCTTGTTCGATCACAGGGAAGGTATTGTAATGAACCGGTACGACATGGTTCGCCTTCAGCCAGCTTGCGGCAATGGAAGCATCTTCTGGTCCCATCGTGAAATTGTCCCCGATTGGCAAGAAAGCTAGATTGATGTAGTTCTGATCGCCAATTAATTTCATATCTGAAAACAGTGCTGTATCACCGGCATGGTAAACAGTCTTATCTTCTGCAGTAAAGAGGATTCCTGCTGGCATTCCTGTATAAATGACCGTGCCATCCTCTTCGGCATAGCTTGAACCATGAAAAGCTTGCGTCAGCTTAACTTTTCCGAAATCAAATTGGTATGCTCCGCCGATATGCATCGGGTGGGTTTCCACATCTTTCGTACCTAGATAATTTGCCAATTCAAATGGTGCTACGACTAAAGCATTGTTTCGCTTTGCAATATCGACCGTATCTCCTACATGATCATTGTGACCATGAGTAAGTAAGATTACATCAGCTTTTACCTTATCCGCTGTAATATGACATTGTTCATTGCCTGTAATGAAAGGATCAATCCAAATCGATTTTCCGTTTGTTTCAATGGCGACTACTGAATGTCCATAATACGTTACTTTCATTCAAGATCTCTCCTCTTTCATATTTTAGTATCTGATTAATTCCTTCTCCTTAAGGCTTTCCGTTTCCTTCTAACAGAAACCAAAAGAAAAGGATCCCTATCAATTTTGTACCCGTTTCACCCTTCATTTTACACATCCGAATTCGAATTAAAAGAATTTGATATATTTGTTCTTGATTTCTGCGAAATTCATACCTTTTCCGCGGGCGATCCGCCAGGCTCGCTTTTCCCGCATGAGTGTCGTGAATTTCGCTTAAAATCATAGCAAGAGTAGATGATAAACCAAACCGCTCAAAGTCATAGGCAAAACTCATATTAATACCAGAAAAGACTGACACAACAGTGCCAGTCTCAGGTCAATTCGATCTATCTTTTATTTGCGAGCATTTCTCTTACATCGTTATATTCCAATCCGTGTGCTTGTGATACAGCCTCATAAGTAACATAACCCTCGAGCGTATTTATTCCTTTAAGAAGCGCTTCGTTATCACTGCATGCTTTCACATAGCCCTTATCTGCAATTTGTAATGCATATGGGACTGTGACATTCGTCAATGCAAGCGTAGAAGTACGCGGAACCGCACCTGGCATGTTTGCAACAGCGTAATGGACAACTTCATGTTTTTCATACGTCGGATTATCATGTGTTGTAATACGATCTGTTGTCTCAAAAATACCACCCTGGTCGATTGCCACATCAACAAGAACCGATCCCTTTCTCATTGACTGGATCATTTCTTCAGTAACCAATTTAGGCGCTTTAGCACCAGGAATCAGCACAGCACCGATAACAAGATCTGACTCCACTACTGACTCGGCGATGTTCAAAGGATTAGACATCAAGGTATTGATATCAGAACCGAAAATATCATCTAACTGGCGAAGACGCTCTGGATTCAAGTCGATGACAGTAACACTAGCACCAAGACCGACAGCGATCTTCGCTGCATTCGTCCCTGCAACTCCCCCACCGATTACTGTTACCTTACCTCTGTGCACTCCAGGGACTCCCCCAAGCAGGATTCCCATTCCTCCATGAGGTTTTTCCAGAAAAGATGCACCAATTTGTGTAGCCATTCTTCCTGCTACCTCACTCATCGGTGTCAACAATGGAAGACTCCGGTTTGGAAGCTGTACAGTTTCATACGCAATACCAACCACTTTATTTTCAATCAGCGCTTTTGTTAATTCAGGTTCAGCAGCTAAATGTAAATATGTAAATAAAATAAGTCCTTCGCGGAAATATTGGTATTCTTCCTGTAATGGTTCTTTAACCTTCATCACCATTTCCATACTCCAAGCTTCTGTTGCAGTATCTACGATCACTGCTCCAGCTTCATGATACTGTTCATTTGTAAAACCTGAGCCAAGTCCTGCATCTTTTTCAATGAAAACCTCATGCCCGGATGTTGTCAGGTTGACCACTCCAGCAGGGGTCATTGCCACACGGTTTTCATTGTTCTTAATTTCTCTTGGTACACCAATACGCATTTTTGCGACCTCCTAAATCAACAAATCTTCAATACAAATAATGCTTGAACCCAGTCCTAGATGACTGCCATTTAAAGATAACACCAAATGCCAAAAAGAAAAAGAGGAAATATCGTTTGAATGACTGTAATAAGCGCATTTTTTACGCCTTTTCCATACGTTGCCATCATAACACAAAATAATAATTAAAGTACGGTTTTGGAATGTTTTCATAGGGAGTTTATTAACCCTATGTTAGTGCCTGACGCTTATTAGTCAGACACCATATAGGTCAACCTATAAAGAAAACTTGGCAAAACCAAGCCTTTGGCGCAGTCTGAGCTTTAGTTGCACTTATATTGAAGAAAGTATTTTATGCTTTCTTCAATGTGAAAAATTCATGTCAAATGGTTTTCATCTTCTTTATGTTGTTTTTGGACGTTTTGGGGGCTTGTCTGGTCGATGACGCCACTTTGATAGGATTGCATGATCTGTTGTTGAACTTCCATTTCGCCATCGGTTTCAAATTGATACTGTCGGTTTTTACCCGGTTGTTTATCCATGTTGAGTCGCCTCCTTCTCATAACTTCGTGTTTAGTATGTGAAAGGAACTCATTTGTTATTTGAACCAATATGAGGGAATGTGATCTGTTGAGGATAGCCGAATATCACCATTTTATGTACAATGATGTGTATGCAGGAGGAATGACTAATGACTTATACATTTACGGTAGATGAGCGTTTAGGGATCAGATTGCCATTGCTTGAGCGCTCTTGGGACAACTATCCAAAAGAAACACAAGAATTGATCTTAGCTGAATGGGAGACGATCCGGGGTAAAATTCCTGATAGGATCAAGGAACTCGAAAATGAAATCAACGATAGACAAAGCCAACTTTATCGAGAAGAAGACTTTGAACGTTCTTGTGAGCTGAATTCTGAGATATCAGACTTGGCTTCTATCATCAATGATCTCTGGATTTGGTATCGGGCAGATAATCGAATCACGAGAAAAAGTCATTTTTAAACAAGCTCGCTCATGCTTAAAGACATTACTAAATTAAAGTGAAAAGGATGACCCCGATCGAGTCATCCTCTTCATAAATCTTTCCTTATTTCCCGAACCACATGATTTATTTCAGGAAGAATCAGTTTATTCATAGCAAGCTTTACTGCACCACTTGAACCCGGTACTGAAAAGATCGCCGTGTAATTCGAGACACCGGCAATTGCCCTGCTCAAGATCGCTGCTGAACCGATATCCTCTGTGTAACTCAACATCCTGAAGAGTTCCCCGAAACCAGGAATTTCTTTATCGAGAAGTTCTGAGACAACCTCAACAGAAATATCCCGTTGCGCTATACCAGTCCCACCATTCATGATGATAACATCCGTTTCGGAATCACTTGTTCCGCTCTTCAATACCTCATGAAGAACCATCGACTCATCTTTTACGATCTTATAAGAGGAAATTGTGTGACCGTACTCCTCAAGAGCATTCAAAATATACTTCCCACTCTTATCCGTTTCTTCTGTTCTGGTATCACTTACGGTAATGACCATCACCCGAACATGATCTGGTGCTTCCTGTTTGTGTTCCTCTACACTCATCACATATCACCCTTAGTTATGTTTCTCTAATAACCAACGTTTCTGATAAAACTGATTAGCAAAGTCTGTGATCTGCCTTGAAAGCTGGTAATTTGCTGTTGCACCATATACCATCCCCATCAGCGGAATACCCTGGATCAAGCGTTTCCTTAACATGAAGAGGACCATTCCTTTACCGATCAAACCAACCAGATGCCGCATCCATTGGCTGTCAGCAACCAGTTCATCTGACTCAAAGAAATAGGGATTGATTTCCTGATCCAACACCTCGCTCATCAGCTGCTCCCAGGCTTCCTGCTGATGCTGTTTAGGTAAAGTGGCCGCATGGAACAACTTCAAGGACAGCATTGTTTCATAAGGTTGGTTGATTGAATACCCGTACGAAAGAGCAAGTACTTGAATCGATCTCAAGTGTGCAGCAATGCTTGCCGGGATGTCAATTCCTAAAAATAATATACCTCCAGCTCCAGAAAGGCCACCCTGAGCAAAAGAAAGCAGTCTATGTTTCGCTACTTGATGTTGAGCTATGTATCGAAGTTGTTCGATTTTGCAATCCTGTACATCTTCCCAAACTTCTACCTCTTTGTTCATCGATTGAGCAGCCAATAACACCCGCTGCTTCGTATCTTGCTGAAATTGCGAGTTCAAGATGATGGAATGCAAATGAAAAAGCAGGTTATCAATTGTTTGAAGGACCTTGTCACGAATTTTAGGACTGATCCTATTAAAAGCATCGTCAAAGGTTTTTTCGTAAGTCCTGTTGAAGTCAGTCGGAACATATGTAAAATATTCTTGCTCCCATTTTTCGATTGAAGACCAAACTTGCTTCTCGTTCTGCGACCATTCCATACCGAACACCTCCACTAAGAACGTTTCATTCATTATACCAAAATTAGTCCGAAGACAATAATACCTATGAAGAAAACGATTGAGTCAAGTACTTGTGGGAGCAATAATGAGGTTGATTTATTCGAAATTCACTCCCTTTCCGCGGGCAACGAAAAGCAGAAGCGACCCGTTTAGTCACGAAGGTCACCAGAGGACTGACGAGGAAGCTGTCGCTGCAGCAGGAAGTTTAAAGTGATCCAATTGACTGGCCGCTGAGCTGGACGTCACGTCCGTGCATGATCCCTATATCCACGAGCCTCCTCACTTGCACAGGATCTCAACACAAAAATGAAATCATTTTCGTGTCTGCGATGAGAATTCTTAGAAGCTTTCCTTATGCTGGCTTCGAATTCATCACAGGACGTACTTTGTACAGGATGTACTGACTTCGACGTTCACCATAGGACGTGGTGGTATTTAGTCGAAGTTCATTTTTATAGTCGAAGTTCCTTTTAAAAACAGTGGGGTCTAGCCTGGCTCGCCCGTAGGAGTGTCGTAAATTTCGTATGAAATCAACATCTTAAGCCTATCCTAAAGATCTTTACCCTCTTCTGCATTTTTGAGGTTTCAGTTAAATCAACTATATGAAAATCATAACTGTAAAAAAAGAACTCCACCACCACGGTGAAGTTCTTAATCTGAAAATATTTTATTGGGCAAGTCGTACTGTGTCTCTTGCAATCATCACTTCTTCGTTTGTAGGGATGATCAGTACTTTTACTGGGGAGTGTGGATAGTTCAAGAATGCTTCCTTTCCACGAACCTTGTTTAATGCCGGATCCCAGTAAACCCCCATGAATTCAAGGCCTTTAAGGACTCGCTCGCGGATGACATCACTGTTTTCACCGATTCCTGCTGTGAAAATGATTGCATCGATTCCATGCATTTTTGAAGCGTAAGAGCCGATATATTTATGAATTCTTCCTCCGAAAACTTCAAGTGCCAGCTCAGCTCTTTCGTTTCCAGCTGCGGCTTGCTGTTCAATATCTCTTAAATCACTGGAAAAACCGGATACTCCAAGCAGTCCGCTTTCTTTATTGAGGACATTCATCACTTCTTCAGCGGTTTTGCCTGTTTTCTCCATGATGTATGGGATGAGTGCTGGGTCAATGTTCCCTGAACGGGTACCCATCGTTACACCAGCAAGCGGTGTGAAGCCCATAGAAGTATCGATTGATTTCCCACCTTCAATCGCAGCGATACTCGCACCATTTCCAAGGTGACAAGAAATCAACCGTAACTGTTCAATCGGTCTTCCTAATAATTCCGCACAACGTTGAGAAACATATTTATGGCTCGTCCCATGAAAACCATACTTACGGATACCATATTCCTTATAGTAGTCATAAGGAAGGCTATACAAATAGGATTGCTCTGGCATCGTTTGATGGAACGCAGTATCAAACACTGCTACAGCAGGCACATCGGGCAGGATTTCTTTAAATGCCCGAATACCTACGATGTTTGCAGGATTATGAAGCGGTGCTAAGTCGGACACCTCTTCAATTTCCTTGATGATCTCTTCTGTAATCAACACAGAATCATTGAATTTTTCACCGCCGTGTACAACTCGGTGTCCAATCCCTTCAATTTCATCGTAAGAACCGATGATTTGATGAGACATAAGTTTATCTAACAGCATTTTAACCGCAACTGCATGGTTCTCGATATCTGTCACTTCTTTTACCTTTTCACCGTTCACTTCAATTGTAAAAACACTATCAGGAATCCCGATACGTTCGACAAGCCCCTTGGTAACTACTTCTTCCTCAGGCATTTTCAATAATTGAAATTTCAGTGATGAACTTCCGGCATTAATGGCGAGCACCTTTCTCATATATAGACAACTCCTTCGTTGTTCAAGTTCATTCCCAAAAACCAATTACCATTAAACCACCGGTCGATGGTTTCCTGCAAGGAAGGAAAACGTTTTCCATTAATATTCGTTATTTTCAGATTTGAATCCGATTTCATATAGTCTCCCGATACTTTCCTTGTATGTTTAAGTTAACCAGTAAATGAAGTCTTAAACCAGGCATCGATTTTTGTCATGATCGGTTGCAGTGCTTTTGGATCCGAAAAGCTAGGAAGCTCTGCCATCAATGCTTCCTTAGGAGCTGCTACACCTTGACCTCTTTTCTGGATGAAAAAGATACTTTTCGCCTGTTCTTCCTTTTTAAACATCGTCAACGGTAATTGGAGAAGCCCGTGGATGACTGCATGTTCTTTAAGGTACTTGTTCAACTTCTGAGCTTCATCGCCTGCAAATAAGACGTTCGGGATCAAGAAGAAAAGGAATCCTCCTTCTTTTGTATGGTTAAGCGCTTGTTCAATCATCAAGTGATGGGCAAATGAGTGACCCTTGTCAGCCTTCAAGCGGTATTTGGTGGCCATCTCGTCGTTTGGATAATACCCGACTGGCAGATCTGTGATGACAAGATCAACTGGATCGATCATCAAAGATTGCAAGCTGTCCTGATGATAAAGCTGAATATCATGCTCCTGAGCATTCAGATTGACATAAGCAAGTTTGATCAACGTTTCATCAACCTCTGAACCATAGCTGAAGGCTTTCTTTTTCGTTTGGTTTAGGAATGCTGACACAAGGTTCCCAGTCCCGATTGCTGGGTCCAAAAGTGTAATCCTTTCTTTTTTGTTCATAGCCTTTTCGACTAAATAGCCAACGAAGAGAGCAACAGCATCAGGTGTCATTGCATGTTGGGACTGCACGCCCTTTTGCATTCCTTGCAAGATCGCCAATTGGTATCCTTTGCGGATTTCTTCCTTGGATAATTCATCTAATGTAATCGATTCATATTTGTAGATGAGATCATTCTTGGTTTGCTCATCAAACTTATCAGGCATACCACCCTGTACCAGGTTTTCTCCAGTCATGATCAGACCATCAAGATATGTAGTCTGTTCTTTCTCAGAAAGGATCGTTGCCGTTTCGTGTAATAATCTATAGAATGATTCGACTTTCTTAAAATCAGCCATGTAAAATTCCTCCTATCTTACAACTAGCACTATTGTAACAAACCACCAAGAAATCACCGAATGAAAACATGATTTCCGCCTTAAAAAAGGGCAACCACCCAAATGTTCGGACCGATGACCAAACTCTGGAGGTTAACCCCTTTTTGTTTACTATTATCCTTATTGGTGAAATTCTAGATTATTGAGCAGACTTAGCAGCCTCAATCGCCGCCTCATAATCCGGATGGTTCGTCGCTTCACTAACATACTCAACATATGTCACTTTATCGTTAGAGTCGATAACGAATACAGCACGTGTCAAAAGACGTAGTTCTTCAATTGCTACTCCATAAGCTTTACCGAATGAAAGGTCACGATGATCTGAGAGTGTTTGAAGGTTTTCTACACCAGCAGCAGCACACCATCTCTTTTGAGCCATCGGCAGGTCAACACTTACAGTCAATACTTTTACATTATCAAGCTTTGCCGCTTCTTCGTTAAACCGGCGCGTCTGCTGATCACATACACCAGTATCGACAGATGGAACGACACTGATCAATCTTACAGAACCTTTTGTATCATCCAACGTTACAGGAGACATGTCGTTTGCCAATACTTTGAAGTCAGGAGCTGTATCCCCTACTTTCACTTCATTTCCTAATAGTGTTACTGGGTTTTGTTTAAATGTTACATTAGCCATCATTAACAACTCCTTGTTTTAAAAGGTATTCTAACACGTTAATGGTAAACTTTCTGAAATTTTGTTTCAAGTAATATGTAGTTATGTAGTCACGTGGAAGAGTCTTATAAAGCCTTCTCGAGTACCATACACCCAAGATAAAAAAAAGGGCTGCTCATGTTTTGAGCTTGCCCTGCACCATACACTATTTAAAAATCTAAATCTTGCTTTTGGCGTCTTTCAGTCTGATGCTGTGTCTGATTATTGTTGTTCGATTGTTGATTTTTATTCGAATCAGATTTCATCTGAAAGCCACTATTGTTCATCATCCTTTGTACTCGATCTACTACTTGAGGCGCTAAGTCAAGAAGCCGTTCGTACAAATGTGTACTATTATCGAGATGGATTGTCTTTACTCCAGAAGAATTCACAATCAGAAACGCGATTGGCGTAATGGAAACACCGCCTCCGCTACCACCGCCAAAAGGATGTGATTCTCCCTCTGAAGAATCTCTTTTTGATTGACCTGAATTGCCTAAAGCACTGAACTGGCTTCCCCCAGCTGCAAATCCAAAACCAACCTTTGAAACTGTTAGAATCACACTTCCGTCCGGTGTTTCGACTGGATCCCCGATAATTGTATTCACGTCAATCATTTCTTTAATATTTTCCATTGCTGTTTGCATCAAGCCCTGAATTGGATGTTCTGACATGATTTTTCCTTCCCTTCCAATTTTTTACGATCAGATATGCTGCGAGCATAGCTTGCCCGATTCGAAAAGAAAACATACATAATAAATTCGTTTGCACAACAGGGGCTTGAAAAGAAGGCGTAACCTCAAGGACAGGCGGTTTTTCCATTCGTGTTGCAAAGCTTAGAAATCCTGCCACACTACCCTTAATCGTCCATAACACCCCGGCAAAAATTCCAGTTGAAGCAGCATCCCCGGTACCAACTGTACTGATCCATTGGTATTCTTCAATCGTTACTTTTTTCAAAAATTTACGGACGATGCTACCTAGTTGATAGACAGAATCCAGCAGCGCTTTCGTTTCACGCGCTCGATCAATCAAGGATTCAGCCTCGAAGGTCCTTTCTTTCGTATCATGAAGCTTCTTATTGCCGATTTCTGCTTCAGTATCGTATTTCATGTGCATAAGTCCATCATCTTCGAGGTTTATATTATTCAATGGAATTTCCCAAGAATAGTCGAATAACCCTTTTAAAAAGTGGGCTTGTATAAGACACGTATCATCGTTTCCTTGATGGACATATTTGATGGTTACCCGTACCCGGCTGATCATAAGGATACCTATCATCAAACTGATAACCAGTATGATTCCTATAATCCAATACCACATGAGGATCACCCCGAAGTCTCTGAACAGACTGTTTCACTATGTTTTGGTTAAAATATTGATTTGTGCGAAATTCACTCCCTTTCCGTTGGCAGACGAAAAGCGGAAGCGACCCGATTAGTCATGTAGGTCACTGGAAAACTGACGAGGAGGCTGTCACCGCCGCAGGGAGTTTGAAGTGATCCAAGTGACTGGTCGCTGAGCTAGACATCACTTCACTGCATTAACCCACTTCCGCAAGCCTCCTCACTTGCACAGGATGTCAACACAAAAATGAAATCATTTTCGTGTCTGCGATGAGAATTCTTAGAAGCTTTCCTTCTGCTGGCTTCGACGTTCACCACAGGACGTACTTGTACAGGATGTACTGACTTCGACGTTCACCATAGGACGTGGTGGTATTTAGTCGAAGTTCATTATTATAGTCGAAGATCCTTTTAAAGAGAGTGGGGTCTTGCCTGGCTCGCTGTTCCCGCAGGAGTGTCGCGAATTTCGCTTTTGAACTTAATCTCAATCAACTTTAACCATTGTAAAAAAATAAGACCTATCAGCATTATGTACTGACAGGTCTTTAACAATACCTATTTTCGAGTGTGGACGACTCTCGTGTCTGCGAATATATCATGCAACGATTGTTTTTCATTTGTAAAACCAGCGATGATATATCCGATCAAGAAGACGGTTTTACTGATAAATCGACCGATCACTTCTCGAAAAAGCAGAGTGATCCATGGTATATTTTCATTCAAATCTTTTGGTACTACTTTTATCGCAAAAAGCATTTTTCCTAATGTCTGACCGAAGAAACGAGTCATCAATACAAAATAGCTGTAGAAGATGATTGCAGCTATTACTGCCTTTAATGAAAACATACCTCCATCAGATAATGGCAAATCAAACAATACCAATATCGGCTTAACGATCAGACTGTTTAGACTCCAAATGACAAGCAAGTCTAAGAGGTACGCCCAGAACCGGATCCAAAATCCAGCATATACAGTGTTTGTATTACCCAAGTTCAAGGTCTGAGAGGGCTCTGGCAAATGTCCTTCACCTGATAATGTTTGGTCCAATCCAATCCCTCCTATTCCGTATATAAATATTTGATTTGCGGTGTATTTGTTTGACTCATCAATTCTTGTATCCCTAATAGATCTCCATTAGGCTGGAACAATTTTTGTGCGGTCATATTCAGGAAAGAATTCCAACCAAGGCGATTTTCATACTTGATGACATTCAAATGGGAATTCCCAAGATCTTTTTTCATTGCATTGATCGTATCATCTAAATTACCAAGTTCATCGACTAGATCTGCTTTCTTTGCTTGTTGTCCATCGTATACCCGGCCGTCCGCCAACTCTCTTACGTTATTTTCAGAGAGCTCCCGGCCCGTAGCGATGACATCGACGAATTGATTGTAGGAATTATCGACGATGGATTGTAAGATTTCCCTTTCCTCATCTGTCATTTCACGTGTAGGGGATAGGATATCTTTATGAGCGCCGCTCTTGACCGTTTCCCATTTTACCCCAAGTTTATTAGCTAATTCTCCATAATTCATCGATTGAATAATGACACCTAATGAACCTGTCAATGTTGATGGATGGGCAAAGATTTTATCCGCAGGAGCTGAAATATAGTAGCCCCCTGACGCAGCCATATTCCCCATCGATATGTAAACCGGTTTTTTATGTTCCTTTTGCACAGTAGTGATCGCATCATGGATTTCTGCGCTTTCAACCACGCCGCCTCCTGGACTATTAACCCGAATGATGATTCCTTCTACATTTTTGTCCTCTCCTGCATGCTCAAGCATATCAAGAAACCTCTGGTGATTATATCCTGGTGACTGGAAGAATGATGTCGCATCACCAGTGTCTTGAATGACCCCCTCGACGTTCAAGAGTACAATGTTCTGCTTATCGCTCCCTTGCTCGACGACCTTTTCGACAAACGGATCATCTTCTAAAAATCCTCCGCCTTGTAAGTTCGTCAAGTTATCAGATGCAGCGGACGATAATCCATTCATGATGATGGATCCTATGAAAAGTACTGCTGCAATTCCTAGTGCTGCCCAACGTTTTCCATTCATAAGAAGCCTCCTAGCATTATTACATTGGTAAGAATGACCAATCCTTGTTAGAATATCATATTTTCAATTTGAATGATGATAATTTGACAAAAACTTTTTTAAAAACGAAGATAAAAATAGTATGTGTAATTTTTAATGATATGATCTATTAGTTTCTATAGGTGTTTGCTACGAAATTCACTCCTTTTCCGCAAGAGTGTCGCAAATTTCGCTTACAATTACCCTAACAATAAGAAGAATCGGGTAACATTAGATATTAAAGGAACTCATAGGAGGTTTATGATGTCAGAACGAAAGAATATCCATTTTTTCTATAGGAAAGGCAGCCAGTTTGAAGAACAGATTATCCGGTTGAAGAACCTCGCCATTGATAATGGATTTACATTGGTGGAGCAAGCGGACAATGCTAACATCATCGCTAGTATCGGGGGAGATGGAACATTCCTTCAAGCTGTCAGGCAAACTGGATTTCGTGAAGATGCTCTCTATGTCGGTGTAAGTACCGGTCAATTAGGATTTTATTGTGACTTCGACATCGAAGACATTTCAGGAATGATAGATGCAATGCTGAATGAACAGGTAGAGGTCCGCAGATATCCGACCATAAAAGTTAACATGGAAAACGATGCTTCATTTTATTGCTTGAATGAATGTTCGATTCGATCAGGCATCATCAAAACTCTTTCATTAGATTTGTATATCGATGATTTATTTTTTGAACGGTTTAAAGGAGATGGCATGATCATATCGACACCGACTGGAAGTACAGCATACAACAAGTCGTTAGACGGGGCGATCGTGGACCCGAAACTTCCATGTATGCAAATCAGCGAAGTAGCGTCGATCAACAATAATCATTATCGCACCCTTGGTAGTTCTTTCATTTTAAGTGATTCAAGATCACTCGATATCCGGCTTGTAAACGAAGGGAACAACTTCCCGATCATAGCGATGGATAACGAAGCGCTCAGTATACGAGAGCCCGGTTCCATCAACATTCGCCTTTCCGATAAAAGGATCAAGACTGTTAAGCTGAAGGATAATTCCTTCTGGCATAAGGTCAAGCGTAGTTTCTTATAAGTCCCGTAAAAAACTCCCTGCGAGGGGAGTTTTTTATCCTTGATAAACAATGATATTGTTAACGACCGTTTTCGCTACTTTGACATTCGGAATCGCTTCTGGATCAATATGGAACAGGTCTTCATTCAAAATTGTGAAATCTGCATTGAATCCTTTATCGATCATGCCTGTTTCATTTTCTTTTCCAATAGCATATGCGCTTCCTTTCGTGTACAATTCAACCGCTTCATATACTGATAATTTTTGCTCCGGATAAAATCCCTCATGTTTATCACCATGCTTTTTACGCATGACTGCAGCATAGATCGTCAGTAGAGGATCTGCAGTTTCGATTGGTGCATCGGAACCAGCAGCACATGCAACTCCTTCTTTTAATAACGTTTTCCATGCAAAGCTGTATTTCATCCTGCCTTCCCCAAGACGTTCAATGACCCACGGGAAATCAGATGCCACGAAATGTGGCTGTATATCAATGATTACAGGAACCTTTTTCAAACGCTCGATGAGGTCTGGTCGTACAACCTGTCCGTGGACGAAACGATCCCTTAAGCCTGCAGGAGGTGGATTCTCTTCAACCGCATAAAGAGCAAATTCTAACGCAAGGTCCCCAATTGTATGGATTGCGACTGGCATCTGATAATGACGCGCCTTTTTAACGAGTTCTTTAAGGTCTGTCAATGAGTGGATCGCCACCCCATACGTTTCAGGCATATCATTATAAGGTTTACTCAAGTAGGCTGTCCTGCCACCTAAAGCTCCATCAGCAAAAATCTTCATCGCACCGAGCTCGACAAATCCGTTCGATACCCCAAACTTCAAACCTTCCTCATGCATGTCTGCAACAACTTCATGATGAACCAAAAGATTTGCTTTGAACTGAAGTTGATCTGGATTGATGACTTCCAAAAAAGTTTTGTACGTCCGTTTGAATCCCCCATAATAATTGAGATCCTCACTGTGTCCGCCGACAAGCCCTAGACTCGTAAGATCTTGAACAGACGTAGTTAACGCACGATGAAGATAATCCTCGGTCACTTTTGGCAGGGCATCCTTTACTAATTCTTGAGCTTTATCCAGCAGATATCCCGTAGGTTCACCATTTGTATCCCGTACAATGACTCCTCCTGGCGGGTCCTCTGTATCTTTTGTTATTCCTGCAAGCTCCAAAGCCTTAGAGTTGGCAAGCAGAGCATGCCGGCAGATTCGGGTCAGCATCATCGGATGATGTGGAGCAATTTCATCAAGCTCGAAGCGATGAAATATCTTTCGATCCATGAAATTGTTTTCGTTCCATCCTTCACCAATGATCCAATCACCGACAGGGGTAGAATAGACCTTCTCTTTCAAGGTCATCTTCATTTCTTCAGCAGACATCACTTCCGAAAGATCCAATCGTAACAGTTTTTCTCCATGCCCAATCATATGTAGATGGCTATCGACAAATCCCGGATACATGATTGCCCCTTCTAAATTCTCTATTTGATCAATTTTATGATCCTTTTCAATGCGTGAACGGTCACCGCAGTCGATAATTGTATCGCCTTCAACTAAAACAGCTTCGACTTTATCGAACTCATGTTTCATTGTATAGATGGTGCCATTTGTCCATAATGTTTTCATAATCACACCTCAATTACTATCCCTATTTGTAATCAGCATACCTAAGATTTAATTGTAAATCCATAAACAAAGAAAATTTGCAAAGCCAATCCTTCCGTACAGCTAAGGGCTTAGTTCCTCGAAAAAGCAAATTGCGTTTCCAATGTGCGGGGTATTGCTATGGATATGGTCAGTTTGTGCACTTAAAAAAGGACCGGCTAATCCGGTCCTTCTTTCTAGTTTACAGTCGTTTTGTTTTCTTTCATTCTCAATTCGATCCGGCGTATTTTACCTGAAGTAGTCTTCGGAAGTTCCTCGACGAATTCGATCTTACGCGGATACTTATATGGTGCTGTCAGCTTTTTAACGTGTTCCTGTAGAGCTGGTATCAAGTCTTCAGACAACGCTTCTGATGAATTTTTCAAAACAATAAAGGCTTTGACGACATTCCCACGTACCTCATCAGGACTTCCTACTACAGCGCATTCTTTAACTGACGGATGCTTAACGAGTGCGTCTTCGACTTCAAACGGTCCAATCGTATAACCAGAACTGATGATGATGTCATCACCTCTACCCTCAAACCAGAAGTACCCATCTTCATCCTTCTTCGCTTTGTCACCCGTAAGATAATAATCCCCACGGAATGCCATTTTTGTCCGTTCTTGATCTTTATAATATTCCTTGAATAGTGCAGGCACATCTCGATGAACGGCAATATCTCCAACCTCGCCGACCTGAGCAGGTTGTCCTTCCTCATTGATGATTTCTACATGGTTTCCAGGTGTAGGTTTCCCCATTGATCCAGGTCGGACTTCCATTCCTTCAACTATACCTACAAGCAGCGTGTTTTCTGTCTGTCCGTATCCATCACGTACGGTCACGTTGAAATAGTTCCGGAAAATATCGATAACTTCCCGATTTAAAGGTTCTCCGGCAGAAACAGCACTTCTTAAGCTTGAAAGGTCATACTCCTTCAAGTTATCGACTTTCGCCATCAATCTATATTCCGTTGGTGTACAGCAAAGTACGTTGATTTGATTTTTCTCCAACAGATCTAAATATGTGTTCGGATCGAATTTTCCATTGTAGACAAAACCAGTCGCTCCTGTACCTAGCACAGACACAAATGGACTCCAAATCCACTTCTGCCATCCTGGTCCAGCAGTGGCCCATACGATATCATTTTCTTTAATGTTCAGCCACGATGTTGCCGCAGTCCGGATATGAGCATAGGCCCATCCATGTGTGTGAACGACGCCCTTAGGCTGACCAGTCGTTCCAGAGGTATATGAGAGGAATGCCATGTCAGCACTGTTCGTAGTTGGAAATCCAAGGGATGGGTCAAAGGATTCTGTCACTTCTTCAATCGTAGACCATCCCTCGGCTTTTCCTCCAACCGTAATTTTATATTCCAAACTTTCAACAGGATCTTTAATGTCATCAATAAGTGAAGTCAATGGTTCATAAGCTATGACCGCTTTCACTTCACCATGATTGATTCGATAGCTTAAATCTTTCGGTCGGAGCATCTCGGAACATGGGATGACAACAAGACCTGCTTTCAAAATCGCTAGGTATACTTTATACGTATCAATCAGACGCGGCATCATTACGAGAACACGATCACCTTTGTTTAACCCTAAGCTAAGTAAGGCTTTTGCAAGGTCATTTGCTTGATTAAATAATTTTTTGTACGTGATTTCATCTACAGCACCCTGTTCGTTGCGCCACTTGATCGCGACACGCGAAGGGTCTTTCGCATACTTTTCCATTTCTTCAGCTGCATTGTACTGTTGAGGAGCTATTAAGGTTTGGTTGTACAAAGCTGACGCCTCCTTATGTATTAATTTCATCTTCTATTATACATAATTTTTGGAATATTTTCATTTTGATTTGATAAAGGAGAACATATAGGCTAAATCTGTTCACTTCTTGGCATATTCTGTTCACTTTTCGAGGTATTCTGTCCACTTAGCGTCAAGATAGCAATACCCCCTGATAAGAAGTGGATTTCGCTAAAAACGATCCTGACACAAAAAAGGCCAGCATCAGATGCTGACCTGTTTTCCATCAGTATTATGTTGTAGAAGGTGTGTTACTTTTGAGGTTGTTGACCTTGAGCCATAGCAACTAGACGCTTAGTGATTTCACCACCAACAGATCCGTTTGCACGAGCTGAAGAGTCAGGACCAAGTTGCACTCCAAATTCAGAAGCAATTTCAGTCTTCATAGCGTTAAGAGCTTGTTGAGCTCCAGGTACTACTAATTTGTTTGATTGACGAGCCATGATATTCACCTCCTTTGTACCCATAGGTTACGGAGGCAGAGGCGAATTAATACTCGCTTCTAGGTGGTAAATCTTGATAAGAAAATCATTGGTTAAAATAAGTCTTCGAACGCATTGTCACGGGTTTCAGTTTCCTCTTTAAAGTGAACAGTTTCCGTATTATTTACAGCCTCTTCGACAAGTGTATCGATTTCCATATATTGCTCAAATCGATTCGCTTTTTCTCGTCTTGGTTTCGTTTTTGGAGCAGACGGCAAGAACACTGTACAACAATCCTCGTATGGTCGTATCGAGATATCATACGTGCCAATCTTTCTTGATATTTCCATAATTTCAATTTTATCCATTGTAATCAACGGTCGAATGATCGGAAGGTTCGTCACCTCGTTGATCGTATTCATGCTCGGCAAGGTTTGACTGGCAACCTGTCCTAAACTTTCACCTGTTGCTATCGCTAGCGCATCATTTTGGGCAGCTAGTTTTTCTGTAATACGAAGCATGTAACGCCGCATGATCGTCATGCTGTAGTTATCAGGAATTTGTTTTTTAATTGCTTTTTGCACATCTGTAAATGGCACGACATGCATCTTGATTGCTCCACCATATTTCGTAAGAACTTGAGTCAGATCCTCAACCTTTTGTCTTGCCCGGTCGCTTGTGAATGGAGGGCTGTGGAAGTGGACCATTTCAACACGGATGCCACGTTTCATTGTCAAGTACCCTGCCACAGGACTATCAATTCCGCCAGATAACATCAACATGACTTTTCCACTGCTGCCGATCGGTAATCCCCCAGCACCAGGATAGTCGATACAACTGATATAAGTCGCTTCGGGTTTGATTTCCACTTTGATTTCTACATCTGGATGATGGACGTCCACTGTAATGTCTTCAGAATTCTTTAGTACGTATCCACCAATCAAATGGTTCAATTCCTGGGAATCATGCGGATATTGCTTGTAATTCCTTTTGGTTGAAACTTTGAACGTCTTGACAGCAGGGCCAGCTTGTTTTAAAGCCTCAAGTGCTGTTTTTTGGATATTTTCCAATTCTAGGTCGCACTTTACAGCAAGAGTCAAACCTTGGATCCCGAAAATTTCTTGTAATTTCTCCACAATCAGTTCGTGATCAGCCCCATGCAGTTCAATAACCATACGATCGAAGGCTTTTTTCACAGTAACACCTTCATATGGCTTCAACTTCCTTCTGATTGTATCCCTTAATTGATTCACAAAGTGATGTTTATTTTTCCCTTTAAGTGATAATTCTCCGTATTTGACTATGATGTGGTCGTAAATCATATTATTCCCTCATTACTTTCTTTAAGTTATCGATGACTTCTAGAAGGATTTGGATGAATCTTTCTCCCTCGTTACGTGTATTTTCAAAGCTGAGACTTACGCGTATCGCACTGCTGGCTCGTTCCAATTCATATCCGGTCGCTTCCAATACTCTACTGACATCAGTCGATTTGGAGGAACATGCAGATTTTGTTGAAACAAATACACCTCTTTCTTCTAAAGCATGGATCAACACCTCTGGCTTGATACCCGGAACAGAAAAATTAATAATATGTGGTGCACTATAATCCTCTGGCGTGTTAAGGAATACACCTTCAATTTCAGATAGCTGCTTCCGTATATAGTCCTTTAACTGAACAAGGTTGTCCATCTCATATTTTGATTTTTCTATTGTTAGACGAAGCGCTTTTGCCATTGCGATGATTCCAGGTATATTTTCTGTCCCAGCTCGATGTTTGAATTCCTGTGAACCTCCGTGAAGAAGTGGGGATAATGTCACTCCGCTCCGGACATATAGGAACCCGACACCTTTTGGCCCGTGGAATTTGTGGCTCGAAAAGGAACATAAATCAATACCAGATTGTTCATACTGAATAGGAACTTTCCCTATGCCTTGAACATGATCGACATGGAAAAAGATCTTCGGATGTTCATTCAATAACTTGCCGATACCTTGTATGGGTTGAACCGTTCCAAGCTCATTGTTTACATGCATGACAGAAACAAGAATCGTATCATTCCTGATTTCGTTTTGCAGATCTTGAACAGAGACACAACCTTTTCGATCCACAGGTAAAAAAGTGACATCGAATCCCAACTGCTGTAACTGCCTGAATGATTCATAACACGAAGCATGCTCAATTTCAGTGGTAATCAAATGTTTGCCCCGTGTCTGATGACGAAGTGCAATCCCCTTGATCGCCAGGTTGTTCGCTTCCGTACCTCCAGATGTAAATACAATCTCTGCAGGGTTGACACGAATAAGATCTGCGATTTGCTTCCGGGCTGTACTTATCAGCTTTTCCACTTCGCCTCCTAAACGGTGGATCGAAGAAGGATTGGCGAAATAGTTCTCAGCCACGGTCATATATGTCTTCATCGCTTTAGGATAAGGTTTGGTTGTCGCACTATTGTCGAAATAAATCATTATTTCCTTTACCCCTTTAATAATCGGCTTTGTTAAATAATACGGTTGATTTCTGACTAAATTTTATCGAAATTCGCGACACTCCTGCGGGAAAAGGGACCTAGGCAAGACCCCATCTTTTTTAAAAGGATCTTCGACTATAATAATGAACTTCGACTAAATACCACCACGTCCTATGGTGAACGTCGAAGTCAGCAGAAGGAAAGCTTCTAAGAATTTTCATAGCAGACACGAAAATGATTTCATTTTTGTGTTGAGATCCTGTGCAAGTGAGGAAGCTTGCGGAAGTGGGTTAATACAGGAAAGTGATGTCCAGCTCAGCGACCAGTCACTTGGATCACTCAAACTTCCAGCGGCGGCAACACATTGATTGACATCCTTATGAGTTAGCCCATGCAGAATCAAGTCTTTGTTTGGTTCCAGCCTCCTCGTCCGTTTTCCAGTGACCTACGTGCCTAACCGGGTCGCTTCCGCTTTTCGTTTGCCCGCAGAAAGGGAGTGAATTTCGCAAAAATCAATAATAACGTATAACAATGCCAAAAATTATTTCATTGCATCGTTTAATAATATCATATCTAGATTGGATTCCAAACATGAGAATTTAATCAGTGCTATTCGACATATTATGACAATGTTTTTAACAGCGAAGTCCTTTCCTAATCAAGCACACGATTCTATTTTCAATAGAAAACTTAAACATTCTTTAGTAAATAAGAGATGTACAAATATTTCAAATCAAAACAATCTTTCAACTTTTTACTAAAGTATCTATTTTTCGTAAAGATTGTGTTAAGCTTTAACCGATTTTAGAAAACTTAATGATTTCAGTCGATAATTGTCACGGAGGTTTTACAGCATGAAATCTACAAAATCACTTTCTTTTAAGGATACATTTACGATCGGGCTTATGATGTTCGCTTTATTCCTCGGGGCTGGTAATATGATATTCCCTCCTTTACTTGGTCAAACAGCAGGAACCAACGTATGGACGGCTATCTCGGGCTTTCTGATCACAGGTGTCGGCCTGCCACTTTTGGGTATTGTGGCAATTGGCCTGACAGGCGGAACATTAAGAGATCTGGCTGGTCGCGTGCACCCGTCTTTTGCAATTATTTTTTCCACATTAATCTATTTAGCTATTGGTCCATTTTTCGGAATTCCGAGAACAGGCACAGTTGCATTTGAGATAGGCGCTGTTCCGTTCTTGCCTGAAACAGTCAATCCAAACGGTATGTCTTTATTCATTTACACAGTCATCTTTTTCGGTATTACATTTTGGTTTGCTTTGAATCCGACCAAGCTTGTTGATCGTATTGGTAAAATCTTGACGCCGATACTCATCGTTGTTATTGGACTGATTGTAATTAAAGGCATCGTTAATCCTATGGGCAGTTTTTCAAATCCATCAGGTGAATATACATCGACTCCATTCTTCAACGGTTTCATCAATGGCTATTTGACGATGGACGCGATCGCAGCACTAGTCTTTGGGATTGTAGTCATCAATGCTGTAAAATCCAGAGGGGTTTCTGATAAAAAAGAAATTGCAAAAGCAACAACGAAAGCAGGATTCATTGCTGTCAGTGGACTCGCGTTAGTCTATCTATCACTAGCCTATATCGGAGCAACGAGCAGGAATGTTCTTGGAGAAAGTGATAATGGTGGAACCATTCTTACAGGAGCAGCGGATGTGTTATTTGGTCAGTTCGGAATCGTCCTGCTGGCTATCGCGATTACATTCGCCTGCCTAACTACATCAATTGGACTTGTGACAGCATGTGGAGAGTATTTCAATGGACTCATGCCGACTGTACCGTACAAACTGATTATCGGCATATTATGTGTGTTCAGTGCAGCTGTCGCTAATGTCGGACTTACTCAATTGATCAACATGACTTTACCAGTATTGATAGGAATCTATCCACTTGCCATTGCACTTATCTTTTATTCCTTCTTCCATCGACAATTCGGCGGCTATCGCGAAGTATATATCGGTGGATTACTAGGAGCCGGGGTTGTCAGTATTTTCGATTCATTGAATGAATTGAACGTGAACATTACAGCTATTACCGACATCATGAGTGCATATCTTCCTTTATTTGAGCAAGGTGTCGGATGGATCACACCTTCATTAATCGGTGCAATTATCGGATATATCATCGGGCGTTCAAAATCTCAGATAATTGATAACGCAGATTTCAATAAAGCATAAATAACCGTATTTTTATTAGAACCAGCGAATGGCTGGTTCTTTTTTTAGGTTTGTTGTTTTTCACAATTCTATTGTAATGATCGTGGAACTAGCTTTCCGCAGGTAGTCCGCAACCCTTCTCGTTCGGTCACGCAGGAAATTCCCACTTCTATAGGTATTCATTTTTTAATTAACAACAAACTTTTAGAAAACAGGCAATAAAAAACGGACTCTTTCCAATTTGATTGTTTGGAAAGGTCCGTTTAAAAGTCAATATACTTTTTCAAACTCTTGTTGATAATTTTCTTCAAGATCTCTAATGATTTGAGGATCCACTGTATGAAGAGCCTCTGCTGCATGTTCCATCGCTTCTTCATAATCAAAGGTACGGAACGATTGTTCAGCCTCGGAAAGTTTTACAGCGACTGTTACATACTGTCTGCGATAACGGTTTCCATATTGGATCAATCGCTCTGCCCAAATTGCTCGATCAATCAGTTTATACGTTTTAGTATGGACATCATCAATGGCTTCTTCCGCTTCAATCAACCTATGAAGAACTTCAGCCATTTGCAATGGTTTATCATTCAGTTTCATTGAAACAGTTTGTAATTTGGTTTCAGCATCATGAAGTGACGCGTAATACTGTTCCGGCAAGCCAGGTAAATTATTACGATGGATTTCCTTTTTAGCATCAATCAGCTTTTTGCGGAATTCATGGATTTTTTCCACAGCTTCCAGTTCATCTTTACGAAGATTTTGCAGCTTTTCTTGATAGATCTCTGTCATTTCCCGAAGATCCTCAAGTTGTTTTGTTACACTTTCCAGCATCTCTTTAAGTGATGTAAAGGACTGGTTGTTTTCATCAACAGAATGAAAAATCGCCCCGACTCTTTTTTCCAATTTTTCAAATGATGTTTCCAGGCGTTCTTGAAGATCGATGTTTTCTTGTTCGATCTGATAACTTAACCGAACCACGTTCGTCTCTTCTTTCATCTTGTTGATTTCTGTCCCAAGCTCCTCGACATCAGCTTGTACTTGTTTGCCATCTGTCATCACATATTGCTTGGCTAGAACTTCTGCTTCAAGCCGATCATAAAGCTCTTCGATTTTCTTATTCATTTGAGAAATCTCTTCCTGAGCATCCTCTATATCGACGTCATTCACTTTTTCCGTTACGATCTGATACGCATAATCGATGACTTCAAGTTCTTTTTCAACACCGAGCTGCTCGACACGGAATCCTTGGTCTGACATTTCCTTCAGACCTTCCTTCAACTGTTTGATCGTTTCAGGAATCTCAGATTGTAGTTGATACAGCAACTCTGGCACGACTTCCAGTTCATATTGCAAGCGACGGATCTTTTCATCAAGCTGTATGATGTAGGTACGTGCTGCAATGTGGTTTCCATTTTCAGTCTCTTCATCATAACTAGTGAAATCTGCCGAAATATTCTCCAGTCGCTTTTCAAAGGTCTCAACCAATGGACCGAGTGCTCGATAATGGGTGAGAAGATGCTTCCTTAATTCTTTATAGCTCTCTTTAAGCTCACCGATTTCTTTTCGGTTCAATTCTTCACTTTCAACGAATTCATTGATTTCAGATGAAATCTCCTCTATCTTCTCTTCTATACTAAAAAGTGATTTCCTAGTGTCACTCAGAATGCCTCTTGCCTTTTTGAATCGATATTTATCCGAGGCATCTTCAGCATCAAATAGACTCTCTTCAAGACTAGGAAGTTGGAGGGTAACGATGTCGTCCCATTCTTCACGCCAAACCTCGAATTTCTTTTCGGTTTCCCCTATCATCTCCAATGCTTTCACTTTCGCGATCTCATCAGACAAAGGTTTATTCATGATATTGACTTTCTGTGTTTCCAGGTGATCAATTTGATCATAAATTTTCTTTCGAGTGTATGTACCGAATGCTATGAATACTGAAACTAACACGATCAGTGCTATAAAAATATATATCACAGGGACCATCCTTTCTTCCCTTTTTCAATTATGTATATTAGACTTATATAAATATCGACATATTTGTACGTTTTTCTCCAAATTTCATTCAGATTCGGCGTTCATCGTAACTACTATAATACCATGTCTGCTACTTTTATAACTACATTTTTTCGAAAATTTGATAAAAAATTGCTTTTTTCTTACAAAAGTACCATTTCAGGAGGATGATCATGAATATCTTTGACGGCCATATCCATACACCATACTGTCCGCATGGCACTAAAGACACGTTCAATCAGTACATTGAACATGCAATCGAACTTGGATACAAGGGTATGACATTCACTGAGCATGCCCCCTTGCCATCAGGATTCAGTGACCCTACTCCAGATCAAGACAGCGGTATGCAGCTTGATAAGCTCGAAAATTACATTCATCACCTTTCTCAGCTAAAGAAAGAATATAAGAATGATCTCCGTATTAAGACCGGACTCGAAATTGATTACATTGAAGAGTTCGAAAGCGAAACCACATCGTTTTTAGATCGTTATGGTCCTTACTTGGATGATTCGATCTTGTCTGTCCATTTCTTAAAAACAAAAAACGGTTATCATTGCATGGATTACAGCCCGGATGTTTACGGTAAGATACTAAAAGAAACAGGCTCCATCCACAATTTGTATACACTCTATTACGATACATTGAAGAAATCAGTTAAAGCCGAATTAGGTGCATATAAACCAAAACGAATCGGACATATCAGTCTAGTAATGAAGTTTCAAAAAAAATATCCGAACGACGCTATCAATAAGGAGGAGATCATAGAAACTCTTGATTTGTTTTCAGAAGAAAAATTGCAGTTAGACTATAATGGTTCGGGTGTAAATAAACCTTTATGTCGGGAACCTTATCCCCCAGATTGGATTATTTCAGAAGCCTTGAAAAGAAACATCCCTCTTGTCTATGGCTCAGATGCACATAGAGCTGGAGAACTGGGACAAGGTCTAGATAAAATACAGAAAGAAGCACCGCTCTCACAGCCTAGATAAGAGGCTGAAGCGGCGCTTTAATTTTCAGGCTGTTTTCGCCTAAATTGTTTCATAATGGAGCAAGATCAGCCTGCTCCAATACTTGAATTTGCTAATTTTTCTTTATCCTTTCCTGAAATCGATTCAGAATCATATTGGATACACAACGTATCATTCACCCAATCTTGTAGGGCGCTTGAATATTTGGATGTGAAATAGCGATCGTTGACCGAGAATTGGTAGATTTCCTTAACATATTGGGGATATAAAAACGGCATGAACAGCATGCTTCTCAACTGCATCGTCACCATGTTTTTCGAACACGGCTTGAACTCCTTCTGTTTCACACCTTGTTCAAGGATCGTAGTCAAGTAAAATTTTTCCTTCATGAGATAGGTCGTCATGATCTCACGGATGAGTGTGGTATCGATGCTGATTTCACGATGAACAAGCCTTGCAGCCTGTGATCGGCCTTGTTGATAAATAATGACCTCTTCAATCAAACGGATCAGACAAGTCCGTGCAGAATCCTTTTCCAGTCTTTCATAAGCGTCTTGCAATACCTGAAGATACCCTTCCAGGAATGACGACATCAAAAATTCAAGCAGTCCTCTTTTTCCACCAAAATAGTAAGAGATGAGAGAGACATTCACTCCAGCTTTTTCGGCAATATCACGAACAGAAGTCCCGGCATAACCATTGTTATTGAAAAGGGCTGCGGCTGATTCTGCGACTTTTTCTTTGGTGATGGATAACGCCTTCTTCATGGCAAATCACCTCAATATACAATCATTACTAACACCTTTCTTCTTTTCCTATAGAAATCCTTTGAAAATCCCTCGACATATGAGGTGAATGTTTCTGCAAATTCTGATATGATAAGACTAATTTCTTAGGATTGTGAGGGAATGCTCATGTTTCACGTCGAATCATACGCGGGAAATCGTGAAGAAAATTATGAATTACTAAACAAACAATTGAAAGCATTATTGGAAGGTGAAACAAATCAAATAGCAAACCTTGCAAATGCCTCAGCACTATTAAATCAATTCCTTAACGAAGTCAATTGGGTTGGGTTCTATCTGTTGGAGGATGACGAGTTAGTGTTAGGACCGTTTCAAGGGTTACCTGCCTGTGTACGAATTCCTGTGGGGAGAGGAGTTTGTGGAACTGCAGTAAAAGAAAACAAGACGATGCTTGTTGATGATGTTCATCAATTCCCTGGACACATTGCCTGTGATGCAGCCTCAAGGTCCGAAATCGTCGTGCCAATTGTCAAAAACGAAAAAGTGATTGGTGTTCTCGATATTGATAGTCCTGTCACATCACGTTTTGATGAAATTGACAAAAAGCATCTTGAAAAATATGTGCAAACGTTGAGAGAATTTCTTTGATCTAAGGCTTTATGATACTTTATTGTTGATTTTTGCGAAATTCACTCCCCTTCCGCAGGCAAACGGAAAGCGGAAGCGACCTGCTTAGTCACGTAGGCCACTGGAAGACTGACGAGGAGGCTCGAACCAAACAAAGAGTTGGTTCTACGTGGGCTAACTCATAAGGGCTTTTCCCGCAGGGGTGTCGCAAATTTCGCTTCAATCAAACTTAGGCAGAAATCAACTGTATTATTTTAAATAAGCCAAACTAATAATTATCGTATACATGAACGAGGCTGCGCGGATGGCAGCCTCGTTTTTATACATTTTATACGGTTTCTGATTTTCTGATATGACTTTGCAATGCTTGCTCAAGATCTTCCCAAATATCTTCTCTTGCTTCTAATCCAACAGACAGTCGGATCAAGTTATCAGTGATACCCATCCTCTCTCTCACTTCGTTCGGTACGACGGCATGGGTCATCGTAGCCGGATGCTGAATCAACGTTTCTGCATCACCAAGGCTTACTGCAATTTTCAATAGCTTCATGGAATTGATGAAATCCTGTGCGTCCTTTTTATTCCCTCTTATCTTAAAAGAAATCAAGCCGCCTGAACGATCCATTTGTCTTTGTGCGATCGGATAATCAACAAATTCAGGATCTCCTGGAAAATAGACGGATTGGACTGCAACATGTTCCTTCAATTTCTCTGCGATATACATCGCATTATCACAATGGCGGTCCATTCGGACGGGAAGCGTTTTCAACCCACGCAGCAATAGCCATGCATCAAAAGGTGACATGATACCTCCAATATCCTTTTGAGTTGTTGCAGCGATAAGATCGATTGTTTCTCTATCACTTACAACGAGACCTGCTACAACATCACCATGGCCACCGATATATTTCGTTGCACTATGAATCACGATATGAGCACCAAGTTCAAGCGGTCTTTGCAGATAAGGAGTGCAGAATGTATTGTCGACGACAACCTTGATATTATACTTAGCCGCAATTTTTCCGACCATTTCTAGGTCAACAAGAGCCATTGTCGGATTGATCGGCGTCTCTAAGAAGATGATTTTCGTATTGGGTTGGATGTGGGCTTCGATCACATTTGGGTCTGACATCGCAATCAGATTGTGTTCCACATTATACTTATCTTTGAGCATTTGAAGGAGTCCGAACGTACACCCATATACACCCTGGGAGCATAAGATATGGTCATCTGATTTCGTCAATCCCATAAGGACTGCAGACACAGCTGCCATTCCAGAACCAAAGGCCAATCCTTTCTCTCCCCCCTCTAAAACAGCAATACGCTCCTCCAGCATTTTTACAGTCGGATTACCGAGTCTTGAGTAAATATAACCTTCTTGTTCTCCCGCAAACCTCTGCTCTCCGGTTTCTGCATTCGGAAATACGAATGTGGAAGTGGGGAAAATCGGAGGTGCCAATGCCCCATGATACTGATCATACGAATACCCTGAATGGATAACTTTTGTTTCGAACCTATTACCTTTCTTCACTCTTAAACACTCCTTTCTCTATATATGTAAGCGTTTTCTGTTCATATCGTATCACAATCCGTTGTCATTTTGTGTTAAATTATTTTTGTATTTGTTTTTCCAGAAAAGTATTTAACGGAATTGTGACAATCCTGCAGAAAAAAGTGAGCCAGGCGAGACCCCGCAACGATTTAAGGACCTTCGACTATTCCTGTACAAGTAAGTTGCGGATCACCTGCGGAGTGAATTTAGAAACACTTAAGGTGAAAAGAGAAAGCCAGGAATCGCCTTGACTTTTAGTCTCAAACGTTATACACTATTCTTTGTGTAAATTAAGACAGCCATGTGAATTCATGTGAGCCCTCTCATTATGTTCCTTATAATTGCGGCTGATTGAAATTATAAGGTGCATCACGTAGCTTCATGCTGTCGAAGTGAAGGTGTATGAAAACATAATGAACACATGAACGATCACACCGGCACTGTTTTTTTTACAACAAAAAAATAGTGAAGGAGGAGCTATTTATGGCTCGTTATACAGGACCAAAATGGAAATTATCCCGTCGCTTGGGAATCTCTCTAAGTGGAACAGGAAAGGAACTTGAAAAGCGTCCGTACGCTCCTGGACAACACGGTCCAAACCAGCGTAAGAAAATCTCTGAATTCGGATTGCAACTTCAAGAAAAGCAAAAGCTTCGTCATATGTATGGAGTGAACGAACGTCAATTCCGTCGTATGTTCGATCAAGCAGGAAATATGAGTGGTATTCACGGTGAAAACTTCATGATTCTTCTTGAATCTCGTTTAGATAACCTTGTTTACCGTTCAGGACTTGCGCGTACTCGTCGCCAAGCTCGTCAATTAGTTGGACACGGGCACGTTACTGTTGATGGTAAACGTGTAGATATCCCATCTTACCGTGTGGCTCCAGGACAAGTAATCGGTTTACGTGAAAAATCCCGTAACCTTGACATCGTTAAGGAAGCATTGGAAGTGAACAACTTCGTACCTGAGTACCTTACTTTTGATGAAAACAAGCTTGAAGGAACGTATACTCGTTTCCCTGAGCGTTCTGAACTTCCTGCAGAAATCACAGAAGCACTTATCGTCGAGTTCTACTCACGTTAATAGTAGCTTTCGAAACCCTTGGGCATTAGCCCAAGGGTTTTTTATTGGACTAACAAAGGCTAGGTTCCAGAAGTCAAATTATAGACACGACCTTTTGTGTTCCCGGTAAAGTCAAAATTCATCGCTTTAAGTATGTAATTTACAACAGCTTCTGAATCAATATGCAGATATTTTCTTAATTCTTTATTGGTGATGGTCGGATTGATCAATAGAGCATAATCATGAAGAGCTTGAAGGTGAGCATTTTTCGAGGTCGCTTTGCAAACGAGGCAGATCCATTTGCCATGAACTCTTTTCATAGGAAGTTGAGTACATTCAGGACAAATTACTCCTGTTAGAAGGTCTTCGCTATTCAAGTTGAGCAAAGTGAGGATTTCAGGATCACTGAGAATGTGGCTATCAATGAGGAGGTTCTGTAGTCTTTGGAGCTCTTTTTTCGTGAAGAAAGCTTTATTGTGGTTATTATGAAGGGAAATGACGATATCCAATAGCTTTGTATCCCGTATCACTTTATCTGCAATACTATCCTCATTATTTCTAGGTTCTATTTTAGAATTTTCATTAACTATAACTACAAAATAGATGGGGATCTTATTGTTAAATTTGTGTTGCTGCAGCCAATTCACGAACTGAAAACGTTGATGGTTTACCTGCATGAGGGGATCCTTAAAGTAACCTTCCCTATCATCAAGTTGACGAATAAGTTGATTGTATTCTGTGTCAAAAATTAATTTACCGGATAGATTTTTTACTTCGGAGAAAATAAAAAAATGGGGATTCGTTAAGAGGACACCAATTTGGAAATGGTACTTTCCGCTGGATAAGCGTGACCCCTGAAAGATGTAATTGCCAAAGTTCTCTTGAAAACTAAAATGATAAACACCTGGTTCATAAATCCTTCAAGCGGATATGGAGTCTTTGCTTGTTGGTTCAGGAACCATAATTCAAGAAATTTTAGCAATAATCCTAGAAAAATTTGAATAATTCCAGGAATTCTAGTGGTAATTCTAGAAATTCGAGGGATGATTCCATAAATTAGTAAAAAGGGATCACAAAGATATTTCAATAAAACAGTAAAGAGCCGTCCAGAAACTGACGACTCTTCGTTATTTCTATCATCATTTTACAATCTTCACGAACTTCCTCTTTCCAACTTGGACGATCATCCCGTCTTCCACTGGAACTTGATGTTGGACGTCATCAACTTTCTCCTGATTGATCTTGACACCGCCATTTTGTATCATGCGGCGTGCTTCCCCTTTGGAATTCAAGAGACCTAAATTGACAATCATATCGACAATCCAGATTTCATCTTCGCCAGCCCAGGAATGTACAGGGATATCATCTGGCAATGCCCCTTTTGAGAAAACGGTTCTGAAGTGTTTTTCAGCAAGCTCGGCTTCATCATTACCGTGGTACATTTCCACGAAAGTCTTTGCGAGTTTGATTTTCATATCTCTTGGATGCAGTTCACCGCTTTGGACTCCTTGTTCAATAGCCCGCACTTCTTCTACAGACAATGGTGTTGCAAGTTCGAAGTATTTGATCATCAACTCATCCGGTATCGACATTGATTTTCCAAAGATCTCGTTCGGATGTTCATCGATTCCGATGTAGTTATTGAGTGATTTGGACATTTTACGAACACCATCCAAGCCTTCCATCAACGGTACAGTGATCGTCACTTGCTTCTCTTTACCATATTCCTCTTGAAGCTGGCGGCCCATCAACAGGTTGAATTTCTGATCCGTACCACCGAGCTCGATATCACTTTCGAGCGCTACAGAATCATAGCCTTGCATCAATGGATAGAAGAATTCATGGATTGAGATCGCTTGATTCGCTTTATAACGCTTTTCAAAATCGTCACGCTCAAGCATACGTGCAACCGTAACTTTGCCAGCCAACTTAAGTACGTCCGCAAAATTCAACTTGGACAACCATTTTGAGTTGAAATAAACTTCTGTTTTTTCCATATCAATGATCTTGCCGAATTGCTCGACATAAGTTTTTGCATTTTCTTTGATTTCATAGTCTGTCAGCTGTTTTCTAGTTTCCGATTTTCCGGTTGGATCACCAATACGACCTGTGAAATCACCGATCAATAACTGGATTTCATGCCCGAATTCCTGGAATTGCCGAAGTTTATGCAAGACAACTGTATGACCGACATGGACATCTGGTGCAGATGGATCAAGTCCAAGCTTCACCTTCAATGGCTTACCTGTCGCAATTGATTTCTCAATCTTCTTTTTCAAATCCTCTTCTGGTACAATCTCCACTGTCCCTCTTTTTAAAATTGTCAGCTGTCTCTCAACCTCTTCTTGTTGTGTTGGTGTGAGTACATGTTCTTTTTCCACTATCCATCACCCTTCCATCTCGCTAATTATACTTTTTAGTTAGTTTTTTATTAAATCAACTTAGAAAGTAATTGATACTTTCTTTAGCTTTGTTAAAGGACTTTGTTGATTTTAAACCGAAATTTACGACACTCCTGCGGGATAGCGAGCCAAGCGAGACCCCGCAGCGAGGAACTCGCGAGGAGGCTCGCGGATCGCCCGCGGAAAGGGAGTGAATTTCGTAAAAATCAACAATAAAACCTAACAAATCCAAATATAAAAAACGTCCCCTTCGTAATGAAAGGAACGTTAGATACGCGGTACCATCCTTCTTGAAGCAAAAAGCTTCCACTTCGTTCAGATAACGGCTTAGGGTGCCGCCTTTTGCTACTGAATCTTTCACAAAAGGTGCTCAAGGAGGTAATTCACAGTTTTCCTTTGTACTGGTTTTCACCGGCCACCAGCTCTCTGCTTACAGTGAGGAATCTGCTACTTCTTCCTGTCTACGCTTCATCATTATGTACATATATGTAAAAAAGTATAATCATTTTGTATCACATACCGTAAGACAATGTCAAATTAAATACCCTTATAAATCGACAACAAGGTATTCCATATGTCATGTATGTGCTATAATATAAGTTGGAAATTTAGGGGGGTATGACCATGAATCACCTATCAACCTTCATTGAAAAAATGAAACATTATATGAAGGTTTTAGATGATAAAAATGTATTTAAATTTAGCCGTATTACCGGGAAAGTGGTATGGAACCTGTTTTTAGTCTTATTAGTAATAACGATTGCCGGTGGCTTTTTTGCAACAGGCGTAGGAGCAGGTTACTTTGCTTCATTGGTGAAAGATGAAGAAATCAGAACATACGACAATATGAAGGATGAAATTTATAATTATACTGAGACAAGTAAAATTTACTTTTCGGATGGTACCTTACTAGGGAATCTCCGTTCCGATATTGTTCGACAAGAAGTTCCACTAAAAGAAGTTTCGCCTTATCTGGTCGATGCTGTCATTGCTACTGAAGATGAATATTTCAAAGAGCATGAAGGGATCGTACCAAAAGCAATCGCACGTGCCATTTTTCAGGAAGTTACTGGTGCCGCGGTGCAAACAGGCGGAAGTACTTTAACCCAGCAGCTTGTAAAAAATCAGATGCTAACAAGTGAAGTCTCTTTCGATCGTAAAGCAAAAGAAATGCTCCTCGCGTTGAGACTTGAACGATACTTTGAAAAAGATGAAATTCTGGAAGCCTATCTTAACATCGTTCCATTCGGGCGTAACGCTTCTGGACATAATATTGCTGGAATCCAAGCTGCAGCCCAGGGGATCTTTGGAGTGGATGCTAAAGAACTGAACCTGGCACAGTCCGCATATATCGCAGGAATGCCACAAAGTCCATTCGGGTATACCCCATTCACAAATAATGGGAAAGTAAAAGAAAACTTGGATCCAGGGCTCAACAGAATGAAAACGGTATTATCGAGAATGCTTTCTGGTGGCCACATAACCAAAAAGCAATATGACAAAGCTCTGACTCAAGACGTCACAAAAGAATTTACAAAAAGCTCACCGAGTCCATTTGAAAATTACCCGCATTTGACAATGGAAATCGAGAAAAGGGCCACAGATGTGATGAAAGTCGAGTTAGCCAAACAAGATGGTAAGAAGTATTCAGAATTGACACCGACTGAAAAGGCAAGCTACAAAAAAGCAGCTGATCTTGAATTACGCAAAAACGGTTATAAAATCGATATAACGATTGATAAAAAGATTTATGATGCATGGCAAAAAGCGAAAAATAAAGTTCCATATGGTCCTGATATCACAAACCCTGATACTGGAGAAAAAGAAATGGAAGATGTCGGTGCAATGCTAATCAAGAATGACACTGGGGAAATTCTCAGTTTCGTCGGCGGGCGTGATTATGAACAAGAAAACTTGAACCACGCGACACAATCATATCGACCGAATGGTTCGACGATGAAACCGATTCTTGTTTATGCGCCAGCAATGGAGATGGGACTGATCCAACCTGGATCTATTATTCCAGACACGAAATTCACTTATGCAAATACTGGAGGTTCTGGGGCCTGGAGTCCAAATAACTATGATGGTAGGTATCATGGACTTGTCACAGCACGTAAAGCATTACAATATTCATACAATATACCTGCAGCACGGACCTATGTGAAAATGGACCGTTTGAAAGCAACCGAATATCTCTATAAAATGGGCTTCACCACTTTAAGTGAAGAAGAACGTTACTATCCTTCTCTCTCTCTTGGTGGAATGACAACCGGGGTAACTGTCGAAGAGGCCACTAATGCTTATACAACCTTCAGTAATCAAGGGAAGTTCGTGGACGCTTATATGATCAAATCGATCAAGTCCAAAGATGGCGAAGTGGTATATGAACATAAATCGAAAAAAACGGATGTCTTTTCTCCGCAAACCTCTTATCTGACGTTAGATATGATGCGGGATGTCGTAAGAGGAGGTACAGCTCGCGGACTACCTGGTATGTTGAAGCACCCAGGTGTCGATTGGGCTGGTAAAACTGGAACGACTCAAGACTTCCATGATGCATGGTTTATCGCTACGAATCCTACTTTAACGATGGGCTTGAGACTGGGTTATGATACCCCTAAAAAGGTAGCTCAAGGATACGGTGCTCGTAGCCAAAGGGTTTGGGCAGCGCTGATGAACGCTACTTATGATGTAAAACCTGAGTTGTTGACAAAAGAAAAACATAAGCGCCCAAGTGGAATTACGAGCGCATCATTTTGTGGGATTTCCGGGAAACTCCCTTCTAAGTTGTGTAAGGAAGCTGGCCTTGTGAAAACGGACCTCTTCAATGTGAAGTATTTACCGAAAGAGGAAGACGACAGCCTGCAGCAAGTGAAATACGTTGTGAATGCAGAAGGCAAGAAATTCAAAGCCGCTGCTAATACACCTGGAGAATTCGCCTCAGACGGGGTCATGATCAATAAGGATTATTTTGATGATATTAATTTAGATAATATTATCAAAGACGATTGGGACAACATCATCGGTGAGGATGAGTTGAAGGATAATGGAAAAGCGCCAGGAGCAGTTTCATTGAAACGTAACGGTGCAACACTGACATGGAATGCTTCCGGTGAAAAAGATGTCATCGGTTATCGTATCTATCGTAAAGCCAATGGAAGTGATTCATATTCAGCAGTAGGTGAGGTGAAAGGCGGGAATTCAAAAAGCTTCAAGATTTCAGGCGGAAACTTTACGTATATCGTACGTGCAGTTGATATATCCGGGAAAGAATCGGAGAATAGCAACCCGGTGAAAGTTGGAAAAGATCCAGCACCACCTGAAGAGGATAAACCTAAGGATCCACCACCGCCAAAAGATGATGATAAACCAAAGCCGCCACCACCACCAGGAGATGACACGGAGGACGATCCCGAGAATTAAAGTTGCAAACAAAATGGACCTCGCAAGTTTACACTTGCTGAGGTTCATTTTTTATTGCCATGTCTATTTACTTTTGAAACGAATGGACTTCAAATCTTCTAAAGCACTGTCTGGTATAACCGTTTGATTCCCAAGGAAGAAGACAGGTTTAGTAAACATCCTCTTCCCATCCTCTACATTAAGCTTTGCATTAATTTCCAGGAACATGATTTCCTTATTGATATATGAATTCATTCGAGAACCAGTCAAATCCGCGATGACCTGCATAATGCCTTCATGCTCATCTGAGCCGAATGCGACATTCCGTGCCACCCTCATTTGCTGTTCACCTTTTCCACCATAGATCTTCTGCCAGTCACCAGAGGCATTCTGGTAGTTCCCCCAGCTATATTCCATCTTTGTGCTAGGGTTGAAGAAACAATTGGTATCCCATTTTTTCATATCGAGATAATACCCTGTGCTTTGAATGATTTCTGTCGTCTGGCAAAGGATAGGTGTCCCAGGTAATAGTAAGAAATATTGATGATATTCGAAACCTTTATATGTTTCGTTTTCCTCAAGGCGAACGACCACTTTTATTCCTTCCCATTTGTTTTCTTTAGAATCTACTATGGAAACGAATTCGGCATTGCGCTTCTCCTTTAATAAAGACCTTGGACTTACATCCCTCAGTCTATTCTCCAATCCGCCAGACCAGGGATTCCACCAGGACTTTGGCTTCACTTTCGGGTAGGAAGAATCAAGCCATTCATGATTGTTCCATATGAGAGAATACAAACCAGGATAGAAGTCAGGAGCAACTGAAATGTCCATCAAACCATTACTGCATTTAAAGATTTCCAAACCGTCCACTTCTGCTGTTTCAAAACGGACACCTTCCCTTCCAGTCTTTACATAGATGGAGGATTTTTCGGTTTCGATGGCATCCAGTTTCAAGTTTGCTGTCAATATCCCCGTTTGAGGTAAATCCATTAAAGAAATCTCAAAGTCTTTCATCTTGATTTCTTCAGCTGAAGGTACCTTTTTCTCATCTAATATTTGATCACTTGAACGAATTTCAATAGCACCATTCAGGTAAGAAGCTTTGTATTCCGATACCCTTACCTTGATTGACTCTTGGTCAATGAACGGATTATGTCCATTCACATTGATTTCAAGATGATCGGTCAATAATCCATGGTCAGGAGATTTTTGTAATGAAAATTCCCTGAAAGACTGCCAATCTCGAAAAGCGCCGATTGAAAGATATACAGGTTCAGTTTTCACTGTTTCATTTGCTTTCAACTTACCGATCCGGTTTTCAAAATAAAGGAACCAACCCCCAAAGTTGATTTTCACCTCATTGGACCAGCTAAGTCCACGTGGATTAGAAGCATCCCTTGAAAACATCCAATTTTCAGTGACGGAATCACCCTTCCAATATTCATGGTACGAACCGATTGAATCCTTCATTTCAATCAATCTATTTTCATAAGGTATAACCGCTCTTTCAAGCGTATGGTAGATTGGATTATTGAGCCATAGAACGTCGTCGAGTGTACTTGAATTCGTATTTTCTACTTCATAATGGTGTTCAATCAATCCTTCGGAAAATAATTTAGCCACTGCATGTAATTTCACACCCGGATAAGCCTTGGAAGAATACGACGCTTTGTAACCTATAGAACCAGCATCATCTAAAAACTCGACATTTTCAGCTCTTAGCTTTGAAAACTCTTCGGAGAATGGTTTTCCTAGGCGCGGAAACATGAACGCAGAATCCTGATCTTTCGTTTGTTCTCTCCCGGGAATCAACCAGTTATCGAATTTTTGAAGCCACATATGGTATTGACCATTATAAATATGGTAAGTCTCTTCGCTTTCACCAAAAAACCTGGCTCCAATTCCCTTAAATGCCACTCCGATTCTTCTCGTGAAAGAAACTTGATAACCATCAGCTTTTCTAGCTGTAACCTTAATATCTCGAGAATAAAACCCATGTTTCTTAAGAGTATAGGTAAGTGGAAGCGAGCACCTCGCCTTCGGCTGCAGGGTCACCTCTAGATTATTTTGTTCCAGACTTAATAATTCACTTTCTGGCAACGTGAATGAAAACGTCATGGTTTCTTTATAATTGTTTTCAATATCCATATATAAGCTGGACGATTGGCCGATGAATGATAGGTTTTGAGGTATGTGGCACTGAACATTCATTGGAAATTTAGGCGCCACTCCGACCTGGAATCGTGCCGTTTTTCCGTTGATCAATACATTCGTATCTACTGTAGGATGCGTTCTCCAAACACTCTGTTCTTCTTCAATCCGATCCACGAAAAATGGAGCCTCTATGATTTCTTCATCTTTAACTTCTAAGAAATCCTTTTCAAATGAAAACTGGATATTCTTATTATCATAACCGTACAGGGAGAAAGTTAAGGGCTTTCCGGTCTTATTTTTAAGGTGATAACGAACTTTATACTCGGAGCCGAAAACTAACTTAAAGTCTTCTACGGTAACAGAAATCTTATAATCATTTGTCTCAATCGAACGAAGCCCTCTTCCAAAGCGCTCAAATTCCATTTTCAGCATTTCAACGCGTTTGTCCCAGGAATACTCATAATAGTGGAAATCGTTTTCGATTTTACCATCTGGCTTGACTTCAATCAGTCTGGTACTAGCTTCATACCAATTCATATCTTTGAAAAATTCCTGGACCGCTTCCGTATGTAGGACGGTAGGCATGAAATTCATTAAATGTGTGGCATCGTCCCTTTCTTCCCAGAAAAATCCGCACTTCTTATATAAAGGCACAGCCTTCGTATTACCCGGCCACGTATACAAATCAAGGCGTGGCCATTTCAATTCGATGACCCTTTCTAAAGCTTTCAGTACCAGCTTCTTCCCAATCTTTTTACCGTGATAATCACTCCGCACGTTCAGGAGTGGAATATAAAGTGCACCTTCATCCTCCTTATATTCACTAAGACTGCAATATCCAACAACCTTTTCTCCCTCCAATGCTAGGTATAGATGAAGATTTGTCGAATTTGCTTCTTCTCTGAGGATTTGCTCTTCAGTTTGTACAGAATTACCTCCACCCCATCCATCCTGGCTATTGTTCCACATTTCAGCAACCGCGGCAGCATAGCTAGGTTCATATTCTACGATTTTGATTTGCTCGACGATCTGAGTCATTTTGTATCCCCCCATTCACTCCTATATATCACTTTAACATAATTTTACATTTATTTGCTGCATGTTAGACTAAAAAAAGGCTGCCCCGATGAAATTACGAATGGGACAGCCCGTTATTTTTTCCGAATTATACTATTTGGAATTTCTTGTTGCTATTAATCTTCCATTGTAGATAAATCGCCTGTCGGCAGGTCTAGTTCCCATGCCTTCAAGACACGGCGCATGATCTTACCACTTCTAGTTTTCGGCAGTTTATCCTTAAATTCAATTTCCTTCGGTGCTGCATGTGCAGCCAACCCTTTTTTCACAAAACTGCGGATCTCTTCTTTAAGCTCATCATTTGCTTCGTAACCAGTACGTAAGGCAATGAATGCTTTAATGATTTCTCCGCGTACAGGATCTGGCTTCCCGATAACACCTGCTTCAGCAATTGCAGGATGCTCGACCAGCTTACTTTCGACTTCAAACGGACCGACACGTTCACCGGACGTCATGATGACATCATCGATACGACCTTGGAACCAGAAATATCCCTCTTCATCCATGTAAGCGGAATCCCCAGAAATGTACCAATCACCTGTTGTGAAATACGATTCATATTTTTCAGGACGGTTCCAGATAGCTCTCATCATGGACGGCCAACCTTTTTTGATTGCCAGGTTCCCCATTCTGTATGGTGGCAATTCATTTCCTTGATCATCAATGATCGCAGCCTTCACTCCAGGAATCGGTTTACCCATTGAACCAGGTTTGATTTCCATGGCTGGGAAATTACTGATCAGCTGTGCACCTGTTTCAGTCATCCACCAGTTGTCATGGATGCGGAGATCAAAGACTTTCGAGCCCCAACGCACAACTTCAGGATTCAACGGCTCCCCTACACTCAAGATATGCCGTAAGCTTGAGAGATCAAACTGCTTTATAACCTCATCACCTGCCCCCATCAACATACGGAAAGCAGTTGGAGCACTATACCAAACGGTTACGCCGTATTTTTCAATCGTCGAGTACCAATCTTCCGGGCTGAATCGTCCTCCACGAATGACGTTGGATGCACCATTCAACCAAGGAGCAAAGACACCATAGGAAGTACCGGTAACCCAACCTGGGTCAGCAGTACACCAGTATACATCATCCTCTTTCAAGTCAAGGATCCATTTTCCTGTTTGATAATGTTGAAGCATTGCATTATGAACGTGCAGGACACCTTTTGGTTTCCCAGTTGAACCTGAAGTATAGTGCAGGATCATTCCGTCTTCACGGTCTACCCATTCGATTTGGAGGTCTTTGCTAGCACTCTCCATACGCTTATAATAATCGGCATAAGTGTCATCTTCTTGCACGTTTTCTCCAACAAGGATCACATGCTTCAGTGCTGGTAATTTATCTACAGGAACGCGATCAAGGAGGTCAGGCGTTGTTACAAGTACCTTCGCCTCACTATCCTCAAGACGGTCGGTCACTGCTCCTTCCATGAATGCTTCAAACAATGGACCGACAATCGCTCCAACTTTCAAAGCTCCGAGAAATAGGAAATAGAGTTCCGGTGAACGCGGCATGAAGATGAAGACACGGTCCCCTTTTTCTACATCAAGATCTTTAAGGGTATTACCTGCTTTATTAGAGAAATCCTTCATTTCTTTGAACGTATATTTTTCATCACGTTTTGGATCTGAAAAATAAAGGGCTACCTGATTTTTCTTTGCGGATTCCGCATGCCGGTCAATTGCCTCATAGGCCATATTGACTCGACCAGTAGAAGACCAGGAGAAATTCTTCTCAACCTCTGACCAGTCAAAAGAATTATAGGTAGTTTCATAATCTTGTAGGTTATAATCGCCATTGATAACAGGAAGCGCTTCCACTTTCATTATTGTATCTCCCCTTTATTTAAGATTTAGGCACTGTTAAACTTAAAAGCAGATTTTTTAAGAAAAACGAAATTCGCGACACTCCTGTGGGAAAAGCGAGCCAAGCGAGACCCCTACAACAAGGAACTCGCGAGGAGGCTTGCGGAAGTGGGTTAATACACGGAAGTGATGTCTAGCTCAGCGACCAGTCACTTGGATCACTTCAAACTTCCTGCGGCGGCAACACATTGATTGACATCCTTATGAGTTAGCCCACGCAGAACCAAGTCTTTGTTTGGTTCGAGCCTCCTCGTCAGTTTTCCAGTGACCTACGTGCCTAACCGGGTCGCTATCGCTTTTCGTTTGCCCGCGGAAAGGGAGTGAATTTCGCAAAAATCAACAATTAATAATAACAGGGCCAAGATTTAGATTTAGTATATCAATATTTTCGATTATTCTCAATTTTAACACTGTTGTTATTATTTGATTTGAAACCGCTTACTCATTTGTGATTTCATGTATAATAGGAACTAGAGTATGAAACAGGTGGTGAAACCGAGTTTGAAGCATACAAAAATCTATAACGCAAAAACAGTGAATACACCTAAGGGGAAATTGATACTAGAAGGTCCAATCAAGCCTACAACTCTTGCAAGCTATGATTTTCATGAAGATCTTACTGCGTTCCGACCTCCAGCTGAACAGCATAAAGCACTGATTGAAATAGCTGGATTACCAGAAGGGCGGATCATCATCGCGCGTCACCAAAATATGATAGTAGGATACGTCACATATGTGTATCCTGACCCTCTGGAACGATGGTCACAAGGGAATATGGAAAATTTGATCGAGCTTGGTGCGATTGAAATCATACCGGAGTTCCGCAATTATAAAATTGGTAAAAATCTATTGAAGGTTTCGATGATGGATGATTCAATGGAAGATTTCATCGTCATTACAACCGAGTACTACTGGCATTGGGATTTGAAAGGAACCGGGCTATCGGTTTGGGACTATCGGAAAGTCATGGAGAAAATGATGAATGCCGGCGGACTCGAATGGTATGCAACCGATGACCCTGAAATCAGCTCCCATCCCGCCAATTGCTTGATGGCCAGAATCGGCAGGCGTGTCGATCGAGAATCCATTCAAAAATTCGACCAGCTCCGTTTTCAAAATCGTTTCATGTATTAGGAGGTCCAAAAATGAAAGTCGAATCAATAATGAAAAAAGAAGTCATTACTGTCCGGGAAAATGTCAGCATAGAAGAAGCAAAGAAGCTTATGGTAAAACACCGGATACGGCATCTTCCAATTGTCGATGAACATAAACATCTTTCAGGGATCGTCTCAGACCGTGATTTGGTATTAGACCGGATTCCAACCTATCATTCACCTGGCGAAACTGAAGTCCAAATGGTAATGACGAGAGATGTGATTACGTGTCATCCGCTGGATTTCGTTGAAGAACTGCTTTCGATTTTTTATGAAGAACGGATTGGATGTATTCCTGTTGTAGGGAACAACGGAGTCGTCGGGATGATTACTGAACGGGACATGCTTTATACTCTTATACAGCTTACGGGGGCGCATCAACCAAGCTCCCAGTTTGAAATCAAAGTTGAAAACGTATCTGGAAAATTAGCGGATGTAACAGCTGTGATCCGGAACCATAATGTCAATATCAACAGTGTTCTCGTTTACCCTGGAGAAACAGATGCAACCAAGGTACTTGTGCTTCGTGTACAGACAATGAATCCTCAACCGATCATCAATCACCTGAAAACGGAGGGATACAACGTATTATGGCCGGACGCATCAGGAGAATACGTATGACCAAGCCGCTTTTCATTTTCTCAGATCAGCTTTTAAGTTATAAGTTCAGTAATCATCACCCGTTCAATCCGCTTCGTTTCCAATTGACCTATGAACTCTTGAAAGAAACTGGGATCCTATCCGACGAACAAATCGTCCAACCGCGAAAAGCGACTGATGAAGAAATCATGCTTGTTCATAATGAAGATTACGTGAACGCTATCAAAAAAGCCGGGCAAGGAGAGCTTCCTAAATCGAAAGAGTTGAGCTTTGGCTTGAATACAGATGACACACCTATTTTTAAAAATATGCATGAGGCCAGCGCTTGGCTAGTCGGTGCAACATTGACCGCTACTGAGCAGGTATTTGAAGGTAATACAAATAAAGCCCTCAGTTTAGGTGGGGGATTACACCACGGCTTCAGAGGGCGCGCTTCTGGATTTTGCATTTATAATGATAGTTCCATTGCTATTGAATATATGAAGCAAAAATACAATGCCCGTGTCCTATATATCGATACAGACGCCCACCATGGAGATGGTGTCCAATGGGCTTTTTATGACGATCCGGATGTTTGCACATTTTCGATCCATGAGACGGGCCGCTACCTATTTCCAGGTACAGGTAACGTTTCAGAAAAAGGTGCTGGAAAAGGATACGGTTACTCCTTCAATCTACCGGTTGACGCCTTTACAGAGGACGACTCCTGGATACCATTGCTTGAAGAAGCGATCGAAGAAATCGTCAGGTTCTTCAAGCCCGATGTCATCATCAGCCAAAATGGAGTTGACGCCCATTACTGGGATCCGCTAACCCATCTTTCTCTGACAATGAAATCCTACCGTAAAATCCCTGAATTGGTAAAGCGGGCAGCCGATCGTTATACAGAGGGACGTTGGATTGCCGTAGGCGGTGGTGGTTACGATATTTGGAGAGTCGTACCGAGAGCCTGGTCCTTTATCTGGGCAGAAATGAACGGACTTGACCTTCAGGGCTCTCTGCCTGAATCCTGGTTGAAAAGGTGGCAAGAGAAATCGCCTATCGAACTACCAACGTTATGGGATGATGTGCCCGACCTCTATCCGAACATTCCAAGGAAACAAGAGATCTGTGATAAGAACCAGATCATGCTCAAGCGAGCCCTGCAGCATATAAGGAACGAGAAAAAATCAGTTTAAAGCATAATCAAGAGACTGTCCTAAAAGAAGTGTCAGACACCTCCAACACAGCATTTTGTATCAAAAACCATGATTGTTCTCAAAATGTTGTTCAGTTCGGAGAGACCTGTCACTTTTGGGACAGTCCCTTTTTTACAGCAGAAAGCATTTATTTAGCAGGTATACAAAATTAAGACTCAGTTTTACGAAATTAAGTTCCGGTTTTACAAAAACGCTGCTCATATTTACAAATATCCGGTCTGCTTGACAAAATCCACTGTGAAACTTTCATACTCTAGTCACGATGTTTATCATAGAATGTTTGTCTCGTCGATAGCACTTTATAAAGCAGTTTTTTGTTGCTCACTATATTCGCGTTTCACCTTCGAGCTTGTATCCAACAGGCTGATTACCACAAAGACGATCGCAGATAATGGAAGCGCATAAAACAATGGGTCAACATGTGTCCAAGGAAATGCAAGGAGCGTTTCTTTACCAAAAATCGCTTTTGAAATACCAAATGCTGCGGCTTCCTTTTGATGGAAGAAAAGAAAACCGAGTATGCTGGCAGTAAATCCTGTAACAATACTATAGGTCGCACCTGCTCTCGTCGCACCTTTCCAGAATAAAGCTCCCATTAAAGCAGGCAAGAAAGCTGCCCCGCATATCCCAAACCAGAATGCCGTTGCTGTAGCAATAACTCCACCCGGCAATAGATACGCTAAAATAATCGCTGCGATAACCCCAAGTAGAACCCCTATTCTGGTCAAATTCATTTTCATACCGAACAGACTCTTGACACCAAGTGTTTTTAAAATGTCCTGTCCAAATGCAGTAGCCTGAACGTGTATCAACGAGGAGACCGTTGAAATCGTCGCAGATATCAGCGTAAGCGTAAACAAGTAAATAAACCAATCAGGCATAAGTGCATTGATGAATTTCGGAATGATCAAATCTGCATTCCCTCCAGCGACGGTTAACGCGATTTCACCAGATGTATTATAGAAATATAGGTTGCTCAACGGTCCAATTGCAAATGCAGCCCCAGTCATGAAGAAGATGAATATCCCCCCGACAAGTACAGAACGATAAAGAGCGCGGTCATCTTTAACCGTCATACATCTCATGGCTAACTGTGGCTGTGCAAGCACTCCGATACCGACACCCATGATAATTGTACTTACAACAGTCCACCATAGCGGAGAGCCAAGCGCCGGCATACTTGTCCACCCAAGATGCCCTCCATCAACTAAGGCTTGCGGTACCAAACTTTTCATAGCAGATAATCCGCTATGTCCTTCCATTAAACCTCCAACCGCTTGATAGGTTACGAAGAGGAAGATCGCCATTCCGACGAGCATGATGACTGCCCCGAAAGCGTCAGTATACATGACTGCCTTGATTCCCCCGCTTATAACGTAGAGTGCAATGATCAATGCGAGGATCAATAATGCGATATTAAAGTTCATAGCAAGGGATTCCTGCAGGAACCGCGCACCACCGATCAATACGATACTCGTATATGCAGGCAGCAACACGAAAATCATTGCACCTGCAAAAACCGTAATGAAATTGGACTCATATCGCTTTCCGAGTAGAGTAGGAAAGGTTGTAGCATCCAACTGAAGAGATAACCTTCTAATCCGTGTGCCGAACACCGCAAATGCAACGAAAATTCCGAGTACGATATTCAAGAACGCGAGCCATAACAACCCCATGCCGAACACACCAGCAGCTCCACCAAATCCAACGATCGCAGAGGTACTGATGAACGTAGCTCCGTAAGAGAGAGCCATAACAGCAGGATGGATGTTTCGTCCTCCTACCAGGTAATCCGCTTCTGTAGTCGTCTTTTTATAACCGTAGTAAGCGAGCCCTGACATAATTCCTATATAGACTATTACGATTGGTATCAATACAGCTAAATTCATTGCTCATCCCCCCCACGGTTCCACATTATTACCCCAAAGACCACACAACCGATCGCTGATAGTACCGTAGCAATCCACACAAACGCAACTCCGCCATCTTCCATTCCTAACACCTTTACCACCCTCCTATGTATGTAAGTACTTTCCTCCCCTTTTCTAAAAAACAGAGCCAAGTAAAAAGACATTGTAAGCGTATACATTTTATAATAAAAACATTGCCTTTAGAGATTGAAAAGGAAGGTTGCATATTATTAATTTTCCTCTTAAAATGACAAAATCCTCCCAAATCATATATTATTTTTCGAAATTTTGAGAAATCTTCCGTTGTCAAAAACAAAGAGGCTGACACTTAAGGGACAGCCTCCACTTTTTAATGATAAAACGATCTGATTTCGTTTAAATCCTGTAAGAACTGACTGATGTCTTCCTGGCTTAAATGGACTAGCATTTGATCATATAACGTAAGGATCAATCCATCTGTTACGTCTGAATTCTTATTTAAATATTCATACAGTGAATTTAATTGTTTTTCATTAAGAGCTGATTCCGTAGTAAATTGTTTGACTTTCTCCAGCATGAACTCATTATTCACCTGATCGAAATCTCCTGATATGATGTTCCCAGTTAATTTCATACACTCACATCCAGTAGTTTTTTCTAGTTTGTCCAAAATGAAAATACAATACCCTGAACGAATGGTTATCTGTATTCTTTAAGCTTTTCATATTTTAATAGAGCCTTATTTTATACACTCTCGATTCATATGGTTGCTAATAGAAGTCCTGCAGATCATGTTCATATTGAGCGTAGTTACTTACTGGAAGTGTCATCTATTAGATGGCACTTCCAGTACGCTCTCGATCGTTATTCCTTTTAAGGCTTGGGTTGCCAATTGATCCGCTTCTCGGTTTTCTTTCCTTGAAATAAGTTCGTATTCCGGATCAATGCCCAACTTCCTAAGTTTTTCTTCAATCCGATCAGCCCATTTTGATAATTCTTCTTCTACACATGCCCATTCCCCCTCCAACTGATTGAGGACAACTTGTGAATCACCAATGAACTTCACAGGTAGATGATGAACTTCTAGCAGCTCTAATTCCTTCAAACTGAGGTGAAGCGCAGCGTATTCAGCCTCATTATTCGTTTCCAGTTGTTCGACTGAAGCATTCTTTCTTAGACGAAATGATTTTCCATTCTGTTCATAATAAATCACACAGCCTAACCCTGATTGCTTCGTTTCAAGATCAAACCCACCATCAAAATATACCGACACGTTGTGTGGTTCCGTTTCAATCCCTTTTAAGAACTCCTTTAATTCCTTTGTAGTCCATGTATTTTCACTACTATCGATAAATTTCAGATTATTGGCTCGCCCTGTCCTACCCAGATCTTCAGCGATCAATATCGCCTGATCTGCTTGTAACTCTTCGGAACTAAATGTTGTCTTTTTTCCTTTTGGTGTTTTATATGTAAATTCAATTCTGACATCCATGATTACACCACCCTTGATAAATTGTCTCAATCTATGCAATCTTAGTTTTCTCTACACTTACCAATGTTATTTCGTTTTACACAGCCTATGAATTCTTTTCTACAAGGCTTTGTTATACTTTATTGTTGATTTTTGCGAAATTCACTCCCCCTTCCGCGGGTAAACGAAAAGCGGAAGCGACCCGGTTAAGCACGTAGGTCACTGGAAAACGTACGAGGAGGCTCGAACCAAACAAAGACTTGGTTCTGCCTGGGACTCATAAGGATGTCAATCAATGTGTTGCCGCCGCAGGAAGTTTGAAGTGATCCAAGTGACTGGTCGCTGAGCCAGACATCACTTCCCTATATTAACCCACTTCCGCCAGCCGCCTCACTTGCACAGGATGTCAACACAAAAATGAAATCATTTTCGAGTCTGCGATGAGAATTCTTAGATGCTTTCCTTATGCTGGCTTCGACGTTCACCACAGGAGGTGGTGGCTTTTAGTCGAAGATCCTTTTAAAGAGTGTGGGCCTCGCCTGGCTCTCATTTCCCGCGGGAGTGTCGTAAATTTCGCTTCAATCAAACTTAGTCAAAAATCAAAAGTATTATTTAACAAAGCCTTCTACTAAATATAATATAATATCATTTCCTCTCCTTAACAGTTAAAGGTCAGAATGAAATAAAATACCTCCATTTAATAAGAAGGTATTTTATATGGGAAAGAGTTAAGTCTTGGTTGGATCACAGCTTGTCCGGGTCAGAATAAAAAGGAATTTTTTCGAACAGGCATAATTTGTCCTCGGATTTCGCCTGCGGGGTTTTGTTCGGTATGAACATTTACATATGCGCGTCCATCACACATGAGTCTAATCAAATCATCCACATCTCTCACCCCGACATCATTACTTTCAATGTCTTCATTAGTTATGATGCCCGTAACAATCCCTTTATCGGTACTGATGCCATTCTGGTCTTCAAGTGTGGCAAGGTCTGCTCCGAATAAGAAAGCTAGTACAGGACCGTTCTGCCCAGGAGCACCAAAATGGATATGAGCTTGTACTAAATTCTCTATATCCTCTACTTTTAGAATAAACGTAATCTGTTCTAGTCTTCTATTCGCAACGAATTTTGCGTTTCCGAAAGCATCCGTATTTACTGGCGGAACTTCGTTTTCACCTACTAATACAGCAATGAATTTGCTCAATCTATCACCTCCTCAGCAAAGCTATTGTATAGTATTCTGAGTGATAGATTCGTGTATAGATGGAAGTCCCTGTTTAGATAGGAATGGGTGTGGTAAACTTCATTGGAAAGAAGAGGATTTAGTGGCTCTTCCAAGATTTAATCTCATCTCCGTTTAAAATAAAGAAAACTTGGCAAATCCAAGCCTTAGCGCAGGCTTTGCCTTACTTGCCCTTATACTAAAGAAAGTATTTATACTTTCTTTAAATGTAAAAAAAGCATGCAGCTCTTTAAAGCCACATGCCTTCCACATCTATTCTTTTGTAGAATCCCTCAGTTGTATTCTGTGCGGGAGGATGACTTTCCGGTCTTCCACATTTTCATTGTTCATGAATTTAGTCAACAATCTCATCGCCACAGCCCCGATATCGTACATAGGCTGGACGACCGTGGTGAGTGTCGGACGTACCATGGAGGCAAGACGCGTATTGTCGAAACCGATTACTTCAAGGTCCTTTGGAATATTCAGCCCATTATCTTGAGCACCATGAATGACTCCTAGTGCCATTTCATCAGTCCCGACAAAGACTGCATTCGGTTTGTCATCTAGATTAATGAACTTATCGACTGCTTCCAAACCAGAGTCATACGTATAATCCCCGACGTGTACATAGTCTTCATTGATTTCAAGTCCTGCTTCTTCAAGAGCTCGGCGATATCCTGTAAACTTGTATTGTCCATTGATCGGATCCTCGAGCGGTCCGGAAACCATCGCGACTTTTTCATTTCCTCTTTCAATCAGCAACTGAATTGCATCATATACCGCCTCTTGATAATTGATATTAACAGTCGGAATCTCTTCATCTGAGGAAACCGTTGCTGCTAGAACGATCGGTACAGGGGAACCCTTGAATTCCTCGACATGCTCATCCGTGATATTACCACCCATGAAGACGATTCCATCAACTTGCTTGCCTAATAAAGTGTTGAGAAGATGGATTTCTTTTTCTTTGTTTTGGTCTGAGTTACAGAGAATGATATTGTAATTGTACATTGTAGCGATGTCTTCGATCCCCCGTGCCAGCTCTGCAAAGAAAATACTTGAAATATCTGGGATGATGACGCCTACTGTCGTCGTTTTCTTACTGGCTAATCCACGTGCTACTGCATTCGGACGGTACCCGAGTCTTTCAATTGCATCCAATACCTTTTTACGAGTTGCTGGTTTAACGTTTGGATTCCCGTTCACAACACGCGAAACGGTTGCCATCGATACTCCGGCTTCTCTTGCGACATCATAAATTGTAATATTACTGTTATTCATAACGGCCTCCTTTTGCACGTTATTGTGCCCAAACGATTTGTTTGTCTTATTCTTCCTATAATTAATATTTTCTACTCTAGTTCCTTATATTCTACAACATTCGCTTGCCATTCGGTCAAATTAATTCCGGATTTGTTTCTTTAAGTGTAGTTACAAATTCATCGAATTGCTCGATATCCATTTGTTGTTCAGAATCGGACAATGCAACTGCAGGATCAGGGTGGACCTCTGCCATGATTCCATCTGCTCCAATTGCTAACGCTGCTTTGGCTATTGGTAGAAGGATGTCCCTTCTTCCGGTCGAATGGGTTACGTCAACGAACACAGGCAAGTGCGTTTCTTGTTTTAAAATTGGAACCGCAGAGATATCAAGTGTATTCCTCGTTGCTTTTTCGTATGTCCGGATTCCGCGTTCACACAGAATGATATTGGAATTCCCTTTCGACATGATATATTCTGCTGCATTCATGAATTCAGAGATCGTTGCTGCCAACCCACGTTTCAACAGTACTGGCTTTGAAGTCCGACCGGCTTCTTTCAACAGCTCGAAGTTATGCATGTTTCGTGCCCCGATTTGGATGACATCAATGTATTCATGGGCTTCTTCAAGATCTGCAGGGTTCACAATTTCACTCACAACCGCTAACTCATGCTTTCTAGCCACTTGATTCAATATCTTAAGTCCTTCCATTCCAAGCCCCTGGAAATCGTAAGGGGAGGTACGCGGCTTGAATGCACCACCTCTCAAAAGCTTGACTCCATGTTTTTTAACAGCTTCCGCTACTGCATCAACTTGTTCATAAGATTCGACAGCACAGGGTCCGGCAACAATCCTCTGAAGACCATCGCCTATTCTTTCCCCTAAAACATCCACAATTGAGTTTTCAGGTTGATTCTTTCTTGAAACAAGCAGTGTTTGGCTATGATCATCCTCTTGAAGCTCAAGTCCTGCTTTAAAAATTTGCTTGAATATATGCTGAAGTGTCGACGTCTCGAATGGGCCTCGGTTATGTTCTGCGATTTTATTTAACATATACCTCTCTCGCACAGGATCGAAACGATTGATGCCCTGTTTCTTTTTCACGTAACCGATGTCCTGGACAAGTTCAGCACGTTTATTCAACAATTCGACTAACTGGAGATTGATATGGTCAATTTGATCTCGTAAAAGATCCAATTCTTGGTTGCTCATCATTTCACTTCCTACTACTTGAAAAATTCCATGGAGAATTAGTCCTTCTACTAGTTTAGTCTAATGACCATTTGCCGTCTAGCAAGGAGTCCTTTAAGACACTAAATCTTCAAATTGTTAAACGTTCTTCTTTACTACGTCCTCTAATGAACTATAAGTGATATTCCAGTGGGAGTCATGATACCGCACTTGATTATCAGAAAACAAAAATATTTGGGGTGATTCATGTTTGATATTGAATTCTTCTGCAATCTGGTTTGATAGTTCCCTGGTTTCCTGTACATTCAAATAGTAAAATGGTAAGTCAGCATGGTCCTCTGCAAACTTCATTGTTTCTTCATATGCAGATTGGCTGATCGGACATGTGGTGCTGTTTTTCAAGAAAAAGAAAGGCGTTGTTTGGTCTAGCTCTTTAAATTCATTCCACGAATTGATTTTTTTCATCATAGTACCTCTCTTCCATGTAAAAATGAAGTGCCTGGCTCAACCAGGCACTTTATTGTCAATTATTTATTTGTTGAACTAGGGTGCTTTTCTTCATAGTTCGTTTCGATATCGTTCAACTGGCTATTTGGCGTTTGCATTGCGTCTTCAATCGCATCTGCTTTTCCTTCGTTGTATTCTTCTTCTAGATGAACCAATTCGTTATCTTTATTTCTCCATTTATTGATATTATCGCGTGCAGATGTTGAAAACTCTCTAACTTTATTTGCAGCTTGGGATGTTTGACTGCCTACATTTTGAGCCAAAGTAGAAGATTTCTCTCGTGCAAGTGTCGCTACTTCCGAACTTTTATCCTTCAATTGATGCGCTTGATCATTCAGGTCTGTACGTAATTCTTTACCTGATTTAGGTGCTAGCAGCAGTGCAGTTGTCGCGCCAAGGATTCCACCGATCAGTGAGCCAATGAGAAAGTCCTTCGTGTCAATTGATGATGATTGATTCTGAGTATTTTTTTCTGTAGTTTGCATTTTAACATCCTCCTCTATTTTGGTTCAGTAGTCTTTTCAATCTTTCTGTTTCTCAATTGCCATTTTTCCCAAATATCTAAAGCAGCGTTACTCCATTGTACCACCTGAGAAACTGTATCTGACTTCCGTTCACCTTCCCGTGCAATGCGTGTGGACACATTTTTCACAGAATGACTGACGGTTGATAGGCTATCTCCAATCTCACGGACACCATGGAATACAGAGTTGAGAGATTCTGACTTATGCTGTATATCGTCGGCTAAACGGTTGGTTTTATGTAGCAAATCCGTTGTTTCCCTCGATACTCCATCCATTTGGTTTTCAAGTCCATCCAACGTTTTTGCAACATTCGTCAAAGTTAGTTGAAGAGATTTTAATGTTTTAGAGATAAAAACGACTAGTACTGTGAACGCTACTGCAATTAAAGCTACACTTAGATACAAGATTATTTCCATATCGAATACCACCTCCTGTTTAGTATTCCATTTCCCAATTCACGTATTCATTAAACTTAAACCTTTTTAATCAAATTCGCTGTCTGGATTCAACAATCCTCCTATCTTTTTTCTAAACTTAAAATAAAGTACAATAGTAGGTGGGAAATAACAAATATTATAAAAAGGAGAGGGCAATTCCTTATGAGAGACCCAAGAATACAAGCGTTGGCAAACAACATCATTACATATTCAGTAGACCTTCAGCCAGGTGAGAAAGTATTGATAGAAAATACAGGTTACCAGCAAGAACTCGTTAATGCTCTTATAGAAGAAGCATATAAAGCAAGGGGCTTTCCTTTTGTAACCATTAAGGATGAAACGACTCAACGTGCTTTACTTATGGATGCAAAAGAAGAGCAACTAGAGCTCCAAGGGAAATTTGAAGAGACAATTATGAAAGAAATGGATGCCTATGTAGCAATCCGCTCTGGGAATAACATTTCAGAATTATCGGATGTACCGTCTGAACAGATGGCACTCTATCAAAAGAAAGTTTACAAGTCTGTCCATCATGGACTCAGAATCCCGAAAACGAAATGGTGTGTACTTCGTTACCCGACACCATCAATGTCGCAGCTAGCTGACATGAGTACTTCTACCTTCGAAAACTTATTCTTCAATGTATGTAACCTCGATTACAGCAAAATGCTGGACGCAATGGGACCACTTGAAGAGTTGATGAACCGCACAGATCAGGTCCAAATTAAAGGTCCGGGAACAGACCTGACTTTCTCAATCAAAGATATCCCTTCTGTTACATCAGCAGGACACAAAAATCTACCGGATGGTGAAGTGTACACAGCACCAGTTCGCGATTCTGTCAACGGTACGATTACATTCAATTCCCCGTCTCCTTACCAGGGATTCGTCTTCCATAATGTAAGTTTCACGTTCAAAGACGGAAAAATCATTGAAGCAAGTGCAAATGATACGGAAAGATTGACTAAGGTCCTCGATACGGATGAAGGCGCACGTTATATTGGAGAATTCGCAATTGGTGTAAACCCTTATATCCAAACACCGATGCAGGATATCCTTTTTGACGAAAAAATCGATGGAAGTTTTCACTTTACACCCGGGCAATGCTATAAGGAAGCGTTCAACGGCAATGACTCCAATATCCACTGGGACCTCGTCAATATCCAACGCCCTGATTACGGCGGAGGGGAAATCTACTTCGACGGCGTCCTTATAAGAAAAGATGGTCGCTTCGTCTTACCAGAACTAGAACCGCTTAATCCAGAAAATCTGAAATAAACGATAAAGAAAACTTGGCAAAGCCAAGCTTTAGCTCCGGCTCAGCCTTAGTTGTGCTTATATTGAAGAAAGTATTTTATACTTTCTTTATATGTAAATAAAGGGTGAATCTGATCGACTTAAGCGATCCAGGTTCACCTTTTTGGTTTAAAATCGTTAGGCATTAACGCTATGCTGTTTATTGAGCTGTAAAACCTTGAGAAAATGGAATCATATACAAAAATTTGAAAATACATACAAAAACGAAAATTTATCTACAAAAATCAGATTTTACCTGCAAAATAAGAAATCACTTACAAAACGCATTTAACCAGAAAAGACCCCGAAGGCTTCACATCAGCCCTCAGGGTCATTTTCACATGCTTATGAAGCCATCTGGCTTTCATAAGCTTTTTGATATTTTTGTATGTCACCTGCACCCATGAATAGGAGTACACTGTTGGTATGCTTCGATAAAATATCGATCGTTTCTTCACCGATGATATTTGAATTCGGAATCCGCTCTTGCAGATTTTCGATTTTCAAATCTCCTGAATTTTCTCTCGCAGATCCAAATATATCACATAAATACACTGAGTCAGCCTGGTTCAAGCTGTCTGCAAATTCGCTCAAGAACGTTTGTGTCCGCGTATAGGTGTGCGGTTGGAAAATCGCAACGACTTCTTTATCAGGATATTTCTGTTTTGCAGATTCGATCGTAGCCTTGATTTCAGTCGGATGATGGGCATAATCATCAATCAAAACCTGTTGCCCGATTCGCTTTTCAGAGAACCTTCTCTTCACACCCTTGAACGTAGCTAGATGTTCTTTCAATATGTTGACGTCCACTTCTTCATAGTGACAAAGGGCGATCACTGATAAAGCATTGAGCACATGGTGTGTCCCGAATCCAGGAATCGTAAATGTTTCATGATACGCGTTCCTAACGAACACATCGAACGTGGTGCCTTTTTGATTGACCTGGATATTCCTTGCTTGAAAATCGTTAGTGTCATTCAAGCCATAGAACATGACAGGCACTTTTGCTTGTATCTGTTGCAAGTAAGGGTCGTCTCCGCAGGCAATGATCCCCTTTTGTACTTGCAAGGCCATCGATTGGAAAGCATCGAATACGTCGTTTACATCTTTAAAATAATCCGGATGATCAAAATCTATATTTGTCATGATTGCATAAGATGGCTCATATGAAAGGAAATGTCGTCGATACTCACAAGCTTCAAAAACGAAATATTCACTATCTTCCATACCTTTTCCAGATCCATCGCCAATCAAATAGGATGTTGGTTTAGCAGCACCTAAAACATGTGCCAATAAGCCTGTCGTAGAAGTTTTACCATGTGAACCTGTTACTGCGACACTGATGAATTTCTTGATGAATTCACCTAAGAAGTGATGGTACCGGTACACTGGCACTCCTAATTCAGTAGCTTTAGCCACTTCTTCATGATCATTCGGAAATGCATTTCCAGCTATCACCACTTGATCGGTCTTCACATTTTCCGCACCAAATGGCAACACTGGGATATTTCGTTCTTCTAATGCTTGTTGGGTAAAGATGTATTGTTCAATGTCAGATCCTTGAATGTCATATTTCATATCATGAAGAATCTGGGCCAATGGACTCATACCAGTCCCTTTAATCCCAACAAAATGATAAGTTGTCATAAAACGAACCTCCAACTAATCTGGAATCGTTACTAATTTTCTACATTTATTATATGCCTAAATCAGATAAATGGGGCTAGTATCACCTTTAGGCGTAAAACCCATTTTAACATTATATCAAAAAAGTAGTCTTTAGACTAATAATTCCTCAAATCGACCTATTCCACTTTCTCAAGACGCGGGTTCGGACGGTGCTTTCGTCCTTTCTTAGCTTCCCTTTTACCATTTAATAAAACATTGTCACCAGTAAAACCGATATGGATATTCAATAAAGAACTTCCTACTCCATAAATATCAACTGGAACCTTCCGTTCTTCGAATGCCTGAATCCGATCTTCGTTGAACCCTCCGCTTACCACGATTTTTACATGCTGAAAACCTTCGTCATCCAAAGCTTTCCTCAATGCGAATATCAATTCAGGGTTGACCCCTCTTGGATCGAATGTACCGAGTTCGTCTTGGTTTCTCCAAAAATATTGATCGACCAGTGTCCTCGAGGTGTCGATCCGGACGCCTTTCAATGTGTTTCCGAACTCTCTAGCCACTTTCAAAGAGTCCGTTATGACATCATTATTATAGTCTACCAGTGTAATCAACTCATCCTCAGGATATTGCTCGTAATATGCGCGTGAAGCAGCTACAACATCGCCTTCGAACAACTGGATGAGTGCATGCGGCATCGTACCCATCCCGCGCTTGCCCCACCATTCATTCATAGCGTGGGTAGCTTGGGCCGTAGAACCCCCAATGTATGCTGCGTATCCATCACCAGCTTGCTGGGTAAAATGATCATCACGATCCCCCATAAAGATGACAGGCTTTTGAACACTTGAAGTGCTTGCTGCTTTCACAACATTATAAACATTCGTCGATACAGAAGTTCTTCTGCCTAGAATGCCGTCAATAAGACCTTCAAGGAACCCGAAGTTTTGATACGGACCTTCGATCGTCAGGACCGTTTCATAGGGTTCGACTTTGTCACCGTCTTTAAGTGAGTAGATCTCCAATTCTTCAGGTTTTTTTGCGAAAGTTTTGATCAAAGCGATGGCTTCGTCAGTCCCACAGAGCACAGCATGCTTCTTTTGAAAGAACTGCATTTTCACGACATTATCCGAACGATGTGCCTCAGCGATTTCACAAGTTTTCAAAAAGTAAACGGCAGAAAACCATCCTTCAGCGACACGTTCATCGAATTTGAAGGTGTTATTCGTCAGTCTATTGATTTTTCCTTGCATTTTCAATTCGATTTCTTTCATATCCATACGATTGCACCTATTCCTTTATGTACTTCAGTTGCTTATTGTTTTTGATATTCTTGGCTCTGTTAATTTTATTGTTGATTTCTACGAAATTCACTCCCTTTCCGCGGGCAAACGAAAAGCGGAAGCGACCCGATTAGTCACGTAGGTCAATGGAAAACGGACGAGGAGGCTCGAACCAAACAAAAACTTGGTTCTGCGTGGGCTCACTCATAAGGGTGTCATTCAATGTGTCGACCCGTGCAGGAAGTTTGAAGTGATCCAAGTGAATGTTCGCTGAACTAGACATTACTTCCCTGCATTAACCCACTTCGGCGAGCTTTTCCCGCAGGAGTGTCGCAAATTTCGCTTAAAATGAACAAAGTCCTTTAACAGAACCACATCCTTAAATGTAGATTTTTGAGAAATCCACTTTTGTGAATTCCTCAAAACTTTTCTGTAAAATTAACAGTACATTTTAGCTAAGCTTACTTATAAGATAACCATTAGTTTATCATATAAAACGAATACCGATAATTCAAGACTATCATTTATTCCTCAAAATTGCTTAGTTATCGCATTTTCGGTAATCATATTGCTGCTTGTCTATTCCTCACTTACTTGATCATAAAACTCTTGTTTCGATACGAGTACATTTCGCGGTTTACTTCCCATAGCTTCAGAAACGATGCCGCGGGTTTCCATCATATCCACTAGTCTAGCTGCCCGGTTATACCCAATGCGGAATCTTCTCTGTAAGGCAGAAGATGAAGCAGCACCCTGTTCAAGTACGAAATCACAAGCCTCATCGAACAATTCATCGTTCTGATCAATGGCCAATGTATTTTGCACCAACTCTTCTTTTTCAAACAAATAATCCGGATCGCGTTGTTCTTTGACATGCTGGGTGATCCGTTCGATTTCCTCATCGGATACAAAATTCCCCTGTACACGTACAGGCTTGGAGACACCGTTGCCAAGGAAAAGCATATCTCCTTTACCAAGAAGTTTATCAGCTCCGTTCGTATCGATGATCGTTCTTGAATCCACCGATGAAGAGACAGAGAATGCAACCCGGGTCGGAATGTTCGCTTTGATCAACCCTGTTATCACATCTACCGACGGACGTTGAGTCGCCAACAGAAGGTGGATACCGCAAGCGCGGGCTTTTTGGGCGATACGACAGATTGAGTCTTCAACTTCTTGCGGTGAAACCATCATAAGATCTGCTAACTCATCAATGACTACAACAACGTAAGGGAGCTTTTGGTCAGGTTCTCCTTTTTCCTTAACAAGCTTATTGAAACGCTCCATATCTCTGACCCCTGTTTTTGCAAATAATTCGTACCGGCGTTCCATTTCATCCACGGCCCATTTCAGTCCAAGTGTCGCTTCTTTTGCATCCGTTATGACTGGCGTTACCAGATGGGGCAACTGGTTATACGGAGCTAGCTCAACCATTTTCGGATCGATGAGCATCAATCGTACATCATCCGGATGAGCCTTATATAAGATACTGATGAGCAACGAATTAATACATACACTTTTACCTGAGCCGGTAGCACCAGCTATCAGACCATGTGGCATTTTTTGAAGATCCGTCACGACCGGATTTCCTGAAATATCAAGGCCTAATGCTACAGAGAGCGGGGATGAACTTTGTGTAAAATTCGGATGTGTGATGATTTCACGCAGGGTCACCGATTTGCTCACTTTGTTTGGAACCTCGATCCCGATTGCATTTCGTCCGGGAATTGGCGCCTCCATCCGGATATCCTTCGCAGCTAAGCTCAATTTGATATCATCAGAAAGGTTCGTTATCTTATTGACTTTTACGCCCGGTGCAGGCTGAACTTCAATTCTTGTAACAGATGGACCTTTTGTCGCGCCGACTACAGTAGCTTTAACATTGAAGTTATGAAGGGTAGACTGCAGCAGTTCGATTTGATCGTTCAACCATGTTTCGTCATCATTAATCTCTTGAATTTCCCGGTCTAACAATCTTTCAGAAGGGAAACTGTACCCTCGTTCAATCGATTTTTCATGCTTCGGTGTACTCGAATGATCTGCTTGGGTTTTCCTCTGAGGCTTCCTGTCACGTTGCAGCATCATTACGTTGAACGGGATTGGACTCTTCTTTTTTTCTTCTTCATTTTTAAGACTTACTGATTGAGTCGGCTTCTCTGGTTCTGGTTCATCGTTTTCCACCTTGTTTGTTTCAACGGTTTCCGATGTTTTAGGAGTATTGTTTTCATATGTATGGGTGGATGGCTCAGCATTTTCAGCGATTACTTGTTTTGTATCAGTACTACTGTCTTCCAACGTCTCTTCAGGCTGGATTTCAGTGGATTCACTTTCCAAATTCAAAGGAATTTCGGTATCTTCAGTCCCCACTTCCTGATGATCTTCGCCGGTTTCTATATTCCAGGTTGGGGTTATAGGTTCTTCCCTTTCCTGTTTTAATTCTTGCGTGAACCCCCAGCCATGTAATGTCCATTCTTCTTTTTCTGACTCTGATTTGTCCAGTTCATTTTGATTTGAAAATTCGGATTCCTTCATTTCAGATTGATATAATACTTCTTCTTCCTTCATTTCAGAAATTGCTTGGTAAGCTTCATATCCTGGTTCATACTTTGATTGTTGCGCTTGTTTTTTACTAGAAATGGTACCTGCACTTTCCGGGCCGATTTTAGGCGGAAACACTTCCGGACGACTGCCGAATCCATAGATTGGAGAAGGGATTTCAGTAGGCGTAAAGTTTTCTCCAGTAAACTTTGGCTTTTCCTCAGTGCTTTTAGACCTTCCCCCGCTTCGATTTCGTTCAGATTGTCTTCTTTCTACCCGGGGTTGCTTTTTATCAGCTTGCTTGGTTTGCTTTTGTGGTTCATATTCGGACGTTGCTCTTTCGTTTTCAGTTGGATCGTTAAGGTGATCCTTCTCATTTTTATCATCAGGTATGACTGGAAAACGAAAACTTCCTTCTTTCGGATATTGATGTACCATTCTCGGTTCGAACGAGCTTTTACCTGCTGTCATCCTTCCTACAGACATCCCTTTCCTTTTTTGTTGCGTATTTGCTTTAGGGATGGTCCGATTGTTTTCCTTTTCAGTCTCTATGTCCTCATCTTCAAAAATCAAATTCATCATTTTTTTCAACCAGTTAGACATCTATACATTCACCTTTTTTAAAAAATTTCTTTCGTTCACCTAAATATTCGAATTTATGAGATACTATTCGAATATTCCATCCATCATTATCAAAAGAAACAAGTCAATTCAAAACCTATTCCTTACTCATTCTCCTCAAAAAAGGTAAATAAGTAGTAGAAAACAACCAGATCTGATCTGGTTGTCCTAACTCAATTTACTTGTCATTTGTGAAGAAATCAGCACCAATTTCATAGTCATCACTTAAAACAAGAATTCCTTTTTCTTTTGGAGCATCAGGTAAATTCAACTCTTTAGCTGAACAAATCATACCTGAGGATGGGACGCCTCGAAGTTCCGCTTCTTTTATCAACATTCCGCTTGGCATCATTGCTCCCACACGTGCGACAACGACTTTTTGGTCTTTATCGACATTCGGTGCTCCGCAAACGATCTGCAGTACATCATCACCGATATCTACTTTACAAATACTAAGCTTATCTGCATCAGGATGCTTTTCTTTGGAAGTGACGTTTCCGACAATGAATTCAGGTCGAGCGTCGAATGCAATTGTTTCCCCCACATCACTCTTTTGTAAAAACTGATTGATTTCATCTACTAAAGTTTCTGTAACTTCAATCTTCCCATTCCCAGAAAGATCAAAATACCTGGAAGCATTGAAGATGTTATAGCCCAAAGTACGACCATCTTTTTTATCAAATAATCTCACTACTTCTCTGTGTTTTTGAAAATCACGTTCTGTAATCGTCCCTGCATCTAAAGAAACGAGCAGGACATCCCCTATTCCATTTGGGTTATAATGTACATTCACCATACGGGCTTTCCCCTTTCATAAACATCTATTCAGATTCTTCCGGTTTTGTTTTAGCAAGTATGAATATCGGTTCGAATTCTCCATCCTCATAAAGGAATGGTAATGCAGTAACAGGAACCCTACCATTTGAAAAGAAGTGCATGGACATCTGTCCTAAGATATCGTAGCCTTGTTCATTTTTGATATCGGCAAAAATCAAGACATCTTGATGTGGCACAGCAACAGCAAGTGTACCTTCTGCTTTTTTCTTCATTCTGTCAAGCAGCTGCTGGTTCAAGATGCGGCTTGCGTCATATCCATCATTATGGTTGATGAAATAGAAGACGTTTCCTGCAACCTGATCTTCCTTCATGGAGCAATCAAGGGAACGTAAGTTGAATCTTCCTATCTCCTTTAATTGCTGGATATTCCAACCTTGCTCTTCAAGCATATTTTCTGTCAGCAAACGATACGAATTCCCCAAATCCTGCGCATAAAAAATCCGGGTTTCAGCTGTATGCTCTTCAAACACAAGTGGCTCCCCGTTATGTTCAGTTGGGAAAGATGTCGATCGGATCACTGGAAAAATCGCTTTCTGATTTCCATCTAAAGATTGGTTTTGATTCATGACAGAAAACAGTTCGTCAACATGGTAGATGATTTCATCAATCGCATCATCTTTCCGTTCTTCGTATTTGGCAGTCAAGCCAGGAAGTGAGAGGGTAATACCTTTACCAGTTCCTTTTTCTTCAATACGCAGTGTTTTTTCTTTCGCATTGAAGATGAACGATCGATCTTCACTTCCTAGTCTCTTTTCCAATATACGTTTCAGTTCAATCGGTTCCATCCGACATCCTCCTTTCTATGATGAACTCTGTTTTTTATTTATTATTGGCTTTGTTATAGTTGATTGTTATTTTTACAAATTACTTCCTTTTCAAGCGATCCGCAAGCCTCCTCGGTCGTTTCTCGATGATGCCAAGCTGCATCTACCCATTAGCGGACACAGGAAACCTTATTTGGCGAAAATATAGGATTTTACAATCCTAACGGACACCAGGGACCTTGTTTCGCAAATATCATAGAAAATCAGCTGCTTTGTTCACAAATAACGGCTGTGGTGTCCGGTAACTGAAAATATGGCTGCTTGAACTCACCTGTCACGCTCTTCTGCTGGAGTGTCGGGAATTTCGCTTAAAGGATGTTCAAAAATAACTAACAAACAAAAAGATAGTCTTTTGATAAACAGAAGAAGGGTTGACCATCAACTAAGTGCCGGGCACTTATGGCTCAACCCCTCTGGTTTACATTTAGGGTTCGACCCCAGAGTTATGCGTTGTCTTTCTTATATTCAGCTACTACTTCAGTACCTAGTCCACCACGAGCGTTCCAAATTGCGGTAATCTGCATTTCTTTCGGCTCAAGTAATTGAACGAGATCGTCAAGAATACGATTTGTCGCATGCTCTTGATAGATTCCGACATTTCGATAAGAAGTAAGGTAATACTTCAATGATTTCATTTCCACAAGCTTTTCGTTCGGAATATAGCTGATGTGGAATTCTGCAAAATCCGGAAGACCGGACCATGGACATACCGAAGTGAATTCGTTTGTCGGAATCGTCACCAATGTGTCCTTCCCTATATATTCATACGGAATCGTTTCTAGTATATCTACAAGGATGACATCCTCATTTTCTATGTCGAATCGAATACCTGCGTATTTACTGTGGTCAACATCTACTTTTGCCACAACGTTCACCCTTTCTAAAAGAACAATTAAGACATGAATCTCTAATATTAAATTTTAACATCAGAAAGGGAAAAAGTCACTGTTTAGCGTATGGATGTAAGGAAGTTTTCGATTTGTTCCTTAGACTTGCGCTGTTTATCAACGTAACGTCCTATTTCTTTACCGTTACTGAAAGCAAGGAAACTTGGAATTCCGAAAATATCGTATTCCTGGCACAATTCGATATGCTCATCCCGATCAACATAATAGTAATCGAATTGACCATATTCTTCCTCGATTTCACGCATGATCGGCTTCACGATCACACAATCCGGGCACCATACCGCGGAAAACATGATAATTGCATTTTCTGATTGGATTGCAGCATTCCAGTCTTCATTCGTTTTGATTGTTTTCATGTAAATAACCTCCAATATCAATACTCGATTTTCATATCGCCATGTTGGATGAAACCTTTTCTTCTCATCCATTCTGATAGTACTAGAGAGATGACAGCAGGTCCAATAAAGTGTAAGAACAAAACAATGAGTAACGTTTCATAAGTAAATCCCATTGTTCGAAACGTCATGATCTGTCCGACGAATCCACTTGTCCCCATGCCTGCACCTTCCGCAATATTTTCTGTAACCCAAATAACAGTACCGAACGGAGCGAGGATAATACCAGCAACTGTCGGCGGGATAAGTATGGCCGGTCTTTTAACAATATTCGCTACCTGGAGCATTGAAGTTCCAATACCTTGTGCGATCCAACCTCCCCACCCGTTTTCACGGAAACTGGCAGTTGCAAAACCGACCATTTGTGCAGCACATCCGATGGTCGCTGCACCTGCTGCTAGTCCATCTAAGCCAAGCATGATTGCAATCGCTGCACTAGAGATCGGAGCAGTAAGTGCAAGTCCCATTAATGTTGCTACAAGAATTCCCATTATAAGCGGGCGCTGCTCCGTCGCCCACATGATCAGCGCTCCAAAGTTTTGCATGGCACTAGAAATCTGTGGACCGATGAATTTTGCGACAAGATAGCCGGTTGTCACAGTTACGAATGGAGTGACGATGATATCTACCTTCGTTCCCTTCGAAACCATTTTTCCAAACTCCACTGCAAATAGAGCTGCTACATAACTTCCAGCCGGCCCTCCACCTAAAGCACTGCCAGCAGCCCCAGCAATGACTGCCGAAAACAGGACGAGCGGAGGTGCATTCAGACCATATGCGATTGCCACGCCAATGGCCGGTCCCATCAAACTCATTGTCAAACTGCCCATTTCAACGAAAAATGTGGAACCTGATACTTCACCAGCTGTCTGTAGAATAAGACCGATGATCAGCGAAGAAAAAAGCCCTAAAGCCATATAGCTCAGTGCTGTTACAAAATACGTATGTAACGATAATGAGACCCCTTTTCTCGTTAAAAATGATTTCAAAAGCTCTACCTCCGTTTTCTTGAACCCCTATCGACCCTTCGATGAGTTCAAAAGAATACTTGTTGCTAATTGTGCTGATATAGAGATAAACGTAAACAAATAGCAGAAGAAATATGCGAGACTCCTGCGGGAAAGCAAGCTATACGAGACCCCGCAAGATTGCCCGTGGGAAACGAGTATATTTCCAATTGTAGAAAACAACACTCTATACGATAACAGCCATTTACAAAATTCTATCGTAAAAGTATTAAAATTTTTCAACATACTACGATAATAAAAGTAAGGATGACGTATGAGCTATTTTCTAATCTGCCCAAAGCAAGTCCAAACATTTCTTATGTCTCCATTATATACAAAGTAGTTTTGATAATTAAAGCAGAGTAGTGAATAGCTGGTGCAGAGTGACCAAGGGGGAGAAAGCATGCTGCAATTGCTCAAGGATAACCTACAGTTGTCCATCAAGAACAAAGTACGACTCATGTTGATCATGGCTGTAGTAGGGATTGTAATTTTATTCGCCTTTTCAATGTTCTACGTATTCATGACCCAGAATATGAACGACAAGCAAAACCGTCTTCAACAACTTGCTACAGATACGATCTCGGTGAACAGTGAATTCGCGTATATCAGAAAGCTGGAACAGGAGTTTTTACGGACGAATCTTGAAGGTTCTTCTCAAGAGATTTCCACTAAACTCGCGGAGCTTCAGAAACAAATCGATACGATTCAAAACGAGAATGATCAATTTTCCGGTTCTTTTAAAGAAATCTCTAACGAAGTTGGTACATATGAATCTTCATTCGTAGATACTTCAAAGCTTGTTTCAGATATCGATAGTATGCAAGGGATCTTGACTGAAAAAGCAGATGATTTAAGTAAGCTGTTAGGGTCGATAAATCCTAGATTATTGAATGAGTTCTATGAACTTCGCATATTGGAAAAGCAATATTTTCTTAGCGGGACATCAACAGATGATAACCGTTATAACGATCAACTGGACGCTCTGAAGCAAGCAGTCCGTTCATCAGACGTAGAAGCTTCCCAAAAATCCGCCTTCAATTCCAGCTTATTGGCTTATACGAGCGCAATGGAGACAGTAAAAGGATACGAAGGACAGATTCAACAAACCGTCGTTGATTTTGAGGAAATAGGAATGAACCTCCAAAAGACCATTGAGTCGGTTGAAAAGAACGTCATAACGGAAACCCAAAGCTTAAGCGCCGATCAAAAGCGCTTAGGAACAATCCTGTTATGGACGTTGATTATCCTTAGCTTGATTATTTTAGCTGCAATCGGAACGTTAGGATTCTGGCTGACTAGAACGATCACCTCATCAATCACTTCCTTAAAAGAAGGAGCGACTGTCATTGGGGAGGGGCATCTCGGACATCGTGTAAACGTTGAACAAAACGATGAAATGGGCGAACTCGCAAATACATTCAACATGATGGCTGAAAAGATGCAAAAAGCGATGCAAGAAGTGAACACTGCTTCAGAACAGCTCTCATCTTCATCCCAACACCTTGCAGCTATATCAGAAGAAACGACGGCGCAGACAGAAGAAGTCAATGAAGCGATTCAACAGGTTTCCGCTGGTGCTCAAGTTCAAGCGGACCATTTATATGAAAGTACAGAATTGATTTCCCAGGTGACTGTATCCATTGATGAAACAGCTAAATACAGCCTGCAAATCAGTAAAGATTCACAGGCTACCGAGGAAGAAGGAAAAGAAGGTCTGAAGATTGTAGAGAATCTCGGTAAAAGTTCAGATGAATTCCTTGGTCTTGCGAACCATTTGATCCACCAGGTACAAGAAGCAAATCAACATTCACAGCAAATCGGATCGATTGTCGATACAATCAAAGATATTGCTGGGAGTACCGACTTACTTGCGTTGAATGCAGCAATCGAGTCCGCAAGAGCTGGAGATGCCGGCAGAGGATTCGCTGTTGTCGCACAGGAAGTCCGTAAACTAGCAGAACGGTCGAAATCAGAAGCACAAAACATCTATAAACTCATCACATTAATGTCTGAGCAAATGGAAAAGCTTTCGAATGAAGCGGAACAATTCGATCATTATCGGACCGAGCAGCAAACTTCAGTCGACCGTACAAAGCAAGCATTCACAAAAATCGTTGATAACGTTACAGGAATCAACGCTCGGATCCAACAAGTACGTGATGCGATCAGTGAAGTGCAAGGATCTAACTCAGCGCTATCAGAAAAACTGCAAGAGGTTAGCGCGATTTCACAAGAATCTGTTGCTGCTTCAGAACAAGTAAGTGCTTCAAGTATCCATCAAAAGGAAGCGATCAATGAAGTGAATAATGCTGCAAACGAGCTTCAGGATATCGCTATACTTCTTCAAGAGGAAGTTGGTCAATTCAACTTGATCAGCGAAAATCTCGAATCCGAAAATATTCTGGAATTTAATGAAGAATCTGATTGGATGGATGACGAAGAACACGAAGCAGAGCATGATTTTAAAGATGAAGCTGCAGTCGCAGAGGAACCATCTTTTGAAGAAGATTCTTATACGTCAGAAAACAACAGTGAAGAACACAAATAATAGATTACGGGCTCAACACAATCATGTGCGATGAGCCCTTTTTCCTTGTAAAAAAGGTTAAACCTCACTTTTAGAATGAGTTTTTTCACCTTTATTGGTTTAGAAATGGGTTTCAACGAGCTTCCACTTGAAGTTGCTGGCTGAGCAATTATCTACAAAAACAAGGAATTACCTACAATTCCCTAATCATCCCAATACTGCTCAGCACGCTCCTACCAGTTTCCTTTATGGTCAGTGTGCTGTTGGTGTTCCCTGAATGTTTTGGAAAAGTGGTGTTCTCCAGACCCATCCGCTTTGACGACAAAGAAGTAGTAATCATGATCTTTTGGTTTCAAACTAGCTTCTAATGATTGTTTCCCTGGGTTACCAATCGGTCCTGGAGGAAGTCCTTCATTGGTATAAGTGTTATAAGGGCTATCCACCTCCAAGTCCTTATACAGAAGACGTTCCTTCGGTTTATCAAGCACATATTGCACCGTTGCACAAGATTGCAGCTTCCATCCATCTTTCATTCGGTTTTGGAAGACCCTAGCAATCAACTCCCTTTCTTTTTCAACCACCGCTTCCTTTTCCACAATTGAAGCCAACGTGACCCATTGCATCAAATCATGCTTTGAATCTGGATCAAGTTCTTTATGTACTTGTTCAAACCGATCCAGCATTCTCTCAATAACCTCCCCTGGAGAAATCCCTTCTTTAAAATAATAGGTATCCGGAAATAAGTACCCCTCTAATTTGTATTTGATATCTTTTTCATTCTTCAATTTTTGGATAAGTGGATGTTTGATTCCTTCTCCCGTTTTTGCGTGTTTTAAAAATTCAGCTTGAGTCGTTATCCCCTTTTTCTCCAGTCTCGCCGCGATTTGTTCAATAGTGAAACCTTCAGGAAAGGTGACTTCAATTCCTTTTTCAAGCGGCGCTGTTACTAACTCTTTGTAAAGTTCAGGGACAGATTGTGTACTTGATACCTGATGCTTTCCAATCTTTACCTGCCCATCAAGATCGTTCAGCTTCCCATACAACAAGAAAAAGGTTTTATTTTTGATCAGGGATTCGGCATGCATTTGTTCAGCTACATCTTGCAAAGATTGTCCTTCGTTTACCGTGATCACCTTTTGCTTTTCATGCCAAAATGGAGTAGCTTCATAAACTACCCAAATGCAAAGTGCTATTGCTATTATCGTCGATATAAAAAGCACGTTCCGCCTTTTCATATGATAACCTCAGTTTCTAGTCTCAGACTTCAGCTTTCCCTTATTGTCTTTCCACCATTCAAGCGAATTACAGGAATTTTTCAGAATGCTCATGTTATTATAATGATAGATTCAAAACAAGGAGTGATACAGTGAATTTAACAGTATACCTAGCAGGACAGATCCATGATAACTGGCGGGATGAGTTGAAACAGAAGGCTGAAAATAAGAACTTGCCGATCACGTTCGTGAATCCGATGACCAACCACAGTCGTTCAGATGACATTGGTGAGGAGATTTTAGGTGAACAACCAGATAAAATCATTAAAGATGATAAAGCTTCTGATTTCAATAATTTGCGGACAGAGATTCTGCTTTCGAAATCAGACGTGGTTCTGGCGTTTTTCGGCGAAAGCTATAAACAATGGAATACCGCGATGGACGCTTCAACTGCGCTAGCTTTAAATAAACCGCTTATCCTTGTACGAGACGGATCATTACATCATGCCTTGAAGGAGTTATCGAACAAAGCGACTGTGACTGTCGAAAACTTCGATCAAGCCATTCAAGCCCTCTCATATGTGTTTGAAGAGGAATAACTTAGCGGTTTTCGCATAGATTGTTGTTTTTGAGTTTGGAAATATACTCGCTTTCCGCGGGCAAACGAAAAGCGGGAGCGACCCGGTTAGGCACGCAGGTCACTGGAAAACGGACGAGGAGGCTCGAACCAAAAAAGACTTGGTTCTGCGTGGGCTCACTCATAAGGATGTCAATCAATGTGTTGCCGCCGCGGGAAGTTTGAAGCGATCCAAGTGACTGGTCGCTGAGCTAGACATCACTTCCCTGTATTAACCCACTTCCGCAAGCCTCCTCACTTGCACAGGATCTCAACACAAAAATGAAATCATTTCCGTGTCTGCGATGAGAATTCTTAGAAGCTTTCCTTCTGCTGGCTTCGACGTTCACAATAGGACGTACTTGTACAGGATGTACTGACTTCGACGTTCACCATAGGAAGTGGTGGTATTTAGTCGAAGTTCATTATTATAGTCAAAGATCCTTTTAAAGAGGGTGGGGTCTCGCTTAGTTTGCTATCCCGCAGGAGTCTGGCATATTTCCACTGTCATAAGAATTCAGCAAGCAACAAACTACTTTTTATAGAGGTAGGACTGACGGGCGTCAGTCCTCTTTTTTGCAGTTTACTAGACTTTGAAGAGAAATACTAAAACTTGTTTAATCAATAGGAAAAGGAGCTGAATGGTTCAGCTCCCTCTTGTGGTTCATTCTTGATAATACTGATATTGACCGACCAAAAGCCGGACGATGTGGGCGAACATCTCTCCACGTGTGATCCATCCATCAGTGAAAACACCGATAGCACCCTCTTGCGTCCGCACATCTCTCTTGTTCGTATACTCAGCCATAACGTCCCCTAGCTCTATACCTGAGCGAACTGGCTCACTGATCTCTTTGGGCAGAAGGATCTTCGCGCCACTCGCTACATAGGTAATTTGCGCTTCGGTAACAAGTGCACCCCAGTTACAGAGAAAAAGACCGTCGGGAGTATCGACTACCCCGCCTTCCAATCCGATTCCAAGCTCGAAACCGGAATCAACACAGGCTTTAGCCCGGTTCACAGCCCCTTTTCGAGTTTCCGCATCTGAAAAGGGCTGAGCTGACACTTGGGATGGCACCTTAATGCCTTCCACCTGCCAATTGAGAGTCTCAACAACCGATTCCACTGCTTGAACCTTAGCAGGGTTCTTAGATCCAATCGCTACAATCACACAAACACCCTCCCCATCCTTGGTGCCAGGTACACTTTCAAAGTCCTTGTGTCCCAACGGTTTCAAAATGGTGCCTGGCACCCGCTTCAATTTGATTAATCGTAGATGATTTGGTCTACTGTGGATTTGTCAGAGGACTTGACTAATTTGACAAGCAGTTCTTTGGCGGCTGCATAGTCATCCACGTGAATTATTGATGCTGCAGTATGGATGTAACGAGAGCATATCCCGACTACCGCAGAAGGCACACCTTCGTTAGAAATATGTACGCTGCCTGCATCTGTTCCACCTTGTGAGATGAAATACTGATATGGAATATCATTTGATTCTGCTGTATCGAGTATGAAATCGCGAATTCCTTTATGGGTCACCATCGTACGATCGAGTATCCGTAACAACGCACCCTTACCCAGCTGGCCAAAGGCTTCTTTATCGCCATTGGAATCATTTGCAGGGCTTGCATCCAATGCGTAGAAGATATCTGGTTGAATCAGGTTTGCCGCTGTTTTCGATCCGCGCAAGCCAACCTCCTCTTGGACGGTCGCTCCAGAATAGAGGGTGTTCGGCAATTCTTCACCTTGTAATTCTTTCATCAATTCAACTGCAAGCCCGACACCATAACGGTTATCCCAGGCTTTCGCTAAAATCTTCTTCTTATTCGCCATCGGTGTGAACGGACAGATCGGCACGATTTGCTGCCCTGGACGCACTCCGATCGATTCAGCATCTTCTCTGTCATCCGCACCGATATCGATGTACATATGCTTCAATGGCATCGGTTTCGAGCGCTGGGATTCCTCAAGTAAATGAGGCGGTGTCGATCCGATCACGCCGATGACCGGTCCATTATCCGTCATGACCTGAACGCGTTGTGCCAACAAGACCTGGCTCCACCAGCCACCTAATGTCTCGAACTTCAGCATCCCGTTCTTTGTAATCTTGCTCACCATGAAACCGACTTCGTCCATGTGGCCAGCTACCATGATCTTTGGTCCATCTTCTTTTCCTTTTTTCACGCCAAAAATACTACCGAGCTTGTCCTGGATAATTTCATCCGACACAGGCTCAAGCTGACTACGGACATACTTCCTTACATCGTGCTCAAACCCCGGAGCACCTTGTAATTCTGTTAAAGTTTGAAATAGCTGTAAGGTTTCTTCCTTCATGATTTCTCCCTTCCATTGCCAGAAAATTTTCACCAATCCTATTGTAACGTAACTTTAAAAGGACCGCTACACACGAGGTTTCTTAGCATATGGAATCGGATCTTCAGCACCTGCTTCATCAAATCCTTTTAACCGAAGTAGGCAGCTATCGCATTCACCACATGCCACTTCTTCACCAAGGTAACAAGAAGTTGTCAGCTCATAAGGAACACCTAAACGGAGTCCTTCTTCAATCGTTTCCTTCTTAGTCATTTGAATCAATGGAACTTCGATTTCAAACTGACCACCTGTTGCACCTGTTTTTGTCGCTAGATTGACAGTTTCATTCATGCTTTGGATGAATTCAGGTCTGCAATCTGGATAACCGCTATAATCGACTGCTGAGACACCGATGTAGATCGCTTCTGCTCCAATCACTTCTGCATAAGCACTTGCGAGCGCAAGAAAAATCATATTCCGAGCCGGGACATAGGTTGATGGAATATCTTCGTCTACGCCCCCCTGTCTGACCTCGATTGAATCATCCGTCAACGCGCTTCCACCGATCTGCTGCAGAAAGCTTACATCAACAATCCGATGTTCAGGAGCGTTAAAAAATGCTGCTACTTTTTCAGCCTGCTCTACTTCACGGTTATGGCGCTGGCCGTAATGGAACGTAATCGGATAAAGTTCGTACCCCTTTTCTTTCGCAATCCCCATGCAGGTTGTACTATCCAAACCTCCACTTAAAACAACGACTCCCTTTTTCATCGTCAAACTCCTCTCTGATCCGGGTGCCAGATAACTTTGTGCATCTGTAAGCTGAGCTTCACATCCGGAAGCGGTTCTGTTAGTATTTTTTCAACTAGTTTTTGCGGTGGCATCGTTTCCCAGACAGGACTATATAGCACTTGCCCTGACTTGTGATGTTCCTTAACGACAGATGTCGCCACTTTAAAGTCCTCATCATCCCCGATCACGAATTTGATTTCATCTTGAGGTTTAAGGATTTCAAAATTACTATAAATCATCCGATCCATTTCCCCGGAATCCGGAAGCTTGAAATCCATGATGAAACGCGCTTTTGTCCCTACTGCTTCATTCTCGACACGCAGCGTTTCAAATTGTTCCAAATCAATTGCGCCGTTCGTTTCAATATGCACATCCTTAATCTTCTCTAACTCACACATTGCCACAAGAAGAGCTGCCGACTTTTTCCCATGAATCAAGGGTTCGCCACCTGTAAAACAAATTCTGTGACTTGAGAAGGTTTTGATCTTTTCTATGATTTGGTTGATTGTCGCTTTGTACTCTTCCTTAGCCGGTGCATAGCTGTATGTGGTATCACACCATGTGCAACGAAGGTTACAGTGGAATACCCGGACAAAAACCGTCGGAAAACCAGCCATGCTCCCTTCTCCTTCAACAGTCTCAAAAATTTCGACCATAGGAAGCTCCCATTCCATATATTCCGTTTTATCTGGAATTATTATCTGTTTAGTCATTTTCCATCCACTCTCGTTTCAATGTTGCATAACTTGTTGGAGTTTCGTATAGTTTCAACTCCTCGATCCTCGTTCCCCGTTCATGATAGTGTGTCTTTAGACGCTTCTCCAGCTGCTCCCAGATCCATACGATCATGTTTTCAGCCGTTGTGTTCATATTCGGTAATACCTCGTTTAAATAACGATGGTCCAGTTTCAAATCAATTTCCTCTTTAAAAATTTGCTTGATTTCACCGAAGTCGATCGTCAATCCGATATTGTCCACATAACCGCTGATGGTGATGACCAGTTTGTACGTGTGGCCGTGAAGGCTTTTGCATTTCCCTTCATAGCAGTGCAAGTGGTGTGCGGCATCGAATGTGAATTCTTTCGTGACAGCTACACGCTTATGGTGATATTTCAACTCATTACGTTGTATATCTTCGTCAATCCGCTCCACTTTCTTCGGAATTTGAAAGTCCATATCATCCGACCTCCTTTTCGTGTTGTTGTATAATGATTAAGGTTATTAAAATCTTTGTATCATTTAAACTTCTTTTACGAAATTAACGACACTGCGGGATAAGCGAGCCAAGCGAGACCGCGTACTCATTAAAAGGACTTCGACTAAAAGCCACCACGGTCGAAGCCAGCAGAAGGAAAGCTTCTGAGAATTCTCATCGCAGACACGAAAATGATTTCATTTTTGTGTTGAGATCCTGTGCAAGTAAGGAGGCTTGCGGAAGTGGGTTAGTACAGGGAAATGATGTCTAGCTCAGTCTAGCTCATCGACCAGTCACTTGGATCACTTCAAACTTCCTGTGGCGGTCGACACATTGATTGACACCCTTATGAGTGAACCCACACAGAACCAAGTTTTTGTTTGGTTCGAGCCTCCTCGTCCGTTTTCCAGTGACCTTCGTAACTAATCGGGTCGCTTCCGCTTTTCGGTTACCCGCGGAAAGGGAGTGAGTTTGGCAAAATAAAGAAAAAACTCCACTTCAAAACAAGTGGAGAGTGAGATGAACTTCTTATGGTTCACGCTCCCTAGTTTTGTTTAATGAGGGGTGGGAATTGCGAACCCTCGACATTTTAAATTCAATGGATAAAGTCTGTTATACTATAGAATAAATGATATCAACACAGTTGGAAAGGGGTATCTCTTTTGAAAACATCTACCATCCTCTACACTTGTATCGGTTTTTTAGCCGGTGCCTTACTTACGAAACAATTAAGTTCACGTAAGATCACACCTGAAGCTGCACTGAACAAGGTCAAAAAGAATGTGCCTGCAAGAGTGAGCGGCTCCTGGATTTATACAACAAAGGAACCAGCAGATTTAAACGGTCTGTCCTATGACGTCTATAGAGGCGGATTCACACGCTCAACCTCATCTGGTGAAGAACATTTCCTTTTTACAGTAGATGCAGATACCGGTTCTGTACTTGAAGTCTCTAGTACAACTATATAATTCACGACACAAACATATGAATGACAATTAAAAGGGGCGACTCAAAAACGTGAGTCAGCCCCATTTTTCATTAGTTGAATGTGTGCTTTTGTCCGTATAGATTGTTTCCAATCATGAAGCGAGAAGAAGAATACACCTGGTTACCCCATACGAACATCAAGTACGCTGGTACCAAGAGGATAAGTGCATGCAATGACATGACCCAGCCTAAGTTCATCTTCTTTCCAAGATGGTCGAATTGCTCTTTGTAATTCGTCAATGTGTCATTTTGGAAGGCACCGACTTCAGTAGCAGTCAACATCTTATCATTTGTTGCATCGTAGTAGACTGTTTCTTTACGGTCAAAAGTGAAGATATTATCACGTACGGTCTTGAATTCTGCAAGACCTGCATAAACCGTAATTGGACCTGAAGCTTCTTCTCCTTCTTCTGCTTTAGGAGTGACTTCGACCTTTGTAAGATTGGATAGCGGTTCAAGACTACCATCCTTGTAATCATAATATTCGTCTTTCATAAACTTTTTCGTAGCTTCTTTCATACCCTTTGGTGCGTCTTCGGCGGCAAGTACGCCTGCTCCACCAGAAACCAAAAGTGTTAAAGCCATCACAGCGGCTGTGAGTTGCTTAAACATATCTATCATTCCCCTCCTAAACGTCAAATGAGCCAATTAATATATTACACTATTATTACTCAGAAAATCTATGTTAATTGTAACAGGTTTCTGTAAAAAATGTGACGGTTTTCTCCATCCATTTTCTTACAAACTGCATAAATGTGACAAATTTATGATCATTTATCACGGTGTACCTTTGCAATGATTTCACCTTGCTCATCGAACTTGACTGCACGGTAAATCGCATCGTGATAAAAAGTGAACCAAGCATCCTCTTCCATACCTTTACTGATCCATTCTTGCTTTTGACCGATTGAGGTCATTGGATAATCATCATACGCAAGAACCCATAGAGGATTTTTATGAGCATGGGTAGGCATCAAATCTGCCATGTGGAAAAGCTTGTCTTCCCCTTGTTCAAAATAAATGATCGAATGACCATCACTATGGCCGCCTGTATGGATCATATTGAGTCCTGGCAGAACCTCTACACGCTCCCGATACGTTTCCACCTGGTTCTCGATTCCCTTCCAGTTCATTTCCCAATATGTATTTTTTGAACGGATATTCGGCTTTCTCATTTCTTCCCACTCTGTTTCAGAAGTGTAGATCGTTGCATTTTTAAACGTGGAAACAAGCTTATCGCCATCCTTTTTCGTCAAACCACATGCATGATCGAAATGCATATGGGTCATCAAAACAAGATCGATATCATCCGTTGTAAGGTTGAAGTGAGCCAACTCATGATCAATATGTGATTCTTCATTCACACCATAATTTCTCTTCTGTTTATCTGTAAGCTTATTGTTCCCCATCCCGGATTCGATTAAAATGTTCTTCCCTTCATATTGAAAAAAGATCGGATCGGTTCGAAGTTCGATTTGATTTGTTTCGTTGACAGGATACTTTTTGCTCCATAACGGCTTAGGGACAACTCCAAACATTGCTCCGCCATCCATATGAGTTACTCCGCCATTCAGCCAGTGTAGTGTTACATCTCCAAATTGAAGCGTTTCCATGTTTGTTCACTCCTTCTACTCTATCTAAAAATCATTGTAGCATATCAAGTGAGAAGAAGGCGCATTTTTGAATGCTTAATGCGTCCGGTATTCAGCTTCACAACGATAGATCCGATTGCCCATCGCCGAAAATTTCTCCTCATATTCTGTCATCACGTTTCCTATAAAATCACTCCGGTGCAAATCCAGACTGACGTTGTTCAGAATCAATCTGTATTTCGAAAAACTATGGAGGGAGTATTCAAAAAGCCCTTGATTATCCGTTTTGAAATGTATATCTCCACCAGGTATCAGCACTTCTTCATACGCTTTCAAAAAGGATTCATGGGTCAACCTGCGTTTTTCATGGCGATTTTTCGGCCACGGATCAGAAAAATTCAAATAGACCCGATGAACTTCTTCTTTATCAAAAAAATTGATGAGATGCATCGCATTTACATTGATCAGACGGGCATTTTTTTGCCCTGATTCACTAATTTTATCAATCGCAGAGACGATGATGCTTTTCTGTCTTTCAATTCCGATAAAGTTAGCATTTGGGTGCAATTTAGCCATTTCTGTAATGAATTGTCCTTTTCCTGTCCCTACTTCAATGCAAATCGGATTGTCGTTTTCAAAAATTTCATGCCATTTACCCTTCCAGTTTTCTGGATTAGATACCACAACTTGTGGATTGTCATCTATTTTATCTTGTGCCCATGGTTTATTTCTAAGACGCATTCGTTCAAACCCTTTCTATTTACATAGTCCTCGGATATTTTACCATGAATGACAACTGAAAATGAACATCGCTTGAATTTATTTTAGATTGTGATTTTTACAATTATATACTGCAGAAATTTTTTAAAGCGAAATTTGCGACACTCCTGCGGAAAAAAGCGAGCCAGGCGAGACCCCACAGCGAACTAAGGATCTTCGTCTATAATAATGAACTTCGACTAAATACCACCGTCCTATGGTGAACGTCGAAGTCAGTACATCCTGTACAAGTACGTCCTGTGGTGAACGTCGTAAGGAAAGCTTCTAAGAATTCTCATCGCAGACACGAAAATGATTTCATTTTTGTGTTGAGATCCTATGCAAGTGAGTGAGGAGGCTCGCGAAAGTGGGTTAATACAGGGAAGTGATGTCTAGCTCAGCGACCAGTCACTTGCATCACTTCAAACTTCCTGCGGCGGCAACACATTGATTGACATCCTTATGAGTTAGCCCACGCAGAACCAAGTCTTTGTTTGGTTCGAGCCTCCTCGTCCGTTTTCCAGTGACCTACGTGCCTAACCGGGTCGCTTCCGCTTTTCGTTTGCCCGCGGAAAGGGAGTGAATTTCGAAGAAACAAATTTCACTTATAGTATACGGAGGAGTATGGGAGAGTATTTTGGAGTATTTATTAACATAAAGGACCTGTTCTCGATCGAACTACTGACAGCGTATCACATCACGTTCTATACCAATTATAGCCATTAGGGTGGAAAACGCTTTCAAAGGTAAGATTGTAATTGTTAAAAAAAACACTATAGGAGTGGTTTAACAAATTCATGATTATTCTCAAAAAGACCTTGACGAAAACAGCAGAAGTGACAGTACTAACATTGTTCAGTGGATTATTTGCGGGCTATGCCTTAGCAGTATATCCGTTCGAACGCATCGCTCAAAAGCAATCAATCCGTGCACAAAAAGTAAAAATCAAGTACGCTTCACAGTACTAAAAGATAAATAAGGGAAGATCTTGTCGTGACCCAATTACCTGGTTCAAGGCAAGGTCTTTTTCATTTCATGCAGCAATAGACGTATGAAACCACATTCTCTATGGAATATTGACAATACTAAAACAATTTAATGGAAAAGATGAAAATAGTATATCGAGCAAGTACAATTAAAGAAATGAGTCTGTTTGGAAGCTCCATCCAAGTTTCCAAAATCAACAATAAAAAGGTGAGGGATTTCATGCAAGACTTTTTGATTTTCTGGGCTCCACCAATTGTCTTGATCATTGCAATTGTCGGTCTTTTCATCTGGGGTGCTAAAAAATAATCGGATAAAGAAACCATATTGACGTATCCTAAGTGCAAAATGACGTGAAAGGATGCGTGATCAATGCCGTTACAAGTTAGCGATCAACTATCATTGCTTGCGGATATTATAAGAAGCCACCAATTGGACCAATGTGGGTCAACTTCAGAGTGTCAACAGTTGGAACGTCTAACGAATTCTCTCCTCCAAAACCCACAAACACCGCTTGAACTTCGAGAGACCTTGATGGCAATCCAAACATACAGTCAAAACGGTGGACAGTCTCCATCACTGGATCAGCATATTATCCAATCAAATGGTGATCTGAACCAATGGATGAATGTAATCGATAATATGTAAGGGTAATTTAAATTATTGTATTGTGTAAAATCAGTAGTAACCGAGGGCTCCTCCTCGTTGCCAGATTTCAACTAGCTCGCTTTTCCCGCTGGAGTGCCGCAATTTCGCTTATAAATCCATTACTCTGAGCCATACTTGACCGAATTCTCCATAAAAAAGGAGCTGACACAATAGAAAAGTGTCAGCCCATTTTTATATTATCAATGATAAATTTGTTTATCCAATTGAACGAGGTAATTCATCCAATATTTTGCTTGTTCTTCCTGTCCGCGTTCACAATGCCAGTAAATCGACTCGATTGTTTGGGCTACGATATACCAGTGCATTCTTATTTTTAACGAACGTGTCAATGGGATGCCATAGGAACGCAGCCATTGATCCCATTCTTCATCAGGAACATACCAATAAAGCAGCATAGCAAGATCCAACGCCGGGTCAGCAATCATCGCGCCATCCCAGTCAATCAGAAACAATCTATTCTGATCTGAAATAAGCCAATTATTATGGTTCACATCACCATGACAAACAACAAATTGGTCCGTTTGGACTTCACCGATATGAGTTGATAAATAATCCAAATAAGGTTCTATTTCTTTCTGATATTGATTGTTTTGTTGTGTCCGATGGAATAGTTCCTCTAATACAGCTTCAGGCGTCAAGGGTTGTTTTCCTATCCTGCGTAACATTGAAAGCAATTCTTGTGAACGATGAATTTTGGAAAGCAGTTTCGCAACTAACTGTTGGTTCATCTCTGCAGCTTTAAGCTCTCTACCGTTCAACCAGTGTTGAGCAGTTATGACGTCCCCATTTTCCAACCGCTTTGTCCATAAAAGCTTCGGAACGATCCCCTCTGCCGATAATACAGCAAGGAATGGTGACGAGTTTCTTTTCAAGAAGATTTTCTCTTCTCCATATTGTGCGATATAGGCTTCACCGGTTGCACCACCCGCAGGCTTGACCTGCCAGCCGCTTCCTAATATGTGTTTCAATACGTTCACCTTCGATTTCATCATTCTATCTTTATTATCGGCTTAGACAATCCATTTCAAATACTCAAACACGATAAATCTGTACAGATATAATATTTTAACATATAAATGCCTGTTCAAAAAGTCGCTATTTAGAAACAAGTAGTACAAGGCACGACGGTTTTGAGGACCGGAAGCGTATGGTCTCAATACGTTAGGATCAGAAAAACCAAGTAACGAAGTAATACGCCGTTTATCAAGAGATGACATTTTGAATTCCCTAATAAATGCCTGTTCCAAAAAGTCGAAATCACTACCTGCTAACCAATACCCGATTATCAATCACTTAACCATTAACCGTCTTGGGTGGACTCTGATCTTGATTGGTGTGGAACCGATAAGTTCCCCATCAGCATGCATCGTTAATGGAACACTTGATTCTACGTCCATTTCTTTCCCTTTCAGCAACGTGACTTCTTTTAATTTCGTATGTAAACCCAGGAAAACGGTACCGAATAAAAAGAAAAGCTTTTTCCTGGATAGGTTATGGACGATGCAGATATTCAATAGACCATCATCCGGTCTTGCATCTGGACATATCTTCATTCCACCGCCATAGTATTGGATATTAGTCGTTGCGACGAGCCATACATTACTAAAATCATGTTCTAATCCGTCTACTTTTATTTTCAAATGGGACGGTTCGTATTTCATCGTTAATTTTAAAACTGTGATTATGTATGATAAAGACCCAAGTCCAACTTTATTCAAGATCCCCTTATATTTCGATTCGTTTGTCCGTTTTGCCACTTCCCCATCAAAACCGATACCAATCGAACTGGTAAACAAGTTGGCTTTGTGTTTCCGATTGCCAAGGCGATACTCTCCTAAATCATATCGTCTGATTCTCGCTTTTTTTGAAGTGATATGTATAAGTGCTTGAATCGTATTTCTTGGTATTTTGAAGCCTCTAGCAAAATCGTTACCCGATCCTGCTGAGATGAAAGAAACCGGTATTTCAGGATACTGACTCAACCCGTTGATGACCTCATGCATCGTTCCATCTCCCCCAACTGTTACGATCCCTTTCAAGTGTTCATGATGAATATGGGACATTTGTTGAGCGATATCTTTTCCATGGCCCACCCTTTGTGTAAAGAAACTTCGATAGGGAATGTTCTGCTTTTGCAATTCCCGCTTTACTTTTTTCCAAACCTTTTCCCCTTTGCCGTTTCCAGCCTTGGGATTGATGATGAATATATAGAACTTTTGCATTTGCAGCCACTCTCTTCCAATGGTCTTATTCTTTTTTCAACAAAATGTCCTAATTTCCCTTTTTATGTGCAAAAAAATGTCAATTTAACACGATTTATAAGGACGCTGTACCATCTAGCTTTTCAATACACCCATCCGTCATTCGGAGTTTTTCAGATCCCCTTGTTTCTCATCCGACTCCCATTCTGGTCGGGAAAAAGCTGTGGTTACACATTGCTCTAAAATCATTTTAGCAGCTTTCAGTTGCTTGAATTTAAGTGGACTCGGCTGCTTTTTCAACCTATTTTTCCAATTATCGAAATTGGTCTGATCGATCACTCGGATATATGAAGGGATGTTTGTTCTGTTAACATAGGCATTATACGTAAGGATGACATATGTAAGATTCATTTCAGTCGATTCTGTATCGATGACCGACTCTATGAAATAGTTCATTCTTTGGACAGCAGAGGTAGGATTGATCACCTTACGCTCGTCCCCGTCTTTCTCACATTTCCAAAAACGGTCTTTAGACGCATGAACAACTTCCCCATTGCTAGTTTCTAACATGACAATGGCATGGATTGAATCAGGTCCCAATAAGAGGACATCCAATTGTGTTTGTGCTTTTTTAACTTGAATAACCGGTTTATAAAGAACCAGGTAGTTATCGGGCACTTCTTTTAAAAGGAACCGGAGGAACCTGTCTTTTTTGAGCGATACACTGATTCTTGAGGTTTCTCTGATCGTTGAACTCGCCCATTTCAGCTGGAATTGAAACAGTTCTTCCCGAAAGTCTTCTTTTAATTCGGAAAAAGTACGATCATCCCGATTGACGCTTCCTTCATCAATCACTTCAATTTCGGTTTCTCTCCGTTTTCGTTTCCACCACTTTTTTCCGTCAGATTGGTTTTCCACTGCATGCTGTAATTCAACTGTCTCCTGGGCATTCTCCCAATTCGTTTTTACGCGATGCCACCGATCACGTTTCAACCTGGTATATTGTCCTGTATATCGAAATACGTCTTGTTCATATCTTGAAATACAATCTTCTAACTTGATCAAATGTGCCAATCTTGTTCACCTGCCTTTAAATCCATAAAGCTACAATCGGAATGAGAATGGAGGCGACCAAAGCTGAAATCGTCATCGCCACTGAGCTTATCGCTGCCGCTTGACTGCCATATTCGAGTGCTTTCGAAGTTCCGATGGCATGGGAAGCTGCTCCCAGTCCCAATCCTTTCGATATATCATTTTTTATATTGAACCATTTGAACAAATACGGGGCGAGGATCACACCTCCAACACCAGCAACCATAACGAACACGATAACAATAGAAGGCATTCCCCCGGACACTCTCGTGATCTCCATTGCTACAGGTGTCGTAACCGATTTAGGTAAAAGAGACAAAATGACGTTTAGCGATGTGCCGATCATCTGCGCAAAAAACAATCCGGAAAAGATACCAACACAAACACCAGTAACAATACTTATAAGAAGTGGAAAAGTATGGCGCTTCAACAATCCACGATTTATATACAAAGGATAAGCTAGAGCTACAACTGCAGGCCCTAACAATGTGTCTATCCACTCGGTCCCGACCATATATCGATCGTAAGAAAAATCAAATAGTATTAAAAAAACAATGATCAATATTGTAGCTGTCAAAATCGGAACCAGGAAAGGGTGTCTCCATCTTTTATAAATCACAAGCCCTAATACATACGATCCGATTGTCAGTACTATAAATGCGATGTCTATCATGCTATGTTTCATTCGAACCCTTCTTTAGTCCCTTTGACATGAATAGATCCAACATTTTACTAGAGATAACGATCACTAGAACCGTGCTGGCAAGCACAGCAGGAATGAGCAGCAACCCTTTTCCTTTGAAAACATACCCGAACTGCATCACACCAACAGTCACAGGGATAAAGAATAGGGTGAGATGTGCAAGCATGAATCGGCTCCCCTGTTGTATCCATTTTAAAGGAAAAATCTTTGTGACAAGCAGAAGGAATAGGAGAAGCATTCCGATAATACTGCCTGGAATCATAAGATCGAGGACACTCTGAATCCATATGCCTGCTAAGTACAAACCATAAAGTACAAAAACTTGCAAGATAATGAGCAGAGCTTTCATCATCCTTCTAGCGACTCTCCGATTTGAAAACGATGGTATGGAACGTACATCGGCTCTTTACCTGGATGAATCTCATATAAAATGATTTCTTCAACTTCCCAGCTTCTGCTGATCAATTCCTTTGGTTTCGGCAGATTTTCATAGGATATTCCTTGAAAATCACCGCCCCACCTTTTTCCGATTGTAATGTGCGGTCGATAAGGTTTCGAATCGACATCGAACCCAGCGGCAAGGCAAGCCTGCTTCGTCTGCTCTTGTAACTCCACAAGCGTTTCAGACCGGTCAATACCCAGCCAGAATACACGCATTGTTTTCGGATTGCCGAAATACCCCGAGCTTTTTAGAGTTAAAGTGAAGGTTGGAGTCTGGATCTTGTTGATTTCGTGAATGAGTTGCTCAAGCTCATTATCCGGTGATGCACCTAGAAATTGCAGGGTGATGTGATAATCACCCAAGCTGGTCCATTTTTTCAGAGGGAGCAAGGGCTTAAGGTCTTGTGCATAGCTGTGAATTTCCTTTTGTATTTCATATGGTATCGGAACTGCAAGAAAAGTATGGAGTGCCATTGTTCGAACCTCCGCAACAAAGTTATCATAAGTCTAACAAAAACAGGGCATGACTGGAATACAAATGAATGTATCATACAAAAACATTTAATTAGAGTGGTTTACTTGGATTTGTTATAATAAGCTGGAATAACAGAAGAAAAAGGACGTGTTTTTAAATGCGTGTTGTAAATAGTATAGCTGATTTGATAGGAGATACACCATTCGTAAAATTAAACCGTCTGCCAGATCCGAACGGTGCAGATGTTTATGTGAAATTGGAAGCATTCAATCCAAGCGGAAGCATTAAAGACCGAGCAGCCTATAACATGCTTACAGAAGCAGAAAAAAAGGACCTCTTGAAGCCAGGTTCCACAATCATCGAACCAACTTCCGGAAACACTGGAATTGGCCTAGCAATGAATGCTGCGGCAAAAGGATACAAAGCAATCATTGTGATGCCTGATACGATGACCCAGGAACGCATCAATCTTTTAAAAGCCTATGGAGCAGAGGTTGTATTAACACCAGGTGATGATAAGATGCCAGGCGCAATCGATAAAGCAAAGGAATTAGCAGAAGAAATCCCGAACAGTTACATGCCGATGCAATTTGAAAACCCTGCAAATCCAGATGCACACCGTACGACGACAGCAATCGAAATCCTGGATGCAGCTAAGCACATTGGAAAAAAATTCTCTACATTCGTGGCACCTGCAGGTACGGGTGGAACGATCACAGGTACTGGAGAAACTTTGAAAAAACACCTGCCGGATATTGAGATTAAAGTCGTCGAACCAGAAGGCTCACCTGTCCTCTCAGGCGGAAAACCAGGGAAACACAAATTGGTAGGAACAAGTCCAGGGTTCATTCCAGAAATACTGAACCAAGAGGTGTATGACGAAATTGTCCGGATCAAGGATGAAGAAGCGATCGAGACGACCCGTCAACTTGCAAGTGAAGAAGGAATTCTAGTCGGACCCTCCTCAGGTGCTTCTGTATATGCCGCTCTTCAGGCTGCTAAGAAGCTTAGCCCAGACGAAGTCGTCATCGCCATTACCTGTGATTCAGGTGAACGATACCTTTCAAGCGACCTGTTTGATTTCGGAAAAGAGTAAAAATAGAGGGAAAAGAAGGATCGTTTCTTTGGGGGAACGATCCTTTTTTATTCGTTTTGGGGGATCGTGACGAATCTTTTTAGGGAGTTGAGTAAATTCTCAAGGCAGCTTGAGCAATTTTTGATGTAACTTGAGCAATTTTTGCCAGAACTTGGGCAATTCAATAAAATATACCTGCACACTCGCCTGGACAAATCACAAAAAGACTGCGCAACCACAACTTCCGGTTAAGCAGCAGTCTTTGACGACAAAACTTAATTTTTCCTCAGGCAGCTTTATGAGGCAGCACCTTCAAATTTACGAAGAGCAGCAGTAATCCGATCGTCGTCAGAATTCCAAAGAAAAGATACATCGCGAATAGCGAAAATGCATCATAGATGATTCCACCCACGAATGTACTGAACCAGCTTCCAAGTCCATTTCCCATTGAGCTGTATAAAGCTACTGCGGTCGCTTTCACGTCATTAGGAGCGATTTCACGGACATATTGAAGGGCAGCGGGTATAAATAAGCCGATTGAAAACCCTTGTGCGATCGTTGTCGCATAAACAGCGAGGAGACTCGGTTCTGTGAAATAGAAGAGCCATCTTAGCGCCGATATGAGAGCTGCAGCAATCAGAATCTGCTCGATTCCAAGCTTGCGGATCCAACTTCCCGAAAACTTCATGAAAGGAGCTTCACTTCCTGCAGCAAGTAAAAAGGCGATACCGACACCCGCCAATGTCCCGCCGATTTCCTGAATATAGAGGCCGAAATAAAAGTTATTCGATTGGATGGGACCGAATACGCAAAATGTCGTCAATAAAAATAAGACGAACTTTGGCAATTTGAAAAGCTTTGCGACGCCCGTTCGCAGATCCACTTTTAACGAGTTGCTTTCCTTCGGCATCGATAGAACAAAGATCGTACAAATGAATAAAGCTCCTGCAAAACAGTAGAATATAAGGCTTAAACCTAACGTCTCGGCAAGATTACCCATAACATAGACCGCAATGGCAAAGCCTAAGGCTCCCCATAATCGCAGATTCCCATAATCTCTGTTTTTCGCCATCACATAGTTCAAGGTGATGCTGTCAGACACGGGTACGATTGCGCTTTGGAAGATTGCAAGCGTTATAGAAATCGCAATAAGTGCGAGGTAACTTTCCATCAAGACAAAAGGGAGAGCGACCAATCCGCTCATCACCAATGTGAAGATCAATACAGCTCTTGGTTTTCTCGTATAATCACAAATGACTCCCCAGATCGGCTGCGCTATAATCATGACAACTGGACTGACCGACATGATCGCCCCAATTTGGGTTCCCGTCAATTGAACTTCCTGTTTCAAGTACACACTTAACAGGGGAAAAAGCGTTCCATATCCAAAAAACATGAAAAAATAAAACAAGCTGAAATTCACGGATGTCTTTTCAATTCGCTGCATAATAGATCTCCTGCCTAATCAAACATTATGTATCAATCTCTGTTGATTGTATCGCAACTCCTCAAAAATTCAATCAGAAATGCTCGGAGACTTTCTATGAGAGAGGTCACCTTCGAGAAGAAATTCATAGCCGTTATCCATAACATAAACGATCGTAAGGCTGGTATCATGAATATAAGGAGGATCCCATAGTCTTTCCATAGATCGATTTTTAAAGTAAGCAAACAAACATTTGATGATGACTGAGTGAGTCACCATCAGGACCCTTCCTGAAGTGTTTTCTGTAATAATTCGATTTACTGCTTCAGCAGCCCGGTTGAACAAATCCGTAAAATTTTCACCACTTTTTGATTCATAAAGATGCGGTGTCTCCCAAAAAGACGTGTAGGCTGCAGGGTATTTTTCACTTAGTGTCTGATGGGTTTCCCCTTCCCAATCCCCCATATGTATTTCTTTCAACTTATCTTCCAATATAATTGGCGTATTCTTGTTATTACGAATGATTTTTGCGGTATCAAGTGTTCTTTTACTTGGACTTGAATAAATAGAAGAAAAATTGATATCAACCAATCTATTACCGAGTGCCCTTGCATTTTCTCTTCCATTTTCGGTAAGTTCAGAATCACTCCACCCCTGCATTCTTTTCTGTACATTCCATTCAGTTTCCCCGTGTCTTGTTATGTAAAGTTCTAACATATCTATCCACTCTTTTCTATTAGGTCTACTGATCATGTTTAACTATTTTTCTCTATCTAGACCGCCAGTCCTTCTTTTAGATATCCTGTTAGACTTCTTCTTGGCTTTACAGACTACATACCTTCATAAAAAGAACAAGCCGAACAAAAATGTCCACCTTGTCCTTCGTCCATTCACTTCGCCAATTCGTAGATCGCTTGGGCATAGATTGCGGTTGCCTTCATCAGACTATCGATATCGGCGTATTCATCCTTTTGGTGGGCGATTTCCTCTGCACCAGGGAACTGTGCACCAAATGCGACACCCGCATCTAGAGAACGGGCATATGTCCCTCCACCGATGGAAATCAAATAACCATCCTCCCCTGTTTGTTGCTCGTACACATCCATCAGCTTCTTGATCAATTCATGATCTTTCGGCACATGATGAGGGGGCAAATGTTCGATTTCAATCAATTCATACCCGAATTTTTCTCCGGCATCTCTTAATATCGCTAGTGTCTTGTTAAAAACATGGGATACAGGATAACGAAGATTCAAGCCAAAATGGCCTCCCTCTTCTGCCTTATAGCTCATGATTCCTGTATTCATCGTCAATGGTCCTGTAATATCGTCCGAATCCTTGATACCCATTTTTGTTCCATCCGTATCATCGGTCAGATACTCATTGGCTAACCGCATGAATTTCTCCGCTTGTCCTTCAATTGGATATCTTGATAAAAAGGATACCAAGAACAGCCCTGCATTCTTTCCTTTTTCAGGCTTACTTCCATGATAGGATACGCCTTCCATGACCATTTTGTATTGTCCATTTTTCTCTTGTATGTTGCCATTCAATTCACGATCCGAAAGGAAAGAATTGAATTCTTCCTCGAGTGACTCAAGGCCGTTTCCTTCTAAAACCGCTTCCGCATAATCCGGTACCATGTTCAACCGTCTCCCTGAATCGAAGGAAACAAGATGGACGTCACCGCATTCAGTAGCATTCACTTCTATTTGTTTCCACTCACAATCGAATAAACCTTTTTCGGCATATATGATCGGAAAGCTTGCATCTGGTGCGAAACCCATCGTCGGCATTTCCTCATGCTTGAAATAATGCTTCACACAGGTCCAGTTGCTTTCCTCATCTGTTCCAATGATCATTCTTACCCGTCTGTTCAACTCAAGACCTAAGTCTTTGATGATTTTCATCGCGTAGTATGCTGCCATTGTAGGTCCTTTATCATCGATGGCTCCTCTTGCATAAATTCGACCGTCTCTGATTTCTGCTGCAAATGGATCCGAACTCCAACCGTCCCCAGCAGGTACAACATCGATATGGCAAAGGATTCCGATTAACTCTTCCCCTTTTCCGAATTCCAAATGACCGGCATAACCGTCAAGATTTTTACTTGAAAAACCGTCCGCTTCTCCTTTTTCCAATAGATGGACTAGCGTACGCTGAATCCCTTCTCCGAAAGGAGCACCTTCTTTGGCAGTTTCAGGATCGAGGGTAGACTCAAACCGTAATAGATTCTGTAAATCCTTTAAGAAATCGGCTTTTCGCTTTTCTACTTCATTTTTCCAATCAATCATATAGTCACACCCCTCTGATCATTAAGAAGCTTTGATTCTTTCGTACGTTTCACGATCACAGATGACGAACAACCTTGCATGTGCAGGAATAGCTTCATGCCTCCTGCGATTGATATCCATCTTTTCCCCATCTGCGATTAAGGTTGCTCCCTCTTTGATCAATTCGTCAAAAGCATCCTGATAGATTTCCCAGTGCGGCTTTCGATTGATTTCATAAAGGTTATCCCCGATACCACGGCTCATCAGCTGGCTGTATATTTTTGAAATTCCGTTTGAAATCGCTGAACGGACAGCCAACCGTGAAATCGTCTCGTTGGATAGGATGAACTCGTCTACTTTTACATGGCGGAAGTTTTTGATATGGCTCTCATTCAAGATTTCAACGGTGCTATGGATATCTGGAGAAAGGCTTTCAATCGTCGTAACAATCAATAATGTCTTTCCGTCCGTAAGCAGAGGATCTTTGATTGTATCATCGGCAAAGAGCAATACTGACTTTGCTCCTGGTAGATTCGCCTGAAGGAGTACCTCTTCATGTGCCGCGTCCCCCTGGATGTAATGAACATTTTCATGCAGATAAGGTGACTTCGGTAATTGATCGATGATGACCACCTCATCGATTTCTTCTGATTGTAAAATTTCTTCTATCGCGAATCGCGCTTTTTGCGACCACCCAATGATGACAATATGTCCTTCGTATTTATAGTCCAACAACCCTTCCTCCTTCCTGCGCCTGATCATTCCAAAACCATCCACTACTTTTCCGATGACAACTCCAATCAACCCAATACCGATTATGTATAAAAAAACAGCATAGATACGACCTCCGACAGAACTTGGGTAGAAATCCCCATAGCCGACAGTCGTTACTGTTGTCATTACCCACCAAAAGGCATCGAATGGGTTGGAAAATGTCTCTGGCTCGATCAAGCCCATGATCCACGTACTTCCAATAATTAATATCAGGCTTGATAAAAAAATGAAAAAAGTATTCAATTTTATGACACTTACCCAAAAACGTTTTAATAGTAACACAGCTTTCCTCCTTCCTTTACGACAATAACACAAATTATGGATACATACTTTGAATTATTCACAGAATTATTATACAATATTTCTAACTAGGAGGTGGGGGATCGTTATTATGCGAAATCCACTTAAAAATGAGAAGTACAGTGGATTATTGCGGAAATCTGACTTGGAAGGGCAGTCAGTCACATCTCTTTTTCATCAGTTTCCTATGACAAGCGCTTTTTGGCCAGTGTATCTGCAATTATAATTTTTTGAATATTTAAACAAAACATTAATATTATATTAACACTCAGTGGGTACACTGAAGTTGTAAGGTAGCAGTGCAAAAAAGGTAAGGAGTGGTTGTTTGAGTCCTTCGACTGAACGTATGTTGAACCGTGTTAAAGCGATCTATATGTTTATCAATGAAAGTGGTACGGTCACAACACAACAGCTTGTCGACGAATTCGGTACGACACAAAGAACGATTCAGCGAGATTTAAACGTACTAACGTACAATAACTTGGTGTCAAGTCCAACAAGGGGAAAATGGCAAACAACATCTAAAAAAGTGAAATTAGCCTAAATGAATGAATTTGGCAAAGCCATATAAGTGTAAAGAAACTGGCACCAACCTCGATGAACCCATTGAGATTGGAGCCAGTTTTTTTGATTGGGTGTTCACTAAAAGTTTGTTGCTAATGGAATGTTGTAAAGAAAGATGCTGAAAACCTATTGGCAACTGAAATATACGAGACTCCTTCGGGACCAGCAAGCCAGGCGAGACCCCGCCTTTTTAAAAAGGATCTTCGACTATAATAATGAACTTCGACTAAATACCACCACGTCCTGTGGTGAACGTCGAAGTCAGCAGAAGGAAAGCTTCTTAGAATTCTCATCGCAGACACGAAATCATTTTTGTGTTGACATCCTGCGCAAGTGAGCTGAGGAGGCTTGCGTAAGTAAGTAAATGGATCACTTCAAACTTCCTGCGGCGGTCGACACATTGATTGACATCCTTATGAGTGAGCCCACGCAGAACCAAGTCTTTGTTTGGTTCGAGCCTCCTCGTCCGTTTTCCAGTGACCTACGTGCCTAACCGGGTCGCTTCCGCTTTTCTCTAGCGCGTGGAAAGCGAGTATTTTCCAAAAACAACAATCCATACGAAAACAGCCTTTTGATTTATCCAGCGTTCACCGCTTGCTACCTTGGATAAATTTCATTCATACTCTCAACCAGATGATCTTTAAAGTGATTTGGCACGATGATGTGCTCTGGACCCAAGTCCATTGTTTCCTCGAGTCGCATGAACCGGTTCTCCTCGGATACAAGCTTCGCCCAGAATCCTTCTGCAAGCGCTAGTCCTACGACCCTTCTTTGATCCCAGTCAATGACGATATCGATTACTTTTCCTAACGTCTCATCACTATCTGTTTTGACTTTTTTGCCCACGATTGACGAAGTTGCAATCGATTCGACTGGATCATGAAGCTGTTGCTCAACTCCTGTTACACTAACATAATGCTCTGTCAGCTCCGTGACATCTTTGAAAGAGATATAACGTGTTTCTTTGTGGTAACTTTTTGAAAAGGTATCTTCTGCTGTTACTGGCGGTGTATTTGTTGCAGCCTGACCTCCAGCACTATTGACCACATTGTCCATGGATGACTCGATACGGTTCGGCTCATCAAACTTTTCCGGATTCTTTTCTACAAAAAGAAGATAATCTAAATCATACGTTTTCTTATTTAGAAGCAAATCCTCTACTTTTCTTTTCGATGATTCTTCATTTTCGTTCGTTACGATTTTCTGATTGAGGATATCTTTACCGAATATCAGCATATTAGATTCTCCTTTTTTTCAAGTATGTTTAGATTATTACCCTTCTAGAGCGGGTATAAAACTCTCAGGGACGTGGAGAATCGTTTTCTAACAGCTTGATTTCATCTGTTGTTAGCAGTCGGTATTGCCCCGACGAAAGAGACGGGTCCAGTTTCAATGATCCCATTTGCAGTCTTTTCAAATAAGTGACCTTTTTACCAACTGCTTCAAACATTCGCTTCACTTGATGAAATTTGCCTTCCGTAATTGTCAACTCGATTTCAGACTGTGTGTCACTTATAAGGATTTTCAGCTCAGCTGGCTTTGTTACATATCCATCATCGAGCTCAACACCCTTCTTAAAAAGGGAACGATCGTCTTCACTTACAGTGCCATCGATTTTTGCATAGTATGTTTTCGGTACATGTTTTTTGGGAGCTAGCAACCGATGGGAAAGCTGGCCATCGTTCGTTAATATCAATAAACCTTCTGTATCTTTATCGAGACGGCCCACTGGAAATGGTTGATGTAAAGCCACTTCTTCCCCTAAGAGATCCACGACCGTCTTATGATGATTGTCTTCTGTAGCAGATATGACACCATTCGGTTTATTCATCATTACATATATGTGTTTTACATAATGCACAATTTCCTCACCGACTGAGATCGTATCCGTTTCAGGTTCAACGTGAGATTTTCCATCCTTCAAGATTTCACCGTTCACTTTTACCAGACCGTTTTTGAGCAGTTTCTTAACTTCTTTGCGACTTCCGTAGTTCATATTTGCTAATAACTTGTCGATCCTCACGCAAAAACCTCCCAACAAATGTAAAAATGTAGCTTATTTTTTCCATTTAAGTGTATAATAAAATAAAAATAGTCCAAAAGGAGGGGTACCATTGAAACAATCAATCGGCTTACTTGCTACTGGCAGAAAAAAATTGGACCATCCTGCACCTGTGCTTGAATTTTATACAAGCCCATTGTTCCAAAAATCAGTGCAATATGCAAAAGGACATTATGATCGTTTCTATTTTTATAATGCAAAAGACGGACTACTTTTACCTGATCAGACATTGGAGCCCTATGATCTGTCTATCAAGACATTTTCTATCATGGAAAAGAAGGTGTGGGCTAGAAATGTAATCGATACATTTTTGAAGTATGAATCCCCTGAAGAGGTCATCGTTTATCTCCATGGCGGAAAAGTATATCGTGATCATTTGGAGCCACAACTCGAGCAAAAGGGCTATGCATATGAGATACCAATGAAAGGACTTGGCATTGGTCAACAACTGGCCTGGTTTGATAAACAATTGAGCAACTCGGAATAATAATGTAATTTTTATTCCAGAAGAAAAGGCCTTTCGGAAAAGGCCTTAATTTGAACGTGCTTTTTTACGTTTGAAGATCCGTTCGATTCGGTCACCGAAAATGTGTTGTAGGAGCCCCGAGAAGTGACTCATATAGAGGTAGACCCCTGCTCCTGTCAGTACACTTACCAGCAGAACGGATAAGGAAGTAAAGGTATGGCTATAATCAGTCCCTACGATTGATTCAACTCCCCATTTGGCAAGAATGACCGCAATCATCATCAATCCGATGAACATCCCAATCAAAATAATACGTTTGAATACCGGTCTGAATTGATATTTAGCATATTTTTTGATGATCAAGACATTGATCACAATTGATAGAATATAGCCTAAATTGGTACCGATGATCGCACCTGCTATACCTATATTCGCAATCAAGATATAGTTCAGGCTCAATTTCACGAAAATCCCCATCATCAGACTATATACAGCAAATTTTTGTTTATTGATTCCCTGGAGGATTGCTGCAGTCACTGTGAATAATGCAAAAAGAATGGCTGTCGGCGCGTACCATGAAAGAACCTCTCCACCGATTTCTATGTTTTTTGAAAACAGCAACGAGTATGCAGGTAATCCTAGCAATGCAAGCCCCACTCCAGCTGGCACTGTCAAGAACAGGACAATTTCGAAAATTTTTGTAATCTGACTTTGCAGAACTGAAAAGTCTTTCTTTGTGTAAAGCGTTGTTATCAAAGGGATGACGGTCAATGCAAGTCCCGTCGCTAATGAAACCGGAATCATGATCAACTTCTGAGAATAAGCCTGCAGAACAGCATAGTAGGATTCAGCTCTCGCTAGATCATAGCCGAATCCGCTTCGAAGCGCATTCGTAATCGTAAATTGATCGATGACCTGATAGATTGGAATCGCTAATCCAACCGCTACGAAGGGAATCGCATATTGAATCAGTTCCTTATACATCTTCGGTAGTGAAACCTTGTGATCGATGCTACCTTTCATCAGTTTATCCAAATGCGGTTTCCGCTTTTTCCAATACCAGAGCAGAATGATCAATGAGGCTAAAGCACCGACAAACGCTGCAAACGTTGCGAAGCCGACTGCTGTACTGATTTCACCATTGAATACAACTATGACTAAAAACGCACTGACCAGGATGAAGCCGACGCGGACGATCTGCTCAATCACCTGTGACAATCCTGTAGGTCCCATCGATTGGAATCCCTGGAAGTAACCTCTGATCAAGCTCATGATCGGGACGATGATGAGGGCTGTAGAGACTAGACGGATCACCATCGTGACATCTTCAAACGAGTTCCCATCGGTTCCTTCTTTGCTACTGATCAATATGGTCGCAATCCATTCGGCTAAAGAGAATAAAAGGAGAAACGCGAAGAAACCACTGATTGTCATCACAATCAGCCCTGACTTCAAAAGCCGTCTTCCGGTCACATAATCCCCTAACGCATTATATTTTGAAACGAACTTCGAGACCGCTAATGGTAGTCCCAGAGTGGAAATACTTAAGAAAACCGTATAAGGGGTGTACGCATAACTATAAAGTGCCCCACCGGAAACCTCATCCGTCTCCACTAACCATTCGAACGGGATGACAAAAATCAACCCTAGAAATTTCGAAAAGAAAGTAGCCGCTGTTAAAATCAACGTGCCACGTATCAACTTTGACATATAACGTTCCAACTCCCAATGCCATTTCGTATAATCCTATGTATTTTACCATAGTATGATAGCTTTCGCTAAAGCTTTTCTTTAAGGTGTCGGTCTTGGAGTGAACTCTATGTTCGGCAGCCATAATAATGGTGTATCGTCGTCAATCTCCTCGAGCATCGTCGAGGTGAGAGCGATATGAAAAAGAGCTTGAGCCTCTTGCTCCAGGAGCAGCTTACCGGCATGATCATTTTTGAAAAGCAGTGCACGCTCTTCTCCGCTGTTAAGTTTGAAACAAAAAACATGGCCCTTCATCTCCTCGTCATATAACCATACATAAGAATACCCTCTATTGTCGATCTGAACGAGTTGATCAAATTTTGGAAACGATAGTAATAATACAGGAGTTCCTTTAAAAGTAGACCATCCGCCATCTTCTGGCATATAAGCTTCTGTCATAGATGGGGTGTATTGATTGTCCATAGATCGAACAAGCCTCCTTGCTCCAATTTCTATAACATTTGGAACACGTACTATAAACATGGTATCTTACAGATTAGATAAATAAAAGTAGGTGTACTTATGAAATACGATGTCATTATCATAGGCGGCGGTCCTTCGGGTTTGATGGCAGCTGTTGCAGGTGCTTCAAACGGTGCCTCCGTCTTATTGGTCGATAAAGGAGATAAACTTGGCAGAAAGCTTGCCATTTCTGGCGGCGGCCGGTGTAATGTCACAAACCGGCTTCCGATTGAAGAAATCATCAAACACGTGCCCGGAAACGGTAAATTCCTCTACAGTGCCTTCAACATCTTCAACAATGAAGACATCATCGCCTTTTTCGAAGGGCTTGGAATCCGTTTGAAGGAAGAAGACCACAGGCGTATGTTCCCCGTGAATGACAAGGCGCAGTCTGTAGTTGATGCCATGCTAAAGAAAATCAAAGAGCTGGGTGTTGACATCCGTACAAAAACCGAAGTCAGCAAAGTAATCTATGAAGATAAGAAAGCAAAAGGAATTCATTTGAAGAATGGCGAAAAAATATATTCCAGAGCAGTGATCATCGCAGTTGGAGGTAAGTCTGTACCGCATACAGGTTCCACCGGGGATGGTTATGCATGGGCAAAAGATGCCGGCCATACGATTACTGATCTTTATCCAACTGAAGTTCCGCTTACTTCGGACGAAAGATTCATTAAAGAAAAGACCCTTCAGGGATTGTCCCTTCGTGATGTCGCCTTAAGTGTCCTGAAACCGAATGGCAAACCGATCATCACCCATCGGATGGACATGATCTTCACTCATCTCGGAATTTCCGGTCCCGCAGTACTCCGCTGTAGTCAATTCGTCGTCAAAGCATTGAAAAAGAGTAAAGATGGGTACGTCCCGATGAAGATTGATCTCCTTCCGGACAAAAACGCAGAAGAAATTTTCCAGGAATTAACGGCTATGTTGAAGGATGAACCAAAAAAGGCGATCAAGAACGTTTTGAAAGGATGGATTCCAGAGAGGTACCTCCACTTTTTGCTTGAGAAAGCGGAAATCAGCCTTGATACGGTGTACAGTCAACTCTCACATTCCGCTTTACGCGAGTTCGCCAATCTTCTAAAGGGATTCACTTTCAAAGTGAATGGATCTTTACCGATTGAAAAAGCTTTCGTAACAGGAGGAGGGGTTTCGACAAAGGAAGTAGAACCACAGACGATGCGGTCAAAATTCGTTTCGAACTTGTATTTTTGCGGTGAAATCCTGGACATCCACGGCTATACAGGAGGTTACAACATTACGTGCGCATTCGTGACCGGACATCTTGCAGGCACGAATGCAGCAAAAGATTAACATAAAGGGAGATTGGGAAATGGGGTACAAATACAAAGGTGAATACCTTCTTTCAATGGATCAAGAAGAAATGGACCTTCACTACATCCATCACTATCTAAGCGAAGAATCTTATTGGGCAAAAGGGATTGATCTTAAAACGGTTGAAAAATCGGTTCGGAACTCCCTTTGTTTCGGACTGTTCCGTAATGGTACCCAGGTCGGGTTCGCTAGAGTGATCACGGACTATGCGACATTTGGATACTTGGCTGATGTTTTTGTGGATGAACACCATCGAGGACAAGGGCTATCTAAATGGATGATGGATGAAATCATGAACCATCCTGATTTACAGAAGTTAAGAAGATTGATGCTGGTTACGAAAGATGCCCATGGACTTTATAAACAATTCGGTTTCGAAGTTTTCAACAACGAAGACAATGGTTTGATGGGTATCCGCCGAAAAGCTGAAGAAATGTACAGGGACTGACCTTAACGGATCAGGCCCATTTCTTTTACATGCAACAGTCGTCCATCCCGGTAGATGCAAAGATAATCACAAGCTTCTTTGCCTTGCAGCATATTCGGTAGGAAGTAAGGGATGTTGCTGACTACTCCCTGGTTTTCTTCGTCAAGCAGCCAGGTCAACTCCTTCCAGTCCAGAATCCCTTCATCCATTTTTACAGGAGTCGGATAGGTATCCTGGTTTGTCATGTTTACGATAAAAACATGCATCCCGCCGATTTCCTTATCGTCAACTTTCCAACGGACGATCCCCCTATATTGTGGCGAAGAGATACGATAACCTGTTTCCTCTTCCACCTCACGGATGACACTTAGTTCAGGGGTTTCATCTGGCTCGAGCTTTCCACCGACTCCATTCCACAAGCCTTTGTTCGGCGCTTTGTTGCGATTGAGCATCAAAACTTGAGACCCTTTTATCAAAAAACATATGCAAAATCGAATCATGTCTTCACACACCTAAACCGTTTTCCTATTAGTCTATCACTATTCCATCCATCATGCCCGATAAAGGATCATGGCGGAAAAGCTGTAAAGAGACTCGAAGTCTTCCGTGTCTTCATCCACAGCCATTGAGACTTCGTACTTGATATCAATGAATTTTGATTCATGCAGCTGTGTGAGAAATTCATTGATCTCCTCTTCTAGATCCTGCTCATGTTCAGCTTCAAAGAGTTTTACCTGCAACAAAAAAACACCCCCTGAATTATACGTTCATCACGTAAAATTCACCCGAGGGTGCCTTAAATCCTTTGACGAAAGACTTCTACTTTTGTCAGGAAACCGTTACATAATAGATGAATTTATCTGTTTTTCGCTTTAAAATCCGTGCTGCCATCGCTGCTACGTATTTCGACTCGGCAATCACTACAATATCACGATCGCAAATTTCCTGCTCTTTTGTTGTACGCGACAAATAGGATAACGGAATATTCTTGGTCACTATCGGAAAAGGATTTCGATGGGACGATTGATAATCACGCACATCGATCATGCAATATTCATTCTGGTCTACAGCCTCTTGTTGAAATGTTTTCAGTTTCATAAAAGGAAGTAGATAGGAGAAGAAGATGTAAACAGCTAATACGAACAGGGTGATTCCCCAAATCATCTCTCCGTTTCCCCTTTCTGTCTATTTTAATAAGCTCTTTTAAATTTTGATTGCATTAGAAATATACTCGCTTTCCGCGGGCTAGAGAAAAGCGGAAGCGACCCGGTTAGGCACGTAGGTCACTGGAAAACGGACGAGGAGGCTGCGCCGCCGCAGGAAGTTGAAGTGATCCAAGTGACTGGTTGCTGAGCTAGACATCACTTCCTTGCATGCGGGGTCTCGCCTGGCTTGCTGGTCCCGCAGGGGTCACCTGGCTTGCTGGTCCCGCAGGAGTCTCGTATATTTCGACCACTTGCATATAATCGATAACAAATTTTCAGCAAAAACCTTTTATTATTTCTTTTCGCCTTCCCATTCAAGCATACCGCCGATCATATTTTTCACTTTATAGCCTTGCTCCTGTAAGAAAAGGCTGGCATTCTCACTGCGTCTACCTGAACGGCAAACCATGATGTGTTCCTTCTCTTTTTCGATTTCGTCAAGACGTTCCGGGATTTCCATAAGACGAATATGCTTCGCTGTTGGAATTTTTCCTGCTTCCACTTCTTCATCTTCCCGTACATCTATGATTGAAATTTTCTTACCGTCTTTAAGAAGCTTATCAACGTCAGCCGGCGTGATGGTTTTGATTTCATTTTCCATGCTCAACACCCTTTCACTATCTATATCATTATGCTTTATTATAATCATTCCGCCACTTATTTTACGAACTTCACTAACAAAAGTAAAGGAATTGATTTCATGTGGAGGAGTTTTCTTGTGAAGAGGCACCAGGTTTAACGAAGGAGTTAGAAGTTTTAAAAAAAGGAAAAGACCAGCCAATCAATTCAACTGGTCCTAAAAATTCACCGGATCAACGCCCGATGTCTACGATTTTCCTTTCTAGCTGGCGCCGTCGTATGTAGCCTGCGTTCTTCTTCTGTCTCTGGAATGATTTTTGGGACAGGAACAGGTTTACCGGACGCATCCACAGCTACCATCGTCAGAAAAGATTCCGTTGTCAGTGTCTTTTCATCGGTCAATAGATTGGAAGAGAACACTTTGACGTAGACTTCCATAGAGGTTCTACCTGTCGACGTCACGAATGCTTCAAGTCCAAGAGCATCGCCGACTTTTGCAGATGATAAAAAATCGACCGAATCGATCGATGCTGTTACGACAACACTATTCGAGTGCTTCATTGCTGATAATGCAGCAATTTCATCAATGTACGATAACACTTTCCCTCCGAAGATCGTTTGCAAATGATTCGTGTCAGGCGGTAACACAAGCTTTGTTTGAATGATTCTTGACCTGCTTACTGGATATGATTGCTCCATCTTTTCCCCTCCGATTTTTTCCGTGTACGATTCTCAGGAGTATCACTTAAAGCCATGTATAAAGAAAACTTTGCAAAGCCAAGCCTCAGCGAAGGATGAGCCTTAGTTGTTCTTATACTTTCTTTAAGTGAATAAAAAACACCTTCTTTGCGAAGATGTTCAGGTTAAAGCAGAAAAGGATCATAACCAGATTTGGTTACCAATCGTCTTTTTTGCACGTAACACCCTCCTATCTCCCGTAGGACTTTCTGTGTCCTTCCTTATGGCAGGTCTCCTGGCTCGGCTTCATCAGTTCCATAACCCCTTCCCATTTCCTCATGAAACAGTGGCATGTCAAGAACCTCAACCTTACAGTGGCGGGACCGCACCGGACTTTCACCGGCTTCCCTTTTAAGGACTGATCAAGAACATCAGCCCACCATAAAGCAACATATGAAATTATACTCAATCATTATAGCACAACATAAAGAAAACTTGGGATAGCTAAACCTAGGGAAGGCTGAATCATAGTTAAATTTAAACGAAGAAAGAATATATACCTTACTGGTGATTTTTGCGAAATTCACTCCCTTTCCGCGGGCAAACGAAAAGCGGAAGCAACCCGATTTTAGTCACGTAGGTCACTGGAAAACGGACAAGGAGGCTGTCGCCGCCGCAGGAAGTTTGAAGTGATCCAAGTGACTGGTCGCTGAGCTAGACATCACTTCCCTGTATTAACCCCCTTCCGTAAACAGTATTATTGAACAAAGCCTAATGTAAAAAAAGATTGACTTCAATGTGAAGTCAATCTTTTCTGGTTTGGTTAATTTGCGACGATGTTGACTAATTTGCCAGGTACCGCAATGACTTTACGTACCGTTTTACCGTCGATGTTTTCTTTCACCTTATTGTCTGCCAATGCGATCTCTTCTAATTGACCTTTATCAGCGTCTGTTGGAACCATCAATTTCGCTCTGACTTTACCGTTGATTTGGACGACGATTTCCACCTCATTCTCTGTAAGCTTCGATTCGTCGAACGTCGGCCAGTTCGAATACGTGATTGTTTCAGTATGACCGAGCTTCTCCCAAATTTCCTCTGTGATATGAGGAGCAACTGGAGACAACAACTGGATGAACCCTTCCATCAATGGTTTCGGCAAAACATCCTGCTTATAAGCTTCGTTGATGAAGACCATCATTTGGGATATCCCAACGTTGAAGCGCAACTCCGCAAAGTCGTCAGAAACTTTTTTCACAGTCTGATGATAGACCCTCTCAAACTGCTCGTTCGGCACTACGTCTTGGATTTTACCCGACACCGTACCATCCTCTTCAACAAATAGACGCCACACACGATCCAAGAAACGTCGTGAACCATCCAATCCATTTTCGGACCAAGCGATACTCGCATCAAGCGGTCCCATGAACATTTCGTAAAGGCGTAACGTGTCTCCGCCGTGTGTTTTCACGACTTCATCCGGATTGACGACATTCCCCTTCGACTTACTCATCTTTTCGTTGTTTTCACCAAGGATCATACCCTGGTTGTAAAGACGCTGGAACGGTTCTTTCGTCGGAACTACTCCGCAATCGTACAAGACTTTATGCCAGAATCGAGCATACAACAAGTGAAGTACCGCATGCTCCGCTCCTCCGATATATAGGTCGACTGGAAGCCAGTGTTTCAATTTCTCTTCAGAAGCAAGCTGATCGTTGTTATCTGGATCGATATAACGAAGGTAATACCAGCAGCTTCCCGCCCATTGCGGCATCGTATTCGTTTCGCGGCGTCCTTTTTTACCTGTTTCAGGATCGACGACATTCACCCAATCTTCGATATTCGCAAGCGGTGACTCGCCAGTTCCTGAAGGCTTGATGTTGTCTGTTTTCGGAAGCGTCAATGGCAACTCTCCTTCTGGAACAGCACTGCTCGTACCATCTTCCCAGTGGATGATCGGGATCGGCTCACCCCAATAACGCTGACGGCTAAACAACCAATCACGAAGACGGTAGGTCACTTTCTTTTCGCCTTTACCGTTTTCTTCAAGCCATTGGATCATTTTTGTGATCGCTTCCTCTTTTTTCAAACCATTGAGGAAATCGGAGTTTACAAGATCCCCATCTTCCGTATACGCTTCCTTCGATACATCCCCGCCTTTGACGACTTCAACGATCGGAAGTTCAAATTTTGTAGCGAATTCATAGTCACGTTCGTCGTGTGCAGGAACAGCCATGATTGCGCCAGTTCCGTAGCTAGCTAGTACATAGTCGGCAATCCAGACAGGAATCTTTTCACCATTGGCGGGGTTGATCGCGTATGCTCCTGTGAACACACCTGTCTTCTCTTTGGCTAGCTCAGTACGCTCCAACTCACTCTTCGTTTCGATTTCTTTTTTATAAGTTTCTACTGCGGCTTTTTGATCTGCAGTCGTGATCTCGTCGACATACGCATGTTCAGGCGCTAAAACCATATACGTTGTACCAAACAATGTATCTGGCCGAGTTGTAAAGACCGTAACCGATTTTTCATGACTATCGAAATCGAACGTAATTTCTGCACCTTCAGAACGTCCAATCCAGTTCCGCTGCATTTCCTTCAAGCTCTCTGGCCAATCAAGTTCTTCCAGGTCTTCCAACAAACGATCACCGTATGCCGTGATCTTTAACATCCATTGTTTCATCGGCTTACGGATTACCGGATGTCCGCCACGCTCACTCTTACCATCGATGACTTCCTCGTTCGCAAGGACCGTCCCCAAAGCAGGACACCAGTTGACCGGTACCTCATCTACGTAAGCAAGATCTTTTTTATAAAGTTGTAAAAAGATCCATTGCGTCCACTTATAATAGTTCGGATCTGTCGTGTTCACTTCACGATCCCAATCATATGAGAAACCTAGCTCCTTGATTTGTCTGCGGAACGTGTTGATGTTCTGTTCTGTGAACTCTGCAGGATCATTCCCCGTATCCAAAGCATATTGCTCTGCTGGAAGACCGAATGCATCCCACCCGATTGGATGTAAGACATTGTAACCTTGCATCCGCTTCATTCTTGCAACAATGTCAGTCGCTGTATACCCTTCCGGATGCCCAACGTGCAAGCCAGCACCAGACGGATACGGAAACATATCCAACGCGTAAAACTTTTTCTTCCCAGGTTCAAATTCAGTTTTGAACGTCTTGTTTTCTTCCCAGTAGGATTGCCATTTACGTTCAATTTGCATATGGTCAAAAGCCATAACTGCCACTCCCATCCCTATTTTATGATTTACGTATGATTTCTCTGTAGTACTAAGTATATCAAGGGCGCTGAGCACCCGAATTCCACATTGTTGAGCAATTCCACCCTGTCTTGAGCAATCTTCAGGGTTAATCGTGCAAATAGAGGTTCTACCTCCTCTTAGTCCTAACCCTACTTTAGAAAAGAGAAGCAATGAGGTCAAGGCGTCGCAGTTCCGGACCGGAGTTTAGTTTGAGCTAAATGAAGATCGAAGGAACAAGACAACGCAAAGATCAGAAGCTAATCTCCCAAATAAACTGGGTGGTTTAGAAACAAGAAGTTCAAGGCACCGATGTTACGAGAATCGCAGCGTAGTTAATCCTACGTGAGAACCGGAGTAACGAGTTAACGAAGAAATTCGCCGTTAATAAATCACCAGAAATATTAAAACCTCCCGCCACTGATTTGTATAACATCAGGGACGAGAGGTTGGATACACATAACCTTCCCGCGGTACCACCCGCATTAGTGCAATTTTGCACTCACTCTAGCTCCTTATCGCGGAGAGACGATAAACGCTACTTGTGTTCACGTTTATGGCTCGGAGGCGAGTTCAAATAGCTTTTCGGGTTGGCTTTTCACCTGCTGCCAACTCTCTTGGACCGTGGACTATTTTACTATTCCTCTTCTTCGCCTTTGAATTTGTGAAGAATTTAATTTGTATTGTATTCAGATTCTCAGAAAATGTCAAGCTTTTTTGAGAAAATGGGTTGATATCATGATGGACTTTTTTCCTGGTTTTTATACGTTATCGAAAAATCGTTCCACCATCGTTTTGTATATGTAGAAAAATTCAGGTATTTTATCTGGTGTGAGACCTTCCAATGCGTTCGCGGCAACACTCCGGTAATACCAGCTTTGCTGTTCTTTATCGCCCTTGAACTTTTCCCATATCGCTTCTCCATCTTCCTTATAGGACTCGATCAAGCTTTTAAAATTATCAAGTTTATCTGCAACAATCAGCGCCTTTACTTCTAAAGGTGCTGTTCGTATAAACTCGACGGTATGCTGCTTCCTCTCTGGCCATGTTTTCGTCTTGTCTTCTGTATTTGCCCTCACCAGTTCTGTAACACGATGACCGAATGCTTTTTCAATATCATTGAATTCCAATTCTGTGTCTTCAACGGTGTCATGGAGAATACCTGCAATGATCACGTCTTCCGAAAAGCCTGCTTCTTTTAACATATTCCCGACAGCTATTGGATGGACGACGTACGGTTCACCTGATAATTTGCGTATTTGCCCTTCATGGGCTTGAACAGCATGCTGCTCTGCCTCTTTGATCCTGTTCACTTATATCCCCCTTTCAACCTTACTGATGCCCCCGCTCAGGCATCAAAACTTTTAACAGTACTAAAGTAAGGATAAGCCAAATTCCTCCAGCAGAAAAGCCTGCAATTACATCACTTGGAAAGTGAACACCTAAATAAACGCGGCTGAAACCGATTAGAAAAACAAGCGCCCAAGCAGCAACCAGAACGTACCCTGCTTGTTTTCCCTTTTTACTGAGATATGTCCATATAAGATAACCGAGGAACCCTATGAATGCCGCAGAATTCATAGCATGACCGCTTGGAAAACTGAGACCGCCTACATCGAGGAGCGGGTTATCATCAGGTCTCGTCCGATCAAATCCATTTTTCAGAAGACCATTCACCAACCGGACCCCTATAAGGTTGAAAATAAGCACCAACGCAAGCTTGATTCGTTTATTCACAAGACAATAGATACCGAGGAGAATCAGAATCGGAATCGATACATAGGCAGATCCAACATACGTGATAAAAATGAAGAAATCGGTCAACCATTCTGAGCGTATCCCCCAGACGTGCTGCATGACAGTAGTATCGATGCGTGTCAACGTATCATTCAGAAAACCAAGTACAGAAAATAAGGCTGATAATAGAATAGCAATCCACAAGGTGTAGCTGTTCCACCTGGTTGAATGCCCAAACGAGCTCTGCTTCAATACAAAGTCACTCCTCTCTCCACTTCTTATTGTATTTCACCTTTTGGACGAATATTATGCGTGAATATCACGATAACTTGGCAGATCTAAGTCTGTTGCCGTATATTCTTCAAGGGTCATTTGGCGGTCCATCAGCCGTCATGCTAAAATGCTCATAGAATGAAAATATGAAACATGGGAAAGGGACTCTTATGTCTAACAAAAACGCTGTTCCCCCTCATTTCGGGGATAAACGATACTATACATGGAACAAACATCTGAAAGATCATTTCGGTGAAAAGATCATTAAAATACCGATCGACGGAGGCTTTGATTGTCCGAACCGAGACGGAAAAGTCGCTTCTGGGGGTTGCACCTTCTGTTCCCAAAGCGGTTCAGGGGATTTCGCTGGAAAACGTCGGGATGATCTCGTCAAACAATTCAATACCGTAAAAGAACGTATGCATAAAAAGTGGAAGAAAGGTAAATATCTCGGCTACTTCCAGGCTTTTTCGAACACCTATGCTCCAGTTGATGAACTCCGTGAAAAATTCGAAGTCATTTTAGAGCAGGAAGGTGTCGTCGGACTTGCAATCGCAACACGACCTGATTGTCTGCCGGATGATGTGGTTGAGTATTTAGCAGAGCTTAATGAGCGGACATACCTCTGGGTGGAGCTTGGCCTTCAAACGGTTCATGAGGAAACAGCTGAACTCATCAACCGAGCCCACGATTACCAGTGTTATGTGGACGGCGTGCACAAACTTCGGAAGCAAGGCATTAGGGTCTGCTGTCATATCATTGACGGTCTGCCTCAGGAAACCCCAGAAATGATGATGGAAACTGCACGGGAAGTTGCAAAACTGGATGTACAGGGCATCAAAATCCATCTATTGCACTTGTTGAAGAAAACCCCTATGGTGAAGCAATATGAAAAGGGGTTAGTAGAATTCCTCGACTTCGATACGTATATCAATCTTGTATGCGATCAGTTGGAGGTGCTCCCTCCTGACATGATGATCCATCGATTGACTGGGGATGGGCCTGCCGAATTGTTGATCGGTCCAATGTGGAGCATGAATAAATGGAATGTGCTGAATTCGATTGAAGCGGAACTGGAGCGGCGTGACAGCCACCAAGGGAAGTTCTATCAGGGATTCGAGGTGTCCGCACAATGATTTTGAGACGAGTACTACCCTTTGCAAAAGAACTATTGGAAAAGGTGGTTGAGTCTGGCGGGGTGGCTGTAGACGCAACGGTCGGTAATGGACACGATACGCAATTCTTAGCGGAGCTGGTCGGAGAAAACGGCCTTGTATATGGATTTGATATCCAAGAGGATGCAATCGAAGCGACACGAAATAGATTACGGGAAAATGGGTTGGATGGTCGAGTGCGGTTGTTCCAACAAAGTCATGCTAAAGTGACAGATTGCGTGGATGATAAGTATCATGGGTCAGTTCAAGGTTCAATTTTCAACCTTGGGTATTTACCGGGAAGCGATAAATCTGTGATTACAAAACCAGCTTCCACTCTTATGGCGATTGAAGGTTTGATGGAGATTTTGATGCCAGGCGGGCTCATTGTCCTTGTGGTTTATTATGGGCATGAAGGTGGTCCGGATGAAAAAGATTCGCTGATGGCGTTTTTACACAATATGGACCAGTCAAAAGCCCAAGTCTTACACTATCAATTCCTTAATCAGAAAAACAATCCGCCCTTCGTGGTGGCGATAGAGAAGAAATGAAGAAGGGCCTGTCCCAAAAGTGTCTGAGTTCTCCAAACTTAACAACATTTTGAGAAAAGTCTTGGTTTTGATAAGAAATGTTGTGTTGGAGGTGTCTGACACTATCTATTAGGACAGTCCCTTTCCATTATCTTTATAACTCTCCCATTATTTCATGCTTTCACTTTACGATAGACCCAGCTGTTCCAGTAAAAGTAATAGGCTGACACTCCTCCTGCCCGGATCAGCTTTTTAAGGACTGTCTGTACGTCACGCTGTCCTTTTACCTTGGCATCAGTTGAATAGATGCCGAGAAGCCCTCTCGTAATCAAGGTGTGGAATTTCGAATGCGGAAGGTCTTGTGCTGAACGGTCTGCCATTTTAAAAAAGTGTAAAAGACGATCAATCATCATATCCTGATTTTCATAGTAAAAACAGAAATTGAGATCCCCGCCATCCTTGTCCTCCTGCTGATCGATCAAATAATCCATCATGATGTGGAGACCTTGGATCCATGGAAAATACCCTTCCTTCACCTTTTCGACAAGCTCGGGTTCACCCTTACCATTAGAGGCATAAGAAACGAGGCAAAAGATCCCTAACGTTGATCCGGCACATGCCGAAAATTCATACCAGCTCATTGCTGGAAGTCCCTTCTCATTTTCAGAAAACCACCGTTGCAGCCTTGGGACTCTCTCTTCGTGTGTCACATGTTTATGTATTTGCAGGTTACAGTAATGCTCCGCCAACTCAAGAAGGCCAGAGTGAATTTGTAAAAAACCAGGAAGTGCCTCAAGCACATTCTGGCATGTTTGAACAAGGTCAGGCAGATATCCGCCATCATCCTGCTCTTCACGAAGTCTATAATAATTTTCAACCGGTGCTCCAGGTGTCAACGCATGCTCCATGGATCTATGGAGTAAACTGAAATCTTCAGGGTCCAACGACGTACTTCTGTCACACAAATTATCAAGATAATCACTGATCGTTTGATAGGCAACAATGAATCGGATGACTTCCTTCCGGCTGACAGGATCAGTGGAGAGCAAGGCATAGATCGCTCCGCCCTCACAATGGAACGTTTTCGAATTGATGCTGGCAATCGCCTGGGTCTTTAATTCTTCATTTGGAATACGCTCCGCCTTTTCTCTCCAAAGATCTAATTCATGGTGTACATTCGGAATGATTTCCTTGTAAATCCTCATCATCAATGACCATGGTTGTGAAGGGGCTTCCTTCATAGTTTCACTCCTTTTGAAGATTCTCTTCGAAGGTCAATAATAAATTTACAAATCGTGATAGATAAAGGAAAACTTGCTCTCGTTCTGGATCATTCAATATTTCATGATAAAGTCCGGGCCATTCTTTATAGGATTTTTCCATCAAATTCAATTGATTGAACCAATTCCTTACACTCTTTTTGTCTACAATCAAATCATTTCCAGCTTGCAAGACCAGCAACGGAACATCAGGAAATTGACCGACGGATTGGTGGGCGATCTTGATTGAGCTCATCAACTCCCGGTACCAGCGGATGGATACTTTTTTCACATAAAAAGCATCCTTTAGGTCCTGTTCGATCCGTTCCTTTGATCTTGTCGCTTTTCCAAACCCTTGATTAGAATTTAATCGTAAAGTAGGGTATACACGATTGATGACTCGAGATAATGCCTCAACGGGTTTTGGAGGTTTATAAACGATACCCAGACACGGTGATGATAGGATCACAGCGTTCACGGGCATTTTCCTTTCCGTCAGTGCACGGATGACCGCAAGTCCCCCCATACTATGACCGAACAAAAAGATTGGCAGACCAAATTGTGAAGCTGCTTCCATCCAGTTTTCGATCGTATCTATATATTCGCTGAATGAGTAGATATGTCCTCTGTTCCGACGGGTAGCACCTTGCCCAGGTAAATCACCCATGACGACGTGATAACCGTTTGCCACCCACTGCGAGCATAACCATTCATATCTGCCATGATGCTCGCCAGCACCATGGACCATCACGATTACTGCTATTGCATCTTCTGCTTCCCAGATCCACATGTACGACGCCCCTTTTCTTCTACTCTATAATTTGCTAAACTGCTATTGATTTCATACAACTATTTATTCATAAAAGAAAGAGGATGATACTTTGATTTATCCATATAAAGGAACAGAACCCAAAATTGATTCTACAGTTTTCATTGGAGATGGTGTCGTCATTTCAGGTGATGTCACGATCGAGGAGCAATCCTCAATCTGGTTTAATTCAGTCATCCGTGGTGATGTAGCGCCCACTTTCATTGGAAAACGAGTAAATGTACAAGACCTCTCAATGCTCCATCAAAGCCCAAATAACCCTCTTGTCCTTGAAGATGATGTCACAGTCGGTCATCAAGTCACATTACATAGCTGCACCATCCGAAAGAATGCCTTGATCGGGATGGGTTCCCTTATCCTTGATGGTGCTGAAATTGGTGAGGGTGCTTTTGTAGGGGCTGGCACCTTAGTACCTCCAGGTAAAAAAATCCCTCCAAACTCACTTGCCTTTGGCCGTCCAGCGAAAGTGGTACGAGAGTTGAATGAAGAGGATTTAAGAGACATGAAAAGAATCCGCACTGAATATGTAGAACGGGGACAATATTATAAACAGATACAGAAGAAATCCTAAGCGTTGAACTCAATCACGTTTCCATCTGGATCCTGAACAAACACTTGATGCCAGCCGGTTTTACTGGTTGGCTTGTTCAAGTAACAATAGCCCGCTTTTTCAAGCCGTTCAAGAATAACATCAATCGATTCTACCCTGACCGCGAAATGACGGGCACGGCTGTCTAAAGACGGTTTGCTTTCTTCATCCAATTTTTCATTCACAATCAAATGAAGCTGCGTATCGCCGATTTGGTACCAGATCCCATCAAAATCGAAGTCCGGCCGGTCTGGACTGACTTGAAAACCGATTACTTTTTCGTAAAAGCCTCTTGCTTTCTTCAGTTTCTTCACTTCAAGTGATACATGGTGTATTCCTTTATACATCTGAATCCCTCCATCCCTATCAACTACTTATTTATACCCACTTTTACAAGTTTATCATCCTATAAAATGAAAGTATAATGTCTGGATTGATCGATCTCTACAAAAATTTAACATCATATTGGTATTTCCCTAATATCAGGACGTTAAAATAGAGTAAATCCTATCGAGGGAGAGATTCACGTTGGCGAAAGTTATCAATTGGCTTCATGAAAGGGAATGCTCTGTCTTTCAGTGGGTGAACAGCAAATGTCAAAAATCTGCATTATGCAGGTATTTCATGTCTGTAACACATCTTGGAGGGGCTACCGGGTCTATCGGGATCTGTCTGTTGTTGCTCGTTTTTGGATCAAGTGATTTACGAAACATAGCTGTGCAAAGCTTATTAGCTCTTACAATCAGCCATATACCTGTTCAACTCAGTAAAAAAATATACCCTCGAAAACGTCCTTACATGGTTTTGCCTGAAACCATCACCATTTCAAGACTTCTTAAGGACCATTCATTTCCATCTGGCCATACTACTGCAACTTTCTCTGTCACCACGCCAATTATTCTGTGGAATCCACTTCTTTCGATTGTTTTATTACCAATTTCCTTTTCAGTGGCGATTTCAAGAATGTATCTCGGCATGCATTATCCATCTGATGTGATTGGTGGAATGTTGATTGGAACGGCGACAGCTTGGCTGGTACATTTCTACTTCTTCCCCCTTTCTTTTTAAAATAAGGGTTCGTTATACCTTATTATTGTTGATTTTTGCGAAATTCCCTCCCTTTCCGCGGGCAAACGAAAAGCGATAGCGACCCGGTTGGGCACGTAGGTCACTGGAAAACGGACGAGGAGGCACGAACCAAACAAAGACTTGGTTCTGCGTGGGCTAACTCATAAGGATCAATGTGTTGCCGCCGCAGGAAGTTTGAAGTGATTCAAGTGACTGGTCGCTGAGCTAGAACATCACTTCCCTGTATTAACCCCCTTGCTCAAGCCTCCTCACTTGCACAGGATGTCAACACAAAAATGAAATCATTTTCGTGTCTGCGATGAGAATTCTTAGAAGCTTTCCTTATGCTGGCTTCGACGTTCACCACAGGAGGTGGTGGCTTTTAGTCGAAGATCCTTTTAAAGAGTGTGGGGTCTTGCTTGGCTCGTTTTTCCCGCAGGAGTGTCGCAAATTTCGCTTCAATCAAACTTTAGTCAGATTTTCAATAAAAAGTGATACAGCAAGTAAATTTTTCAGCAAATTTCAGTACTCAAAAAACCCCAAGCTGCAATCATGCAGCTTGGGGTTTTATTAATGTATTTATGCGTTGTTTTTCAAAGTTTCAGCTTTATCCGTTTGTTCCCATGGAAGCTCGATATCGGTACGGCCGAAGTGACCATACGCTGCAGTCTGCTTATAAATCGGGCGTCGAAGATCAAGCATCTTGATGATTCCTGCAGGACGAAGATCGAAGTTGGCTCGAACAAGTTCAACAAGCTTTTCTTCCGATACAGTGCCGGTGCCAAATGTATCAATTGAGATCGATACAGGTTGAGCGACACCGATTGCATAAGCAAGTTGTACTTCACATTTTTCAGCTAACCTAGCTGCTACGATGTTCTTCGCTACATAACGTGCTGCATAAGCCGCAGAGCGGTCAACTTTTGTCGGATCTTTACCTGAGAAGGCACCACCGCCATGGCGTGCATATCCTCCGTATGTGTCGACGATGATTTTACGGCCAGTTAGTCCAGCGTCGCCTTGTGGTCCACCGATGACGAAACGTCCTGTCGGGTTGATGAAATATTTTGTGTTCTCATCAATCAACTCAGTTGGCACGACAGGATTGATGACATGCTCTTTCAAGTCACGTTTGATTTGCTCAAGGGTTACTTCAGGATGATGTTGAGTAGAGATGACGATCGTATCTACTCTTACCGGTTGACCGTTTTCATCATATTCCACTGTTACCTGTGTTTTACCATCTGGACGCAAATATGGAACAACTTCATTTTTACGTACTTCTGTCAAACGGCGGCTAAGCTTATGTGATAAGGAAATAGGAAGCGGCATCAATTCTTGCGTTTCGTTACACGCATAGCCGAACATCAATCCTTGGTCACCAGCACCGATTGCTTCAATCTCTTCTTCTGTCATCAACCCTTCTCTTGCTTCAAGTGCCTGGTTGACACCTTGAGCGATATCAGCAGATTGTTCATCTATAGATGTGAGAACTGCACACGTTTCATAATCGAAACCATATTTTGCCCGTGTATAACCGATCCCTTTCACCGTTTCACGGACAATTTTCGGGATGTCTACATAAGTAGAAGTCGTGATCTCACCTGCAACGAGTACGAGCCCTGTATTCACAGATGTTTCACACGCTACACGCGCATTTGGGTCACTTACTAGGATTTCGTCTAGAATCGCATCTGAAATCTGGTCACAAATTTTATCCGGATGACCTTCTGTAACTGATTCAGATGTGAATAGACGTCTGCTTTTTGCCATTACGGAACCTCCTCGACGATCTTTAAGTATCGTTTTAATTGATACGGTACTCATTTCCTTATGAGAAAGTGCAACAAAGTTTCATGTATATAGGAAAACTGCTGCATGTATAACAATTTTCTTCTCAGTCTTTTTTAAAAGGATTCTGCCTATTGAACGAAAAAAAACCTTTCCTGTTCAGAGGAAAGGTGGTTCGTTGTATACCTTTCACCCTCTTATTTTTCAGGTTAGCACCTTTTCACCTCTATCTTGGTGTCGGTTGCTGGGTTTCATTGGGCCTGTCCCTCCACCTACTCGGAATAAGAGTAGCCGTTCTCGCAATATCATATCGCAGTACCTATGCTATGTCAACGAAATTCCCATTGTATTGAGGAAGATTCCGCATACAAAATTTGGGTAAAATTATGATTTTATGAGATGCTTTTAACAAAGCGTTTTTTTCATTATTAGGCCTCACGCCTATTTATATCCTAATTAAGGTTTAACATGTCACAAATACGGAAAAATAGTATACATTATTAAAATAAATATGTTATACTAATTCCGAGTTAAGCGAAGTATTGGTTTAAACTTTATGTGAAAAAGGATGGTTTATATGAATACAGCACAATTCAGCTCTCTTACCGATGAGTTATTAAGTAAAGAAACTACACACAAAAATTTAGCGACACCAAGATTAGTAGAAAGTGCGATCTCTAGAAATGAAGGCGCCCTTACATCAACAGGAGCACTTCAAGTTGAAACGGGTAAATATACTGGACGTTCTCCAAAGGATAAATTCATCGTCATGGAACCTTCTGTAAAAGATAAGATTGATTGGGGATCGGTCAATCAACCGATTGATGAAGAGAAGTTCAATAACTTATATAAGAAAGTCATCGAATACTTAACAAGCAAAGACGAAACATTCGTATTCCAGGGATTTGCAGGTGCGGATAAAGCATATCAACTTCCACTGCAAGTCATCAACGAATATGCATGGCATAATCTGTTTGCACGTCAACTTTTCATACGCCCAAATGAAAACGATTTAAACGACTTCACACCAGAGTTCCAGGTCATTTCAGCACCTGGTTTCCACGCTGATCCTGAAGTTGATGGTACAAACTCTGAAACATTCATCATCATTTCATTTGAAAAGCGAATTGTACTCATCGGTGGAACTGAATATGCTGGCGAAATTAAAAAATCGATCTTCTCGGTTATGAACTATGTGCTTCCGGAACAAGACATCCTTTCCATGCATTGTTCAGCGAATGTCGGCGTCGAGGGTGACGTTGCATTATTTTTCGGATTGAGTGGAACTGGTAAGACAACATTATCAGCAGACCCTAACCGCCGTTTGATCGGTGATGATGAACACGGTTGGGCAAACAACGGGATCTTCAATATCGAAGGTGGCTGCTACGCAAAATGTGTCAACCTTTCCCGAGAAAAAGAACCGCAAATCTGGAATGCGATCCGTTTCGGAACAGTTCTTGAAAACGTAGTCTCAGATGAGTGCTCACGATTGGTCGACTACAACAACACGACTTTAACAGAGAATACTCGTGCAGCTTATCCGATCGACGCAATTCCGAATATCATCACACCAAGCGTTGCAGGAAATCCCAATACGATCATCTTCTTGACGGCAGATGCATTCGGAGTATTGCCTCCGATCAGCAAGTTGACAAAAGAACAAGCGATGTATCATTTCCTATCAGGATATACGAGTAAGCTTGCGGGAACAGAGCGTGGCGTTACTTCACCACAGGCGACATTCTCAACTTGTTTCGGTTCTCCATTCCTTCCATTGCATGCTGAAAGATATACGAAAATGCTCGGTGAAAAAATCGCTCAGCATGATGTTGATGTTTACTTGGTCAACACTGGATGGTCTGGCGGTGAATACGGAGTAGGTAAGAGAATGGACTTGACCCATACTCGTGCGATGGTGCAAGCCGCTTTAGAAGGTGAGTTGCGTTCAACTGAAACGGTCACTGATCCGATTTTCGGACTACACATCCCTACGAGCTGCCCTGGTGTGCCAGGTGAAGTCCTGCAACCTAAGAAAACTTGGGATAACCCAGAAGCATATGATCAAAAAGCTAAAGAACTCGCAATGAAATTCAAGGAAAACTTCAATAAGTTCGAAAATGCAAGTTCAGAAATCAAAAACGCAGGACCGGTTGTATAAAGAGAACCTAGTTCAGTCAGCGTTTAAAGCTTTGCTAAACCTTAGATTGAAATTACGGAGTGCCCCTCTTACGGGTGCTCCTTTTTTGTGTGCGTTGATGCTGTTCGAGTATGGCTCATGACTACGCTCATGGTCGTTTTGTAGATAAAATTGAATTTTTGTAGATAATTTTGCACTTTTGTAGATGATTTCCTGTTTTTGTAGGTAATTTTAAATTTTTGTAAGAACACCAACCCAAACGGAATTTTCCAAATACAGCTCATTCATACATGCCTTCAACAACGATGTTCAAGATTACTGTAAAACGGTTTTGACCTACTGGAATGACATTATGTACAGTGACATCATATGATCCTGACTCCTTACGTTTTTCCTCAACTATTTTTGTAAGTATTTTAGCAAGAGAAACCTCTGATGTCAGTGAGACATCAATAAAAAGTTGTTCATTATAACTATTTCCCCTTCCCCCATGCATACGGCACAATCCAATGAATAGTTTCAAGAAACAGTCATTGGGTTTTCATCCACTGCAGCAATTCATAGGTCACTTTACGTTTCTTTTCGGGGGAAAAGTGGTGATCGTCTTCGAAGTACCAGGTTTCATAGGACTTCCCGTGTTTGAGCAGTTCTTTTTCAAGACGATAGGCATGTTCGATCGATACATTCTCATCATAAACACCGTGAATGATCAATATTGGTGCAACAATCTCCCCAACCAGGGATAACGGTGTCCTCTCTTCATATCGTTCAGGGGATTTATATACAGAGCCTCCGACGACACGCTTGAGCATTTTACGTAGACCTGGCCTTTCCTCATATGTCAGCTTCATATCCGTCACTCCACCCCATACGACGACCGATTTGACAAGATCCGAATGGTAGGAAGCAGTAAACAAAGCCATTACTCCTCCTCTTGAAAATCCAAATAGATGGAGCGAGCCTGAATCGGTTGATGGGAGTTCCTCGAGCACCTTCAATCCCTCATATGCATCATACCGATCCTCTCCGCAAAAATCTTCCTTCCCTTCTCCACCTTCGTTCCCTCTATAAAAAGGGGCGAATACGACAAAACCTTGAGAAGCAAACTGTACGATTCGCGCAATCCGTACTTTTCCTACCTGTTTGATTCCCCCGCGTAAATATAGAATCCCAGGCAGAGGATCATCCACTTTTGGTTCAGCCAACAAACCTTTTACACGTAAATCCTGACTACGGTAGGTCACTATAGATAACGTGATGTCAGGATTCGGCGAAGGAAACCGATTTATATTTTCAATTCGAAATGAATACTCCATAAAACCACCTCTAACCAAGTTTGGGCGAACACACATTTTCAACTCGCTTCATACACTATTGCATCTATAGTGTGTGGAGGGATATTAATGCTTAAGGGAATCAAACGACATATCATAGGAGCTGTAACTGCACTCTTTGCTATCAGCCTAGTGGCTGCTGGATGTTCCAACGGATCCACCAATGATAAAGTACGAGTTGCTGAAGTTACCCGTTCGATCTTTTATGCTCCGCAATATGTTGCCATAGAAAAAGGATTTTTTGAAGAAGAAGGGATTGATATTGAACTTACCACAACTTGGGGCGGAGACAAAACGATGACCACTCTCTTATCTGATGGTGCAGATGTCGCACTGGTCGGTTCAGAAACATCCATTTACGTATATGCCCAGGGGACGACGGATCCAGTCATCAATTTCGCACAGCTGACACAAACAGATGGAACGTTCCTCGTCGCACGAGAAAAACCGGATACTTTTAATTGGGAGCAGCTTAAAGACAGTACTTTCCTCGGTCAACGAAAAGGCGGCATGCCACAGATGGCTGGAGAATTCGGTTTGAAGAAAAATGGGATTGATCCACATAAGGATATGAACCTGATTCAAAATGTCGATTTTGGAAACATTCCGAATGCCTTTGCCTCTGGTACTGGTGATTACGTTCAATTATTCGAACCTACTGCCAGCCTATTCGAAAAAGAAGGTATCGGGCATGTCGTAGCTTCTTTCGGTACTGAATCCGGCAAACTGCCTTACACGACTTACATGTCAAAAGAAAGCTACCTTAACAAAAATAAAGACATCGTCGAGAGGTTTACAAAAGCCTTGTACAAAGCCCAACAGTGGGTCGACAGCCATAGTGCAAAGGAAATCGCAGCCGTAATCGAACCTTATTTTGAAGACACGCCAATCGACCTGATCGAATCATCAACTGAACGTTACAAAGAACAACACAGCTTTGCAACAAACCCGATTCTGGACGTTGAGGAATGGAACAACTTGCAAACAATCATGGATGAAGCGGGTGAACTCCCTAAGCAAGTCGACCATAGCACACTGGTCAATACAGAAATCGCTGAAAGTGTAGCAAAGTAACGGGAGGAGATCGGTTTGGCCTTTTTAACAGTAGATCAACTCACCCATGCTTACTTTTCAACAGACTCCGTCACAACGGCGTTGCAGGATATCAGCCTTGAGGTCGAGGAAGGCGAATTCGTTTCTTTCCTCGGCCCGAGCGGCTGTGGAAAAACGACCCTGCTTTCCCTCATTGCAGGTCTGTTCCAACCAGTTCTCGGGACGATCATCATACGGAATGAACCGGTCAAACATGCACATGAACAGATCGGATACATGTTTCAGCAAGATTACCTGCTTCCATGGAAGACGATCGAACAAAATATCCTCCTTGGATTGAAGATACAGGATAACTTAAATGATATGAGTAAAACACTGACATTTGAGCTATTAGACCATATGAACCTGGGGCATACGAAGAAGAAATATCCTCATGAACTTTCTGGTGGCATGAGGCAGCGCATAGCACTGGTAAGAACTTTAGCTACCAATCCGAAACTGCTATTGCTGGATGAACCATTCTCTGCACTGGATTATCAGACGAAATTGAAGCTTGAAAATCTCGTGTTCACTACTTTAAAAGAGCATAAAAAAACAGCCTTGCTTGTCACGCATGATATCGGTGAGGCAATCGCCATGTCTGATCGTGTCATTGTTTTTTCAGCAAACCCTGGCAGGATCAAGTCTGAATATATCGTACCGGAGCATTTAGCAAAGATGGAGCCTTTTGATGTTCGAAATCATGAGGATTACAAAGACATCTTCCAGATGATCTGGGAGGAGTTGAATGAGCTTGAAGTCGAAAATTGAAGTAGCATATGCACAATATAAACACAGGGAACGCAGAACAAAAAGACATGTGTTCATCACACAAACCCTTGTTTTCATTGCATTCCTGGGAATATGGGAAACGGCATCGAAAAACACTTGGATTGATCCTTTGTTGTTCAGTTCCCCTGTTAAAATTTCACATCTTTTTTATACGAAAATCATAGATGGAACCTTGATGACACACATCATCGTCACGTTCGGTGAAACGATAGCCAGTTTCATCATCGCAACAGTTCTTGGAACGGCTGTTGCTGCAATCCTATGGTGGTTACCTTTTGTATCTAAAGTATCCGATCCATACCTGGTCGTGCTGAATGCAATGCCGAAAGTTGCGCTAGGTCCGATACTAATTGTCGCACTCGGGCCTGGCTACCTGTCGATCATCGCTATGGGTGTGCTGATATCCTTCATCATAACAACACTGGTTGTCTACACTGCATTTCATGAAACCGATGATAATTATATAAAGGTTGTTCAAACGTTTGGCGGCAATAAGAAGCAAGTGTTCAATGAAGTCATTTTTCCATCTGCCATCCCAACAATCATCTCGACATTGAAAGTGAATGTTGGCTTGTCATGGGTAGGGGTCATTGTTGGTGAATTCCTTGTTTCAAAACAAGGATTAGGTTACCTGATCATATATGGATTCCAGGTATTCAATTTTACACTTGTTCTACTCAGCTTGCTCATCATTGCCGTGATGGCGACCATCATGTATACAGGAGTCGGAATGCTTGAAAACCTTCTTCGCAAACGTCAAAGCTGAAGGATTTTATTTTTGAATATGTATTCCATACTACGTTCAAGCACTTCGTCTTTCATCATGAAACTGTATTTATCGTTGTCTTTTAAGTCAGGAAGCTGTTTCATCAGGATAGGTCCATTAGTTTCAAAATAATGGGCCTTTAATTTTATTTTATCGATGGTGGCAAAGTAAATATTCTTGATGATCGTTCCGCCTTTACCTTTGACACGATATTGTCCAAGGTATTTCAATGCATCGACTGTTGCCCCTGTCTCTTCAAACACTTCACGCACCGCTGCCTTTTCAGCAGATTCTCCTTTTTCCACTTTACCGCCCGGAAATTCAATTCCTCTCCGGGGGTGTTCCGTTAACAACCATTGGCCTTTGAACCTGCAAATGACCCATACGTGCTTTGGTGTGAGTGAATAAGGATGGTTTGTGAAGGATAGCTCTACAGTATTTTTATAATAATCTTGAAATGTATAATAACTCATATTCAAAACTCCAATTTATCTTAGCCATCTGTTATGTTTAGGCTAGTGTTGGTGATCTGCTCGTATCTGTATACTTATTCCCTCAAGGAAGTCGTATGCTTATTCTACCGTATCTTGACCAAAAAAACATCTCATTGTCTTCTACGGTCAAATGCTCTATTACTCTGAAACAATGATTTCCAGGAAATTCGCTCTCCTTTTTGAACTTTCGTAAGTTCATGTGTACTGAATCTACTTTTGAGTGCTTGATCTTTGTACGATATGAAGTGACATTAAAATACAATCAAGGACACAAATAAAAAACTGATCCGAAGGAGTATATGCACCCCCTCCTGGACCAGCCTTTAATGAGTCGGTTATCATTCCTACTGGACATCTACAGATTCAATGATCCAGTTGTCTTTCTCTTTTTTGAAACTCAGTTCAATCAAATAGTCTCCATATAAATCACTACTGTTTTTCTGCTCCAGACGGAAATGTTCATCATCCACTTTAGTCAGGTTAGTAGGTTCACCCTTCACGATCCATGGAGGCAGTTCTGTCGGTATGATATAAAGTCCATCCTGTTTCTCTTCATATAGACCATCTACATAATACGTTGCAACATCTTCTGTAACATACATGGTTAAGTATTCAATTAATTCTTGTTTTGTCTTAAAGTCTTCAACTTTATAATTTTCATCAGTAGGTTGAACCACTTCTTGCATGAATGCATCTGCTTTTTTTACGAAGTCCCCTTTGTTCGGTGCTTCGTCATCTGTTTTACTGACAGCACTAGTCGTCTTGACCTTCTCTGTTTTATCTGAAAACTCCATATTAGTAGCTGTAGCTATTGGTTGTGTTTGGATCTCCACATGGCTTTTCGCAAATGATTTTTTAGGAAGTTCCGAACCGTCTGTTTGGTGATGAGTTGTAGTACCTGTCGGTTGACCAGCCCAAAAGAGACCAAAAGCGACAAACATGCCTACAATCATTGGTACTAAACTTTTCTTCATTTGCTAACTCCCCTTTATATATATAGTCAAATGCGCATCTTTATTATTCTGAACTAGTTTCATATTTAGTATACCTTTTCCAGAACATGATCAAACATTTTGGAACCGTCTTATACAATTCCATACAGAAAGTCAATTCCCCTCTTTAGTTTTTCTAAATTATGCCAATATGACCAGAAAAAACATTCGCCAATTTTCTTGTTGTAACGGGAGATTTGTTGAATGATTTTCATTTTATGGGGATAATGATTGTTTTTGACGAATGAAGTCCTAAAGTGATTATAAATTAAGGATGGCAGACTACCACATCAGAGGTCGATGACACCTTGCTCATTCATGACTACGCTCGTGGTGGTTTTGTAGATAAAATTGAATTTTTGTAGATAATTTAAAATTAATGAACGGGCTGTCCAAAAAAGTGTCTGAGTCTCTCCGAATTCAACAAAAATTTTGAGGAAAATCTGTTTTTTGAAATATTGGATGTGTCTGAAACTTTCTTTTAGGAGTCCAGATTCGTAAACAAGTCTGTTACGATTGAAAATATACGCTTTTTCGCGCCATTACAATGGAATTATGAAAAACAACAATCTGCATATAAGAGCCTATATGTAAGAAAATCATTACCTCCTGAAAACAGGTAATGATTCCCTTAAGTCTTGAGTTCGTTGATGATTGTTTCATATTTTTCAGTAAAATTATAAAAGCCAAGGCGATCTACTCTAAAGATCGGTGATTCCAGCTGAGCGTGGGCATCAAGGATTTCAATCTGCTGATAAACTTTAAATAATTCATCTGCTAATACAGGATCCAGCTTTGCAATTTCATATTTCACTTTATCCCATTCATCTAATTTGAAGAGATAAATGTCTTGCCATATCTTTTCATTACCCTGGATTTCCACATTCCCATGTTCTAAAAAGTCCTGAAGACTAGCGCCATTCCGAGTCTCTTTCCGCAAATACAATTTCAGATTATCTTGTAATTCTTGCAAGAGGATTGTTTTTGCGAGTTCTCTCGCAGTTTGTTGGTTTTGCTCCTTTTCAAGCTTAACCTTGATTTTTTGTCTCAAATATACGGCAGCTAATGTCGTCAAGACACTGACCACCATGGACACGATAAAATATGTCCATTCCATCTCAAATACCTCCAGCTTGTACTCCCCCTAGGATATTATATGAAGCAGAAGCTCGAGGAACTCAACTATTCGATAAATAGGGTGCCCATTTTAATGAGCTTATCTTCGACGGTGCCTGACACGATATTTCCCTACTTCATACAATCCAGTAGCAGCAAGACCGGCCATACCTCCAGCCCACACTCTTAATGTCCAATCCAGATCGGTAAGGGGAAAAGCAGCTAATCCGATGAGAAGACCAATGATCAAGCTGACGAGTGAAATGAATCGCTTCGAAATCTTGAAAGAATGCTTTGCAACTTCAGTCAGACCGGTGACAATCGGAGCTAAGACAGATGCAAATATCAACACTTGTTCCATCATGGTCACACTCCTCCAATCCTTATTTAACTATAGTAATAAATTCCATAAACTCACTGAAAACGCCTTTTTTCTCATAATAAATAGGCTTATAGGAGCAGAAAATGAACCGTAGTTTTCTAAAAGTTTGTTGCTGTAAACGGTGGAAATGTACGAGACTCCTGCGGGAAAGGTGAGCCAGGGGAGACCCCGCAGCGTATTAAGGATCTTTGGCTAATAACCTGTGGTGAACGTCAAAGCCAGCACCTTTCTCCGGGGGATCCGCGAGAGTTCTTGCTCACTTGCACAGGATCTCAACACAAAAATAATATCATTTTCGTGGCGATGAGAATTCCTAAAAGCTTTCCTCGAGTATACTTCCACTTGATTACGATTGAATTGTGAAGAAGCAAAAAAGAGCCTAATGAAAACATCCATTTTGTACACTTTATGAGTTTCACACCATATAGATGTATTTTGAGCTCATTGTATTTTTCAATTTTATGAATATGAATGGATCAAAAAAGACAGAATGAATTTAAAAGATGAATTTATAGGAGTGTAAGACAAACATGAAAAGAGAATACGATCACTACTTAATCCTCTTAGAGAACCAAGAAATGAATTGGTGGGGTTATGCGCGCAGAGTTCCTACTGAATTCCGACCTCCTAACTACACAAATTATTGGTCGTATTTACGTACTCGCAATACTGCTTCGAAACGGTATATTAAAGAAGCAGAATGGCGTATGGAAGCAAGACGTAAAGGATTACTGGACAATTAGTTGAAAACAAAACCACTAGAAGAAAAGGGACTGTCCGAAAAGTGTCAGACACTTTTCGGACAGTCCCTTTTTATCACTCAACTAAACACCAGCTTTATGTAATCTCACTAGTAAGTTGTTCAACCGTTTGACTCGAGCGTCTTCACATTGCTTTTGCCCTGTTTCTATATCTGTAATCTCACAGCTGATCAATTCCGATGCATACCGCTGCTCCATCATTACATCCAATAACAAAGCTTTCTCCTCTTCTGATAACCTTAACATGGTTAATGTCGCCATATAACCATCCCCCTTTTAAAGTTGTTACTAATATTATAAACATATAAAAAACACGCGGAAAGGGGTTTAGGGAAATTCGTATAGGATCTAAATTCTGGAAACCGGTGTACTTATTGATATAACAGGGTTCACCACTATTTAAAGCGGTAATAAATTTGTAAAAAAAATTTAATGCTGTCAATCCCCATAAGATAAATGTTATTTCAAAAAAACAAAGATTCGACAATATTCACCAAAAACTAATAAACTTGTTCTGGATTTACAGTTAAAAAATGTTATGACGGCTGATGAGATAAACCCAGAGGATTGCACCGAAAATAATGCCCATGTTGAATAAGACATTCATCCAACGATCGGGTACTCCTTTGATAAGAGAAGTGATGATGAATAAGAGGAATGTATAAATGAGAATGAATGATGACATAGGCAGTAAGATTTGATAAAAGGCCATACCCTTCAACACCTTGATTGAACCTATCTCATAAATCGGTGATAAATGATATCGTTCTGGCAACTGGCTGACATATTGTTCTTACAAATTAGTCCCTATAGTTTTGCGTCCCCACTTTTCAATGAGTTTGCCTTTATCTAACGATTTATAAGACGAGGATTATTTTTCAGAATCTTACGTCTATTATACAATAAGAATCGAAAAATGTCATTATTTAGTGGATTTATTCGCTCTTTTTTTGGAAAAAGCGTGAAAAATAGCATGATCTGTCGAATTTTCAGAGGAAGGAAGAATCATTTCATGTTCAGGTGCCTTCCAACGGCCAATCTTTTCTCCATTGACTGAAAAAATCGAACCTGTTTCCGGGTGTTCTTCCAGAATAGTTGAAACGAGTATAGCGACATCATCCGGTGAGCCCATGCTCCATTCATCTGGTAACGCTTTACCTTGTTTATCGGCTTCTTTTTTCAGCATTTCAATGACTGGGAGGGTCATGTCTGTTTCTGCAACTGGTGCAATCGCATAAACGGTGATCCCGAAACGATCAAGCTCTTTGGCAAGCGTTCTTGTCATCCCATTTACCCCGGCTTTTGCAGCACTGTAATTCAATTGGCCAGCTAAACCTTCCATTCCTGATTTAGAGGTTACATTTATGATCGTCCCTTTTACCCCGGACTCACGCATAGCCAGTACCGCGTGTTTCGTGCATGCGAATGTTCCTTTCAAATGTGTCTCAATAACATCATCCCACTCTTGCATCGTCATTTTATAGGAAATGCGGTCGCGTGTAATCCCAGCATTATTGATGAGGACATCCACTCGTCCAAAGGAAGCAATTGTTTCACCGATGATGCGTTTACAAGCCTTCTCCGATGAAACAGAAGCTGTGACGCCGATAATCCGATTATGTATCTCCTTCAATTCCTCTACTGTTTGTTCCACCTTAACTTTGTCTCTTCCATTGATGACGATAGCTGCGCCTTCAGTAGCGAGCCTCTGTGCAATACTTTTACCTATCCCCTTTGTCGATCCCGTTATGATGACCACTTTACCATTCATGATGATCCTCCATTCGTGATGTATTTATTTTTGTTTTTCCTTTTATAACTGAGCTACCTGCTTTGGAATAAAGGTGAAAAGATAATTCATGTCCCTCCATTTCGAGTTCAAGTTCATAAGGGCTTTCCACATAAACAGGTGCCTGGAAGCGTATATCATAATCTTTTATGAACGCCTCTATTCCCAATTGTGCCCGGCATACAGCTCCAATACGGCCCATGACAAGCATACCGTGTACGAGACACGCTTTAAAGCCCATACGCTTAGCATCCTTCTCAGATAAATGGATTGGGTTGAAATCTCCGCTAACTTCAGCGTAATCACGAATATCCTGTTTTGAAAAAATCAGTCGATGGGAAATCATCGATGTTGGACTCAAGATTCTCCCTCCTGTTCTGGTCTAAACATCGCAGTGGTGATCCCCGTAAATACCGGCTGTTTCTTAAGTGCATCTTGATAGCCATACATCTCATGTACCAGCCAGACAATTTTTCCGGACGTTCCTGTTTTCTCTCTTATTTCGACCAGTTTGATCTTAGCATAATACGAATGATCCGTCAGAAGGGGTACCTTATAGTGAAAGGATTGTTCTCCGTGAACAAGAGGACCAATATCTTTTAACCAGGGGAGTTCAACCTTCTGCCAGTAAACAATCGGATATGTGGCTGGCACAATGAACTGGCCATCTTTCTTTGCTAACGGTATATCATGGATGGCCACTGCAAATTTCATCGCTTCTGATTCTGTGACTTTCATTTTGAAGAGTTCCGTCTGCTGCCCGACTTTCAACTTTCCCACCCCGCATCTGTTTTCTCAATCAGTGTCGCAAGACCAAGTCCGCCACCGATCCCGAGTGTCAGTAAACCTTTGCTTGAACGTTCTTTAGATTGCATTTCATGAAACATCCTTGTCATCAAAACCGCTCCTGATCCACCATACGGATGGCCAAGTGCAATCGCACCCCCGCCAATGTTGACGATTTCTTCCGGAATATTCAACGCCCTTAAGGAGGCTAATACTTGAGAAGCAAACGCTTCATTGAATTCAACTAAATCCAGCTCATCCACAGTCAAGCTTTGTCGCTGCAATAATTTCCTGACCGCAGGAATCGGACCAATACCGAGCAGATTAGGATCTACTCCTGCTACACAAGCATCTACAAAGCGGATGGAGGGCTTTAATCCAAGTTGTGGGCATTTTCTTTCTGAGACCAGCACAACAATCGAGGCACCGTCATTGATTGGACAGGCATTGCCTGCAGTTACGGTTCCATGCTTCCTGAAAACAGGTGATAATCGCTTCAATTTTTCCAACGACGTATTTTCTCTCGGACATTCATCCGTTCGTATCTCACCGTTTTTCATGGGAACGATTTCTTTGTCAAAACGTCCTTCCTTTTGAGAAGCAACAGCTTTCTGATGACTTTTCAAAGCAAAAAGGTCCTGATCTTCTCGTGAAATTCCATACTTGTCCGCTACGTTCTCTGCCGCCTCACCCATTTCCGGATCACCAATCTCTTCTGGCGAGAATCTGGCACGATTATAAAAAGCTGGACCAGAAGGTGAATAAAGGCTGGAAGGTTTTTCGATTTTCCACGGCGCACGGCTTGTACTTTCTACTCCTCCTGCAAGGACAAGCTCTGCACCACCTGACTGGATCAATCTTGCAGCTTGATTGATCGCCTCTAATCCAGAACCGCATTGACGATCCACCGTTACCCCAGGTATTTGAACTGGTAAACCTGCATTCAACGCTGCTAACCTTGCTATATTTCCGCCTGGTCCTACCACATTACCTAAAATAATATCGTCGATTTCGTGCGGATCGATATCTAGTTCTTTTATTAATCCTTGAATGAGTTCAGCAGCCAGTTGTTCAGGTGAAATGTCTTTCAACTGACCGCCAAGCTTACCGATCGGGGTTCGTTTCGCTTCTAAAACAAAAACATTATTCACGATTTCCACAATCCTTCCGGATAAAGATGGATCAATTCGTTCCTCGCTATTTTTCGACTGACGGTGTATGGAAATTCATCTACAGTGATGAATTCTTTCGGACATTTGTACTTAGGAAGATCGCGGAGACAGATGTCTTTTAAAAGGTCATTCGTAACCTCTTGCCCCGGTCGCCATTTGATGAATGCGACAACCTTTTCTCCCCAATAAATATCTGGCACGCCGATCACTGCACACTCCTCGACAGCTGATACAAGTTGAATGACCGACTCTACTTCCTCTGGATAAATATTGAGTCCCCCGCTTATGATCATTTGGTTTGCTCTTCCGACAAGATAGATATAGCCATCCTCATCTATACGAGCTAAATCTCCTGCAGTTGCCCATTCGCCATCTATAAAAACATTTGCAGTTTCCGTTGGGAGATTCTGATACCCCTTGAAGACCATCTTACTTCTGACATATAGGGTCCCAATTTCTCCATAAGGAACTTCCTGTAGCTGATCGTCTCTAATTGACACTTCAACACCTGTAAAAGGACGTCCGACAGAGTCTATTTTTGTAGAGGCGGCATCCTGATGGAGAATAGAAACAAAACTCAGTTCAGAAGCCCCGTAAAATTCAATGCATTCCGCATTATTAAACGTTGCTTCAATCATTCTTCGCCGTTCAACATTCCATTTTGATCCAGAGGAAATGATAAGATTGACCGCTTCCCACTGCAGATAGGATTCATACAATAAGGCTTCGAGCATTGTTGGAACGACATAGATAATCGTTTTCTTGTCATTCCTTACACGATCAGCCGTGGCTTCGGCAGAAAAATGATCCAATAGCTCAACGGTGGCACCGGTGGATAAAGCATGTAAAGCCCCATATAAAAATAGAGAATGGGCAAGTGAACCAGTAATGATCACTTGATCTCCTGCATGAAGCGTATACTCACAGGCAGTATTTCTGAAACTTTCCGTCCATGATTCTTGTGTACGTATGAAACCCTTCGGATTTCCTGATGTGCCCGAGGTATACCCTAAGTAAAAGATGGAATCAGGTGTTGCTTTCGGCAGGTTTTCAAATTTAGAAGTGTAAGAAAGTTCTTGACCTGCAAGGATCGTTTCTCCATCCCACCATTTGTGATTAGAATCGGAAACCAAGGCATCGGCTACGCTGTCCTTAAGTATCATTTTCGCTTTTTCAATCGGCAATTTCGGGTCAATCGGAACGGCTTTCCAGCCTAATGAGGAGGCGGCGAGAAAATAGAATACGAACTCCATACGGTTTTCTGGAAAATAGATTGCTATTGTACCGTCCGTAAGCGGTTTCCTTTTATACAGCAAGGAAGCCGCCATATCGATTTTATCTATCAATTCGTTATATGTGATCGTTCCATAGTCTGTTTTAAGGGCAATCTCATTTGGGTGTAAGTTTGCTTGTTTGGTGATCCAATCTAGTATGATCATCGTCTCTACCTACCTCAACTATTTTGGCTGTTCTCTAAAAGTTTGTTGATAATGGAATGCTGTAAAGAAGATGCTGAAACCTTTTGGAGTGGAAATATGCGAGAATCCAGCGGGAAAGCAAGCTAAACGAGACCCCGCAATCTTTTAAAGGATTTTCGACTATAATAAGGACCTTCGACTAAATTCCACCACGTCCTGTGGTGAACGTCGAAGTCAGTACATCCTGTACAAGTACGTCCTGCGCCTACGTTTACTCGACGTAAAACTACAAGGATGGAATCTAAGTCCTAGGTCTTATGGTGAATTCCCGCGAAAGCGAGTATATTTCCATACTACAAACAACAATCTATGCGAAAACAGCCATTATTTTTCACTAACGGAAAGAAAGAGGCTTCGTCAATCGACAAACCTCTTCCTTCAGGGTATCATATTCAATTTATGCGGCAAGATTTTTCTTTTTGTTAGAAAGGACCGGGTTACTATTCTTCATTTTCACGACGACAAAGGCTGCGATAACAGATTTCACCAGATCACCAGGTATATAGGCAAGCGCTGATAATGCTGTTGCCTGAAGCGGGAGATCCAAGACGAATGCCATTACTGGGATTCCAGCTGTGTATATGAGGATAATTCCGCCTAAAATATTGATTAATAGCACCTTCCACATTTTCAATTTGTTCCATGATTTTTCAACGAGATAACCGATCACAAGGGCTGAAATCGGCCAGCTTAAAATGTAGCCTGCACTAGGTCCGACAAGTTCATCGATACCACCTCTCATACCGGAAAGGACAGGCGCTCCAGCAATGATCAAGGCGATGAATACAAGAAGACTCAATCCTCCAAGGCGTGCTCCCAGAAGACCTCCGGCTAGCATGACCCCTAATGTTTGTGCTGTAATAGGTACAGGTGAACCAGGCACTGGAATCGGCGGCACCAACCCAAGAGCTGCAATGACAGCTGCAAACATCGCTGCAAAAACAAGTGCATAGGTTTTCTTCATTTTCTTCACTTCCATTCTTGTTGTATAACGTATAATGTTCATAACTATTATGTAAGAAGAGAAAAAATGTGTCAACTTGAAAATATTTTAGGTTAACGAAAGACCGGTGATCATTTTGAAAACAATAGATCCGATTTTCAAAAAAGAGACGTTGGAGCTATCCAGAGAATTGTTAGGTATGGAACTCGTACATGACACTGCATATGGCAAATTGGCTGGTAAGATCGTAGAAGTCGAAGCTTACAAAGGTCCAGAAGATAAGGCAGCACACTCATTCGGCGGCAGGAGAACTACCCGGACCGAAGTGATGTACGGAAAACCTGGACATGTCTATATGTTTCTGATTTATGGCATGCATCACTGTTTTAATATCGTGACAGGTCCAATCGGTAAACCAGAAGCGATTTTAGTGCGTGGGATCGAACCTACTAGCGGGATTGATCATATGCTTCATAAAAGATTCGGAGAAAAACCAAAGTACTTGAAATCACACTATAAAAACCTCACCAACGGTCCTGGGAAACTTTGCAGAGCACTCGGATTGAATATGGCGCATTATGGCCTCCCAATCAATCGATCAGAAATCCGGATCCGGCCGTATGAGGACATAAAAGAAGAGGATATCACAGCAGGGCCAAGGGTCAATATCGATTACGCCGAAGAACATATCCATCTTCCCTGGAGATTTTCAATCAGAGGGAATCCATACGTATCTAAGTGAGGTTAAGCCTTAGCGCAGGCTGAGGATTTGTTGCCCTTATATTGAAGAAAGTATTTATACTTTCTTTAAATGCAAAAAGGAGCCGGCAATTTTATTGCTGACTCCTTTTTTTATTCAATGTGAAGGGTTCAATTCTTTCAACTGCAGGTCCTCTTCAGACTGCAGCATTTTTTCCTTTGTACTTGTTGAAATCAACCCGATCAGTTGGGACACTTTTTTCTTACGGTTCGTATAGCGGAATAAAGCGATCAAGTACCAGAAGGCGATGATCGTAGTCGTTTTCAAGACTACTTCAAAATTCCATGTCAACGTTGCAAAATTGATCACATTCAAAATATATGCTGCCGCGATACCAAAAAGGAAGGCAACCACCCAGACGCCAGGGCGTAAATCACGATAGCCCCGATGAACAGTATGTATAAATGAAGCAAGCAATTTCAGCTCTTTTTCATTGTACTGATGAAGTCTATTCTTGACATATTTCAAATCCGGAACGATTCCATTTGATCGTTTTTTATTTGTCAATTCTTTAAAGAACAATTCGAAATCTATGAAACTTGTAAGACTTTTTTCAACCTTCCGATGCATGTAATTGTGGTACATATACCAGAAGTAGACCATTTCGGATACACGTAAAATAAGGTACAACAGGATTGTAACGAGCGCGAATTGCACCCAAAAATACGCCAAAAAGAAATCCAAGAACGCCCAGATTGCCATAACGAGTGTCTTCAATTTTGTAATGAACATTGTCGCAACAAGCAGTATGAGGTCAGTAACGTTTTCCACTAGTATAGCCTCCTGTTTTCCTATTAGCTACATCATATCATTTTTTCGGGAGAGCATGACAAACTTTTACAAAAACACGTAAATTTTCTCATTAAAGTGGTATTAGATTACCCCCTATCCCAGCTTAAGAAAGGCGAAAACTATAGTTAGAAAAAAGTTCTATTTTACGGAGGTTGGACATATGAGGATTGTCTTTTTTGAAAAAGGGGAATTAATGATTATCGTAGGTTCTTCAAAGCTTAAAGGAGAACTCACAATAGAGCAGATCAAATCTGAAAGTGAAAAGAAATCGAAAGAGCTTTCTCAGTTACTCGGACGCGAAATCGGCTTCATGATCGATATGAACGGTAAACTGAATTCAGATATGCCAATGAAATAACCGCTTTGAAAAGTAAGATGACCCTATTCGGGTCATCTTTTTATTTTGTTCTGTTCATATAAGCGAAATTCACTCCCTTTTCGCGTGCAATCCCGCTTTTTGTGCTATTTTAGGAGCCCGAATTCGGACAGGATATCGTTTCTGGCGCCTTCCGCTGTCCGAATAACGTGTAATTTAGGACAGGGTCTCGATTCTGGTACCTCCCGATGGCCGAACTAGCCTCAACTTCGGCCAGTCGCTTCGGATTTCTCCTTCTATTGTCCGATTCCAGCCCAACTTCGGACAGTTGTTCCCCAATCTCTCTTTTTTCTGTCCGATATAAGCTTTTACCTAAAAAAACAGCCTGTCCTACCTTTGATTAGGTGGTGACAGACTGTCCATCTATTGGATCAGACCTTTTCGGTTCATTTCAGCCATGACTCGTTTTGCGATAAGCTCGTACCCTCTTGGATTCGGATGGATGATATCCGCGAAATAACGCTTCTTCTCCTTATCAAGGAACAAATCGATGGTTGAGACGTAATGGATATTCGGGTATTGATCGACCATTCCGCTAGTCACTCGATTCCAATCCTTCAGAATTCCATGGAGCTGATCATGGTTTACCAAGTCCGTATACGGGTCGTACATCCCAATCAGAATCAATGGGGCGTATTGATTATCTGTCCGAATCTGAGTAATGAGCTTGGCCAAATTTTCTTCAAAAACAGGACGCATCTTTTCCATTTCCTCTGGATTGATGGAATTGAGATCCCGCCTCGCTGCCTGGATGAAATCATTCGTTCCGATAAATAAAAAGATATAGTTGGCCTGATTGATCTTCTGCTTCGTTTCGATATTTTGTACGTGGATCATGATCTGATCCGTACGATACCCCCGGACCCCGTAGCGATGTAAAGCGACATCGCTCCCAAAGCTATTTATCATTTGTTGCTGCACACGGCCGATATATCCGACTTTTTTTGGGTCACCGCTTCCATATGTTAATGAATCGCCAATCGCAACAATCTGCATTGCATTTGTATCCTGTGCAACTGTTGGAGACAAAAGGTCATCCATTAAATTTATAGCGATGATACAGCCAATCACCAGGGTCAACCAGAGTAAATTCTTAAAAATCTTCCATTGCACGTGACTTTCCTCATTTTCATGTATAGATTACCCTGTCAACTTACTGAGAATTGATTTGTATTATGGTGGAACTTAAGATTTTGCGTATAACAGAGCTGTTAGAATATGTGATAATCCTCTTTTCTATGTCCATACTCTTCCCATAAATGATAGATGTCATAATCGGTTGTGTCAATCTTTATAAATCGTTGAAGAAGCCCGCAAACTCCTACCGTGCCAAATGAAAACGCCATGAAAGAAAGCAAAAAATATGTCATCCTGTTCTGCGCCTCCCTTATCCTTTTTACTATGTTTATTGATAAGGACGACAGGATAGAACTGGATGACGTTCAGGCGTATTTTAGGCTGTTTTTTAAATATTTGTTGCTCTTAAAAGAAAATTTCGAAGGGAAAAAAAGCTGATATAGTTGTTTTTACATAATTATCCTTGTTTTGTGAAAAATAGAGTAGACATAGTTTGGAACAAGGAGTGTACAAAATGAAAAAATTCATGTTATCAAGCTTCGCATCATTACTAGCTGTAGCAAGTCTAACCGCTTGTGGAATGCAAGAGAATAATGTTCAATCCAATGAGTCAACTGAAGTGAACAGTTCGAAGATTGCTGGGGAAGAGTCTCGCTTATTCAAGATGGTAGACATCTATAACGCGAAAAAAGAAAAAATCGGTCAAGCACAATTAGCCGAAACCAGTGAAGGCGTAATGATCAAATTGAAAGCTGCTAACCTGCCTCCTGGACCACATGGGTTTCATATCCACAAAACCGGAAAGTGTGTTGCACCTGACTTCGAGAGTGCAGGGGGACATTTCAATCCTACAGACAAAGAACATGGCTTTGAAAATCCAAAAGGATTCCATGCCGGAGACTTGCCAAACATCAATGTAGGCAAAGACGGTATGATTTCTGTAAGTGTCGTTTCCAAGCATGTAACACTTCAAAAAGGAAAACCGAACAGCCTACTGGATGAAGACGGCAGCGCCCTCGTCATTCACGAAAAGGCAGACGACTACAAAACAGACCCAGCAGGCAACGCCGGAGACCGTATCGCCTGCGGCGTAATCAAGTAAAAAATTTGTGTGCCAGGCACCGAAAATGAAGCCAATGGTATCAAGGGATTTCGTTCGGTGCCTGGCACCGTTTTGAAACCCTTGGTATGACTGGATTCTTAATCGGTGCCTGGTACAGTCATACAAAATGTCAGTCAAAAAAGAGCTGTTTTCAGTTTCTTTTTCGTTCTTTCATCACATTATTTAAAGCTCACTTTCTCCACTGTGTATCGTTCCAACTGCTTACGATTCACTTCGTATCCGATTCCTGGTGCATCCGATACAATGACTTTTCCATTTTCCAGTTTGATCTCGGGAGTGATAATGTCCTGTTCCCAGTATCGAGTGGACGCAGTGATATCTCCAGGAATCTCAAACCCATCAAGTGATGCTAGGGCAATGTTATGCACCTTTCCTATACCGGATTCGATCATACCACCAGCCCAGACTTTCACATCGTGTTTCTGACAATAATCATGAATTCTTTTCGCTTCCATCAAGCCGCCTACCCGGCTGTGCTTGATCGCAATGATTTTACAACTTCCAAGGGCTACCGCAGTCTGTGCTGTCTCAAATGAGATGATGCTTTCGTCTAAACAAACCGGCGTCCTCAGAACCTTCTGCAATTCAGCATGCTCTACAAAATCCGTAGCTCCTAAAGGCTGCTCAATCATCATCAGATTGAACTGATCTATTTCTTTCAGGCGTTCCAGATCATCCAACCTGTAACTTGAATTTGCATCCGCCATCAATGGTGCTTCAGGAAATCGTGAACGGACAGACGCAAGCATATCCAAATCTTCGCCTGGCTTCACCTTCAGCTTGATCCGCCTATACCCGCTCTGCAACGCTTCATCGATTTTAAAAAGAAGGTCATCCGTATGAGCTTGCATCCCGATTGCGATCCCTACTTCAAGTTCTCGTCTCCTTCCGCCTAAGACATCAGCCAAAGGTCTCCCCTCCGACTTCGCATAAACATCCCACAAAGCGGTTTCAAGACAGGATTTTGCCATATGATGACCCCGATAATGGCTGAAAATTGCAGATAAATCCTCAGGATAGCCAAACTCTTTTTCTTCTAACATTTCCGGAATGAGGAACTCCTTCATCATATAAAGGCAGGTGTCAGTGGTTTCCTCCGTGTACCACGGGGTATCGAACGCTGAGCATTCCCCCCAGCCGACAACACCATCCGCAGATTCCACCTCTACAATCAATAAGGATCTGTTATTGACCGTGTTGACTGCTGTTACAAACGGGCGTTTCAATGGCATTTCGATTTTATGGATGGTCATCTTTTCAATCCGCATATTCATCGCCTTCTATAAGCAAATTGTACAAATCTTTCCGTAAAATTTTATTGGACGCGTTCCTTGGTAATTGTTCGATGAACCGCACCGCTTTCGGAACTTTATATCCTGCCAAGTGATCCTTACAGTAATTGATCAGCACTTCACCACAGACCTCTGTACCTTCAGCCAACACCACAAAAGCTGCCGGTACCTTCCCCCATACCGAGTCGTCGATTCCGATCACTCCAACTTCAGAAACAGCTTCATGTCCGAGCAAACAAGCTTCGATTTCAGCAGGATAGATATTTTCACCGCCAGAGACAAACATATCCTTCCGTCGATCCAACACATAAAGGAATCCTTCATCATCAAGATATCCGACATCCCCCGTTGCAAGCCAACCGTCCTGGATCTTTTCTGTGTTGATGGCTGGCTTCTTGTAATACCCTTGCGTCACATTCGGACCTTTCACGAAGATCTCACCTTCGCTGTCCCGCTCATCATCAGCAGAAGGAACAACCTTCACCTGTGATGGAAACAATGGTTTTCCTGCGGACCCGAGCTTCCGGAAACTGTCTTCTGGTGCCAACGTCACAATTTGGGAAGCCGATTCGGACAGCCCATATGTCTGAAAAACTGGAATCGCAGTTGCTTCACATCTTTTTAAAAGTGGAAGAGGTGCTGGTCCGCCTCCTAAAAGCATACAACGGAACTGGCTCGGATAGCTTTTGAAGTTCCCTGAATCGAGCACCTTGCTGAGCATGACACTTACGACGGAGGCAATCGTAACACCGTCTTTTTGGATCGACTCATTGAACGTGACAGGATCAAACGTACGATGAAGGACCATCGGAATTCCATAGATCACACTTCGCATCACAATCGAAAGCCCGCTCACATGGAAAAGCGGAACCGTACACAACCAGCAATCATCTTCACGGATACCGAGGTTGAGCGCAGAGCCTGTTGCACTCCACCAATGATTCCCATATGTCAACATAACGCCTTTCGGATGCCCCGTGGTTCCAGAGGTGAAAATGATTGAATGAAGATCGTCCAACCGTATGGTATCGTCCAGATCCTCATCAACTTCTTCCGCTTCTTCAATATCCATCATCGTAACAATTTGATTGAAACGGAGTTCCTGTGCCTTATCGTGATGCACATCATCGACGATCAACCAATTTACATCCGCATCTTCAAGCTCATACTCCAGCTCAGAGGGGGACAACCGTTTATTAAGCGGCACGGCAACTACCTGAAGCGAATGGAAGGCATGGATGAGGATGACGGTTTCTGGATGATTATCCATCAAAATGCCAACGTGTTGACCTCTGTGCACACCCAACTTCAATAGTTTCCGCGCCATCTTTCCCGCTGCTCTCTGTAATTCACGATAGCTCCATTTCTTCTTTTCAAAAGTGAGGGCTGTCCGCTCAGGGGTTAAATACGCCCGCTGGTCAAGCCAGTTTTTCATTTCCATCACCGTCATAGGTACCACTCCATCATAAAACTCAAGCTTTGTTATGTAAGGTTGAAAAAGGAGCTGACCAAAAAAGTCAGCCCCTAACTTATTTATTAAGGGAAACGAGGGAATTGTTTAAAGTCCGGCTTCCGCTTTTCTTTAAATGAATCGCGTCCTTCTTTCGCTTCATCAGTGGTGTAGTAAAGCAATGTTGCATCTCCGCCTAGTTGTTGCAATCCAGCAAGTCCATCTGTATCTGCATTGAAAGAAGCCTTCAAGAAACGGAGTGCTGTCGGTGACTTTTCAAGCATTTCTTCACACCATTGTACTGTTTCTTCTTCTAATTTTTCAAGAGGCACGACTGTATTGACAAGACCCATCTCTTTCGCTTCTTCAGCATTATATTGACGGCATAAATACCAGATTTCACGCGCTTTCTTATGTCCGACGATACGTGCAAGATAACCTGCACCATAACCAGCATCGAAGCTTCCAACTTTCGGTCCAGTTTGTCCGAAGATTGCGTTGTCTGCCGCAATCGTCAAGTCACAAACGACATGAAGGACATGACCGCCCCCGATCGCGTACCCTGAAACCATCGCAACGACCGGCTTCGGAATAACACGGATCAAGCGTTGTAAATCAAGGACATTCAAACGAGGGATCTGATCATCACCGACATACCCGCCATGGCCACGTACTTTTTGATCTCCTCCGGCACAGAACGCTTTATCCCCTGCACCTGCAAGGACGATTACACCGATATCAGAATCATCACGCGCATATGCAAATGCATCGATCAATTCATGGACCGTTTTCGGACGGAATGAATTGTGTACTTCTGGTCGATTGATCGTAATTTTTGCGATTCCATTGTATGTTTCATAGATAATGTCATCATAATTTCTTTCAGCTACCCATTCTACTACTGCCATGCTAAACATCCTTTCTATTATGTAGTTCGTCTTCTACTATTTTAGCAAATTGTGCAGGCTGCTCAAGGTGGGTGGTATGGCCCGCCTCTTCCACAACTACCATTTTACCATTCGGAAGCTTTTGCATCATGTCTTCTGCAATCCTGTAAAACTTCTGATCAAGTGCTCCAACGATCAGAGTGGTCGGGATAGTAAAATCAGAGAGCCTGTCCCACCATGATCGCTGCACGCCTGTCCCCATTCCACGCAAACTATTCGCCAATCCAACCTCTGAATTGTGGAGGCGTTTCTCACGCAGAGCCTTCCGCTCACTTTCTGACAATTGATCCTTCTGGGTACTGAACAGCGAAATCGCTTCCCAGAAATCAACAAAAGTACGGATACCATCCTTTTCAATTCGTTTGGCAAGACGTTCATCATTATGCCTTCGAGCATTTCTTTCTTCTGCCGTCTGCAACCCAGGGGAACTGCTTTCCAACACCAGATGCTTCACCCGGCGCGGGTACATCATCGCGAATGAAAGTGCAACTCTTCCACCTAGAGAATACCCTAAAACGTAGGCGCTTTCAATCTTCAAGTCTGCCATGATCTGATCCAATGCTCCCGCCGTCTCTTCCATTGAGTATTGTTCGATGTCTTCAGGATGATCCGTATTACCATGCCCGATCAGGTCCACCATAATCAGCTTGAAATCGTCTCCCCATTCCTTTTTAAGAGGACACCAATCCACACCTGAACCGGTAAAACCGTGAAGAAGGAGCAACGGTTCCCCTTCTCCGGCTGTTTCCACATGGTATCGGATCCCGTTCACATCAATTTTCATCGATATCCGCCCACTTTTCAATTGCTTCACTTACATTTTTCCAATATTCCCTGTGCAGCTGAACATTTTGTCCACGCTCAGTTTGAAGTTCAATAACGTCCAATCCACCTGACTCAAAACTCATCGAACACGCTTCATCAAACGCACCCCAGCTTTCGACAAGCTGGTAGTTCCCGCCATATGTTCTTGTCGCATCACGGAACGAAATCCCTGTCGGAGTGCCGAACAAGTCTTCAAAATGATCAGGATGTTCTGCCTGTGGCAAGAAGGAAAAAATCCCCCCGCCACTATTGTTGACCAATATGATGGTCATGTTGAGCTTATGGAGTTTGGAAGCAAGCAGCCCGTTCATATCATGGTAAAAAGAAAGGTCTCCGATCACAAGGACAGTCCTTCGGCCGGTAGCCGCCACACCAAATGCCGTCGAGATGACACCGTCAATCCCGTTCGCGCCACGATTAGCGAGAGCTTCGATTTCTTTATCCGTTTTACCAAAAAAGCTATCCAAGTCCCTGATCGGCATACTGTTTCCGACAAAAAGAGCTGTCCCATCAGGCAAGAGCCGATTGAGTTCTGAAAAAACCTTTCCTTCAAACAGTTGATCTGTTTCCACAAATGCGTCTCTCTCCCGCATGGCAAGCTCATTTACAGCCTTCCATCTATCCTTCCAGTGAGATGGTTTACGGTTTTCGATTCTAGAAGTGATTTGACGGGAAAACTGTGCAGGTTCTGCATAAATCATCCTGCCCCCCGAGTGTGTCGGGTCACGCCAACCTTCCCCTTCATCAATTGTCCAGTATGTACAGTCCTTGTGTTTCTGGACATACTGCAGGTAGGATTTTGAAACTGGCATCGCCCCGAATCGAATGATCACATCCGGAGTCCATTCTCGGACGATTTCACTTTTCAAGATCGCGTCATAGTTCTCGATGATCGTGTCTTTGGCATGAGATCCGCTCCGTAAAGGCGACAATGGGTCTGCTAAAACCGGGAACTTGAGAACAGCAGCCAATTCTTTTATCGAGGAAATAGCGGCTTCGTACTGTCCCGGTCCGCAAACGATCAACCCATTATCAAATTCCTTCAATTGATCGATCAAGATATCATAATCACCATCCGATAAATCGCGTATCCCAGTGGTGAAGGATAAATAGGAAGGGTCCTTTTTCCCTGCATCAAATGCTTGTTCATGCTGATAATTCGGAACGAGCGGCTCACGGAATGGAAAATTCAAATGGACCGGTCCTCTTTTTTCATTCATAGCGATCGCTGCTGAACGTGCAGCCTTCGTACGGACATATTGGATCAGCTTCGGATCGTTGTCAGGAAGTGCCATCTCATGGAACCATTTCACATATTTTCCGAACATACCAATCTGATCAATCGCTTGAGGAGCTCCTACATCTCTCAATTCATGCGGACGATCAGCAGTCAATACCAATAATGGAACATGCGACTCATACGCTTCCACAATCGCAGGATAATAGTTTGCCGCAGCAGTTCCTGACGTACAGACAAGCGCTACAGGCTTCTTTTCCACTTTTGCGATACCGAGGGCAAAAAAAGCTGCTGAGCGCTCATCCACGCTCAGCCAAACTTTTATATCTGGATGCTGTGCAAACATGAGCGCCAGCGGTGTGGAGCGTGATCCAGGACTGATGACAACATCCCGGACCTCCACTCTGTTTAATTCATCTACAAAAGCTCCAACATAAGCTGTCAACGAATCTAATGTCATGCAGTGGATCCTCCTAGTGCTGTTAGCATCGGCTTGAGTTTGATGAGTGTTTCTTCATACTCACTCTCTGGATCGGAATCACCGACGATCCCGCATCCCGCAAACAATGATGCGTAATTATCCGAAATCAAACCAGAGCGAATTGCAACCGCGAATTCGCCTTGATCAAAATGGTCGATCCACCCAATCGGTGCAGAATACCAACCACGGTCGAGCCGTTCCTGCTCCCGGATGATTTCCACCGAACGAAGCTGAGGCAGCCCCCCTAATGCTGGAGTCGGATGCAAACGACCTACAACATCGAGAAAAGGGATATCCGTCGCTTTTTTGACTTCTACCGGTGTAAATAAATGCTGGATGTCACGTCCTTTATACAGGGAAGGTTGATCAGGGACATTCACTGAACCCGCAACCTCTTCCAATGCGCCACGGATCATCTGTACCACATAATCGTGTTCTTCACGATTTTTATCATCTGAAAGAAGCTCTTTACCTAAACGCTCATCTTCTTCATGATGAGTCCCCCGCTTGATCGATCCTGCCAAACAAGTCGATAACAGCTTATCCTCCTGTTTTCTGACAAGGCGTTCAGGGGAAGCTCCAACGAAACATTTATGTCCACGCTCAAAAGCGAAAATGAAGCTGTTCGGCTGTTGATCCCTTAGATTGATAAGCGTCTCGAAAGCTGAGATTTCAGAGTCTGACTGTGCGATGACTTCCCTTGCTAATACCACTTTATCGACTTGGCCCTCATTGATCATGGAAGTGGTTTTGACGACCGTTTCCTTCCATTGTTCCGGATCAATTTCAGTCAAACTCAAGCATCGGTTTACTGTTTGGTCCAACGCGCATTTCTTCAACAGCTCAGCATTTTCACGAACACCCTTTTCAAAAAGTGTTTGAATATCCGAGTCAGCACTTACGAGCAGATTGGTGGTTAAATACGCATTATCATCGATTAGCGAGAACATATGAACTGGCAGCACGAAGCTTGCATCTGCATAATTGGTCCATAACGGAGTCTTATCCTTAAGCGTATCAAATGAAAAGCCCCCCAAAAGCATCGGACCTGTACCATAAACATAGGTGGTGTCATAATCATCAAGCTGATGATCGACAATCTCCTTCCACTGTTTTTTGATTTCTGAAAAACGATCCTCTCCATCCACATCCAATCGAAGTGCCTCACCGATTCCGACAAGGCTCAATTTACCATTTGAATCGGACCAGAAGGATCGTTCACCTTTATATAATGAACTGCCATTTTTAAAAACGACGAGCGGGTCAATCGTATCAACCTGAATTCTATGACTGACAAGAATTTTATTTCGAGTCATCTGTGCTTTTTGTTTGGCACGCTCCAACCTCTCGAGCAATTCATGTTGTTTAACAACTGCCATGACATTCCCCTCCAACATCCTCTGACGTCTATATCTATCTAAAAGTCCTAATGTTGACAAGAAAAATTGTTAAAGCGAATTCATGGCACTTCTGCGGAAAAGGTGGGCCGTACAGCCCCCTGGAGTGAGTAGACTAGCGGACCACCCGCGGGAAAGAAGTGAACTTCGCAAAAACAACTTATTTAGAATAACGTCTTATAAAAATGATTTGAATTAGCCTGTTGATATTCCGATACTATTATATAGGAAAAAGGCTTGTTTTTCCATTGTACACGATTCACAACTGTTTCCAGCTAATGTTGTTGACACCCATACTGTCATTGCATACACTTAAAATGGTTAAAAATACGGTTAGAACCGCTATTAAGCGTTCTTAAAGATAAAGGTGAACGAATCATTATGGAACAATACTTTACAGATCCATCCAACCAAAAAGAAATGCCGAAAAACATCGAATCCAAGTGGAAAATCTGGTATCGCCAGCTCCGGCCACACACGCTGACTGCGTCATTCATCCCTGTATTTATCGGTGCGGCTCTCGCTAATTTCTACACAACTTTAAACTGGTTACTGCTTATTGCAATGCTGGTCGCATCGATGTTGATTCAGGCCGCTACTAATCTATTCAACGAATATTATGATTTTAAACGTGGTCTCGACACATCAGACTCTGTTGGAATTGGCGGTGGTATCGTCCGCGATGGGATCTCACCGAAGACCGTCCTGAATGTGGGGCTTGCTTTCTTCCTTCTTGCCATTTTGCTTGGAGTCTATATCAGTGCAACAACCTCATGGTGGATCGCCGTTATCGGTTCAGTATCGATGGCTGCAGGTTATTTCTATACAGGAGGTCCATACCCGATCGCTTATACGCCGCTTGGTGAAGTGATTGCAGGATTTTTCATGGGATTTGTCATCATCCTGATCTCATTTTATATTCAGACTGGATTTATCACGGCGAATAGCATGCTGATTTCCATCCCAATCTCCATTCTGATCGGTGCGATCCTCATGGCGAACAACATCCGCGATCTAGAAGGAGATAAAGAAAAAGGAAGAAAAACATTAGCAATTTTACTTGGACATAAAAGAGCGGTCCAATTTCTCGGCGGGATGTTCGCCTTTTCATTCGCCTGGATCCTGACGATGATTTTCATCGGACAAGCCTCTTTCTGGCTATTGATCGTCCTTGTCAGTATTCCGAAGGCGATCAATGCCGTCAAGCTGTTCCATGGGGAACGCGAACCATCAAAAATGATGCCAGCGATGATTGCGACAGCACAAACGAACACAGTATTCGGCTTTGCATTGACTGTCGGTCTGATCGTAAGCTATCTTCTCCAATTTTAAAATTAGCCCGGCTGACTTACAAGTGTCTGAGTCTCTCCGTATTTAACAACATTTTAGAAAAAGCGTGTTTTGATACAAAGTGTTGTGTTGGAGGTGTCTGACACTTTTCTTTTTGGCAGCCGTCAGTAAAGAGGTGCTGTATGGACTTATCTAAAACACTTGTAAATGCACTAGGAATGGAAGTAATCGAGGCAACTAAGGATTGTGTAAAAATTACGATGCCCGTCGATGAACGAACGAAACAACCGATGGGATTTTTACATGGCGGGGCATCTGTGGCGCTTGCAGAAACCGCCGCCAGCATCGGTGGGGCATTGAATGTCAATCTGGAAACGCACAATGTTTTTGGCATTGAAATTAATGCCAATCATATCAAAAGCAAGCGTGAGGGCTTCGTTACAGGCACCGCACTTCCCGTTCATAAAGGCCGAACGACGATGGTCTGGGAAATCAAAGTGACTGATGAAAATGAAGAGTTGATCTGTATATCCCGGTGTACAATCGGCGTTGTGGAGATGAAGAAATGATCCTGATCGGATAACACCCTTCAGATCTGTTTTGTAGATAATTTCTGATTTTTGTAGATAAAACTTCGTTTTTGTAGGTAATTTTTGGTTTTTGTAGATATTTTCTGATTTTTGTTGGTTGACACCCAATTTTTGTAGATAATCCCGTTGAATAGTCATGTTCATAACACTTTTCTTGCTAAACATTTACAGCTTAAAATAAGACTTTGATATACTTTATTGTTGATTTTTGCGATATTCACTCCCTTTCGGCGGGCAAACGAAAAGCGGAAGCGACCCGGTTAGGCACGTAGGTCACTGGAAAACGGACGAGGAGGCTCGAACCAAACAAAGACTTGGTTCTGCGTGGGCTAACTCATAAGGATGTCAATCAATGTGTGGCCGCCGAAAGGAAGTTTGAAGTGATGCAAGTGCCTGGTCGCTGAGCTAGACATCACTTCCCTGTATTAACCCACTTCCGCCAGCCTCCTCACTTGGACAGGACATGCTGGCTTCGACGTTCACTACTGTAAGGTCTCGCTTTTCCCGCAGGAGTGTCGCAAATTACGCTTCAATCAAACTTAGTTAAAAAAATGAAGGAACTGCCTCAAGGCAGTTCCTTTTTCGAATTAAACTTCCCTTCTCATCGCTTTCAACACGTCTACTTTCGTAGCTCGTTTTGCTGGTCTATGCCCAGAGATGATTGTCACGATCAGACAGATGCTCACACAGATCAATGGTAGTATCCATGGGATATGTGAAAATTTGAAATCCCCAGGAATCGGTTCACCAAACGCATTACTTAATATAATCGGCAACGCCCAATTGACTACAAATGTGATCAAATAGGCGACAATCGTTCCAAATAAAGCTCCAAGAAGACCGATATAACTGCTTTCAATCAAAAAGATCCGCTTGATCGTCGATGGATTAGCACCAATCGCCTTCATGATGCCAATATCAGGTGCCCTTTCTGTGACAGCCATCGTCATCGTATTGTAAATACCGATCGAGGCAATAAGGATCGCAATTGTTCCGATGAATATCAATCCGCTCTTCACAATTAAGAAGACCAAATTGATTTGTTCCATTTCATTTACCACTGAATAAGTGAAATAGTTCTTCTCTTTCAGTTCTTCAGAAATCGCTTTTACGTTTTCAGTATCATCCGCAAAGATGGCCACCTGGTTATAAACTCTTTCTTCCCTATTTTCTAATGAAGGTCTATGTTCTTCAGGTATGTCAGGAGTAACTACCATTCCATTTGGCGTACCTGTGAACGCTTCGATATCTGCTAAAACTTTTTCCGATATGAATACGTTCTGATCTCGCATCCATTCTCTTGTCGGCTTTTTCCCAACGCCTACAACCTTAAGTTGGAATATCTTGCTCTTTTCTTCCCCATCTTCATATTTCATGACCTTCATGTCCAAAGTCTTACCTATAAGTTCACCATCGTATGCATTGCCTTCTTTTACGGTTCCATCTTCATTAAGTGGAGGAGGTTCTTCCCCATTCCACTTCGCTAAACTGTTTGCAAAGTCATAGCCGATCACCACTTCATCGTCTGATTCAGGCAATCTACCCTCTGAAAGTTCAAATCCCGCCTTTGTTTCCGATGGATAATCCACAACAACAGGTGTGCCCTCTGTACGATATTCTCCCAGGCGAAAATCACCTTGTTGTTCAACCTGCTGTCTTCTTGTTACTGTTTTTACATGATCCACGGATTCGAAATAGTCGATGTCCTCCATCGTAATTCCATTAATTCCTTCTTCTCCATTCATTTCTTTTCCATGGACCTGGATTTCAGTCATCAACCGATCTTGTGTAATTTCCTCCACGATTGATTTTTGCAGACCAAAACCGACTGATGCCAGGACGATCAAGAACGCGCAACCCATGGCGGTAGCAAGAACCGTCATGAATATACGTGTTTTGTTCTTCTTCATATTTTTACGGACGAATTGAAACTGATCTTTGAACCTCATGATGCATAAGCCTCCTCATCTAGCGCGCCATCGACGATTTCAATGACACGGTCACCGATTTGAGCGACCTTATCATCATGAGTGATGATTAAGAAAGTGATGCCCAATTCATGATTGAGCTGCTTGATAAAATCCAGCAGTTCGTCTTCAGTTTCACTGTCCAAGCTTCCTGTGGGCTCATCAGCGAGGATGATCGGCGGATTCAAAATCAGTGCTCTCGCAATACTGACCCGTTGCTGCTGACCGCCGGATAGTTCACTTGGATAATGGTCCATGAACTTTTCCAATCCTACCTTTTTGAACATCTTTTCGGTTTGTGCTTTTCGCTCTTTCTCCTTGACCCCTTTTAAGGTTAGCGCCAACTCCACATTTTCGAAAGCTGTCATGCTCGGAATCAATTGAAAGCTTTGAAAAATGAACCCAAGATTATTCAAACGGAAATCCGCCCATTTACTTTCGTTAAAATCAGTGACCTTTTGATTATCGATAAAAATTTCACCTTCAGTTGGTTGGATATAGCCACTTATTAAATTAAGCAAAGTCGATTTACCTGAACCGCTTCGACCGACAATGGTCACGATCTCACCAGCATTAACTTTCAGATTTATATCATCCAGCACAGGGATCACCGTTTCTTTGCCCTTCTTGCCAATCTTGAACTGATGGCTGAGTCCCTTGACTTCGATCATACATTTCCCCCCAATTTTCTATAACGCTCACAGATAAAGACGTAATTTATGTAAAATAGTTCAAAAAAAAAGAAACTGACCTTTTAAAGGTCAGTTCCTCGTGAATGCAATCAGTTATTGAACTGTCGGGAAACCAAATCCAGAAGCGATATCATCACCACTGCCAGCATATTGTCCGCCCAGGATGTCATTTGCTTTTGCTCGGTTTTGAAGTTCAGTTCTAAGAGCTGAATTCGATAATGATGGGTTCTCTGCCCAGATTTTCGCCGCTAAACCAGAAATGTGTGGTGTTGCCATGGAAGTTCCACTGATCGTATTATAAGCGCCATCCTTCCAAGTCGATTCGATCGCACGGCCAGGCGCTGATACTTCTACATCTCTTTCTTGGATGACATAATCTCCATCTGTATTAGGATTTCCACGAGATGAGAAATCAGCTACACGATAGGTTCCGTTTTCTTGGACATTTTCAAGTGCTGCAACTGCCACCGCGTCCGCAAGTCCACCAGGGAAACCGATCGTATCAGGATTCGGTCCGTCATTTCCTGCAGCAGCAATAACCAAAGCACCGTTATTCATTGCATACGTAACTGCATCCGAAATAAGAGCATCCTTCGAGCTTGATCCAAGTGACATGGAAATGACGACATTCACACCAAGACTATTTCCTTGGTCAGCAGCATGCTTGATTGCATTTGCGATGTCATCGGAATAACCGAACCCACTGTTTCCTAACACTTTGTATGCCCAAAGCTTGGATTCTGGAGCCACACCGTAAACACCTTGTCCATCAGCGCCACCATTTGCTAAAACAGTTCCGGCAACATGTGTCCCATGCCCGTTTTTATCATCACATTTTCCATCTAAAATCGGGGAACGGTTAGAACTGAAGTCCTTACATTGTTCTACGTTTTCAACTAGATCCACATGATCAGTATAAGTACCAGTATCCAATACGGCTACACGGACACCATCTCCACCACTTGTAGCAGTAAGGTTGGAGTCATTATACATCGCCTCCATTCCCCATGGCGTCTGATCGGAAGGTGTAGCAGTACGTGTTGCATTTTGACTTACTTTATCTAAATAGACTTTATTGACAAGTGAGACCTCAAGGTTCTTATTCTTCTTGAGTCCCTCGTATTGTTTTTCAGTCACATTCGTCGTGAATCCTTTTTCAGCAAAATCCCATCGTTTACCGTAGTTTTCTCCAGCAGATCTCAAGGCGTTCTCATTTGTGGATGAAATCAAAACTCTCAACTTTTCATTTGATTGGTTTTCTTCTTGTCCGGCCGCAAATACCCCTGACGCAAAGATTGATACCATCAAAACAGCCGTCGTCACGATTGACAATAAGCGTTTCATTATCCATCTCTCCCTTATTTTCTAATGAAAACTTCTCTCTCAACTCTGGTTGTATGTATTGATTGCAAAACTATAGTTGTTGTAAAAACTTTAATTTAAAATCATTAACAACAACTATTACCAAAAATGACACCTCCTGTCGTTTTTTTAATTTTCAATCAATAAATTAAGATTATCATACATACGGGGGTAGTTGTATTGGGAAAATAACAGTAAAAAGTGTAATAAATCCCAGTAGATTCAAGCATAATTTTCCCAACCTGTAGTACTTTGGTCGGTACACTTTCCCATGGCTTGGCTTTACCAAGTTTTCTTTAATCGAAATTTGCGACACTCCTGCGGGAAAATCGAGCCAGGCGAGACCCCACACTCTTTTAGAGGATCTTCGACTAAAATAATGAACTTCGACTAAATACCACCACGTCCTATGGTGAACGTCGAAGTCAGTACATCCTGTACAAGTACGTCCTGTGGTGAACGACGAAGCCAGCATGTCCTGTGCAAGTGAGGAGGCTGGCGGAAGTGGGTTAATACAGGGAAGTGATGTCTAGCTCAGCGACCAGTCACTTGGATCACTTCAAACTTCCAGCGGCGGCAACACATTGATTGACTTCCTTATGAGTTAGCCCACGCAGAACCAAGTCTTTGTTTGGTTCGAGCCTCCTCGTCCGTTTTCCAGTGACCTACGTGCCTAACCGGGTCGCTTCCGCTTTTCGTTTGCCCGCCGAACAGAGCCTTCCCATTAAAAAAAACGCCTTATTAAGACGTTTTTCCATAAAGACCTATCCAGTTATATATCGATTGTATAACGCTTTTGCTTTGTTAAGGTCTTTCGTTCCATGAATCAAGACCCGGTTATCTTTGAAAATGACCATCCTGGTGTCTTCAATTTCGACTTGCAGCAAGTACTCATTGCTTCGGATTTTTGAAGTCAGTTGAGACAATTTACTTTCCAGCCTATTTCGATCAATCGAAACTCCAGGTAACGGCCGGATTTGCACGGTGTCCCTTCCACATAAAACCGCTGATTTTGAACTCAACCGCTCATCTAGATAGGGATAGCTAGCTTCTGGACCACAGCTCAAGCAATGGGGATTTTTCAGACGCTCAACTTTTAACAATGTATGCTGATTATGCCATAAATCAAAATAGACAACCTTTTTTCGAAGTGCGCCAAAATCCTCGACTAATATTTTAAAAGCTTCGGAGACCTGATGAGCTGTCACCATTTGTACAGCAGGTGATATGATACCAGTCGTGTCACACGTATCACCACCTGATGGAATCTTACCTAAAAGGCAAGCCAAGCATGGTGTTTCACCCGGAACAATCGTATACGTCAACCCATGGCTTCCTGTACACGCTCCATAAATCCATGGGATCCGCCACTTCTGAGCCGCATCATTGATAAGCATCCGTGTTTCAAAATTGTCGGTGGCATCGATGATCAAATCTGCCCCCTTTATTTGTTCTTCGATTGTCGCCGCGTTCGTCTCTTCTAATCGTTCATGGATTACAACATCCCGATTGATATCAGATAGGCGTGTTTTCGCAGCAACAGATTTCGGCATTTGGTTTTCCGCATCAGCTTCTGTATATAACTGTTGCCTTTGAAGATTACTCCATTCAACGTAATCCCGATCCACAATCGTCAGTGTACCTATGCCAGCCCGGACCAGCATTTCGGCACAGCTTGTCCCAAGTGCTCCGGCACCTATCAAGACAACATGTTTCTTTCTTATTTTTTCCTGTCCCGATCGACCGATTTTTGAAAATCGTGTATGTCTTGAGTAGCGATCATCCATACTATTCATCTACCTTTTACCTAACCTATTTTCTTTCATCTTATCATACAACTTAGAAGCTATAACGAGGTTGTAACTTACAAATATGAATAAAACAATACAATTGATCAAAACTAGGAAAAGTTACATAAAAGGAGATGAAAAGACTATGAACGCAGGAAGAGCAAAACAAATATTAGAATCACCAAATGAAATCAGTGTACATTACCGCGGAAATCCAGTCTGGATCCAACAAGTTGATGAAACTGGCAATACAGCCCGCGTTTACACAAGAGAGGATCCGGACAACGAAATGACAGTGAACGTCGCTAACTTAGAGGAAGTATAAGAGAATACAAATAACCGATCCAAAGACAGAACCGTTCGATGTCCAGGATCGGTTATTATAATTAGCCTGTTTTCTAAAAGTTTGTTGCTACTTAATACGGTGTGTATTAATAAAGATGTGTTTGGGAACCTGTGAGCGGTTGAAATATACGAGACTCTTACGGGAACAGCGATCCAGGCGAGCCCCCGCAGTTTTAAAAGGATCTTCGACTAAAAACCACCACATCCTGTGGTAAACGTCGAAGCCAGCGCATCCTGTGCAAGTGAGAAGGCTTGCGGATCGCCAGTGGAAAGCGCGTATTTCTCAAGCCTAAAAAAACAACAATCTTTACAAAAAGAGCCTTTAAAAATTTCTTTTTTAGCGAAATTTGCGACACTCCAGCAGGAATTTTAATACTTGATTTTGCTTTCCACTTAACTTGAGAGGTTGTGCCGATTTGCATAGATTGCCGCTTGTGTACGGTCTGAGACGTCCAATTTACTTAAGATGTTACTGACATGGGTCTTGACTGTTTTGATTCCAATGAATAAAGTATCACCGATCTCTTGATTTGTTTTCCCATCACCGATTAAAGCCAGCACTTCAAGTTCTCTCTTCGTCAGTTCGTGATGCGGCAATGCATCTTTCGTTCTGAACCTGTTCATCATTTTTTGCGCGACTTTGGACTCGATCACTGATTCACCTGCATAGGCTTTTTTTATCGTTTCTGATATTTCATCAGCGGAAGCTGTTTTAAGTACATAACTGAACGCCCCTGCTTCAATAGCTGGAAATACCCGCTCATCATCATAAAAGCTTGTGAGAATGATGATTCTACAATCCGGAAGAATCTTGATTACTTCTTTTGTTGCATCGATTCCATTTCCATTTTCCATAATCAGGTCCATCAGCACGACATCCGGGTCTAGTCCTTTCAGTTTTTGTACAGCTTCATTACCACTTGATGCTTCACCGATGATTTCAAAGGATGGATCAGTCATCAAATACGAACTTAATCCCCTTCTTACCATTTCGTGATCATCTACCAGAAAAAGCTTAATCTGATTTTCCATCGCTATCATCCCCTTTTTCAATTGGAACTTTGACATCAATAGCAGTCCCCTGGCCTTTCGCAGATGTTATGGAGAAGATTCCGCCAATCTCATCACAACGTTCTTGCATCGTTTTTAATCCATAAGATGTCTTTTTCTTTTGCTTCAGGTCGAAGCCGACACCATTATCCCGTAGATGTATACGGATATGTTTCTGGTTGCTATCAAGTTTGATGGTGATTTTTGTTGCCTGAGAGTGTCTCAAGGCGTTCGCAAATCCTTCCTGCATCAACCTGAACAAGTGGTCTTCAATCCCACGCGACAATTCAGGGATTTCATTTATTTCCGACTGGATTTCAATCCCGGATTTTTGTTGAAGCTCTTTAACCAGGTCCCGGATTCCGCTATGCAATTTTTCACCTGAGAGATCAATTGGCCGTAGATGTAAAAGTAACGCTCTCATCTCACCCTGTGCCTTATTCGCCATCTCAACGACTTGTTCGATCTGAGTTTTAGCTCGTTCAGGATGGGTTTCAAACAACTTCAATGCAGCTGATGACATCATATTCAGAGCGAATAACTGTTGACTGACGGCATCATGCAGATCTCGCGCCAACCGTTGCCTTTCCTCGATGGTTGCCGCCGTATGTACTTTTTCAGCGTATTCAGCTTTTTCATTCGCAAGCTTTTGTAATGATTGGACTTGCTTTTGGATTTTGTCAGAAAGCTGATTGATTTCTGCAGAGATGACGCCGACTTCATCCTCTTCGCTATCACTAATACGATAGTCATAATTTCCGCGTGATAATTTGGTGATTCCTACTGAGATCTCATTTAGACGATTGATCAAACTTTGCCCTTTCCGAAAGCTGAAGTAGATTCCTAAGATGAATGAAAGGACAAACACAGCAATAGAAACCACGAGACTGATCACAATTCGATCAGCCGCGGGGTTGAAAAAATAGAGGATCTGAAATAGGAAGAAGATCAGAACAGTCGTGTAAACTGCATTCAATAAATGTGTTCTGTAAAAGAGTCTCCTGACTCCATTATGATTCTCGCTCATTCCATCCTCTCCCTAGACCCGGTTTATTTTCAAATCCAAAACTTGAAACTTGAAATCAAATGTCAGTTTCCTAGTTGCTTCATCATAACCTTCTGTTTTATACTTCGCCTCTTTCAACAAACCGTCTTTTTTATAATTGCCGATTTTGATATCCCCAACCTTAGTGTTGGATGTAACACAAAACTCGACATCCTCTGGAATCAAGATTTTAATATCACCCACCCATCCGCCTAATTGGATGGTCGTTTCTTTATCTGGGATGAAGGCCCGGGTGTAATCGAAATCAAAGTCAGCTACACCGTTCCACTCATCCATATCTTCTACATGCCAATTCTCATCCTTCATCGAAACATCTGTGACAAAGTTACTTTTCGAATGTTTCTTTTTCCCATTGACTGTAATTTTCGATCCTCTTCCCCAGAGCATCCGAATTCCGATATACACTAATAATAACGGCCATAAGTTAAGAATTTGTTCAAATCGGAACTCCATGAATCCTAAACGATCACCGACCAGCAAAACACCAATGACCGACAAAAACAGTCCCATGAACCAGCTTCCCCGACGTCCTTTTGTGAACATCGCTTCCAATAACCACTTCAAACCAAGCAACAATATTACAAAAGGATACAAGAAAACAAACGCTTCATCTATTTCCATAGTAATTAAACCCAAGTTGACAAGAAGCAACATGGATCCAATCAGCACAAAAATTACAGCTACTACAAATTGTCCTCCAGACCTCAATTTCATCTGACCACACACCTTTATCTTTTATGAAGGGTCATCCTTTAAAGTTAGACAAATGTTGCCATTCCCCTTCTTTTTCACTGTTAATATAAGAATACCTCGATTGCAAGAAAGCTAGAACAATCCAGGGAATGTATTCGCCTCCGTCTCAAGACTGAGATTTCAGAGGGTAGCGGTTTTACTGCAGTCGAAAGTATGCTCCTGTTCAATGTTGAGCTTAGTTCGGACAGGGCTTCACTTTTTACTACTTCTCCTGTCCCAATGAACGCCATAATCGAGACAAGCTCTCGCTATTTTCTCTTTCACCTGTCCCAATACACGCCTAACCGAGACAGTATCTTTCAATCTTTCTTCCACTTTCTGTCCGAACCAGACCCTTTTACAAAACAAAAATAGGATAGCCTGTAAAAGCACCACCCTTCTGGTAGTCCAATTAATCATGTGAAAACAATAATCCAAATCATGATGAAGGCTAGATTCAATCCAAGCCATGTCCATAGCCATATTTTAGAGATGATATGACGGTCTTTATTGATATATAAAAACATTCCTGGGGTCACAATCCAAGTGATAAATAGAAAAAGACTTAAGAAAAACTGTACGATTGAGGTGAAATTGAATTGATCAAATGCTGCAAGCAATAGGTAAGTCGGAACAAAAAGAATGATTGGAACAAAAACACTCCAAATCCAAGCTTTAACGCGATAAATTTCAAAATACTTTCGGTTGTTTTCAAGAAACCGTTGGATATCACTCCAGATCTGTGTGAACGATATTGTAACTTTATTCGATAATTCCATTAAATTCGCCCCCCTAAATGTTAATTAATATGTATGATCTGAAACATTTCATGACCTTTTTCACCTTTACCTTGAACTTCTGAACTATATTATTTTGTAAAATTGGTTATAATAGAGATACTAAGATAAAGAGGGTGGAAGCAATGGCATTTTTCTCAAAGAATCAACAAGAACCAATCCCTGAAGTGGAAACGAAAGTTTGGAGCTGTACAAACGATAATTGTTCTGGATGGATGAGAGATGGGTTGACGTTTGATTCTGACCCAGCTTGTCCACTCTGTAATTCACCAATGAAGTCGGAAGTGCGAATATTACCGGAACTATCATAAACCATTTACAGGAAGGAAGATCCTTTTAAAGGGTCAGCCTTCCTTTATTTTTTTGAATTTAAGGACATCCATTCAATTCCCACAAGCGATCCGCATTTTTACCGTCCTGGATTTTTTTTTGAGTTTTTAGAGGATGGATGTATATAAAAATCAAAACCGGCAAGAATGGTAGATACATAATATTCTATTGAACAATATCCAAGGAGGAATAAAAAATGAACAAACGTGATTTGATTCAACAGGTTGCTGAACAAACAGGATTATCCAAAAAACATTCAACTACAGCTGTCAATGCAGTTATTGATGCGATTACTCAAAGACTAACAAACGGAGAAAACGTTCAGCTGATCGGGTTTGGTAGTTTTGAAGTCCGTGAACGCCAAGCAAGAAAAGGACGTAATCCACAGACAGGTCAAGTCATTCAAATTCCTGCAACACGTACTCCAGCATTCAAGCCTGGTAAACAGCTGAAAGAAGCAGTAAGAGCATAGCTTATCAGAAGAAAAAATAAGGGACTATACCGACTAGGTTAGTCCCTTTTGCTTTTTCTACCGCATGACACTTCCACCAGAAATTTTAACCGATTCTCCGATAATGTTGGGAGCTGCATCGGTAAGCAAGTATGCAATCGTATTGGCAACCTCCTCTGGCTGGGTCAAATTCCCTGACGGATATTCATTTTCGATATTTTTCAATTGTTCCTCAAAAGTGATTCCGTTACGCACTGCCCTCTTTTCGATTGCTTTTATGCCCATTGGCGTATTTACATAACCTGGACAAACGGCATTGACTCTTACTCCGTTTTCGATCGCCTCCAACGCGAAAGAATGCGTGAATCCAATCAGTGCGAATTTAGAACCAGCGTATGCCGTATTCCCATAGGTTCCTCTTAAGCCTGATAACGACGAAACATTGATGATGGCGCCACGTTTATGCTGTTTCATACTTTGATAGACGAATTTTGTCAACATGACTGCTGACGTGTAATTCAGGTCCATGATGAATTCCAACTCTTCCTTCGACGTGTCATCAACAATTCCGCCACCAGCTATTCCTGCACAATTCACCAATGCATACACTGGACCAAGCTTTTCAATCGCCTTATCTACAAGATGCTTTTGTTCATTTTCACTCGTCAAGTCGGCTATATGTAGATTAATATTGTCCAGTGGTGTATATTCTGTAAGTTCTTGTTTCAACAGGTCCAACTTCTTTTCATCTCTTGCGGTGATTGTCACTTTTCCACCCATCTTCACCACAGCTTTGGCTGTTTCGCTCCCAATCCCTCCACTAGCACCAGTTACAATAACATGTCGATTTTCCAGTGCATCAATTGCAAAAACATTCATCGCCGCCGCTCCTTTACCTTTTAAGAAACTTAAAAATCCAAATTTTTAATCATGGATTGGACCGACACATTCAAAAGACACAGCTCAGTGGTGTGAAAATAGCCGATCCCTTATTGATGAGTCGATCCCCGTTGAATCCATAATCTGCTGGTATCTATAAACAATAACAATTTACCCTCAGTTTGATGGATATAAACCAATGATGATTCATTTACCGAAAAAATGTTTATGTTTATTCAATTCGTGTTGACATTTCTAATTATAGTGTTCGTCTTCCAGTACTGTTTTAAGAACTTTTCACAAGGCTTTTTTGAAAGGTTGTTTTTTAAAAAGTTGGTTGTTAATGGAAGGTTGTAAAGGAAGGTGGTGAAAGCTTATGGCAGTGGAAATATTATATAAAACAGTCTTACACTGAAGCTGTATGTTTTCATGAATTGTGATTTCCCGAAATTCAACTTAACTTTTAGGTTCTAACGACTTTGGTTGATTTCCAGTGAAATTCTCGACAACCCTAAGGGACTAACGAGCCAGCCGAGACCCCCATCTTTTAAAGGATCTGCGGATTTAGAGCAAATGCAATGGAAGTGATGTCTAGCTCAGCGACCAGTCACTTGGATCACTTCAAACTTCCTGTGGCGGTCGACACATTGATTGACATCCTTATGAGTGAGCCCACGCAGAACCAAGCCTTTGTTTGGTTCGAGCCTCCTCGTCAGTTTTCTAGTGACCTTCGTAACTAAACGGGTCGCTTCTGCTTTTCTCAAGCCCGCGGAAAGGGAGTGCTAATTTTTTAAAACAAAAAAAGAGTGCAAGCTACGAGAGCTTGCACCAAAAAAGGTATGGGCGGTGTCAGAGTTTTAAGGGGATTGTCTACTTTAGTATAACACGGTGCTAAAGTGTTTGTTATTGGGAAAACAATTGAAAATCACCTAGAAAAATTGATGTTTCTCAACAAAAATTTTCCCAACTTTCCTACCCTCAAAAAACAACGTGAGAATATCTCGATTTATACTCATTTTGTATTAGTAACAGGAAACTTGACTGCTAACTCGCTAATCTGTCTTTATTTTCCTTTTTTAGTTTCTTGATATCAAAACGAATAAGGATCGACACGAGAAGTGCCACTAAAAATGCTCCAGCAAAAATATAAAGGGTCAGTGTATAGCTATTCGTCACTTCACGCAGCCAAGAAACAATAACGGGTCCTGCTAATCCAGCTGCAGCCCAGGCAGTTAGAATATATCCATGGATCGCCCCAAGCTGTTTGGTTCCAAACAAATCTCCAATATAAGCTGGGATAGAAGCAAAACCTCCGCCATAACACGTCAATATCATAAATATTGAAATCTGGAATAATAAGGCTGCCGTTGTCACTGGTAATAGTAGAAATAGAACAATCTGAATCAGGAAGAATGTTGTGTATACGTTCGGCCGGCCGATGTAATCGGATAAAGAAGCCCAGCCAATCCGACCCAAACCGTTGAAAAGACCCATGATTCCGACCATCGTAGCTGCAGCTGCCGCACTTAAACCGGCAATTTCCTGGGCCATCGGCGATGCAACAGATATTATTGCAATCCCGCATGTAACATTGATAAATAACATCAGCCATAAAAACCAAAACCGTCTTGTTTTAAGAGATTCATTCGCAGTAAGCTGTGAAAGGTCCTGTGTCTTATTTTTACGTTTTTCCATCGTTTGCTCATAACCTTCAGGCTTCCACCCTTCTGGAGGTGGTGCTAGATACGAGGATGACAAGAGCATGATTGCTAAATACACGATACCTAGCGTATAAAAAGTTCCTGCTATACCTACGAGATGGATTAATGAATTGATCACCGGACTGGCAATTAATGAAGCAAATCCAAAGCCCATGATCGCAAGTCCTGTCGCAAGACCTCTCCTGTCTGGAAACCATTTCACTAATGTAGATACAGGTGCGATATATCCAATTCCTAGTCCGATTCCACCAAATACACCGTATCCAATATAAAGGAGAATAAGAGATTCAAAATTGATCGCGAGTCCTGATCCCATAAGTCCGAATCCAAAAAAGAACGCTGAGATGATACCTGATTTCCTCGGACCATGCTTTTCTACAAAATGTCCCATGAACGCTGCTGCAAGGCCAAGGAACAGAATCGCAATACTGAACGTCCAGGAAACTCTGCTCAAACTCCAGTCGAATTGATTCATCAATGGCTTCGTAAAAACACTCCAGGAGTACACCGATCCGATTGACAAATGAATTCCCACACCACTCAAAGCAATCAACCAACGATTTTTCACCTTATTCGACACATTATCTCCCCTCACATTTTAAAATTTGTGAAGCAGCTCTTGCTGGTGAAAATTTCTGCGATGATTTTTTGAAATAATATCATGTAAGCGTATTCATAACAAATTTTTTGATTTTCGAAAGGAAATTGCACAAAAAAAGAGTGCAAGCAACGCATGCTTGCACCAAAAAAGGTATGGGCGGTGTCAGAGTATTAAGGGGATTGTCTACTTAAGTATAACACGGGATTCTCTAATCCGTTATTGGGAAAATTCCGCTTTTTTCACTTCAAAAATTGATTGAATATGAGAAGAGTTTTCCCAATATAGTCATTTTTCAGCCCCATGTCTCAAACACCTTAACCACATAAAACATGGAAATGAGATATAATGGAGAAAGAAACCGATGAACAATGGAACGAGGGATACGATGGAAGAGATCATGACAACTAGACGCAAAATCAAATCCTACCAGGATGGAAAAGTGACAGAAAAAGAAGATGTGGTCGCTACAGAATATCCGCTTACCATTAGGGTGAATGGCAATGAGTTTGCTACAATGGTATGTACACCCATTCACCTTGAAGAAATGGTGATTGGTTTTCTTGCATCAGAAGGAATCATCCGTATTTTTGAACGTGATGTTACTTCGATCTCTCTGGATGAAGATAAAGGATTTGCCTATATTGAAACCACAGCAGAAATTACTCCTTCGATTCACGATCATACGAAACGATTCATCGGCTCATGTTGCGGTAAAAGCAGACAATCCTTTTACTTCCAAAATGATGTAAGAACCGCAAAATCATCGATGTCAAAAGAAAAGATTACGTTTAAGCAATGCATCAACCTGATGAACGCGCTTCAATCATCAAGCGGTACATTTCACGAAACAGGGGGAGTCCACAATGCTGCCTTATGTACGCAAGAGGGAATCATCGTTTCACGTACAGATATCGGCAGACACAATGCCCTTGATAAACTTTACGGACATTGCTTAATGAACAAGATCAAAGTACAAGATAAAATCCTTGTTTTCAGTGGACGGATTTCTTCTGAAATTCTTATGAAGGCTGCAAAGATCGGAGTTGGCATTTTACTCTCAAAATCCGCACCTACTGAACTTGCTCTCCAAGCTGCTGAAGACTTGAATATAACAACGGCTGGCTTTATTAGAGGAACTAAGATGAATGTATATACACACCCAGAACGGGTTGTATGAATTTCCAACGAATTTCCAATCCATCAAGGAGGTGACATCCCTCTATGAACGTTTGGGACCAACTTCAACGTCCACTTCGTGATTTACGGATTTCTGTTACTGACCGTTGCAACTTCAGGTGTCATTACTGTATGCCTGCTGACATATTCGGTCCTGATTACGTATTTTTAAAAAAGAATATGCTATTGAGTTTTGAAGAGATTACGAGATTAGCTCAACTATTCCAGGACACTTCTGGGATCAAAAAGATACGTATTACAGGCGGCGAACCCTTAATGAGGAGAGATTTGCCAAGTTTGATCGAGATGCTCGCTTCAATTGATGATATTGAAGACATCGCAATGACGACCAATGGTTCTCTTTTGCCGAAGTATGCGCAACGATTGAAAGCTGCAGGTCTGAATCGTGTAACAATTAGTCTGGACACACTGGATGACGAACGTTTCAAGAAAATCAATGGACGCGATGTTTCAGTGGATACGGTTTTAAAAGGTGTTGACGCAGCTAGAGAAGCAGGTCTAGGAATCAAGATGAATATGGTCGTCCAAAAAGGAGTCAATGACCAGGATATAGTGCCGATGGCCAAGTATTTCCGTGAACAAGGCATCATCATCCGGTTTATCGAGTATATGGATGTCGGCAATTCGAATGGCTGGAAGATGGATGACGTCTTTTCAAAAAGCGCGATCATAGAACGGATCAATAAAGAAATGCCACTTGACGCTATCAAACCCAATTATAAAGGTGAGGTAGCGACGAGGTACCGATACAAAGGATCCGATGACGAGATCGGTATCATCTCCTCAGTCACAGATGCTTTCTGTTCATCGTGCAACCGGGCTAGACTTTCTGCAGAAGGAAAACTCTTCACCTGTCTTTTCTCATCGAAAGGACATGACTTGCGCGGCCCTATGCGAAACGGGGCTACTGATGATGAAATGAAGGAAATCATCAAAGGGATATGGACAAATCGGAAAGACCGCTATTCCGAGGAGAGAACGGCACACACGAAAAGAAAATCTAAAGTGGAAATGTCCCATATCGGAGGATGACTGCATCAGCAGTCATCTTTTTGGGCTCTTTTAAATGTTCGCCCGATGAATGGAGAGATTTACGTGGAAATCACCAATATTGAATAAAAGGACGCTATAAAGTAAAAAACTGGCCATAAAGGCCAGTTTCACGTAGTGTTTTTATACCGCTTTCGTATTAAATTTAACGTCAATATTACCTCGGGTCGCTTTTGAATAAGGACAAAAATCATGTGCCTTCTTCACCAAGTCTTCTGCATCTTCTTGACTAACGCCATTCACTTCAACATTCAGGGTGACACCAATCTTAAAACCGTTGTCACTTGAATCCTTCATAAAACTGACATCTGCAGTCACAGTCGAGTCGATTTCTTTTTTCTCTCTAGAAGCCATTAAATTTAGAGCGCCATCAAAACATGCTGAATATCCAGCTGCGAATAACTCTTCAGGGTTTGTCCCTTCCTTATCCGTATCATCTGTGGGCATAACAAGGTCATGGTCGATTTGCCCGGTATCTGATTTGACATGTCCTTTTCTTCCACCTTTTGCTGTTGCATGTGATGTAAACAATACGTCACTCATCTTGATCTCCTCCTTTTAAAAATTTACTATTGATTTTTACACTTGAAGAAAGGTTCTTAAGCGAAAAATTACTTGTGAATTTCATAGAAAGCAATAACGCTATACAATTATCTTTCCTGCAAATCTACTTTTTAAAACACTTTTCTAGGAGTAGTCAGCTGATCTGTCATACTGTGCCTTGAAATACATACGGGATGGAATTTTCCAGAAGACGCTCAATTCCATTTGGATGATAGGACATCCATTCATTAGCTGACCGGATATCCATCCATTTTACACCGGTAATAGTCTCTGTATCTTGAATCGAAATCTCACCCTCGATGATTCTTGCTTTAAATGTGAAGAATACAGCATGATGGCCATTTTCTGTCATGAAAGCTTCATTAACTGCTACAAGATTCTCCACTTCGATTGTAAATCCCGTCTCTTCCCATGCTTCCCGAACTGCAGCCTTTTCCAAAGTTTCACCATCTTCTACTGCACCCCCAGGCAACGTCCAATTGTCATACTTCGTGTTATGTACCATCAATACTTTTTTCTTCTGTTCATCAAATATGAGTGAATAAGCTACATCTACTCGTTCCACTATACCTTGTCCCTTCCTAATTAGATAATCTCCAATAGATAGTTTTAAAGAAAACTTGGGAAAGCCAAGCCTTCGGCATGGCTGAGCCTTAGTTGTACTTATATTGAAGAAAGTATTTTTATACTTTCTTTAAATGCAATAAAAATTTCTTGTTCCTTTACGTTCCAAAAAAAATACTAGCGTTCGTTCACTTCCATAGCAGCCCTTATCCCGGACTCAATAGCGCCCTGGATCCAGCCATGAGGTACACTTGTATGCGCTCCAGCAAAATGCAAACGCCCTTCAGGTGAACCTAGATGAGGAAACAGCTCACTTTCCTGATTCGGCTTGAACATTGTATAGGCCCCTGCTGCAAAAGGGTCAGTAGCCCAGCTGTATACAGCTCCAGCAATATATTCATGATGTATGGCATCTCCAAATATTCTGGCAAGGTTTTTCAACGTGTAATGGATCCGTTTCTCTTCAGGCATCGCCACCCAAACCATCGCATCGTCCTCCCAAGTATAACTGCCAAGTAAAACTCCAGCCTCCGATCTAAATCCGTGACTCGGAAAATAAGCGTTTCGTATCGGTAAATCTGTGACCAATTGACCTCCGAAATGACCTGCATTTTCCCAAAAACGATGCTTGAACTGTAGTCCGATTTTAGTTGAAGGTACAGAGTGGAGTTCTCTGATTGCACGCCTTTTATAATGGGACAGGCTTTTATGCGGTGCAAATTCCACAAACTGTAATACTGGATAAGGCAGTGTAAGAATTGCTAGATCACTCGAATAGCTATGATGCTCCAACGTTTTGGTATGGAACGTATGGATTGTAACCTTGGATTGATCTTGTACTACCTTAGTCACCTTTTGTGAAAAGCGCAAATTCGGCTTAAGATCTGGCACAAAAGCCTGCGGCAAAAGATCATTACCACCTGTTATTTCGTAAAAGGATAGATTTTCATCAAAAAGAACCATATATTCCCGTAATATTTCCAAAAGAGAAAGCTCCGGAAGCCCCTCTACGCCAGAAAAGACATAAATTTTTTCGATGGCACCTGGTGAAAGAGAATCACCAATCGGATTATACCTTAAAAAGTTCGACAAAGAATACTTTTCAAATTCACGAATGACATAGGGCCAATTGTTCATTGGATCTTGTTGGATGAATGTAATCAGCGGATGAAGGGCTTTTTTGATTAATTGGAGAGCTGTTTTCCCCCGTTCATCCGGTGCGACGGGATAACCTAATGAATCAGGATTGGCATTATAAAAAGCCGAATTCGTCTTTATTCCATTGACGTAGACAAGATCATTAGGGGTCGAATTGATAAAACGATTCATCTTAAGTTTGAACTTTCTGATGTATCCAAGGGTCAAGTAATGGTTCATCGGAATTCTCATCGCTCCAGCTTCACAATACTGATCATTCATAAAAGGATGGCGCATCGTAAAGACTCGGCCCCCTACCCGCTCTCTGGCTTCCAGGACAGTGACATTATGGCCAGCTTGTTTCAAAAGTGATGCTGCAACTAACCCAGACATGCCAGCACCAACGACAGTTACTTTTTTAGGGTTCTCTGTTTTTTGGAGACCTGTGTCAATTGCAGCTTGCAATACATCGGGTGTCAGATGCGGGTAAAGGTAATTGACCATTTCCATCCCCCTTAATCTTAAAGGAAATAAATGTAAATGATTCATTTTATGTATACCTTTTCAACATTATCCCGCTATATTGAAGATGCAGTCGGATAGTCATGGCTTTCAATATTAGAACAAGAAATTAGAAGCGTTATAGTTTTATTATAAAAATTACTGCATGCAAAATGGAGCTGTTCAGTTGGAACAGTCCCGTTAAGAATATAGCTATTTGATTTTAATTTTGAAGCGGTCTTGGATGCGATTCGGATAATCGATGATTTTGAGTACAATCTCTTTGGTGTTTTCGGGATTGTACACTGTGTAATAGTTTTGCATAATAAGTGGATTTTCATCTGAACGAGAATACCCATTTTGAGCCCTTTCCCCGTTTTGGTCAAGGTTGACAGGTAAGCTATCAAAAATTTCATAGTGATGATCTTTATCTTGTTTTCCCATCCTTATCGCAAAATCAAACTGAACATCCACACCTTCACGATTGATTTGATCCAATTGGATCCTCCTATCGCTTGGCGTTTTGGTCAGCTTTTCATCCTGAAGATCGACAACAACTTCTTGTTCATCCTTATCAATTGCCCTGATTGAACTGCCGGACAAATAAAGCTCCTCAGGCTTCCGGAAATAGTTGCTCTGAAAGTATAGCGTAAAGTCGTCATCTTCGCCCGAACTGATTATACCATTCTGAATCGGCTCCCACACTTGGCCCGTGTCATCCATCAGCTTCAAATCATCAAACCTGAAGAGTTGCATCTCATTTGTTTCATCATATTTGATGTGAAGTGCAATCAGCGTAGGATCGATTACAGCTTTTTCGAAATGGATTTTCTGTTTTTCCATCTCAACCGTTTCCATAATCTCAATGGTTTCTCGTGTATCCGCATACCATTCTTCCTTGATTGGAATCTCGATATTCCATTCCGAATCCAGTGTCCTGGCTTCAGTATGGATAGCGGAAGGAGAATCTGCATCTTGTAAAATTACCTTCAACTGGACTACTTCTGGTACTTGAACATCCTCTGCAAATGTCGCAACAATTTTTCCATTCATTTTCTTATTTTCCTGTAGATTTTCGCTTTCAAGCGGATCTCCGTACGCAAAACCTGCTTGTATTTCTTCTCCATTCCCGTCCAGCAGTTTGATACGGTGCAATCGCAAATATTCATGATCCCCAGCGGTTTCAGCAGAATAGAAAATAATCATCCTTGCTTGATCAACGATGATTCGATCCACAGATAGAGTGACTCCTTCATGTGTGTCTTTTTTATTCACCTCATGAATGAAATCATTTGAAACTGCATCTTCCAAGCCCTTGTCTCCCTGGATCATCTTGACGATCACTTGCATTCCGGGTAATGTCTTGATTGTATCGGCAAACGCTGGTGAGATGCGCACGCTGGTAATGAACAACAGTATCAGTGCCATTGAAGTTGCGAGGCTGACAATCGATCTTCTCTGGATCCGTTTATATCGTTTTCCTTTCTGAATTCCGTTTTGAATGTATTGGTCAATCGACTCAGGTGTACGTATTTGTTTATCGTCCATCAGCAGCACCTTCTCTCTCCAACTGCATGCGTAATTGTTTTAGTGCTTTATAAACCCATGTCTTTATCGTACTTTCTGGTCTATCTAAAATTTGAGCAATCTCTTTTGTAGTGAATCCTTGATAATACTTTAGAAAAATCACCTTCTGAAGATTTTTCTTCAAGTTCAGGACCTTTTCTTTTAGCACTATACGCTCATTGAGATCAAATTCGTCAGAAAGTCCTTCTTCGTTTTCTATCAACCACTCGTCATGGATCATCCGTTTCTTTTTCCGAACCTCATTCAGGCAATAGTTTGTCAGAATCCTCAGCAGCCACGCTTTTGCTAAGGAAGGATCTTTAAGTTTCCCTATGGAACGGTATGCTTTGAAGGTCGTTTCCTGAATGGCTTCAAGCGCATCATGTTCATTATGTAAATATCTATAGGCGACATGATAGAGCAGTTTTTTATGAGTATGTATGATTTCTGTAAAAGCGTCTTCGTCGCCGCGCTGCGCTCTTTTTACAAGTTCCTCCCCCATGATTTCCCCCCTGTTTCTTTCTTCTTCTAAGTATAAGACAAATCAGATGCCAAAAAAGTTTTAATTGATATAAAATAATTGAATTCTGATGTTTAGATATTCGACTCTAGAAGTCTATAATCTAACGGAGGTTACCAAGATTTCGAGGGTATTAGAGGACATCATCACCAAAAAAGATTGGAGCGGTTTAGACTTATCCTAAATATAAACTGGTGATCCCTAAGGATATACGACATATAAGTTCTTATGAAAATCTAATTCATGATTTTCTTATAATTTACCAAATAAGGGGCGATCAAAAAGCCAAGAATAGCGATGCATAAACCTATTATCATAGTCAGTAAAACGTTAAAAGGGGACAAACCCAAAAATGAATATTGGTAAGTTAAGGATGTTATTGTAAACCTTGAAAGAAATGCAATCTTATGGTCTGAATTACACCTGCTACATGGAAGAGTTCTGTCCATAAGAAAAAGCTGAAGATATCCAAACATATCCTCAGCTTTTGCCTCCGTTACAAGAACGTATGACTCATATACTAAAAACAGGGGGTTCTTCGATGGATATTCTTCTTAAGATTACTTCTGAAGATACGTACTCTCCGCTATAGATGTCTTGAAGCATGTCCTTCAACCATCTGAATCGTCCGGTTGTGAGTCCATCGGCGAGTGGAAATCTTTCAGAATAATTGATTGCTATTTTAGAAGGAGCAATTTCTTCAACTACTACTTTCAAGGTTTCGTCAAGATCACCCTGCTGGTACGTCCTGACCTCATCAAATAAACCACATTCTTCGATGTCCTGGGCATCGATCGAACTGCAGACTGCAAGCTTCCGATTATCACTCGTTATGAGAAAAGCTCCAGGTCCAACGGTTTCAACACCTGTTACGAACGGCAGACATGGATCACTCCCCTCACTTGTAAAAATGAGCCAGAGGTCGATTTGCTGTTCTTTTAACACCTTTACTGATTTCTGCAAATTCTTTATTTGAAGACTCATTCATTTCACCCCTTCATATGGGATTGTGATGATTTGTAGCTGACGTTTGCTTAATACTTCTGGCCCATGATCAGTTACCAGGATATTCTCTTCGACCAGCATACAAGGAAGTCCATTATCCTGTATGACGGTCGGTTCAATCGCATAAATCTCTCCAGGCTGGATCTTCCCTTCCACCTGGGGACGAGGTGGTGTCCTTCTTGGTCCAAGGATGGTCCCCCCATCATGTGTCGCCCGACCGACCTGATGTCCAACTGAGTGACGGATTGTCGGGTACCCATGTTCCTCAATACATGCCCGGCCAACTGCATCGACCTCATGACCTTTCCTTCCGGGCCTTAATGTATCGATTGATCTGGAAATCGCCTCAAGGGCAGCCTCAAAAGCTTTCTGCACATCTTCAGGCGGTGCAATTTCGCCTTCTTTCAAGAAATAGCACGTTCTCGCAATGTCTGATACATAGCCGTCGCACCGTAAACTGAAGTCGACGATCACAAGATCCCCCGGTTTGACCGTATGATCACTCGGTTTCCGATGAGCAAGTCCACACCGTACAATGCAAACAAGTGGCAAATCATAAGGCTTCCCTAGTCCGTTTGTGACACCTCTTGATTTCATTCCATCCACAAACAGCTGTCCTATTTCTTTTTCCGTCATCCCCACTTGTATTTTCCTGAATGCTTCCTCAAAAATATCCGTAGTGTGGTTGATCGCTCTTTTCACCGCTTCAATTTCTGCTTTCGATTTTACACATCGCAATTGTTGCAGGATCGGTTCACTCGACACTTCAATCTGTTGCATTTTCACCGGTCCAATCAACTGCTCTAACCATTGATAAAGGCCAAATGAGAGTCCATCATACAAATGATCATAGTACGAAATGTTCAACGCCAATTTTTGAGGATCAAGTGTGTGGAACACTTTCACGAACACCTCATCCATTTGCTCGTCATATGTAATGACGTCCGAAAAGACTTCCGTCTGTTGAAAAGCCTCATAATCTTCTTTTGAAACGATGGCTTGGTGTGATCCACTTTTATGGATGAAGATTGCAGTTTTATCATTTGGCAGGATATCCGTCACAAATGGCAGGCTTGGATCATAGCCCTCCCTCGTTAAAATGAGCCATGTATCTACATTATGTAAACCCAGTAATTTGACTGCAGCTTCCAATTTTTCATGGACGATCTGTGCACGCGCAACTGTCATAACCCTCCCCCTCTCTATATGGATAATTAGAGAAAAGGTGATGATAGTCCTGCTAACAGGTGAAATTATTTACTGCCCTTTCCAATCATTTTTGTAATTCTGATGGGTTTATTTGTAAATCCGCTCAATAATTTTGTAAAACGAATAAAAGATGGATGCAATCCCACATCCATCTTAGTTCGTTTGAAGCAATTCGATGATTTCTCCGCTCGGTCCCAATATGAAAGCCGATTTCCATCCATTCTCAAATGAATACGGCCCATCGTACAACGTGAATTTCGGATTTTTCTCAAGCATAGCATCAAGATTTTCCACTTCAAATGCAATGTGTTTGTTCGACGTCAACTTCAAGCTTTTATCGACCAAAACAAGTTCCAGACGAAATCCATTCAGTTGCAAGAAGATGATTTTTTCACCTAACAGCTCGATTTCAGATTCATACTTAAACCCGAGTTTTTCGTAAAAACGGACAGCTCGTTCCATGCGATTCGTTTCGATTGCGACATGGTGGAAGGTCATCGTACAACTCCCCTAATGATGAGGTTCATATCTCCAAATTCATGCCATAGGTATTTTTCCCGAATCGCATCCTGATAGGCATTTTTCAAAAGACGAGGTGAAATGAACGCTGACAACATATCAAGATGACTTGCCTCTGGTTCGTGGAACCCGGTGATGAGGCCGTCAACGACGTTCAGGGAATAGTCTTCGTGGATGTGCAGGTTCGTCCATCCTTTTTTCGAAACCGAGTCGCCTTGCTGATCGACAGCGGATTCAAGTGCACGGACGACCGTAGTCCCTACCGCAATCACCTTGCCCCCTGATTGTTTCGTTTCATTGATTTCATGGACTGTTTCACCTGGAACTTCATATTCTTCAAGACTATCAGCTGGACCTACTTGCCACTGATCGTTTGTAAAATAGCTTAAACCGGTATGGAGGGTAATGGTCGCAACCTTTACACCTTTTTTCTTTAGACGAAGCAGCATTTCCCAGCTGAACGCCCTTCCTGCCGAAACCATTTCAACAGATCCCGGAACAGTCCCGTAAACCGTTTGATAATGTTCGAGACTCCAATCGTGGTGGATATATTCATAACGGATCGGCTCTCCTAACATATACAACTGATTGTATAGCTCATTCCCTCTTGATGAAAAACAGATGGTCACAAGCGGCTCAGTTTTGTTCATCGATCGTACGAAAGCAGTCAGGTTCGGAGAAAAAACAAGGACGTCGTTTTTTTGAACCTTTGCGTCCACAATCAGAACCTTCCAAACTGAATTACTCTTCCGTTGCGCAAGCCGGATTTCAACATTTTCTTGAACGACCCTGCAGTCTCTTCTTATTTTCACCCTAAAAGAAGCTGGGAGTGTACGGCTTATATTCAAAACAAGCAAATCACCTTTATCCAGATAGGTTTCTAAGTGATGAAAATGATCATGCCTGGTTTTTCCATTGACTCGATCGAGAACCATCATTCTGACATGATCACGTCTCATCCCTCTTACTTCTGGAGGCATTGAGGCATTCAATTCACCAGGGAGATGAAATTTCATCGGTTTCTTTGCAGCTAACGCCATATCATTCACCTCTTCTCTACGACGAAGCTTTGCGCTTCTAGCCGTTTTCCATTTTCGTACTTCGATTCTTCAGATGCGAGATAAAGAAAAACATCCGTCAAATCTTCTGGTTCTGCAAGCTCATAATCACAATCCGGTACAGCAAGATCATGCATTTCCGTATTCATCTCACCTGGGTCGACCATATTGATGCGGACACCGGTCTCCTCCAATTCATCCGCCCAAATTTCCGTCAATCCTTCCAATGCAAACTTGGAAACCCCATATGCCCCCCAGCCTGCATAACCAACATTCCCTGCTTCAGAGGTAACGTTGATGATTGAGCCAGATCCTCGTTGTAGCATACCTGGCAAAACGCGTTTGGTAAGCCTGAAAGGACCTTCCGCATTGACACGCAAAACATCCAGAAAATCCTCCCCTGGATAATCCGCTAGATACGGCATTAGACTAGGTCCGAGTCTGGAAGCATTGTTGATAAGCACATCAATTTTTCCGAAATTCGATTCTGTCAGCGAAACGAAACGCTCGATATCTCTAGGATCGGATGCATCAGCTGTTACGGCAAGGACCTCAGCTCCTAATGTCTCGAGTTCTTTTGTCACCTCATTCAGATTCACTTCACCCCGAGCGCAAATTGCAAGGTTCGCTCCATTGCTAGCAAATGCTCTTGCGACTGCTCTTCCTAGCCCTTTAGATGCTCCGGTAATCATGACGACTTGTTTTTCCTTCATTTATAAACAACTCCTTAATTGTTTGATTTCTTAGTTTTAGTTTATTGAAGAAGGCGTTTCTTTTCGTCAGAACCGAGGTTGAACTTTTCCTACCGAAATGGACCGATGAAAAGTCTAAGACCGCTCTACGACCACAGATGTAGAAACGTGTTAAACTATAACTAACAATAAATTTCAGGTGGTTTATGATGAGATTAAAAATGCTTGCCAGCAATGGTTTGATGATGCAAAGCGTATATGAAGCTTTATTGACGATTCCTTATGTACAGGAGTATTCAGAAACGTATTGTGAATGGATGGAAAACAGAAATCCGGAGAAGCAAGACCAGCTCCCTGGACTAACCGATAACCCTCGATCAAGAAGAATTACTCACGTATCGATGTGTGTTATGGCTGATGGAAACCTTTAATATAACGATCGAATTGGTCGAAACGCTTGATATAACCAAAAGGGATCTTCAAAATCCTGTTCATAACCAGCGATTAAAAGCCATTCCCTATACCATTATAAAAGAGGCATCCTTATCCTATCCTGCCTCTTTCTTTCTCGCTGACTATGTCACATGTTCACGAGAACCACTGTTATTTGAAAAGAGTCACCATGGCCAGTGCGGAAATCAAATAACCACTCTCTTTGAAATAAGTGAAAATGATCCTGCGCATCGTACAGAACATGGTGAGATGATCATGCTGGAAACCAATATCGATGATTGTACTGGGGAAATGATGGGCTATACATTAGAAGTTCTTTTAAATAATGGGGCTAGTGATGTTTTTTTCACACCGATTACGATGAAAAAGAACCGACCTTCCTATAAATTGTCTGTCCTTGCTTCCTCTGAACAAATGGAAAGACTAGAATCATTACTATTTGAGGAAACCTCAAGTCTGGGTGTCCGTTCTTATACTGTCTCATGTCACCGCTTAGGAAGAAAGTTCATTAAGGTGGAAACAGAGTGGGGAACCATCACTGTAAAACTAGGGATTCACAAGAATAAAATCATTCAGGTTTCACCGGAATTAATAACTGCAGACTTCTGGCTGATAAATAGGAAATTTCATTCAAAAGAGTGTATGAACAAGCAAAAAAGATGGCTCTAGACATGATCTAGAACCATCTTTTCCTATTATCACTTATTGCAGCTCGGACAAAGCAACAGCCACATCATAGTCATCAAGATTAAGCTCAAGCTTTTTTCCAAGAGCCAGTTTAGCAAGTTCTGAACCTAAATAAGGACCGCTGGTAAGACCAGATGCGCCGAGCCCATTGGCAAGTAATAAGCCTTCTACTTTTGGCACTGGACCGATGATTGGCAGAAATCCTGGGGTGAACGGACGGAAGCCAACTCTCATCTCAAGGATGGTACTATCGTTCAACCCGGGTGCCACATCAAGAGCTTTATCCAAAATCTCTCGGATTCCCCCCGCAGTTACGCGATGATCAAAGCCGACCTCATCTTCATGTGTTGCACCTACCACGATTCTTCCGTCGTCAAAACTGAGAAGGTATTGGTTATTAGGAGGCATCACAACGGGCCATCCGCTCGTTTGGGTATCCGGGATTTCCAGATGCATGATCTGAGCTCTTTGCGAGTAGAGTTTGAATTCCCACCCCAATGGTTGCAGAAGTTCCTTCGACCACGCACCAGTCGTGAGGATTACTTGATCAGCATCAAACGTTTCGCCATTCACTTTTACACCGGTTGCTCTGCTTCCTTCATGGATAAGTTCGGCATCTCCATCTAAGGTTGTCGCTCCGTTTTTTTCGGCCGCCTGGATCAGTGCCTTCCTTAAGGCGCCACCATTCACACGTGCTGCACCACTGACATGGACCGATGCATAATCCTCAGATAACGGTGGAAAAAGTTCCTTCGTCTGAGCAGGAGTCAACCGGGTAATTTCCCCGATTTCAGGAGCATCCTCCCTTCGTTTCAATGCTCGTTCGACCATCTTCTCTAATTTATTCTCATCCGTATGTAGACTGATCGCCCCGACACGGCTGTATCCCGTATTCGTCACACCATCAGCTTCCAGGTCCTTGATCAGTGCAGGGTAATACCTCGCACCTCCTTTGACCAGACGGTACCAGGCTTTATTTCGACGCTGTGAAAGCCAAGGGCAGACAATCCCCGCGGCCGCTTCAGTCGCTTGTCCATTGTCTTTCCGGTCAACCACGATCACTTCTGCTCCAGCTATAGATAAATGATAAGCTGTAGAGGCACCGAGAATTCCCGCACCTACCACGATAATTTTTCCCATGAAATAACACCTTTTTTCAGTCGTTTTACAGCTATTTTACATGACTGGTTTTACCGACACAATTTGTCCCATCCCCGACGATCATCTATTTTCCATATCAATAGATCGAGTATTGAATCAACTTTTCCTTGAAAGAATCACCTAGGAAATAGGCTTTAATCCTGATAGAATGGTTCATATGTAAAATAAAAAGTAGGTGTGACAATGAAAGAGTTCGAAGTGGAATTGTTAAAATTAATTGAGAACAACGCCAATTTAGAATTAGACAAAATTGCGAAGTTAATGGGTAAAAGGATAGATGAAATCCAGGAACTGATCGACAAACTCGAGAAAAAGAAAGTCATTCTCGGCTATTCGACGCTTATTGACTGGGCAAAGGTTTTGGATGAGGAAGAGGTTACAGCTATGGTCGATGTAAAAGTGACCCCGGCTCGTGGTTTCGGTTTTGATAAAGTGGCGGAGCGTATTTATCGTTTTCCAGAGGTTAAAGCCGTTTATTTAATGTCCGGCGCTTATGATTTGTCAGTTTCAGTGAAAGGAAAAACGATGATGGAAATCGGACATTTTATTTCTGAAAAATTGTCTACGCTCGATTCCGTACTATCAACAACGACACATTTTGTTTTAAAAAAATATAAGCATGATGGCATCATCTTAGAGGATGCTGACGAAGATGACAAAAGAATCGTGGTATCACCATGAGCCAAATTTCGTATGTATCCAAAAAAGTAGATGGGTTAAAACCATCAGGCATTCGCCGATTTTTTGATTTAGCAGCTCAGATGGAAGATGTCATTTCCCTCGGAGTAGGTGAGCCTGATTTCGTAACGCCGTGGAATTTCATCGAACAAAGCTTCCATGCCCTTGAGCATGGCTACACCTCCTATACTGAGAATGCAGGTATGATTGAGTTACGCAAGGAAATCAGCACCTATTTAAGCAAAAATTACCGCTTGAGATATGATCCATATGACCAGGTCATTGTTTCTGTTGGAGCAAGTCAGGCGATCGACCTTGCTCTACGGGCGGTGATCGATCCTGGTGATGAAGTCATCGTTGTAGAACCGAGCTTTGTTGCTTATGTGCCTACCGTAAAGCTGGCTGGAGGAACACCGGTCACAATCCAAACCGAAGCGGAAGATGAATTTAAACTAAAACCGGAACAAATTGAAGCCGCCATTACGCCTAATACAAAAGCGATCATGCTATGTAACCCGAACAACCCGACTGGAACCTTTTTATCGAAAGAAGAATTAGAACAACTGGCGGAAATGATCGAAAAGCATGACCTGCTCGTACTATCAGATGAAATATACGCCGAACTCACGTATGACGAGGATTACACAAGTTTCCCCTCCATTACTGGAATGAAAGAGCGGACCATTCTGATCAGCGGGTTCTCAAAGGCATTTGCCATGACAGGATGGCGACTCGGCTATGCGGCAGGACCAGCTCAATTAATCGCCGCCATGGTGAAAATTCATCAGTACACGATGATGTGTGCCCCGACGATGGCACAGCACGCTGCCTTAGAGGCTCTGAAAAATGGAAGACAAAGTGTCAATGACATGGTTGAAAGCTATAAACAAAGAAGGAATTTTATCGTCAGCAGCTTGAACGAAATTCGGTTGAAATGTCCAAATCCGGGCGGAGCATTTTATGCATTCCCATCCGTTGAAGCAACCGGGTTAACCTCATCTGAATTCGCAGAGCAGCTGTTGCAAGAAGAACATGTTGCTGTCGTACCAGGTAATGTATTCGGAGCCAATGGCGAGGGATACATCCGCTGCTCCTACGCGACATCCATCAAACAGCTTGATGAAGCTATGAAACGCATGAAACGATTTGTGGAGAAACGAATTTGACCAGGAAAAACTGGTGCTGTAAAACATGATTAATTATGGGTGGGAAGCTATCCCTCCCTAACTTACCACCTTCATATATCTTACCCCTCATAATGTCTCACTTATAAATATCACAGTTAATCCAAATGTAAGATTTTTCGCATGAATTTTCGTGCACGAATAAAACCATGTCAGAAAATCTCACATAACTTTTGGTGTCTTTTAAAAATTAGTGTATTATTATGTACCATATAAACCTCCAGGTTAAAGAAATTTCACATTTGTTTTTGTCAATTCAAAAGAGGTGAAGATATGTCAACTGACAAATCTTACAAAGATAAAAAAGTGATGTCCATTGGAATCATTAGTAAAATAACAGGGTTATCCGAACGTAAAATTCGGTATTATGAAGAAAGAAAATTGATATTCCCGGAAAGGACAGAGCGGGGTACACGAAAATATTCGTTTTCCGATGTGGAAACACTGATGGAAATTGCAAATCAAATTGAAGACGGGGTCCAGACCTATGAAATAAAAAAAGAAATGTCTAGAAAACAAAAACAAACAAAAGAAGATTTCAACAAAATGATTCGCGGCCAATTAAACGCACATTTCAATTTACGAAAATAGAATAACTGGAACCGATCCTTGACACCAGTTATTCACTGTGCGTTTAATATGGTCCCGCATCAGAATTCAAGCGAAAGCCTTTCATACAAATCTTGCAAGGTTTTGTATCCTAGATTCTCAATTTTGTCCAGATAGAAACACCATAATTGTGCAGTCAATTTCGCATCCCCTAGCGCATTGTGGCGTTCGATGACAGGAATCCCACAATATTCACAGCAATCTTCTAATCGGACCAGGTTGATATTTCGCTCAGCAATTCTAAATAAAAATGAAGTATCCACAATTCGGTGTTTGAATTGCGATCGGAATAGTTTCCAGTTTGTGTGCTGGAGGAAAATTTTTTCATGGTTTGAATGATGCGCCACAAGCACATCCCCTCCTACAAAATCATAAAACTCGATAAGGACTTGATGAAGATCGGGAGCATCTTTCAAATCCGTGTTTTTTATTCCAGTAAGCTCTATTATTTCAGTTGGAAGTTTACGATCGCATCGTACAAGCGAATAATAGGTGTCGTTGTGTTGGATGGTGCCACCCTTCACTTTTATCGCACCTATCGAGATGATTTCATCACCTTGATCAGGATAGAAACCGGTCGTTTCTAAATCGAATACAACGACTTTCAAATGTTTTAAAGGGACTGATAAACTTTCTACGGCTTTCATTTCCTTATCCAAACGTCTTAAAAAGGCAAGATGCTGCGGATTGGTTTGTCCTTGTAACGGTGCATAAATACTTGAACTTACCTTACCTTGTACCTGTTTCATAAACTGGATGATGGGATCAATTTTCATTTTCCAACATCCTTTTGATAACGGTTCCGGTATAATCCTGCAGTCTTTTTCCATTCAACAAGACTTGTTTGATTTCATTTCTTTCATTTTTGTCAAGCTTTTTCACATCCAGGTAATGAACATCATCATATACTTCTGAAACTTCGCGATGTGGCAGCCGAAATTGCAACAACTTTTCAAAATAAACCTTGTAGCGCTCCAACTTATTATATTCAGGAAATTCACAAAGCTTCACTAGCCTTGACAATGTAGATGTTTCGACCAAATTTTCTTTGATTGCCAATAAACGGATCGCATTTATATAAGGGAAGAATCCTGAATGTTTCAAATCAATATACCCCGTATGCGATCCATGTGATTCGGTCAATATTTGACGAAATACGCCAACTGATTTCTTAACATGCCTGGTATTTTCGAACAACCGGTATAAAAAATGAGGTCTGCTCTCAATATATTGCTGCAATTGCTGCTTTAAACGGGTAATCCCGTTCTTTTTCCCAGCCAGAACCCTTGCATCATAAAAGATCAACAAAAAACGAATGGATTCAAAACTTTCTTCTTCCAACCATTCTTCAATTTGCCTTTCCCACTCTTGCTCTGATCTACACCATAACGGATTTGAACTCATCACATCTCCGTCACAATACGGATACCCAATTTCATACAAGCCTAAGGAGATTTCTCTGCCCAACTCTAGGAAATACTCCCTCGTTTCCTCGTTTGATGCATCATAAATCAAACCATGATCTTGATCGCTGACAATCGCTTGTTCAAATCTACCTGCACTCCCCATGACAAACCAGGAAAATCGGCAAGGAGGAGGGCCTGATTTTTCCTCAACTACACTTAATGCAATATCAAAAAGTTTCAGCATAACCTTGTCATGAAATTGATTCAATTCACTATTACTAGTCTGTTGACCTTCAATATGGCAGTCATGCCAATTTTTCAGTGTTTCATATGGACCATAAGCTTCAAGTTTACTCATTTTTCACACCTCCTCCAACCTTTAAAGGAGGTGACCTTGAGTCTACCTCCTTGTTCTGCCAAAGGTTAGCTGCTTATCTTTTTCTTTTCTTTTGTTAAAAAGGCTTCTGGATACCCGTAGGATCCATGTTCGCTTAAGTCTAAGCCCATAATCTCTTCTTCTTCAGTGACACGTAATCCTTTCATTGTTTTTTTCATGATGTATAAGAGTACGAATGATACCACAAATGCGTAAGCACCCGATACCGCGACACCCATTGCTTGCACTCCGAGCTGTGTTAATCCGCCACCATAAAATAAACCTGGCAATCCAACTGTCGCCAATTCAGGCGTAGCAAACAATCCAGTTGACAATGTCCCCCATACCCCGGCAGCACCATGAACTGACAGTGCAAAAATCGGATCATCTACCTTAAGTTTTTCGAAAATCTTCATACTATAGAAGACAAGTACACCTGCAACTAAACCGATGACAACCGCAGCCCACGTTTCAACAAAAGCACACGATGCAGTTATGGCAACGAGTCCTGCGAGCGCCCCGTTCAACATGGTCGCTATGTCCGATTTCCCCAGAACCATCCATGATATGATCAAAGCAGAAACTGCCCCAGCCCCAGCTGCTAAATTGGTATTCAACGCTACAAATCCGAAAAATCCATCATCGACGACAAATGTACTGCCGGCATTAAAACCAAACCAGCCAATCCATAAAACGAGGACACCTAAAGCGGTAAAAACTTGATTGTGGCCATATAAATTGTTGGCAGTCCCATTATTATTGAACTTTCCCAGCCTTGGTTTCAAAAGAATGGTTGCAGCGAAAGCAGCCATCGCTCCTGTCAAATGGACAACAGTAGAACCTGCAAAATCCTGTTTTCCATGTTCCCCCAACCAGCCGCCGCCCCAAATCCAGTGTGCCACTACAGGATAAACGAGTGCAGAGAACAGGATAGCGAAAACAACATAGACAGAAAGTTTCGCCCGCTCAGCAAACCCTCCAAATGCAATCGTCAATGAAATACCGGCAAAAGCAAGCTGGAACACAAAGTAAGCTGCAGTTGAATAACTCATTCCTTCTATTTCATAACCCGAATAGAAAAAGTCAGAAAACCCGAAAAAAAAGTTTCCATTTTCCCCAAAAATGAACCCATATCCCAATGCCCAAAACACAATAGATGCAATCCCAAACGTAAAGATGGTTTTACCTGCAATATGACCGGCATTTTTCATGCGGGTTGATCCTGCTTCGAGTAAAATAAACCCTCCTTGCATAAAGATCACCAAAATCGCTCCTAGCATCAACCAGACACTATTTAATGAAAACATGATGTCTTCCATGAATAATCCCCCTATGTCAGATTTATTGTCAGTAAATGTTATAAAATCTAACATCAACCTTGTTGTGTTTATTTTATACTCTTAAATATGACCATCAACTTCTATGTTAGAAAATCTGACATAGTTTTTCACTCTTATGAAATTTTTCTATGAAACTAATAAAAATCACCCGTGATAACGGGGGGGTTCTGACTAGCCTAGGGTTTTCCTTTTTCATAAGAAAAACGCAGGGATTTCATTGGAAATCCCTGCGTCTAAGGGGGATCCTTTCTTACAACAGGCTCTGTTAAACTTCAATGTTGATATATGCGAAATTTTCACTCCCTTTCCGTGGGCTGAAGAAAAGCGGAAGTGCCCTTTAGTCACGTAGGTCACCGGAAGACTGACGACGAGGCTCGAGCCAATCAAAGTTCGGTTCTGTGTGGGTAAACCTTCAACATGAATTAATGTGTTGCCGCCGCAGGAAGCTTGAAGTGATCCAATGATTGGTCGCTGAGCTAAACATCACCTTTCTGCATCCTCGCTGTGAGGTCTCGCCTGGCTCGCTTTTCCCGCGGAGTTCACGAATTTCGTTTTAGAAAATTTCCTGTAAAAATCAACATTACTGTTTAACAAAGGTTTACAATTAAATAGTTTATTAATCTGTCAACCTATATTCCTATAGTCAGCAGCTATCTTCACGTCTTTTACCTGCGTGAGTGCACTGACGACGATGACGATGACGACATTACAAATCAAACCTAGTATTCCAGCATGGATATCCAATGGTGTTGTCGGCGCTACAAGCTGATAATAATAGTTGACGACGGTACCTACGATCAAACCAGTAATGATGGCTGGTGCTGTGGCACGTTTGGAATACAACGCCCCGTACACACCTGGAGCAAATTGGACGATGGATCCATACGCTCCTAGAAGCAATGCGATCAGTCCTTGTCCTCCAAATACAGTGATGAAGTATGCCAGTGCTCCGATGACGAAGACCCCGGTTCGCATGATCAGCAACGTACTTTTATCTGATATATCCTTTTTCACGTTCTTGATGACTCCGTCTGTAAACTCAAGAGAAGCACTGTGCGTGATCGCATCAGCCGTTGACATGGCAGCAGCCAAAGCGCCGGCACCGACAAGTCCATAAACCCAGCCCGGTAGACTAAGGACTGTTGTAATTAAATAAGGAAGGATTTCATCAGGTGATCCCAATTCAGATGGATTGACTATATTGACAGCCGCAAAGCCAACCAACAGAAGCGGAATCAGAAACAATGCAAATACCGGATAGATCAAAACCGTTTTCTTGATTGTACGAGCGTTTGAAGCATAGGATTTCGAAAAGAGATGCGGCCACATTAAAAAGCCGATCAAAGAAACGAGGATTGTCGTCGTATAGGCCATAGGTGACATAGTGGAACCCACATTTCCGATTTCAAGAAAACCAGGATTCGATTCATTGATATTCGAAAACATTCCTGAAACACTGCTGTGCAGTTGTCTGACGATAGCAAGTCCGACCACCCATGAAATGATGATCATCAACAGCCCCTGGAAAACATCTGACCAGGCGGCAGCCCTTAGCCCACCGGTTGCCACATAGACAACAACAATTCCATAGGACAATAAAGCTCCAAGCCAAAAAGGGATTCGGCCTTCCGTCATGATGTTGAAAATATAAGCCATCCCTTTCATCTGGGTCGCTAGATACTGGATCGAAGCGAGCAAGGCAATCAAACCAATCAAAATCGGAAGCAATCTGCCCCCGTATCTTTTTTTCAAGAAACCAGAAACGGTATAAATATTATATTTCCTTCCGATCTTTCCTATTTTCGGACCGATGATATACCACGGAAGGATAGCGAATGCTGTATAAGTCAGAATATAAAGGGCAGGAGCACCCTTGGAATATGCCCAGCCTGGAGCGCCCAGAAATGAAAAGGCACTGAAAACCGCGCCTCCCATCAGGAACCACATGACGATGAGGCCGAGTTTGCCTCCTGCTACTGCAAACTCATCCAATGAACCTTTGTCTTGACCTCTTCCAGCCATCACACCGATCACCAGAGCTACGAACAAGTAACCGATCATCATGATCATTGCAATTTGCCAGTCTGCCATCTAGTTCCCCCCCTTTTCATCTTTATCTGGATCGATCCTATATAAAGCTAGTACAATCAAGAAAGCGATGAGGATCCACATAATCACCCAAAACACGGAGAAAGGAAGGCCCATCACCATTGGCTTCGCCCGGTTTCCTAATGAAAACAACGGAAAAAGCAATAAGAGCAAAGGAACTAGTAGAGAAAGACAATAGATCGTAGTAAACTTCCTTTTCGTCATCGAACAGCCTCCTTCGGTGATTTATAAACAAGAATTTCTCCATCAAGCACTGTCATGTCCACATTCAAATCTTTCAATCGGCCTGCTTCACATTCCAATATGGATTCATCAAGAACGACAAAGTCAGCCAGCTTCCCTACTTCGATACTGCCTTTAATATGATCTTCATAACTGGCGAATGCGCCATACCACGTATAGGCTTTTATCGCTTCTTGTACAGTTATCTTCTCGGTATCACCGACTGGATTACCGGTTTTACTTTGGCGATTGACAGCTGCATGTATACCATATAGCGGATTGTAGGTCGTAATCGGACTATCAGACCCGATTGCAAACGGTATTTTGTTCTCGACAAAGCTTTTTAGTGGAAACATCGTATGGACGCGTTCACCATAATCATTGATATAACCATCCCCGAATTCATATACGAACGCAGGATTCGGAATCGGCACAATTTCTAAAGCTTTCATCTTTTCCACTAGATCTGGAGGTGTCATTCCTGCATGTTCAATTCTGTGCCTGTGGTCAGAGTGGGGATGATTTTCAAGTGAAGTATCGATCGCTTCAACCATCATTTCCACTGCTTGATCTCCGATTGCATGGGCGGTGATTTGCCAGCCCTTTTCGTTCGCTTTTCCTAAAATGGTATCTAAATCATGTTGGTTAAGATATAGAATCCCAGAATCTTCAGGATCACTTGTATAAGGTTCACGTGTTTTCGCAGTCGGACCGCTGCTGCTTCCGTCTATGAAAACTTTCGCTGGACCGATCTTGAACCACTCGTCACCAAGACCTGTCACCATACCACTTGCCAGCCCTTTTTCGACCATATCCGGGGAGTCTTTTAGTGAACCATACAGCGCATAGACACGCTGCTTCACTTTTTTCAATTGAACTGCATTCTGAAGATGGCGGATATGATCCGGTCCGTACCCACCCGCATCATGAATGCTTGTTATCCCAGCTGCCAGATAGTCTTGAGAGGCAAGTTCTAATCCCTTCAGAATTTCCGTTTCCGAGTAGTTGGCCAAAAGGAACATTTCCATGTGAGCTGCTTCTAACAGCAGTCCAGTCAATTCCCCGTCTTCCCTGACATATTTCCCGCCTGGAGGATCTTCCAATACAGCATCAATACCAGCCAGCTCAAGGGCTTTAGAATTTACGCACGAGATATGGCCGCATGTTCTTACAACAATAATCGGATTTTCAGTAGAAACCTCATCAAGATCCCAGCGCGTTAGATGTCTCCCTTCGGCCAAATTGTTCTGATTATATCCCCAACCGCGTATCCATTCCCCACTCGGAGTCGATTCGGCTGCATTCTTCAGTCGGGTCTGGAGCTCCTTTATATCCTTCACATCTTTTCCATTCACACCTAATCTGTTGGTGCCATAAAGTTCAAGATGGGCGTGAGCATCGATGAAACCAGGCAACAGGCTCCGCCCTCCCAGGTCAATGATTTCCGTGTCCTCATCTGTGATCGCCAGGATCTTCTCATTTGTACCAACAGAGAGGATATGGTTTTCATATACCGCCACCGCTTCATGCACAGAAAATTGAGCATCTACCGTAATCACTTCACCATTAAAAAATGCTTTGGTCGCTTTCAAATAATCACTCCCTGAACGTTAGGACTGTGAAATACGTAAAGCTGTCTGATACAACAAATTGACTCCTTTTTCAATGTCATCGATTTCTGCGAACTCTAATGGGTTGTGGCTGATGCCCTTTTTACACCTGACAAAAATCATCCCATAATCACTGATATAGGACATGAATAACGCATCATGGAACGGACCACTCATCAACATAGGTGAGTTAAATCCAAGTTTGGCATCTTCCTCTGTCATGATCTTTTTTATCCAATCAGCACAATATCTTGGGTCACTTCTAGTATCTTCGTTAATTTCAACTTTCAGGTTTTTCTCGGACGCTGTTTTTTCAATGATTTGATAGAGTTGATCTTCAAGTTTCGTACGCCTTTCAAGATTAATGTCACGAAGATCGATCGTAAACGCCACTTTTTCCGGAATGATATTTCTCGAATTCGGGAAAACGTTCAAATTTCCGACAGTCCCGACTGTTGTCTCCGTGCCTTCCCTTCTGACCAGGTCGTTGAATTGACGGATGATTTCAGAAGCACCGACTAGCGCATCTTGCCTTAAATTCATAGGCACAGATCCAGCATGGCCGGCAAACCCTTCAAGTGTCACCGTCAACCAAATCGGACCAGAGATCCCGGAGACGATGCCAACTGGTTTCCCTTGTGCTTCGAGAACAGGCCCTTGCTCGATATGCAGTTCGATGAAAGCCTCAATCTCCCCCTTCTTATAAACTGGGCTTGTGGATAGATCAGGTTCGACACCGAATTCATTCAACGCTTCCCGTCTAGTCATACCGTCCTGATCTTTCCGTTCAAGCTCGCCTTCCTCCAATAGTCCGGTCAATGCCCGAACGCCAAAGACACCTTTGTTGAACCGACACCCCTCTTCATCGGAAAAACAAATAACCTCAATGGTACGCTCAGGGACAATCCCGTTATCTTTCATCGTATGTACGACTTCAATTGCACCGAGCGAACCAGCAGTACCATCAAAACGGCCGCCATACGGCTGAGAATCAATATGAGAGCCCAATATCAAAATCGGTTTGTTCTTATCCTGTCCTTCCAGACGGCCGATCAAGTTACCGAATCCATCAATTCTAGTCGTCAATCCGGCTTCTTCCATCCATTGTCGGACAACGTCAGCAGCTTGTCTGTCTTCCTTGGAATGAGCCAGGCGACATACACCTGTCTCACCAATTTTCCCTATTTCAGCCAGCTGGTTGAGATGCTTCTGTAAACGTCCACGATTAATCGACATATCCTCTCACCCCTTGAGATAGTTTGACTATCGACAAATATACTGAATTTTCATTATATTAATTTATCATACCTGACCTGTTTTCGAATCGCTATGATACTTTTGTATAAAAACATAAAATAAGAGTTTCTTCGCATGAAGAAACTCTTAAACAACGATTCATTTATAGTAAAAAGGAATCGGTGAGTGCTACTGGATTCTCTTTATTCAGTGAATGTCGTGATTATTTTCAGTTTTGTCATGAGCATCTTGATTTCTGTCGTGATAAAGAAAAATTGGGCAAAGCAAAGTTTAAACGCGGCTAGGCCATAGTTGTCCTTATTTTTGAATGTTAAGAAAGGGACATCCAAACGTATCCCCCTCCCAATTGATGTCAACTTCCAGTGTTTTGGACGCGTTTTTTAAGTCCAGTAGTAGAATCTATTCCCGTATCCTGCTCAACTGGTTTCTTAGACCAGTAGGTGGCGAGGATCGGTCCTGAGATATTGTGCCAAACCGCAGCGATGACATTAGGCAGTGCAGCGAGCGGACCAAAGTGCGCCGTCGCCAGGGCAACCCCAAGCCCTGAGTTCTGCATCCCTACCTCAATTGAAATCGCTCTTCTTTTACTTTCATCCAACCTCATCGTCCGTGCTGTCATATACCCGAGCGTCAACCCTAGCAAATTATGAATCATCACAGCTGTAAAGATCAAGAGTCCAGAAGTAGCGATACTTTCGACATTCATCGAAACAACAGCAGAAACAATGACGATGATTGCGATAACCGAAATCAATGGAATAACAGATGCACTTTTTTGAACACCGGTTGGAAAGAACCTTCTTATGATGATCCCTAGCGTAATCGGTATAATGATCACTTGGACAATCGATACGAACATAGCCACTGGATCGACCGGTAACCACTGGCCTGCGAGTGCCAGCAGGATTATTGGGGTTAAAATCGGAGCCAGCATGGTAGACAATGACGTCATCGCAACTGACAAAGCGAGATTCCCTTTTGCCAAATAAACCATCACGTTCGAAGCTGTCCCGCCTGGAACCGAGCCAAGCAACACCAGTCCTGCTGCTAATTCCGCCGGTAAATTCATGACAAATGCAAGCGCTAAGGCGATAAGGGGCATAAGGATGAATTGTGCCGCCACCCCAATAATGACCGGAACCGGCTTTTTAAGAACCAGTTTGAAATCAACCGGTTTCAATGTTAATCCCATTCCGAACATCACAACCCCTAACAAGATCGTGATATAATTCCCTAACCCCAAGAATGGATCCGGTAGAAAATAAGCGATTAGTGCAACGGCAATGACCCAAGCTGCAAAATATTTACCTGCAAGATTGCTGATCGATTCTAGTAGTTTCATAGACTCCTCCTCTTCGTATGCACAAGTTTATTCGGATTCATGATTTCATTAGGATCCAACGCTAATTTAATCTTTTCCATGACACTGAACGCTTTCCCATGCTCACGTTGCTGGTACTTCATTTTACCGATCCCGACGCCATGTTCACCTGTACAGGTACCGCCACGTTCTAATGCGTATTCAACAATTTCCTCATTGAACTGCGCAGCTCTTTTCATCTCTTCAGGCTCATCCATATCGATCATCAAAGATGTATGATAATTCCCATCACCGACATGACCGAGGATTCCACCAAGAAGACCAAGCTCTTCAATCCGTTTTCGGGCGAATTTGATCGCACCTGCCAGCTCAGTGATTGGAACACAGACATCTGTGACCATGTGTTTTTTCCCAGGATTCAAGTGCATATAAGCATAAGCAAGATTGTGACGAGCTTCCCACAGCTTATTTCGGGCTGCATTATCCTCTTCAAAATAAACCTCCTCACATCCATGATCTTCCACGATCTCTTTTGTAAATTCGATATCATGATTGAGACCCTGCTCGTTACCGTGGAATTCTAAAAACAAAGTAGGTTTTTCTTTATAATCCGTTTCACTGAAGCGATTCACTTGGGTGATGGAATGCTCATCGACAAGCTCAACACGTGCAATCGGAATCCCTGCTTGTAAGATGGAGACGACCGCTTCAACAGCATCATCTACTGTTGGAAACGCTGCTCTGGCCGCAGCAATATGCTCAGGTATTCCATACACTCGTAACGTCAACTCGGTAATACAGCCTAGCGTACCTTCTGAACCGACAAAGAGACTGTTCAAATTATATCCGGACGACGATTTTTGTGCTAGATTACCAGTATGCATGATTTCTCCATCAGGTAAAACGACTTCTAAACTACGCACTTGATCACGCATGACCCCATATTTTACTGATGTCGTACCACTTGCATTTGTCGCTGCCATACCGCCGAGTGTAGCATCTGCACCAGGATCGACCGTAAAAAACAGACCGTATTTTTTCAGTTCTTTATTGAGCTGGTTCCGTGTGACACCAGGTTGTACTTTGACGAGGAAATCCTTCTCTCTTACTTCAAGCACTTTATTCATCAAGGAAAAATCGATTGAGATTCCTTTATCATAAGGAATCACATGACCTTCCAAACTCGATCCGATTCCAAACGGAACAATTGGTTTGTTATACTTGCCCGCCACCTTGACGACTGCACTTACTTGGTCGCTCGTTTCTGGAAAGACGACAATGTCCGGTAGACTCGGTGTATGATAGGATTCATCCTTACTGTGCTGCTCAAGTATCGTTTCATTCGTAGAAACCTGATGATCATCCAAAAATCCTCGAAGTTCCTCATAAATCGTTGTGATCGTAGCATTCATATGTATCTCTCCCCGTTCATTAATGATTTTACGTATTGGCACTAGTGTTATTGTTTTAGCGCCAACGGTTTAACTTTTAGGAAAAAACTATTGAATCGAATTATACATAATACTCAGAATATTTCAACCGGGATAACTTGGAAGTAGGTTATATTCGGGAAGCCGTAGAAGGAAAAACAAGCAATGTTCTGTCCGAAGTTGGACTATGTTCGGACAAGGAGCCAAAGGAAAAAACGAAAGGCTGTCTCAATACATCGCTAATTGGGACAGGAGCAAGAGGAAAAAGCGAAAGGCTGTGCGAACTCGGGCATCTTCGGACAGGAATAGGCCAAACTAGCATAACTCTGTCCGAACAAATAAAAGCATTTCATGATGTCGGTTAATAATCGAAGAAATAGCACAATTTTTTCATTCTAGTAATGCAGACCGCGGTAGTGAAAACCCAATAAAAAGCGTAATTCCTTCGCTCGGAATTACGCACTGCCGTTATTTTTCATTCGATTTTCACAGTGATTTTTTCAATTGCATTATAGCCGTAGCCTTTCCGGTTCCAAAAAGGCGTGACGGGTTGCGTCCGATTTTGGAAGTCGGTCGCTTTTGCCAATATCGTAAATTCACCTTTTTTAGCGACATGCCACTCATAAGCCCAATTGGTCCAACCATAGCCAACATCCGATTCTTTGATCAGATCAGCTTCTGCCCATGTTTGACCCCCGTCTGTACTGATTTCGACTTTGGTGATCTGTCCCTCACCAGACCATGCAATGCCTTTAATCATGTGCTTTCCGGTATTCTTTACATCCATATCCAACGGTTGCTGAATTGTCGCATTCACATTCATAGTTGTTACCGGATAGGCACCTTCGTCATTTTCCTTATTCGGATAATAAACATAATCAGTGGACTGGAACGGACCCTCAAAACTGGAATCAATCACCCGGATTTGCTTGATCCATTTTACTGAAGCCATTGCATACCACTGTGGGACGATCAATCTTAAAGGGGAACCATGTTTAACTGGAAGGGGTTCACCATTATATTCATAGGCAACAATGGTGTCAGGATGGAGCGCTTTTTCGATTGGCAAGCTCCTTTTATAAGAATAAAGTGAATCGGTATCTGTTCTTTTACCGAAATCGTGCCCCTGCACAACGATCTCTTTTGCACTCCCCATCACCCCTGCCTGTTCCAAAAGGAGCCTTAAAGGTACCCCCTTCCAATATCCCTGGCTGACCGCACCTTTGCCCCACTGTTCACCTGGGGTTTTCGGCTCAAAAAGACTTCGTTTGTTCCCAGCACACTCAAGCACAACTTTAAGCGTTTTAGATGGCATCCCCCTCAGGTCTTGAAGTGAAAACCATTTTGGGTTAGCAACAAGCCCATTAACCGGTAACCAGTAGTTCACATTTGTCATTCCTGGATACGAAAAGTGATTCCTTCTATAGAACAACTGAATATCGACAGGTCCTCCGTCTATAAAATTGATCGGCGTTTCCTGGTTCTCAGGCGTCAAACTACGAGTCGTCAAGTAAGGTCTTATCATTGGGGAACGCATCTTTTCCTCCTTCAGAAATCGGCATTTAGTAAATGTTACGCGTCATTTTCAGGACTTTTCCCCAATCATTATTCATAAAACATTGGGATGATCATCAATAACGAGAGTAAATTGTCTACTATTCTGTTAATCTTAGGAATAATTTACCGGTTTCATTGTTTACTAGGATTTGTAATACTTTTATTATGAAAGCGATTACGAAGATTTGCCTCACTCTTTTGTTGTCTATCACTCTAGTCACGGGATTTAATCACGAAGCATCTGCTGCTACTTCGCACACTGTTCAATATGGAGATACAATGTGGAAAATCGCAATGCGTTATAAGATTGGAGTTTCTGAAGCCATCAACGCGAATACACACATCAAAAATCCTAATTTGATTTATCCGGGACAACGGTTGAACATCCCTACGATCAATGGGGTAAAATCTGTTGAAGCTCAGGTTGTCGATCTCGTCAACCAAGAGAGAGCCAAACATGGTCTACACCCGTTAAAAGCGAATTGGGAATTGGCACGTGTCGCTAGATACAAATCAAAGGATATGCTCCAGAAAAATTATTTCAGTCATACATCTCCAACTTACGGAAGTCCTTTTCAAATGATGAGAGACTTCGGTATCTCCTATCGAACAGCAGGTGAAAATATCGCAGCAGGACAAACGACTGCACAAGCAGTCATGAATGCGTGGATGAACAGCGATGGTCATCGTAAAAACATACTTTCAAGCAACTACAAGGAAATCGGGGTCGGATATACAAAAGGAGGAAGCTACGGCCATTACTGGACCCAAATGTTCATCACTCGTTAAGGAAAAAGCCACCTGCTCATAGGTGGCTTTTTTACATATTCTCATTGGCTTACTCAGCCCATTTTTCCAACGTTTCATCTTTAGGAAGCAGCATCGTGAACAATCCGAGCAATGGCAAGAAGCTGATCGCAAACATCGTAAAAGAGATGCTCGTTAAATCAGCCATTTTACCAAGCAACACAGATCCTAAAGCCCCCATGCCAAAAGCGAGTCCGACGATAAGTCCTGAAACCATCCCGATCCGTCCTGGCACAAGTTCCTGTGCATAGACAACCGTTACGGAAAAACTCGTATTGAGGATGAACCCGATCAAAAAGAAAAGTGGAATAACCAAAATCAATCCCACGTGCGGCAATATTAGAGCAAGAGGTGCAGTCCCTGCCAATGACCAGAAAATCATGTTCCGCTTTCCAAGCCTATCAGCTAATGGACCTCCCAAAAAGGTTCCCAGGACTCCTGCTGCCAAGAAAATGAACAGATAGATTTGCGCTTGCCTGATCGACAATCCATAATCATCAATCAAATAAAATTGATAATAGTTTCCGATTCCAGAAAAATACCATGAACGGGCAAATACAAGGAATATCAAGATGATCATCGCGAAAACGACTTTCTTTTTCCGTTTAACATGGATGTTTTTCTTTTGTTTGGTTTTTGACACTCTAGGAAAATTCACCAACTGTTTGCTGTACCATCCAGATACATAAAACAAGACGAAAATTGCAACTGCCGCAAACGAAGTGAACCATACCGCACCGAATTGTCCAAGTGGTACAAAGACAAGGGCTGTCATAATTGGTGCGAGAGAAGTCCCTGTATTCCCTCCCACTTGATAGATCGATTGCGCAAGTCCTCTTCTGTTTCCTGCTGCCATATAAGCAACCCGTGAACCTTCTGGGTGGAAAACCGCTGAACCAAGACCGATTCCGATAACAGATAAAATGATGAATGCAAATGAATCTGCAAATGCAATTCCGAGCATACCAGCTAAGCTCGCACCCATCCCCAAGGGCAACAGATATGGAGAAGTCGAACGGTCTGTATACCATCCGACCACTGGCTGCATCACTGATGATGTCATATTCAGTGTAAAAGCAATCCATCCTAACTGTGTGAATGAAAGCCCCATAGAACGCTCCAATATAGGAAAAATTGCTGGAATGACTGCTTGCATCGAATCATTCAACAAGTGGACAAAGCTGATCATGAATAGTATTGAATAAACCGTCGCTGCAGGTTTTTGTACAGAAGTCTTCGCTGTCTCGACCGCCATATGTTTTCCTTCTTTCCTCTATTATCCATATGGGTATTAGCATACCACTTTTTAACGGTGATTGGTAAAGAAAACTTGGCAAAGACGAGCCTTGGCGCAGGCTGAGCCTTAGTTGCGCTGATACTTAAGAAAGTATTTTACTTTCTTTAAGTGTAAACAAAAGGCTGACCCTTCTTCTTTTGGGTCAGCCCTGCAGTTCATCTAAATATAAATGTTTTTTTTCGTAAGGTGTTAGGCCTCCGAAGTTATAAGATTGTTGTACTCTTTTACTGTAAGAACCTCAACTGTCTGTGATCGTCAACTGGATCGGCTTAACAGGTTGCTCAGGATTATAATTGACTTGTTCATCCAAATGCTGTAATTGCATCTTCAGATCTTCTTCATCAAATGGAAAGTCATCGATTTCATCTAATTGTTTCAGGAAGGTTTTATGGAGCTTGTTATACCCTGCCCACTTCTTTTTATCTGCCTGTTCCATAAGCGCAGAAAGTGTAGCAAGGCATTTTGCAAGTATCTTGTTATCCCCTTCCATCAGCATTTCTCTGCTAATATGATGGCATGTTATATAATCGCGGTTATCATTGAAAGTCTCCATGTACTGAATAATCCTGACTTGTTGTGCTTTGTTTTTCATTGCTGTCCCCTCCGTTCGCACCACGAATGATCTTTCTATAATCATTCTTATGATTTGGCGGGTGCTTGAGTAGTACAAAAGAACTGTTCGGCCGGATTCCCATTATAAATGGCCGGATTATTACGAAAAGCTGCCGGATTATCCAAGATATCGGCCGGAATACGGCCCCAATCTTTCGAATTATCCTCTCATGTTCCAAAACGGAAAAGCCGGCCGAACCGTTGTCGGCCAGCTATCTGATTAGACTTATCATTGCTCTTTTTCCATATTTTCGTGATATTCACGTTCTTCGTCCCAGATCTCAGTATTCTTCAATCCGATTGTCCTCGGGTTGAAAATTGGGTTCTTTCCGGTACGTTTTTGTGTAACATAATCCTGTAAGGCATGGAACGCAATTTTCCCGAGCATGGCAATGGCTATCAAGTTGACGAGCGCCATCGTAGCCATGAATAGATCAGCCAGGCTCCAGACAATTGCTAGCTGTGCTACAGAACCGAACATGACCATCCCTACGACTGCCAATCGGTAAATGAAAATCCATCCTTTTTTCTCAGGATTGATAAATTCGAGGTTCGTTTCACCATAATAATAGTTCCCTACGACTGAACTGAACGCAAACAGGAAGATGAAGACTGCCACCAAGAACGAAGCCCAATCACCGACATGGTAGGTCAAAGCTTGTTGGGTGAGCTGGATACCATCTTCTGAACCCGTATATTGACCAGAAAGAATGATCATCATCGCTGTTGCCGTACAGATCAGCAACGTATCAGTGAATACACTCAACGTTTGGATCAAACCTTGTTTGGCAGGGTGTGATACGTTTGCAGTAGCTGCTGCGTTCGGCGCACTACCCATACCGGCTTCATTCGAGAACAACCCGCGTTTGATACCATTCATCAGTGCTGCACCAAGTCCGCCACCGATCGCTTCCTCCAAACCGAATGCACTTTTTACAATCAAGGCAACTACTGATGGAAGTTCCGTTATGTTCACAATTAAAACATAAAGAGCTAAGAGTAAGTACAGGATCGCCATCACAGGTACGATCGCTTCTGCAACACGTGCAATCCGCTTGATTCCGCCAAAAATGATGATGGCAACGATTGTACTCAGCGTAATTCCGATCACAACCCTGCTAAGGCCGAAGGAATTTTCAAACGCTAATGAAATCGTGTTCGCTTGAACGGAGTTGAATACCAATCCGAAAGTAAATGTGATGAGGACCGCAAACAGGACGCCCATCCATCGTTTGTTAAGACCTTTTTCCATATAGTATGCAGGTCCGCCCCTGAAACCAAAGTCGTCTTTCACTTTATAGATTTGGGCAAGCGTACTTTCTACAAAAGCAGTCGCAGCCCCAATCAAAGCGATTACCCACATCCAGAATACCGCGCCAGGACCGCCCAAGGAAATCGCTAACGCTACACCAGCCAGGTTACCAGTACCAACACGAGACGCAGTACTGATACTGAAAGCCTGGAAGGAAGATACACCCCGTTTCTTCTTATCCTTTGAAAGGGTTGCACCTTCCCCTAAAAGCTTGACCATGTCCTTGATCATGGTGAATTGTACAAATTTAGTACGGATGGAGAAATAAATACCAAGAATGAGTAATAGTCCAATCAAAATATATGTCCATAAAATATCATTTCCCCATCCGATGATGGTTTCTAACCAAGACAAACGTATCACCTCTTATGTATAAATTTTACGCATACTGTCCCTATTGTATTACACACGATACAGCCTGTCATTGGATGCTGTTGGTAATACGAAAACGCATGCTATATTTTGGCAATACCCTTTTTCATGTAAGGAATAACTACCTAATTGAAAAAAGGTTGTCCAATAGGTCTTTTTGGACAGCCTCTTTTTGTTCCAACTCATTAATGGCGATTCAAAAAAGCCTTGATGCGCCTTTGATGTTCCGATGTCTTCCTCATTTTACCTTGAGCCTCATTTTCCAATTCCATTGTGTTCGTTAGTTCCGGCAGATTCAGTGAATTTAAGATCAATTTTGTCTCGATCAATGCTTCAATCGGCTGGTTCAAAAATTGTTTTGCAATTTCTTCAGCATGTGAAAATGGTTGATCGCTGACGACTTTGTCGATCAACCCGAGTTGAAACGCTTCCTCTGCGTTGAACGTCTGACCGTTCCATATCGCTTGCTTCGCCTTTTGGTCACCAAGCTTGTTTTTTAAAAGATAATGACATCCTCCATCAGCGACAAGTCCCACTTTGATAAAATTCAAACCAAAACTCGAGTCCTCTGAAGCGACAATATAATCAGACGAAAGGGCAAGACTGAACCCGAGGCCTGCTGCTGGACCATGAACAGCCGAGATGACGATTTTAGGCAACGTATATAGCTTCAAAATCATTTCTTTTACCTGATTCATGATTTCATTGAAACGGGTTTCCGAAATATCTTCAGTCATCGAAGTGATATCTCCTCCGGAAGAAAACCCCGGCCCTGCGCCAGACAAAAGGACAATATTCGCATTGCTTTCAGTAATGGAATCAAGCGTTTCAATCAATTGCTCAATCAATTCAACATTCATCGCGTTCAAAACGTCCGGGCGGTTCAACTCAATATGTGCGACCTGATCGTTGATTTCCATTCGAATCGGTTGACTAGAACTTGTAGTGGTCATATATGGTCTCCTCTCAATTTTCATCATACTCTCTGTTGACTTGTTTCGGTTAGATTGTTTTTCTACATTTCGAAAACAGCTTTTATTAATTAATCATAACCGCTCGATGATTGCAGCGGTTGCCATACCATGTCCGATACAGATGGTTAATAAGCCATATTTCCCGTCAATCCGTTCGAGTTCATGCAGCAAAGTTGTAATCAGCTTCGCTCCTGTGGCACCTAATGGATGTCCTAATGCGATTGCGCCTCCATTTACATTCACTCGATCAAGCGAACCACCGATTTCTTTTTCCCATGCCAGTACAACAGGGGCAAAAGCTTCATTGATTTCAACACGATCCATATCGTTGATTGAAAGCCCGGCTCTATCCAACACCTTTCTGGTCGCTGGAATAACGCCATCCAACATTAGAGTCGGGTCTGAACCCACAACTACACGCTCGACGATTCTTGCACGCGGTTTCAACCCCATTGATTCGGCTTTCTTCTTTTCCATTAAAAGCACAGCCGCAGCCCCATCACTCATCTGGCTCGCATTCCCAGCAGTGACGACACCATCTGGCTTGAAGACCGGTTTAAGACTTGCAAGAGCTTCAAGGGACGTATCCTTCCGCGGTCCTTCATCCATAGAAACTGAAATTGGATTTCCATCCGGATCTTCACCATTGACGGTAAGGATTTCACGTTCAAAGTGTCCTTCCTTTTGTGCATGTAAGGCCCTTCTGTGGCTTTCATACGCGTATCGGTCTAGTTCCTCTCTGGTCATATCATATTTATCAGCGATCAATTCCGCGGAAACCCCCTGGTGAACAAAATTATATTTTTCTTTCAATGAATTCGGGATTGTCCGTTCATTGCCATCACTTAGGATGGGGACCATCGTCATATTCTCGACACCAGCGGCAATTGTAATGTCCATATCCCCAGCTAAAATTTCTTGAGCAGCAAAATGCAAAGCCTGCTGGCCAGAGCCGCACATGCGGTTGATTTGAACTGACGGTACTTCCACAGGAAATCCGGAATCGAGCGCTGCGAGGCGGCCAATATTGAAACCTTGTTCAGAATGTGGCGTCACGCATCCCATTACAATATCTTCAATTAGATGCTTTTCGATTTTCGCTCTTTTCGTCACTTCATCCAAAACCGCCCCAGCCAAATGAATAGGATGGGTGTTCCGGAAGGCTCCTTTCCGTTTACCGACAGCAGTACGAACTGCTTCCACAATCACAACTTCTCTATTCATGTATGTTCCCTCCACTCTGCTGAATGTTTATTTATCGTACTTGTAAAATCCACGTCCTGTTTTGACACCGTAATGTCCTGCCTCAACGAGCTTTCTTAAAATTTGTGGCGGGCGGAAACGATCCCCATACGCATCCATCATGCCCTCACATACGAACATCATCGTATCCAAGCCGACATAATCAGCAAGCTCCAAAGGTCCCATTGGATAATTCAATCCGAGCCGGATCGCTTTATCGATGTCTTCAATAGTAGCAATACCTTCCTCATAGATACGCATACACTCGATCATATGCGCGGACAGTGCCCGTGTTGTAACAAACCCTTGAGCATCTTTTACGAGTACTGTCTCTTTACCAACTTCTTCAGAAACTTGTTCGATCACTTTGACAGTCTCGTCTAACGTGTCGATTCCTTTGACAATTTCAATCAGTTTCATAATCGGAGGCGGGTTGAACCAATGCATCCCGATCACTCGTTCAGGCCGCTTGGTTGCAGACGCAATCGCTGTCACGCTGAGTTCTGATGTATTGGTCGCAAGGATCGCTTTTTCAGGAGCCATCTCGTCAAGTTGTTTGAAGACACTTTTTTTCAAGTCCAAATTTTCCGGCACAGCTTCGATGATCAGATCGCTTTCCGTACACGCGACATGGAGCTCAAGAGAGGTAGAAATGTTCGCAATGGTGTTTTCGACATCCTGTGTAGATAGATGACCTGCTTTCTGCAATCGGCCAAGACTTTTCTGGATTTTGTCCATCCCTTTATTCAGTGCCTCTTCGGTAATGTCCTGTATGATGACTCTTTTCCCTTTCATAGCCATGGCTTGGGCGATTCCATTTCCCATCAGCCCTGCACCAATGACCCCTACTTGTTTGATCATGTTTGTACATTCTCCTTTGCCTGTTGTTCGATATAATGTTTTCTCAATTGGAACTTCAGAACTTTCCCAGATGCATTCCGTGGTAATTGTTCCATTTGGTAAAACATGCGCGGCACTTTATACCCTGCTAGCTTTTCACGGCAAAATGCCTTGATTTCCTCTGGATTGATTACTGCCTCTTTTTGGGGGACGATGACGGCAGCGACGGTTTCACCCCATACTTCGTGAGGTATACCGATAACCGCTGTTTCAAGCACATCCGGATGCGCATAAATCGCTTGTTCCACTTCTGTTGAATAGACGTTTTCACCCCCGGAGATGATCATGTCCTTTTTACGATCGACTAATGTAATGTAGCCTTCTTCATCCATCGTCGCCAGATCTCCTGTATAAAGCCATCCATCACGAAATGTTTCCTGTGTTTCTTCCGATTTATTGTAGTACTCCTTCATTACCGTCTCACCACGGATGATGAACTCCCCTATTTGACCGGTCGCTACATCTTCTCCCGTCTCATCAACCACTCGCACCTCGGTATTCGGAATCGGGGTACCCCCTGCTCCGATTTTATCGAGATGGCGGCTCGGTGTGAGACAAACACCTCCTGGACCACCTTCTGTCAACCCGCACAAGTTATAAAACTGTTTATGGCTGAACAGGTCCATGCTCTTCTCTAACAAGGAAAGGGGCATCGGTGCTGCTCCATACGCACATTTACGGACCGAAGAGAGGTCGAACTCCTTGCCATTCGGAACCTGGAGGAAAAAGTTATACATCGTCGGCACCCCGAAGAACACCGATATCCTATGTTCTTCAAATGCTTTCAATGTCTGCACAGGATCGAAATCCTGATAGATCACTTGTGTACATCCTAAAAATGTACTGAGTACCATGAACAAATTCAGTTGGGCACAATGATAGAGCGGTGCGATATGGATGACCCGATCCTCTACAGTCAGTCCCATCATTGCAGTCAGGTTGATCCCGACATGAAAGACACGATGGTGATCGAAGAGCGCACCTTTCGGCCTCCCTGTCGTTCCGGAGGTATAGAGGATTTCACAGTCATCCGATTCAAGAACTTCAACGTCTGGATTACAATCATCAGAGGAAAGGATGCTATCCAGGAGAAGCTGATCTGCAAATGCTTTTTTGCCCGCGCAAATCTTTAGTTCAACCATAGGCGTTTCCTTACAAGCCCTGTGCATGACCTCAGCAAACTCTTCATCAAACACAACCATTTTTGCATCTGAATCGTTGAGGAGGTACTCAACTTCAGAAGCAGTCAGCCTGAAGTTGATTGGTACTGCCACAGCACCAGCCTTCATAAGAGCGTAAAAGACCATCACGAACTGATCTGAGTTTTTCATCATCATCGCGACTTTATCACCTTTTGAGAGTCCTCTAGCAATAAAGCCATTCGCAAGACGGTTGACCTCTCGATTCAGTTCACTGTAAGTAAAAGAACGTCCTTCACAGACGATAGCTTCTTTGTTTGGAAGCCTGGTTGCATTCCGAGAAAGCGATAATCCTAGATTCATAACCTTTCCCTCCTTTATTTAGATGTTGTTTGCAAATAATCTTTCAACTGGTCACGTAATGCACGTTTTAAAAATTTACCGACAGAGGTTTTCGGTATTTCTTCAAGGAAGACGATATCATCCGGCAGCCACCATTTCACAAATTGTGGACGCAGAAAATCCAGCAGCTCCTCTTTCGTCACTTTATCTCTCATCCCATCTTTCAGAACGACACAGGCAAGGGGCCGTTCCTGCCATTCACTATGTGGTACAGCAATGACAGTGGCCTCAAATACTGCTTCATGAGCCATTAATGCATTTTCAAGATCGACAGAAGAAATCCATTCCCCTCCGCTCTTAATGAGATCCTTAGTGCGATCCATGATCTTGATATTTCCTTCTGGATCGACCGTAACAACATCGCCTGTGTGCAGCCAACCATCCCGGAACGCTTCTTTCGTACGATCATCTTTATAATATTCATCCGCTACCCAGTTTCCGCGCAGCAGCAGCTCACCCATTTCTTTTCCGTCCCATTTCACTTCACCGTCTTTACCAATCACTTTCATCTCGACACCAGGTACGACATATCCTTGCTTACTTCGAAAATCAAGTCGTGCTTCTTCTGAGTATGACTTTTGATGTTTTTTCAGACGTGATACCGTTACAAGAGGACTGGTCTCCGTCATGCCATAAGCGTGAAGGAATGGGATATTGTATTTCTTCTCAAATGTTTGGATCATCGACTTAGGGGCAGCGGATCCGCCACATAAAATCGCTCTTAAACTACTTGTATCATAGCTTCCATTTTCAAGCTCTTTCAGAAGAGCGATCCAGATGGTCGGTACACCCGCAGTCAACGTTACGCGATGGTTCTCAATCATTTCAGCTAAAACAGCAGGGGTGGGCATCGGTCCAGGGAGGACTTGTGCGGCACCGAACCATACAGACGCAAAAGGAAGACCCCATGCATTCACGTGGAACATCGGAACGACAGGCATCATCACATCTGATTCGGATATAGCAGCACTATCTGCCAGACCGAGAGACATGGAATGAAGGACGATGCCCCGATGAGAATAGAAGACTCCTTTCGGGTTACCTGTGGTTGCTGAAGTGAAACACATTCCTGCCGGATCATTTTCATCAATATCTTTCACGAAATCAAAATTCTCGTCGCCTTCCCAGAGGAGTTTTTCATAGTGATAGACGTTATGAAGTGTTGTTTCCGGTAGTGTATTGTCATCCGTCATGATGATATAGGCTTGCACCGTCTTCAGTTCGTGCTGGATTTTTTCAATGATCGGAACCAATTCAGCATCGATGAACAAAACCTTGTCTTCTGCATGATTGATGATATAGGAAATATGCTCTGCAGAAAGCCTGATATTGATCGTATGCAGGACGCCTCCCATGCCCGGGATTCCGAAATAGGCTGTAAGATGGCGGTGATGGTTCCATGCAAATGTACCGATCCGGTCCCCTTTCCTGAGTCCTATTTTAGTCAAGGCACTGGATAATCTCCTTGTATCATTTGCCAGCCCGGCATACGTCAAATTGTAGAAACTCGTTGCAGTTCTTGAATTTATTTCCTTATGCGAGAAATACTTCTCTGCATGTTCTAGCATTGCTGGTACAGTCAATGGAATGTTCATCATAATAAATTCCTCCCTTTATTGGTCAGATCGACTCAACTTTTATAAACGATTCTGCCTACCCTGTCCGCATTTTCCCATTTTCCTCAAGAGGGGGGCGATTTATAACCCCATTTCTTTTACGATGATGGTTTTCATGATCTCGTTCGTTCCGGCGTAAATGGATGCCACTGGAATGTCCCGATATCTTCTTGCAATCTCGTATTCTTCCATATATCCATAGCCGCCATGCAGCTGCATACATTGTGTAGCGACCTTCCGAGCCATTTCGGTGGTCCAATATTTGGCCATCGAAACTTTCTTGACGACGTTCTTTTTCTGTATATGCTGATCGATAAGATCGTCCAAGAATGTTCTTCCGATCTCGACCTCAGTCGCCATTTCCGCCAAGCGGAACTGGACGGATTGGAAATCACTGATTTTTCTACCGAATGCTTGTCTATTTTTCACATATTCTACCGTCTGTTTCAGCATTTCTTCTGCAGCGATAACGGCAGCGATCGCAACCACTAACCGTTCCTGCTGAAGCTGCTGCATCAGATAATAGAATCCCTTTCCTTCTTCACCAAGTAAGTTGTCGACCGGAACTTTTGCATCCTCAAAAATCAATTCTGCCGTATCCTGACTATGAAGACCGACTTTATCGAGCTTCTTCCCCCGTTTGAATCCAGGGGTGTCCCGTTCCACTACGACTAAGCTTATCCCTTTATGAGCAGGTATAGCTTTTGTATCTGTCTTACAAACGACCACGACGAGGTCAGCATGGATTCCATTGGTGATGAACGTTTTTTCACCATTTAATATATAGTGGTCACCATCTTTTTGAGCTGTCGTTCGAATTCCGGCTAGATCCGACCCAGCACCTGGCTCTGTCATTGCGATCGCTGTAATCACTTCACCGGATATACACTTTGGCAGCCAGCGTTTCTTTTGTTTTTCGGTTCCGTATTCCTCTATATAAGGAATGACGATATCGTTATGGAGACCAATACCGACCAGGCTTGAACCAACTCTTTCCAATTCCTCTAAAATGACCACTGAATAAGCAAAATCAGCATTCAAGCCCCCATATGCCTCATCCACACCTGGACATAGAAATCCGTTCTTACCCATCTTCTCCCAGAAACTTCTCGGTATAAGACGGTCCTTTTCCCATTGCTCGTAATGAGGATACGCTTCCTTTTGAAGAAATTTCCGAAACGCTTCGCGGAAAATATCATGTTCTTCTTGTAAATACCTTGCTGTCATTCCCATCCCCCTTTTCCGTGGTCTATGGCATTTGTGTTTCTGGATCTCGTTTATATTGTTTTCTAAGCAAAAACTTTTGGATTTTACCACTTGCATTACGAGGCAATTCGTCAACAAAAATGTAGTTTCTCGGGCGTTTGAAATCTGCAAGTGTTTCACTAGATTTACAGAATTGATCAAGTTCTTCCTCAGTCAGTCCTTTATCTTTTTTCACAATGATAGCGGTTACAATTTCTCCCCACTTATCATCAGGAATCCCAAGAACAGCTACATCCAGAACGCCTTCATGTTCATACAAGACATCTTCAACCTCTCTCGGATAGACGTTCTCACCACCCGTTATGATCATGTCATCCACACGATCGGCTACATAGAGATAGCCTTCCTCATCCATATAACCAAGGTCGCCAGAATGGTACCAGCCCTTGTACATGGCATTATCAGTCGCATCCTCCCTGTTAAAGTACCCCATCATCATACTCGGACCACGGACGATGATTTCACCGACTTCCCCTGGCGGAAGTATATCTGCTGGGTCTGATGGTCCGTACTCACTCGGACGTACGATCCGGACTTCATGATTCAAACAAGCCCGCCCTGCTGATCCTGCTTTTGTCAGCTGTTCATCTTCAGATAAGAATGTAATTGCTGGTCCCATCTCCGTCATACCATATGCTTGTATGAGATCGACACCTAATTTTTCTTTACAAGCTCTGACGAGAGCAGGAGCCATTGGCGCGGCACCATATAAACCAAGACGTAGGCTGCTGATATCATAAGCGGAGAGATCTTGTTGGAGCATCATATTCCACATTGTCGGTGCTCCAAAAAACACTGAAATTTTTTCATGGTCGATGACTTGAAGAACTTGTTGAGGATCAAAATGATGGATGATGACATTCGTTGCGCCGACATGCACTCGTGGAAGGAAACAACAATGGAGCTCAGCACAATGGAACATAGGAGCTGCTACAAGTCCGCGATCATTTTCAGTCAACTTTTTAACTGCTGCGCATGCCAGACTTTGTTCGACCATATCCCTGTGACGATGCATGACCCCTTTCGGTCGTCCTGTCGTACCACTCGTGTACATGATGGCATATAGGTCATTTTCCCTAACATCAACATCGGGTTCTTTTGTCGAAGCTTCTCGGACTCTGTTATGATAACTGATTGCGTATGGCGGACAATTTTTACTGATACACCAGAAGGAAGTACCCGGTATTTGTTCGTGAATGGATGCAATATGCGGTTCAAGCATTTCTTCAAACAAAAAGACAGTCGGCTCCGCATCCTCAATGATATATGCTACCTCTTGTGCTTTAAGGCGGAAATTGATAGGATTCAGGACTGCTCCGATTTTTGCACATGCAAAAAATACAGTTGCAAGCTCAGTCGTATTGAACAAGAAAGTAGAGACTCTGTCACCTTTACGGACTCCCGATTCAATAAATGCATTTGCAAGTCGATTTACGTTTTCATTCCATTCCTGGTATGTCAAGCGTTGATTGGTTGCAGCATCGACAAGGGCTTCTTTATTCGGAAACTTTTGTACAGTCAAATCAAATAATTTGCCAATCGTAACATACATATACTCGTTCCTCCTCTTTTTCGATCAAACTTTATCCTCAGCACCTTTGCAGCCCCGACCTTCCTCCTTTTCACTATACTTTTTACTTATAATGATTTCGTTGTTATTCAGCTATTTCCTACTGTTTTTTGAATTTTCATACAACTGATAGGAAAAAATTAATTAAAAAAGGATTAATTGTCGAAAAAAAGGGGTAATACCTTAGTAAACACAGCACTAAATACTCTGCAAACCATTCAGAAGACCGGCTTTTGAACTACAAAAACAATCATAAAAAATTTAACCAATGGATAGGAGGAATCAGAAATGAGTAGCCTAAAGCTACCTGTTTTCCATAATGGAGACTGGGTTAAGGGGAAAACGATCAATGATGAGATGATTCAAGGATTTATTCATTCGATTCATCCTGCAAACGGAACAGTAAAAATCACAGTTACTCAATCTGACAATAAAAAAATCCAAGGAAATAATATCGAAACTTTCATTCACCGAATCCATCCGTTGACAGCGACAATCGATGATCAAGAGGTCTTCCTTGAAAACCTCATTGACGTTGCCCTTCTTACAAAAGATAGAGAATGGTTCATGGAAATTTGGGACAGACTTGATGAACTACGTAAAAACAAACAAGAAACCATGCCTTGCTAGAAAGAACAGACAGACCTTTGATGAAAAGGCTGTCTGTTTTTTCTTGTTGAAGGGTGAATTAAACATTTTAGTAAATCATTATTCAAAATTGCAATGGTCTGTTAAATTTTAGTGTTGATTAGAAGCGAAATTGACGACACTCCTGCAGGAAGAGCGAGCCATGCAAGACCCCACAGCGAGGTACGAGCGAGGAGGCTTGCGGATCGCCCGCGGAAAGGGAGTGAATTTCGCAAAAATCAACTCTTAAAGAGCCAAATGCGAAATACAACTCCTCAGTCAAACTTTCGATCGTTTCGTCGGTTTAGATGCCGGGTTCATGAAAACATCGAAGAATTGAACTGGCAATGCTTCTCGATCGAGTTGACTATGCTCCCAAATCTGCTTGCAGTATTGCCTTGCGACTAACAGCTTCCTTTCCCCGCAAATGTCTGCTTCACGTAATGCACTCACACTGAAATATGCATCTGCCATTAGATTGGTGATCTTTTTTGCATAATAGGTTTGTCGTTTTTCATCAACAGTGGCAGCATGATGGATCAGCTCTCTCAATTCTTTCAACCCTGCATCAACCGGACTCTGATAAGCTTTTGCTTCTTCAGTTAAAACATTCAACTCTTTTTCGATGTAGTCTAAAAAGAGTTGAGCACCTTGATAGCGGTTCATCAACCTGAGAACCTCAAGGCCAAGGATATTCGCTGTCCCTTCCCAGACCGTCAATACTTGCGCATCTCTTAACAAACGCGGGGTCACGAAATCCTCAATATACCCATTTCCTCCATGCATTTCTATTGCTTCATGAGAAAAAGTAACTGCTTCTTCCGCTGTTCGCATCTTGACAATAGCGATCAAAAGTCGATGAAGTACTTTTTCTTGCTCGGTTACATCTTTACTGGTTCTCATGACTCTATCAAACAAGGAAATTAAACGGAACAATCCTCCGAGTTGAACCTCCTGCCGCGTAGCCAGATTGACCAAGCTTTCTTGAATCATCGGATAGTTTGAAAGTATATTTCCGAATGCCTCGCGTTGATGTGCGTATTGTTTCGCTTCTAGATATGCCCTCTGCATAATTCCGACCGACGCAACTGCATTACACACTCTTGATAGATTCAATGCCTCCATCATATAATGGAATCCACGTTTTGAATCCCCAATCAAGTAAGCTTTCGAATTCTCAAACTCTACTTCTGCCGAAGGGACTGCTCTTACTCCAAGTTTATCTTTCAATCTTCTGATTTTGATATTGTTCAGAGAACCATCTTCATTCTTCCAGGGTACCAGGAATAAGCTCAAACCTTTCGTTCCCGGAGCAGCTCCTTCGATTCTGGCGAGAACGGTTGCAACACCACATGCGCCTGCGTTGCTTGCAAAATATTTTTCACCAGTCAATCTGTAGTAATCTTTTTCTTTGACCGCTACCGTTTCATTCGCTCCCACATCGGATCCGCCTTGACGTTCAGTCAAGAAAGTAGCACCTTCATACAATTCTGTTTCACCAGTGGATAGGACGTGAGGCAGATACTTCTCCTTCAGCTTTTCATCCGCATATTGATCCAAAAGATAAGCTGTAGCCATCGTGAGTGTCACAGGACAGTAGAAACCCGGTTCGGACTGGGATAATAGGTAGCCTTGTGCATAGGAATATAAATAATCACCATGTATGTTCAGTTCAGGAATTTCTTTATGGACATATCCAACAATGCCAGTGTTATAGGTTTCTTCAATCGTCTGTTTATAGCCATCATTCAGCCAGACATGTGAAATATCTTCACCGAAACGGTCATATTTGATCAACTTCGGCTGTCCTTCTCGATCGGTATGCCTCGCACGCTCATCAATTTCTGTACCACACCGTTCTCCGAATCGTTCCAGCTGTTGAAAGGCCCACTCTTTCATATCTTCCTTGAAATAATGATCCAATACGAATTGAAGGTTCGGATCTTCACGAAAGAAGTTCATTCCATCACCTCTTTATTTTTCTGAATATTCAGAAGTCATTATATAGTTTTCAACTATTTTGGTCAAATAAATCTGTGAAATGAAGACTCCTTACTTAGAAATCTCACTCATGATTGCGAGGGTATTGTCGTCCAAATCTTTGAAGAAGCACATCCATAGTTCATGGTCACCCATATTTGCGATCATGTGAGGTTCATCAATAAATGAAACATCGTCTTCTTTAAATTGTTCGTACGTTTTATGGATATCATCTGTCTTGAAATAGATCACAGATCCTCGGTGATCAAAGCTTTCATTTTCCGGTATCGAAAGCATCAACCTAACACCATTGCAGTTGAAGAATGCCATGCTTTCCATCACAAACAATAAAGGCAGACCAAGGACTTCTTGATAGAAAGTGACTGCTTTTTGTACGTCTTTTACGTTCAGATTTATTTGACCAATATCACTGAGCCTGCGTTTTTCCGTCTTTTTCATGATATCCCTCTTCTCATCCATAGTTATCATCAATTATAATAGACTAATAAATTATCTGCTATTTTTTTACAGCACTTTTTCTAAATTCATTTGTAAACTATTAATTTATTTGGATTGGAGGAAGATAAAATGCATGAGAGAAAAGCACCTTTGGAAGCAGCAACACAGTTCATCAACATGTATTTTCAAGGGTGCAATGCAGCTCTTTAAGCTGGTAGTACCATGCTTGGTGAAGCGACAACTACGTCTGATCTGGATATCGTCATATTCGATCGCAGCGTCTCTTCCTCTTACCGCGAATTATTCTTTGCTCTTGATTGGCCGATTGAAGTTTTCTTACACAATTTTTCATCTTATAAACAAGTTTTTAAAAGTGATTATGAACGGGCAAGACCTTCCATGCAAAGGATGATTTCAGAAGGGATCATTTTAAGGGGAGAAGAAGTAATAGACCCAATCAAAAAAGAAGCTAAAGAGATGTTAGAAGAAGGACCGGAAGTATGGTCAAATGAAACGATCAGGTTAAAACGTTATTTCATTACAGATACGCTGGATGATTTCATCGGCAGTTCAAATAGACCAGAAGAGATCTTCATCGCAAACACATTAGCTGAATTGGTGAGTGAATTTGTGTTGAGGACAAACCGTATGTGGATTGGCTCTTCGAAATGGGTTGTACGAGCTTTGAAACAATATGATCCTACTTTCACAGAACAGTTTATTGAAGCATTCGATTCTTTTTATAAACATGAGGATAAAAATATGGTGATCAAACTCGTTGATGAAGTGTTACAGCCCTTTGGTGGCCGATTATTTGACGGTTTTTCTATGGGAAAAAGTAGGAATTACTAATGACGATACATATTGCAGGAGAAAAGGTTATTTTACGGGATTTGACTTTAGATGATTTGTCGGATATCTATTATTGGAAATATGAAGCGGATGATCGTGAACATTTGAAATGGAATGGTCCTTATTATACGTTACCGGAATTGACGAAAGAAGAGTTCATAGAAGGGTTCCAAAAAGCTCTTGAAATAACAGCGACAGATCAACCGAGGCAAATCCTTATTATTGAAACAGACGATAAATTGATCGGGACCGTCAACTGGTATTGGGAAGATGAAGTGACCAACTGGCTCTCTAACGGTATTGTCATTTTTGACTCGAATTATTGGTCAGGAGGCTATGGAACAGAGGCTTTCAAACTTTGGACTGACTATATTTTTGAACAAATGGATGTTGTAAGAGTGGGGATTTCCACATGGTCGGGTAATATCAGAATGATGAAATTGGCGAGAAAAATAGGAATGATCGAAGAAGGGCGTATCCGAAAAGCAAGAATCGTCGATGGTGAATATTATGATTCTATAAAAATGGGGATCTTAAGAGAAGAATGGGAACAACTGCATCTTCCTTCTCGTGAAATAACACCTTGGTAGGTGTTATTTTTTTCTATTTCACAATTTCCTACCACACTAATCATCAAGCCTTCCTCCTGACGCACTAATGAAATTTCTACGTTTTAAACTTGTACAAATAGGAAACAGATTAGTAGATTCAATTATTAAGATAGGAGGCTTTACTCAATGAGATTCTCCGAAAAGCTTAACGAATTAAAACAACAAAGAGCAGATGGCTCACAAAAAATTCTTTCCATGTACTTAAATACAGACCGGAGCAGTGCCGACCAACAAGGCGGCGAATGGAAGATCAAACTGAAAAACGGTCTGAACAAATTTGAAGAATACATCGAAGAGATGGGTAATCACGATGAATTGAAAGGTTATAGAAACTTAAAAGAAAAGGTATATAAAACCGTCACGGGGCGGGAGCGGGAGCTGAAAAGAAGTCTAGTCCTGTTTGCGACACCTGATGAAAAACTTTGGGTCATGGAAGATCTACAGGTTCCGATCGAAACCTCCTTCCATTGGGAGGATGAACCGGTACTGGATCAACTTGAAGATCTTCAGAGCAACTATCCATATAGCGGTATCATCGTCATCAACAAAGAAGATGCAACGGTGTTAGAAACAGAAATGGGCGTCCTTGTTGATGAATTCCACTATACCTTCGATCCTGATACAGAGGATTGGCGGGAACATCAAGGTCCATTTGATGCTGCCATAACAGGGGCAAATACGAATAAAAAGGATGAATTTCAGGAGCGCTTTGAAGCTAATCAGCAGCGTTGGCTGAAGAATTTGAGTAATAAAGTCGCCAAGAGAGCTAAGAAGAATAAATGGCAGGATACCTACTTGATGGGTGAAAAAGGCTATTTGAATGAATTCGAAAACTATCTTTCTATTAAAGAAACGAAAAAGACTGGTAAAAACCCTAGCCGAATGGAACCATCAAAAATCATCGATCAAGTGATTGCTGGTTAAGCTCACCACTGACCTCCCCCCTTGGTGTATCGAGCTTACTATATAGAAAACTTGGCAAAACCCAGCCTTGGGCGAAGGCTGAGCCTTAGTTACACTTATATTGAAGAAAGTAATGAATTACTTTAAATGTAAAGGAAGCGCAGTGCCCTCATAGGTTCTGCGCTTTTATCTATGGATCCAGACGTTCGTTCCAATCGGGACTATGCTGGACAATTCGTTGACATCTTTATTATGCATACGGATACAGCCCTTCGAAACATCCTTACCGATGGAAGATGGATCATTTGTACCGTGTATACCATAATGAGGTCTGGACAATCCCATCCACATCGATCCGTATGGACCACCAGGGTTAGGAGCCTTGTTAATGATCGTATACTCCCCAGTTGGTGTAGGTGTCAACATTTTCCCGACCCCAATGGGATATGTCTTAATCAGTGTTCGGGTGTTGAACAACTTAAGCTGATGTTTGGCTAAATTGACGTCAATCCAGTAAGCCATATATCCCCCTCCCTGTTTTTCCTATTTATATGTGGGAGTGACACCTTCAATAACTCTTATTAACTGAAATGACATACGTGAAGATTTAGATTAGGGGCATGATCAATATAATGATGATTGGATAAAAAGGAACCTCGCTTGCGATAAATGGGTAAAAGAGCATCAACCCAGTAACGGCGGGAGTACCGATCCACATTTCGTTTTGAGATGTAATCCGGCGGGTTTGGAGCATATTCCGGCTGGTCTAAGCTATAATCCGGCCAGTTTTAATGTGAATCCGGCCAAAAGTGTAAAAAAGCCCAAAAAGTGCAAAAAAAGACCCACCTCTCTTACATTGGCAGGTCTTTCAAGATTTTAACTTTAATTACAACTCAGTTCTGATATCCCATAGTTCCGGGAAGAATCGGTGGTCCAGCACTTTCTTCAGGTAAGACACGCCGGACGAGCCGCCGGTCCCCATTTTATGCCCGATGATACGTTCCACTGTTTTCATATGACGGAATCGCCACTGCTGGAGCCAATCTTCAATATCGACCAATTTTTCAGCTAACTGATACAAGTTCCAGTACTGATCGACGTTCCGGTAAACTTCAACCCATGCGGCTTTTACAGTAGGATCACCTTCATATGTTACAGAGAAATCACGCTTCAAGAGCTCCGGATTGATGTCAAAACCGGCATTCGCAAGTTCCTGGATTGCCACATCATATATACTCGGTGCTTCATATGCTTCCTTCAATCGAGCATGAAGTTCTGGGTCCTTCTGATAGATTCGCAGCACATGTGGTGTTTTATAACCAAGTGCAAATTCGATCATGCGATACTGATAGGATTGGAATCCAGATGCCTGTCCCAGGCTGTCGCGGAATTCCAGGTATTCGCTTGGTGTGAGCGTGGACAAAACATCCCAAGCCTGGATGATTTGTGACTGGACCTTCGAGACACGAGCGAGCATTTTAAACGCTGGCTGCAATTCACCTTTACGGATCGAATCGATTGCAGCATTAAGCTCATGCAAGATCATTTTCATCCATAACTCACTGACCTGGTGGATGATGATGAACAGCATCTCGTCATGATGACCGGATAGTCTTGTTTGACTGGAGAGAAGCCGATCAAGCTGTAAATATTCTCCATACGTCATATTATTATCAAAATCAGTGTGGATCCCCTTTTCCGATACGTATTTCCCTTTACCTTCTTCATAATAGTTCCCCATTATCATCACTCACTTTCTTGTCAGGTGCGATTACGCTACAACGCCGCGTTTATTTTCAAATTGCTTGTATTCTTCATCATCCATGATCTGTTTCAATGTCTGTACCGCCTTCCATACCTCTTCAAAAGTATTGTACAAGGCTGCTGGTGTCAGCCGGATGCCATTCGGATTACGGAAATCAGGCATCACTTTATTCATTTTCAGAGCTTTACAGATACGAGCAGCTTCAGGGTGCTCAAGGTACACGTGACCCCCTCTTCTATTGTCTTCCAAAGGATTCCCGATTTCAAAACCATGGTCGGCTAATTCATGCTTGATTAAATCCATCATGTATTGCGTCAATTGCAGTGATTTTTTGCGAAGCTTTTCAATACCAGCCTCCTCGAAAATTTCCAAAGAGCCCATCAACGGTGCCAGGCTGAGCATATGCGGCGTACCGATTTGGAAGGCACCTGCCGATTGTGCTGGTGTCAGCTGATGGTTCATATCGAACTGTTTGCTTTTATCAGAGCTGAACCATCCAGCAAGCCCAGGAGTTGTTCCGATATGGTTTTCATTTACATAAATCCCCGCAACACTTCCCGGTCCAGCATTGACGTATTTATAATTGCACCAGAAAGCAAAGTCCGCTCCCCAATCATTTAAAGCATGAGGCATCGCACCGATCGAGTGACATAGGTCGAATCCGATGATGATGCCGCGTTTATGCGCCTCTTCTGTCAAACGCTTCATATCAAGCACTTGCCCGCTTCGATACATGACGCTCGGGAGCATAATCAAGGCGACTTCATCCGTCATTGCTTCAATGATGTCATCTTCTTCAACGACTCTTCCATCACGACTTTTCATACGGATAAGATGTTCCTCTGGATTGTAGCCCTTCAATTTCAACTGACTTTGGAGTGCAAATATATCAGACGGGAATGTCAGTTCATCCGCTAAAATTTTCGTCTTCTTTCCTTCCGGGTGATAGAACGTGGAAACCAACTGGTGAAGGTTGACTGTCGTCGAACCTGTCGCAATTACTTCTTCAGGCTTTCCACCGACAAGCGGTGCTGACATTTCACCTAGTTTCTCAGACATGTAAAACCAGGGATATTCGCCTTCCGTCCAGCCATCAATCCCGTATTCCTTCCATGAATCCATTATTTTAGAAAGTGCAGTTTCAGAGCGCTTCGATAAAAGTCCGAGCGAATTCCCAATAAAATAAATCGTATCATCCTTAACGTAAAACTCTTCTCGAAAAGACGAGAGTTCATCTTGTTCGTCAAGCTTTTTTGCATAGTCTAAAGAGGTATCAAGTGACTGATTGCCCATGGGATATCGACTCCTTCAATAGGTTATTAATTTAACTATACCTTCCTCACTGACAAAGTGTCAATGACATCATGTCATTGACATTGTATCGCCTCATTATTAAAATGAAAGCACATCAAATAAAAGGACGGAATCCCATGAACTCAAAGAACCAGGAGCTTACCACCCGCCAGCAACGCTCGATCCAGACACGTAAAAACCTACTGAAAGCGGCTGAACTCATTTTCATCAATCAAGGCTTCCAAAAAACTACAATCACACAAATCATTAAAAAAGCGGATACTGGTTACGGTACTGCGTATGTTCATTTTAAAAACAAGGATGACATTCTTATTGAGCTCATTGACGGCGTTATGCAGAAATTCCATGAAATTGCAGAGCTTCCTTTCCATCCAATTTTAGTGGAAGAAGCAAAACAGCTCATTGAAAAGCAAACCTATCTTTTCCTCGAAATGGCACAAAAAGAGGATCGAATTTTAAAAGTAGTTGAAGAGGCAATTGGTTCATCACTTGCTGTACAAAGCAAGTGGAAAGAAATCCGTGAGCGTTTCATAAAAGGGATTGCGAAAGACATCTCCTATACCCAACAACATGGTTTAGCCAGGAAGGATGTCGATCCAAACCTTGTCGCAAGAGGCTGGTTCTTTTCAAATGAAATGTATTTATGGGAAATCGTCCGCGGTGAAAATCAAGCAGCAGTGAAGGACATCGTTTATAATTTATCCACGATGTATGTGAAAGGATTATATAAATAAAGAATTCTAGGTTTTTCCGGCGGATTTAGATGCTGATCCGGCCACTTTTAAGTATATTCCGGCCAAAGGTTACTTTTTACACCACCGGCCAACAGGTATAACATTTGCTTATCCTGACCAGTAACCTTACACTTGCCATAGATTTTCCAATAGAAAGGATGATCAATAATGGCACAATCGATTGAAGGTAAAACGGCTTATATTACAGGTGCTGCTCGTGGTATCGGAAAAGCTACAGCATTAGAACTTGCACGCGAAGGCGTTCATGTCGGCTTACTAGCTCGTACCGAAAGCACATTAGAAAAAGTTGCAGAAGAAGCAAGATCACTAGGTGTGAAAGCGAGTGTCGCTGTTGCTGATATCGCGGATATGGAACAAGTGGAAAACGCCATTTCCAAACTGGAAACTGAACTAGGACCCACCGATATTCTGATAAATAATGCAGGCATCGGAACCTATGGTTCATTCTTGGATATCGATCCCGAAGATTGGAAAAGAACGTTTGAAGTGAACGTGTTCGGAACGTATCATGTAATGCGTGCTGTACTCCCCCAGCTAATCAAGAAAAACCGCGGGGATATCATCAATATTTCATCAAGCAGCGGGTTGAAAGGTACAGCGAAAAGTACAGCTTACAGTGGATCAAAGTTTGCGGTTCAAGGCATGACGGAAGCGTTGATGCAGGAAGTTCGAAAAAATAATATCCGAGTCATGACACTGAACCCAAGCCTAGTAGCTACAGAGCTGACCTTTGGTGATGAACTTGATGCAGCTGACAAAGAGAAATACATGCAGCCAGAGGATCTAGCGGAACATATGGTTTCTCAGTTGAAATTGCATCAACGTATTTTTATCAAGCAATCCCTTCAGTGGGCGACAAATCCATTTTAAATTCGAATCAACGCTCAGACTTTTTCAGCTCTGAGCGTTTTTATTATGGCTGTTTTATAAAAGTTTGTTGCTAATGGAATGTTGTTAAGAAAGGGGCTGAAAGCTTATGACAATGGAAATATACGAGACTCCTGCGGATAAGCAAGCTAAGCGAGACCCCGAACTAGCTGAGGGGGCTTGCAGATTGCACGCGGAAAGCGAGTGTATTTCCAAACTCCAAAACAACAATCTATGCGAAAACAGCCTTTTTATTAAATTACGTAACAGTAATTCTAGCTTTCCTTAGATTACTGTGTATCCTTCCCTATCCTCCAACCATCATAGAAAAAAGGACATATAAATAAACGATAATGAAAAATAGAAGTAGTCCGAAAATACCTGCAATGCCTAGCACTACGGGTTTCTTAGCTCTTTTATCGATAAGATAAGCAAAAATGAATGCAATTAATGCAAAGAAGATCGGATATCGCCATTGAATTCCAAGTGAAACGTATACACCTTCAATCAGAGGAGATATCTCACCTATGAACTCCACTAGATACAAAGCTAAAATTCCATACCCTAGTAAAATCAACACCCTGCTACTAACTGATGAACTAGAATTCATAATACCTCCTTGAAACCTTCCTCTCCTCTATGTTTTATTCTTTACACCTGTATACATTCCCTTCCATTTCCCGAAATCTCCTTCTGTCATCAAATTCCATGCATAGTTTCGAAATAAGTCGGGTAGAAAATAAAGAAGCTTACTACATTTTGTCAAGGCAGGTGAGTCCAACCAAGTGAAACTACCCGAATCGATGATGAAGTACAAAAAGATGTCCAAAAGGCAGCGTTGGCAAGAGATAAGGACAACAATCTGGTACACACCAGGAATCTATATATTGCTCTCCATTTGTATAGCAGTGCTTACCCTTTATCTTGATCTTGGATTTGAACTTAGCCAATATATCGATGCAAAATTCAGTTCACAGGCTCAGTTGACCCGAATGCTTGTCGGTACACTGATCGGAGGCATTTTGACTTTAAGTGCATTCACTTTCAACTCCCTTTTGGTTGTTCTCACAACCTTCAGTGGTCAATTTTCGCCTAGAATGTTATTGAATTTCGTAGCCGATAAGAAAACCCAGCATGTGCTTGGAATTTTCAATGGAAGCTTCACTTATGTCCTAATGGTCTTCTTGTTCATCAGTAATAACAACAGTGAACAATATTTTGCTGTACCGATCACAACGGTCATTTTAGCCCTCTTCGCAGCAGTTACATTCATCTATTTCATCAATCATGCGACAACTTGGATGCAAGTCCATAACATCACCTATAACATGAAAAATATCTCGAAAAAGATCATTACATTTTCATTGTTAAAAGAGATTGAACCTTATCGTATTAAAGAAAATACAAAACTGGGTGATAAAGAATATCCAAAAAATGGCCATCGGATTGTTTCGCAGGAATCCGGATACATCCAACTTGTCGATTTTTCAAAATTGATAGTTTTAGCAAAAAGAGACAATCTGGTTGTTCGATTTGAATATGGGATCGGAGAACATGTTTTGACTGGAGCACCAATCCTCACCTACTGGAAGGAAAAAGACACGGCAATAAATGAACTGGAGTATTTGAATACGCTCGAAATCGGCCACAAACAAACAGAAATCCAGGACCTCGAATTCGGAGTTAATAAACTTTCCGAGATTGCTATTAAAGCCCTCGGCAATAATGATCCGAAAACAGCCACAAATACGATCCATCAAATGTCTGAATTGCTCCAGACCATTGCGAAGATGACCCGTTTTTCCCCTTTCTTAGTGGATGAGGAAAAAAATATCCGGGTCATATTGAAAGAAGAAGATTTTGAATTCTACTTGTATAGAGGGTTCGGCTACATTCGGCATTACGCAAATGAAAATTGGGTCATCATCACCGATATCATATCTGCTCTCGCAACCATGGCCCAATCAATGGATAAACAATTCCATGATGATCTATGGAACTTCGCCGTCCAAACTGCAAAAGGCATCGCCAAACACGAAATTTATCATCTCGATCGAAAATACCTATTACATCAACTTTCGAATCTAGCGACTGCAACCAATCGTGAAAGTGATTATCGGAAAATCGAACAAGACTATCTCATGGAAACGTAAAAGAGGTGCAGTTACCAAGCAACTGCACCCTTTTCATGTGATGTCCAGACTATTCATGACTTCCTGTCGTAAGTTAACAAATTGCGTGCTGTTCCGATCCCGATGACGCGGCATGTCATTCATGACTTCTTTTACAACTTTTCCAGGACGTGAACTTAGGACAAAAACCCTGTCTGCTAAATACAAGGCTTCATCAATATCATGTGTAATCAACACCATTGTCTGGTTGGAGCCCTGCCATAAATTGATCAATTCATTCTGCATGGTAAGTCTTGTGATGGCATCCAATGCGCCGTATGGTTCATCCAACAAAAGAACTTCAGGATCCATGACAAGTGCCCTCGCAATGGATGCACGTTGTTTCATGCCTCCAGACAGTTGATGCGGATAATATGTTTTAAAATTCTCCAAGCCTACCTTACCCAGTACATTATGGATACGTTCACGGCGTTCTTTTTTGGAGACATTGGCTAATTCCAGGCCAAGCCCGACATTATCTTCGATGGTTCTCCATGGATAAAGAGCATGTTCCTGAAATATCATGACGCGATTCGAATCCGGTTCTCTTATCGTATTTCCGTCGGCTGAGACTTCCCCGGAAGACGGCTGTTCCAAACCAGCCAGCATTCTGAGTGCAGTACTTTTACCACAACCTGACGGACCGACGATTGCAACGAATTCTCCTTTTTCGACGTCCAAGCTAAGATCTTCAAGAACAGTCAGGCTTCCATATGTTTTATTTACATTCTTCAACTCTAATGTCTTCATCATTCTTCATCTCCGCCTGCATAACGCCATTTCAACAGTCTTCTCTTGATTCCGTTAAGGACTACATGATCAAGGATAATGGCGATTGTTCCAATTGTGACTATGCTAGCCAATACACCTTCCATATCTGCAATCTCACCTGCATAACTAATCGACCAGCCGAGACCTGCTGATGCCCCACCAACCATTTCGGCAGCGATCAACGAACGCCAAGCATTCCCGAATGCAACTTGTGCACCTGTGACAAACGCTGGTAAAGTTTCCGGTGCATAGACCTTGGTGATCAATTGTCCTTTTTTAGCCCCCATCACACGTGCAAGCTCAAGATGTGTCCGATTCACCCCTTCTGTTGCATTCAAAACAGAGAGGGCCATCGGGAAGAAACTCGCGATCGTGATGACGAAAATAATCGGAAGATCTCCGAATCCAATCAAAACGACGAAAAAAGGTACCCATGTGATCGGTGGGATGGATTGTAAAATCGAAATGACACTTTTCAAGTAAACTGAGAAAGTCTTAGAAACACCACCCAATAGTCCGAGAATTGCACCTAACAAGCATGCGACCGGGTATCCCCATGCCAACCTGTATAAACTGCTCTGTAAACCATGGATGAAATCCGGATTGGAAAAGTTCCCGATGAACCTCTCCAACCCTTTAAGTACGTCTGGCATCAAAAATTCAGGTAAAATCCATGCGGCGATCTGCCAAATCAGTAAGAGGCTCCCCACCGCGGCAATATAAGGCAATGTATTTCCGAAAGGCTGTAAAGGGATGAAGGATTTACTTTTGTTTTTTATAATTGTGTCAGATTTCACTGTAACTCCTCCTGCCTATTACTCCTGTTCCTTCTGCCAGGACAAATCGATGATCTCTTCTACCTTGAACTTTTCATCCATTACACCCTGTTCCACCATCAGATCTGTGACATCTTGAATTTGTTTTACATTTTCAGGCGTCAGCTTCCAGTTGAATGTTTGTGCTTTGATCGCTTCTTCTATGACATCGACTGCAGCCACTTCTCCATCGGAAGATTCAAACGTGTCTCCTTCAGAAAAGCGATTGTAAATATACTCTGCAGATTTTCCTGGATCGCTTTCAAGCATTTCAATCGCTTCTTTTTGCGCATCAAGCACTTTATGAATGTTTTCCTTATTGTTTTCCATTTCTTCACCCGAGGTTATGACAACCATACATGGAAACGGCCAAACTTCCCCGATTTCGTAGATTTCTTCCAGGTCCCCTTGTAACCTTGCAATACGATCATAAGGTTCAAATAAAAAGGCAGCATCTACTTTTCCAGATTGTAACGATTGGACAGCGACTGTAGGTGACACATAATTCATGTTCACGTCACTCCGCTTTAAACCAGCTTCCTTGAACGTGACGCCGTTCAAAACAATATCAGCCGTACTTCCTTGTTTTTGAGACGCAAGGCTTTTTCCTTTTAAATCTTCAACAGATTTGATCCCACTGTCTTCGCGAGCTAAAATACTGTGATATCCCATTTGCGCCCCGCCAACAATCTTTAGATCCGCCCCTTTTGATGCCCAGGAGACAGCATTAGTTGCACCAAGGACACCAGCATCTAGTTCCCCATTAACGATCCCTTTTATTAGATCTGTACCGCTTCCAAAAAGCTTCAGTTCAACGTCTAAACCGTGCTTTTCATACAACTCTGCATCTTCTGCAAGCATTGCAGGTGCATCGTCCATAACATTGACATAACCGATTGTTAACTTATTAGAATCCTTCCCACCGTTGCTTTTATCGGTGTTCCCGCAGGCTGCAGTAACCACCAGTAGCAAAACCAATGGAATGCTTAACAACATCTTTAAAAATTTCAATATCATTCCTCCCCTTTCAATTCCGAGTAAAAAGATAGGAATATTATATGTTTAACGATCGTCCAAAGTCAATGGGTATTTTGAAATATCAGTATATTCTTTTAGGAGACGTTGTTTTTGGGGAACGTGTATATGTATATCTTTTCGTTTTTATCAACATTTGACTTTTTTCGACAACATGACGAACTGCGCTTATGAGCATGGTGATTCGATTGAAATTGATATGAGAAAGTTATTTTCATGATTCTGGGCGTAGTGGGTACCATAAAACGTGAGGTGATAACATGAGCCGTGAAAGTCGTGTAATGTGGTTCGGTTCCATATTTGGAGGATTGATTTTTGTCTTGTTCAGTGCCATTGGGATCACTCAATTTTATCGAAATGTGGATCCAAATAAAGGCAAGGAGGATCAAGAATCAAAAGATACATCCAAAAAATAAGGATGACTAAAGGGAAAGGCAAAACTACTTTCCCATTTTTTGTTTCAGCATTTTGATTTCTTCTTCATGGGATATGCCTGAATCAGAAGGAGTTTCTAGAATATATGGAACCTCCGATAGGTAACGCGTTTCAAATAAGTGTTCGAAATATCTTTCTTCAATATAACCTCCTTTTAAAATATTTGCATGCCGATCTTTACCTGAACTTAATGGATATTTGGAATTATTCAAATGAACGACCTCGAGATCTTGTAAATAGCCCAGTTCCATAGCCTTTTCCCAAAGCTCCTCATTGTTTTCCCCGCTCCAAAGACCGCTTGAAAAAGCGTGGCACGTATCGAAACAAAACCCGATCTTTTCTGGAAAACTCGTGAGTTTTTTTACTTGAACAAGCTCCTCGAATGTTGTACCCATCGCACCGGGTATTCCCGCATTATTTTCAAGCAGGATTTTACATTCTCCATCCCACTGTTCAAGGATTGTGTTCAGCATATCGATCATCAAATGGTAACTAACAAGTGGATCTGTTTCACTGATTCGGCTGCCAAAATGAACGACAACTCCAATAGACCCGCACGAATTTGCAATTTCTAAATCATTCAATACCGAATCGATGACATGTTCTTTTTTTTCAGATGGAGGGGTTAAGCTAGTTGGATATGGAGTATGCGCCACAGATTCTAGGGAATGTTCCTGACAAAATGCCTTACAACGTTTTGCATCTTCCCGATCAAATTCCTTTACGGATAAGCTTCTAGGGTTTTTAGGGAAATATTGTAAGGCCTGCGCGCCGATTTTCAAGGCATGTTTTGCGGCACCCATATAGCCCTCTCTAATACTCACATGGCAGCCAAGTTTCATAGCTTCCTCCAGCTCCTTTGTGGAATTGATGATTCAGGTCTCAAACCAGCCTTCTTTTTGTTTTATTTCTTACCCAAACCCGGTAAATTAGAAAAACGATAAACAGAAAAAGGACATAAGCGCTCAATCCAGCAACTGTGTACCTCCAGGAGGAGAAAATGTGATCTCCACCATACGCAAAAATGAACATAGGAGGTAGTTTTCCGATTGCAGAAGCAGAAAGGTAAATCCAAAAAGAAATTTTCGTCAAACCTGAATAGATATTCACAACCGGCGGTGGAATGACCGGAACTAACCTTGAAAAAAGAATTGCGATGAAAGCATTCTTTTCAATCATATAATTGAATCTATGTATGCCTCTGAATTGCTTGATGTAATTCCCAAAAAATCCAGCGAACATGTGCCTGGCTAGCAAAAAGTAAATGATTGATGCTGTTACTCCTCCCCACCAGTTGATCAAAAGCCCGGTAAACGTACCGTATTTCACTCCCATTAAGCCGGCGAATACCGTGAACGGCACGACGGGTACAGTGGCAATAAAAGCAGAAAGCAAAAACATGTATGGCAAATCGGTCAGGTCACTATCCTGAATCCATTCCCATAAGAATTCTTTATTTAAATAAACGATTATAACCACGATCAGATAAACAACAAGGATCCACCATTTTTTCATAACAAAAACTCCAAGTCCTGATTTGATCTTTCTTTTTCCAATGCAGTTGATTCAGAATAGTTCAGGGTCCTGTCAGTCATCATAAGAACAAGGAGATGATCGACAAATGCCAAGGAAAACTCAAGCACATCAAAATTCATCCACTCATGCTGATGGAAAAAGAGAAAGTATCATTAACGATTCTGCACGAAAAGGCGGCCAAATGGGGATTTATGTTGCCCCAGAAAATCAACAAGAACAAAATCCTTTCCACCTCTCACAATCACGGCCGAATGAAGACATGAAAGAGTTTGAAAAGTTGATGAGAGATGATGATATCAAATAAGAGTAACGCAAATATTGGAAAGGGTTGATCCAGCAACTATTGGGTCAACCCTTTGTCTTTCAAGAATTATTGTTAGATTGTGAAATTTCCTTTTCAGCAAAATACTCATTTGCGGATTCCAATTCCTTATGTTCATCAATAGAATCTCCCGGAAACCTCTCCTCCGAGTCCAAGGGGCGGTCAGACTCCAGTCCTGTACGAATACTTAGTTGACCACTGCTATTTTCATGATTTGAATTCTTTTCAGGATCCTTTTTCAATTTACTCACCTCATAATTAGCTTGTGTATTCCTTCAATATTAATTCTTGGTCTAATGATTGAAACGTTATTTTCAACCTTTTGTTTTCGTAAAGGAACTATTCATTTAATTTCACTCTTTGATCGTAACTTTTGATAAATTTAAAAAACAGGATATAACCACTTAAGATAATCAAGTACACAGGGATAGAATCCTCGAGTTTCCAACCTTTATAGGTAAATACATGAACTTAACGACCAAGGTCATGAAAAAATCACCTGCTATCAAATCATTTCCCTTTAAATTACCCAAAGTTATTACTTTATATAAAAGCTTGTTATACTTTTTGTTGATTTTTGCGAAATACACTCCCTTTCCGCGGGATAAAGAAAAGCGGTAGCGACACAGTTAGGCACGTAGCTCACTGGAAAACTGACGAGTAGGCTCGAACCAAACAAAGACTTGGTTCTGCGTAAATACCCTTAACCATCCAAAATTCATTCCAAATGAAAGAACACCATATTTTGTCGTTGATTGGACAAAAATGGTGCTTCTCCTAATGATATTTATTGAAACTTGTCTGCATCGAAGTTCTGGAAGACGTGTTTTTCATACATCGGGAATACATCTTCACCTGTCAGATGATTGATGATGACTTTGTTCCGATGGACCGCTAATCCTAAGTTCGTCGAGCCTACACCATGTGAATGGGAAATTCCGCTATGGACATAGATTTGATTAGGGATCGAGAGACGAAGACGATAATCTGACTCGACTTTATATCTCCCCTGGTCATCCCATGAAATATAGGGTTTCAAACCATTGATGAAGGCTGGCACGTTCGGTCGATACCCCGTTCCGATAATGACGACTTCACTTTCAATTGTGAAATCTTTCCCCTGTTGCCATTGATGACATTGAAGCTCGTACTTCCCGTCTTTTTCTTCTATTCCATTTACTTCAGTCAAGGCCTGGATGCCAACTTTCATTTTCCTTCGTGAAACGGTATTTTCATAAAGCAGATTATAGATATCTGTCACGGTATGTGAACTGATCCCCTTATACAATAAATCTTGTGAGCCGAAGATTTCATCCTTTTTCTCCTGAGGGAATTCATAGAAATAATTCACGTAATCTGGAGAGAACTGCTCTACACTCAATTTCGATTCTTCCATCGTCAAAAAGCTTTGTGAGCGTGTAATCCAATTTAAACGATACTCATGTTCCATGTGGTCTTTCAATAGCTCCCTGAATACTTCAGCAGCACTTTGTCCTGATCCGATGACAGTAATCGAATTCGCTTCTCTGCATCGATCCTGGCGACTGAGATATTGGGCCGTGTGAAAAACATCCTGTTCTGGATACCCGCGAAAAGCCTTCGGAATCGCAGGGATACCACCTGTACCTAGAACAAGGTTTTTACTTTTATAAACTGTTGTTTCTTCTGTATGTACATCCAATACAGTAACCAAATACAACTCTTCATTATCATCATAATCCAATTCAATAACTTTCTTTCCAAATCGGCAATTTTTCAATTCATTCGCAACCCATTGGCAATAATCGTTATATTCTCTTCTCGGGATGTCTAATCGTTGTAAAAAATAAAATGGATACAAGCGATTTTCTTTCGATAAATAATTCAAGAAGCTGTATCGGCTTGTCGGATCAGCTAAAGTCACAAGATCAGCCATGAACGGAACTTGAAGTCTCGTCCCCACAATCAACATTCCTGGATGCCAATCGAACTGCGGCTTTTGCTCGAAAAAAAGCGCATCAACTTCAGTTCGATCATCTATTAATGCTGCAAGGCTTAAGTTGAAAGGTCCTATCCCTACTCCTAATAAATCATATACATGGTCATTCATCAGTACTACCACCTCTATTTAAAATCTTGTTCTATTATAAGGGAAAGCTATGTTAAATAATACCGCTGATTTCTCAATAAGTTTGATTGAAGCGAAAATTGCGACACTCCTGCGGGAAGGTCGATCCAGGCGAGACCCCGCAGTTTTTTAAAAGGATCTTCGACTAAAAGCCACCACATCCTGTACAAGTGAGGAGGCTTCCGGATCGCCTGCAGAGCAGAAGAAAGAATACACCAACCACCTTATAGCAGTGGTTTTATTAAGTTGCGCCAAACATAGCGGTTCTAAACCAGATATCCATTCTAAAAATTCTTATCAACAAGAAAAACCCACGAAGAATTGAAGATTCTTCGTAGGTTTGCGTGACCATAATTTGTAGGCATTCTTAGCGGACATCAGAGACGCTATTTGTGTCGAAAAGAGGTATTTCAGAAATTTACCGGACACCAGGGCCGTTATTTGTAGAAAATGCAGCTGTTTTCTACTGAAAATCAGAGAATAAGGTCTCTGGTGTCCGGTAGTTTACAAAAACAGGGTTATTTTGCACAAATAAGATCTCCTGTGTCCGTTAACATCATGTCGACTTATTTTGTCAGTTCATCCAATGCCTCTGTCAGTGTCTGGACGATGAAGTCCAAGTCACTTTCTTCAAGGTTCAACGGTGGCGACAAACTCAATACGTTGTTGTAGCCAGCGACGGTCACACCGTTTTTCCCGATTAGCAGTTTATTCTTCTTACAAGTTGCCATTACCTCATTCAACTTGCTCGTTTCCAGAGGTTCTTTCGTCGACTTATCCTTTACAAGCTCAATGCCGATCAAAAGACCTTTTCCACGTACATCCCCGACATACGGATTTTTTTGAAGTCGGGTCTGCAACTCATTCTTGAGGCGATCCCCTAATTCCTTTGAACGATCGAAGAGCTTTTCATCTTCCATGATTTCAAGGTTCTTCAGTGCCACGGCGCAAGATGCAGGGCTTCCTCCGAACGTATTGACGTGACGGAAGAAATCATACTCTTCACTGCCTTTAAATTCTTCATAGATTTCTTTTTTCACTGCAGTAGCAGACAAAGGCAGATAGGCTGATGTAATACCTTTAGCCATCGTGACAATATCGGGCTTGACATCATAATTCTGGAATCCAAATGGTTTACCTGTCCTTCCGAAGCCGCAGATAACTTCATCAACAATCAATAACGCGCCATGCTTTTCACAAATTTCTTTGACGGCTTTCATATAGCCATCAGGAGGCATGAGTATTCCTCCACCTGTGATGATCGGCTCCATGATCATTGCAGCGACCGTTTCGCTCAACTCCCAGGTCATTGCCCGGTCGACTTCCTGAACACAAGCGATGTCATGTGCATTCTCTACATCCGCATCTTTCATCCTGTATGTGTCGGGCGGGGATACATGTAGAAAGCCGGATGCTAAAGGTTCATATTTATACTTTCGTTGTGCTTGACCGGTTGCAGCAAGGGAACCCATCGTATTTCCATGGTAGGCGCGATAACGGGAAACGATTTTATAGCGATTATGATCACCTCGTTGTTGGTGATACTGTCTTGCGATCTTGAATGCTGTTTCATTCGCTTCTGAACCACTATTGGAAAAGAAGATGACATAGTCACCGCCAAGCATCTCATTCAGCTTCTCGGCAAGTTTGATTGCAGGCTGATGGCTGTGAGTCAACGGGAAGTATGCCATTTCTTTCAGCTGTTCGTAAGCGGCTTCTGCAAGCTCTTCCCTGCCATATCCGACATTTACACACCACAATCCAGCCATAGCATCCAGGTATTTCTCATCATTGTGATCCGTTACCCATGCTCCCTTCGAACTTGATACAACCATCGTTGCATTCGGATTATAAGGCTTCATCGAATGCCATACGTACTGGTCATCCTTCTTCAGAATATCCTGCGATTGATCAACTTGATGGACCATCATTCTTCCTCCTTTTTTTAGTAGTCAAAGCGTGAAGTGATCATTTTTTTCCGAGTATAGAAGTTGATTCCGTCTTTACCGTTGACATGGAGATCACCGTAGAATGAATCTTTCCAACCGGAGAATGGGAAGAAAGCCATTGTGGCCGGTACTCCTACGTTAATCCCGAGCATACCTGCATCTGCTTCTTCCCTGAACTGGCGAACGGCTTGCGCGTTTTTCGTATATAGGGTCGCGCCATTTCCATAACGAGACTTTCTGATGTATTCCAATCCCTCATCCAAATTTTCCGCTCGAAGCAGACTCAAGACAGGCGCGAAGATCTCATCTTTCGCAATCGTCATGTCCGGAGTTACATGGTCAAAAATCGTCGCTCCTAAGAAGTTTCCACCGTCCATGTCTGACATTTCACGACGGCCATCCCGAATCAAGTCAGCACCTTCTTCGATTCCTTTTTCAATATAACCGAGCACTTTTTCCCGGTGGGACTGCCGGATCACGGGTGTCAAAAGGACCTCTTCATCCAGACCGTTACCAATTGTCAGTTCATCTGCTTTTTTACGAAGGGCTTCCACAAACTTATCATTATCTCCGACGACCACGACTGCACTGCAGGCCATACAGCGTTGTCCTGCACTTCCGAATGTTGAGCTGATGACGTTTTGTACCGCTTTATCCATATCTGCATCCGGCATTACGACATGGTGATTTTTCGCTCCAGATAATGCCTGCACACGTTTACCGTTTTGAGCAGCCTTTTCATATACATATTTCGCTACAGGCTGAGAACCAACGAATGAAATCGCTTTGACTTCAGGGTGCTCAAGAAGACCATTAACGACATCATGCGCACCATGGACAATATTGAAGACACCTTCAGGCAGCCCAGCTTCCGTCAATAGTTCTGCCAATCGGTTCGCTAATATCGGGGTACGCTCTGAAGGCTTCAGTACGAATGTATTTCCGCATACGATCGCTAACGGGAACATCCATAAAGGCACCATCATCGGAAAATTGAACGGTGTGATTCCGCCGACAACGCCTAAAGGATAGCGGAGCATTTCGGAATCGATGTCCTCTGCGATGTTCGATAGCGTTTCACCCATCAGGTGGGTAGGAGCTCCTGCGGCAAACTCAATACATTCGATACCACGCTGGATTTCACCGTATGCTTCTTTATACGCTTTACCATTCTCTTGGACAACTAACTTAGCAAGCTCTTCATGATTTTCAGTTACGAGGTGATGGAATTTGTACATGACACGTGCGCGTTTTGGCACGGGTACATTTTTCCATGTTTGAAATGCAGTATGTGCAGCCTGGACCGCCTTATCCAAATCCTCTTTCGTTGAGATTGGAACGCGTGCCATGACTTCATTCGTCGCCGGGTTTGGCACCTCTAAATCTTCTGTGCTATTCGAGGCAACCCATTGTCCTTTGATATAGTTCTTCAACATTTTCGTATCGCTTTTTGTTACCGTCATCTTGAATGCGCCTCCTTTGTATTAGTCGATCTCCTTACATTATCTATGATTCTATATGGTGTTACATTAGACACAATGTAAAAAAATCCTTCCTCCAAACCGTACACAATTGTACTGTTACGTCAAAACAGGCTTGTCCGATTTTACATTTTGGACACTACCTGAAGCATTCAGGTATTTATGGGCAAATAGCATGAATTCGATCGCCATCCGTTTTTCAGAATTAGACATGAAATCATCACCCAACAGTTTTTCTAGCTTTTCAAGGCGATAATATAACGTTTGTCGTACGATGAATAACTGTTCTGCGGTTTCCTTTTTAGAGCCGCTGCACGCCAGGTATGTCCTCAATGTCTGCAAGAGCTTGCCGTTATATTTCTCATCGTATTCGAAGACTGGATTCAAGTATTCGTTGATCATGTTCTGGAACTCTTTCTGTGTTTTAACCAAACTGATTACCCTATACATATGTAGGTCTTCATAATAGTTGCAGAATCGTTCAGGCAATAAATTCCTTTGTAGCTTAATCGTTTCGACAGCCGTTTCATAGCTTTTTCCAATATCACTTAACGACTCAGTATATTGCCCCACAGCTATACTCTTAATCTGACAAGCATGTTTTTTCAGGAAATCCGTATGGAACACCCGTTGCATTCCTTTGTCTAATCGTTGTTTCCAAGAACCAGCTCCACGTTTATTAAGCAGGATATACACCGTATACCCATGCTTTTCCGTAGCAATCAGGTGAAAGCCTTGTTGTTCAAAAATAGCCCTGATGAATAGATTCAGATAAGTGATGTCTGAGCTAGTCGTTGCTGATGGCAGTTTACAAAGCGCCACTGTCCCGCCCAGAACATTCATCTTTCCTTCATAATAAATCAGGTTCTCTGAGGTTTCTTGTTCGTTGTGTTCTCCATCGAGCCAATTGTTGATCCATTCATTCTTTTCCGTCCGACGTCTCTCTTCAACATACATTTCGCGAAGAAAGAGTTGGGCGAGGACCGTCGCTGTCCGATCCAGAATAAGCAAATCGAATTCATTGATCTCCCGTTCCTTTGAAACAATGAAAATTTCTCCGTATTCCTGTTCCATCACAGGTACGGGCAGGTGGCTGATAAAAGGAGAATCGCAGGACTGATCGAGGTATGCAAGAAGAAAGCCCTGGTCCTCCTCACTCAATTCAGGCACGTACACATCCTCATCGTTCGATGTTTTCATCAACACTTGCAAGCCTGTATATTCATTCATTAACTTGAGCATTTCCTGACTATTTTCTATCGTCAGTAATTTTTGGTTCAATTTTTGTGAATATTCCTCGAGGTCCTGAATCATCTGATAGTGCTGATTGATCAGCTGGACATGGATATCTTGCGTGATGTTGACGAACTGGACTTCCTCTAAAAATAGGATGATTGGAAAACGATGGTGGTCGGCCAGCTTTATTACTTTTTCAGGAATCGTTTCAGTATAAGTCCCGATTTCGATACAAAGACCAGCCGCACCACAATCGATCAGTTGTTCAAGAAAATCTATCAGTAAAGCGTCATTGTCTTTCCAGACCACACCCGTCGATAGAATGAGTTCATTGCCGTTCAACAGTTTCCGTATATTCGGCACCTCCACGACATGAACCCATTTCACCTGTCGGGTCAGCCCTTCACTTCCTGCAATCACTTCCGTTTTCTCAAAGTGCTTCCTGCTTAAAATATCTTTTACAGCTAAACTCGAATGATGTTGCAAGTTTGGACACTCCGATCTGTGAACATCGTTGACATAGTGGGAATTTCGAAAAGATTCAAGAATTCTTACGAGCTGCTCATCGGCAAATACTTTTCCAATGTCCGAAGCATACGTTGATAAGATTCTTGTTCATCAAAATCATCTGAACGCCAATTCCTGAATACCCAGTCTGCTAATTCCTGAGGTGTATTAAAGAACTCCCCGCTGGAATCCGCCTTTCTTAACATATAACGTCCGTTGTCCTCATCAATCGTCACTTCACATGGAAACATGCTTTCTTTGCACTTCAGTGAAAATTCCATTGAAGATCTCCTTTCTTTTTTGGCTTTGTAAGTGTTGATTTCTACGAAATTTACTCCCTTTCCGCGGGCTATTGAAAAGCGGAAGCGACCCGGTTAGGCACGTAGGTCACTGGAAAACTGACGAGGAGGCTGTCGCCGCCGCAGGAAGTTTGAAGTGATCCAAGGACTGGTCGCTGAGCTGGACATCACTTCTTTGCATTTACCTACTTCCGCAAGCCTCCTTACTTGTACAGGATGTACTGACTTCGACGTTCACCATAGGACGTGGTGGTATTCAGTCGAAGTTCATTATTATAGTCGAAGATCATTTTAAAAAGTGCGGGGTCTCGCCTGGACCGCTTTTCCCGCAGGAGTGTCGTAAATTTCGCTTTAAGAAAGTTTCTATATCACATGAAAATAGAACAAAGCCTCTTTTTAAAGGATCAAACGTTTTGGCGTTGTTGAAAAATCAGACTAGAAAAGTATTTTCGAGCATCAGCTGTTTTGATATGAAGTGTCTCGGCTTCTTCTCCTAGCTTTTCAAACGTCAGGAAAGCTCCACTTAAGTTTTCCTGAACACCTTTTAATGCATAACCTTTCTCAATCATATGATCGATTTTCTCCCGTTCTAGAAGATATTCCTGGTAATCTGACATTTAGAACCTCCTCTATTCCAATGTTTTGTATTTAAAACCTGTTTGTATCAAGTTACTTTGCGTCCCTCAACTCCACTTCAGCATTTTCATCATCAAGGTTCCAATCACGGCCGACTGTAATGCCGAGAAACTTCTCATCACTCGGATCTTCAATTTCAGCTTGCTTGTATTTTTGGAAATACCAGTACTTGCAAAGCAAATAGTAACAAGCTGCTCCTAAGACGAATCCGATCAAGAAAGAATAATTCGGGAAGAAGTAAGATACTACAGCTCCGATGATCCATGCAATAAAGCCTGCAACGTTCACTCCGCCAGCGTATTTGAACTGACCTTCTGCTTTATATAGATCATAGACGTTCACACGGCGTTTCCTCAGCAAATAATAATCAGCGAATAATATACCGACGATAGCAGAAAGGATGCCCCCTACGATAAGCAATACTGGAATGATGATTCCGAACAGGCTCCACGGTTGAACAACTGTTCCTACGACACCTGCAGCAAATACACCAGCCCAAAACGGGAATTTGGGTCCTCCGACATTCGAGAAGATCGTTGCAGCAGGGACGATATTCGCTGAAATATTCGTTGACCATTGGGCGAGGACAATCATCAGCAATAGGATTGCCAGAACGAGTCCGGTCGCTGTTTCTTGAAGAGCAAGAACAGGGTCATAGTTTTGAACAGCGATATAAGCGACCGCACCGATGATGATCATGAAGGTTTGAGTCAACGGCAGAGCGATCAAACTGCCGACAATGGCACCTTTGTTCCGTTTGAACCAATTACGCTCAAACTTTGGAGCTTTAATGAAGCGTGAAATGGATGGAATATCAGCGGAGAGTGTAGCCCAGAAGCCCATGTTACTGAAGATGACGACTAAAAATGCAGTAAACGCTGCCCCACCTGTCACAGGGTTTTCAGTCCAAGTCCAAACGTTTCTGCCTTCGGCTGCGGCAGTACCCGATAATTCAAGGTAGATCCAGATTGAAATGAGGATGATCGTCGGTGCTGCCATATCGGCGAACCGCTCGACCGCTTTTATTCCTAAAGCTGTATTCAACAACTGCAAGAATGCGAAGATAAAGAAACATGCAAGCCAGTTATCAAATCCCCATAACATATTCAAAATTCCGTTCATGGCAGTTGCACCGAAATAGGTATTGATACCGAACCACATGGATGCAGCTACTCCACGGACGATGGAAGGGATATGTGTACCGATTGTTCCAAACGGAGCACGCATATAGACCGGAAACGACACACCATGTTCAATCCCGATATCTGCAATCAATGAAATGAATAGTCCGATTGCAATCGATCCAATGATCGTTGCCAATACGACTAGAGGTAAAGGCAGCGACATAACCCCTGCTCCACCAATTGCAAATGTTGCGAGTACAACAACCATCCCAACCCACATGAAGGAAAAACCTAGTGTTGTAATCTTTCTCCCGTCCTGACTGATTGGCAGCAGGTCAGGAGATTGCAAATAACTTTCCTGTTTTTTCATTACAATCACTCCTCATACCCTTTGTATAGTGCAATTGGTGTGTATCATGGTGGTTTAATAATATGCTGTCTCGTATCCTCCTTAGCACTTTATGTTGGAAACCGCCATCGTCCCCAAGTTGCATAGAACCGGGAACAATGGCACCCGGAACACTAGATTGTCAATTTTTCATCAACTGACTTCAACAATTGATTATAACGAGCACGTTTCAGATAATTTCCGGTTCCAGGCTTACCGACAAACTGCTTATCACGTATGACGAACTCCCCACGCGAAAGGACGGATACTGCTTCTCCAGTGACTTTCATTCCTTCAAATGCATTGTAATCGACCGCCATATGATGCGCTTTTGCGGAAATCGTACGTTCGACTGTCGGATCGAAAATCACGATATCTGCGTCCGCGCCGACTGTGATCGTTCCTTTCTTAGGGAACAATCCAAACAGTTTCGCAATCCGTGTCGACATGATATCGACGAATTGATTCAACGTGATCCTGCCTTTCTTGACTCCTTCTGAAAATAGAATGCTGACACGGTCTTCAATCATCGGTCCACCATTCGGAATCTTGGAGAAATCCCCTTTCCCCAAATCTTTTTGCCCTTTGAAATCAAAGGAACATTGGTCTGATCCTAATGTTTGCAGTTGACCGTTTTTCAGCGCATTCCAAAGGACATCCTGGTTCCACTTTTCACGTAACGGCGGTGACCAAACGAACTTAGCTCCTTCAAAGTCAGGTTTTTCAAGGTATGTTTGATCAAGCGTCAAGTATTGTGGGCATGTTTCCCCCCACACATCGAATCCCTTATTCCTTGCTTCTGCAATCTTCTCAACAGCATCTGCACAAGAAACATGGACGACATACAACTGCGACTTCGCCAGACCAGTTAATTGAGCAGCCCTGCCAGTTGCTTCTCCTTCCACTTCTGGCGGGCGAGTCAACGCATGGTAGATAGGATCGGTCTGCCCTTTATCCAAAGCTTCCTTCACAAGATAATCGATGACATCTCCGTTTTCCGCATGGACCATGACAAGACCGCCTTGTTCTTTTGCCATGACAAGCGTTTTGAACAGTGTTTCATCATCGGCTTGGAACACATTTTTATAAGCCATGAACACTTTGAAAGAAGTGATTCCTTCTTGATCCATGATTTGAGGCAATTGATTGAGCACATCTTCGTTCAATTCCGAAATCATCAAGTGGAAGCTGTAATCGATTACGGCTTTATCCTTCGATTTTGCATGCCATACATCGATCGCATTCTGGAGAGGTTCCCCTTTATTCGTTAAGCAAAAGTCGATAACAGTCGTGGTACCGCCGAAAGCTGCCGCAATCGTCCCTGTTTCAAAGTCATCCTTGGATACTGTTCCTCCGAACGGCATCTCCAAGTGTGTATGAGGATCGATTCCACCTGGGAATACATAACATCCTTTCGCCTCGATTTTTTCTGCACCTTGGTAATCGAGGTTTTCACCTATTGCGATAATCCGCTCGTTTTCTATTAAAATATCCGCACTGTACGTATCCGAAGCTGTGACAATCGTTCCGTTCTGAATGATTTTCTTCACGATCAAATCTCCTCCCAGACTTTATTATTATGCTTTGTTATCCTTTATTGTTGATTTTCGCGAAATTCACTCCCTTTCCGCGGGCAAACGAAAAGCGGAAGCGACCCGACAGTATTATTTAACCAAGCTATTATTTAATAGGATCCGCACTCTGGCTCCGAAGTGCCCCTAAAGTTGCCTGTCGGTCATTCCATGTCATCGGCGGGTGTTCACTAGGAACCTCAACCATATCGATTGCTCCATCGACAGGACAGACGATCGAACAAAGATTACAACCGACACAATCCTCTTCACGTACTTCCAAATAGGAATTGCCATGTCCGTCTTTCAGCATATCGATACATTGATGCGATGTATCCTCACAAGCAATATGGCACTTGTTACAGTTGATACAAACATCATTGTTGATACGGGCCACTATTTTATAATTGAGGTCCAGGTTCCCCCAATCTGAATACTTCGGAACCGACTTCCCGACAACCTCCTGTACAGAAGCAATCCCTTTTTCATCAAGGTAGTTGTTCAAGCCATCGATCATATCCTCTACGATACGGAACCCATGATGCATGGCAGCTGTACAAACCTGTACGTTAGAAGCCCCCATCAGCATGAACTCGACCGCATTCTGCCAATTCGAAACACCGCCCATGCCTGAAATCGGTACATTGATTCTCGGGCTGCGCGCACATTCGCCGACCATATTCAAAGCGATCGGTTTTACCGCTGGGCCACAATAACCGCCATGTGCTCCTTTTCCGCCAACATGAGGGATCGTATTCCATGAATCCAAATCCACACCTGCTAAACTATTGATTGTGTTGATCATGCTGATCGCATCGGCACCCCCACGTGCAGCCGCTTCAGCCGTCGCAGTGATATCGGTGATGTTCGGCGTCAGTTTGACAATGACCGGTGTCCGTGCGGCTTCCTTTGCCCAGTAGGTCTGTTTCTCAACAAGTTCAGGAACCTGCCCTGAAGCGGACCCCATCCCTCTCTCTGCCATACCGTGAGGACATCCGAAATTCAACTCAAGACCGTCTACTCCGACTTCTTCTACCTTTTTCACGATTTCATGCCACTTCTCTTGTTGTGGTTCGACCATCAAGGAAGCGACAACGGTATGGTTCGGAAAGCGTTTTTTCGTTTCATAGATTTCCTGAAGGTTCACTTCCAACGGACGGTCTGTGATCAACTCGATATTGTTGAATCCGGCTACACGTTGTCCGTTGAAGCTGACTGCAGCAAAACGAGAAGAAACGTTCAAGATCGGGTCTCCAAGAGTCTTCCAAACAGCTCCACCCCATCCCGCTTCAAACGCTCTCTGTACCTGGTAACCTGAGTTTGTCGGAGGCGCTGATGCGAGCCAAAATGGGTTCGGTGATTCAATTCCAGCCAGGTTCGTCCTTAAATCTGCCATTCAATTACTCCCCTTCCTTCTATGTTCTCCGTCAAATTTCTATGCTGTCACTGTTTCTTCTTTATATAACTTATGGATTGCGTAAGCTGCTTTTTTTCCTTGTTGGGCAGCAGTGACGACCATCGCTTCTCCTTTTCCTTTTCCAAAAACGATATCACCGCAGGCAAACACCTTCGGATTCGAAGTACGATAAGACTCTGAAACTTGTACAACACCATCGATATGTTCAAGATTGAACTGATCGATCAAACTTTGGTGTCTCGTTTGACCAATCGCTTTGATAACAGCATCGACAGGTAAAGTGAAATTGGATCCTTCGACGGGAACCGGACGCCTTCTGCCGTCCGCTCCAGGTTCACCGAGCTCCATTTTGATGCATTCGATCGCAGTGACACGCCCCTTTTCATCTCCATGGATTTTGACAGGCTGCGTCAACCAGCGGAATTCTACACCATCCTGTTTAGCAAATTCGTATTCGAAATCATAGGCACTCATCTCATCTTTCGTTCGTCGATAAAGGATTTTTACATTACCGGCACCTAGACGGACTGAACAAGTCGCACCATCGATTGCAGTGTTCCCTGCACCAATGACGACTACGTTCTTTCCGATAAAATCATTGGATAACCGTTTGGTTTTGGTGTCTTTGACGAACTCAATTGCGTCATGCACACCTTCCAAATCCTCCCCCTCAATTCCGAGATCCGGAACATGGCCCATGCCAGCTGCTAAAACAACATGATCAAAAGAATCCAACATTTCATCCGCAGAAATATCCCTGCCTACAACTGTATTGGTACGGATCTTTACATCAAGACCTTTTACTTGATCGACTTCCCAATACGAGATTTCTTGCGGCAAACGGAAGGATACGATTCCGTAAGTATTCAAGCCTCCCGCTGTCGGTGATGCTTCAAAAATCGTCACATCGTAACCCAGCAATGCCAGCTCACGTGCAGTTGATAGACCAGCAGGACCCCCTCCGACAATGGCAACCGATTTTCCATTGCTTTGACCTTTTCGGAACAACACCTGATCGTTCTTGATTGCCCAATCCGTGGCATATCGTTGCAAGTCACCAATCATAATCGGCTTAGTGGAATGATTGAGGACACAAGCCCCTTCACATAATTCTTCTGTCGGACAAACACGCGCGCAGCTTGCACCGACTGGGTTCGCTGTCATGATCGTCTTCGCAGAACCTGTTACATTTCCAGATGCGATTTTTTTAATAAACGTTGGAATGTCAATGCCGGTGGGACATGCCTGTATACAGGGTGCGTCATAGCAATAAAGACACCGGTTTGCTTCTTCAACCGCTTCACGTTCGGATAGTGCTGGATGGACTTCTTGAAAGTTTTTCGGAAGTTCTGTCAGTGAAATATGCAGCTTTTCAGATTTCCCCACGTCAAAGCCCCCTTTTGGAGTTGTTAGATTGTTTAACTAAATACATGAATAAAGGTGACTCAAAACCTGGTGTAAAGTCATAAGTCACCTTATTTGCCGCTTACGGTAGTAGCGATGTCATTTCGCCATATGTTTCAGGTCTGCGATCACGATAGAACTGCCATACATCACGTACTTCACGGATCATTTTCTTATTCATTTCACCAATGATGACCTCGTCCTGGTCACGGCTTCCCATTGCTACGAAATTCCCCCGAGGATCTACAAGATAGGATTGGCCATAGAATTCACCCATGTTCCACGGTCCTTCTGTCCCCACTCGGTTGATCGCACCCAAATAGTAGCCGTTGGCAACTGCATGGGCAGGCTGCTCCAGCTTCCATAAGTACTCTGAAAGGCCTGCGACAGTTGCAGAAGGATTAAAGACGACTTCTGCTCCTCTCAAACCTAGTAATCTTGCACCCTCTGGGAAATGGCGATCGTAACAAATATATACGCCTACTTTCGCAAAAGCTGTATCAAATACCGGATAACCTAGATTCCCTGGCTTGAAGTAATATTTCTCCCAAAAACCACAGCCCTCATCTCCAACCTTTACATGAGGAATATGCTGTTTGCGGTATTTTCCGAGATAAGATCCATCCGCATCGATGACTGCTGCTGTATTATAGTAGGTGGCGATTCCTTCACGCTCATAGATCGGCAAGATGATAACGACACCGAGTTCGCGGGCAAGCGCCTGAAACTGAGTCGTAGTTGGACCATTCGGAATCTCTTCAGCAGAGTCGTACCATTTTGAATTTTGCTCTGCACAAAAATAAGGTCCATAGAAAATTTCTTGTAGACAAATGATCTGTGCACCCTTCTCTGCTGCTTCTCTTACAAGCTTGACATGTTTTTCAATTGATTTTTCCTTATGGACGGCTACTGGCTCATTGCCATCCACATCATGAATCGCTTGAATCAGACCAATTTTCACTAAATCAGACATCTACATTTCCTCCTTCAATTCTTTTGATCTTGTATGTTGCAAAAACAAAAGGAATAACGACTTAAAATTTGACTGAATTATTTGAATCTTAAGTTTATTTTACGGTGTCGAAAGAAGGTTTACATTTTACAAAACGTAAAAACATCAGACTTCATTTTTGTTCAAAATGTAAAGTGTGTAATAACTCGTGGGGTTCGGTCGTTCAATAATGCAGGTGGAACATCGGCGTAGTTCACTTATTTTAGAGGTTTTATTGAGGAAAATATGAGTTGGATTGACAATAGTTTTTCCAGGAGAACTTCAGCCCCTCCTTTAACCTATATTTGAAAAACAAGCTGTTAGAGTAAAAACATATCATATGTTTTTTACGAAGATTGTAGAATGATCGAAGAAAAAAACTGTTTTTTTGTCGTTTTTGTAATTTTCTTAAAATAAATTCCGTAACTTTTTACTTTATGTTAAAGTTTAGTTCAAAAGTGTCCAATATAGCATTCGAATACAGTCTTCAGTTTACGATCAAAATTTGATGGAAAAGGTGTTGCATACCTAATGAATTTGATGATGGTCATAATCGTGTTCATCGGTGGAATTGCAGTTGCTGTTCAAGCTGGTGTGAATGGTGGTCTTGGAAAACAGGTCGGGGTCATTGAAGGTGCATTTCTGTCTTTTCTTATTGGGACTGTCACCCTGTTTCTTATGATGATCTTTTTCGGAAAAGGGAACATCTTGCAAGCAACAGCTGTGCCACGATGGCAGCTGATCGGTGGTGTGCTTGGCGCATTTTATGTGTTTGCAATGGTATTGGCTGTTCCGAAAATCGGCGTTGCTGCTTCACTTATATCTGTTATAGCAGCACAACTTATCACTAGTTCTGTCATCGATCACTTCGGCTGGCTTGGAATGAAACAAATTCCAATTGACGGAAAACGGATTCTAGGATTTTGTTTCTTGATCACCGCACTTTATCTGTTTACGAGAAAATAAGGTAAATCATACGTTTTTCACAAGTAGATTCGCATATGAATTCTCAAGAAAAAGAGCTCGAATTTGAGCTCTTTTCTCCGTTTTTATAATGATGGGTTTACGCCATTAACGCTATTTGTCATTATTATCCTTTTATAAAACCATCCTTTTGTGTATTAACCATAAAACAGCACCGAAAATATTGTGATGTGAGCACGTTGTCTTGACCTGAACATAATCGATATAATTTTCTTAACAATCAAATAGTTAAACGAATTTGGTCGTTTACCTTCCCCTGGCAACAGGGAAAAGTGTCGATAAGGAAGGTGTGGTGAGCTTGGAGGTCATAAGTAAACGGTTCTTCTTGTATCTCTCCAACAACAAGTTATTAGATCGATTAGCAAAACGTTGGGGATCAAGATTTGGGGCTGACAAGATTATAGGGGGAGAAACATTCTCTCATGCAATTCCTTTGATCAGACAACTGAACCATGATGGATTTCAAGTTACAGTCGATCACTTGGGGGAATTCGTCAATTCCGTTGATGAGGCAAGGAAACATGCGCAGGAGTGTCTCCAGAGTATTTGTTCTATTACTCATCATCAACTGGATTCTGAGGTCTCTGTGAAACTGACATCATTGGGTCTTGATATCAGTCATGAATTGGTTATGGAAAACATGGAACTGATTTTGTCAAAGGCAAAGGAAAATGGAATCACGGTGACCATTGACATGGAGGATTCCTCTAGATGCAATGCAACTCTTGAGATTTATAAGACATTAAAGCAGAAATACAGGAATGTGGGAACTGTGATTCAATCCTACCTCTATCGATCTAATGAGGATGTCGATGATCTTCAAAGTTATGCTCCCTATCTAAGACTTGTAAAGGGAGCTTACAAGGAATCCGGTAAAGTGGCTTTTCTTGAGAAGCGAATGGTTGATGAAAATTTAAAACGGCTCATCAAGAAAAATCTCTTGAATGGGCATTACACTGCTGTTGCTAGCCATGATGACGCCATGATCGATTACACCAAAGAATTGGTAGAAGAACACGGAATACCGAGAGACCGTTTCGAGTTTCAAATGCTCTTTGGAATGAGAAGCCAATTGCAGACCGATCTTGTGAAAGAAGGATATACAGTCCGTGTTTATCTGCCTTATGGGGAAGATTGGTACGGCTATTTCATGAGACGTTTAGCTGAAAGACCCGAAAATATTGCCTTTGCAATCAAAGGAATTTTCAGTAAGTAAAATTTGAAAGGAGAATTTCATTATGGTAACACCTTATAAACACGAACCATTTACTGATTTCACCCTAGAGGAGAATATTAAAGCTTTCGAAGAGGCTTTACGGAAAGTAAAAGAAGAATTGGGTCAAAAACACGATCTACTTGTAAACGGAGAAAGAATTCGTTCCGAAGAACAAATTGTTTCTAGAAACCCTGCTAATACAAAACAAGTTGTGGGTTATGTCTCAAAAGCGAATCAAGAGATTGCTGATCAAGCTGTAGAATCCGCTTCAGAGGCTTTTAAAAGTTGGAGAAAATGGGATGAAAGAGCACGTGCTGAATTACTTTTCCGTGCAGCAAGCATCATTAGACGACGTAAGCATGAATTTTCCGCGTATTTGGTTTACGAAGTAGGTAAACCCTGGAAGGAAGCGGATGCAGACACAGCTGAAGCGATCGATTTCTTAGAATATTACGGCCGGCAAATGATTGAATTGAAAGAAGGTAAACCAGTTGAAAGCCGTCCGGGTGAACAGAACCGCTACATTTATACGCCAACTGGGGTAGCTGTCGTTATACCACCTTGGAACTTGGCTCTGGCTATTATGGCGGGTACCACTGTCGCACCGCTTGTCACAGGTAGTACAGTCGTACTGAAGCCTGCCAGCAACAGTCCAGTAATCGCAGCCAAATTCGTCGAGGTGTTAGAAGAAGCTGGCCTGCCGAAAGGCGTCTTGAACTTCGTACCTGGAAGCGGCGGAGAAGTTGGTGACTATCTTGTCGATCATCCGAAAACCTCCCTTATTTCCTTTACAGGTTCACGCGCAACTGGAACTCGTATCATCAAGCGTGCTGCTGAAATCCAGGAAGGTCAGAATCATTTGAAACAAGTGATTGCTGAAATGGGCGGTAAGGATACAGTTGTCGTTGATAACCAATCCAACTTAGAAACAGCTGCTGAAGCAATCGTAATATCTGCCTTTGGCTTTTCCGGGCAAAAATGTTCATCAGGTTCACGTGCTGTCGTCCATGAAGATGTTTATGACGAAGTGCTCGAAAGGGTGAAAAGACGGACTGAAGAATTGACCGTTGGGAATGCTTCAGAGCAAAATGTTTATATGGGGCCGGTGGTCGATCAAAGTGCCTTTGACAAAGTGATGAGTTATATCGAAACCGGGAAAGAAGAAGGACGCCTTATCACTGGTGGGAAAGGTGATGATTCTGAAGGCTACTTTATCGAACCTACTATTTTTGCTGATCTCGATCCTAATTCCCGTATGCAACAGGAGGAAATATTCGGTCCTGTCGTTTGCTTCACAAAAGCGAAAAATTTCGATGAGGCAATCGAGATTGCCAACAATACTGAATATGGATTAACAGGTGCGGTCATCTCTGATAACCGGGAACACCTTGAAAAAGCAAAATACGATTTCCATGTAGGTAACCTATACTTCAATCGCAATTGCACAGGTGCCATTGTTGGTTACCAACCGTTCGGAGGATTTAAAATGTCAGGCACCGATTCTAAAGCGGGCGGTCCTGATTACTTGGCGCTTCATATGCTAGCCAAGACAATTTCGGAAAAATATTAATCCGATACCCCGTTTTCTAGGTTCATCTAACTAAGCTCTCCCATCAACCGGGAGAGCTTTTTCCTTTTCATTCCGAAATAACCCGCTATAATAGGGTATAATAGCCCCCACGGAAAGGTAAGGATTCCTATGGAAATAAAAGAATTGATCCTCCAAGCAGAAGATATTCATAAAGCAACGGAACTGATTAGCTCAAAGCTAGGTAACCCTGTGATTATTGAAAATAAAAATTTCGAATTGATCTCTTACAGTTCTTCATTCGATCAATTCGATCTAACACAGCAGAAAACAATCCTTTCGAAGAAATGTCCAATCTTCATTATTGATCGACTGAAGAAAGAAGGAATTGTTCACCGCCTTGAGAAACATTCTGACCCGATCCGTGTCCATTCTATGGAGGAGTTAGGATTCCACCAACGTGTTGTAATTGCAGCCAAGTACCTTGGAAATACCATGGGATACATTTGGATCCAGGAATCCGACAAACTTTTACAAAGTGATGATCTTGCCTTCCTAGAAGAGATCTCCCCTCACCTTGGTCATTTGATCAATGATGTTTATTCAGAGGATAATGCCAAAAAGGGAAGAAAAGAGGAAATTTGGTGGCAGTTGCTTCATCACGAATATGGAAGTGAAAGTCAATTACGCCATGATGCATCATTGGCTAAGCTCACATTACCAGAACGGTTTTCTGTTGTCGTTTTTTCTATAACAGCATCTCCGTATAAATCTATGCTCGATCATCTTGAGAAGATGGTCCACAATTCTTATATTCATTCACAAATTTATGCTTTGAAAACTGAATACCAAGTAATATTGGTTCTCTACGGTAAATCAGACAAGAAGTTTTCTTCGCTGGAATTAGCCAGGAGTATGATTGAAAAGGTCAAGGATGAAACAGGCGAAGAAAAATTTTATAACTTTTTGATCGGGGTTGGAAAAGAATACACCTCATTGTATCATTTGAGAAAAAGTTTTCTAGAAGCCCTTGAGGTCATTGAAACGGCAAACTTTATCAGCCCTCGTCCTGAATCGATGCCACGGGAATTCGCTCATCTTGGAATATATCGTTACTTAGCCACTCTCTATGAAAAGAACAGTTCTAAAGACTACTATAGTGATGATTTATTATCATTGATTAAGAATGATGCAGAAAAACAGACGGATCTGCTTCGAACGCTTGAAGTGTATTTAGCTAATGACGGGAAAGGTAAACAGACCGCAAATGAATTGTTCATTCATCCGAACACCTTGAATTACCGGATAAAAAAAATACAAGAACTAACGAATATCGATTTCAACGACTTCAATATGAAAGTCTACCTATATACTGAATTGTTATTACTCAACAATGTCGAAGCTTACTATCAACGGTATAAAGGTGCTGTTAAAGAAATTTGATCACAAACATAGATTTTTCAAAAGAACTCCTGCGATAATAGCAGAAGTTCTTTAATGTATTGAGACACTGCTCAAAGATTGAGAACAAAAATTTTGTCTCTCGTCATGGATTCAATACTTGGACTTATTCCCTGTGCGCCAAGGTCGAATTTTTTGGTATCGATAAATGGCTGAACTCGTTCTGTTTTAGTATTCGATTGTATTACTATCCTTTTCTTTTAATGAAGTCTCATGTATACTAGAATCAAATTTAATAGAAGTAACTAGGGGAGTCCGATATGTTTGGGCTGAGAGAGAAACACGTTAAAGTTTCTTGACCCTTTGGACCTGATCTGGATCATACCAGCGTGGGGAAGTTAGATATTACCTCTTATTTGAGATGATACTTCTACATATGAAGCCGGGTCCATGTTTTTTTGGAATCCGGCTTTTTTATGTTCAGTTTTATTTCATGCCGTTGTCTTGTTCTGGATCTCGTCCTTTCAGAATCTAAAAAAAGGAGAGATTGATCAATGCCAGCAACCTCATTGAATGAAAAAAACATTTCTATCATGTCAAGTTTCTCAGGTAGTAAGAAAGTTTACGTACAAGGTTCAAGGCCTGATATCAAGGTACCGATGCGAGAAATTGAATTGAATCCGACAACAGGTTCTTTTGGTGAAGAAGAAAATATGCCAGTACGCGTCTACGATACAAGCGGTCCTTATACGGATGATGATTATTCAGTCGATATTACAAAAGGCCTTCCTCCACTTCGGAGTAGATGGATTCATGAACGGGGCGATGTTGAAGAATATCAAGGTCGAGACATAAAGCCTGAAGATAATGGTTATCGTGATAAAGATGACCCTCGTGCCAACCATAACGTATTTCCTGGTTTGAAACGTAACCCATTACGAGCAAAGAAAGAAAGAAATGTTACACAGCTCCATTATGCAAAAAAGGGAATCATCACTCCAGAAATGGAATTTATTGCATTAAGGGAAGATATGGAACCGGATTTTGTACGGGATGAAGTTGCAAGAGGCCGTGCGATCATCCCTGCTAATATCAACCATCCAGAGATAGAGCCAATGATCATAGGACGTAAATTCCATGTTAAAATCAACGCGAATATTGGGAACTCAGCTGTTTCATCTTCTATCGAGGAAGAGGTTGAAAAAATGACATGGGCGACTCGCTGGGGTGCAGATAATATCATGGATCTTTCAACAGGGAAAGATATCCATACAACGCGTGAATGGATTATCCGCAATTCAGCAGTCCCTGTTGGCACCGTTCCGATTTATCAAGCACTTGAAAAAGTAAATGGTATTGCTGAGGACCTTACTTGGGAGGTTTACCGTGATACCTTGATTGAACAAGCTGAGCAAGGTGTTGATTACTTCACCATTCATGCGGGTGTCCTTTTACAATATGTTCCGTTAACAGCAAAACGTTTGACAGGAATTGTGTCACGTGGCGGTTCGATCATGGCACAATGGTGTCTATATCATCATAAAGAAAGCTTTTTATATACCCACTTCGAAGAAATTTGTGAAATTATGAAATCTTATGACGTGGCATTCTCTTTAGGAGATGGTTTACGTCCTGGGTCCATTGCAGATGCGAATGATGAAGCACAGTTTGCAGAGCTGGAGACTCTTGGGGAGTTAACAAAGATTGCATGGGAGCACGACGTACAGGTTATGGTGGAAGGTCCTGGACATGTGCCGATGCATCTTATAAAAGAAAACATGGATAAGCAACTTGAACTATGTAAGGAAGCTCCATTCTATACACTTGGACCTCTGACAACCGATATAGCACCTGGTTATGATCACATTACGTCTGCTATCGGAGCTGCAATGATTGGTTGGTATGGAACGGCCATGCTTTGTTATGTCACACCAAAAGAACATTTAGGACTACCGAATAGAGATGATGTTCGTGAAGGAGTCATCACCTACAAAATCGCTGCACATGCTGCTGATCTGGCAAAAGGACATCCAGGTTCACACAAAAGAGATGATGCCTTATCAAAAGCTCGTTTTGAATTCCGTTGGAGAGATCAATTCAATTTATCCTTGGATCCTGAAAGAGCATTGGAATATCATGATGAAACTCTACCTGCTGAAGGTGCAAAAACAGCACATTTCTGTTCAATGTGCGGACCGAAATTTTGCAGTATGAGAATCTCACAAGATATCCGTAATTATGCAAAGGAATACAATCTTGATACGAAGGAAGCGATTGAAAAAGGGATGAAGGAAAAAGCAGAAGAGTTTAAGCAATCTGGAGGTAATCTATATCAGTAACTTTCTGAGGAGGTTATATTACAGTGGATGCTCATAAAATTGAAAGGGAAATTAATCAACACAAAGCTCACCTTGCTTTTTTGGAGAAACGTCTAAAAGATTTACAGCAAAATTGTGATCATCATTTTCAAGGTGATTACAATTATGAAATATGTTTAAAGTGTAATAAAGTCAACGTGTTATATTATTAAGATGTGAAAATAAAGCAGCGAAATTCAAAATGGGGGCTATCCCAAAAGTAACTGAGTCTCTCCGAACTTAACAACATTTAGAAAAATCGTGGTTTGATTCAAAATGTTGTGTTGGAGGTGTCTGACACTTTTCTTTTGGGACACCCCTGAATATGGGTTATCAATTATTTTACTGGTAGCTTGGGAAGGTATTTAACTCTATTATTATATTGAATAACTAAATTTTCATTTAAATAAAGAGTCATTATACTTAAATCAAATTTAATAGAAGTGACTAGGGGAATCCAATATGTTTGGGCAGATTTGGATCCGGCTTTTTTATGACAAAGCTCCATTATGCAAAAAATGGAATAATTACTCCAGAAATCGAATTTATCGCATGGAGGGAAGATATGAAACCTGAATCCACAAAAAACCTTTGCCTTAATTCGGCAAGGTTTTTTTATTTCCTGTATTTAATGACCTTCTATTTAGTATTGGTACCACGAAACGTCATAAAGGATTGACTTATATTATATTTCTAAATAAATGTATAAATGTTTTCTTTATATTTTCTATCAGCTTTTAATAATTTCTTTCATTACATCTTTTCAATCCAATCATTGCTCCACTAAAAACAGTAGGAGAAACATTTTTATGAACTTCATTTTACACACAGTGAGTATTGGACAACCCCCTCATTACATTACGAGCCTCTAGCTTTTATATTGATGGGCACGTTTTTTATCATACGTCATAAAAACCTATTATTATTTTACTTTCATTACTGGAATATTTTTTTCTTATTATTGTCCTCTTCAATTACCAACTTAACCGCAGTTTTTGCATGTATGCTTGTAGTATCAAACAGTTTCATGCTTGTGTCACTCTGTTGGACCAGGAGTGAGATTTCAGTACAACCAAGTATCACAGCCTGGGCACCCCTCTCTCTTAACCGTTCGATCACCTCAAGATATCGTTCCTTCGAGTGCTGAAGCGTTTTCCCTTGGCATAGTTCATTAAAAATGACGTTGTGAACCATTTCCTTATCCTCTTCGTCGGGTGTGATAACTTTAATATCGTGCTTCATTTGGAAACGATCCTTATAAAAGTTCTTATCCATTGTATATTTTGTCCCTAATAGCCCGACACAGTCTAGACCAGCTTCTTTGATTTTGGAAGCAGTCGAATCTACGATATGCAATAAAGGAACAGATAGATTGCTCTGTACTTCTTCTGCCATCTTATGCATTGTATTTGTACATATCAAAATCAAGTCAGCGCCTGCTCTTTCTAACGTAACCGCTGCATCGACCATTTTTGCGGTAGCCAAATCCCATGCCCCGGATTTTTGCAGTCGGACAATCTCCTCAAAATCAAATGAATAGAGCAGACACTTCGCTGAGTGTACTCCTCCCAATTCCAATCTTACTTGTTCATTGATGATCCGATAATATTCCGAAGTAGACTCCCAGCTTAAACCGCCAATTAAACCTATTGTTTTCATCCTCTTTACCTCCAATTGAATTTATGAGAAGGATAACATGATATACTGGTATGTAATAGAACCAATTTATCATCATTTTTATAGTACCAATTTAAACTGGGAGGATTTTCTTTGCTGAACTTTTCTGTTAATCGACTTTCTGATAAGACACTACCCCAACAGGTTTATGATCAAATAAGCAACAGGATATTGAACAATGAGTTCCAAGCTGGAGAGCGACTTCCTTCTTCCAGGGAGCTTGCAACGAATATCGGTGTGTCACGGAATGTTGTCTTGGAAGCATATGACCAATTGATGATTGAAGGCTATATAGAAGTCAGGCCTGGTTCTGGAACTTATGTATCACAAGGTTCCTCCTTATTGGTTAAAAAATCAGAGCAACCATCACTATCAGAAGATCAACATATTGTTTCGGATCTCTTTCCATCGGTTGATTCAATAGACTTTAAAGCAAGCAACCCTGCCATGGACTATTTCCCGAGAAGCATCTGGGGGAATCTTACCAAGGAAGTTTGTTTACAGTCAGAGGATCGATTATTTGGGTATAACCCTTCCCAGGGGATCACCGAGTTAAGAAATGTTTTAAGACGTTATCTTTCAAGAGTTAGAGGCGTGAATTGCCATCCTGAACAAATCATCATTACAACAGGGGCGACACAAGGTCTTTATTTGATCACAAAGTTTCTGACGACTCAAAACAAAAAAGTGATCATTGAGGATCCGATTGCTGATGAGATGCTTCCTATCTTTCAAAATGCCGGAGCGGATGTATTGCCAGTACCAGTAGATGAAAGGGGCATCGTAACCGACAGCTTGCCAACACATCATGATCCCAGTTTTATATTCGTCGTTCCATCCCATCAATTTCCATTGGGTGGCACCTTGCCTATCCAGAGAAGAATCCAATTGATTGAATACGCAAGGGAACATAACGCTTATATAGTAGAGGATGATTATGACAGCGAGTTCACTTATGAGGGAATTCCTGTCGCTTCTATGCAAGGGTTGGATCCTGAAAATGTCATATATGTCGGTACATTCAGTAAGATCCTATCTCCTTCCCTCAGGATCGGGTATATGGTATTGCCCTGGGGACTTGTGAGACAAATCCGTCAAAAGAAATGGTATTTGGATAGACACACTGGTACGATCGATCAGATGGTCCTCGCTCATTTCATCAAAGAAGGCTATCTCGATCGCCATGTAAGAAGGATGAAAGGTATTTATAAACAGAGAAGGAAGGCAATGGTCCATTCGATCAGCAAACACTTCAGCAATTTCAAAATCCATGGTAAAGCAGCTGGAATGCATCTGGTATTGGAATTGGAGGGAGTTGATTTCACTGAAAAATTGGTCAATCGTATAAAAGACCAAGGCGTAATCGTCTATCCAATCAAACCCTACGCCATTTCAAAAAGGAAACATAAAAATAAGATTGTTATGGGATATGGTAGTTTAACCGAAGATTTAATCGAAGAAGGGGTTTCACGCATAAAGACAGTTTTAGAGAATTTTTAAGGGAAATGAATTTGATCTTTCACCTATGATGGCTCCTTCTAGGATATAAAGTAAGGGATTCTTACAGTCAACTGATTCTTTATACCTATCACAACCTCCTAATTTCTCAAATGGTTTTTTTCTTGCCCATTTTTTTTCGAAACACTGCCACTACTAACAGCAATAAGGGTAAAAATAATCCTACAGATAATGAAAAAGCGTTTGCCGTTTCTGTATCCCACTCTTGTTGATAAACCACATTAGGATAGACGATAAGAGAAAGGACGATGGCAATCATCCCTAAAGGCAAAGTGAAAGGGCGATAATCTTTTATTTCCATAATTTGTGTAAACCCTAAAACAGAAGCGTAAAAATAAAGGACCAGCTTGAAATAGATGGTAATCATCCATAATCCGGCCATGATTGCATCGATCCGTGTCAAAAAATTACCGATATTGATCTTTTTGGTCAACTTATAGCCCGGATAAATTTGATTTGCTGAATCAAAAGGGCCAAGAACCAAAATACCCAGCAGAGTAATGATGATCATTACCAGCCCGCCAATCAAACTTCCGATCAAAAAAGATTTTTGAGCTTCTTTCGGCTGATTGACATTGGCTGGAAAAATCATCAATAAAACAACCGCATTTATCGTTGATGTCACGACCAAAAAAATACTTGCCCGAAGCAAAGGTTTTAACTCTACATCAAACACAGGCTGTATGTTTTCAACTTCAATTTCGGGACTGACGAAAAACACTAGGCAGATAAATAAGATAAAGAAAGTCAGGATCAAAATCTCTGCTGATCGTGCAAATGTTTCCAGACCATATCGTACTGCCATCACCATTATGATACCTATAAGGATTACAAGGGACCCAAGCGGCGTTTCTGGCATGATTTCTGTAATAAAGAAATTGCCAGCATAAAATAGAAGGGCAGAAGTATAGGCAAAGGTCATTGAAAAAAATATGATGGATACCATTTTCCCTAACCATTTACCTAAAACCCTTTGATTCATCTGCACAAAGGTCATATCAGGAAACATGAGAGCTAGTTTATTGTATAAAAATATAACTAACAAACCCATTCCAACACCGAGGATCGCTGCAATCCAAGCATCTTGTTTCGCCTCGGAGGCCAGCGTTGCTGGAACAATCAAAATGGACGTGCCGATGGTAAACAAAATGACCAATATCCTGAATTGACGGACCGATATTTTTTGGTTATCTAACACCTGATCACCCCCCTCTTCATTGTATCTAATCTTTTATTTTTTCAAGCGGTGAATTTCCAATTGTACCAAGCCGTCGAATCTTTACATCTGCTTTCACCTCTATTGGCATGTCCGTAAATCTTTCGTCCCAATTTTTCTTTGCCTTTTTCCAATAGTCAGGATTTGAACGGTGGATTGCCTCCCCAAAGCCAAAAAGATCGACTTCGAATTCTTCCTTGGCTGTCGCGATGGCTGATTCAATTATTTCCTTGATTTGTTTTTCTGATTTTTTTTCCAATTCATCAATCGTTTTCGTTTTCGTCAAATCAAGCTTTTTGCATTGAACATCACCAACATTCCCTTCCACCTGAATTTTTACCGTCCCCTTTGGTGAACCATCTTCAACCTTCCCTTTTAAATCAACTTTTGTGCGAGTCACCTCAACTCCTACTTTCCCTTTTCCTTCTGGACAAGACACTTCACCAATTGTACTTTTTACCTTGCCTTGGACATAGCTGACCGCTTTACTCTCCTTTTCATTCAACCACCCGATTAGTTTATCATCTTTAAACACGGCCATCCCGCCATATTTCAATTTGACATCAGCATCAATTCCTTGAACATTCTCCATCATTTCCCCTACTTTTTTATTTTCCCCTATTACATGGACTCCTGTTAAGTTGGGATGTATTCCCTCACTCACGATTTCCGCGGTCAGTTCATCCAATGTAATTGCCACTGAAGGAGCCCATGATTTCTCGGACGTTTCAAGAGATGTAAACAGCTTGTTTGCAGGAATATCTTCTAATCCTGTCGTCACTTTCAATACATTCTCTGCCTTTGTATCTTTCGCAATGATAATGTAAAAGTCTGTTCGCAATTCGTGATCCCTTGATATAAAATCTAATGTTTCTCCAATTCCTTCTTCGGCTAACTCCTCACTTATTACAAGAATTCGGAGATGAGGAAAGTAAAGTTTTCTAGCTGTACCCGTAGTCATTCTTCTTATCGCTTCAAAGACCGTGTCTCCTTTTTCTTGATATAGTGTAACTGGTGATTTCTGACCTCCTCCTTGTTTAGCAGCTACTTGACCTGGATTGACAACCTGAGTTGAAACAACATACTCCTCATCCGATTTATCCACTGCCATCGCAACCGTGATGGCCAGTTCATTCAGCTCCCGCCGGTTCCAACAACCCGTCAAAAGATTTAGCAAAAGGAAAATGATGATGAATAAACTGATTGTTCTTTTCATACTTGATCCTCCTTTCTTGCGGTTTTCAAGGATTTTCCCTATTCACCTTTATTTCAATAACCACATCATTAAATCAGTTAACGGTTTAAATATGACTGCAATCCAATCGAACGGATTGGGAACATTCAAATCCAAACCTACTGCAATACTTAATCCGATCCCAAAGACAAGCAGCACCGAAAAAACCCATAGTTCTTTCCTCTGTCTTTTCTTCCAAAGCGGAGGTACTTCTATAATGGTGATCAAGATGGCTACGAGAAGTACTCCTGTAATAACCCACATATCGAATTACTCCTTTAATTTTACGAACATTGGATCCATCTGCTTCAATTGAACCATGGGGATCAAATTCATTCCTTTTCGATCAATAGTCCTGTTCTCGATCAACAAGGTCCATTTCATTTTTCAACCATGCATGCATGTCTTTCCATAAAAAATGGTGACGGTCAATACCTTGTTCGGATGTGCTATTTTCGTTTCCGGGACTCCGGCTTTGGTGACGGATTATCTTCCCGCTTTAAATTTTTCTGGCTGATCAGACGTGGACGCGAAAATAAACCCCAGTGTGGAAACCGGATAAACACATCCTTTTGCCCTTCAATATTGAAAGGAGCAAGTGGTGACATATAAGGTACGCCGAATGAACGCAAACTGCATAAATGAAGAGTAAGGGCGATCAAGCCGACTATCATCCCGAATAAACCAAACGAGGCAGCAAGTCCCATAAAAATAAAACGCAACATCCTTACGGAAATAGAAAGATTGAACGAACTGACAATAAAGCTTGAAATCGCGGTGATCGCTACAACAATAACCATTGCTGCGGAAACAATGCCGGCATCGACAGCCGCTGTTCCAATGACGAGTGTCCCGACAATTGAAACCGCCTGACCGATCGTCCTCGGCATTCGAACTCCGGCCTCCCTCAATATTTCAAATGTGACTTCCATTATAAGTGCTTCAATGAAGGCAGGAAATGGTACTCCTTCCCGTTGAGCAGCCAGGTTAATGAGCAACGGTGTCGGCAGCATTTCCTGATGAAACGTCGTAATCGCGATGTATAAGGATGGACCAAGGAGCGCTATGAAAAATCCAATGAACCGAAGAATACGGAGCAGTGTAACAATATCTGCTCGTTGATAATAATCATCTGCTGTTTGGAAAAATTGAACGAACAATGACGGAGCGATTAGAGAATGAGGGGTTCCATCAACAAAAATAGCGATACGTCCCTCTAAGAGATTGGCAACTGTGACATCAGGGCGCTCTGTAGTGAAAATAGTAGGGAAAGGTGTATATGTCTCATCTTGAATCAACTCTTCAATATAGCCGGTTTCCAGAATACCATCGATTTCAATTCTATCAAGTCGCCGACGAACTTCTTCTACCACCTTGTCATTGGCAATGTTTTTTATATAGGCAATTGAAACGTCTGTTTTCGTAACCGTTCCAATCTTTTTCGTTTCTAACCAAAGGTTGCGATCGTTGACTTTGCGTCTTAACAGTGCTGTATTGGTACGTAAGCTTTCTGAAAAAGCTTCCTTTGGACCACGTACCGTACTTTCAGTTGTTGCTTCTGGCACACCGCGGTCTTTTCCACCCTTCATGCTAATCGCAAAGCCTTGTGTATAACCGTCAAGCAAAAGTATCACATTACCTGTTAACAGAGAGGTGAAGAGAGTGTTGTAATCGGTTATATCTTTTAATTCTCCGACTGCTAAAACAGAATCTTTCATCAGCTGCAGCAGGTCTTTTTTGTTAGTGATACTCTTGTCTAGACCCGAATCCTGTATATCCACCATTAAGGATTCCAGAATGAAATTTTGAATGGAGGGTGTATCAACCAAGCCCTCAGTATAAATGATCCCTGCTTTTATGCTGCTTTCTTTTCCTATGCTAATTTCCCGGATGATGATATCATCGCTGTTACCAAGTGCTTCTTTTACTATTTGTATATTTTCTTTAAGATTCTCACTAAACTGTTCTTTATTTTTAATTTGATCGTTTTGTGTAGGCAAGGATTGACTCCGTCGATTTTTAAACGATTTTTTTATACGTCTCATCCTCTTCCCTCCTGCCAATTTCAATTTATTATTTCCAACATAGTCCATTGTAAACTTAGGGTAAATTTTCAGATCGTTTGAGCGTTTTGGCGTATCGTAATATACCAGAAATTTATGGAAGGTATATATAAATATTGTCGCGTTGTCATGCATTTTATTCCTTATATATGGAGTGTCTAGAGATTTACGGGAATCAAGTAGATTACGGGAATCAAGTAGAACTCTTTTTGTTGGACTATGATGAACACCAATGTCTGTGTTAAGCGCCATCATGATGATTCTGTTGAGTTATGCGTTGTATCACGGAATAGAAGTATGGCAAGAGCAGGGGAAATGTTTTTGTTTTAGTCTTTCCTAAGGTTTTATTATTATAAAACTTAGAAGCTATTGTGATGATCGTATTTGATCATAGAGGATTTTTTAAGGTGGGTTCTTTTGTTACACAGTTGTTATATGTACGACTGACTTATTCAAAATGAAAAATCACCGGAAGTCCATCTTACCTATTGGCGTGATGATAGTTTTTACCTCGATGGTCGTGGATATTTTTGTAGCACTCATCTTACTAGGGGAATTTGTCCTTGAATCGATCTTTCCCTTGTTTGAATTTATTCTGTTGCTATTAGTCATAGTCGTTTTTATCCGACAACAAATTAGGTAACAAACTTTATTGACTTAATATGAATGATTAGGAAATTAGGACATAAATGTTGCCGTTTGATAAAAAATTGATTTAGTGTCCGTATCGTATATCAATATAAACAATAAAAAAGGCCATAATGACCTTTTTTATTATCAATGCCCTCATCTTTATTCTTTTACATACTATTTTAACAACCTGATTCTAGGCAAAAAGAACCCCTACGAGCAAATAAAAAACACATGCAACCGCAGCTACTGTCAAGGCATATGGAATCTGTGTTTTGACATGATCCATGTGATCGGAGGCAGCTCCTGTAGAGGCTAGAACGGTCGTATCTGACAAAGGTGAACAATGGTCCCCAAAAACACCTCCGCCTCCAACAGCTGCTATTGTAGCCAAAACAAGTGTCGTTACCTCATCACCTGTATAGTTAAAAGCAAGCGGGACGGCTAAAGGCATGACGATTGCAAAAGTACCCCAGGAGGAACCTGTCGCAAAAGCGATGATTGCGGCAATCATGAAGGTGGCAACCGGCAGCAGGCTTGGGCTCAACCAATTTCCGCTGACGGAAACAATGTAATCGGCTGTCCCTATGTCTTCTGTCAATTTGTTCAACGCATAAGCAAACGCTAAGATGATGATTGCAGGCAATACACCTTTCATCCCGGCAGTGGCTGTTTTCATAATTTCATTAAATGGAATACCCTGGAAACGCATGATAACACCTAAAATAACAGACGCTGTCAAAAATGCTTCCATTGTTTTTGCTGAGTCCAATACGATGAATGTCCCTACCGCGATGGATATCACAATCAAGACAGGCAGGAAAAAGTTTAAAAAGATATTAGATTTTATTCCCTTAAATGGCGGTGTTTCAGTCAATTCTTCCCCCATTAACGGTTCAGCTCCGTCACGCAACACCTTTCCTTCATTTAGTGCCCGTTCTTCTGCTTTTCTCATCGGGCCATAATCGGGGATAACCCGCATTGCAAGTAGACCGACAAAGAGAACCGATAATAAAGCATAGAAGTTAAAGGGTATAGCCTGTACGAATACTTTCATCGCCGAATCGGGGCTTGATATGGAACCCATACCGACTAATAAGCCTGAAATAAATACCGCCCAACCTGTGATCGGAACGATGACACTTACAGGTGCCGAAGTCGAATCTGCGATATAAGACAATTTTTCCCTCGATATTTTCGCTTTATCTGACAAATTTCGCATTGTAGATCCGACAAATAACGGACTAAAGTAATCGCTGAAGAACACGAACATGCCCAAAAACCAGGAAACTAGCTGTGTCTTGACCCTGCTTAAATTCTTGCGCTCCATGACTGCCGTAAATTGCTGAATGGCACCAGTTCTTTGAAAGAAAGCAATTAATACTCCAATAAAAAGTTCAAGCAATAAAATCCACGAAAAACTCGTTGTACCTAATGCTTCTTTCAGTAAGTCCGGGAATCCCAATAGCCCTTGACCCGCTAAAAGTACGCCGACAAAACAGGCAACAGCAAGCGAGAAAACTGTATTTCTTGTGACAAAAGCCAAGATAATCGCAACCGTTGCCGGTACAAGTGATAATATCCCTAATTCCATACTCTTCCTCCTCCTTTAAATCATTTCAACAACTCTTCTGGTTTCACCCATTGTCGCTTTTGAACAAGACCTGTTTCTTCATGGGTCAGCTTGCCCTTGTATATTGTAAGCCCTCCTCGAAGATATTCATCATCACGCAAGGCTTGTTCAACCCCTTTATCGGCAATCGATTGAATATACGGGAAAACAGAGGCAGCATACGCGATGGACGCTGTGTTTGGAACAGCGCCTGGTATATTGTCCACCCCAAAATGGATAACCCCTTCTACCGTATAAATCGGTTCTTCAAACGTTGTTGGTCGATAGGTTTCAATTGCTCCTCCCACGTCTGCACTGATATCTACAATCACAGACCCCTTTTGCATCGTACTGATCATATCCCTTGTAATCAGATGGTCTGTTCGTTGTTTCGGCCATTTTACACAGTTGATGACAAGGTCCATGTTCGGTAAAATTTCCCTAATGGTTTCTTGATTCGAAAATCCAGTCGTCACATTTTTAGGAAAAAGAAACTGAGCTTCCCGCAAAACGCCAATATTAATATCCAGTAACCTTACTTGTGCCCTCAATGAAGCGAGGACGTCAACCGCACTTTTTCCGACGATTCCTCCTCCTAGCACCAACGCTTGGATACCGGGAACGCCTCCTATCCCCCCTACTAATTTTCCTGATCCACCGTTTGGCGTAAGAAGGTATTGAATTCCCATCAATGCACCCAGCTTTCCTGCCACTTCACAATTTGGCGATCCGAAACGGTGAGTATCCTCTGCTGTAATCGCAACAACTTCCTTTTCAAGCAACGCATCAACCTCTTCTTTGTTTGCCGCAGGATGCAGACATGAGAAAACGATTTGCCCTGGTTGAAGAAGAGAATACTCTTCGGGGCTGACTTCCTTCACTTTTACAACAAGATCGGCTTGATCGAAAATCTCTTTTGCCCGCTGTACAATCTCTGCCCCTGCCTTCAGGTAAGAGGGATCGGGAAATCCCGCCTGGAGTCCCGCATCTTTTTCCACCAATACAGAATGACCTTTACGAGACAATTGCTTCACTTCGTTTGGTGTCAAAACGACACGTGATTCTCCACTTTTAACTTCCTTTAAAACTCCGATTTTCACTTTTTTATTCCTCCCCGTCCTTTTTTGACTCATGTACTTAACATGCAAAACTCATGCCAATTCAAAAATATGTGGAGAAAATGAACAAAAAAGCAGGCAAAACCCCTTACAAAAGGATTCTGCCTACAAGTAAATCGATTTAGAAGAATGGGAATTGTTATAAAACCGGCAATAGATCGTTAATATTTCGGCACCTATCGTCGATTAGTTGATTCGATAGTGGTTCATTTTATTCTGTAATGTTTGTCGAGGAATCTCAAGCATCCTGGCGGCTTTGGATACATTTCCGCCGGTTAGAAGGATAGCTTGTTCAATTCTAGCCTTTTCTAAATTCGCAATCTCATCTTTCAATGGTTTGATTTTGGTAGACGAAAACGATTGTTGGATATTCATCAAATGCTTGATTTGCTGTTCCAAATGGTTGTATTGTAAAGTATCTTCACAAGGATCAGCCTGATTTAAAGCGTATTCGATCACATTTTCAAGCTCCCTGACATTTCCTGGCCAATCATAGCCCAGTAAAACTTCAAGAGAATTTCTTGAAATATGAGCAATATTCTTGTCATGGCCTTTATTTAATTTACTCACAAAATAATCAACCAACAAAGGTATGTCTTTTTTCCTTTCACGTAATGGAGGAATCGCCAGCGTCATAACCCCGAGTCGGAAATAAAGATCTTGACGTAAACTTCCATCCCTTACGCATTGAGATGGGTGTATATTAGATGCCGTAATGATCCTGACATCAACCTTCCTCAGCTTTGTGTCCCCTAGCCTACGGACGTAACCATCCTCCAATACCCTTAACAGTTTTGCCTGAAGGTGAATGGGCATCGAATTTATCTCGTCAAGGAACAGGGTTCCTCCGTCAGCCAGTTCAAACAAGCCCGGATTGTCCTCAGCACCTGTAAAACTTCCTCGTTTTGTGCCAAACAGAATACTTTCAATTAAACTCTCTGGGAGTGCAGCGCAATTCTGTGTAATGTATGGTTTTACAGAACGTCCACTCGCATTGTGTATTGCATGTGCAAACAATTCTTTGCCTGTCCCTGTTTCCCCGTATATAAAAACGGAAGAATCCCCACTTGCAAACTTCCTTGCAGATTCCTTCAATTGAGTCATCACTTCATCATTGGTCACGATATCTTCAAAAGAATAAACCGCTCTTTCAGGGTTAATCCTCTTTTTTAACTGTCTGCTATCAAATGAGCTTGAATCAATCTCTATAACGGAACGGGGAAAATGCTCTGATTGGCTTATGTCCATTGAAAGTTCGATCGACCCGATTATTTTCCCATGGGCTTTTATCGGTAATGAAACATTTGTGGTTTCTTTTTCAATTCCTCTGAAATCAACAATACTTTGTTTAGCACGGAAAATCGGCTTACCGGTTTTCATCACATTTAGAAGGGTGCTGGATCGTTCATCTAGTAAAGGAAAAGCAGAAAAAAGGTTTTGACCGATGATCTTCTCGTTTTCATCAATCTCCGTGTGAAACCTCGGATTGAATTTAACGGTGAATAAAATCGTTCCTGATGTATCAATAATCGTTATGCCGTCTATATATTTTAACTGGTCCAGCATTTTCACTCATCCCCATTTTATTTGCTTCATTTGCCTACCATTTTACAGAACTTTCAATCAAAAAGCATCTGCACTAACCTTTCGTCTCAAGAAATACGTTTAAATACTATAGACGTCGTTTTTTACTCTCATCCATTTTGATTACAAAAAATCATGACTTTCACCATTCTTGAATCGAAATACTGTTTAAGTACATCTTTACATTTGGAGAACGGATACCTTTTTGATTGGTCTCGCTACCTTTTGCCGAAAAAAAAGCTCCAGTTGTCAAACATTAGCTTGGGAGTTTATAAACACTCTGTTTGGTCAATGACTAATCTCATATAGATGGTTTGTTTTGGAGGCCTAATTTAAATGGAGAAATCGAGTATTAATCCTTACCAGTTTTTCTCTTTAGTTGTCTTATTCGAGTTAGGAACCGCACTTATTGTCCCTTTAGGAGTTGAGGCAAAACAGGACGCTTGGTTGGCAGAATTATTGGGGATGATAGGCGGTATCGTTTTATTACTTCAGTATTATTATTTATATAGCCATTATCCAAATCTTCTACTGACAAGCTATCTTCAAAAAATTTTAGGGAAATATATTGGTTATATGATCGCTTTGTCATATATTTTATTTTTTATATACGGAGCATCCAGGGATTTGCGGGAATCAAGTGAACTGTTTTTGATTGATTATAGTAAAACCCCTATGTCTGTACTGAGCGGAATCATAATCCTTCTCGTTTGTTATGGGGTGTATCAAGGAATAGAAGTGCTGGCTAGAGCGGGTGAACTTTCTTTTATCTTAGTCATTACGATAGTGGTATTGACATTTTTTTTTACGATTGGTTCAAATATTGTTCGGTTCGAGAACTTGCTGCCTGTATTGGAAAATGGATGGAAGCCGGTTATAACAACGGCATTTCCTGACCGCGTTTTTTTTCCTTACGGTGAACTGATTTGTTTTACGGTAATTCTTCCCTACTTGAATCATTCGGAAAATGGGATGAAGCTTGGAATGATTGCCATGATTTTAAGTGGACTATTATTAACTATGACGATTGTGATTGAAATTGCTGTACTTGGTGTAAACGGATGGTCGACGTCTGTGTTTCCTTTTTTGAAATTAGTCGAAAAGATAAATATAGGAGGATTTGTACAAAGCTTAGAAGCTATTGCGATGATCGTCCTGATCGTAGGGGATTTTTTTAAGGTAGCTGTCTTTGGTTACGCAGCTGTGATAAGTACGACCGATTTGTTCAAGATGAAAAATCATCGTAAGGCCGTCTTACCTATAGGGGTGATGATATTTCTTACCTCGATGGTTGCAACCGATAATTTTGTAGAGCACATCGAACAAGGGAAATTTGTTCTTAAATCGATCTTTCCATTGTTTGAATTTGTTATCCCATTTCTATTAGTCATAGTGGTTTTTATCCGACAATTCATTAGAGGTAATAAACTTCATTAACAAATATGAATTTAACTGAAGGAAAACTAACATGACACCTTACTTTAGATCATCAACATCAAAACGCTTTTCTAATGCTGCTACAGCTTCGATTTCCACCAATTGATTTGGATAGCCTAATACGGTAACTCCAGATATGGTGCTTGGAACATCATGAACACCAAACTCATTTCTTATTGTTTCCCATGCAGCTACCAGATCTGATCGGTTTTGAGATGCTACTAGGACCCTGGTATATACAATGTCATTCAATGAGGCACCACTGACTCTGCCGCTTTATGGCTGAGCTGATTATACGAATTTTATCGATAACGGTTAAGGCTTCAGGTCCTGACATTGGATAGATCTTGCCCGAGTGCCCTTTAGAAGTTAAGATGTTTGCCGATACAACCTAAATTAAGTCATCCCGTTCTAGCGCTTTTCTTCGTGTATTTTTCATTCTAGATATCTGTTGTTCTAGTTGGGTTTTTGCAGCTGATAAAGCTTCCATTTGACTGTGAGCTTCTTGTAATTTTTCTTGATACATTTCAAGCAATTCGTCGCAATACTCGTCTTTTCCCTTAATTTCTTTACTCTCAGGGCGTTCACAGAACAAAATTGACTTAACTTGCTCTGTCGTAAGCCCTATCCTAAATACATTTGGATGGTTTGAATTTCTCCAATAACAGATTCATCGAACTCAAAAGCAAAGGGAGAATTGATCAATGGCAAACTTATATCCTTACATATTCAGCGAGGATGCAAAAAGACAAGCAGACTTTTATGCCCAAACTTTACAAGGAGAGGTTGTAAGTGTTCAAACCTTTGACCAAGCACCGGGTTCTCCACCAGAAATTGCAGAGAAAGGATGCATCTGACTCTACAGGTTGCAGGTCAAACATTTTTTTGGCTGATGCTGTTAAAGAACCCGTTCACAAGGGAAGCAATTTGAATCTTGTCCTTGAGTACAAATCAGAAGATGAAGCACGTGAAGCATTTGAAGGACTATCTGATGGCGGAAACGTATTAATGCCATTTGAAAAGGTATTTTGGGGTGCAATGTTCGGTCGACTCGAGGATCAATACGGTGGTATATGGCAAATTACGACAGAACATGAGTAAAAACCCTAAAGAAGGTTTTAAATATCATATAATCGGGTAATGTATTACGTCCGGCATCTATCCCAGTGCCGGACTACACAGGATTCCCCTGCTTTCTATACATAATAGATCGTGGGGGAAACTTTTTTCGTTCCTCTCTCCCCAAGCCACCCTCCCTATCGCTTTTATCACAAACTTTGCACATACCACATTGTTACGAACAACTTTCCTTTGCAGAATTACCATTAATCGTCATTAAAGACATTATTTTTCAAAATCGATCCGATTAAAAAAATACCGGACACCTGAGACCCTATTTCACCTAAATGGTGGTAAATCAACTGTTAAATGCATAATTAACGAACCTCATGTCTGTGAATTTTCTGCACTTCTCTTTTTCCCGGTGTGAGTTCGTATCCCTGCAAAACGAAAGCCATTATATAAAATAATTTATAGCTTTTAAAACTTTTCCTATGGTACAAAGGTATTACATATGAGAAAGAAAAAAGGGGAGATCCCAGTTGGATAAAAAAACGATAAAAAAGATAAAAAAAGGCGACAGAAAAGCTTTCCGAGCCTTATACGACGAGTATTATCAAGCAGCGATGAGAGCGTCGATGTCGATGTTGAAAAATGAATCTGACGCCTCAGATGCAGTACAGGAAACCTTCATCCGTGTTTACAAAGGCATTCATACTTATAATGATTCTAAACCTTTCAAACCGTGGTTTTACCGCATTTTGACAAACGAAGTCCGCCGCTTGATCAGCAAACGCAAACCTGAAACCGATATCGATCAAGTTCCGCAAAGCGCATATGAGGACAAGGCAACTCAACCTGCCACTGATAATGAAATCCTTGATGAAGCGATGGAAAAATTGAAAGAAGACCATCGAGAAGCACTCGTGCTGAAATATGTGGAAGGCTTGACTGAAAAAGAAATGTCGTCAGTACTTGAAATCAGTATCGGTGCTGTGAAATCAAGGCTTTTTCAAGCTCGCAAGCTGCTGAGAGAAGAATTAAGGGGAGATTACCATGGACAAGAGCAAGTTTGATGATATGTTGGAGGCAAAATTGAAGCAGGAATATGAAATAAACGAACTAGAAAAAGAAAAAACGTGGAAATCGATTGAAGATGAGCTGGATTTCGTCACGCCAAAAAAGAAAAAATCAAAATGGATCGGGTTCGCAGCAACGGTAGCAGCAGCTGTACTGCTCGCCATCGGTCTTTTGAATACCACACCAGGATACGCTCTCGTCGATAAAGTAAAAGAATGGTTCGCACCAGAAAAAGAAGTGAATATTCCAATCGAAGGTACTGAAGAAGAAGGAACAGCTTCTCTAAACGATAGTATTGAACACGGATATGTCATCTATGTAGATGAAGAGCGTTACAAGATGGAAAAACACGAAGATTACGATATTATCACAACAAAAGAACCGCTGCCAGAACAATACCCTGAAGTGTTCATGAAGATCATCAGAAAAAAAGAGCAATCTGTTGAAGATACAATTAGCCAGTTGGAAGCAGAACACGGCTTTACTTTTGAACAAACCGACTATCCGATTGATTCCCAAACCGCTCGTACATTAAACGGCAACAACTGGGACAGTGTCATCAACCGATACTTCGTCATCCCAGATGAAGACGGTGGCTCATACATCTTCCACCAACGCTACTTCCTCGAAGCAGAAGAAGGACACGGCGTACGCCTCAGTGAAATGATGAAGAACTTCGAGATTGTGGAAGAAGAATAGTTTTATAAGAAGGTTTTGTTAAATATACTGTTGGTTACTGACTAAGTTTGATTGAAGTGAAATTTGCAACACTCCTGCGGGAAAAGCGAGCCAGGCGAGACACTCGCGAGGAGGCTTACCCGATCGCCCGCTAAGGGGGAATAAATTTCGCCAAAACCAACAATAAAGTATAAAAAAGCCTATAAGAAAAGAAGCTTGGGATTTGAATAAAGGGTTCCGTTTAGAGGTGCGAAATCAAAAATAACGACATAATGACACACGTTTTGACATTGAAACTGGCATAGAGTATATAAAAAAAGACTCGTTATTGACGAGTCTTTTGTCTATGCAGAAAGCGATTTTTATTTTCTTCTTATTCCAATTAAAGCTCCCCTATAATGGAATAACGAGCGCAACCCAATACTTTAGAATTGCGCCCTATAGCGGAATATACAAATTATTCTCGCTCCTTTGGCCAAGAGCCTTGTTGTTTGCGAATTAATACAATTTGCCCTATATGGTATACGTTGTGCAAAATTTGACGAGCCAGACCCCCAACAAGTTCCTCTTCCAGCTGACTGTCATTAACTTGTGCCAGTGATTTACGTAAATTTTCACAAATTACGCGTGTTTCTGCCAAGACTGCCTTCCATTTTTCAGAATCTGCTGGGTCCCCGATATCTCCAAATGTATTCTCTGCCAGGACTGCCTTCCATTTAGAATCTGCTGGTTCCCCGATATCTCCAAATGTAGCCTTGTTATTAGATGCCTTTTTTCTAGGCGTTGTGTCATTGATTTGTCTAACAAGTAGGGCGTTGTAATAATTTAGATGATTCACAGTTTGCCAAATTGTATTCCCTCCTCCTGGGGGCTGCCAGCTTGCATCTGTGGAATTTAAACCCTCAAGAGCAGATTCTAAAGGTAAAAACCAGGTCTCAGTATCCCAACTAAAGTCATATTCCATGCGAAAAATATCCATCAGTTCTAGGTTCATTTGCTTTCTCCCCTCATACGATTATTGTAACCTCAGGTAATTCATACTTGTTATCCGCAGCAACGAACGTGACCTACGATATTGTTGGCAAATACATTAATAAAGAGGCAAGTGATAAACAGCTGCTAAAATTTCATCATAGTCCTCGGGGCTTTTGCTTATCTCTTAATTAGTTATTTTCCAACTGTCTTATCGGTTCTGCATACACCGTGTATGGCGCGGGACTCACCCCAGCTCTACTAGCTGTATTCTTTTGGAAAAAGGTTAATAGAGCCGGTGGACTTGCGTCAATGATTGCTGGAGTAGTAATAACCACAATGATTTGGGAAATACCATTATCAAAACCTTATGATTAAATAGTGTTGTAATTGCCTTAAATCCTTTTTGTCCAAGAATATCCCTCTTTACATTTCCTTATTCCACACTCCTGCCCCTTTTCTTATGTAATAAGAGCGATCCTTTGTGCAGGATTCGCCTCCCTATTGCTGCAGATCGTTCAACTAAACAAAACACCAAATTATAATTCTTTTATATCATTTACAAGTTCAGGCAATCCATTAATGAAGTAATGTTCATCACCATCAAGTGTTCGGGTAATTGCCTGTGGAAGCTTTTCTTTGTAGTGTCCAAGGTGTGAAGATGGACTATTTCATCGTCACAGCTGTGATAGAAGAACATCTCCGATTTCTGAGAGAAATTTGAAGCAAAATTATCTGGCAATAAATATTCCTCGACCTGCCAATCATCGTCCTTACCCCAAAATGGGGATGCAATCATAAACAATCCGGAAATGGATTGTTTCAAAGCTTTCTCGGAAAGATATTTCAACAGAACTGACCCACCCAAAGAATGACCAATGAGAATTATCTCCCCTTCTAATTCAGCGAATACTACGTTAAGCTGACCTTTCCAAAGCGTATACTCAGGATTTTCTGGATTAGGCATTTTGGGAATTAACAAGTTGTATTCATCACCGAGCATCTCCTTTAAATATCCTATCAGATCGTTACTTCCTTGATGAAGACCCTGTACTCCTGCACTATGAATGAATAGCACTTGTTTCTTCATTTTGTTTACTCCCTTTTCTTGAGATATGGACTTCTTCCCGAATTACTACGTTTTCACCTTTTCGTGAGAAACAATAATTGGGTAAAAATCTTTTTAATAGTGGTTAAATTATACAAGAGTACTACCCTTCTATAGAATGACTTCAGAATCCATTTACTCCGTTAATGCTGACCCTTAACGGAATT